>CAJXJK010000024.1 GCA_913054135.1 uncultured Flavobacteriales bacterium | reverse complement strand
AATAAAGATTCAAAAATTATAGTTCAAGGTTTCACAGGTGGTGAAGGAACATTTCATGCCGGTCAAATGATTGAATATGGATCTAATGTAGTTGGTGGTGTAACTCCTGGTAAGGGAGGTCAAACTCACTTAGACAAGCCAGTTTTTAATACAGTTGCTGATGCAGTTGATAAAACAGGAGCTCTTGTTTCTATCATATTTGTTCCGCCTGCATTTGCTGCAGATGCAATTATGGAAGCTGCTAATGGAGGAATTAAAGTAATCATTGCCATTACTGAAGGCATCCCAGTTAAAGATATGATTAAGGCTAAAGAATATATCTCTAGTTTTGATTGCAGATTAATTGGACCTAACTGTCCTGGAGTTATTACTGCAGATGAAGCGAAAGTTGGTATTATGCCAGGATTCATCTTCAAAAAAGGAAATATTGGTATCGTATCTAAATCAGGTACCTTAACATATGAAGCTGCTGATCAAGTTGTAAAAGCTGGATTAGGAATTACAACAGCAATCGGAATCGGAGGAGATCCAATTATCGGAACTTCAACAAAAGAAGCTGTTCAATTATTAATGAATGACCCAGACACTCATGGAATCGTAATGATCGGAGAAATTGGTGGTAATCTTGAAGCACAAGCTGCTGAATGGGTTAAGGCTGATGGAAACCGTAAGCCAGTTGTTGGTTTCATTGCTGGAGAAACTGCTCCTGCTGGAAGAACAATGGGACATGCTGGTGCAATCGTTGGTGGTGAAGACGATACAGCTGCAGCTAAGAAGAGAATCTTAAATGAAAATGGAATTCATGTTGTTGACTCGCCTGCTGAAATAGGCAAGAAAATGGCAGAAGTGCTTGGAGTTAACGCTTAACAATATCTAAAGCCTTCATTTCTGAAGGCTTTTTTTTTACCCAAAGTTCAAAAATGAATTACAAAGTTGATAACGCTGAAATCACCATTGTTGGCAAAAACTTCTTGCGCACTTGTTATAAAAACAAGGCATTGATGAATGCCAGTCATCTCGAAAAAATTAGAGAGCAATACTCAGAAATCATGGAAAGCGAAGACCTTTCGCAACTGAGGCTAATGATAGTTTTTGAAGGAGGAATAGAAATCAGCAGAGACGTTGGGGAACGTTACCTAACCGATCGCGTAAGACCAAAAACAGGAGAAGCGCTTGTTGCCAAAGATCCAAAAACTCTTGAATACATAAACGCAGCTGCTGCTGTTATGGGTGGATCACACCCGGTAGAAATCTTTACTTCGGAATCTGACGCCAACAATTGGCTCAAAAACCTTTGATCAAATGAAAAACTTATTGGTATTGCTACTGCTATCGACATTAAGCTCGTATGGCCAAATCGTGAACATAGAAAACAAAAGACTCTCAGCAAAGCAAGAGGGCTTCTCGGGCAGCATAGATTTGAATCTGAATTTCACTATGAATACTAAAGAACTATTTCAAATTGGTGACAAAATTCGAATAGGTTATAATAAGGGTAAACATCACGGCTTAGCAGTCACAGATCATTCGTTTGTAAAATCAAAAGATGATAGCTTCATAAACCGAGGTTACGAGCATTTAAGATATAATTATCGTCTTCAAGATTCAAGCAAGGTAATATTTGAAGCCTTTCAGCAAGGGCAATTCAACAAAATTCAAAAGATCAATCTTCGATTACTTTTAGGAACAGGTTTTAGATTCAATTTGATTGATCAAAAAAATTATCAACTAAGCTTTGGTACTGGATTTATGGGTGAGTACGAAGAACTAATTGACAATGGAAATTCTGCCGATATACTTTCAACATCTTACCTTTCATTTGATGGGCAATTTTCTGAGAATGTTGGACTCAACACAATTTCTTATTTACAACCTAAAATTTTGAATGCAGGATTTTACAGATTCTCAAATGAAACTTATCTTAGATTTAAAATAAACAAATACCTGAGCTTTAAACTCGTTTACTCGGTAACTCATGACAACAGAGATATTGAAGGAATTCGAAAAACAAACTACACATTGAGAAACACTTTAAGTTTTAAATTTTAAACGTAGTTAGAGTTCAATTTACAATTAAGAACAAAGAAGAATATGGCAAAATATGATATAGCTCTACTGACAGAGGCACAGTATGTTAATCCTGCAGAAACTGACTGGTATGTTGACCAAATTTTAAAGGAAGATGGCCTAGTAAAAACTGAACTAGAAGCTTTAGGATATTCCGTAGGTAAAATTGACTGGGCAGATCAAGAACAAGATTGGACTGATGTGAAGCTTTGTGTGTTTAGAACAATTTGGGATTATTTTCACCGATATGAGGAATTTTCAGCTTGGATGAACTCGGCTAAAAGCCAAACCAAATTTGTAAACCCGATTGATCAAATTCTTTGGAACATAGACAAACACTACATGCAAGATCTCGAAAAAAATGGAGTTCCGATTGTAGAGTCGTATTTTATTGAGAAGGGAGAAACAAGAACCTTAAATCAAATACACATTGATTTAGGATGGACAAAGACAGTTCTTAAACCTTGTGTTTCAGGCGGAGCGAGACACACATATCTAATAAATCCTGGAAACGTCAAAGAGCATGAAAACATATTCAGTGAATTAATCGACAATGAAGCATTTATGCTCCAACCATTTATTGAATCTATTACGACCAAAGGTGAAGTATCACACATTGTAATTGCTGGTGAATACACACATTCAATTTTGAAGAAAGCAAAATCTGGTGATTACAGAGTTCAGGATGACTTTGGAGGATCTGTTCATCAATATGATGCTTCTGAGGTTGAAGTTAAATTTGCTGAAAAGGTTGCAAAGAGCTGTTCCCCTCTCCCAGCTTATGCCCGCGTGGATGTAGTTTGGGATAACAATAACGAATTAGCCGTTGGTGAAGTTGAATTGATTGAACCAGAGCTATGGTTTAGAGAATGTCCTGAATCCGCTAAAAAACTTGCGGTAGAAATTGATAAAAGATTTAAAGCTCTTGCTTAAGAAATCTTGAAGTTTCTGTCTCATACTTTTTGATGAACTGCTCGGGTGTTCCACTACCGACAATTTCTCCACCATTAACACCTCCATCTGGCCCGACATCAATTATGTGGTCGGCAACTTTGACAATGTCTAAATTGTGCTCTATCACTAAAACAGTATTCCCCTCTTCTACTAACCTTTGCAGCACATCTAGCAACATTTTAATATCATCAAAATGCAGACCCGTTGAAGGCTCATCTAAAATATAGAAAGTTTTACCAGTAGATTTTTTAGAGAGCTCTGACGCCAATTTGATTCTTTGAGCTTCACCGCCAGAAACTGTTGTAGACGGCTGTCCTAGCTTAATATAGCCAAGTCCGACCGAATTAAGTGTATCTAGCTTTCTCTTAATCTTAGGAATTGACTCAAAAAACACAGCAGCATCTTCAATAGTCATTTCTAAAACATCATTGATATTCTTCCCTTTGAATCTAACTTCTAAAGTCTCTCTATTATACCTCTTGCCCTGACACTCTTCACATTCAACATAAACATCAGGTAAAAAATTCATTTCAATCACTCTCAACCCTCCTCCTCTGCAAGTTTCACATCTGCCTCCTTTGACATTGAAACTGAATCTCCCAGCTTTATATCCTCTAATTTTAGATTCATTAATGCTAGCAAATAGGTTTCTTACATCTCCAAATAAGCCTGTATAGGTAGCAGGATTAGATCTTGGTGTTCTACCAATTGGTGACTGATCAATGTCAATCACTTTATCAATGTGCTCTAAGCCCTTAATTTCTTTATATTCCAATGGTCGCTTGACACCTCTATAAATATGTTGATTGAGAATTGGATAAAGCGTTTGATTAATCAGAGAAGATTTTCCACTTCCCGAAACGCCTGTCACACAAGTAAAAGTACCTAGTGGGAACTTGACGTTAACATTCTTTAAATTATGTCCTTTAGCTCCTTTCAACTCAATGAACTCACCATTTCCTTTTCTTCTTTTCTTGGGAGTTTCTATACTTAATTCTCCTTTAAGATAACCTGCAGTAGTGCTGTCTCCACCTTTTAACTCTTTGAGTGTACATGCTTGAACAATATGTCCGCCATGAATTCCTGCCTTTGGGCCAATGTCAACAATGAAATCTGACTCTTCCATCATTTCTTTATCGTGCTCAACAACAATTACTGAATTCCCTCCATCCCTCAGTCTTTTCAAAGATTTAATAAGTCTTTCATTATCTCTTTGATGTAATCCAATTGAAGGTTCATCCAAAATGTAAAGGACATTTACCAATTCAGAACCAATTTGAGTTGCTAGTCTAATTCTTTGTGCTTCGCCTCCTGACAGTGACTTTGAAGATCTATTTAATGACAAATAATGTAAACCTAC
>CAJXJK010000023.1 GCA_913054135.1 uncultured Flavobacteriales bacterium | reverse complement strand
AGATTATAATAAATACTATAAACAATAGGACAAATCCTATAATAGAGTAATACATGGCTTTGAACCAAAACTTCTCATAATATGGTTGATCGATTTCAAAACTCAACTCAATTGGTGTTGTTTCCCAGTTGTCATCAATTGAAGCCTGCAGTTTAAAAGTGTATTTGCCGGGATTAAGATTACTGTAGGTTGCTGTTGTCGCTTTAGTAGGTGGCGTCCAATCCTTATCGGCGCCATCTAAACTCCAACGGTAGCGAATGTTTTTTGAATAAGTATAGTGAATGGCATTAAATGAAAAGCCAATATGGTTTTGATCGTACGGTAGCAAAAGATCTTTCACCATTTTTCCGTCTTGGTAATATGATGCGAATTCTGATTTTTCAATAGACTCGTAAAAAATTGAAAAGTCATCAAGACTGAGCACAGGTGGCTTTCTTTGATTGTAATTAACTTCTCCACCTTGGTACTGATACAATCCATCCACGGTTCCGAACCACAGGTTCCCAGCTTGATCGGCGAAAGAAGCATTGATATTTGTTTCTACTCCTTCAAATCCTTCTTCAAACCCAAAATGCTCAATGTTGCGAATGTTTTGGGCAGAATCTAAAGTCAACTTATCGAGACCTCTTTCAGTCCCTACCCAAAGGGCGTTATCTTCATATATTAATTGATAAACGTTATTTGAACTCAAACCTTCGTTGACTGTTATCCATTTTTTAGAGAGAACCGAATCTTCATTTGTCTCGATCATCATTACGCCATTATCCATACTTCCCAACCATCTGTGATCTCGGAAACCAACACAGTTTCTAAAAGCACTTTTCGAGTTATTAAAAAGAGTTGTTTTTCCATCTTTATAATAACCAAAGACACTTTCGGATGAAGTAAACCAAAGTTCGTCACCAATAAAATTCAAAGAGCTAATGCGCTCTGGAAATTTAGCTCCTTCAGACTTAAGCCTCTTAAAAGAAGCATTAAGCGGAAAATCCCATGCTCGGTTCACTTCTAAAATTCCTGCGCCCGCGGTACCAATATATATTTTGGCTCCCCTTCTATTCTCTTGAGCAAAACATTTAATCCAATTTGAATTCAGACCATTTGCTGAAGAATACCTATAAATAGTGTCTTTACCGTCATATTGAGAGAACACTCCTAAACCTTCCCCTTCTGTTCCGAACCAAATATCTCCGTGATCATCCTCAAAGATCGTTTTCACTTTTTCAGAGACAAAACCATATTCTTCATCAAAAGAAACAACAGAAGTGTCATTAAGACGAACAACTCCATTACCTTCGGTACTCACCCAAAGTTGATTGCGGTTAGTGTTTACTGCAGAATAAACATAGTTACCATTTAAACCTGAGGCACTGTTATATTCAATGAATGGACTGTTCTGATAAATGGAAACACCTCCGCCTGAAGTTCCTATCCAAATGTTATCCCAAAAATCAGAGGTAATAGATTTTACGTGATTATTAGAGAGACCATTTGAAGCATTGAAATTACGGAGCGAACCATCTTTATTTGAATAGACATAAACCCCATTATTAAGAGTTCCTATCCAAAGCTCCTGACCTGCATTAAACAAAGTCAAGATGATATGGTCGTTTAATTCTTCAAAAGGGTTTGCTTTCAACTCACCTTCTGAATGACTATAAACCTCTATCCCCTTGCCATATGTTCCGATAATCCAGAAATCACCAAAGGCAGTAACGCATTGAATTTGATCCGAAACCAATCCTCTAGCCATATTCAATTTAGTGACCGGATCTTTATATTTAAGCAAGCCATTATTTGTACATAGCCATAGATTTCCTTGTTCTTGGAAAAAGGAATAAACATTCGATTTACTTGAAGTTGGATCATCTTCTACCAATTTCAAACGGGTCGTTTCAATTTGATAGACCCCTTCATCAGTCGCGAACAAAACCTCTCCGTCATGCTCAATTATGTCTTGAACCAAGAATGCCGGTTTTGTTAATCTAAAATTCGCAAGAAAAACTCCTTTTAATGAAAAGGTAGAGACCCCTCCTTTTTGTCCGATATAGATTTTGTCCCCAATTTGCTCCAAACAAAAAATCCTATTAGAAATTAAGGAATCTGATTTCGTGAAATAATCAAATTGATCTCCATCATACCGACAAAGTCCTCCACCTTGAGTTCCCATCCATGCATGTTGAGTTGAATCAAAAAGTATGGCATACGCCTGTGATTGCGGCAGACCTTGCTGAATTGATAGTTCTTGAAAATTAAATGCTTGCGAATGGCTGATCTTTGAAGAACAGCAAAGGAGCAAGATTAATGTCAATAAATATGAACTTTTCATTTTCACAATTTCGAAAATACGAATAGCATTTGAAAGTGAGCCCACGAATAATAAATTGATGCTATTTCTTATAAAGAAGTGCAGAGCAATACGCTTGAATAGCTTCACCACGTCCTACAGGACCGACACCTTCTCCTCTTGTAGCTTTAATAGAAACAGCATCATGATCGATTTCTAAAATCTCAGCAATTTTTACGGACATTTCAGGAATATAGCCAGATAGTTTTGGTTGCTCTAAAAAGACTGTGCAGTCGATATTACCAACCAAATAACCTTTTTCAAGAACAAGACTTCTCGACTTTTTCAGTAAGATAGCACTATCAATATTTTTAAAATCTGAAGAAGTATCAGGAAAATGATACCCAATGTCTCTAAGATTAGCAGCACCTAAAATTGCATCACAAATTGCATGAAAGAGGACATCTGCGTCAGAATGACCTAAGGCTCCAAGTTCAGACTCAATGTGAATCCCTCCAAGGATAAGTTTTCTACCCTTTACTAATTGGTGTCGATCAACACCAAACCCAGTACGAAAATTAATAGGATGATTAGATGCCATCAGAAGTACTTGCCTCTCCTGTTTTCTCTTTACTAAACTTGAATTTTAGAGAGAATCTAACAGTATTTGCAAGTGGATTGTTTTGAGTCACAGAAGCTAAATATGAAACATCTAAGCCAAATACTCCGAAATAGATTCCAGCACCAAATGTCAAATATTTTCTGTTTCCTTTAGATGCATGCTCATGGAAGAAACCTGTTCTTACTGCTAAGATGTCTGAATACCAGTATTCCATCCCTAGTCCGAAGTTGATCTCTCTCATTTCTTCAACAAAACGAGAATTTTTATCTACCGTTGAAACACCAGAGGGATCAGTACTAACTTGACCAGGTGCGTCATAAAACGACTGCAACATTCCTGACACAACACCAACATTAGGATCTTTTCCAGAAATAATAGCCCCTGAGCCATTATAAACAGGTGTAGTCGGAACTAATAATTTATTGATATCTACAGAACCTGTTAATGAGTTGTATTTGTCAAAATCCATTTTTAAAGCAGTTCCTAATCTAAGGTTCGTTGGTAAAAAGTCTCTTTCAGAATCAACTGTATAAGCAACTTTATTTCCAATATTTGAAAGTGTAGCTGCCATTGACCAAGTTGCATCTGTTTTTCCTAATGACACTTCATCATTAAACCAAGAGTATGATAAATCAACTGCGCCGGCCAAACCTGCCTTCGAACCAACGTTACCAACATTTGTTCCTCCAGTAAGATTTGAATAGATAAATTTTCCATTCATACCGATAGCAGATCTATCAGTCAATTTAAAAGCGTATCCACCCAATAATTCAAATTCATTTGGATTGAACTCTCTGATTAAATTCCCAAGATTATCTGTGAACGTAATGTTTCCCAATGAAAAATATCTTAGGGACCCTCCAATAACATGCTTTTTCCCGATCTTAGAATATCCACTGATATAAGAAAGGTGAATATCATCAACCAATTGTCTTAACCATGGAGAATAAGATGCGCTAAACTCAGCCTTTTCTTTTGAGAAAACAAGTTTAGATGTGTTCCAATGAAAAGAGTTTGCATCTGGTGAAAGGGCTGCTCCTACATCTCCCATTGCTCCTGATCTTGAATCTGGAGTAATGATAACAAATGGAACAGCAGTTGTAATTGTGTTCAATTGAATTTGACTAGCTTTTTCGCCTTGGGTCAAAGTCTGTGACCAGCCACTTAAGCTTACAAAAACACATGATATAATTACTAATATTTTTTTCATTTTTTACCGTTAGGTGAGACAAATATACGTAAAGAACAAAGGTATATTGTATATGGTTTTACAAAATGACCAATTTTTCTAATTTTTCTGCTTTTTTGCCATCTGGTGTTTCTATCGAGAGCCTGTAAACATAAACACCTCTACCTAATTTATCTCCATATTCGTCTCTTCCGTTCCAATTTATCCCTTCTGATCTAAATGCAGATGAATTAACATTCTCAATCAAAGTCTTCACAATTTTACCCGACACTGTGAATATCTCAATCTTGACATCTAAAGAATTACATACCTGATTGTGTTCGAAAAAGAAATCGGTATTTGTTGTAAAAGGATTTGGGTAATTCAATAAATGAGAAATTCCCAATTCTTGATCTTCCACAACAACAAAATCCAATGTTGTCTCAGACGAGTTATTATTCACGTCCCAAACTTTAAATGTTAGTTGATGTTCTCCTGGAATCAAATCTTCGAATTGGTAAGACACTTTACCAGATTGATAGGTATCTAAGTCGGCCTCATAAAAATTGTTCAGTATCACAGGTGATGCCGTATTCCCATCAAGAATTACAGTAATATCATGCCCGATTCCGTTTCCTGTTGTATTAATTCCATTTTCATCTGAAATCTCAGCAATAAACAATGGTTTTTCGTCCGTCATTCCGCCATTGGCAAAATTTGACTCATTCATATACAGCTCTACAATAGGTCCTTCATCATCAATTATTCCATTAGGGTCAACACCTCCAACTACAACCGAAGTATCATATCCGTATGAATTTGAGCTGGCATCATTCGCATAATATGAAATTTTACCTGGCCCAACAGTGTAATCAATGTCTTTAGGAACAACAAAGGTGAAACTGAAATTTCCATTCGTTACAGTTGCCTTTCCTTTGTAAATAATGTTCGTTTGTACATCAAAAGGTCTAACAGGTGATGTTACATCTTGACCTAATGTGTTTTTTATTTTCTTTTTATCATAAACTGTTGGATAAACCAGGCCGTTATAATTTGGATTGATAAGTCCTGAAGCATTGCCAACATGACCTGAAACGGTAATTTTTGACAAAGCCTTTAATGTATCATTCGGCATAGTAACACTCACTCCATTAATACTGTCAGTGACAATTAGTGGTTTAGGTTTCCCGAGTTTCAAAGCCGGATCTCCTAAAAGTGTAAAGTTTCTCTTATTCTCAGTAGCGGAGGTAAGGTTTTTTGTTCGTCTGATAATTTCACCCAAAGCCAATGGCTCTCCATTTTCTTCGGCAAATAAAACTGTATAGAGGTTTCTCACCAACTCACTATTTAAAGAAATATACACCAGTCTTGTTGTTGTAAGTAAACCGACAGCACCTCCATAAGGAATTGTAAGTGTTCTCTCTCCAGCAGAAACTCGACTTGGATCATCAAACCTACTAAACTCGCAAGTAGCCGAAACAAATAATGTCATATTATTAATATTGTCCCAGTCTTCAATCATTGAATAAGTTAACGCTCTTTCCAGAGTTAGCCCCGTCTCACCGCCATGCCCAACATAGTTGAAGACTAAGGCACCTTTATTCATGTTTTGATTGATTGCAGTTTCAACATCAGGATATCTTTGACCTCCCGAAGTCACAGTTTGCTGGTAAGCATCTAAGTATACTTTAACTATATTAATTTCAGGATAAAGCTTTTCAGTACTATCACTCATTTCTTCACAATCAATAACAAACTGACCATTGTTTTCGTCATCTGCCATTAACACCAATCTATTTCTCCAATCTCCAAATGATGAAGAGTAACCATTCTCATCACATTGAACTCCTGAAGCGTCTCCATATAAGTAAGAACCAAAATTCATGTAGTGCTCAATTTTATCTACTACGCCTGACGCCTCATCAACTAATGTCACAGGAATTCTTCCCACAGCAATATCCATCATATTAGCAGGCGACATGGCTTCGTTATCATCTAAAATCCCAAAGAAGTCATCTGAGGTATAAGAGTCTACATAATCTATACTCGTATCATTGTCGTCATTATTATAAGTCGGAATCAAGTAGTTATTATTTGGTAATCTATTCAAAGGATCATAAGTTCCGTCACCAAAGAGGCAAAGGTATTTTGGCATAATTGAAGGGTCTCCGGCAGCTCTGTCATAAAACATTTTGCACATCCACCTTACTGCGACAGGATCGGCTACACCTGAACTAAACTCATTGTAAACATGCTGGATATCCACAACCAAGACATCAGTCCCCTGATTTCTATGAAGCTCAGCTAACCTTTCTGCTTGAGTCATTAATGACGAATGAGAAACTATGATATAGTCTGTTTGAGCGCTAGCATGCAAGTTTTGATTTGCCACAGAACCAATGGCTGTTGGCGTGTAAAGCTGGTTTGAATTGAAGCAAGCGAATGATCTTAAAGAATCAGAATTCTGAATAAAGCTATAAGAAGAGCCGCTCAAGGTTCCCGACATTGAAGAAACGTTATAAGGATCTGAAACTTCCCAGAAAAATGAAGAAGAGCTTGCTCCTGAAACATTGTATTGGGCAACATTCCCCACACCTATAGACAATAAGTCTTTGATTACAATTTGGCTAGTTGCAATCGTATTATTTCTGCGATAATTCACCAACAAATAGTCCAACCATGCTACACTTGCTGCCGCAGTTCTGTTCCAATTCAATGTGAAATTCATTGTAGATGAGCTCATAGGGAAATCAACCTGTGAAGTAAATTTCTTCGCCTCTGTATATTGACCACCCGTATTTGTAGAGGTAATATCATCTCTGACCGCTCCGTTCACAATAACTTCTAGACTTGCCGTCCCGCTTTTCATTAAAGAGGCATAAGCTGTTTTTAATCGAACATCAGAAGAGGTATTGATATCAGGTAAACTCAAAGAAATATTTTTAGTTAATTCAATATCAAAGAATTCTCCTAGCCAAGCTGTACCTGATTTAATTAAGTTATTGTCATTCATTTCATGCAGAACGACTTCATTGAAGTCATTAACTGTATGAGTAACCGCGTTTCCTGAATTAGGTGTAGCGCCAATTCTTTTTGGTGAGTCGGCCGCATCTATGTGAATGAAATAATAGTTCAAAGAATCAATGGTATTCGTTTTTCTATCAATATCTGCAGGATTATAGCCAATCATTTCGGGGCCTGTAGCATAAAAAAGAACATAATCACCGGCATCAAAAGAGTTGTCAGAATCGCCACTGATTTGAATGGCATTTTTTTGAAGATCATCAGGATGGAAATCATTATTATTAATTGGCAGCTTAGCCATATGATTACCGTAAACATTGATATTATTAGGGTTTAGGCCAGATGTATTAACTCCTAGATCGGTCAAAAACTGATAATCAAGTTTATGCACTCCACTTCTTTCTACACCAACTTTAAACCAAGTACCAGTGGCTAAAACAGATGTAGGTGCAAATGTTGCAGCTCTGTCATGAGCCGAATTTTGGGTCTCGGATGTAACTTCAAGTCCTACTTTCGTTACAAGTTTAACTACCCCATTAATATTTACAATCGGAAAATAATAAACTGAAGCGTAATTTTCACTTTTCGATTTTCCAAAATCCACTTTTATATTTGCGGACGTTGGAAGAACATTTTTGTCATAATAAGCAGGCAAATCAATATCCTCATAAATCACTTCAGAAAGTCTATAATTGTGCGTAGCAGCACCTCTAATGGGAAGTTCAACTGTTTTTGAAGCAAAAACAGTGTTTTGTGCTTCGTCAAACGCACAGTTTGAGCACCTTTTGGTATCATCATTCCATTTAGATTCAACAGAGAAGTTAAATGTTTGAGACCACCCAATTTGTGTACTCAAAATGAGCATTAAAATTGCCGTGTTTTGTATGAGGATTTTAGTATATTTCATTTTCATTATAAAGAGAAGGCACAAAATACTTTCAAAAACGAACTAAAATAATTATTATTGCAAATCTTTGAAAAGAAATATTGTGTAACCTTTTGTTCGGTTACTGCGTTAAATCCTTTCGAACAAGATCAATTTTGAATGAAACGACATCTTAGAAATACAGGATTATTAGTGATTCTTACAGTGTTTTCAGCATTAAACTCTAATGCTCAAGACCCTGAGTTCACCCAATTCTACGCGAATCCAATTTATTTGAATCCAGCTTTAGCGGGATCTCATGGATGTCCTAGAATTAATTTAAATCACAGAAATCAGTGGCCATCACTTTCTGGTGCGTTCATTACAAACTCTGTTTCTTACGATCAGTTTGTAAATGTATTACAAGGTGGAG
>CAJXJK010000022.1 GCA_913054135.1 uncultured Flavobacteriales bacterium | reverse complement strand
AAATAAAAAATTCAATAATTGATTCGAACATGCTACAACGTTTCGCTAAAGTTAGGCATATATGCCGTCTCGGAGTGAGCTGGCCAAAACCCCGGACTCTAGCTGTCCACCGAGTTAGGCACCCCAGGATACTGGACAAGTACTGGGCGAAAAAGAGGGCTGGCCAAGGGTGGACCTGAACTTTAGCTACTGTGTTATGCTTCGTTTTCCTCGCTATTAAGTTCATTTAGCACTTCCAATGCAATGAAACCAAAACTTTTACCTATTCCTTTTTTATGATCACTGATATCATATTGGTCGGTAATATCTGTGAACACATTTAATTGAATTAATTCTGAACGTTCTGAGTTTAGATCCATGTCAAATTCAAAGAATTTACCACCGGAAGTCAGAACCTTTCCCCAGTCCGCACTAGTTCCTGGGTAGTCTTGCTCATATTCAATAAAAATTGAAGTGTTTCGATCAATATTATTTTCTTCGAAGATCTGTATTAGTGGAAGTGGAATGTTGTTTTTCCGCCAGTAAAAAGCTATGTTATAAATAGAGTTCCTCGTAAGTATATTTTGCTCTTGTACATTTAATCTTTTTTGATTTCTCAGTAGGTCAATATTAGTTTGGGTTTTCTTCTTCATTAATGAAGCATAACGTTTGGGTAAAGTTAGGCATTTATGCCGTCTTGATGTGCGGTGGCCAGAAACCCCGGACTTTGGCTGTCCGACCGTGATGGCACCCTAGGAAATGTACACGCTACTGGGCGAGAAGAGTGATGGCCAAGTGTCGGACATGAACTTTACCTACTGTGTTATATGCCGTTTTCACACAATGCCTACAGACTTGCAGTAGAACTCTGGACTGAACAAATTAAGCTTTGAAAGTTTCAAAGGGTCAGTCATCAAATCAAAACCACGGTCTTCATTCAATTCCTTAATGATTTGTTCTGAATGTCCATTCTCTTTTAGATAATCCCAGAATTTTGGGTGAAGGAAAGTATTGTCCTGATTTGCATCAAAAAGTAATCTAGTCAAGGCACGGCCTAGATTTCCTTTATCCAGTTTGTCAAATTTTCGAAGGAGATGAGTTGCGTTGTGGTCATCTTTAATTGCCGCAGCAACAATGATGGTTCTGTCAAACTTGTCAGGAAGCACATTAAACATTAGTGCGGGTGGTTTAACGACTGGGTCTCCAGGGTTCATACTTACCATCATTATTTTATTCGGGTTCGGATCTACAATGTTCGCTAGAAGGACTCCTGCACTAGCAAATGGCAGTCTCTCAGGAATTATTAATGACCGATATTCGAGACAATCAAAATCATTAGATTTCAGGCTTTTTAGAAGTTCATTCTTGACATATTTGAACGACCAATAACTCATGGACATTCTTTTTCTCATTTCCTCTTCGTCTGCAAGCTTGTTGGGAGGAAGAACTATGAATTTAGCCATCAAATCTCTTAGTTGATCCAATGAATCTCCAATTGAATTGAAAACATCAATTAGTTCTTCCTGCGTCTGCATATGTTCTTTCTTCCTATAGTAGACATACGCGAATGATCTCATTACATGAAGAAAAAGTTGTTCTTTATTTTTTGGATCAAGTTCATTGTCATTTTCGATTGGAACGAATAAGTCGTTATCATGGTCATGACAAAAGCAGTGATATGCAGATGCTTTCTTCCAGCCAATTGATTGAGGTTTATAGACACCTTGCTCATTGGTGTTTCCAAGATGTACTACGTGCTTTCCGGCTTTTGTTTCACCTTGAACTAGCTTCATTGTTGCTGCTTGAGAGAGAATGTGTGCTTGCTTGAATTTTTCTACGCAAGTGTCATCTTGTATGAAACATTCTTTATATGGCATTATTCGTTCAAAATTAGGTTGCCCAATGTTTTTTCCGGAGTTGGTAAGAATTTGAATTGTTCATTCAATTTTTTCCATTGAAATAGTTTAACAGTGAAAAATATTCTGAATGCAACTGTGTATGGGCCTATAAACTTTTCACCTTGGTTTTGAACCCCAAATTCCCAATCAATAAATCCTGCTTGTTTTAATTGATGTAATTTTAGATTAAAGACACTGTTCAGTGTGTCATGTAATCGACCTCCTCTTGAATCAAAATGTTTTAATTTAATTTTACCATTTTTCTCTGAATCCATAAATTTTTGATCTTGTTCTGTTAATTCTGGAATATATTGTTCAGGGATTTCAACCCCTTGCTCTTCAATCATATACATTAAATTCGCTTCTTCAGAAATAGAGCTTATAATTACGGACAGGATATGAGTTGATAATTCATCAATTAATGATAAATCGACAGAAACGTTATTCAAAATCGAAATGTTGTACCCAACATCTTTGAACGATTCAATCTGTAATAGATAATCATGAACAATTTTGAAAATGCTCATATCTTTTTCAGATAATTTTGGGACAAGAAGCTCTAGCAATTTCTTGAAACTGCTAACGTCCTCTTTTTGATTTTGTTCAAATGGTAATTTCAAATCCCACCATAAAAAATCTATGATTTTCACATAGTTAAATTTGTCGATCATGATGTTTTCTTCATGCAAATCACCGTGACTAATTTCGTAATGATGTGCTTTTTCTATTCCTGTCGACAATTGATGAAGAAAATCCACAACAAAACCTACTTGAACCGAGTCGTTTAGTTCTAAGAATTTGCCGAGAGTGGGTCCCTCAATGAAGTCCATGACATAGCAGCTTTTGGGGCCATCTCCGAAGTCACCAGTTGCAAGAAAATAGACCGTTCCAATTTCTGGTTCTGCTGAAAGTAATGCAAGTTTTCTGAATTCCGTGATTAGATATTCGTCCGTTTTGTCATCATAATAAGCAATAAATTTTGCGATTAATTTCTTTCCAGTCAGAGAATCGATATACTGAAAAGTAGCCTGTTCTTTTAAGCAGTTAGCTTCCTTTAGGTCAATTGTTTTAGTTTCCCGGAGATCAATCATTTAATGGCATATAACGTTTGGCTAAAGTTAGCAATTTATTGCGTGTGAAGTGTGCTGGCCAAGAACCCCGGATACTGGCTGTCCGCCCGTGATGGCACCCCAGGATTTGGTACAAGTAATGGGAGAGAAAAGTGATGGCCAAAGGGTGGACATGAGCTTTAGCTATTATGTTAGCAATAGTTTTTTACCCCTACAAACTGTCTTCCTCTAAACCAATATCTTTCGTGTTGTTTCTCACTTTCCATTTCCCTTCTGTCCGTTCTAATTCATAGGGAAAGCTGATACTTCCAAATGACTTTCTGGTTTCATAACAATCACAAAATGCTTCGTCTCCTTGTATGTCACATATTACAGAATCAACTTTGGATTCATAAGGTTCGCAACCAGAATCAATTGACCCTTGTATAGTTTCCATTGCATTTCCCGTACAAAATTCTCTTGCTTTTTCACATTCCCCTGAGCTTAAATAAGTCGAGAATTGTTCTACAACTTCTTCCGGAGTCTCTGGATAACTTGAACACGACATTAGTCCGATTAGTAAACTTAAAAGTGATATGGTTTTGAGTCTAATTGCCATTATTGCTAACGTTTGGCTAAAGCTAGTGATTTGTTGTTTGCGCAGCAAATACAAATTACGTGCGAAAGTGCGCTGGCCGAAACCCGCATCCCTGGCTGTCCACCGTGTTAAGCCAAACCAGGACTTTGGACAAGCAAATGGGAGCAAGTGCGGCGGCCAAGGGTGGACGCTTAGCTTTAGCTATTATGTTAGGGTGCGTTTTCTACCCCTGCAGAATCATGTGGTTCTGGGTATTGAATAGTGCTATCGTCAATCATCTCACCGTTAATGAATAGTGCTTCTGATTTAATTTGTCCATTTTCATAAAATCCGATTGATTTTCCGTTTCCTTCAGCATCCATGTTAGTTATGATGTTAACATTTCCTGAGGTATCATAGGAGATAGTCTTGAAGAAAAATTCTTCTCCTTTTTTATAGAAACACTCATAAGGTACTTTTCCAACGGTTACCAGCTCATGATTTTTATTGATTCCTTTTACATCTTCTTGAAATGTCAATTTAATTGTGTCTCCGTTCAGGTAAGTTGTGTCGGGAGCATTCGAAAATTCTTCAGTAATGTTGTCATTTAAAGGACTTTCATTACTAGAACAAGCAGTAATTACCAAAATGGTAGAAATGATGAAGACGATATGAATTTTATGAAAGCTCAATGCACCCTAACGTTTGAGTAAAGATAGGCATTTTATGCCGTCGCGAGTGGGTTGGAAAAATCCCCGGACTCTGGCTGTCCGACTGTGATGGCACCCCAGGATATTGGACAAGTAATGGGCGAGAAAAGTGTGGCCAAGGGTCGGACGTGATTTTTACTTACTGTGTTATGGGTAGTTTTTCTAAAAAAGATATGCCCAATCAATGAAAATTGCGGATATAGCGAGGAGAACACCAGCAGAGATTCCTAATGTCATCCAGAATTTTCTTCTTTTCTCAGCATCCCATTTTTTAGTTTGCTTAATTATTTGATAAAAAATCAGTACACCAGCCAATAATCCGAGTAAGCCTACAAATATTACGGCACCAACTGAAGTAGTTGCATAAAAAGTTAATGAACAAGCTAATGCGGTTAATATTGCAGTTAAAATTAGTGCAAGAAAAAGAAGTGTAATTCTGCCGCCTGTATCAATTTTCTTTTTGGTAGCTGTTTTTCTACTCGTGGTATATGTTACAAACTTGGATTCATAATTTTCTTCATTAACTGGTCTGTTCTCAAATTCAATTGTCTTTTGGGCAGAAATATCTTCTAGAACGAAATGATCTTTTTCTGGTTGAGAGTAAGAAAATGAAATTAGATTTTCGTTTTCAACCTGATGAGGTACAAACAAATCAATATCAGATTCATCTTCATCTGAGTCAAAGTATTGATATTGTTTGTTTTCTTCAGTATCTGAATCATCAGTTTCTATTTTAATTTCTTTTAAAGAAGTGTACTTCTGTTTGTTAAAATTCGTCCGATTCCCTCCGCAAGAGCTGAAAAGCATCAATGAAATCAATATCAAAACATGTACATATTTCTGCATGTAGCAAAGAAATGATAGATGGTGAAAATGTTAAATGATGGAAGTCATAGGGATAGATGATTTCACGTAGAGGTAATTACCCATAACGTTTGAGTAAAGTTAGGCATTTTTAGATGCCGCCGCAAAGTGGGATGGCATTCCGTAGTGATGGCACCCCCGGACACTGGACAAACTAATGGGAGTCTTTTGCGCCGGACAAGGGAGGCTGTGAATTTTACTTAATATGTTAAGGGTAGTTTTCAGCTGCTTCCAGAGTGCTGGTTAGCACAAATGTATCCGGTAGAAAGATATGCTCATTATCTTCAATTAAAAATTGAAGTTTGTCGTCTTCTAGTAGACTTAACTTTATTGAATGGACGGATTCGAAGTAGCAGTCTTTCATTAGTCCTTCCCATGTTCCTTCATGTACTGATGATAGATATATTGATGTGTTTTCGCAATAATCAATTCTAGATCCATCAGAATTTACGAATTGATGTGAACCAACTAGATTACCTCCACCCTCAACTTGGGTTAAATTTAATGTGCCGCTGAGTTCAGAGTTTACAACATTCCAAACAGTATCATGGATATCAATGAAATCACAATTGTTTGGAATGACATAGATACTATCAAATGAATAGGGAGGGCAAGTTCCGTTCGTTATTCGTTGACCTATTAAGGCAAAGTACAAATGAAAGTCTTGAAACTGAAATGTTTCGAAGTCCTTTTTAATATCATGCAAAAACTGGCCTTCTATTGTGTATTGGACCGAATCATTGTTAATTGATTTAAGGACAACTTTTTTTATTGGTTCCGTAATATCATTAGATGCGCTGACAAATTCTATATATGAGGTGCTTACAGAGTCTATAAAAGGTTCGTATTCGCAATTTTCGCAACCTTCACATTTACTTTGACTGCATGAATTGAAGAATATTACTAAGCATGAAAGTAGTAGAATTCTTAATATCAAAAAATGATTGGAATTGGCCATGATTATATGTTTATCTTATACCATTCATCATTACGTGGTTTCTTTCAAGTTTTTCAACGTGAATGAGCATTTTAAAAAAGCAGACGCCGCCATCATTGACTGTAAATAAATTAGTTTTCCAAATTGAATCGTCAGCTACTTGATTCCGTGACAACACATTCAGTATGTCTTCACAAAAACAATGAATGAGGACTGATTTGCCAGAGGAATCTGAAAAAACTTGATATTGTCTGTAGTAAGTATCTAGATTTATTATTTCCGCCGAACCCCAAGAAGAAATCACAGAGTCTTCTCTGTTTGGTTTCCCAGTAATTTGAAGATCCGAAAGTTCGTTATTAACTTCAAACCGAAGTTGTAATAAGGAATCAATGTGTACACGCCTTTCCGTATTTATCTTATTGAGTTTCCTTTTATCAACTTTTCCATTTTTTTTAATAAAAGGCGAGATTTCATTTCTTATGGAATCTAAATGAAGGAAATGGCCATACTCAACATCACTCAAAGATATTTGATTGTAACCTCTCGAGACTTTTGAATTGTAGTATTCGATTGCGTCAATTATAAGAGAGTCAATTTGACGTATTTCTTCTAAATCAAGCGAAGCGTCTCCGAGAATAGCTAGTCTTGTAGAGTCCAATGTGTTTTGTGAATAAGAGAGATTTAGAGTTAGTGACAGGAATCCAAGTAAAACATATTTTAATCGTGTTATCTGCATACATTTAATTACCCTTAACGTTCGGCTAAAGTTAGGCAATTTTTAGATTGCCGAACCGAGTGCGTTGGCGTTCCGCCGTGATGGAACCCCAGGATATTGGACACGCAAATGGGAGCCTTTTGCGTAGGCCAAGGAATGGGGGTGGACTTTAGCTACTATGTTAGCGTTTGTTTTTCCTCACATATGGGATAAGTGTGAGTAAGTAAAAGTTAACCAATAATGTTTGCCAAGGGAAAAAAGGTTCGCCTATTAAGTTAGTTACAAGAGTGATTAAATCAATGATTATTACTAACGGTATTCCAAGGTATACAGTGAATTTTATAAATTTTCCTGATTTCGGATATGCCTCAGCGTATTCTAGAAAAGTTACTTCTGGGTTTTCCTTTTGAATTTCATTTCTGAAGTCATTTATAAAGTCAAAATATTTGGTTTTCCATTTTCCAGTAGTTGTTATAGTATTTTTTACTATAGTCCCATTTTTCAACTTAAAGTTGAAAGCTGCCATTGACACATTTTCATCAATGTAATAACCTAATATTTCCACTAATGGAATTTCAGAATTTTCGGTTTTTAGAATACCATTTTCAATTTGAAATTCAGTTATTTTACCGAAAGCTCTTTGAGCGAAAATAAATATGATTACACCAAGTGGAAAAAACAATAAGATCGGTAAAGCTGTCTTAATAATAATAGCTAGAAATATCATTCCTAGACCTGAAAAAACAATCCCTAAGATTAATGTCCAAAGGAATTTTGTAGTATCAATAGTTTTAAGCTTATAAGCCATACTGCAATAAACGCTAACGTTTGAGTAAAATTAGGCATTTTTAGATGCCGCCGCAAGGTGCGTTGGCAATTCCTGCGTGGAACCCCAAGATACTGGGCAAACTGCTGGGAGCTTTTTGCGCTGGACAAGGGAGGGTGTGAATTTTACTTATTATGTTGTGTTTAGTTAGTCTAGGCTCAAAATGTTTCGAGAAATAAGGAATTTTAATTTTGGGTCGACTACGGAATAAATTCTTTCCTGATTTGGTCCAAGTTTATCGTCTTCTTTGATAAGCTTGTACTTTAACATTGGCTGAATACAGTGCTTTTCTGACCATCTTGTTTTTTGATTAAAAGTATCGTTGATATTACCAATTGAAAAGTCAGATTGTCGGTTTCTCAGGATTCGGTTAATCATAGTCACAACATCTTTGTTCTTGCCAGTTCTGGATGGATACATAGATAGATAATCATAGCGAGTCGCAAACTTAATAAGGCCTTTGGAAATAATTGCACTTTCAAAATGATCACTTTCACTAGTCTTGAAATCATAAATATCAGAAAGACATGAGATTAGGTCTCTTGGTGAATTATTGGAAATTTCAATAAGAGAATTTATATCTGTTTCTGATTTTATTAAATCTCGTAACCCTTTTTCGTTCTGATGTGAGAAATGGCCAATACGCTTATTGATCAACGGTTCCATATCCCGTTTCTTCCAAGAAATGTCAATTTCTTTAAATTTGTCAAATCTCACGGTTCTTGATAATATTGGTTTGATTTCAGACCAAAGACTAAATGCGATAGCAATGTCATTCTGGAGAAGTAATTCGGTGTCAGTGAGAATATCTTCTGTGAACGCGCTAATTTTATTGATGTCCTGATTCAGTTCTTGAAATTCATCTACCTTGTCAAATAAGATTACCGAACTTTTGAACCCTACCTTTTTTGATAAAGAATTACATCTATTGAGAAGTTCTTTTAGACTTCTTTTGTCTTGTCTCAAAAAGGTTTCTTCATCTGCTAGAGTTTTTGGGTCAATTTCTTCGAGTGTTCCAAAGAATCTCTGATAATTATATGGAGAAATTTTATTTATACCCAAATGTTCTGTGAGATCGGAAGAGCGTCGTGTAGGGAAAGAGTGTAGATCTCG
>CAJXJK010000021.1 GCA_913054135.1 uncultured Flavobacteriales bacterium | reverse complement strand
ATCGCAAGCTTTTGATTCGGAATTCGGAGCCCAAAAGGATCATGAAATAATCCTTGACGTTTTAAGACTGAATCGAATTCATTCGAATGAAGGATTCAAATGAAAAAAGATGTCGCGATTATCAATCGCAAGCTTTTGATTCGGAATTCGGAGCCCAAAAGGATCATGAAATAATCCTTATCGTTTTAAGACTGAATCATTAGAAGGAGTTGGATATCTCATTTAAATCCATTTAGCAGGTCTAATTCCTTAATCTAAAAGATTTTGGTACGTGTTTTGATGCTTGGTGAACTCAACCTTTTATGATCGCACATGAAAAAATTAGTACTCTGTTTAATTTTAATATTCTCTTATTTTCAAATCTCAGCACAATGCAATAACCTTACGGATGGCGGAACTATTACGTCTGATGAATATGCTTGCAGTGCGTTTGATCCAGACATCATAGTGTCTGCAGTTCCTCCTTCAGGTGGTTCTGGAGGCATTGAATATATGTGGATTAAAACGTATGATCCAAACAATTACGGAGCTGCAGATGCTATACCTGGTGCTCATGATTCTTTTTATGACCCACCCTTGATCAATCAAACCACTTGGTTTGTTAGATGTGCTCGAAGAGTTGGATGTTCTGATTGGGTAGGGGAAAGTATCGTAAAAAAAGAAATTTACGAATTCCATGTTCAATTAGAAATCGATCCCATTTCATGCAGTGAGAATAGTTTAGGCGGAATCACAATTAACCCTTTAAATGGACAGTCTCCATATACTTTCTATTGGAACGGAATAGAAGGACCAATAACTTCCTCTTCTTTACCGCCTGCATCTTATGTAATAGAAGTATATGATGGAAATGGATGTTTTTTTGTTGACTCTGTTGAACTCATTTCTTCCGATTTGTCAGTGAGTTTGGACGTTTTTGATGAAGATTGTTCAACTGAAAACGATTACGTGAATGTAGAAATTCAAGATGGGCATTGGCCATATGACATTAACTGGAGTAATGGCAGTAGCTCATATTATCTTTCAGGTCAAAATGAAATTTTGAGTGGTCTTTATACCGTTGAAGTAACAGATGCTTCGGGTTGTACTATTACAGATAGCGTCAATTTTGATAGTGGAGTAGCACCCAAAGCTACAATTGATTGCTGCTTAGATACTGTTATTTGTGAAGGCGGAACTTCAACAATTCCAATCAATTTTGTAGGTGATGGACCCTGGGTTCTGACTTGGGAAGAAGGGGATGAAGTTAAAACTGACACATTCTATAATAGCACAGGCAATATTACGGTTCAACCTTCTGAAACTATTATTATCAATTTGATCAGTCTGGTAGGGCAATGTGGTCAAGGACAAGTATGCGGCAAAGTGACCATTGCTGTGAACGACTGTGATCCAAATGCTTGTAACAATGGATGCTTTTATGCATCTATTTATAACATAGTTCAAAATCAAGATTGTTATGAATACGAAATGTACATTAATTCAAATGGTTGCCAACATGACTTGTCTAATATGTTGATTTCAATTCCATGTGGGACAATTTCAAATATGTATAACAGTTATGGCTATCAAATGGAAATTACCTCAAATCCTGATCCTAATACAGGGCTTGTAGGTATTAAAATTGAAACACCAAACGGAATTGATGAATTCAGCCCTATGCAGGTTAAATTTGATATTTGCCAGTCAAATTGTGGGCTTAGTCCATGCGAACCGATTCTTTCATTTAAAGCGGCTAACTGCGTCCAATATGAGCAGGCTGAAACTTATCAAACAATGTATCAATGGAATAATGCCTACGACATTGAATTGAAGGCGTTTCCAAATCCCTTTAATAATAAAACAAACATCCATATCACCACTAATCAAATTTCTACTGTTAACGCAGACGCAGAAATCCAAATTGTTGACATAAATGGTGTCTTAATAAAGTCATGGGAACTTGATGCCGTTTCATATTATCAAGATGTAATTGAATGGGACGGAACTAATCAGAATGGAAAGAGAGTTGACAGAGGAATGTATATCATTCACTATCGACTCAGTAAACACAGAAAAGCTTCTGAGAGAATATATAAGTACTGAAATAAGAAATAAGTAGTATTTTGAAGCTGTGAAATTGCTACTAATTATTTTGATCATATTTGGGTCAACCTGCTTTGCTCAACCAACTATCAAGATTGATACATTAATTGATTTTTCTAAAGAAGACTCTATTTCACTTCAAAAGGAATTGAAGATTGTCAAAACTATCCTTGATTCAGAGGTGTTTTGGAGCAAAATCAAAGCCTATGATTTTTCATGCACTAATCAAAGAACATTTCACTCAGGAAGAAAGAAAAAGAAGACCCTTTATCCAAAAAAAAGAAGAGATCGACATGTCTATACAAATCAAGAGATTCATGACTTACTATGGTTCGGTCAAGATGAAATTGGTGAGCCAAAAGATGGAGTAATCGATTTAAAACTTCGATCTAAAAAATATTCGCCTAATAAGAACGGAACTACTACGCATGGAAGCACCAATAAAAACACCTTAATCATTTCATCAAGTCCAAAGACTAGGATCAACAACAGTACAAAAGGGGTTTACGCTTGTCATTTACTTCATGAATATATGCACGTATTGGGTTTTGAACATAAGAGTAATGACCCCAAAAAGAACAAAAAAAAATGCGGAGGTTCTGATGTTGCGTTGGGAATTCAACTGATTGCCATTGAAACCTTAAAAGAATTGAGATGAAGACAGTATTTCAAAATGAATTCGGGACAATAACTGAAGAACATTTAACTATTCAAAGTGGGTCAGTAAAAGTTAGTATTCAAATTAACCACATTCAATCTGTTGATGTTGTTAGAAAGAGAGCTTATCTAATTGCTGTTTTAGGATTTGTTTTTGGTATTGCCTGTCTTAGTATTACAGTGTATGGAATAATAAATGGTGACTTTGGAATAGCTATTTTCACTGTTTTCTTGGCAATATTTGGATTTGCGGTTGGGCTTGCTTCATTTTTAGGAAGGCATTATATTCTGTTAGAAGTTGAGAATAAAACGATTAAACCAATTCAGGTGAAGATGCACAAAATGAGTGAGGCTGAGCACTTTTATAAGGCTTTAAGAAGGGCAGCCTTTGGCGAAAAATCAGAACTATTGAGTGAATTAAAATGATTGTTTCTTCTTACCTTTAAATTCTATTCGCCCTTAATTTTTAAATGTATTATGACTATTGAAGACATTTACTTTCCAAAATCTAAAGACCTTGTCAATTTTGACAATATTGTAAGAGAGATTGCAAATCTGATTACTCATTTCACGGTAGATACGGTTATTGCAACTTCAGCAATAAATCGCTCTCTTGCCAAAGGTGATGGATTAAAAGATGGTAGAATTCATTCAAAAGGTTCAGAATTTGAATTTCAAGAGTTCAGACCAGGTAGTGAATTTATATTCGAAATTAAGTTTGAAGGAGAAGATAAGAGGTTTAGAATTACATTTGAGGTAAATGGATCTAGTCCAAATGGGATACTCACTTATATGGTTGAGCCAGATGGAGGTCATGCCTTATTCTCAAAAGTAAAATCGTTTTTGAAATCAGCATCAGGAGGAAATTCAGACTATATTCCTATTGCTCCTTCTTTAAAAAATAATCCTCAAACCGAATTGGAAGAGACCAGGGAAGAGGTGATTGAAATTTCAAAGAAGCAAGCAGAAACAAAAGTTCAGAAGGCAGTAGTTGATATTTCTCCGCTTCCAATATCAGAAGGGAGAAGATGTGCCTGCCCAACAGAGAGTGATAAAGATGTCGTTTCTGATGCAAGAGATATGGCAATGTATTCAACGCGTTTTAGAAAACTCTACTATAAAGAAAATTCAGGCTTCTTAGGTTTGTATTTGTGTGAACATTGCGGAACTAATTTATTGATTGAAAAACGAGACCTTGATGGCAAGGAGACTTCGTTTTATCAGGAAATCATCACTAAAGAGACTTCTGATTATTTAACTTCAATGGATGCCCAATTAGATGTCATTATTGAAGATAAGGGAGTTCAAGTTGTTAGAGAAATGATATTAGGTGGTGCGAAATTATAATTACATATTACTGTTGGTAATTGGGTTTTTCTCTTGCTCTGAGAACACTCCCGAAGCAGATACGAATGAAAGTTTGGCAGACACCCTTAAAACTGAAATTGAGACGAGTGACCTATCATCCCTTATTCGTCCTGATCAAAATTTGACTATGGGAGAGGCCTATAGTGATACCTTAATCTTTCAAGAGTACGAAACCGAATATGATTACTGGTACGCTCGTTTTCAGCTTTCAAATGGAGAGTCTATATATCTTGCATATAACGAAGATATTCCCAATACATTGAAAGGCAGCACCTTTCTGGTAGAATGGAAAATTGACACTTTTTACGAAGCAGCAGAATACGAAGAAATATACTTTTCTGAGCGCATGATAAGCTTTGATATAATTAATAAAGCAGATCAATTTGAAGGATACCTTTCTGATTTCTTAAAAGCATATTCAAGACGACCAGATGATTTAATTACGGGATACATTCATGAGGCGGAAGGACTTTATTCTGCCTACAACCCGGGAGCTATGTGTGTTTTGGGCCATTTAGATGCGCCAAGTACTGAGAAGTTTATCTCTTGGGATTGCGTAATTTCTGATCAAATGCCCGAAGGTCATTGGTGTGATGAATTTGAAGGAGTAGAAGAAGGCTTGTATTATGAAGATATACTAATGACAGATTTGCCAGAATATGCCAAGTTTGATGAGGATGGAGAACTTTTATTCAGTACTCCAAAATTATCAATTGACTCAGAGCTACAAGGCTTGAAAAAAGTTCAAGTAGTTTCAGAGAATTCAATGAGACGCCTCTATTTCTTTAAAACTGGTGATTTCTGGTATTTCTGGATAGAGGACCTTTGTGACTGTTCAGCTTAAACCTTTGAGAAAACATAGAAAAATTCTGAGGCTATCTGCAATGATCTGTCATGATAAACTGCCTTCTGTTCAGCAGTTCCATCCGAAGCTTTAGGGTCTTCAAATGAAAGTAAAATTCGTTTAGCAGCCGTTGAAATGAACGGACAATTGTCATCTGCAGCTGAGCAAACCATTATCGCCCCAAAGTCATTTTGAGGATTAAACCGATCATCATACATCTTAGAGAATCCAATTATTGGGTGCGCATTTGCATGATACTTAATGCTATAAACAGGATTCGCTCCTTCAGATAATTCTTGGACAACCAATCCTTGGTTTTTTAGAGTCTCAGATATCATAGGATACATTGCGGTAACCTCAGTTCCACCTGAATAACAATTCACATTTAATAATCCGTGATGATGCGCCGCAACTTGGGCCCAAACTTGAGAAAGGTGAGAACGTCTAGAATTATGTACGCAAATAAAAATTAGATCGATTTCCTGATTTTCACGCACTTTTATAAACTGAACCATTTTATCAAGTTCATGTTTTCTTTCATCTGAGATAAGATTCATTCTTTCTTTAATCTCGGAAATTGTATTTGTAATATTCGAAGTCATTTTACTATGGATTTAGCAGCATCCGCTACCTGGTGTACAACTCTCTCCTTCTGCAGATGTTAGGCTTGATAAGCTAACTTTTAGTTTGTCGGCTGGAATCCCACAAGAGTCTTGTGCCAAACAATCTGTGCTTGTGCTTGTC
The DNA here is from genome assembly GCA_913054135.1 of uncultured Flavobacteriales bacterium. Classification (GTDB taxonomy): domain Bacteria; phylum Bacteroidota; class Bacteroidia; order Flavobacteriales_D; family Crocinitomicaceae; genus Paracrocinitomix. The sequence continues at coordinate 26,184 of CAJXJK010000021.1, read as the reverse complement.
AATAAAAAGGTGTCATTTTCGAATTCAAGATTGTACTTTCCAATGGTGTCACCTTGGTATTCAACTTCTATATCAAGATCTTCTAATCCAAGAACCTTCTCAGAAAGATGAATAATATTCAAAAGTTTTTCTGGGGCTAATCGGTGATCAAAATCCCCGGCTTCCCAAAGTTGAAAATTAATCATCTTGTCTTTTCTTACCGTTCCTCCGCAATCAATAAAGTTTCTTTCTACCGATCCAACCTCAGTCACATGAAAGTGTTTCGGAACGAATGAACCATTCGGTAAAACGAAATTGATTTCTTTTTGTGTGCCAATGATGTTTTTTAATTCTGATAACTTCATGATGTTATATTTAGCAGCAATCTCTGTCTTGACATATTGGATGTTGGTCAAAAAGTTGATTGAATAAATTTTTAATTGAATTCCATTTCTCGGGATTTATGCAATAACTCACAGATACACCTTCTATCGTTCCGCAAATAATATCTTGTTCTTTCAAAGCTCTTAAATGTTGCGATATTGTGGCTTGAGCCAAACCAAGTTCTTGTACCAGGTTTCCCGTTATACATTCCTTTGATTTAATCATCTCTTGGAGGATAGCAATTCTTGCTGGATGCCCCAGAGATTTTGCCAAATCAGCAAGGTCATTCTGTGCTTGAGTGAATAGATTTTTTTTGGTTGCTCCCATTTAATCGCAATATTACGATTAAATAATTAAAGTGCAACACAAATAGGTAACAATTCCTATAAGGAATGAGAGTTTAAACATTTATAAGTCTTATTAAATGTTTGAAAAACGAATAGTTGTACACGAAAGGCCAATGAGACCACAGATTTAAACTACTTTGAGATATGCTTCTTTCTCTTCATTCGAAGTCGAGTATTCAATTGATATCTTAATTATTTCAAGAAGCTTAGAGACTTCATAAGCTAATAATTGATCCACCTGAAGTAATGATGAAAATGCACTCTTGAGATATATTGATTGAAATTTCTTATTCACAACTAAATCGGCAATTGACTTATTCAAGTCTTTAGGAAAAGTCGAAGAGCAAAATATGAGCTGGCATTTTTGTTCATGTAGAAATCGAATTAATTCAGATGGACTTTGTTGTGGATTTTCATGAGACAAAAGACCAATATTTAGTCCTCCTGCTTCAATAACATAAACCAGATCAGTTTGGATGTCAAGAGGTCTTACTACGAGATTTAAGGTTGTTGCCTCAAGAATTAGTCGATTTGTCAAGGCTCTGATTACTTGGGCGCGCCCTTTTCCAATTTGATCGTCTAAGAAATAGATAGTTGGCTTCATTAATTGATTTGCTTTCAGCTGAGTACTTTGTTAATCATAAAATTCAAAATATTATCAGAAGAAAACAACAGTATAAAACACCAAACGGTATTTATAATATTAGGTGTAAAAACCTAATTAGATTAAATTAAACCAACCTTGAAAGCATACTTAATAAGCCCTGCAGTGTTTTTGACCTGTAATTTGTTTAGAATGTTTTGCCGGTGAGAATCAATGGTCCTTTTTGATAAATTAAGTTTTTTACTGATTTCATCATTTGTCAATTCAGCCGCAATTAAGCCAAGAACTTCCAGCTCACGCTTAGAAAGAATGCTTTCATTTTTTGAAATAGTAGATCTCTTTATTTTTTCTTTATCAAGATTGGCCTCATTATATGGCTCCATTAATTTCAGTGCAACATCATTACTGTAATACTTTCCTCCTTTTAAAACTTTGGTAATTGCTTCATCCAAGATTTCTGTTCCAGTATTTTTTAAGAGGTAACCAACTGCGCCAGCCTTTATCATGCTCCTTATCTCAAAATCTTCATTGAACATGGATAGAGCAATGATTTTGGTAAACTTATCTGTTCTAACTATTTCTTTCGTGGCCGCGATCCCATCTTTTTCAGGCATATTTATATCCATGAAAATGAGATCAAAATTGATGATTTTAACTAACTCAATCGCTTCGTTTCCATTCTCCGCTTCGTTAATTTGACTAATCTTAGATGCTAGACTGCCAGATTCTAAAGTATATTTAATCCCCTGTCTAACTAACTTATGATCGTCAACGAGTAATATTTTAATCTTGTTCATGGTGGGCGGTAATAGGGAATTTAACAAATGTAGATGTTCCTACATTAATTTCACTTTTTATTTCTACAGTTCCTTTAAAGGCTTTGACCTTCGTTTTTAGGTTTTGATAGCCTCTGTTTTCACCAACTTTATCTAAAATAGAGATGTCAAATCCTCTGCCATTATCCGATAAAAGTAGGCTGACGCTATTCTGCTCTTCTTGAAAGTTCAGTTCAACTTTTAATAGGCTTGCGTCAGCATATTTTATCATGTTATTGATAAATTCTTGAGTAATTCGGTACATAACGATTTCCAAATTTGACTCAAGTCTATCTATTGCCGGGTTCTTTTCAAATTCTATATCGAAATTCCCTTGAGAACTTAGTTTTTTTAGCAATTCTGAAATAGCCATATTTAGCCCTCCACGAGTCAATACTCCTGGCATCAAATTGAAACAGATTTCTCGGAGGTGTTGAATTGAGTTGTCAAGAATGTCAGTACAAGTTGCTATTAATTCAAGGGACTTCGCATCATTAGAAGAATGTCTTTTTAGGTTTGAGATCATCAATTTAGTCATTGAAAGCTCTTGCCCCAAAGAGTCGTGCAGGTCATCTGCCACTCTTTTTTGTTCTGACTGCTCGGCCGAGAAAACCGCCCTCAAAATATTGGCTTCATTTTCTTTTTGCTCTGTAATATCTTTTATGCTGACTAAATAGCCTTGAAATATATCAAAACGATCAATTATTTGAGAGCAAGTAAATTGTCCGTAGATGATGTTGTTTTGATTTCCGATCAAAGATTCTTCAAGCAATACACTTTTAACCTTCTTTCCAAGTGAGTTGGCTATGTCCTCAAAGATTGAATTATGTGAATCAATGAAGTCATCAAGTTTTCTATCAATTATATCTCGTTTGTCTTGCGCTAATGCCAATACGGTTGCCTCATTACAATCAATGACTTTACCATCTTTACCTAATACGAGAACCAAGTCAGTGACAGCATTGAATATACTTGAGAAGTAATCTTTTGAAACATTCGTTGAAAGCAATTCTTCACCCAGCATATTAATACCAGAGATGATCATGTCGTATTCGTCAACCGCGTCTGAAATTCTCCCCTGAAAAGTGTAATTTCCTGCTGAATACTCGAGAAGTAATTCGCTAATTTCAGCTAATTGTTGATTTTCTGACATTTAACTTTGCTCAATATATTGTTTCAACCATGCAACCGCCTCACCCTCGTCCGAAAACACCTTGGTGGGAATCTTAGGCCTAATAACGGTGATGTTTAAGAAGAAATTAGCCATATGCTTACTCACTGCAGAATTCGTTAAAAGGGCTGAGGCCGTTAGCCCTTCAATTCCTGAGTCAGACGACAGGTAATCTCTCGCAGCACGATCAATGCTCCTTAATCCTACATCAGAAATTAAAATGGGTACGTTACGATTTTCAGTATATTTTAGACGATCTTCAACAATCCTATGTGCTATGTCGATAGACACCTTGCCAGGCTTGAAAGTTCCTCTCAAAATTCCATCAGTAAATTCCAATTTAGCATAATCAGTTTCATATGGTTCTTTATTTACTTGCACTGTTAGTATTTTAATAAGCTTTACCAGTATTTAACCAATCAAAGATAAAAAAATAATTTCTGTACCCAGTTTTAAGCTTTTATACTTAGTTTGATTGACTTAGTCGACACTTGAGTAATTGGGTCTTTTAACTGTTGATTTTGTTTTTATAAAAAATGAATTTTGATGTGACAATTGGTTACTACTAAACACATCAAAAATGACAAACGAAGCAATTAAGACCATAGATGGGATTGCAACTTATGCAAGAGCCAGAGAAATAGCCCATTTAAGTACTTCTGACGAGAAATTCGATTCCAATAAAATTTCAGTTAGAAATAGTGAATTAGTAAATTTTGGATCCTGTAGCTATCTGGGTTTAGAGTTTGATGATCGTCTTAAAAAAGGAGCTATTAAGGCTATAGAAAATTATGGGACTCAATTCTCTTCATCAAGAGCATACATGTCTCTGGGGCTTTATTCGAGTTTAGAAAATAAATTGGATAAAATATTTGCCGCCCACACAGTGGTGACACCAACAACGACGCTCGGTCATTTGGCAGCCATACCTATTCTCATTGGTAAAAATGATCTAGTGATTATGGATCATCAAGTTCACAACTCTGTTCAAACAGCCGTTGGTTTAGTGCAGAATGCTGGTGTTGATGTTGAGCTTTTAAGACACAATAGAATGGACTTGTTGGAGCAAAAGATAACATCAAATTATTCAAGTTATAACAAGATTTGGTATTTGGCTGATGGCATTTATTCTATGTACGGGGATAAAACACCAATTGATGAAGTTTATGAGTTGTTGAATCGCTACGAGAAATTTAATTATTACGTAGATGATGCTCATGCAATGAGTTGTTTTGGTGACAAAGGCCAAGGATTTGTTCTTGATAATCGTAAAATTCATGACAGAATGGTCGTTGGGACTTCATTGAACAAAGCTTTTGCGAGTGGAGGCGGAGTTTTAGTTTTTTCGAATATGGAAACAGCACAGTTAGTGAAGAATTGTGGAGGTCCTTTGATTACATCTGGTCCTATGCAGCCTGGTGCGTTAGGTGCTGCAAATGCTGCTGCAGACTTGCATTTATCCGGAGAAGTTGCTGCTTTTCAAAAAGAATTACATGAGAAAATCCTTTACACCCACATTCTTTTAGAGAAGTTTGGATTACCAAATTTAGCTGAAAAAGATTCGCCAATATTCTTTGTTGCAGTTGGGTTACCAAAAGTGGGGTATAATTTGGTTGAGAGGTTGGTAACTAGTGGTCACTATTTAAATCTTGGTATTTTTCCAGCCGTTCCAATGAAAAATACAGGTGTGCGATTCACGATCACCAGGTTACATACCTATGAACAAATTGAGAAAATGGTTAGTGACATGGCTTTTCATTATGCTCTTGCTATTGAAGAGGAAGGGTTTTCCCTTGAACAGGTTTATAGAGCATTTAAAATGAAACCTCCAAAGACCTGTTTAATTTCAGAAGAAAAAAATGAGATTAATGAAAAGAATATAATTATTAGTAGTTCATCAAGCATCCTTCAACTTTCCAAGAAAGAATGGGATAGTTCAATTGGACGCAGTGGAATGTATAACTGGGAAGGTATGAAAGTGCTTGAGCAGGGATTTTCAAATAATTTAAAGAAAGAAGAAAATTGGAGTTTTGATTATTTGTCCTTGAGAGACAAATCAGGGAAAATTGTTTTAAATACCTTTTTCACCTCAGGAATACTAAAGGATGACATGTTGGCTTCACCTGAACTATCAGCAGATATAGAAAAGATTCGCTTAGAGACTCCTTACTTTTATACATCTAAATTTCTGTGTGCAGGTTCAATGGTATCTGAAGGAAATCATTTGTTTTTAGATAAAAGCTCACCTTATTGGAAAGAAGCTCTTCAAATTTTCTTTGATAAAGTTTCAGAATTACAAAAAGAATATGATGTTTCAACTACAATCATACGAGATCTACCAAATGATGACCTCTTGATGGATGATATGATGGTTGACAATGGGTTTTTCAAGTCTGAAATGCCAGAAAGTTATAGCGTTGACGTTTCTGACTGGGATCTTGACAATAGTTTTTTGGAAACATTATCAAAACGATCTAGAAAACATTTCAAGCAAAATGTGAGAAGGTTTGAAAAGTTTTATTCTGTCCAAAACTCAGAATCTATTAATGAAGAATTACTCAAAGAGTATTATCAATTATATCTCAATGTACATTCCAAAGGATTAGAAATAAATACTTTCAAGTTGCCGTTTAAATTCTTCCAGTCTATCAACTCAAATGAAAACTGGGATATTATCACGCTCAATTTAATCCCGGATGAACATAATCACCTTGAATCTGAAAAAACTGTCGGAGTCGTATTCGCTTACAAAGGGAGTGCTTCTTACATAGGTGGAATGGTCGGTATAAATTATGATTTTAATAGACAGTTTGGAGTCTATCGTCAAGCTATATATCAGTTCATCAAGTCAGGTAAAATGGCAGGCTTTGATAAATTTGATTTTGGGTTTTGTGCTGGTATCGAAAAGAAAAAATTCGGAGCAACAGCAACTAAGAGCTGCGCTTATATGCAACTAAGAGATAACTATAAGATTGAATCATTAATGAAAGAAGCGTTTGGGAAGGAGGTGAAAAATGAACTTACCATTGCTAAGTAAAAATGAGTTTCAATTATTTTCAGATGAATTTCAACTAACCTATATTGATAGGCATGGCAAACTCATCTTTTTTAAAATATTAAGAGGGAATCTTTCAGTCTCAGTCTATAGCGTGTCAGAATTTAAGATTAGAGTATTAAAGTCTTTTCCGAAAGGAGAGTTAATTGAAATCTCTATTCTGTTTCATGAGTCAAACACGACAAAATACTTTGGTCTCATGTATAGAAACTGACTCTGATAGGTGATATTTCCAGAATTGCGGAAACTACGCTTTTTTTAAGTAGCGGATTGATAAAAACTAAGTCTTTTCGCACTTTTGCGGCATTTTACAATTCGTTTCAGATTCATTTGATAGGCATCAGAATAAGAAAAAGCTATCTTAGAATTGAAAGTGTTACCAACAGAAATTAATTTGTACAAAAATAAAACCAACTGATACCTCCAAAATATGTACCCTGATTAAAAATGATTACCAAAAATGTTAAATAAAGTTGTTCAAATAGGAATCGCAGAAGACCAAACGCTCTTTAGACATGGTCTCATCCAAATTTTAAATGGACTCGATAATGTTAAGGTTGTTTTAGAAGCCGAAAATGGTAAAGAGTTTATGGATAAATTAGAAAAGCAGAAAATCGATATTGCATTTCTGGATTATAAGATGCCGGTGATGAACGGATCGAAGACCGCCAAACTAATATCAGAACTTCACCCTTCCATTAAAATTCTATTTATTTCAATGTATAATGAAGAAGAGTTCATTATTAGTGCCATTGAAAGTGGCGCTAATGGCTACATCACTAAAGATGGATCTGTGGATGAAATTGAAATGGCAATAGAAAGTCTAATGACCACTGGGTATTACATGAATGATGGAACGTCTAAACTTTTGATAGGAAACCTCTTGTCACAAGGCGAAGGATCGGCGCTAAGTAAAAATGGCAAAAATTCTCTTTCAGAATTAGAGATCCTAGTTATGAAGCTCATATGTCAAGAGTACAGTACAAAAGAAATTTCTGAAATGATTTTTAGAGGGGTTAGAACTGTTGAAGGAATCAGGTCAAATATTTTAAGAAAAACTGGAGCAAAGAACTCCAATGGAATTGTAATGTATGCTGTAAAAAAGGGAATTGTGGACATTTAGAAATCCTAAATTAGAGTTAATTAGTTTCTCCATTTCGCTCACTTTTTGTACTTTAGATTAATGCTTAAAGCAAAGGCTTACATATTATTATTCGTTTTTATCGGAACAACTCTTTCGTCTTTTGCCTCAGTTCATGAATGTGCGGGGGAAATTACCGATATAGATTTTCTTTCAGTAGCTGAATGCGAGCATGAATTAGATCATACTCAAAGTGAAGCGAAAGAAAAAGAAGCTGTTCAAAGTCACAGTTGTTGTCACCCTCCTTCAAACGAGGTCAATCAATGCCATAATGATGAAAATGAAGATGATGGTTGCGGTCATGCAAGCTCAGATGATTGTTGTTCGACAACTCAGTTGATTTCAATTCAAAGTGAAATTGAAAACGAATTTGAAATTCAACTATCCATTGAGCAAATAATTATTCTCAAATCAATCTATTTAGAGGGGTTGTCTATCCCTGAATCACAACTTTCTCCCACCTCAGTTGGAGATTATGAGTTGCAAGAGCGAGATATATTCGCCTTGTTTCAAGTTTATATAATTTGATTTTTCTGTTTTAAGATTACAAGAATAAACAGTTAAAATTAAAATTATTATGCACCAAAAAATTAGAATTGGTGTTCTACTTTTAACCTTTTTCGTCTTTCATAATTTAACCTATGCCCAAGAGCATAATGAAATAGAAATACAAGGTAAAGTAGTCACCATAAAAAAAGGAATTGAAGAGCCCATACCTTATGTAAAGGTAAAATGTGCTTCTTCAGATCATGTTGCTATCACTAAAGAAGACGGTAGTTTTCAAATACATCTTCATGAATTACCTGACACGCTCATGATAAAGGCAGTTGGTTATGAGCTAATGGCTTTTGTTGTTGAGCAAGAAGGAAAAGATGTAGTCGTCAATTTAAAAGACGGCAGTATGCTTAAAGGAGTTACTGTCTTTGGTCGAAATTTAGGTAAGCACATTGACCTAAAAGATCCATTCAACGTTGAAAAAATTGGTCAAGATGAATTGAGAAAGGCAGCATGTTGCAATCTTTCTGAATCATTTGAAACCAATGCTTCAGTTGATGTTAATCTGACAGATGCTGTTTCAGGCGCCAAGAAAATTCAGATGTTAGGTTTGGATGGAGTTTATACCCAACTTCAATGGGAGAATATTCCTTTAATTAGAGGTCTGTCTACTTCTTATGGTTTGAGCTTTACTCCAGGTACCTGGATTGAGTCAATCCAAATAACAAAGGGAACGGGCTCTGTTGTTAATGGTTATGAATCCATTGCCGGAATGATCAATCTTGAAGTAAAGAAACCTTCAGAGAGTGAACGGCTATATGTCAATCTTTATGGTAACAAGTTTACTCGAGGAGAGATCAATGTTCACGGCGCTCAACGGATTAATGATAAATGGTCAACAATGACATTTCTTCATGCCTCTAATCAATTCAATGAGACAGATGTAAATAAAGATGGTTTCAAAGATATGCCAGTTGGATTTCTAGGAGCTGCCATGCACAGATGGGATTTTAGAGGGAAGAACATGGAAAGTAGATTTGGGATTAAAGGAACATTTGCCGATAAAGATGGCGGACAACTGGGGTATAATAGCTCCTCAGATCCAACTTTTCCAAAATGGGGAGCATCCTTCAAAACAACTCATCTTGAGGCGTTTGGTAAGATGGGAATCTTCATGAAGAATCGTCCAAAGGGTTCCTTGGGTATTGTGAATCAATTGAAGTATCATCAAATGAATAATGTCTTTGGAAACTCCACTTACTCTGGAACACAGAAAAAATGGTATTCAAATTGGATTTACAGTGATATTATTGGGAATACAAATCACACCTACAAAACTGGAGCGAGCTTTATATTGGATGATTACAGTCAAACTTACAATGACTCAACATTTCTTAAAACTGAGATTGTTCCAGGAGCGTTTTTCGAATACACCTATAAACACCTTGAAAAGTTTACTTTAGTTGCAGGTGTTAGGGCAGATTATCATAATTTGTTTGGTACATTGTTCGCACCAAGACTTCATGCTAAATGGAATCCTTCAAAAAAATCGGCATTAAGATTTTCTGTAGGAAGAGGTTATAGAGTACCAAATCCGTATTCAGATTTCAATAGCTTAATGGCTTCTAGTAGAACGTGGATTGTTGATCCTAATATCGTACCTGAAGATGGAATCAGTTCTGGAGTGACCTTCACTCAGAAATTTTTAATCAAAGATGAGGTCTCTACTTTTTCAGTGGATTATTTCTACACTCATTTCTTGAACCAATTGGTAACCGATTTAGATGTGAGTCCGAACGAAGTACATATTTATAATACAACCGGTACTTCATTCTCTCATGCTGTTCAAGCAGAGTTAGCACTTAAATTGACAAAAACCTTTGAGTTCAGAATTGCGGCTAAGTATTATGATGTGAAAGCTGAATTTGGAGGGGAACTGCAACAAAAAGCTTTTGTGCCTAAGTACAGAGTGCTTCTGAATTCAGGCTATAAAACCCGAAACAAAAAATGGGAATTTGATTTAACGGCAAATTGGGTAGGTAAAAAAAGACTGCCTTCTACCGCTTCAAACCCAATTAAGCATGCAAGGCCAGATGAATCTGTTGATTACTGGGTGCTAAATTCTCAAATCACATATAGAATGAAGAAATTTAGCTTTTATATAGGAGCTGAAAATATGTTGAACGTAATTCAACAAAACGCCATAATTTCGGCGGACGATCCTTTTGGACCGTATTTTGATGCTACACAGCTGTGGGCACCAATTTCTGGCGTTAATATTTATGCCGGACTACACTTTGATATTAAACATAAAAAGAAATAAAATGAAAATAAGATTAATAATGATGCTTGCTTTGATGTTCATTGGATTAAACGGAATAGCTCAAGATAAAGCAAAGTCGAAAATTGTAAAGTTTAAAACATCTGCCATTTGCGGAGAATGTAAAGAACGAATAGAAGAATCATTGAATTACACGAAAGGAATAGTGTATGCTGAACTAGATATCGATACAAAAGTTATTGAGGTGAAATACAAAACCAAGAATTTGAATGCTGAGAAGGTAAAATACCTTGTGAGCCAAGTTGGTTATGACGCCGGAGAAACTCCACGTAACGAAGAAGCATTCAATAAACTACCTAAATGTTGTAAGTCTGAAGGCTTTTGTAAAAGACCTGGAGAATAGAATTAAGTAGTTTTGAAAATTATACAAAAGAGTCTTGAGAAATCATGGCTCTTTTTTCTTTTTTGCAATGTTGTATCGAACTAACTCAATAAGGATAAAAATTAGAGCACTCCATGCAAAGAAGAACATGTGAAGAGCAAATAAGCCAATGATTATTAATGGGTTTTTGAGTGAGTCTACCTTTCGGTATCTCCATACATAAAAGACAGTCGCGAAAACTGCCCAAATCAAAACAACCCACCATGGAATTATAGCTATCGCCATTTTTTATCTTTTTTGGTGAAGATAATAAACTTCAATTGTATCTTTAGACGAAACTATTTCAGTTACTAATAAAATGGATTTTTTACCTGAAGATTTAGAAGCTTATATTCAAGCACATTGCCAAGAAGAACCTCAGTTGCTGACTGAATTAAATAGAGAAACTTGGTTAAAAGTATTAGTCCCAAGAATGCTCTCAGGCCATGTTCAAGGCAGGGTCTTAAGCATGTTGTCAAAAATGATTCAACCTTCATATGTTCTAGAAATTGGAACGTATACTGGATATTCAGCCATTTGTTTTGCTGAAGGTTTACAAGAAGACGGAAAGATTATCACCATTGATAAGAATGAAGAATTGACTCCAATTCTCAAAAAGTATATGTTTGAATCTGAACGAGGAAAACAAATTGAATTCAAGGTGGGCATGGCATCAGATATAATTCCAGATTTAGAAGATGGTATTGACTTAGTTTTTATTGACGCAGACAAGGCAAACTACTCTCTGTATTTTGATTTGGTAATTGATAAAGTTGTTCCGGGAGGTTATATTCTGGCTGACAATGTTCTTTGGAGTGGGAACGTGGTGAATGAATCTCGCAAAGAAGATAAAGGAACAAAAGGAATTATTGAGTTCAATGCCAAAGTTCAAGCTGATGATAGAGTAGAGAACGTCCTTTTCCCAGTTAGAGATGGTATAATGGTGTTGAGAAAAAAGTAGTTTATGATAGATTTTAGAAGTGATACGGTAACGAAGCCTTCTCAAGAGATGAAGGATTTCATGTTTAAGGCAGAATTGGGAGATGACGTCTTTGGAGATGATCCTACAGTAAACGAATTACAAAGAATTGGAGCAGAAATGTTTGGTCACGAAGCTGCCCTGTATTGTAGTTCAGGAACTCAGACCAATCAAATAGCCATTAATGTTTGGACGAATCCTGGTGATGAAGTTATTTGTCATTCAGATGCTCACATCTATCGATATGAAGGCGGAGGTATAGCATTGAATTCAGGAGCTTCAGTGAGATTATTGCAAGGAAATTCAGGAAGAATTAATCCTAATGAAATTGTAGATAACATTAATCCTGATGATCAACATTTTCCTCCAACAACCTTAGTTAGCATTGAAGATACGGCAAATAGAGGGGGAGGAGTATATTATGATTTTGAGGATATTAAGAGAATCTCTAAAATCTGTAAAGAGAATGGTCTACCCTTTCATTTAGATGGGGCAAGGGTTTTCAATGCATTGCAAGAAAATAAAATTCCGCTCAAAGAATACGGAGCTCAGTTTGACTCCATTTCAGTATGTTTATCTAAGGGGCTTGGAGCTCCTGTTGGTTCTTTGCTTTTAGGATCGAATGAGTTTATTCAAAAGGCAAGGAGAGTAAGAAAAGCATTCGGTGGTGCCATGAGGCAAGCTGGAATAATTGCTGCGGGTGGAATCTATGCTCTTCAAAACAATGTTGAGAGATTGGCCGAAGACCATAAAAGAGCAAAAAAGATTGAACAAATTTTGTCAACTAAATCTTGGGTGTCTTCAGTGATACCAGTTCAAACAAACATTGTCGTGGCGCATTTGAGTGATGGATTAAGTGAGAATGATGTGGTAAACAAAATTAAAGAATGTGGTATTCTTTGTGTTGGATTTGGAAAAGGGAGAATTAGATTCACAACTCATTTAGATATTTCTGACGAAGATTTAAGTACCTTAGAAAGAAATCTACCGAATTCAATATGAATAAGTGCTTCATCATAATTCCATTGTTTGCATTGATTTCCTGTGGTTCTGAACCTTGGAGTAAAGAAGAGCGAACAGAATTTAAAAATAATTGTCTTGATTCTGGGGCCGACAACAATTATTGCATTTGCTATCAAGAAAAGGCAATGGCCGCACATCCAAATTATGATGAGATGAAAGACATCTCTTTTGAAGAAGCTGTGGAGCTTTCAATAGATTGCAGATGAAAAATTTAATAGCATATATATTACCACTAGTGGTTTTGATTTCATGCAATGAGTCAGAAGAAACTGAATCATTAGATTTTGATGATTTTGCAGGCGATACAGGGGTTGAAGAAGTTGATACAATTGTTGAAGTTGTTGAGTCGTCATTTGATTTAAACAAAAAATCAGGAATTTTAAGAGACAATTTATCTTCTCAGTATGAAAGTGATTCGGTTGATGACTTTCACGTAATGGATAGATACTCTTTTAAAGAAAAAGAGAAACTAAAGTTCACATTCTTAGAGCAAGTTCCTTACGGTAAAACAACAATGTTAAACCCTTCGGCGACATTTCTTTACTATTCATTTGAAGATACTAATGCAACCTACAATGCCTTTTACAATTTCTTAGATGGCATGGCCAGTGAAGGAGAGGGCGGCCCAATCAAATTAAATGAAGATGTTGATGCTATCAAAACACCTCCCATGTTTATGGCCGTATACGATACAATGATTATTTCGGCCGAATATCAGTGTGAACATCAAGCTCATGATTGGTCTGATTTTCAAGATTCGATATTCAATATTTACGGAAAAAGACATAAATACTTGATTGAAGTGGGATGCGGCGGTCCATTAAAGTGGAAATAGACCTTTCTTTTGACCTCTCGTTTTCGTATATTAAGGTAGATGCCTAAAAATTTCTCAAACTAGTATCAAAACAAACTGCATCTGACTATCTTGCCAAAGAATGACAAAGTTCAAAAACATATTGGGCCTTATATTTAGGTTTTTCCCTATCCAATTGCTGTTTATTCATTTAAAGAAAAGCCATCTTTTAATGATTTTCTGGTTGATTCTTTTTGGAATTGTTACCAAGAACATTGCAATGAAGTTTGGTGTGCCATACTTGTTTCTCTCTCCGGAGTATTTGGGTGAGGTGAGTTGGTTGTCTTTCTTTATACTTGGTTTCTCGGTGGGCGGATACTTCATGGCGTTCCATCTATACAGTTACATTCTCCTCGGTCCTTCGTTCCCTTTCATTGCAACCTTGGCTAGACCCTTTTTCAAGTTTTGTATCAATAACTCAGTTATACCGCTCATATTCTTTATCACTCTTTGTGTCAATATTGTGGATATTCAAATGAATGAAGAGCTAATGACTGCCGGTGATGTCTTCATTCAATTACTATCATTAACTGCAGGTACGATTTTTTTCATTGCCTTATCTGTCTTCTATTTTTTCAAAACGAACTGGAATATTTCAACCATTCAGTTGAGAAATAAGAACAAGGCAAAAAAGAATCGATCAATGTATTTCTTTGTCGGCACTCTTTTATCAAAGAAGAAATTCTGGTTTGAATCACATCATGCAAAGGTTTACAAACCTTCTTTTTACATTTCTTCATTTCGAAAAATCTCACCTGCCCGTGATTCAAAGCATTACAGAAGAAGAGTTCTGAGAGAAGTATTTAGGCAGAATCAGTTAAACGCTTCTTTCTTTGAAATAATCGTAATTCTTTCGTTTTTCATTTTAGGATATTTTGGTGATTACGGATTAGTGCAAATTCCTTCATCTGCGAGTTTTATGCTGCTTTGCACATTGGCAATAATGATACTTACCATTTTTTACTCTTGGTTTAGAGGATGGGCAATATCAATAATTGCTGTGACCTTGATTATGCTTAACGTCATTTCGGCGAAAACTAGTTTTTTTCAGGTAAGAAACTTCGCTTACGGTCTTAATTACAGCCACAAGAATGATTACAATCTAGAAACAATAAATGCTATTCAATTCGATTCAACTGAATACAGGAATGATATTGAACATCATGAAAAAATATTAGATCGTTGGTATGAAAAAGCTACCATGCTTCAGGATACGATCAAACCGAAATTGGTTTTGGTGAATTGTTCAGGAGGCGGACTCAGGGCTGCAATGTGGTCGTTTTACGTCTTGCAACAACTCAATACCAATACTGAAAATGAATTCTTTGATAATGTGCATATGATAACTGGAGCTTCTGGTGGAATGGTAGGCGCGGCATATTATCGAGAGCTTGCGTTACAATCAATGACATCAGAAGTTCAACCTGAAGATGATGAATATTTAAAAAATATCTCAAAAGATTTATTGAATTCAACGGCATTCAATATGGTAATGCATGACGTCTTTTTTAGATACAAAAGTTCTACCATTAATGGCCAAACATATGCAAAGGATAGAGGCTTCGCCTTTGAATCACAGTTGAATGTCAACACTGATTTTGTAATGGATAAAAGATTAGTGGATTATAGAAAAGATGAGCGTTTGGCGAATACTCCGCTCATGCTATTTTCTCCAACTATAATTAATGACGGACGTAGATTGTTGATGGGGTCTCAACCTTACGGTTTCATGAATGGTGATTTGAATACAGAGCGCACAGGACCTGAAAATGTGGAGTTCTTAAAACTATTTAAAGAGAACTTGCCGCAGTCTACCAAGTTTACGACTGTGCTTAGAATGAACTCAACCTTCCCATACATTTTGCCAATGGTGACTTTACCTACCGAACCTGAAATTCAAATAATGGATGCCGGAATCAGAGACAATTACGGTACAAAGTCAACTGTAAGGTATATTGCAGCATTGAAAGACTGGCTTCAAGAGCATACCTCAGGAGTTGTCTTGGTAGAGTTGAGAGATATTCAAAAAGATTATGACATTGAAGAACACAATAGTAACTTGTCACTAGCTGAAAGATTCATAAAACCAATTGGTAACTTCTATGGTAATTATCATCACTCACAAGAGTATAATGCTACCGAATTGGTTGATAATGCTAGGTCTGAAGAGGTGCCCATTGATGTGGTCACATTTGTTTTAAGAAATGATCCTTCTGACATGATTTCATTGAGTTGGCACCTTACGCAAAGAGAAAAGAACGATATTAAACGTATATTTAATTCAGATCGCAATCAGGTGGAAATGGATAAATTAATAGATTTGTTAAAACTCAATTGAAATGTCTGAAATGATTGAAGATGACAACTTAGAGGGTAAAGATGAAGGTCAAAACAAAGACAATTCGTCGGCCAATTCCAAAAAGGGGAATCGAAAAGATGATCCAACTAAGATTCATATAGAAACGAATCCAGTTGAAATTATTTCGGGCACGGCTGGCTTTATAAGATCTATTTTATCCTTACGAAATGTAGAATACGACCATAAGACAGTAATTGAATCGGTTAAAGAAGGGATCGTTTTCAAAGGGTATAATGTTTATATCCTAATGTTTTCAATACTTATAGCCTCAATAGGTTTAAATGTTGATTCAACAGCCGTGATTATCGGAGCCATGTTAATTTCTCCATTAATGGGTCCAATTAAAGGTGTAGGGTTTGGAGTCGGAACCAATGACTTTAGGCTCTTACTTGATTCGCTTAAAAACCTCGGGGTCACAGTTGGTATCTCTTTGGCTGTTTCGGTTTTATATTTCTGGGTTACACCAATTCATGAAATGAATGACAACATTTTTGCTAGAACTGAGCCAAGCTTTCTTGATGTGTTAATTGCATTGTTTGGTGGATTGGCAGGAGTGATAGCTCATACACAAGGCAAAAATGATACTGTAATTCCTGGTGTTGCAATTGCAACTGCATTGATGCCACCTCTGTGTACTGCAGGTTATGGAATTGCTGAAGGCAATTGGCATTATTTCGCGGGTGCATCATATTTATTCCTTCTTAATTCATTGATGATTGCTGGTTCAACATTCTTCTTTGTAAGGTATTTGAAATTCCCGAAAAAGGAATACTTAACACCTAAAATTGAAAAAAGGGTACGTGTATATACTTTGGTGTTTACGATTTTGGCTGTAGCGCCTTCTGGTTACCTCTTTTACAAAATGACAAAGCGCTCAATATTCGAAGGAAACTCAATTGATTTTATCAACAATGTTGTGAAAAAGACAGATGAGAATATTCTCGTCACGCCAACCTATACATTTGATTGGAACGATTCAAAAATTGAGCTTTCTATCACCAATTATTTCGCCGATAACAAAGTGGTGAATATGTGGAACAGACAAAAATCAAATTATGATTTACAAGATGTAGATATTATTATTCATCAGGATGAAGATGTGAACACTATCGTGCAAGAGGCCCTGTTTGAGTACGACCAGAACAATAGAGGAGCCAACACATTGGCTGAACTTTTGAGCCAAAGAGAGAATGATCTTTTAAGAGCTAATCAAGAGATTGAGGATATTCAACTAAAGATTTTAGACGACAAGTCGCATCAACTTGAGTTTGACCACCTTTTGGCAGGCTTTAAAATTGATTATCCAGAGTACAAGCAGATATATATCAATGAATCATTTAGCATGAATAGTGAGAATGTTGTAGACACGCTATATCTAATGTCTGTTGAATTTGATGAAAATGTTCAACCTTCTCAGAGACTTGATCTTAATTCAAGAATCTCGCAAAGGTTCAAATTAGAATTACATCAAAAAGCTGGAATCGTTCAAGATTCAGTGAGAGTAATATCCTTAAACTAATGAAGTTTGCAGCTTTCTTAATATTGATTCTGATTGCTTATTCGTGCAAAAAAGACATGAGCCATTTAGATGTTGATACTTATGGTCATGCAGGCGAAGGAATTCGTAATGGTCGAAACAAATATCCGCCAAATTCTATTGAAGGATTTAAATATATTTTTGATGAGACGTCTGTTGAAGGTGTAGAGATTGATGTTCAAATGACCCTAGATTCTCAATTGGTTGTTTATCATGATTTTGAATTGGACGATAATACAAATGGATCTGGGTGCATTCCCAGTAAAAATTGGTCTCAAATAAAAGATTTGAATATCTATAAATCAGAATTCAATATTCCAACCTTAACTGAGGCTCTCGACATAATCTTCTCATATGACAGAAAGGTATATCTAGATATTAAATATTCAGATCAGTGTGAAGGTCAAGCAATTGATTTTGGGACCTTTAATCGTTCATTTAATGATGTGTTAGACAACTACAGCACAAATCAAAAAGAGAATATTTTGATAAACGCGCGTAGTCTTGAATTGGTCAATTCAATTTCAGATACGATAGTAACGAAGTCCTTTGAAACAGATAATTTTGAAGGAATAACTGACTTACTCATTATAGATGAGATTGATGTTTTGACAACCCGGCTTTCTTCAATGACTGAAAGTTTGAAAACTGAATTAGATCTAAATCAAATTGAAGTTTGCCTCTATGAGGTTTATGTAAGAGGGGAAGTAGAAGATGCATTAAACTTCAATCCAAAAATGATCATTGCAGATAATATTAACTGTGCATTAAAATTTACTCATGGGAAAGAATAAGAAGAAACGAATTGATGTGGTTTATTCAACCAATCCTGATTTTGATTTCGATCACGAAGGTGATGCGGCAGATGAAACATTACCAAATGATGAGCAATATCTGAACGTAATGATTGACCGCAAAAAAAGAAAAGGTAAAGAAGTTGTTCTTATTACTGGGTTCATTGGGACAGATGATGATCTCAAAGATTTGGGGAAAACACTCAAGCAGAAGTGTGGAGTCGGAGGCTCAGCCAAAGATGGAGAGATTATGGTTCAGGGTAATCAAAGAGATAAAATAATGGATTATCTAAAGTCTGAAGGATATAATGTGAAGAGAGTAGGAGGTTAGAAGAAATGAGCAACCCCGATTTTGAATGCCTACGGTAATTTCTTACCAAGTTAACCAATTTAAACCCTATGAAAAGAATCGGCATCCAAAATCGGGACTCATTTTTAACAAGAAAACTCCTGAACTAAATCAGGATTATTTTAATGTTTAACCCTTGCAGTAAAGATAGGCTACTTTAAGTGAATTATTTATTAAAAAAATTTAATCTGTATCTATTTTTGATTAAACGGTCAAATTTTGACTTTAACTGTTTTCAAAAGATTATTTAAGATGATTAATCAGGAATTCAAATTTTAAATCTACCTTTGTCTAACCTCATTAATGATGGAGAAAAGAACAATCTTAAATAGTAAGCACCTTGAGATTACTCTTAGGAGATTGGCCAGTCAATTGAAAGAAAACCATCAAGATTTTACAAACACCGTTTTAATAGGATTACAGCCAAAAGGAATCTTTGTTCTTGAAAGGATAAAAGAAATATTAGAGGCTGACTTAAATCAAGAGCTCACTTGTGGGCAGTTAGATATCACTTTTTATAGAGATGATTTCAGACGAAGAGAACAACCATTAATACCTTCTGTTACAAATATTGACTTTATAATTGAAGACAAAAAAGTGGTGTTAATTGATGATGTGCTATACACTGGACGTTCAATTAGATCAGGTCTTGAAGCATTGCTAGCTTTCGGACGACCTAAGCAAGTAGAGCTGATGATATTAGTAGATAGACAGTTTGAAAGACACTTACCAATTCAAGCAGATTATATTGGCAAAACAGTTAACACTTTGACTTCGCAAGTTGTGCTGGTTGAGTGGAAACAGAATGAAGGGCAAGACCAAGTTTATTTAGTTAACCAAGAAGATAAAAATGGATAATTTAAGCGTAGATCATTTAATCGGAATCAAGGATTTAACCAAACAAGATATTGAGTTAATATTCAAAACGGCCGATAGCTTTAAGCAAGTTATCAATCGTCCGATCAAAAAAGTTCCTTCGCTTAGAGACATCACTATTGCAAATTTATTTTTCGAGAATTCAACAAGAACCAGATTATCATTTGAGCTAGCAGAGAAAAGACTTTCAGCTGACACTGTTAACTTCTCAGCCGCTAGTTCTTCAGTTAAGAAAGGGGAAACATTGATCGATACGGTCAACAACATTCTTGCAATGAAAGTTGATTTGGTGGTAATGAGGCATCCGAACCCAGGAGCTGCAAAGTTTTTGTCAGAACGAATTGATGCTAGGGTAGTGAATGCAGGTGACGGAACTCATGAACACCCAACTCAAGCATTGCTTGATGCATATTCTATTAGAGAAAAGCACGGAGAAGATTTTAAAGGGAAAAAAGTAGTAATCGTGGGCGATATTTCTCACTCAAGAGTCGCATTATCAAATATCTTTTGTCTTCAAAAGCTAGGAGCTGAAGTAATGGTTTGCGGACCAACGACCTTGATTCCAAAGCATATCAATACTTTGGGAGTGAAAGTTGAACACAATTTAAGAAAGGCGCTCGAATGGTGTGATGTTGCTAACATGCTAAGAATTCAACTAGAACGTCAAGAGATTAAATACTTCCCGTCACTAAGAGAATACACAATGCTTTATGGTTTAGATAAAGCACTCCTTGATAGCTTAGACAAAGAAATCACAGTTATGCACCCTGGCCCAATAAACAGGGGAGTTGAAATATCTTCGGATGTAGCCGATAGTGAGCAATCTATCATCCTGCAACAAGTAGAGAATGGTGTCGCTATCAGAATGGCCGTTATTTATCTCTTAGCCGCCAAGATCAATAGGTCGTAGAAGTGGAATCGATAAACGGAACACGAAACAATTGTTCATTTGTCTACCTGTCGAGTCTCCAGTCTCCAGTCTCGAGTATCGAAACACGAAACACGAACTCATTTGTCATTTTGCCAAGTCTCCAGTTTCGAATCACTAGTATCGAAACACGAAAAACGAAAGACGAATCCATTTGTCATCTCGTCAGAAAACCCCAAAACCACACCTTAATTAACCTTAAATTGTTCCTAACTCATCAAAATGTTAATAAAACCAAGGGAATTTTATCCTAAATTTGGGTCAAACAATTAACCTATGAATTTCTCGAAAGAAGAAAAAGACACATTTACTATCGTAACTTCTAACGTTGAAAAGCTTGATTCTACAAATGCTCCAGAGCTTAAGTCTGAATTAGTTTTAATCAATAAGAACTCGGTTAATAATATTGTTTTAGATATGTCGCAGTCAAGGTATTGTGATTCTTCTGGTCTTAGTGCCATCTTGATTGGTAATAGATTGTGTAAAGATTCTGGAGGGAAGTTTGTGCTTTCAGGGCTTCAGCCTAACGTAGTTAAGCTAATTGAGATTTCTCAATTGAGTTCTGTATTGAATATTTCAGATGACGTGCAATCTGCTTCTTCTGAAATTGATGCATAACTTTTAGAATGTCGTTCAATTCAATTTCTGAACAAGATTTATCCTATTTTTCTTCAATTTTAAGTGATTCTCAAATCCGTAAGGATGAGGAGGCATTAAAAGACTATGGGCATGACGAAACTGAAGATTTGGTTTTTTCTCCTGAGGTAGTTCTTATTCCAAATTCGACTCTCCAAGTATCGCAAATTTTGCATTATTGTAACGAGAATAATTTGCCCGTTACTCCTCAAGGAGCTAGAACTGGACTGAGTGGAGGCGCACTACCATTATTTGGTGGAATTGCTTTGAGCTTAGAAAAATTCAAGAAGATTTTAAATATTGATGAAAATAATTCTCAAGTAACAGTTGAGCCTGGAGTAATTACGCAAGTGCTGCAAGAAACAGTCGCGGCTAAAGGTTTATTTTATCCGCCCGACCCAGCCAGCAAAGGATCTTGCTTTATTGGTGGTAACTTGTCTGAAAATTCTGGTGGCCCCAAGGCTGTTAAATATGGCGTTACTAATGAATATGTCCTGAACTTGGAGGTTGTATTGACTTCTGGTGAAGTTATTTGGACCGGGGCAAATGTTCTTAAGAACGCAACAGGATATAATTTAACTCAGTTGATTGTTGGATCAGAAGGTACCTTAGGTATTATTACGAAGGCAGTTTTGAAACTGATTCCATTACCTAAGTTAGACATGCTAATGCTTGTTCCTTTTAATAGTGCTGAACAAGCATGTGAAGCTGTGGCAGCAATTTTCAAAAAAGGCGTTACCCCTTCGGGCATGGAGTTTATGGAGAGAGATGCACTCATCTGGACGAAAGATTTCATCAAAGACGATTCTATTCAAATTCCTGACCATATTCAAGCCCATTTGTTAATCGAAGTGGACGGAAATGATCATGATCAGCTAATGAAAGAATGCGAAACTATTTTGAGTGTTCTAGAAACATTTGAAACTGATGAAATCTTATTTGCAGATTCTGCAGCACACAAGGAAACGCTTTGGAATTTGAGAAGAAAAGTAGGGGAGGCAGTCAAAGCGCAATCTATCTATAAAGAAGAGGATACAGTTGTGCCTAGGTATGAGCTTCCAGGCTTGTTAAAGGGAATAAAATCTATAGGAGCCAAATATGGATTTCATTCTGTTTGTTATGGTCACGCAGGTGATGGTAATTTACATGTCAATATTATAAAGGGTGAATTGTCTGACGACATGTGGGATAATCAACTTCCTTCAGCGATCAGAGAGATTTTTGATCTAACAGTGAAACTTGGAGGCACCATTTCAGGAGAACATGGAATCGGGCATGTTCAAAAGAATTACATGGATATTCCTTTCGGCAAGGTAGAACTTGACCTCATGAGAAGCATAAAGAATTCGTTCGATCCTAAAGGCATCTTAAATCCAGGAAAAATCTTCCCAATTAGTTAATCTGTTCATTAACTTCTCCCGAAAAACAAATCACGAAATCCCCAAAGGTCATGATAATTATCGTCAAGAGCGATTTCATTTGTCCACCTTACAAGTCTCCAGTCTCCAGTCACGAGTCTCGATTCTCAAATTTCAACCAATAAAAAGACCCACATTCCTGCAGGTCTCATTTCTTAATTATTTAATTGACATCATCTATTCATCATAGCATTCAACACCTGGGTGCTCAGCCGGATTGAATTTAAATGTAC
This sequence comes from uncultured Flavobacteriales bacterium, assembly GCA_913054135.1. GTDB lineage: Bacteria > Bacteroidota > Bacteroidia > Flavobacteriales_D > Crocinitomicaceae > Paracrocinitomix. Next base: position 3,506 of record CAJXJK010000021.1, on the reverse strand, counting down.
TGTCATCCATTTCTAAATCTCTTTGTAGATCAAGTAATTTGTAGGTCATCTTACTTCCGTCCTTACCTTTCAAGTGAATCCAAACAACTCTGTTAGTCTCTTGATTGATTAATAATTTAATCGTGTGAAACTTGCTCAATTTAGGGTTAGTTGGATAAAGGAAGATAACGTCACACTTCTCTTTAGCATATTCCGTGTCTCCACCATACTTGAATTTATAACCATCTTCCCAAATAGTCAACAAGTCTTCAGGTGATATGAAATCTTCATCTGCTTCATCCACTTCTGAAGTATAGCATTCATTATCTTCTTCTAAAAAGGTAGTAATGGTCTTTCCGTCATTATATACTTCTTGATCATCCATATCAAGCTTGTACTTTCCATCTTTTATCTGGATAGTCCCATTTTGCTTTATCGGATCATCTGAATCAACAGTCTTAATAGTTAACCCAAACTTTATAGTAAGGGTACTGTATCCTTTCATTTTGGCAGAAGCCTTATCTAAAATTTCTTTTGCCTTGTCTTCGTCTTGCGCAAATCCAAATCCGACAAATAGGATTGCGATTAATATGCTTACGGTCTTTTTCATTGTTCTGATTTTCTGTACAAATATCCAAAATTATGCCAACTCTAATCCTTAAATCTTAAAGAATGTTAAGATGGCTTTTCATTCTAGACGTTCTCCACTAATTAATATGCTTATTTAATATCAGCAAGGAATAATTCTAAGGCGATTAAATCCGGGATGAGAACCTCTCTTGCTTTACTTCCTTTAAATGGTCCAATTATTCCGGCAGCTTCCATTTGATCAACTATTCTGCCGGCTCTATTGTATCCTATCTTAAGCTTTCTTTGTAATAATGAGGCCGAACCTTGTTGATGAGTAACTAGAACCCTAGCGGCTTCTTCAAATAATGAATCTCTGTCATCCAAATCAACGTCAGGACCCCCGCCTTCTTCTTCATTCACATATTCAGGTAGCAGTAATGCGTCCGGATAAGCTCTTTGATCACCAATGTATTCACAAATAGCTTCAACTTCTGGCGTGTCTACAAATGCACATTGAAGTCTCGTTAATTCGTTACCAAATGAAATCAACATATCTCCTCTACCAATCAATTGATCTGCTCCAGTAGTATCTAATATTGTTTTTGAATCAATTCCAGATGAAACCTTGAAAGCTATTCTTGCAGGGAAGTTGGCCTTAATCATACCAGTAATCACATTTACTGATGGTCTTTGAGTGGCTACGATCAGGTGAATACCAATTGCTCTTGCTAGCTGAGCCAATCTTGCGATTGGATGCTCTATCTCTTTTCCGGCCGTCATAATCAAATCTGCAAACTCATCAATTACGACAACTATATAAGGTAAGTATCTGTGTCCATTCTCAGGATTCAATTTTCTTTTCGAAAATTTGGCGTTATATTCTTTAATGTTTCTGACCTGAGCATTCTTTAGTAAGTCATATCGATTGTCCATCTCAATACAAAGAGAGTTCATTGTATTAACAACTTTACTCGTATCGGTTATAATGGCTTCTTCAGTGTCAGGAAGTTTAGCTAAAAAGTGACGCTCTATTTTATTATATAAGGTAAGCTCTACTTTCTTAGGGTCTACCATTACAAACTTAACCTGAGCAGGATGCTTTTTATATAGTAGTGAAACCAGAATAGCATTAATACCTACAGATTTTCCTTGACCTGTTGCACCTGCGCATAAGAGGTGAGGGGCCTTGGCTAAATCAAAGATGAAAGTCTCGTTTGATATGTTTTTTCCAAGTACGATAGGAAGTTCCATATCTGTGTTTTGGAATTTCTCTGAAGCAATCATTGTTCGCATGGCAACCATATCTGGCTTTGAGTTTGGTACTTCTATACCAATTGTTCCTTTTCCGGGTATTGGTGCAATGATTCTAATTCCATTTGCAGCAAGACTCAAAGCAATATCATCTGACAGATTCTTAATCTTAGATATTCTCACTCCTGGTGCCGGAACAATTTCATAAAGCGTTACGGTAGGACCAACTGTGGCTTTAATTTTTGAGATTTCAATTTTGTAATGGCCTAGAGCTTCCACAATTCGATTCTTGTTCTGCTCAAGTTCTTCTTTATTAATACTCAATTGAGAGCCTCCATAATCTTGGAGTAGATCAATTGTTGGAAGCTTATAAGATGACAAGTCGAGTTTTGGATCATATTCTCCAAACTCTTTGAGCATAGCATTTACTTCGCCATCCGAAAGTTTGGCATCTTCTTTAGGAACTTCCACTTCTAATTCTTCAGAGTCAGATGTTTTTTCCTCTTCTGGTCGATTAACAATTGCCAATGGTTCGTCTGCGGGAACTTCTATTTCAAAATCGTCATCAACCTTTACTTCGCTTTCTTCAGCTTTTTCTTCAGTGTCATCATCAAATGTTATAGATTCACTTATCTCATCTTTCTTGATGTCCTCATCCTTGATTGTGTTAACAACCTTAATATCTATCTCTCCCTTCTCATTTATTAATGACCCATTTTCCGTTTCCTCTTCTTGATTTTCTTTATCTCCAAATCCAAATCTTTTAAGAATAGCTCTAAAATCGGGATTGAATAAGCTTACGAATGTTATAAAGCTCAACACTCCCAGAAATAGAAAAGCCCCAAAACCACCAACTGTTGTTTTTAACCAACTATTAAATGTATAACCAAAAGCTCCGCCATAAGGGAAGGACATATCGCTAGTAAAAAAACCTGCCACTAACGAAAGAACTATAATACCTATAATAGATACTCCTATTGTTCTCTTTAAGGGTAAGATTTTTACTCTTAGTAATAAGTATACGCCTAGAACTATAAATATAACAGGGAAAAGGAATGACGATAAACCAAACCAATCATATATAAACTTATGTGAAAGCCATGCTCCAAACTTACCAAGATGATTTCCTACTTCTACATTGCTTGAATCAAAGATGAATTCAAATAGGCCCTTGTTCATTACAAAGTTCTGATCAACTTTCCATGTAAAGAGATAAGAGATGAATGCCAGTAGCTGATAAGATGAAAAAAGAAATAAGATGGACCCCACTGATAAATTCAGCCTTCTGTTCTTTATATCAAAGAGATCATTCAAAGGCTTGAAGATGTCTACTTTCTTCTTTGTCTTCTTCTTTTTGGTGGAGTTTTTCTTCTTTGGGGTCTTCTTTTTCTTAGCCTTTGTTTCCAAAACCTCTACCTCTTTTTCTTTTTCACTTGTTTTATATTCGTTGGATCCTTTGGCCATGTAGTTTTTTAATTAAACTCAAATCTACCACTATAATATGTGCGCTTTAAATAGGGTTCAGCCTTCATATCAACATTTCCATGTTAGTTATAACACCAGAGTGAAAAAAAGTTGCTATATTTAGATCCTTCTTTTTCAAAGGATTATGGACTAAATTGTAATCTTTTTGAAAAAAGATTTAAAAGTGTTGCACTTATATAAAAAAAGCACTGTACCTTTGCCCCCGCAATTGAACAACGGTT
>CAJXJK010000020.1 GCA_913054135.1 uncultured Flavobacteriales bacterium | reverse complement strand
CTTAACGAGAGTAGTCTTTTAGATGCAACTATACAAAAGATTGTAGTCAAAAATACTCAGAAAGATAGAGTGATTGATCAGTCTAATTTCAGTTATGATCGTAATGATATTCTTGAAGATCCTGACATTAATTTGGTTGTAGAATTGATAGATGATGCTGAAGCTGCCTATGAAATCGTGACAACGGCTATTCGAAGCGGTAAAAATGTGGTCTCGGCTAACAAGAAATTGATTGCAGAACACATAGATGAGTTGCTTCAATTGAAAGATGAGTACGGAGTGTCTTTTTTATATGAGGCAGCCGTTTGCGGGAGTATTCCGATTATTAGAAACCTTGAAGAGTATTATAACAATGATAGTTTAGCTTCGGTTCAAGGTATCTGTAATGGGACTTCAAATTACATTCTTACAAGGCTGAATAATGAACTGAAAGAGTTTGATGAAATTCTTAAAGATGCTCAGGAATTAGGTTTTGCAGAGTCTGACCCAACCTTAGATATTGATGGGTTTGATAGTAAGTTCAAGTTGCAGATACTAATTTTACACACCTTTGGTCTTATTACTGAACCTGAAGATATTCTAAATATTGGTGTAAGACACATTAAGTTAAAGGATATTCTTTATGCGAAAGAAAAGGGGTTGAGACTCAGGTTGGTTTCGTTTGCGAGAAAAATTGAAAACGAAATAGTGGCATTTGCTGCACCAATTTTCGTTAATGATGACAGTTTTGCTTACGATATCAATAATGAATTTAATGGTGTGAGCATTGAGGCCTTGTTTTCAGATAAACAGATTTTTGTTGGTAAGGGCGCCGGTAGTTTTCCAACCGCTAGTGCTGTACTCTCTGATGTTTCAGCTCTTCAATTCGATTATGCTTACGAGTACAGAAAGCTGGAGAATGCCAAGTGCACATTGGCGAAAGATTTTGAATTAAAGGCTTTTGTCTCTTCTTCTGATGCAGAAAGCTTAAAGAAAATTCGTTTCAATAAAGTAGAGGAGGAATTTAGTTCGTCCGATTATTCGTATAAAGTTGGTAGATTAAGGATCTCAGATTTGAATCATGAGATTTATAGAGAGAATCCGAATCTATTTATCTCCTTTTTTGAAGATGGGAAGATATTTACAAAATCTGAACTGCTTAATCAAAGGGAGTTCGCAATAAACTAAAAATGAAATTGAAATTGAACAAGGTACAGGGTACTTTTGGTATGCAGGCTGAAAATGAAGATGGTCAGACTATGAATTTTGATGCAAACTCAGAAATCGGAGGAGAAGGATTTGGAGTGAGACCAATGGAGGCAGTTGCTGCAAGTTTAGCGGCTTGCGCTTCGATTGATGTCTTGTTGATTTTGAAGAAGCAAAGAATTGTTTTGGAAGATTATCAAGTTGATATATCTGCAAATCGTCAAGATGCTGTGCCTGCTTTGTTTGATAATATTAATCTTACATATTCATTTACTGGAACTGATGAAAAAGAGAAAATTCAAAGAGCTGTTGATTTGAGTATGGAAAAGTATTGTTCTGTGAGTAAGATATTAGAGCCTACATGTAAAATTACTTACACTATTAATTTAATTGATTAACACAAGTATCTATGAAAGAGTTTTTTAACGATATTGTTTATGAGCCGTGGCCGTGGTGGGTTGGTGGTCCTTTGATAGGAGTGTTTGTTATTGTATTAGTGTTGGCTGAAAGAAAACAACTGGGTATTTCTTCGAGCTTTCAATATGTCTGTGCGAAGATTAGTCCTTTTAAGCTTGACTACTTAAAAGACACTTCTAAGTCTGTTTGGCAATTCTGGTTTGTGATCGGATTAGTGTTGGGTGGATTCCTGTTGTACAATCTGATTCCGGCTTATGAGATTGGGGTTTCGGCTGAAACGGTTACTACACTTGAAGGTTTGGATATTTCTAAGCAAAATGGATATGTTCCAGCTGAAGTATACAATGTGAATTCTCTTTCTAATATTTTGGTATTGATATTCGGAGGTTTAATGATAGGGTTTGGTGCCAGGTATGCTAATGGTTGTACTGCAGGGCACGCAATTATGGGGTGTGCATTAATGTCTCCCGCTTCAATTGTAGCAACAGTTTGCTTCTTTATTGGCGGACTTTTAGCTACTTATTTTATCCTTCCAATAATAATTTAAATATGAAAAATCTGAGATTTATAGTTTACGGAGCAGTGTTCTCTATTATACTGATTAAGGTAGAAGCCGTTTCATGGTTTAGGATTCAGGAAATGTTTCATTTTCAATCTTTCCATATGTATGGGGTATTGCTTTCTGGAATTTTGGTTGCTTTGATTGGAACCCAGCTAATTAAGAGGTTTACAAAAATTGAGTTTCGGACAAAACCATTGCAGTTATCTGCAAATGTAATAGGAGGGATATGTTTCGGTATTGGATGGGGAATAACAGGTGCTTGTACGGGACCCCTTTATTCATTAATTGGCTTAAATATCTGGCCAACATTTGTAGTGCTTGCGGGTGCTTTACTAGGAACATTTATTTATGCTTTTCTAATGAAAAGCTTACCACACGGAGGTTTGTCCGATAAAAAGAATTCATAATGAAAACAGAAACTAAACTCGTAAGAACACAAGCTGAGCGGTCATCTTTCAAAGAACATTCTGTGCCTTTGTATATGACTTCGAGTTATATATTTGATTCTGCTGAGCAGATGGCTGCAACATTCAATGATGAAGAAGACGGTTATATCTATAGCAGATATTCAAATCCCAATGTAACCGAATTTGGTGATAAAGTGGCTGAATTAGAGGGGGCAGAGGCTTCTTGGGTTACTAGTTCTGGAATGTCAGCTATCTTCTCAACATTTGGAGCATTGATAGAAAATGGTGATGAGATTCTATCTTCAAGATCAGTATTTGGTTCTACTCATAGGTTGTTCACTGAGATATTTCCAAAATGGGGTATCAAGACTAATTATGTCCCTTTTGATCGCCTTGATTTGTGGGAGGCGGCAATTACTGATAAAACAAAGATTCTTTATTTAGAAACACCAACAAATCCTGGGGTTGACATTATTGATATGGAGAAGGCGGGAGAGATTGCCAAAAAGCACAATCTCATATTTGTAGTAGATAATTGTTTCGCTACTCCTATTAATCAAAGACCTATAGATTTTGGGGCCGATCTGGTTATTCATTCGGCTACGAAGTACTTTGATGGGCAGGGAAGAGCTATGGGGGGTGTTATTTTAGGTGCCGACAAATTGATTTCTGAAATTCAAGCGTTTGCTAGGCATACAGGTCCATCCATTTCGCCATTCAATGCATGGGTATTATCAAAGTCTTTAGAAACATTGAGTTTGAGGGTGGAAAAACATAATGCTAATGCCTTTGAGTTGGCTTCGAGACTTGAGGCCCATAGTCAAGTTCAATTCGTGAAGTACCCATTCTTAGAATCGCATCCGCAATATGAGATAGCTAAGAGGCAGATGAGTGGTGGAGGAGGTTTGGTGACATTTGAAATCAAGGGAGGCCTTGAAAAAGGTCGTGAATTCTTGAATAAATTGAAAATGTTGTCTTTAACGGCAAATTTGGGTGATAGCAGATCAATCGCAACGCACCCAGCATCTACGACTCATTCAAAACTCACTGAAGAAGATCGCTTGAGTGTGGGTATAACACCAGGGCTGATAAGGATATCTGCAGGTTTGGAGCATATTGACGATATCTGGAGTGATATTGAAAATGCGTTGAGTTGAATTATTTTTGAAACTTGAGATATAGCTCTTCAACCTGGGTTCTAGCCCAAGGGGTGCGTCTTAAAAACTTGAGACTCGACTTTTTAGTGGGGTTACTTTTGAAGCAGTTAATGTCTACTTCATTTGCCATGTTTTCCCAGCCAATTTCATCAACTAAATAGTCAATGATGTGAACTAGTTTTACTCCATGCAAGGGGTTGTTTGTCTGGTCACCGGGTAAATTATTCTTCGTCATTTTTTATTTTTCTTAGGATATTCAAAGAATTTCAAGGTTCCCTTTGATTTACTGATTCTATGCCATTCCGTGATTCCGAATTCAATTGCAACAATCCCGGTTGTTGGAACATTGTCAATTAATTTATCGATCTGAAAAAAGTTAGCAGCTCTAGTAGTTGCAGGGTTGTGAGCGAATACCATCACAGAACTATGTTTGTCGTCTAACAGTGAGAGTTGATGGATGAGTTTAGTAGGGGAGCATCTGTAAATTGAAGAATCTAAAGTAATTTTATTGTAATCTTTGTAAAGCGCGTTCTTGAAATACTCAGCCGTTTGTTGAGTTCTTTTTGAAGGGCTCGCAAGCATGATGTCTGGGTCAATACCTTTTCTCTTGAGTAGCTCCGCCATCAGTTTGGCGTCAGCATGTCCTCTTTTGGCAAGTGGGCGGTCAAAGTCTGCCAAGTCAGGATTGTCATGACTTGATTTCGCATGTCTAACCAAATAAATAGTTTTGGTGTTTTGGGCAAAAGACCCAAGACTTAATGTTCCTAAAAGGATGACTGCTAATACTTTGTACATCTATTGGTTTTGACAAAGAGCTGCAAAAACCGAGCCGAAGTTATGACCGATTACTCCTTGTTTTATTGCATACAAGATAAGCCGATTAATTCAATCTATGAAGTAGTAGTTATTAACCAATTAGGGACCTTATTAAGAATTTCGTCCTGTTTCGAAATTAAATTTTAACTCCAATGATGCAAACGTCATCTATTTGCTCAAGTTCACCACGCCAGTCATTGAATTCTTTTTCAATCATTGTTCCGTGTTCTTTGATAGGAGAAGAGGTTAAGTCAGAAAGCAACTTTTTAAAGGGTTTGTATTTGTATTTTTTGCCTTTTTCTCCTCCAAATTGATCTGCAAAACCGTCAGTAAAAAGATATATAGAGTCGTCCTTTTCAAGTTGTATTTTGACATCTGTAAAAGGCTTTGCATTCTCATAATTTCCAACGGGCTGTTTGTCAGGTTTAGTTTCAGTTAATTCTTCACCTCTAAGGAGGTATAGGCCATTATTCGCTCCGGCAAAAATAAGTTCTTTTGTATGCGGGTCATAAGAGCAGAGGCTTATATCCATTCCGTCTTTTACTTCACGATCAGATCGTCTGAATGTTTCAATTACTAAGTCTCTTGTTTTGTCTAAGATTTCTGCGGGTGTTTTCATGCCAAATTCGTTTACGGCACTATGAAGAGCGTTACAGCAAACTACTGAAACCATTGCTCCCGGAACTCCGTGTCCAGTGCAGTCTGCACAAGCAAAGAGTACTTTGTCTCCGATTTTTTCCATCCAATAAAAATCACCAGCCACAATATCCTTTGGTCTGTACAGAACAAAACTGTTCGGCAAGTTTTCTTCAAAAAAAGCTTTTGGAGGTAGAATGGCTTCTTGAATTTTTTTAGCGTATTCAATTGATTGTCTTACTTCTTCACTGTGTTCTTCAATTTGTTCTTTTTGAAGTTGTGTCTTTAACTGATAATCAAATATCTCCTTTTTGAATAAGCTCAAAAGAAAGAATACAAAAATGAAAATGACAACTGCATTGGTATTGATGTAATACTGTAGTTGACTATCTGGCAACTGGGTTACAGGAGGCACAAATGTTTGTGCCCAGCTGATCAAGAAGAATGTAAGCACATTGACAATGATGAAAGGAATGTAGTATTTCTGCTCTCGAAAAACTATTAGCGGGATGATACCACAAACAATCATGAAGTATTTGTCATTCCCAACTTCACCAACTATTGATATGGCAAACATGGCTACTATAAAAAGAGGGATAATACAGAAGTAAATTTTCGCAATAATGTTCGGAAGAAAACTTCTCACTAAATAAAAGAGTAGGGTAACACAGAATGCGGCTGACAATTGGGGTAATGCCTCTGTAATGTCAAACAAAAAGCCCATAATTGCAAAGAATACCATTGCAGATGCCAGTACGAAGGTCATTGAATTCATGAACCTTAGATTCCTTGATTCCCATGCTGAAAGGTTAGCAGTTGCCACCCCTTGATTTGCTATTTTTGTCCAGATTCCCATTACTTGTATTTATCGTTCAAACCTTCACCTTTTAATATCATTGGAATTGTCTTTTCCAATCTGTTCAAGCGTGTTTTTTCTTGTTTTGCAGTGCCGATATGTTCAGCATATTCTCTTTGCTTACCAATTGTCAACGAATCAAAAGCTGATTTGAGGACATTATCTTGAGATAATTTGTTTTCTAATTCAAGTGGAGTATCTACTTTTTTTGCTTTTACAGCTTTGATTTCTTTTCCATCTTGCTGATTTTGAATTGCTTCAAGAATATATTGACTTATCAGTTTGGGATTCATTTCTTTAATAGATTGGAATCTCCATTGCCGTAAAGCCTTGGTTGTGCCTTCTTGGGCGTTGATTAAAACCTTGTTCTTGTCAGTTAAGAAGACACCTTGATGGAACCAAAGCCCAGTGTAGCTCTTAAAAGATGCCAGCCCTATTACGTTTTTACCGTTGATGGTGTAGCAAGGTGCTCCCCATTTCACAGTTTCTTTTAGCTCTGTCTCTAAAAGAAGGTCGCGTAAAAAAAGTAGTTCATCTTTTCGATCAGCCTGACTTTCAATATAGTCTTGGACCGTTTTGTGTCTTTCCATGAATTAAATATAAGAAAGAAATAACGGAATTTCAGTTATCAAGAATTTCATTACTCTCTTCGTTATGCTTCTTATTGACCTTTCCTAAGGCGAATATGTAAATAAAGAGCAGTGGCACTGAGCTGAAAGCAAAGAGAGTGGGGTAGATGATGCCTTCAAGATATTTTAATATTATGAAGAATAGGATGAATAAGCCAAGAAATAAAATGAAAACACCATACTGCCGTGACTTTTTGAGATCAAAGAACAGTGCGATAAATGGAGCTGCTAGTAGAATTACGCCGATTATAGAAAGGAAAATGACCATTACAGTTCAGTCATTAACACTTTGTACAATTCTGTCATTGATTTGAAGTCTGAGAGATTGACCTTTTCATTTGGAGAGTGAACGTTTTGTTCAGGAGCACCAATGAAACACCAGTCAAATGGTAGGTCAGTATTTTGAAGCATTGTTCCATCTGAACCGCCAGCACTTTCAACTTCAAGTTGGTATTTAATCCCTGATTTCTTAGCGATATCTAAAATTCGATTAACAAATTTTCTTCTTGGAATTCCTTTGTCATGAAGAGAAATTGCTACTCCTCCGCCATCTTTAATTCCTTCCGTTACCCAAGTTATGTCAGATATTAACGCTTGATATACGTCATGTTCTTTTATCAAATAGTTGCCTAAAAAGCCTACAGATCCACCTCCTTGTTCTTCGTAAGTTGAAAATACAATGGCTCCATTCTCTAGCGTTTCAGCAACTTGTAAGGCGTTCCATACACCTAGTCTATTGTCCATGTATGGTGATTGCACATGGGTTTCAGTAAGATTAAAATCTGGTTTAAAGGTTAGTACGGTTCCACGATCATAAACTCTATCGCTCACACATTTGATTGTGCGTGACTCGTCTTCATGCTCAATTATCATGAGTTCGGTTTCAATTTCACCTTTACTGTCAGAGCCAACAAGTTTAGTTCCATCTATAATTCTTGGTCCTCCAATTTTGACCAATTCATTGTTGTACCCGGCCATAAAACCAATGGTATCGGTATGTGCAAAAATGGCTGTAGTTGGCTTGCCGAAAATTAGGATGAAGGCATCTTGAAATCCTTTGCCTTCAACTATTGTTGGTTTTACCGCCCAGCTTGATTGGTTATTTTGAATGTAATCAAGAATATAATTCTTAATCCCTTCTTCATCTCCTGAAGCGCCTCTAACGGCAACTAGTTTTTCTAATTCTTTCATCAAATAAAATCGTATTCAAATTTACCCGTTTTTTCAAGACTAGAAATAAGTTGTGGGCTAAAAGATTTTCGCATTCGAATGTGCACGAAATGTCCTTTTTCATCCACGCTATGGTTGATTATGTTGGCTTTGGATTGATTGATCAACATCATTGCATCTCCTGTATGCTGAGCTTCAAATCTGATTATTAAATCCGATTCTTCATGTCGTTCAATGATTTCTCCATTAGCAACTGCTTGCTCAGCTGCGGTTTTATAAGCAGATATTAATCCGCCGACACCAAGTTTTGTGCCTCCATAGTATCTGACAACAGCTAATAAAGTGTTTGAAATATCAGCTTTGATAATCTGCCCAAAAATAGGTTTACCAGCCGAATTGTTCGGTTCGCCATCATCTGAGAATCTATCTTCAAACTGATCGGTTCCAAATCTCCAGGCAAAACAGACATGACAAGCTTTTGGGTGAAGGTCCCGTAGTTTCTGTATTTCACTTTTTGCTTCTTCACTATTTGATAAAGGAATTGCAAATCCAAGAAATTTTGAGCCTTTCTCTTTAAGTAAGCTTTCAGAAGTTTTCTTGAGTGTTTTGTATGAATGGGAGTCTTTGATTATCTTAAGTTTTTAGCTTTTTCTTTCATGATTAGGTGGATTCCTTTGCCTTGAATTTTGCTCTCAAGCCAACTAATAATGTCCAAATATAGAAAAGATCGCTTTTCATAAGGATGGTTTTCTAGTTGTTTAAGGTTGTGATGTAGTTCTTTGAAGGCGGCCGTTAGTTCACTGGGTAGTATATTTTTTAGTTTTTTCAAGAAAACCATTATTTCAGCTTGAACTTGGTGCATGTCATCCATCTTGATTAAAAACTTGAAGGTGGCCTTTATTAATTCTTCAAGGTTCTGGTCTTGTCCATCTTCAAAATGAGCAATAAGTTTGAGAAGACGTGAATAACAGAGAAGGTCTTGTCGCATCTCAAGTTCTTTGTTGTTGACAATGATGTCTAGATTGTAGATGCAGGCCTTATGGTTTCCTGTACCAAAATAGATACAGGCAATTTTGTAATAAAAAACCATTAGATGGTGAGGGTCAATTTTCGTTTGAAACTCTTTTAATTCGTTTTCTATTCTATGAATGTCTTTTAGCCCTTCAACAAAGTCGCCACTCAAAAAGTGTCTATTGATTTGATTGTATCTGGTATAAAGAAACACAAGAGTTCGTGTGTTTTCATTGGTGATCAGCTTGTCATCAAATGATGCTGTTTCTAGCTCTTCTAAATGAGAGATAAATTTAGAATGATACCTCAGATAGAAAAGTGATTCAATTAAATAGTTTTTACCTTTTAAATAATGAACAGGGTAGGCGTGTTTCATTTTTGAGTTCTCTTCAAAAAGCTCAACCCATTTTGTTGAGTATCTATAGCCAGAGGTAAAATCTTGAATGATGAGCGCGTAATACAGTCTGGCCATATATAGAAACAGCTTTTCTCTGAATCCTAAGTATTCATTTTTATAAGAGGGTAGATGGTATTCAAAATATTCCTTTGTTTTTAAGTAATCTGATTCATTTTTAGCGTATCCATTCTTAAGCAGAAAGCTATATGCTTGAAGTGAAAGGTTTGAAAGTTTACTTGTTAGTACATTTTGAATGCTTAAGTCTCTAGCCGAGATGGCTAAGTTATCTGCTCTACTTTCTAAAGATCTTGTTATGTATTGCGTTTCAATGACTTTTTCAAACTCCACAATTTCATAAGCCATTGTCTTTTCATCAACTTCTAGAGCTATTTTTTTTACTTTTTCAAGAATTCCCAAGCTTTGTCTGTAAAGACCTTTGTTGTAAAGGATAGTAGCGAAATCAAGTTGTTCTCTTATTTGAAGTGGTGTAGTTTGAAGTTGAGGCGACAGTCTTAGGCTTTTCAATAGTTGTTGATATAGATGGCCTCTGACGTTCGGTAGTTGCTTCTTAGAGATGTCTGTTTTAGAGAGAATTTTAGTTTCGTTATAGCTTTTACTCTTTTCTAATAGGTTAAAAAGTTGAACAAATTTTGAGTTATCATTACTTCCAAGGCGAGATGTGTAAATCTTGAATTGTCTCTTTTCGGCCTTTGAAAGTGAATGAATTAGGTCAAGTAATTGCTTTTTGTTACTGTTGGGCATTGTATGTCTATTAGATTTAATAGTCTGGTTTGCTAATATTTGTGTAAAAATATAGCGAATTGAGTATCGGGCATAAAGTTAATACAAAAAAATTAGTAGAACGGACTTGGATTACCTTTGTCCACAGATATTTATCAGACCTAAATTTTAAGACATGAAACATAAAATTGGAGTTATTGAAGGATGCTCAAAAGGATTGACATCAGTAAAGCAAGGAGTAAAAGTACTAGAAGCTATAGCTAAGAATACTAACTTGAGTTTTGATTTGAGATATATTAAAATTGGCTCTAAATCAAAAGCTAATGCTGAGGAAAATGCATTTAAAGATGCAGCTGAAAATTGCAAATCATTAGATGCCATTTTAGTGATGGATGACATTGAAAATGATGATGTGAAAGAATTGAACTTAACTGTTAAAGCCACATCAGTTGCTTTGCAATATGAGTTAGAAACAAGCTTGTTTGATTCACTTGATAAATACCCTGTGATTTTTGAAGCAGATCAAGATGACAACAAAACGGCAAAAGATATTGTTAAGCCGGTTGGGGCAATTGTTTCAGTTGCAAACTTTCTTGAATATGTTGGATATAAGAGATTTGGAGACAAGGTAAGATTAGCCGCTTATGAAGCTGCAGGAATTTTAGCTTCTCGAGAGAATGATGAGAGAACGAAAGAAGCAAAAGACGAAGAATTGACCGAGATGGTGATAGATTACATTAACAAACATGTTGATGAGCCTATGATATCTGCTTGGGGAGAGATATAGTTTTATTTATAGTTTAGAAAAGGGTCAATCATTTTGTGGTTGGCCTTTTTTTTTATTCCAATGATTTTAGCATTGCCAGTAATAGATCTGCCGATAATCTTTGTGAGTACTTTGGGTCAACATGTTGAAGTTGAATCTTTCCTTCTTTGATGATGAATACAGAAGGTACCGGCAATTTGTGATGTTTAGAATCACCCCACCATTCAACATCTAATCCATACTTGTCTTTGTACTTTTCATAGAGCTTATCATCAATTTCCCAAGATATTCCAAATGCATCCATTGCATTAGCTTCTTTATCTGAAAGTAAAGTGTAGTCAAACTCCTTGCTTCTAGTAATCGAGCTATCCAAATTGGTGTAATCATCAGGAGTAATTCCGACTAAATCGTACCCCATGCTATCGAGCTCATTTTTGACTTCGGCTAAGGCAGATAAATGTCTCATGCAATAGGGGCACCAACCACCTCTGTAAAAAACCAAAATCGTTGGTTTTTGAGAAGCCGCTTTTTTGATGTCAACTTTCTCCCCATTGATGTCCCAAAGGTTAGCAGAGGGTACTTCAGATGAGTTTTTGACAGGACAAATCTCATACATTGCGTCTTGCGAAAATGAGACGTTAAGGCAGAGCGAAAAAAGAACAAAAAGTGATTTTTTCATATTTCAAATTGAATGAGTAAGACGAAATTAACATCTCAATCTTACAAAGAGATTAAGTTGCCACTTTTGAAATAGCTTTTTCCTTATTATATTTGTTCTATCCTGGATGATTTCTCTCCTAAAATGAGGAAAGGATGGGCACTCTCCGTGATGAGCCTGTTTATTAATCATTAATCTTAAAAAAATGGAAACAATGGAAAAATTATCTTCTGAAGCTTTAATGGAAATGGAGGACAAGCATGGTGCTCACAATTATCACCCACTGCCAGTAGTGTTGGAAAAAGGTGAAGGAGTTTATGTTTGGGATGTAGAAGGAAAAAAGTATTATGATTTTTTATCGGCTTATTCGGCGGTAAATCAGGGACACTGTCATCCAAAAATTGTAGGAGCAATGAATGCGCAGGCTTCAACATTAACTTTGACTTCTAGAGCATTTTACAATGATGCTTTAGGACCTTATGAAAAATTCGTAACCAACTACTTTGGATTTGACAAAGTATTGCCAATGAATACTGGTGCTGAAGCAGTTGAGACTGCAATTAAGCTTTGTAGAAAATGGGCTTATGAAGTGAAGGGAATTGAGGAGAATGAAGCGAAGATTATTGTATGTGAAAACAATTTCCATGGACGTACCACCACAATCATTTCTTTTTCAAATGATCCTGATGCAAGAAAGAACTTCGGTCCTTACACAGCTGGATTTATAAAAATACCTTATGATGACATTGATGCTTTAGAAAAAGCATTGAACGAGGAGAATATAGCTGGCTTTATGGCTGAGCCTATTCAAGGAGAGGCTGGAGTTTACGTTCCAGCAGATGATTATTTGGCGAAAGCGAAAGCTTTGTGTGAGAAAAAGGGTGTTCTTTTCATTGCTGATGAAGTTCAAACAGGTATTGCAAGAACGGGTAGCTTGCTAGCCGTATGCGGAAATTGTACTTGCGGAAATAAATGCGAAAGACAGTCAACTTTCGTTACACCAGATATTCTAATTTTAGGTAAGGCATTGTCGGGTGGAGCCTATCCGGTTTCTGCTGTTTTAGCCAATAATGAAATAATGAATGTAATAAAACCCGGTCAGCATGGTTCAACTTTTGGTGGAAACCCTGTTGCTGCAAAAGTAGCCATTGCAGCCTTAGAGGTTGTTACTGAAGAGAAATTAGCTGAGAAAGCCAGAGAGTTGGGGGATTTATTCAGAGCAGAAGTTCAGAAGCTAGTAGAAAAATATAAGATCCTTAAACTTGTAAGAGGAAAAGGATTACTGAATGCTGTAGTGATAAATGATTCTGAAGACAGTTCAACTGCTTGGGATATCTGCATGAAGTTAAGAGATAACGGAATGTTAGCAAAACCAACTCATGGAAATATCATCAGGTTCGCACCTCCATTGGTAATGAATGAAGAGCAACTTTTAGATTGTGTTTCTATTATCGATAAGACGGTAGCTGAATTTGAGAAGTAAAGAATAATTACAATTAATAATGGCCTCTTTATTTAGCTGAAGGGGCCATTTTTTTGTAACGTACTCTGATGGCTTGATTACCTTCAACGTAGTGTCCGTTCTCGATTGCGGGTGCCCAAAGAGGCATGTTCTTCACTAGCGTCTGAAGCTCTTCTAACTGACAAGGACCGACATCACCAGAAATCAATTGTTCAAAGTAAACTTTTCCATCCGTACCAATAGAAACCATCAGCAATAACTCATTGTCTTTGATGTCGTTACAGTTCCCTAAATTATCATTTAGATATTTATCTAAACCTCTTAATCCAGATGGGAAATAAGCTTTTCTGCTCAAAGAAGAGAAAACATCTTTTTTACCATTATCATATATTTCTCCCTTAATGAACTTGCCTTCTTTGAAAGTCATGATAGCAGATTTCTTCTTCTTTTTACCAGTGTACTTAATCCACTTACCGTGAGGAAGCCCATTTTCATATTCAATCTCAGTTCTTTTTTTTCCAGATAAAAAGTACTCAGTCAAAACTCCATTTCCTTCGTCAATAATGGTTTCTCCGTCTTTAGAAAAGGCTTTGTACAGTATTTCTTTACAGTATTTATATGATGGGTTATCTCTATCGTAGTCTTTATTCAGAATACTAATTTTATGAATACTTCCATCTTCAAAGTAGGTTGTGATAGTGTCTATTTGGGTTCCTAAATCATATTGTTGTTTTGATTTAATTTTTCCTGATTTATAATATTTCTGCAGGCTACCGTCAATTAGACCATCCTTGTATTCATAAATCGCTTTAATCTTGCCGTCAGGGTAAAAATATTTGAACTCTCCAGTTTGATTTGACCTCTTCATTTCTTTGTGATAAGTACCTATCATTTGAAGGTTACCGTTCTCCAAGTAATAATCCCGCACAGTAAGTATGGAGTTTGAATCGTTTACATGAATTTTCCTGTAATATTTCGCGAGAGATCTGTATTTAGTTACATTCCAGCTAGCATCAAGGAAAATAGAATCCTTCTCACCATCTTGGCTATAAGAATTACTTGCTATTAATATCAATATGAATAATAATCTCCTCAAATTACAACCTCCACTAATTCAACTTTCATGACTCCGTCTCTATCAATTTCTTTAAGATGGACCTTTATCAATTGGTTGACTAAACTTTTATCGTAAGGCATTTTTACCTTAACGTAGTTATCTGTGAATCCAAAAATCGTTCCTTCATTCTCTTCTGCTTCAAAAAGAACAGTTTTAATTTTGCCTAATTGAGTAGAGTAGAAGTGCCTTTTTTTCTTTTCAGAGTGAATTTGAAGTTGTTTTGATCTTTCTCTTCTGACATTAATAGGGACTGAACCTGCCATTTTTTTAGCCGTGGTGTTGGCCCTTTCTGAGTAGGTGAAAACATGATAATAAGAAACGTCCAATCCGTTCAGGAAATTTACAGTTTTCATAAATTCTTCTTCTGTTTCGCCAGGGAATCCTACTATGACGTCAACGCCAATGCACGCATCAGGCATAAGTTCTTTTATCTTGCTAACTCTATCTTCATATCTTTCAGAAAGATATTTCCTTCTCATGGCCTTTAATAAAGTATCTGATCCTGATTGCAATGGGATATGGAAATGAGGTACAAAATGATTTGAATTGGCTACAAACTCGATTGTTTCGTTTTCTAATAAGTTAGGCTCAATTGAAGATATTCTCCATCTGTCAATTCCTTTTATTTTATCGAGTTCTTGAACGAGTTGATGAAAGTTTTCGTCTCCTCCTTGTCCAAAATCTCCAATATTTACGCCTGTTAGTACAACTTCCTTTATGTCTGAGTCGGCAATCTTGTTGGCTTCGTTTAAAGTTTCAGAAATGCTCGAGTTTCTGCTTTTTCCTCTTGCTAATGGAATTGTACAAAAGGTGCAGAAATAGTCACAGCCATCTTGAATTTTTAGAAAAGAGCGGGTTCTATCACCCATGCTAAATGATGGGATAAAATCTTTAGTTTCTTTTATGTTGTTGGCTTTGACCTCTGCTAGTTCTTTCTTTTCAAGATTTTCTATATGCTCAAGAATATTGAATTTTTCATTCGCACCTAGAACTAAGTCTACACCTGGAATTTCAGATATTTGAGTTGGTTTTAATTGGGCATAGCAGCCAATCATTGTAACGAAGGCATCTGGATTAATCTTAAGAGCTTTTTTTACAATGTTTCTACATTTCTTATCAGCATTTTCAGTGACTGAACAGGTATTGATAATAAAAATGTCAGGATTATCATTAAAGTCAACCTTTGCAAAGCCTTGATTTTCAAAGTTCCTTGCAATTGTTGATGTTTCTGAAAAATTCAATTTACATCCTAAAGTATAAAAAGCTACTTTTTTGTACTGACTCATGATACAAAGATAAAGAAAGAGCGTTAGGATGAATTCAAAGTGGCATTAAATATTGGGATCTCCAGGACTCTTATTGTTGGATTGTGGCTTTGGTCATCACGGTGAAGCTTTTATTTCATTGAAAGCTTTTTCAGTGAACAATTTCGAGCCCATAGAATTGAAATGAATTCCATCAACGAATAAGGAGTCTTCCCAGCTATATTTTGTCATATTCACAAAAGTCTGATTTCGATTCTTAATGATTCTTTTAACTCTATAGATATGTTCATCTAGCCTTCTGGTTTCCGAAGTGTCTAATTTAGACTCCAAGCCGCTCCTATATGGACTTTGAAGGACCGTAAGTTCTATGTCATTTTGAGAACAATACCATGCGATACTGTCTAAATAGACGTAGTGTGATCTGCCTTCATCTTTATTGAAGTGCGTATTATTCCATCTTGTACTATCTATTTTGAAGTTAGTTCCTTCGTAAGGAACGCTTCCATAAGGCTCAAATTGGAGGTCGGTATATTCATTTACAGCAGATCGTACCCGCTTAGAATAAGGGACGTTAGTTGTATAATATTCAAGGTCAAAATTACTTACAAAGTCAATCGTTAAACCAAAATAGTTCGAGTTCAAATAGTTTTGCATATAGTCAAAGTCAAACTTCTTTTTCTGCTCAGTAAAATCACAGAAATTTGTACAGATAATTATTTTTTTAAAGCTTCTTTCTTCAGATAAAGATTGCAAGAATTTATAATTATCTATTGGGCTCATGCCCCAAGATCCAGCATTCAAATAGCTCTCAGAATTAAAATGTTTACTGATAACTTCGGAATCAAGATTGTTTAGGGTCATTGATGAACCAAGTGCTAAAATTTCAGCATCAGTCTTGTTCTCTTTCATGAAACGAATTTTCTCGTTAAATGAATAGCTGTCAGAAAAATTGAGTGCTGGGAGACTATTTATATCGACATCATGCTTGTAAAAGAAACCTGCAACAATAATTGACGTCAAAACCGTACTGAACAATCCAAATAACCCAAGAAGTTTAAGAAATCTTTTCATGTTCTTTAAAATTGAAAGTAAATAAATTGTTGTTCACGCCCTCCGAACCAGAATATCGCTACAATAATTGCGTAGTACATTCCAAATCGAAGTGTTCTATTCCAATTAGATCCTAGTTTTGCCATAGCATGTTCTTGTCCTCTTCCAATCCATTCAACAAGAATAAATGTAAAAAGTATGCTTATTAACAAGTATGGATGCATTGCTGTCCCAGCAAAATCTTCGCCCTTTGGGAGAGAGAATATTGAAGATTTAAAAATGCCAGCAAGGTATTCGAAAGCAGCCTCAACACTTTTGGCTCTGAAGAATATCCATGCGATTGTAGTTAAACCGAAGGTCAATAAGATGGAAGTCAATTCTTTAATCGAAGGAAGAATTCTGCCTTCAGCAACTTCCGTTAAATGTTTTCGGTTTTTTCCTCTTAAGATTAGGGGTAGAATATAAATGGCATTCAGTGCTCCCCAAATAATGAAGGTCCAATTGGCTCCATGCCAAAATCCAGAAACCACAAAAATTATTAGCGTATTTCTTATTTTTTTAAGAGTACCAACTTTGCTCCCTCCTAAGGGAATATATAAGTAGTCACGAAACCAAGTAGAAAGAGATATGTGCCAACGTCTCCAAAATTCGGCTATATCTCTTGCGAAATATGGGTATCTGAAATTCCGTTTAAGATCAAATCCAAATAGTCTAGAAGTTCCAATGGCAATGTCTGAATAACCAGAGAAGTCTCCATATATCTGAAACGCAAAAAACACAGCTCCTATTAACAAGGCACTGCCCGAATATCCGCTTGGGTTATCAAACATCAAGTTGGCAAATTCGGCACAGTTGTCAGCAATTACAATCTTCTTGAATAATCCCCACAAGATTTGTCTCATTCCGTCAATGGCAAGACTTAAATTAAATTCTCTTTTCTTGCTGAACTGTGGAAGTAAATGTGTCGCTCTCTCAATGGGGCCTGCAACCAATTGAGGGAAGAAGCTCACAAATGCACTAAAAGTGACGAAGTTTTTACTCGGTTCCAGCTTCTTTTTGTAAATATCTATGGAGTAACTTAATGTTTGAAATGTATAAAAACTAATACCGACAGGAAGAATTATATCTAGAGTGTTAACGTTTATATCTTTTCCGAAAAATGAAAATGATGAGGCGAAACTTTCAACGAAAAAATTATAATATTTGAAAAAGCCTAGAAAGCCAAGGTTGACTAGTATACTCGTCCAAAGCAAAAGTTTTCGTTTCCTTCGGTTGTCGTAACGGTTCATTCCCAGTCCGACTAAATAGTCTACGATTGAACTGAAAAGTATCAGCCCTAGGAATCTCCAATCCCACCAGCCATAAAAAGTGTAACTAGCGAGAACAATCAATAGGTTTTGAAAGCCCAAATTTTTCTGAGCAACAAACCAATAAAGAATAAAAATTAGTGGTAAAAATATCGCGAAGTCAAATGAATTGAATAACATTCTATTTTATCGATTGAGCTAATACTTATGTTTTGGAAAAATCAAATAGGCCAAAAAAAAGCCTTTCGAAAATTCGAAAGGCTTATATATAATGTGAACTGTGCTTAAAGCTCCTCGAATGTTACTTCAGATTCAGATTTAGTTTCAGTTTGATACTCTTCTCTTTCTTCTGGTTTTTTGTATTCACCAGTTTCCCAAAGGTCTTTGATTTTGTCTAGGGCTTCGTTCATTCCTTCTCCAAATTTTTCAAAGTCTTCTTTGTATAAAAAGATTTTATGCTTTTCATACTCCGGTCTACCGTCAAAATCACCTGTTCTTTTACTTTCTGTGATTGTCAAATACAAGTCTTTTCCTCTTGTAGTCTTTACATCAAAAAAGTAAGTTCTCTTTCCAGCTTTAACTCTTTTTGAAAAAACTTCGTCATTTCTCTCGTTCATCTGTCCCTATTTTTTGTTTAGTTACACAAATTTATCATTTATCCCGAAACTCAAAAATTTAAACTGATTTAATTGAGTCGATATATTCAATTACTTTTTTAGAATTCCCTGGTTTAAACCATTTCACTTCTTCATTCTTTCTAAACCACAATAGCTGTCTTTTTGCATACCGGCGACTGTTTCTTTTGATGAGCTCAACTACTTTTTCAAGATCAATGTTACCTTTAAAAAACCCTTCAAACTCTTGGTATCCAACTGTTCTAAGTGATTTCAGGTGCAGTAGTTCCTTCAATTCATTGACTTCATCCGCCAAGCCATTCTCCATCATTTGATCTACTCTTAAATTGATTCTTACATAGAGAGTTTCAACGTCTTGTTCCAAGCCAATCCAAATAGTTTTGAAATTTCTTTTCTTTTTTGTTTTTGTTCTGAATGAAGTATAAGTTTTACCGCTAATTTCAATTACTTCCAGCGCTCTCATCACTCTTCGAGGATTTTTCACATCAGCTATTTCATAATATTCGGGGTCCTTTTCAGCCAATTCTTTTTGCAATACTTCAAGGCCTTCTTCTTGCCATCTTTGTTTGATTTGTTCTCTTGATTCTAAGTCAGATGGTATGTCGTCAATGCCGTAGCATAGCCCATTGATGTAAAGCCCTGAGCCACCAACAGCAATAACTATATTCGTGTCTAGGAACAATTCATCTAGCTTTTTAATGGCATCATTCTCATACATTCCTGATGTATAAAAATCATGTATTGATCTTGAATTTATGAAATGATGTTCTGCTGAAGAGAGTTCTTCAGAAGTTGGTTTAGCTGTTCCTAAATTCAACTCTTTATAAAACTGCCTTGAGTCAAAAGAGATAATTGGGCATTCATATTCTTTTGCGAGTTTAAGGCTCAGATTTGTTTTTCCAACTGCTGTAGGCCCCGCAATTACTACAAGTGTCTTAGATGTGCCTTCTATGTTAGCCATTCGTCAACTAACTCTCTGATACATGCTTGGCCACCTGCTTTTCGAAGAACAATGTCTGCCTTTTTCTTAATATCTGAAACCGCATCTGAAGGACAAGCCGACATTCCAACAGCTTCGAGAATGTCTAGGTCATTCAGGTCATCTCCAACATAAACTACTTCAGACAATTTTATGTCGAATTCAGTCAGCCAAGAGTTTAATATTCCAAGTTTTGGTTCGCTTCCAACGTAAACCTTTTGAATTCCTAATAAATCGGCACGGTCTTGAACCACTTTTAATTTTTTTCCATGAGAGATAATTCCAAAGATGATACCGTTAGCAACTAAGCGTTTAATTGCCAATCCATCTTTCGCATTATATCTCTTAATCTGATCTCCATTCTCTGTGAAGTACATGCCTCCATCAGTCATGGTTCCATCTACATCCAGAATGATCATTTTAAAAGAGTTTTTGTCAAACTTTTGTGTCTGTTTAAGGTCTTTTAAAACTATCACGTCCAATGGTAAATTGAAGTAATCTGCAATTCTTACCAATTCATTTGGTGTTGGATCAATAATTCGAACTTTCGGAATGTAAATTATATTCTCAAATTCAGTTATTGAGATTCCCTCTTTTTCACATAAGTGAAGAATATTACTGTTGTAGATATTCATGTTTTAAATCTTTGGTTCAATTTACGAATTCTAGACAATCTTTCTTCCAACTGAATTTGCAACTGGTTGCATTGTTTTCAATAAGTCTTTAAATTCTTGGTGGTTTAATTGCTGAGAAGCATCTGACTTCGCAGTTTTTGGAGTAGGGTGTACTTCAATCAAAAGTCCATCAATTCCCATTGCAATGCAAGCTCTGGTTAAATCCGGAACTCCATATGCATGTCCCATAGCATGTGATGGGTCAAGGATTACAGGTAAGTTTGTATGTTCCTTAAGGTAAGAAACCCCACATAAATCAAGGGTGAACCTTGTTTTTGTTTCAAATGTTCGGATACCTCTTTCACAAAGCACTACGTTTTCATTTCCACCTGAAAGTACAAACTCAGCACATTGCACAAACTCTTGTAAAGTTGTTCCAAACCCTCTTTTAATTAAAACAGGTTTTTGAGTTTTCGCGCAAGCTCTGAGAATTCCTTGATCGTACATTGCTTTTGCTCCTACTTGTATAACGTCAGAATACTCAATAACTTCTTGAACATGAGTGGCATCTCTAACTTCAGTAATCACTGTAAGACCATGTTCTTGATTCATTTTTTTTAGAAGTTTCAAACCTTCTAGTCCTAGACCTTGAAAGCTATAAGGAGATGTTCTCGGTTTGTAGCATCCGCCTCTTAAGGTGGTCAGTCCAAGTTCTTTCAATAGTGCTGATGATTCTTGGATTTGGCTTTCTGATTCTACTGAACATGGGCCCGCTATAAGCAATGTGTTTCCTGTATTTCCTCCAATTGTAGTGTTACCAATCTTAACTTCGCGTGTGGCATTGATATATTTTTTTGATGACAATTGCATGTCATTTTCAAACACGAAATGCTCACTTACTTCATTAGCATAACTAGCGTCCAATTCTTTATGAGAAGACGAAGAAATCAGAACGAATTTATCATCCTTTTCAATGACAAATGCTTTTGCTGAATCAGCAATTGCATGTGCTCTATCACAACCTATACTTTTATTTAAATGTAATATCATATTTCTCCTTTGATTAGATTTAGGAAATTAATCGTTCCTATTCCTTTATTATTTTCGCCGATTACTGGTAAATAAACTATTGTTCGACTTTCTTTTTTTATAAAGCGCAATAATTGATAAACTGTGAATGTTCCTTTTACTGTTATGGGGCTTTCATTTATCATGTCATAAACATTTAAGCTTTGAATATCATCTATGTTTTGAAGTAAGTTCTTTCTCAAATCAGCATTACCAATAATACCTTTGAATTCATCTTGTGCATTGAGAACGATAACGAATCCCATCTTCCCTTCATTCATTGCCTCTAAAACTTTTGCTAATGAAAGGTCTTCATGTCTCACCATTGGAGATTCATCCATATCTCTCATGAAGTCTTGGACCATGAATTGAGATTGAATTTCATTTAACTTAAGATTTAAAAGTGCAGTGTTTATGTTTGCAGAATTAAATAGATAGGATCCTGAAACAGAGGCGTAAACCCCCATGTTTCTTAGGATAAATGATACTTCTGCGTTTACTCCACCATCAACATGTACCTTCTTATTTGGGTATCTTTTTTGAAATGCTCGAATTTTCCTAAAGTTAGATTTATCAAACTTTCCGCCACTTTGTCCAGGTATTGTAGCCATGAAGAGGATGAAGTCAAAATCTTCGGCATATTGATCAAAAACATCAATTGAAGTATTTGATGTAATCGCCAATCCTAATTGACCTGTAAATTCTTTTGGTATGTTTAGCTCCTTCTTTTGTAGGTCTTCGTATTGAAATGTGACATATTCAATCTTGAAGGTTTCTAAAGCAGGGTAGAACCTTTCAGGATATTCTGTAATGATGTGTAAGTCAACAGGGATGTGGCTATGATTTTGAATTTTCTCGATATCGACAAATACATTCAAATCGTCATTGCAATCAACATGAATCATGTCAACATGAGAATTGTTCAAATCCTCAATTGTAGTCAGAATGTCTTCTGATTTTTTATCTGAATAAATTGATGCGGATATTTTCATTGTATTTCAAGAAAGTTTGAGGTGCAAAGCACAATTTCTAATTCACTGTTAAAGATAGATTTTTCAAGATCTTCTTCAAGCAATTCAACTTGTTTCAATTCATTTTCATCAAACTTTTTGTTACTTTCTGTCTGAATCATTTTAAGGATAAAGTGCTGGCTTTCTTCACTATCACCCATTGAAGTGGAGGTGAGCATGATGGATTGCTTAGTCCCTCCAACAAGATTGTTGTCATGAAAATAATTGGCTATGGGTTCAGCAAAAGGTTTAGTACCCTTGTCAAAATATACTTCCAAATTTCCTTTTTTATATTTATCGCCAAATGAGGTCTGACAACTGACAAACATTCCTATAATGGAAACAATTATTATATTTTTGACTGAATTTGTTATCCTATTGTAATAAACGCCAAAGATAGAAATATATGATTGATTTTAAGAATAAGATTTACGTTGGTAGCAATCAGAGAAAGTCACTTTATGACTGTCAAATTCCTGAAGATCCAGTTGCTATGATAGTCTTTATTCACGGCTATAAAGGATTTAAAGATTGGGGAGGATGGAATTTGATGCAGAACTATTTTGCCGAAAATAAGATTGGGGTTCTGAAATTTAACTTATCTCATAATGGAGGAACAATCAATAACCCAATTGATTTTGATGATTTGGATGCCTTTGGATTAAATCGATATTCGTACGAACTAAATGACACCCGATTGATAGTTGAAGAGGCTCACAGACTAATTCATCAAGAATTGGAGCTTAACATACCTCTTCATTTGATTGGGCATAGCAGGGGAGGTGGTATTGCTGTTCTTGAAGGATCTCAAAATGACAAAATTGATAAGATAGTTTCTTGGGCCGGAATCTCTGATATTGAGTCTCGTTTTCCAACTGATGAAAATGAGATTGAAGATTGGAGAAGGGCAGGAGTGCGGACTGTTTTGAATGGTCGGACAAATCAAGAAATGCCGCACTATTTCTCCTTTTATGAAGATTTCATTGAACATCAAGAAGAGTTAAGCATTCAAGCTGCTTGCGAGTCTTTGAAAAAACCAATTTTACAAATTCATGGTGATATGGATCTTGCCGTTTCTATCTCTGAAGGCCTTGCTGTTTCACAATGGACAGACACAGAAGTGAAAGTTATCAAGGGCTCAGGTCATACGTTTGAGATGAGCCACCCATGGGAGTCGCATAAAGTTTCAGAAGGATTTTTAGAAGTTTTAGAAGCTTCTGTAAAATTTTTAATAGACTGAAAGTTTAACCATAATCTGTTCAAAATACTTTCTAACTTGGGTGTTTGAGCAGGTGTGATTGTTCATTGTCATACCATAAGCAATTTTTTTACCACTCTTTGAATCGACATATCCGGCATACGACTTCATTCTAGTCATTGTTCCTGATTTACCATAAACTCTTCCTTGTGCTGTTGTTCCTCTGCACATTCCTGCCATGGTTCCTCGTTTTCCAGCAAGAGCCATGCTTTTTTTGAGTTTTGCACCATTCTTAGACTTGTGCATATAAGTCAACATGTCAACGAAAAACTTAGAACTCACAGAGTTTGATCGTGATAATCCACTTCCATCAGTCATGTTTAAACCTGAGGCTCCTACTTTTCCATTCCAATATTTCTTGCAAATAAGTGCCCCATTATACGTACTTCCATATCCTGATCTCTTAACCGAGATTTGACACAAAATGTGTTCGGCAAATAAATTGATACTAGATCTATTAGTGACATTGATGATTGTACTCAAGTAAGGTGACCTGTGAACGTAAGCATCAGTTAGTTCAGGTTTCGTGAATGGTTCATCTCTGTTCAATTCCCTCATTGTTAATGGGGCGTATAATACGTCAATTCCTTTTTGTTCAAGAGCGTAGTCGAACTCCAGAGCGCAAACCAATTCAGGGTCTGGCATTGAAGCCTTAACTTTGAAATCTTCTTTGTTTTTTGGAATTGATCCCCTCACAAACCAGTCTGTTGACCAAGGAGCGCCATAAACATATGCATTGTCCTTTTTAGAATCGGCAGACTTAACATAATTTCGAATCTTAATTCCTGGAACGTATGGTGTTACACATGTAAGTTCAGTTGAATCTCCGGCAGATTCTCCCGTTTTGAAATGATATGTTACCATATTGTCAAAGACGGTAAGTCCAGAAGGTCCCGCACCATAATAATTACCCATATCTCCCCAAATCCATCCGCTAGGAGCTCCTTGATAAGAATAAATAGAGGCGTCCGCAATGACATGACCGTCAATTTTTCTTACTCCCAGATTATAGAGAGTATCTGCCCATGTGTAAAGGAAATCTCTTTCTTCTCCGCTCTTGGTGAAATGTCTCGAACCTAAGGTAGGATCTCCTCCTCCAATAATATAGACGTCTCCTTTTAGAGTTCCTGTTGAATCAATTTCACCTGAATAGGCGATTGTAGTTTTGAATCGGTATGCTCCTCCCAGTATTTGAAATGCCGTTGAAGTTGAGACAAGTTTCATGGTAGAGGCAGAGGGAATACTCATGTTTCCATTATAATCTGCAATTACCGTTCCTGAGGTCATGTCTTTGGCATAAAAACTAAATGCTCCATTCTTTAATTTGGAGAACTTCATGATGCTTTCGGCACTTTTTTGAATTGAAGTATTCGGTTTTTCTCCCTCCTCTTGACCAAAAGACACAG
Source organism: uncultured Flavobacteriales bacterium (assembly GCA_913054135.1). Lineage (GTDB taxonomy): Bacteria > Bacteroidota > Bacteroidia > Flavobacteriales_D > Crocinitomicaceae > Paracrocinitomix. The sequence continues at coordinate 9,451 of CAJXJK010000020.1, read as the reverse complement.
TCGTCAAGAGTAAAAAGCTTATTGTACTTAAGAAATACTTCATTTTTTGTTGTTTAGCGCAGGTTACCGACTATATTTGTTAATTCTAAATTAGAAACTTTGTGTGGGATAATAGGCATACTAGCAAAAAATAAAATAGGCGAGTCAAGTTTTGACCAGCTGGATATTGCTTTGGATGCCTTAAAACATAGGGGTCCCGACAGTCAAGATTGCAAAATACATTCCAATGTTGCCTTTGGCCATGTCAGACTTTCAATCATAGATGCCGACGATAGGTCTAATCAGCCTTTCTGTGACGCTTCGGGGAGGTATACTTTAATTTTTAATGGAGAGATTTACAATTTCAAAGAATTAAGAAATGATCTCGAAATTAAGGGGGTAGAGTTTGTTACTAATTCAGATACAGAAGTACTGCTTCATTTGTTGATTAAGGAAAGGGAGAAGGCTTTACCGAAACTGAACGGATTCTTCGCTTTTGCTTTTTACGACAATCAAAGGGATGAAATATTATTCGCTCGAGATAGAATGGGAATCAAACCTCTTATTATTTATGAGGATGGTGATAAGTTCATTTTATGCTCTGAATTGAATTCATTATTTCATTTTGACATTGACAAAACGATTGATGCTGACGCCTTGAATCATTATTTAGGCCTTACATATATTCCTGCGAGTCACACGATAATTGAAAAGGCCTATAAGATAAAGCCTGGTGAGTATGGAATAATCAGAGAGAAAAGTGTTGTGATCAACACATACACGGAGGTTCGAAGAAATCCTTACGCAAAATTAAACTACGAAGATTCTGTTACTGAATTACAAAAACTAATGAATTCAGCTGTTGAGAGAAGACTTATTTCAGATGTTCCTTTAGGTTGCTTTTTGAGCGGTGGGGTTGATTCTTCAGTGGTTGCCACGATCGCGGCAAAACAAAAGGAAAAACTGGATACTTTCTCAATTGGGTTTGATCATAAATATTTTGATGAATCTGGTTATGCGCGGCAAGTTGCTGATAAAATTGGTTCAAATCACCACGAATTTATTTTGACGAAGAAAAATTTCGAAGATGAATTTGAGAACTTCTTGGAAGCAATTGATGAACCTTTTGCCGATTCTTCAGCTTTTGCAACTTTCCTGCTAGCAAAAGAGACCAGAAAAGAAGTAACGGTTGCGCTTTCAGGTGATGGGGCTGATGAACTTTTTGGTGGCTATAATAAGCATAAAGCACTCTTGAAGTCAGAGGATTATACTCCTAGAGATAAAATTTTAGTAAAAGGCGCATCTTCAGTTCTTGGGAGTTTTAGTAATAACAGAACTTCGAAGTGGGGGCAAATCAATCGAAAAGTTCAAAAGATGAACTCGGGCCTCAAGTTAGATATTGAAGCACGATATTGGCATTGGTGTCATTTCGTATCTATTGAAGACGTAGTGAACATTTTAAAACCTGAACATTATAGAACGATTAATTGGGAAGGTTATATGATACAGGATGTCTCAGACTCCTTAATTGCCGATCAACACTTTGTGTTGGCGAATGACATGTTGAAGAAAGTAGATTTGATGAGCATGGCGAATTCTTTAGAGGTTCGAACTCCATTTTTGGACCCTAATGTTGTTGATTTTGCTAACTCTTTACCGCTTGCTTTTAAGCTGGGTAAGAATGCAACTAAAAGAATTTTAAAAGATGCTTATCGAGAAGAATTGCCTGAAGATGTAATTGATAGACCTAAAAAAGGTTTTGAAATTCCTTTGCAAGAGTGGCTTGGTGATCAGATTTCTGAAATACTTAATTCAGACAAGTTCTCTCAAGAATTTATTGAAGAACAAGGAATATTCAATTATGATGGTGTGCGAACACTTTTAAAGAAAGTATCGAACAAAAGTTTTGGAGATAGAATTTATTTGGTTTGGTCGTTACTAATTTTTCAACATTGGTGGAAAAAATATATGACCTAAATGAAAATCAGAGTATTAAGAATAATAAACAGATTCAATTTAGGAGGTCCAACCTATAACGCAACTTTTTTATCGGCGTTTTTAGATGATCGCTTCGAGACCAAGTTAATTGGAGGTAAACATGAATCTCATGAAGGTGAATCACAATTCATTCCTGAAAAGTATGGAGTTGAGATTGAACTTATTGATCATTTGCAAAGAGAGGTTAATTTTAAAAATGATCGCCTTGCCTATAAAGAAATAAGAAAGATTATCAGAGAGTACAAGCCTCATATAGTTCATACCCATGCCTCAAAAACTGGTGTAGTTGGAAGGTTGGCTGCATTCAAAGAAAAAGTTCCAGTGATAGTTCATACTTTTCATGGACATGTATTTCACTCTTATTTCGGAAAAGCGAAAACGACTTTTTACAAGAACATTGAACGAAGGATGGCTAAGAAGTCTGATGTCATCATAGCCATTTCTAATTTGCAGAAACATGAATTGACTTCAATTCATAGCATTGCTCCTGAGAAAAAAGTAGAAGTTGTAAATCTCGGCTTTGACCTTGAGCGCTTTAATTCAAATAAAGAAAAGCATAGAACAGAATTCAGGGAGAAATATAAAATTGAAGATGATACTGTTGCTGTCGGTATTATAGGGAGACTTGCCCCAATTAAAAATCATGATTTCCTATTTGATACGATTGAAAAAATAGCCTCTCAAACAGAAACCAATTTTAAGTTGGTCGTAATTGGGGATGGAGAATTGGTCCAAGAACTTAGAGAAAAAGCAGAAAGTATAGAGAAGCGACTTGGCAAATCTATCTTCATTTTTACATCTTGGATCAAAAATATTGAATTTGCCTTAGCCGGATTAGATGTAGTTGCTCTGTCTTCATTGAATGAGGGGACACCTGTTAGTTTAATTGAGGCTCAGGCATCTGGCGTGCCAGTAATATCAACAGATGTAGGAGGGGTGAAAGACATTCTTTTAGAAGATGAAACAGGTTTTGTTGTTGATTTGAGTGATCCCGTTCGATATGAAGAACAACTATTAAAATTGATAGAATCGAAAACTTTACGTGAAAAAATGTCACAAAATGGCTGGGAACACGTAAAGGATAAGTTCAGTTACAATACACTTTGCTCCAATATGGAGAAGGTGTATTTGAAAGCGCTTGAAAATAAAGGAGTTATTTGATGAAAAGAAATTTGAAATTTATATGTGTCTTAGGAATCACAATTCTCATTCAGAGTTGTGGAATCAACAGTAACATAATGTTAAGAACAGATAAAGATTATGAGTTCGCTGATGTTGATTCATTGAACGCATCTAAGAGTGACTACCTGATTGATAAAAACGATATTCTTCAATTAAGATTTTTTACAAATGATGGATTTAAGTTATTGGATATTGCCACAGTAGAAGGTGGAGGGCAAAATCAGCTCTTTAATCCAAACAACTCATTGAACTACGTTATCCAAAGTGATTCAATGGTCAACCTGCCTGTGTTAGGTAAGGTAAATTTGGTTGGAAAATCTATTAGAGATGCTGAACTTTATCTACAAGATTTATATAGTGGCGACTATGTTGACCCTTTTGTTCAAATTGCAGTAACTAATAGAAGGGTTATAGTTTTTCCGGGAACGGGAGGTGAAGCTCAAGTTCTTTATCTTGCAAATAATAACGTAACACTTCTAGAAGCAATTGCTTTGGCCGGAGGTGTTGCAGATAGGGGTAGAGCTAACAAAATCAAGCTTATTAGAAAGACAGAAAATGGGAAGAGAGAAGTTTATAAAATTGATTTATCGAAAATTGAAGGGTTGGCATATGCTGATATCATAGTTCAAGCCAATGATTACATTTATGTTGAACCTGACCCTGAAATAGGTCGTGAAATTTTAGGAGAAGTTGCTCCTGTTGTTTCTCTTATTTCAAGTGCCGCAGTAATCGTAGCCTTAATTTTATCTCCTTGATTTGAGTGATAACTTAGAAAATAGCAACCAAAAGATTTCCAGGTTCAATAAAGAATTTGATTTAAATCTCATTTGGATAGTTTTAAAGCGGAATAAGTTTGTTCCGCTAATTATTCTTTTGGTGTCATTAAGTATTTCATTTGTTTACTTGAGGTACACTAAGCCAGTTTATGAATCAACGGCAATCATTCAAAGATCATCACAAGATGAGGGTAAAAGGATTTTAGATATTGATGGTTTTGAGCAAGAGAATTCGCTCTCAGAAGATATTGAGCTCTTAAAATCAACATTTTTACTAGAAAAATCTTTGAAAAACATCAATTTGGAGATTTCATATTATTCGGAAGGTGAAATTCTTACTGAGGAGAAATATTTATTATCGAGTTATCATGTGACTCTATTAGAACTCAAGGATAGTTCATTGGTAGGGGCTCAAATTAAAGTCAAAAGTTTAGGCGGTGAAAATGTTCAGTTAAGTTTTAATTCTTCAACTGGCCCTCAAAGCTTTGATATTCAAGCTAATTCGCCTGTAAATAATGATCACTTTAATTTGATATTCAAAATCAATGATTCAGATAAGTTTACAAATGCGAGTTCTGAAAACAGTCTTTATTTTAAATTCAATGATTACACTTCATTAACTACTTCATTGCATCCGCACTTGCAAGTTTATGCTCTCAATCCTGAGGCGAAGACAATTAAAGTATCTTTTAAATCGAATAACAGAGTCATGTCTAAAGATATTGTCTCTTCAGTGATCAATACTTTCTTTCAATATGACTTAGAGAAAAAAAGACAGAGTTCTGCAAGTGTTCTTGATTTTATTGATAGCCAGTTAGACACGGTATTTGTACAATTAAAAGAATCAGAATCAGCTATTCAATCCTTTAAAGACAGCAATGGAGTAGTGGATCCTCAATTCGTAACAGCTAATGTGATGGAACGAAGTGGAGATTTACAAGGTCAATTACTCGAAATAGATCTTGAACTTCAATTGATGAGAGAGGTTGAACGCAGTGTGAGATTAAGTGATCGTCTTGAAATCTATAAGATCATACCTGCTGTTACTGGGACAAACTATGAAGGTCTTTTGATAAAGGAGCTTGAGTCTTTGCATGATATGTTGGTGCTTAAAGAAGATTTGACATACAGTGTTACAGGGGAGAATGATAGATTGGTTAAAGCCAGAAAAAATGTTGAAGCTCAAGTTAAAAATATTCAAAGAATCCTTACTACCATTGAAAGTCAACTAACTTTTAAAAGACAGATTTTACAAAATAAAATCACTCAGGTTACTGGAGAACTGTATGGAATTCCAGAGAAAGAAATGGAGCTTTCTAAGCTAAATCGAAGATTTAATTTGAATGAAAAGTACTATACTCTCTTAATTGAGAAAAAGACACAATACGCAATTTCAAAGGCGGGGTTTACAATGGATAATATGGTTCTTCAATCTCCAACCACAGCAGTGTTGATCTCACCTAATCAGAAACTGATTTACGCTATTGCCTTGATAATGACAATTATGTTGAGCTTAATTTATCTACTCATTAAATACATTACATTTAATGAAATTCAAGAGCCAGAAGAATTAAAAAGAATTTTGCCTTCAAATATTGGCTTCTTGGGTGTTATACCAAAGTTTCAATCGAAAGAACTTAATTCGACCCTGGTAGTCCATAATAGCCCTAAATCTTCTTTGTCTGAGGCATATAGGCACATAAGGTCAAATTTACAATTCATTTTAAAGGAGAATCAATCAAATGTAATTGCGATCTCTTCTTCAATTTCAGGAGAAGGTAAAACTTTTGTGGCAGTTAATACTGGTGGAATAATTGCAATGACCGGGAAAAAGGTCTTAATTATAGATTTAGATTTAAGGAAACCTAAAGTACATTTAGCCTTAAAGGTTGATAACAATAATGGAATGAGTAGCATACTAGCCGATAAAGAAGATTGGAAAGCCTGCGTTCAAAACAGTGAGTTAGAGAACCTCGATTTCATTACGGCTGGGCCAATACCACCAAACCCTTCAGAGCTTATAATTGGAGATGCTTTTGACAAAACTATTGAAGAGTTTAAGAAAGTATATGATGTAGTCATAATTGATAATCCGCCGGTGGGAATAGTTTCTGACGGTATAAGCGTAATGAATAAGGCAGATTGCCCAATCTATATATTCAGAGCAAACTATTCAAAACGTTACTTTGCTCAAAGAGTTAGAGAGTTAGTTGATAATCAACAAATTAAAAAGTTGTTTGTTGCTCTTAATGCAATGGAAACGAATAAGAATGGTTATGGCTATGGTTACGGCTATGGCTCAGGTTACGGAGGTTATTACTCAGATGATGAGCAGCCTAAAAAATGGTGGAAGTTCTGGAGATAAATGGAAGTTCAAAATTTTAACATAGAAGGTTTAAAAGCTTTTAAACCAAGAGTTTTTGAAGATGACCGAGGATATTTCTTCGAGTCGTTCAATGTCGAATTCTTTAAAAAAAATATTTCAGATCTATCGTTTTCACAAGACAATCAGTCAAAATCAAAGAAGAACGTTCTTAGAGGTTTGCACTTTCAAAATCCCCCTTATGATCAGGGGAAGTTGGTTAGGGTAATTAGCGGGTCGGTAATTGATGTTGCCGTTGATATTAGAAAAGGATCACCAACTTATGGAGAACATCAAAAAGTTCTTTTATCGGCTGAAAACGGAGTGGTTTTTTGGGTTCCACCTGGTTTTGCACACGGCTTTTTGTCCTTAGAAGACGATACATTATTTTCGTATAAATGCACAAATCTATATAATCAGGAATCTGAAGATTCTATCAATTGGAATGATCAGGAGTTAGGAATCGACTGGGGAGTTGAAAATCCCATTGTTTCTGCCAAAGATCAAGAGGCAAAACCATTTTCTGAGCTAATTTCTAAGTTTAGCATATGAGTGAGGCTTTGAATTCTGTATTGTCATTGGTTGGCTTTTTTGCCGGAGCTATGGTTCTATCAGCCGTAATCAATTCATTTTTTTTAAAATTTGCTCATAATCTTGGAATTAGAAATAAAAATGACTTGAATATCAGATGGAGTAATACTTCAAAGCCATCATTGGGAGGGATTTCGTTTTACCTTTGTTATCTATTAGGTTTTATGATTTATGCCATCATGTTTGGCCAGACGGATGTATTTCAAAATGAAGAATTATTGGGTCTCTTTTTTAGTATAAATGTAGCTTTCCTTCTGGGGCTATCTGATGATGCCTATGACACAAAGCCATTGATTAAACTAGGAAGCCAAATTTTATGTGGTGTAATTTTAGTGAGTACAGGAAATTACATTCACCTTTTTGACGCCAATTGGTTGAATATTGCCGTTACTATAATTTGGGTAGTTGGAATTATGAATTCATTAAATATGTTAGATAACATGGATTCAATTACTACCACCGCATCTATCTTTATTATCCTGACAATTTTAGGAATCTCTTTGCCATTCTCATTGACAAATAATGTAGATCTGTTTCTGTTAATTACTATTCTCGGTTCACTTGCTGGTTTCTTGATATTTAATTGGAATCCGGCAAAAATGTTTATGGGCGATACCGGATCTCAGTTTATAGGAATGTTTTTAGCTTATTATTCTATCAAGTTCTTATGGAATCGCGGTATAGATGACGGCGAATTTTCAGTGTTCTCGAACCTTACTTTAGTGTTGGTTTCTTTCTCTGTGCCTATCGTGGATACAACCTTTGTGGTTTTAAGGAGGCTTAATAGAAGACAGAATCCAATGGTTGGCGGTAAGGATCATACGACACACGCACTCTCGTATTTCGGGTTGTCAGATAAACAAGTTGGATACATATTTATAGTGATGGCAATTGTTTCTTCAATGCTAGCTTACAATATTGCCAATTTTATACCTCACGGTTCATTGAGCCTCATTTTAATGTGGCTCTACGTTTTAATGCTTCTGGTTATCTTCATTAGCATTGCAAAAATGACATCCAAAACCAAAAAAAAATAATTTCTAGCTATTACTCCGGTTCTGATTCGTAAATTTATTGTCCCTTACCTTTCAGATGACAGAAGACATTTCACAAGAAGAATTTATTGAGATATATGGCGCTAGAGAACATAATCTTAAAGACTTTGATTTAAAAATCCCTAGAAATAAGCTTGTGGTTTTCACAGGCCTTTCAGGTAGTGGAAAATCTTCTTTGGCTTTTGACACCATATTTGCCGAAGGGCAAAGAAGATACCTTGAAACATTCTCTGCATATGCAAGACAGTTTTTGGGAGGACTTGAACGTCCAAATGTTGATGAAATATTGGGTCTGTCTCCAGTGATTTCTATCGAGCAAAAAACAGTGAATAGAAGTCCTAGATCCACTGTTGGAACCGTAACGGAGGTTTATGATTTTATGCGACTGCTCTTTGCTAGAGCGGGTGAAGCATATTCGTATAACACGGGTGAAAAGATGGTCAAGTATACTGATCATCAAATTATCGATTTGATTGTTGAGCAATATGATGGAGAGAAAATCATCATTCTTTCTCCCAAGGTAAAGGGGCGAAAGGGCCATTACCGAGAATTATTTGAACAAATAACTAAGCTTGGATACTCAAAAGTTCGAGTTGATGGTGAGATACTAGATATCAAGAGCGGAATGCGCCTTGATAGGTACAAAATTCACGACATAGAGATAGTAATAGATCGCATTCAAGTATCTGAAGACAATAAGAATAGAGTCACACAAGCAGTACAGGCGGCCCTAAAATATGGTTCTGATGTCATGATGGTTCAAAAACATGAATCAGAAGACATAAGACAATTTAGCCGTTTTTTGATGTGTCCAACTACAGGGATTTCATACGCAGAACCTGAGCCAAATCTATTTTCATTTAATTCGCCCTATGGAGCTTGTAAGAAGTGTTCGGGTCTAGGAATCATCTCTGAAATTGATTTGAAGAAAGTCATTCCTAATCCTAAGCTGAGCATAAAAGATGGTGCTATAGAGCCATTAGGTAAACTAAAAAACAATTGGTTCACTAATAAAATTGAATTTGTACTTCAGGCATACGGACATGAATTAAAAGATCCAATCTCAGAAATCCCAGAAGAGATCATTAATAAATTGCTTTTTGGCTTTGAAGATGTTTTAGAAGTAGATGGATTGAACAAGAATTTCTCTTTTCAAGGAATTACAAATTATTTGGTGAAACAGTTCAAAGAAAGTCCTTCTCCAGCGGTTAGACGTTGGGTAGAGAATTTCATGAACAAAAAACCTTGTGATAGTTGCAATGGCAGCCGTTTAAAGAAAGAGGCAGACTACTTTAAAATTGCGGAGAAAAATATTGGGGAATTGGCTCACAATGATCTAGCGAGTCTACAAACATGGTTTTTAGAATTAGATGAGAAATTATCTGAAAAGCAGAGAGCAATTGCTTCAGAGATTTTAAAAGAAATAAATAATAGACTGAGATTTTTGATGGATGTAGGTTTACATTATTTGTCATTAAATAGATCTTCAAAGTCACTGTCAGGAGGCG
>CAJXJK010000019.1 GCA_913054135.1 uncultured Flavobacteriales bacterium | reverse complement strand
CGTAGTCTTATAAGTTTTATAATAAAGAAAAGCAGGGTATTTATAAAAATCCCTCACTTTCTTAAAAGACACACCTTCAAGGTCAATACCTGAAAAATTTCTCTTCTCAGGATATGTATCAGCTTTAATGCCAACGATTATATTTTCAGGGGTCTTTTCAATCATTCTATTCAGACTCTATCATTGAAGTCAATTCATTTGTGAAAATCTCGGCGCCTTTTGAATTCAAATGCGTAGGGTTATAAAAGTAATCTTTCTCTTGAGAAAGATAGTGTGTTGAAAAATCAATGAAATCAATGTCAAGTTTTTGAGTAATGCCTTCATAAATCTGCATTACGGAATCTCGGTTAATAATGTAATCTTGAAAACCAATGTAATCCGGACTGTAAACTACTACGACCTCAACACCTAGTTTTTTTTGTTCTTCCAGAAATAGCTGAAATTCATTTACCACCTCAGCCTTGACTTTTGCTCTCTTTCCTTCAGGATTAAGCTCTCTCTCGACATCAAAATCATTCTCCCAACTTTGATCTTTTGATCTAAACCCTTTGAATTTATTTGACTTAAAATCTTTAAGACCTAAACTTTCTGTTAGCCCGGCTAATGCTACCTCCTTACTACCGCTATATTGGAAATAAGGAGTATTATAATGTTGCCACTTATATCCTTCATAAGATTTCAACCTTTTGGTTAAAATAGTATCATTGAAGTATGGAGCGAACTGAATCTTATTGAAAAGATCTTCTCGTTTATCAAATGAGAAGTGATCCACAATATAAATCATTCGCTCTGGTAATCGGTTTGATTCCAAATATATCTCATACTTCGTAAGCTGCATTGGAATATGATAACCGTCAATACCAAGATTATAAGAATTGCAGTCAAGTTTTTCATCAATAATTTGCGGATCAACCTGTCTCCAGGCTCTAGAAGAGCCCATAATTATTACATCTGAATTAATTTGACCTGAATAAATCTCATTCCATTGAGCGAAATCTTGGTAATCAGACTTTCTAATTCCTTCTTGCACCAAATAAAAAAACAGAAGGTAAATTCCCGAAAAAATGGAGATGAACAATGATATTTTAAGTAGGAATTTTCTCATTAAAATTGGAAGTAAATAAATTCTTGAAGATCCCCTGCAAAAACTACGATTACCAAGAGTGTTGCCAAATATGCCGACCAATTAAACCATCTTGGATAAGGGCTATCTCCCAACTCTAATGCAAAATTTTTGTGGCGATTAAGCCATTCAATCATTATGAATATTATCAAAAAGAAGAGACTGAAAAACTCAGTAAACTCAAAGGATGGTAATGTGAAGAAACTTGGATCAATGATCTTAGAAATTATGATGCCGGCATCAGCAATTGTCTCAGCCCTAAAAAATATCCATGCAAAGCACACGATTATGAAGGTGCTCAATATTCTTAGCATATCTCCAACCGAGGGGAACAGTTTTTTCTGTGCTACCATATCAAGGTTTTTTCTATTCTTATCTCTTAATAATAGAGGAAGAAAGAGCAACGCGTTTAGGCCTCCCCAGGCCACAAAGGTCCAGTTTGGTCCATGCCAAAAGCCTGAGACAATGAAAATTATGAAGGTATTTCTAAGCTGTCGAAGTTTTCCTCCTTTACTTCCTCCCAAAGGGATGTATAGATAATCTCTAAACCATGTTGAGAGTGAAATGTGCCATCTCCGCCAGAACTCAGCAATATCTCTTGAAAAATATGGAAAAGCGAAGTTCTTTTTCAAATTAAAACCAAACATTCTGGACAATCCAATTGCTATGTCAGAGTACCCTGAAAAATCACCATAAATTTGAAATGCGAACATAACCGCCCCAACAAAAAGCATGCTACCCGGCATTGAGTCGTAATTATCAAATATCCTATTGGCAATTTGAGCACAATTGTCGGCAATTACAATTTTCTTAAAAAAGCCCCAAAGAATTTGACGCAAGCCATCAACAGACTCCACATAATTGAATGATTTCTCTTTCTTGAATTGGGGCAGCAAGTTTGTCGCCCTCTCAATCGGTCCTGCCACTAGCTGAGGAAAAAAACTTACGAAGGCAAAAAATGAGATGATATTTCGTGAAGGTTCAAGTTTTTTTCGATATACATCTATAGTATAACTTAAGGTCTGAAATGTATAAAAGCTTATACCAACAGGCAATACAATATCTAGACGAGCAGGATCCATTGATTGACCGAAGAATGAGAATGCCTCTGCAAAAGAATCGATAAAGAAGTTGCAGTATTTGAAGAAAACAAGTAATCCTAAGTTGAGAGTGATACTGACAAAAAGTAAAAACTTCCTTTTCTTCTTATCATTTTGCTTGCCCAATCTTTGACTAAGGTTATAATCAACAATGGAACTGAAAAGTATTAATGACAAAAATCTCCAATCCCACCAACCATAAAAAACGTAACTAGCAAGAAGCAAGACTACATTCTTTTCAAGCACATTTTTCTTTGGTATTAACCAATAAATGGCAAATACTAAAGGAAGAAAAAGAAAAAATTCTAATGAGTTAAAATACATTCTGTAATACTTAAACCATACCTTTCACGCGCTCAGCAGCAGCAAGCAACTTATCTTGAAGTTCCTCGAGTTTATCTGCCTTACATTTATACGTGGGTTTTGACTTAAATGATTCAAAATTTCGCTTAACTTTTTTAACCTTAAAATTTTGAATTATTTGGTACAAAAAAGTTGGTAAAAAACTAAACGCTTGGAGCCTGAATTTTTGAAGCTTCTTTTTGAATACGCCCTTAAGTACTTCTTTGCTATAAAGTGTTCTGGTCTCATTAGGCAAATAGACCAAATCAACTGTTTCTAAATAATCGTTCCACTTGAACTCATTAATACTCTGATTAGTTTTTATTGGTATCCAAGGTAATTGAATAGAGTCTGCAATTATAGCTCCATGCATGGCTTCGGTCATCAAAACATGAGTCTGTTTCATTTCTTTCAAAACTTGCATTGGATCTTTAGTAGGATCAATGAAATGTATGCCAAGAGACTCTACTAGCTCGGGCCATTTCTTATATAAATTCATACTTCCTACATGTGGCATGTAAGAATATTTGTATTTTTTTTCTTGAGCCGGAATGTCCAAAAGTCTTGAGACCAACAATGCTCCATCTGCAATTGCATAAGTCTCTTCAATACCGAGTGCCTTAGCGGTTTTTTTTCCTCTAACGCAAACTATTTCAAATTTATCATTAAGCTCAGGGACACTACCATATGTAGACGAATCTCCACCAGCAAAGCCACTAGAAAAAACTATGAATTTCTTGCATTCTTTTGAAGGTCGAGCATGACCAAGAATGGATCCAATGCCTAAAATTTCAATCCCATCATTTTCCTCCATCAGGGCCCCAAACAACCGATCAAAAATCATAGGGTTAATTGCGTCCCCAAAATTTTCACCTTTATGATACAATAGCTCCATAGCTTATTTTTCTCCTAGTTGAACTCTTTTTTGCCTGATAACTTCTATTCTCTCGGCAACAAATTTATTCAAAATGACTGCCAAAGCAAGAGTTATCGCAATGACTGTGAAGCCGAAGCCTCCATAAGTTGGCAAAGACATCTGACTGACAACAATAACAACCAGCATATGTGAAATATAAATGGGATAACTTAATTCACCAATCCACCTGTCCCATTTCCAACTTTTTGAAAGTTCAAAGACAAATGGGATGGCTAGGAAGAATAAAGTAAAATAGGCAAACATTACCCAGTTATATGGCACGAACTTAAATGTGAATGTCATCAATAAGATTAGTATTAACCCGGCGATTCCAAGGTTCTTAGCGGCTTTATTTTTTTTGTATTTGACATACATTTTGTAGGAGATATTACCGAACAAGAAAAAGACTAATTCAGTTGGAAAGAACCTGTACAACCATGGATCATATGTTAGATCTGCTCCATAATAAAGAAAGAATCTTAGCCCTAAGCTCAACGCAATTAACATGAGAACAATGGGCAGTTTATTTCTTACCAGGAAGGGAGCAATCAAATAGAACATCAGCTCTATCCCTATTGTCCAACCTTGAGGAATCATCAAAAACTTATAGACTTTAGGTTCAGTATTTATAAAACTGTCTGTAAAGAACAGACTGCCTGTTTGAAGATCTAGCCCTAGAAAAAGTAGCATATCTTGCAAGAACACCCCCAAATTAGTGAATACTAAAAAAATGAAGGAGCCATTACCTAGATGATCCCAATGCTCAATATAGGACGCCAGCATTCCGGAATGCTCACCACCAGTGAACTCATAGATACCATAAGAGGTGAGAACGGTTAGAATGAGGACCACCCAATAAATTGGAAATAATCTTAGAAATCGATTTGATATGAATAGTTTATAGGACCCATTGGCCCCAATATACTTTTCGTTCAGAATCAAAGACATGTAAAAACCTGAAATGATGTAGAATGCTTGAACCGCTATTTGGCCACCAACCAAATCGATTCCGAAAACCGAACTTGAATGAGCAATGACTACAGAAATAGCAAGAAGCGTTCTTATTAACCCCATGATTCGAAGGTACAAAACAAGATTAAGCCGCCCCTACCTGTAGACAACAAATTTAAATGGCTCATCACTCACTCCAACAAACCTCAGGATATAAGCTCCTGAATTTAAGTCATGTACCCCAATTTGAGTAGAGTTTGATTCGGTCATAATCAACTTTCCACTGATATCAAATAGTTGCCATGTTAAGTTAGGCAAATCATGGCTTAATTGAATAATCTTATTTTGAAAATAGACTATTGATATCTGATCTTCAATTTCACTTATACCTGTACAGTCAATGAAAGCAACAGAAATAGAATCAGTTACTTCACAACCAACGGTATCCAAAACAGTCACCCAATATTCCCCGGTGGTATTAACAGTAATGGTTTCTGAAGTTTCAGTTGTTGACCATAAATACCCATTCTGATCAGAAGGTGCCGAAAGGTCAACCGTATTAAAATCACAAGAAGTAATATCTTGCCCCAAGTCAAATACGATAGGAACACTAATATCAATTAGTTCGTTCACTTGGATGGTATCAGAATATATATTATTTGAAACAATAATCTCTCCTGACAAACCTGTTCCCGTGTAGACAAAAGAATACACATTACTATCTACCCAACCTCCTGAAGGCGTGAGATTAAATTCATACGATAATGGAGACGTAATCGCATTTACGGCTACCGTTACAGTGTCATTTCCACATGTATTTGGCTCAAAAATGTCTGTATTTGGATCAGTATGCTGTGCAATTTTCCCCACATATCCGGTATATTCTTGAATTGGCATCCAGATTGTGTCAAAGTTCTGTCCACCACCTCTATAACCACCAGCAGGATAAACATTTTCATATTCATCAATCTGAATTGCAAAGCCGAATTCATTATCATAATTCCCTTGCTGTTTCACCCATTGCACATTACCCAAAGAATCTAGCTTAGAGATAAAAATGTCATATCCCCCATTAGAAACCATTTCAAATGAATCAAATTGAACTGTATCCTCAAAGCTTCCAACAATGTAGATATCATCATCTTCAGTGACGTCAATACCATAGGCATAATCATAGTCCTTTCCGCCCATTCCTTTAGCCCATTGGATGTTACCATCAAAGTCATATTTCGAAATAAACATATCTCTAGATGAGTTAAAAGTTGTTGTGTTTGTGCCGTCTCCATTATAGGTAAGAGAAATACCAGAAAAGTCACAAGTATAAGAATAGCAACCAACCATATAAACATAGTTGTTACTCAGCCCGATACTTTCACCAATATTATGAAATGGACCTTTGACTAATTCAACCCACTGTGTAGATAAATTGTAATCCATTTTCGCCAAAAATGCATCCCTCCAAACTTGTGTTGTAGGACCAGTAATTAAGTAGTCTGTGACATATGAATCATATAATAATTCCCCAGTTAAATAAAGTGAACCATTCTTGTCACTTTTCAAATGATAACCAGCAGACAATTTAGGACTGATATCTTGAGCTAACAGAAAATCACCATCAGAATTCATTTTAACAATAAAGCCGTTTCTTACATTGGGTGTTCCTATTAAAGTACCAGCAATAGTAACTGTATCGTTTATAAAACCTGTGACATATAAATCTCCATTCTCGTCAATTTCAATATCTTTCCCCTTGTCTTCATCAGTTGTGCTAATAGTTCTCACCCATTCATAATTTCCATTCACATCTAACTTGGCAATGAAAATATCTCTAATGCCATCAGAGATGACAGTGTCCAAGCCAAATACGGCCGTATCAGAAGTTTCTCCAGTGTAATAAACATTACCAGCCAGGTCAGTCGTTACACCCCATCCCCAATCTGGTTCAGGGCCTCCGGCTGAATTCGCCCAAATTAAATTTCCATCTGTATCGTATTTGGCTATAAATGCATCAGTATGACCGTAATAAACAGGCATGATAGGAGCTGTTTCGTCTTCAAATATTACATCAAATTTTGATCTACCAGTGATGTATAAGTTCCCATCATCATCATAATGAACATCTGAGACATAATCATTTGCAGGCCCATTAATTCTTCTTGTCCATTCCCATTGCTGAGCGTTTAATGAAATCACGAAAAGAGATGTAAGAAGTAGAAGAATGACTCTCATGCAACAAAGTTAAAGTTTAATCATTATAAAATACGGTATTGACGCTTAAATAGTTGGCTCAGGAGAGAACAAAAATTGAACTCCACTTAAAATTAATTTAAAAATTATACCCAAAATGTGATTCCTTGTGAATCAACATATTTTTCACATCTTTATGGTCAAATTCGTAAAGCTCGAAAATGATTTTAGTCAAACTTATGGGGGGAATGGGTAACCAAATGTTTCAATATGCATTTGCCAAAAGTTTAGCTTCTAGATGTCAAACTTCTTTTGAAATGGATTTATCTTTTTTGAAAAGAAGGGATATGCCTGAAGGGTTTGTCTATCGCAATTATGACTTGGATATCTATAAGGTTGAAGAGAGATTTGCTGACGAACTACCTAAAAAGTTTGACCTCATTCAAGAACCGCACTATCATTACTCTCAACAAACAGTAGAGGATACCGAAAAAAAAATAAAAAGAAAAGGCATCTTTAAACCAAAAGACGTTTTACTTGAAGGATATTGGCAAAGCCCGAAGTATTTTAAGGATATTGAACAAGAGATTCGAAAGGACTTTTGTTTTAAAGACAGTGTGGTTGACAGTGATTTGGACCACATTTCGAAGATGTATTACGATATATCTAATTCAAATTCGGTTATGATCAATGTTCGACGAGCTGATTATTTGGATACTGACACCCATGGTGTGATGGGATTAGAATTCATCCAAAAAGGAATTGAATTACTAGACAAAAAAATATCTGACCCCAAGTATTTTGTATTTTCGGATGACGTTGAATGGTGCAAAGAAAATATCAAAATTGACAATATGGTCATAGTTGATCATTCTCATAAAGGGGAAAAGTTTGGTAGCTACTTGGAATTAATGAAATCATGTAAACACTTCATTATTCCAAATAGTACATTTGCTTGGTGGGCTGCTTGGCTCTGCGAAAAAGAAGATAAAATTGTAATTGCACCAAAAAAGTGGTTTACAGACGAGAAGATTAATACGACAGATATTATCCCAGATAGTTGGATAAGAATTTAAAAAGAATATAATGATAGCATTAGTTACAGGGGCCGCGGGACTTATTGGTTCTCAGACAGCTCTTTTTTTTCATAAAAAGGGTTACAAAATAATTGGGATTGATAATGATATGAGAGCTTACTTCTTTGGCGAGGCAGCTTCAACAAATGATTCTAAGGTTGCTCTTGAAAACAGCTTAGAAAATTACGAGCATCACAATATCGACATTAGAAATTATGTTGATTTAGAAAAAATATTTGTTGAGAATGCAGACGACATTAAAATCATTATTCATACTGCTGCTCAACCTTCTCATGATTGGGCCATGAAAGAACCATTAACTGATTTCACGGTGAATGCGGTTGGAACAATGAATCTTCTAGAATTAACGAGATTACATTGTGTTGAAGCAACTTTTATTTTCACTTCAACCAACAAAGTATATGGTGATCGACCTAATTTTTCATACTACGACAGCAAAGCGGATAAAGACTATAAAGGCATGAATGTCGTTGAAGAAGACAAGAGATATGAGGCCTATTTTGAAAATAATTCACTAGCGGCAATTGATGAAAACATGTCAATAGATGATTGTAAACATTCCATTTTTGGCGCATCAAAAGTAGCGGCAGATGTTATGGTTCAAGAATATGGTAAATACTTCAATATGAATACAGGTGTATTTCGAGGCGGCTGTCTGACGGGACCAAATCATGCAGGAACTGAACTACATGGTTTTCTCTCTTATTTAGTTAAGTGTATTCTTACTGATAAACATTACACAATTTTCGGCTACAAGGGTAAACAAGTAAGAGACAACATTCACAGTTGGGATTTAGTCAACATGTTCTGGGAGTATCATCAAAACCCAAGACAGGGGGAAGTTTACAATGCTGGAGGTGGTCGAAATAACTCTACATCAATTCTTGAAGCGATAGATTCAATTAACAGAATAGCAGGAACGAACTGGTCAAACTATACTCAGTCTGATGAAAATAGAGTTGGGGATCACATTTGGTACATTTCTGATTTAGAGAAATTCAAAAATCATTATCCGAATTGGGATATTACGATTAACCTTGAAGAAACATTGAAGCAAATGGTAGACTTCGAGTCGAAAAAGAATTCTTAGTTATTTATTGATAATCTTGATATGCTGGATATCACCATCTGAATCAAAAGATGGAAATGATGGCTTATCTTTTCCGAGGTACTTTCTACCCAAATATTTTCTCATTCCAACATCTGCTGGTTCTAACCACTTGGCATATGGCATTGGTTGAGAAAGTAGTGTATCGCCTCCATAAGTATTTATGACGCATGTTAATTTGTCATATGGAAAAACTCTAAAATAGTCTAACTCAGGAAGATTCAATTTATCAAATTCAGATTCGTGAATTAGGAACATATTGGTATAAGTCAAATGAATGAATTTATACCCTTTTGTTTGCGCCAACTTAAATATTGAAGAAATACTATTGCCAAGATTTTCTCCTTTCTTTTGTACTAAATCAATATGCGGCGGAATGGTAGGATTGTATTCAATGACAATTAATCTCGGGGTTCTTTTCAAATGTTGAAATACTGCATAATCGTCAGAGTCTATATCAATGCTCAAAAGATCCAATCTATCTTTTATTCCTTCATCATCTAAAATTTGATCGACAGAATTAACTCCTTCTGGCTCAATAAATCGGAGGACAGGTTTCACTTTTTTAAAATCTGCCAATGAAACCTTCAAATTATCAACACGATCATCTTCTCCTTCTATGAGAACAGCAGTCCAGTCTTTATTATGCCATAAATCCCAGCAATTACTTAAGTGTTTTCCATCCCAAGCTCCAAATTCGCAACAAAGTTTATTACCCTCACCTAGTCTGTTAAATATCTCTTCAATCACCCCATCTTCGCCCCACTGTGACGTCACGTTTTTCTCGTATTTCTTTAATTCCATCATAGTTTTCTGAAAGTCTCATTGAAAGGATTCAGAATGAATCCGTTTCCTTTTAGTCTTAGTATTCTAGGGTCAATTTCTTCTCTACCGGTTTCAACAATAACAAAAGAAATCTCCTTTTCTAAATAGTCAATTGTACGTTCAAAAGTAGACAAACCGATAGTTACGTAGTATGTTCCTCCGCTAAATAAGATCTC
Organism: uncultured Flavobacteriales bacterium; assembly: GCA_913054135.1. Taxonomy (GTDB): domain Bacteria; phylum Bacteroidota; class Bacteroidia; order Flavobacteriales_D; family Crocinitomicaceae; genus Paracrocinitomix. The sequence goes on along the minus strand of CAJXJK010000019.1, from coordinate 43,547 downwards.
TTTATTATGAATAATGATTTGATAGACCCCGGCCTTCAAATCTCTTGGACTTGACCAAGTTGTATTTATATTCTCATCCATGGTCCCTGATAATCCTGACCCTAAAATGACATGTTTTAAATCTTGGTTTAATTGAAAAGTTACTCTCACCCCCCATTGCTGTCCTATTCCTACCTCTCCTTTTAATTCTTCAGCCTCGTTCACAATCTCAGCCTTCAATATTTTTCCTTCAGCACTTTCATTATTTTCAGATTTGTAGCTGAAATTATTTGAAGATGTACTCGTAACGTAAGCAGATAATACTTCGTCAATACCACCCGTTTGAACCATTTTTCCATTTTGGAGATAAAGCCCTTTGGTACATAACTTCCCAACTGATTGCATGTTATGCGAAACAAATAGTACTGTTCTTCCAGACTTACTTACTTCATTCATTTTTCCAAGGCACTTTTGTTGAAACTCAATATCACCAACAGCCAATACTTCGTCAACAACTAAAATATCCGGATCCATATGAGCAGCCACAGAAAAACCCAATCGCACCATCATTCCTGATGAATACCTTTTTACTGGAGTATCAATAAATGCCGCACAACCTGAAAAGTCAACGATTTGATCAAGCTTGCTTTTTATTTCATCCTTGTTCATTCCCAAAATCGCCCCATTCAAGAATACGTTTTCTCTCCCAGTTAATTCTGGGTGAAATCCTGTTCCCACTTCTAAGAGTGAAGCAATATTTCCTCTCACCCTAATCTCTCCTGTTGTTGGAGAAGTAATTTTTGATAATAGTTTTAACAAGGTGGATTTACCTGCTCCATTTCTACCAATTACACCAAGAACATCTCCTTCATTTAATGAAAGGTTCACATCTTGTAATGCCCAAACATAACCACTGCTTTTTTCAGAAGTTCTATCATTCTCTACTCCTAACTTTTGAAATGGATCATCCTTACCTCTCAATTTAGCCCACCATCTATTTAAATCATGAGAAAGAGTTCCTGTACCAACTTGTCCAAGCTTATACTGCTTGCCTAAATTTTCTATTTCTAAAACCTTCTTACTCATTATACTGTATCCATGAAATTCTTTTCAACTCGGTTAAAAATAATGACACCTAGTATTAAAGATACTAATGCAAAACTACAACTATAAATTAGGCCTGGCACATATATTTCACCACCTAGAGGCCCTAAAAAGGCATTTCTAAAAGCTTCAATTATGGAAGAAACAGGATTGGCTACAATTGCATTTTGCATCCAAACAGGTTTATCTGCTAAGACTGAAAATGAAACCGTAACTGTAGAAACAAACATTAATAACTGTACTCCAAATTGTACTAAAAATCTCAAATCCCAATATTTTGTGGTCAATGAAGAAATGATCAATCCTAAACCAGTACCAAGAATTGCAGCAACCATAAAATACACTGGAACTAATAATATCCCGACATTTGGCTCAATTGCTGGACTAGTGTACAGTTCATAAAAATAGGCTACAAAGAAAATACTAAGCTGAACAAGTAACTTCAGAAAACTTGTCAAAATTTGAGCAATAGGCATCACTAGCCTCGGGTAATATACCTTACCAAAAATATTCGCGTTTGCTCTAAAAGTTTCTGAAGTCTTCACTAGATTTTCAGAGAACAAATTCCACATTAAAACTCCTCCCAGATAGAAAGAGATTTGAGGAATTCCTTGAGGGCCAAGACCTCCAATTTTCCCGAACATGAAAAGAACAATACAGGTTTGAAAAATTGGCTGAATTACAAACCAAAGTGGCCCCAATATGGTTTGCTTGAATTCTTTAACAAAATCTCTTCTTACTAATAATACAACTAGATCACGGTATGACCACAACTCCCTGATAGAGATTCTTTTACTGTTTCCTGAAGAAATTATTTCGTTCCATTTTTGACTCATGATTTATCGCCCTCTTCTATTTCATCACTACCGTAATCTGAACCATATCCATAACCGTAACCATATCCATAGCCTGAAGCATAAGAGTATTTGTATGAATATTTACTATAATAGTATCTTATTTTACTTTCAGTTATTCCGTTGATCACTAATCCTACACTCAAATCTTCATTCTTACCTAGAATTTCTTCAATCACTTTAACACCTCTGCGCTTGGCATACTTCGTGTTCAGAACACCAATCATAATATCTGCGTGTTTTCCAAGTTCAATTGAATCATTCAACAAACCAAAAGGTGGAGTATCTAGAATAACATAATCGTAGTCATTTTGAGCTTGTTCAATCAACTCCTTTACCTTAGTCTTCAATACTAACTCTGACGGGTTTGGTGGAATAATTCCACAAGTCACAATATCCAAATCCGGTATAACACCTATGTGTTTCACATCTTCCATGCTCTCTTTTCCTACAAGCACGTTAGATATTCCTTTTAGATTTTGGAGACCAAATGATTTATGAATCTTAGGCTTGTGTAAATCAAAATCTATCAAGAGAACCTTCTTCTCAGATCTTGCAAGAATACAAGCAAGATTAGAAGAACAAAAAGTTTTTCCTTCACCCGGGAAATAAGAAGAAATTAATATTGTTGTCGCCTTTTCTGAGCCTTGGTTTCTACCCATAAAAGAAATGTTGGACCTGAATGTTCTGAAACATTCAGTTACATGGGACTTTGGAGAGCTATTCACAACCAGAGGGTCTGAAATATTTTTTAGAAATGGAATCCCGGCTACCACAGCTAAATTCGTGACATCAGAAAGTTCTTCGGCATTTTCAATTTTTTCAAAGAAAATTTTTCGAGTGAGGGCCACTAAAAAACCAAAAACGATCCCAGCCAACAAGAACAAATTCTTGATCTTGTCTTTTTCAGGTCCAATTACACCAAGCGATTGGGATTTTTCAACGATCTGTACTTGCGGTATAATACCTGCTTTGGCAATTAATGTGTTCGTTTTCTTCTCTAATAAGAAAAGGTACATTTTGTTATTTACTTCCAACTCTCTTCTGATATTCTCTACTCCTTGCAAAGATCTCGGAATGCCTTGAACATTGTTTTTGTATTTCAAAATTAACTTTTTGTTTTCAGCAATCTGTCCATCTAAAGCAATTTTTAAGTTCTTCAAGTAGGTCAAGATATCCTTCCTCATTTCAACGAGTTCCTTCCTAACTTTGATCATTGAAGGATGATTTTCTGAAACACTATAAATTTTGTCTGACATAGAAAGTTGCAAGGCATAAAATTCCTGAACCTTCAATTGCAGGTAAACATCACCTTCCATTATGTAAAAGGATGGTGGTAACAATCTTTCATCTTCAGATGTTTGAATATAATTTTCGAGTAACTTAACTGAAGAAAGCCTATAGTTTAGGTCTCTTTCTTCTTCAGTATACTCAACATACTTAGCAAAATATATCTCTTCTTCTTTTGTGAGTTCAATGATGTCGTTATCCTTTTTGTACTTCAAAAGTTCGTTTTCAATATTTACAAGAATCTTTTGGACTTCATTTATTTGTTTTTCAATGTTACTCAATGTATTCTCGTTAATTTCAATCTGACTTCTTTGAGAATAATCTATGAATACAGCTGATAATGTATCAAGGAACACTTTTGCACGGATTCCTATGTCATCCTTCAAATTGAGTTGCAGAATACTTGTGTATTCCAAGTTTTCTATTGTCATTCTACTCTGAAAATGTGAAATCATATAGGCATCCGAATGAAAGATGACCTCATAATTAGAACTGGTAATTCTATCAATATTATCCTCAGAAAAAAGATAGTTCTCATTTAGAGTAAGATTAAAGTCTTTTGTAGCTACCGCCTTCCCAAATTGACCACTAACACTTTGCTCTTCTCCACCAGTAGAATAGAAACAATTGTAATTTTCGATATCAACAATTTCAATCTTCAAAGGATTCTCATAAAGATTGGTTGGATTGAAAACTTCAACTTCGGCATTGAAAGGCAAAGTTCCAAAAACCTCCTTTTTCTTAAGCCTCCCAGTCACATAATAAGAAGTATTCGCATCAATTTTGTCAACCACTTCTGCTATTAGATCTCGTGATTGCAAAATTCTTATTTGATTGGCGACATCCATGTAAGCACCATAAGCACCTAAACCTTGGTAAATTGGATCTTGGTAATCATAAGTTTCTTGAGACTTTAGTAGTAATTGAGCTTTCGCTCCGTAAATGTCATTTAATCTGTATGCATAGATATGACCGATAGCATAGAAAATTACAGGCGACAACAGAATCACAAACATATTTTTGTAGACCATTTTCCACAAAAACTTTAGATCCTTCATTTCTATTAAAGTATTCGAAGGCCCGCCTATTCTCTTTTCACTCATCTATTCTACTCGTTTTACTACTTGATAATTCCTTTTGTTACGGAAATAAAATCACAATGTTTCACCAACCCCGCATTAATTATTGCGTCTTATATTTAAAAGCTTGAGAAAATTGTTATATTTAGCTACATTTGTAACCTCAAGAAAACCCTGATAATATGAAGAATATGAACTGTAAAAATATTGGATTGATCGTGGCAACTTTTTGTTGCTCAATTGGATTTGCACAAACTGGTCCTGGGGGAGTAGGAACAAACGTTACAGCTCCATTTTGGCTGGATGCCCATACCATGGGTGGATCAAACGGTTCTGCAGTTACAACTTGGACTGATTATTCAGGAAACGGTAATGACGCAACTGAAGCTGATCCGACAGATCAACCTTTCTACATTACAAATTCTGTGAATGGTAGAAATGCAATTGATTTTCAGGGATCACAATGTTTAACAGCAGGCGCAGAATCGCAATTAGACAATCTTACAAAATTCAAATTTTTCTGTGTAGCAGATGTTGACAATGCTGCGCCACTTTCACTTCCATTCAATATAGATTACGGACCATCTGGAGCAGATGCAGCATTTTCAGGAGTGCTCACTCAAAGTGGAGCAATGGATGTCTACGGACATAAACATTCTTCTCTAATCAGAGCCGACTTATCATCACCATCTGGAGTGCACATATACGGTGGAACGTATGATATGGGTACTGGTGAATTGACAGGAGAAACAGATTTCGTAGTGGATGACGTTAATTCAAACCTCCTGAGAAACACAAGTGCGCACGAAGAGTTTTGGATTGGTGGAACAAATAGTTTCGGGGCCAGCCATTATTTCTTTGATGGACAAATTGCTGAAATTTTCGTTTACTCAACTGACATTAATTCTACGCAACAAAATATTTTGGAAAATTATATCTCGGCTAAATACGGTATTGCTGCTACAACTGACATGTACACTCTTCAAGCAAACCATGGCTTAGGTGTTGTTGGAATTGGTCAAGAAAGTGGAGGTGATTCGCACACTGACTCTCAAGGGAATGGTGTCGTTAGAATCAATACACCTGATGACTTGAATGACGGAGAATACCTTTTCGTAGGTCATGATGATGTAGAACTTACCTCTTTTAACCTTTCGACAAACGTACCTACTTCATTGAGCGGATCTCAAAGATTTACGAGACAATGGAGAGCTGAAAAAACTGGTGACCTTGGAAACATTACACTAATTTTTGATTTGGACCCAACAATAAACTATTCAGGTGATCCAGATTCATATTCACTTCTAATTGATGGTGATACCGACATGAGTGGAACTGTAGATCATATTTTGACTGGAACATATAATGCTGGTGATGAAACAGTAACCTTTACCAATGTGGACCTTCAAACCGGAGACTTCTTCACCTTAGTAGGAGACGCTCCTGCTATTATCACTTCTATTAACACTGGTGATTGGAGTGAGACTACTACTTGGGATTGTGGATGTATACCTACTTGCTTTAGCGAAGTATTGATCGAAGCTCCTCACAATGTGAACGTAGATGAAGACGCATTTGTTTATGACTTTTATGTTGAAGGGAAATTAACAATGGATGCAGAGTTTGACCTTAGCATATATGGTTCTACTGAAATTGATGGAGATCTTGAATTGTCTGCTGGGAAAATTGTGATGGCAGGTTCAAGTGATCAAACATTTGATTGCCTAGGCGGATCTTATACTTTACATGATTTTGAAGTTAATAACACTACTGGATCTACAGTAACACTGAGTCCGGCAACCTTATCACTTGAAGGAAGTTTACTAATGGAGAAAGGTGATTTGGTGATTGATAATACATCTGGTGGAATTTTAATTATAGCTTCAGACGCGGCTTCAGGTGGTGGACGAATCGGTGAGATCAAACCGGCATGTACAATTACTGGTAACGTTAGAGTTGATAGATTTTTGGCTGCAGGTAATGCGGATTATCGTAATTTGACATCACCTATTTCAAACGGTACTTTAGCCATGTGGGATAACAGCATTTTGATTTCAGGTGAAGGATTCCCTGATGGATGTGCTTACGGAGTTGGCGGCTGCTTTTACTCTGTAAAAAGCTATTATTCTGGTGCTTATCATGATGTAACAGACATCAACACTACTCTTGATCCAGGAGCTGGATACGAAGTGTTCATTGGGGATGACTTGGCTACATGGGCAGGAGGGTCAGTTTCTGTGACCGGAACACCACACCCCGAAGGTGACTTAGTTGTCAATGTATCATTTGACTGGAATTCATTAGGTAACCCTTATTCATCACCAATCTTGTTCTCAAATGTTGCGCGAAACCACGTTGACAATTACTTCTATATCTATGACGCCTCAACTGGTGGATACCAATGGTATGACGGAGCTTCTAATACTGCAAGTATACCTGAACTGAACAATGGTCTTTTGGCATCTGGACAAGGATTCTGGACATTTGATTATGGATTTTTCACCTTTGATCAAACCGATAAAGTTGATCAAAACGCAACATTTATTAGAAGCTCAGAAAGCGGAGATAAAGGGATTTATTTTACGGTTCGTGAAAATGCATCAACTTACGAAACAACAATTAGTTTCGAAGAGCACCCAGATACTGAAGATGGATTTGACACAATTCGTGATGTTAGACATTTGAACTTAAGAGATGCTAAATGTCCTAATATCGCAATCAAAACATTTGATGATTTATTGAGAAAAAATTGGATTAACTCTGACGTTAGAGAAAAGTCATTTGATATTTACTCTTCTTTCCAAAACGAAGGATACTACACTTTTGAAAGTTCTAATATTGAAGGGTTTGACAACTACAACAAAATATACCTTCTGGATTTAGAAACTGGTAAGTTCATTGACCTTACAAGAACTCCAGAATATGTATTCCATACTGACGCAGGTGAATTTGATAGATTCAAAATCTTATTTTCAAATGAGGCTGAAGACCTAGATGGTAAAGAGATTAATTCTGGAATGCAAGAAACAGTAGAAAATCTTACTATCATTCAAATGGGACACGTTATTGATATTTCATCTGAAGAATTTGTTAGTGAGAACGCAGAAGTTTCAGTGTTTAACTTACTTGGTCAAGAAGAAGTTTTCTTCACTACCACAGCTGTTATGGCAGGTTCAAATATTATCACTGTTCCAAGCTCTGTTAAAGGAGTACATTTATTCTCTATCAACTTTAATGGAAAGAGAATCACGAAAAAACTTGTATTTTAGCAGATAATTATTGATTAAGATGAAAATTGAAGGATTTATATATAGAGTATTTTTATTACTTGTTGGGCTAGCCACGAACATGGCATTGTTTGCTCAACCTCCAGGAGGACCGCCTCCAGGTGGTGGTGGTTCATCAGGATCTCTTCCTCCTTGTTGGCAACCAGAGTGTGTACCAGTTGATGGTGGACTCGGATTTCTTTTAGTGGCTGGAGCCGCTTTAGGAGCAAAGAAAATTAATGATCACAGAAAAAAAACTTCTAAAAAATAAAGCCATTCAGTTTATTCTGTTGGCTGGTGGACTGTATGTCTTATGGCTCCTTCTTTATTTTTTCATTATTAAAGGATACACTGATTGGGATTATCAATTAAACTATAACATAGTTTCATTAACTCAATCATTCTTGAATTGGTTTAGTGTGCCAACATATATTGATATCGAAAGCGACCATGTCGTCCTGTTCATGGACGGAATGAATTTCAGAGGTATATGGGTTGGTGATGAATGTAATGGGTTTAAACTTTTTTCAATTTTCTCTATATTCATAATCGCCTTTCCTGGTAACTACAAAAAGAAACTTTGGTTCATCCCTATGGGGCTGCTCATTGTTCACGTAGCAAACATTTTACGTGTTGCGGCTCTTGTAATGATTGGTAATTATTATCCTGAATTTTTAGACTTTAATCACCTCTATACCTTCACCATATTTGTTTACGGAATAATCTTCCTGCTTTGGTATTGGTTCGCCAAAAAATATTCTAATAGTGAACAAGAAAGTTAGTGTCATAATACTATCCGCATTAACAATTCTCTCTGGCTTTCTTAGAGAATACCTGTTTGGAAACATCAATTGGATTTATCTTACCCTAACTAAAGGCAGAATGAACCAAGCTCGAGATGAATTCCAATTTCTCATGGAATGGTCAGCTTCGGATATCATTATCTTGAAATGGATATTAACAGGGGTCTTCTTTTTACTTTTTGCGTTCCTGACCTTTCTTGTGATTAAAATCCAATTCGAAAACAAGGCATATTCAAAAGCAACAATAGTTTTATTCTCAGGAATACTTCTGGCCTCAGGTTTCTTTTACTTAATTGGAATCTTATTTTCAGTTCAAGGAAATGTTTATGGAATAGTCAGAACATTGATGGGACTAGGACAATCATTTATGCCATTAATGTTTTTGTTTGTTTTATTTAAATTCTTTCCAAAGAGTAAAATCGATTAATATCTTTGCAAAAAAATAATCTCTTATGAACACTGATTCAAAAATTTTCGACCTTATTGAACTTGAAAAAAACCGTCAACTACATGGTTTAGAATTAATCGCATCTGAAAACTTTGTGAGCGATCAAGTAATGAAAGCAATGGGCTCAATTTTGACCAACAAATATGCCGAAGGTCTACCACATAAGAGATATTATGGCGGATGTGAGATCGTTGATCAAGTTGAAGATCTTGCAATTGAAAGAATCAAAGAACTTTTTGGAGCGACCTGGGCAAATGTTCAACCGCATGCGGGTTCTCAGGCAAATGCAGCTGTAATGTTAGCATGTTTAAAGCCTGGAGACAAAATATTGGGTTTTGATCTATCTCATGGTGGACACTTAACGCATGGTTCTCCTGTAAACTTTTCAGGCAAGCTTTATGAAAACTATTTTTATGGAGTAAACAAGGAAACTGGTCAGGTAGATTATGATCAGATGGAAGAGGTAGCCATGAAGGAAAAACCTAAATTGTTAATCATTGGAGCTTCTGCCTATTCAAGAGATTGGGATTACGCTCGTGCTCGTAAAATTGCTGACGCTTGTGGAGCAATAATCTTAGCAGACATATCACACCCAGCAGGACTAATAGCGGCTGGATTATTAAATGACCCATTAGATTATTGTCACATTGTAACAACTACAACTCACAAAACTCTTAGAGGACCAAGAGGTGGAGTTATCATGATGAGAAATGATTTCGAAAATCCATTTGGTATTAAACTCAAAAATGGAAACTTAAGAAAAATGAGTTCTTTACTTGACTCTGCAGTATTCCCTGGAAGCCAAGGAGGACCGTTAGAGCATGTTATTGCAGCAAAAGCTGTAGCTTTTGGAGAAGCACTTGATCCATCTTTCAAAACATATGGCCAAGAAGTAATTGCAAACGCTCAACTAATGGCCAACGAGTTGGTTAATAGAGGATACAAAATTATCTCTGGCGGAACTGATAACCATTCAATGCTAATCGACCTGAGGTCAAAAGACATTACTGGAAAAGATGCTGAGATAGCATTAGGCAAAGCTGAAATCACAGTAAATAAGAACATGGTACCATTTGATGACAAGTCTCCATTTGTGACTTCAGGAATTAGAATAGGAACTGCAGCATTAACTTCAAGAGGAGTTAAGACGAATGACATCCCTCAAATTGTTGAACTTATTGATAGTGCAATCATGAATGCAAATGATGATGCAAAACTAGATTCTTTAAAGGCTTCAGTTAAAGAAATGATGGCTCAAAAACCTTTGTTTGCTTGGTAAAGAATTAAAGAGCGGCCAATAAGAGCTCAATATTCTTGAAAGGTAAATCAAAAACTTTTCCTAGAATTTCAGAGGTTAACTTACCTTGATACACGTAAACTCCGCTTCTAAAGCCTGGGTCCTTTTTGATCATGTCTCGACATCCACCTTGATCGCCCATTTGAAGAACCATTGGTGAAAAGATATTACTCAATGCAATTGAAGCTGTTCTTGAAACTCTTGAAGCAACATTAGGGACGCAATAATGAATCACATCATGCTTCACAAAAGTTGGTTGTGTATGGTTAGTTAATTTTGAAGTTTCGAAACATCCACCCTGATCTATACTTACATCTACAATTACAGATCCAGGCTTCATGCCTTCAATCATAGCTTCAGTAACAATACATGGCGTGCGCCCTAAGCCAGCTCTTACTGCTCCGATTACTACATCCGCCCTCATGATTGCCTTTTCAAGCATTTTAGGTTGTATCACAGATGTATAAACTCTTTGCCCAATATCATTTTGCAATCGTCTTAGTTTTGAAAGAGAATTGTCAAACACTTTTACTGAGGCTCCTAGGCCTAAAGCGGCTCTGCAAGCATACTCCCCTACTGTTCCGGCACCTAAAATGACAACTTCTGTCGGTCTAACTCCCGCTACACCTCCCATCATAATTCCTTTACCAGTATTGTAATTTGAAAGCAATTCCGAAGCAATTAGAATTGAAGTATTACCTGCAATTTCTCCCATTGCTCTTACTACAGTGAAAATATTATGTTCATCTTGAATATAATCCCAAGCGACAGCTGTGATCTTTTTATTCATCAACTTCACCAATGTTTCTTTGGGTTGAGTTGTCAATTGCAATGCCGATAACAAAGTTTGGTTACCCGGCATCATTTCAATCTCTTCTTCAGTAGGTGGAGCAACTTTTAAAATAATATTTGCTTTAAAAACTTCAGATTTGTCATAGGCAATCTCTGCACCAGCTTCAGAATAATCAACATCTTCGTATCTTGATTGAATACCAGCATTCGTCTCCACCACTATTCTGTGACCATTACTCACAAGTAACTGAACTGCTTCTGGATTTAATGCTACACGATTCTCTTGATAGGTCGTTTCTTTAGGAATCCCAATCATCAGTTTCCCTTTCTTCTTTCCTATTGCCAACATTTCTTCTTGAGGCAACAAGCTTCCTTCTGTCATTAATGATTTGAGCGTCTCTGGATCAGTCATAATTCTTTAGTTCAATGGTGCGTTTCAGTCCTTCTATTGTAATATCAATCGATACGAATTTTTCAGGTAAAAGGTTCTGAATCCTTTGCGGCCATTCAATAAAGCAAAATGCGTCTTCTTCAAAAATTTCCTCAACTCCAATATCATATGCTTCAACCTCATCCTCAATTCTGTAAAAATCGAAATGATAAATTTTACCATAATTTACTGAAAAATATTCATTTACAATTGAAAATGTTGGTGAAGAACCATGATCTTCAACTCCCATCTTTTCTAATAAAGCTGAAGTGAAGGTAGTTTTACCTGCTCCCATCTCACCATTCAACAAGATGAATTTTTGATCTAACTCAATTAATTTATGAAGAATTTTATCGACTACACCATCCAATTCCTCGAGACCTATTTCTTCAAATTTCAACACTTTACTTTGCACTTAATTCAATCCAAGGAATGATTACTTCTTCTAAACTAACCCCTCCGTGTTGAAAGGTGTCATTATAAAACTTGACGTAATAGTTATAGTTATTTGGATAAGCAAAGAAGTCACTTTCTTTAGAGAAAATAAATTGGGAACTTACATTTTCTTTGGGAAGTCTAATTGCTTCAGGATCGCTAGATACAATTACCTCTTTTTCAGAGAAATTTAAGTTTCGTCCAACCTTGTACCTCAAGTTCGTGTTGGTGTTCTTATCTCCCACCACCTTAACGGGACTATTAACCCTGATCGTTCCATGGTCAGTAGTCAAATAAACCTTGAGTCCTTTCTCAGAAATCTTTTTCAACATATCTTTCAAAGGAGAATGATTAAACCAAGAAAGCGTTAGCGATCGGTAAGCAGCTTCATCATCAGCCAACTCCTTAATCACTTCCATGTCAGTACGCGCATGAGAAAGCATATCTACAAAATTGTAAACAATCGCATTCAAGTCATTTTGCAAGAGTTCGTTAAATCTCTCTACTAATTTCTTAGCGTAATCTAGCTTGATCACTTTGTTATAAGACATTTTGATGTCTTTTCTATGTCGGTCTAAGTTGGTTTGAAGTAGCTCTTTTTCGAACATATTCTTACCACCTTCTTCTGATTCATTCTTCCAATACTGAGGATGTTTTTTCTCAATATCAAGTGGCGTTAAGCCAGCAAAGAGTGCATTTCTTGCATAATGAGTGGCTGTTGGCAAAATTGAATAGAAGGTCTCTTCTTTATCAACATTGAAATATCTCGTGATCTCAGGTTCTAAAACTTTCCATTGATCATATCTGAGATTATCAATCACGATTAGAAAGACAGGATCATTTCCTGGCTTCAAATTATCCATCAATTTATATGAAAGCAACTGGTGAGATAAAATTGGAGCATCATCATCCTCATTATTTATCCAGTCTCTATAGTTTTTATCAATGTACTTACAGAACTGAGTGTTGGCTTCTTTTTTTTGCATTGCAAAAACTTCTTTCATCCCTTGATCATTAGAGTTCTCCAGCTTAAGTTCCCATTTGACCAATTTATCATAGATGTCTGCCCATTCTGATGCATCCAATCTATCATTCAATCTCATCCCAATCTCTCTAAACTCTTGTTGATAGTCTGAAGATGTTTTTTGACTCACTAGATTCCTTGAATCTAAATTCTTTTTTAATGAAAGTAAGATTTGATTTGGATTCACCGGTTTGATTAGATAATCAGAAATCTGACCACCTATGGCCTCTTCCATTATATGCTCTTCTTCACTTTTGGTGATCATGATTATAGGAACGTTTGAATTGTTCTCTTTAATCTTTGACAAGGTTTCTAGCCCTGTCAATCCAGGCATATTTTCATCTAGAAAGATGATGTCATAATGAGTCTCATCTGCCATATCAACAGCATCAGAACCATTATTCACGGTATCAATTTCAAAACCTTTTTCCTGTAAAAAAAGAATGTGCGGTTTCAAAAGATCTATTTCGTCATCTGCCCAAAGTATTCTGCCTTCCATATTTAATCTTAATTTAGCGGTTAATTTAATCAATTGAGCTTGCAAAGTAGCATATCCAACAAAAGAAAAATTATCAACGACCCCGTTCACGGTTTTATTACAATTCCGGACGAATTAGTTTTTGATTTGATTCAACATCCTTTTTTTCAGAGACTGAGGAGAATAAAACAATTGGGATTATCCCATTTAGTATACCCTGGAGCAAACCATACAAGATTTCATCATGCGCTTGGAGCAATGCACCTAATGCGTAAAACTATCTCTGTACTTAAGAAGAAGGGAGTAGAAATCACTCCTGAAGAAAGCCAGGCAGTTATAATCGCAATTCTTCTTCATGATATTGGGCATGGACCCTTTTCTCATACTCTAGAACACTCTCTTTTAAAGTCGGTGAATCATGAAGAAATGTCACTGTTGTTCATGAAAAAGCTGAATGAAGAATATGACGGAAAGTTAGAGTTGGCAATTAAAATTTTTACTGATAATTATTCCAAAACATTCTTGCACGAATTGGTCTCTTCACAATTAGATATGGACAGACTCGATTACTTGCAAAGAGATAGTTTTTTTACTGGTGTATCTGAAGGTGTTGTAGGAAGTGAGCGAATCATCACCATGCTTAATGTTGTTGATGGAAAGTTAGTGATTGAAGAAAAAGGTATTTATTCAATTGAAAATTTCATCTCTGCAAGACGAATCATGTATTGGCAAGTATACATGCATAAGACAGTTGTTTCAAGTGAATACATGTTGATTAAAATATTGAGGAGAGCCAAAGAGTTGTTTCAAAATGGAGAAGATCTTTTTGCGAGCCCTTTTTTAAAGACGTTTTTAGAAAAAGAAGTGACTATCAATGATTTTGATTCGAATGCTGAGCTATTAAAGCATTTCTCGTTAATTGATGATAACGATTTAATTTCAGCCATTAAAGCATGGCAATTCACTGAGGATAAAATTTTGGCCAAGCTTTGTGACGCCATTGTTTCAAGAAAACTTTTCAAAACTGAGATCTCTAAAAAGCCTTTCGATAAAAAGTATGTTTTAGACAAACAAATTGAAATTCAAGAAAAGTTAGGTTTTTCAGACGAAGAGTCGGTCTATTTTTTTCAAACCGAGAAATTAGTGAATAGCGCATATGATGACGAATCAAAGCAAATTTTGATTCTTTCAAGAAATGGTCAAATTCAAGACCTAGCGCAAGCCTCAGACAATACGAATGTAGCAGCTTTATCAACCCCTGTTGAGAAATATTGTTTTTGCTATCTAAGTGTTGATGAATAAGTTATTCATTTAATCCACTTTATTGCCAAACCCTTTGTTGAAAACTTCGTTATTCTGGGTAATTCAACGCACATATAATTAGTAATTTTGAATACATGGAATTCTCAGCTCAACAAATCGCAGGTTTGCTAGAAGGAGATATTGTTGGCGACTCGTCAGCAACTGTCTCAGGTCTCTCTAAAATTGAAGAGGGAAAAACTGGTACGCTTTCATTTTTAGCAAATCCTAAATATGAAGAGCATTTGTATACGACTGAGGCTTCAATTGTCATAGTGGGTAAAGATTTTAATCCACAAGACAATTTACCTGCAACATGTACTTTAATTAAAGTTTCAGAGCCCTATTCTGCATTTTCTAAACTTCTAGAAATGTATGATCAGGCCGTAGCAAAACAACCAAAAATTGAAGAAGGCTCGCATGTTTCATCAACTGCTAAGGTTGGAGAAGACGTTTATATTGGAGCTTTTGCATATGTTGGCGAAAATGTGACAATTGAAAACGGAGCTCATATCTATCCTCACTCTTACGTTGGTGACAATGTAAAAATCGGAGAGAAAAGTGTCGTTTATAGTGGTGTTCACATCTACAGAGATTGCCAAATTGGAAAATCGTGTACCATTCATTCAGGCGCAATTATCGGCGCAGATGGATTTGGATTTGCCCCAAACTCAGAAAATAATTATCAAAAAGTGCCTCAAATTGGGAATGTGATTTTAGAAGACCACGTCTCAATTGGTGCTAATACTACGGTTGATAGAGCTACACTTGGTTCGACGGTCGTTAAAAAGGGAGTTAAGTTGGACAACTTAATTCAAATTGGTCATAATGTTGTCATTGGTGAAAACACTGTGATGGCGGCACAAGTAGGTGTTGCCGGTTCAACCAAATTAGGTAAAAACATGATGATTGGCGGACAAGCCGGTATAGTGGGTCACATTGAAATGGCTGATGGAACTATGATTGGAGCACAGTCTGGCATTGGGAAAGGAACAAAAAAAGAAGGTGAAATGCTATTAGGATCACCAGCTTTTGCTGCTGAGGATTATAAAAAATCTTATATGGGATTCAGAAGACTCCCGTACATACTGAATAAATTGAGAGAGCTTGAGGCGGAATTAGAAGAAATTAAAGAAAATAACAAATCAAATGGCTGAAAAGCAAAGAACCCTTAAAGCTGAAATCAAACTAACAGGTGTAGGCTTGCATACAGGTGAAACTGTAAACTTGACAATCCTTCCTGCTGCAGATAAGCACGGGTATAAATTTCAAAGAGTTGACATTGAAGGAGAACCAACTATTAAAGCTGACCCTGACAATGTAGTTTCTACGGCCAGAGGTACCACATTAGAGCAAAATGGCGGTAAAGTTTATACAACTGAACACGTCTTAGCTGCATTATATGCATTACAAGTTGATAACGCATTGATTCAATTAGATGGGCCTGAAGTACCTATCATGGACGGTAGTTCAAAACCATTTGTTGATGCCATTAACTCAGTTGGAACAGTTGAACAAACAGCTGAAAGAAACTATTTCGAATTATCTGAAAACATAAAATGGGAAGATGCTGAGAGAGGAATTGAATTCTTAGCTATACCTGATGAAAATTATAGAATCACTGTAATGGTGGACTATAACTCACCTGTACTAGGAACTCAGCATGCCGCAATGTTTAAAATCGAAGATTTCGAAGCTGAGATTGCAAATTGCAGAACTTTCGTCTTTTTGAAAGAACTTGAATATCTAGCGAAAAATGATTTGATCAAAGGTGGAGATTTAGATAATGCGATTGTATTAGTTGAAAGAGGAGACATCAAACAAGAGGAATTAAACAGATTAGCTAAGCTTCTTGGAAAAGAAAATCTAACGGTTTCTTATGACGGAATCGGAACATTAAACCATACTGCATTAGCATTTGAAAATGAACCTGCACGTCATAAACTTCTTGATATCATTGGCGACTTGGCATTGGTAGGGAGACCAATTAGAGCGCACATCTTGGCTGCTCGCCCTGGACACGGAGGTAATGTTGAATTTGCAAAGTTGTTAAAGGAGCAAATCAAGAAACAAGAAAGTGCTGGAAAACATTTTGATTTAGAAAAAGAACCTCTTTACGATACGGTAGCTATTGAAAAAATGCTGCCCCACCGTTACCCATTTTTATTGGTAGACAAAGTGATGGAAATCACGGAAGACTCTATCATAGGAGTAAAAAACATTACCATGAATGAGCCTCAATTTACAGGCCATTTCCCAGGAAATCCTATTTTCCCAGGAGTTCTTCAAATTGAAGCCATGGCACAAATTGGTGGTGTGTTTGCCTTATCAAAGGTTGAAGACCCTCATTTATATTCTACATACTTTATGAAGATTGATAACGTTAAGTTTAAGAACATGGTGCGTCCTGGTGACACAGTTGTTTTTGAATTGAACTTATTATCGCCAATTCGAAGAGGACTTGTTAACATGGGCGGAACTGCTTATGTTAACGGAAAAGCAGTAATGTCTGCAGAGATGTTAGCTCAAGTAGTAAAAGACAGAACTGAATGATAAGCAAACTAGCTCAAATAGATTCCAATGCTCAAATTGGCAAAAATGTTACCATTGAAGGATTCACCACGATTTATGATGATGTCGTAATTGGTGACGGAACTCATATCGGGCCTAATGTTACGATATATCCTGGAGCACGAATTGGTAAAAATTGCCAAATTTATCCGGGCTCAGTGATCTCTGCCGTACCACAAGATTTAAAATTTCACGGAGAATATACAACCGCAGAAATTGGAGATAATACAATCATCCGAGAATGTGTGACTATTCATAGAGGAACGGATGACATGAAGAAAACGACAGTGGGTAGCAATTGTCTCTTAATGGGATATGTGCACATTGCTCACGATTGTCAGGTTGGTAATCACTGTATCCTTGCTAATTACACTGGCTTATCCGGACATAACATTCTTGAAGATTATGTTATTCTTGAAGGGAAAGTAGGTACACAGCAATTCATACGAATTGGCGAGCACTCATTCATAGCTGGCGGATCTCTTATTAGAAAAAATGTTCCTCCATATGTTAGGGCAGCAAGAGAGCCTTTGACTTATGCCGGCGTTAATGCTATTGGCTTAAGAAGAAGAGGATTCTCTGATGAAGATGTTAAAATTGTAGAAGATTCTTACCGTCAACTTTTTGTACTCAACAATACCATTAATGGTGGAGTTGCGGCAATTGAATCAGAAGTTCAAGAAAGTCCGATAAAAGATAAAATACTTAATTTCATAAAAAATTCGGATCGCGGAATATTGAAAGGTCCTATGTAATAAAAGATTATGGCAAATACTTCAGATATAAAAAATGGCTTGTGTATGATGTACAATGGAAAAATAGTTTCTGTTGTAGAATTTCAACATGTAAAGCCAGGTAAAGGTCCCGCTTTCGTTAGAACTAAATTGAAATATATTGAGACTGGAAAAGGTGTAGATAATACTTTTTCTGCTGGTCATAAAATTGACGTAGTTAGAATCGAGACTCGTTCTTATCAATATCTGTATCAAGAAGGTGATGGATATCATTTCATGAATACATCAACTTATGAGCAAGTATTTATTACAGCAAGCATGATTGAAAACCCTCAGTTCTTAAGTGAAGGAGTCATTTGTACAATACAATTTCATGCCGAAGAAGAAATGCCATTAACGGTTGAACTTCCTGCTTTCATTGAAGCAGAGGTTACTTACACTGAACCAGGTGTTAAGGGTGATACGGCAACCAACACTTTGAAACCTGCCACAATTGACACGGGAGCTGAAATTCGTGTTCCATTATTCATTAACACGGGTGATAAAATCAAAGTAGATACTCGTAAAGGAGAATACTCTGAGAGAATAAAGTCTTAACACAAACACATTAAACAAATTCAACCCTGATCTTGGTAATCCGAGACAGGGTTTTTTTATGATGAATTTAAATTGGATTGAAGTAGGAATAAAGGATGCCGATCAAACTATAGTCTTTTTACACGAAGGCCTTGGTTGTATTGAGATGTGGAGAGATTACCCAAATGAATTATGTCTTAGAACGAATTCAAGAGGAATCATATATGACAGGGCTGGTTATGGCAAATCTCCTGGATCTTTAAAAGGCAGAAAAGCTGACTACCTTCATCTAGCCGCAGATGAACTTCAAGACCTTGCACAACATTTTAATCTCAAGAATTTCATTTTGTACGGACATTCAGATGGCGGTTCAATATCCTTAATACATGCGGCCAAATATCCAACTAATGTAAAGGCATTGATTACTGAAGCAGCCCATGCCTTTAATGAAGATGTTACCATTGAAGGCGTATTGGCCGCACGTCCCTTATTGAAAGAAGGGAAAATGGACGGCTTGAAAAAGTATCATGGACAAAGATATGGAGAGGTTTTTCATGCCTGGAATGACATTTGGTTAGATGATACTTTCAAAGAGTGGAACATTGAAGACGAAATAGTTCATATTTTGGCTCCAAATTTGATCATTCAAGGAGAAGATGACCAATACGGCACCTTAAGACAGGTTGACCGTATATGTGAGATTACTAAGGGTAAATCACAGAGCTTCAAACCAAAGAATTGCGGACACGCCCCATTTAAAGAGCAAAGAGAACAAGTTTTAGAGATTACATCAAATTTTATAAATGAACTCAATTGAGCACCATATTAAGTTTACCAAAAGTGGGAGATATTTCACTCATGGAGAAATGTCTGATGGCAAAGAGCTAATTATTGCTTTGCATGGATACGGTCACTTGGCCGCATTTTTCATTAAGAAGTTTCATCAAATAGACACTTCAAAATACGTGATTGTTTGCCCTGAAGGATTGAATAGATACTACCAAAACGGAACCAATGGGAGAGTCGGGGCTTCATGGATGACAAAGGAGGACCGAGAAAATGACATTCAAGATTATATCACATTTTTAGACACCTTGCTTGACCATCTTAAAAGTGAATGTTCATTTTCAAAAATTACGCTAGTCGGATTTTCTCAAGGAGGAGCAACAGCTTCAAGATGGCTAGCGTATGGACATCATAATTTTGACCGCTTCATACTTTGGGCAACTGTTTTTCCGCCAGACATGGAAAAAGAATACACCTCTAAATTCAACGAAAGTGAGAACTTTTTCGTTTTTGGAAGCGAGGACGAATACTATTCGCCTGCAATAGTAGAAGACCATTTCAAAGAGATTCAGGCTCTTGAACTTAATTTTCAAATGATTAACTTTGAAGGAAAGCACAATATTCATCAAGAAACTCTGTTGAACATTTTAGAAGATGTCTAAAGCACTCATCATCATATCACTTTTCTTTTCTACTTTGTCTTTCGGGCAATATGATACTGATACTTCAGATATCGATCATAAAGAGCCGAAGTATAATATGATGGAAATCAGAAAGAGGATTTACGTTGGTGGTGATTTCTCTTTAGCATTCAGGAATCAATTATACTTATATGTAGCTCCTTTTGCAGGTTACGATATTTACAAAGGTCTTTCAGCAGGAGTATCTGGCATGTATCAATTATACAGGTTTAACACAACGGGTGGAGCAGTATCATCACATGCTTATGGAGCAGGAGTTTTCACAAGGTTCAAGCCTGATCCATTACCTTTTTTATTGTTACAGGCTGAATTTGACATTTACAATGCTGAAGACTTCACTACAGCTCCTTCGGGTGACAGAACCAATCTACCCGCTTTCATGATGGGAGCTGGATATGCTGGAAATATGGGAAGAGCATATTACTCAATTATGCTGATGTATGATTTTATAGATGACGTGAATAATCCCTTACCACCGATAATTTTTGATTGGCCACTTTACTTGAGATACGGAATCGTATTTCATTTGGGATAATTGAAGATTCCAGCCATCATGCATCTTACGCTTCCTCCCCCTACTCTTTCAATGTTATCAATTTGAACAGGAAGTATTTTGGATGACTTTTCAATGAGTTCAATCTGCTCTTTTTCAAGCGCTTTAAATGCTGTCTTGCTCATAGCATAATAACTTTCACCCTCAACATTTAAAACTTCAAGTGCATTGGCTCCAAAAGCCTTCATTTGGGCATAACTAATATCAACAATTTCTTTACCAATACTTTCAAGACTCTTCTTGATCATGCTGCGTTCAATAAAATCAGGAATGGATTCTAAACATATAACAGCAAATTTGTCTGCTATACTCAACATTACATTTGTATGATAAATCTGCTTGCCTTGTAAATCTACACTCTCAAAAGTTATAGTCTTGTAGTCAATTTGATCACAAAGCAGTTTCAAAAGAGACAAGTCAGTTCTTGGTGAAACACAAGCAAAGGCTGTTCTTGATTCATGGTCAAAAATTATTGAACCGGTACCTTCTAAAATGAGATCACTTTCAGTTCGTAAATCAATAATTGATGACTCATTCAAAAGATGCACTAAGTACTCAATAACATCAGCTCTCACCTCTCTTTTTCTGTTTTCAGTGAGCATTGGGTATACCACAATTGCTTGCCCAGGTATGTGTGAAATCCAATTATTGGGAAAAACAGAATCAGGTAAATTCATTTCAATATCTTCAAACACCTTAGTATTAATTTTCTCAGACTCAAAAAGTGCGACCATCTCATCAAACTCTTTCTGGGCAACAACAGAGACATCTTCGGAGTCCCCTTTGTTTTGAAAACTATTAGACATTGCCGTTTCAGGATTAAAGCCAAAAGATTTGGGTCTAACCATCATAATCAAATTCGGTATATTTGGATTTAAATTCTTAGCCATGCGATTTATAATCTTATTCAGTTTTTTTGGACTCTTAGCTTGTAACGGTCAGCAAAATACTGAAAATGACTCAATCACTGAAAATGATACAACAGCTGATTCTATTGAAATAATAGATTCAAGCTTGATAGAAGAACCAGTAGAAGAGTATATAATAGACACGCTTGAACAAACTATTATTGATGCCGGATTGGTAAACATTGAAGACATTGACCCTTCGATTCTTGTAGAGCTGCGTTATTCAACAGAAAATAACTTCATGGAAAAAGATGTGTATGGACATCTAAATCGAGCTTATATGCAAGAAGAGGTGGCAAATTCTTTAGCTAAATCTCAAAAGTATCTGCAAGAAAAAGACTCTTCGCTATCATTACTTGTTTATGACGCGGTGAGACCGAGATCAGTTCAACAATACATGTGGGATATTTTAGACATGCCCATTTGGGAGAAGACTAAATTTGTTTCTAACCCTGCAAACGGTTCTGTGCACAATTATGGATGCGCGGTTGACCTAACAATTTCAAATCTTGATGGAGAACCATTGGATATGGGAGCCGGCTATGATGATAGCCGAAAGATTGCCTACCCGAGGCATGAAAAAGCATACCTTGATTCAGGCATGCTATCTGTTGAACAAATCGATAATAGAGAGTTGCTTAGAGAAGTTCTTAAGGCTGGTGGATTTTGGAACATTCAAACAGAATGGTGGCACTTTAATCGTTATTCAAGATCAAAGGCTAAAGAACTTTATGACATTATTGAATAGCCTATTCTTCAGGAATATCTTCATCAATCATTTCAATCTCCCCTTCTACCATTTCCATCATCCCGTCAATTACAACTCCGTCATCACATGTATTTGATGTCGTACAATTTGCAGTTGAATCATCATCCCAAAGTGTAGTATCCTCTTCAATCATTCCGACATCTTCTATCATGCCTACAGGCTGTTCCATGTCTCCAACCTCATGAGTATCTCCACCCATAGTTTCACATCCAGTAAATAAAGTAAAGCCAAACACCATTAAGCAAGCATAAAGAAATTTGCTTCTCAAGACTCTAGGAGGTTGATTTTCCCAAAGGTGATAATTAGTATTCACCATATCTAATTGAGATTTGGCAATGTGACCGCATGTCTTTTGACCGGCATTTGCTTTTAAAATAGATCTGATTTCTTCTGGTTGTTTACCAGTGAAATCAATTACATCAAATTGACATTTTCCGCAATATGCTCCTTTAGCAGTAGGTGTCATCTTATTCCAATCTTCAGAACAAGGGTTTGGTATACTTACAGATTTTTTCATAGCTCATTTTTTCTATGTATCCCATTCAAAACAAAAAGGTCACCCAACAAGTTAAAAAAAATTTGATAAAGAAAAAACCTCTCCCGAAAAGTCAGGAGAGGTTGAAGAAATTTTTTGTCTTATTTGAGAACAGTTACATGTCCTCGCTTTATGTGTCGTTTATCAGACATGGATTCTTTAAAATGTTGATTGTATATACGAAACGTATTCAAGAGGATCAAAACTTGAACTCTCTATTTCTTGAAACGAAGGAATGAAAACTCTGCAATTCGCGCTCAATTCAATAAAAGTATCATCCGTTTGACTTCTTTTATTTTGAATTTCTTCAAATAAACTTAACTGAATCGTTGGTAAAGCTCTAGAATCAATCATTTGAATCTGAAAGGTACCTTCAAGATTTGATTTTAATTCTTGCAGTTCGTGTACTTTATCAGCTGACAAATCGGCTTGTGCCGAGGACAGTGTAGATAAGCCGGATAGCATGAAAAATAGGACATAGCTTTTCATGGGCAATTTAGGTTTTTGAGTTTTGTTAAAAAAATGCATAAATCCCGAGGTAGATTGTTAACATTTTATCAGACCAATATAATTAAAGGAGGTTGTCCAGCAATTGAAAAAAGAGTTAAATTCTTTAATTATTGATAAACGGCAACTCTAAATAGTTGAACGGAAAATTCGAAATTCACACCACAACAGTTTGATTTCAAAGTATTTAATTGGAGTTCAAAATGTGAATAGAAAAGGTAAACCGTTTAAAATATACTATGCACGCATCTTAAAGCAGGTACATTTTACCAAAAGATTCGGTAAAGTATTCATCAGCTCCAGAATCTCTGTGTTCAATTCCTTCACCATTTAGTTTAACAATCACACGATAGAGATACACACCTCTTGCTAATTTGTCTCCAAACTCATCAGTACCGTCCCATTCAAAGTCCGTTATGTTTCTACCAATTTGAATATCGCCCAGCTCATCTCTCGTAATTTCTCTAACAACAGTTCCTGATACGTTCATAATTTGAATTGTAAACTCATCTGGAATCTCAGCTCCTGTAAGTGTAAACACGAATTTAGTTGAGGTGGTAAATGGATTTGGATAATTCATCAAATTTGTGATTGATGAATTGTGATCTACTTCAAATTCGATATCATAATCAATATCCCCTGACAGATTTCCACTTCGGTCGGATCCTTGAACCAAAAGCCTATAAGTTCCGTTTTGCTCGAAATATTTATCAGCAATAATTTTGAATTTTTTATTTGAAGCATCAGCCGGAACCCAATCAAGTAATGGTTCACCAAGAGAATTCCTAAAATTCAATCTTGTTTGGATTCCTTGAGGATCAGTCAAAAACAAATTGAACAAGGCTGTATCACCTTCTTGATCCATAATTAAAAACGGATTATCATCTTTTAGCGTAATAAGGATTTCAGAGTTCGGATCAACAATATCACCATTCAAAATATGGTAGCCATTAAATGTCACATCTAGAATCGGATTTTCGTCATCACCTAAAACTGTGAATGGAATTTGCCCTTTGTTATTAAAATGATATTTTTCTATTTGATCTTTTTCAAAATTGGATACATAAGGATTCACCTCAACCCATAAACTGTTCAATCCGACATTACCTAATGAGCCTAATTGCAGGGTATCTCTAATAGTTTCTCCCACTCTCAATGAATCTTGTCTGTCATACGGAATTGGAATAAGGTTATGCTGTGCGTCTTCAATCCAATAATTAACCAAGAGGGAGTCCATTGGCAAATCAGAGATGTTATCTATATCAAAGGCCACAGCAATTTCTTGACCTTCATAAATTGAATTGGTATCAGGAACAAAATAGACACCAGCCGATCCGTCTAATGCAGCTTCCGGTACTTCTTCATAAAGGACATGCCATCCATCAATTTGAGATGGGGTGAAGCCGGTCTCATCCCATTGGTAAGCTGATAACTGCATATAAGGATGAATGTCAGCATCAATAATTTGATATAAATCAATAATTGAATCTTTACCTTCAACTAATGTATCTAACACTAAGGTCTTTGTTCCTGCCCAATCAATGCCATGAATTTGAAGTCTTGTTGAATCATCAGTTGGAGACTCCAGCGAGTCAAGATTCCAATAAACAGTATGCCAATCAGAAGTTGGTCCAATTACTGGTGATGTCTCTGCTCCGAAATAATCAAAGCCCCATAAAGTATCTGCAAACGAAATTAATTCGGTAGAATAAGCACCAAACACTTCACTGGTTCCGCCATTTGAAACAGCTTGCGAAGTGCCACCTGTATTTCCTTTTTTGGTAAACAAGATGAATGGTCGATCTTGTGTTTGGGTCACTGCCAAACTATCAGCACCTAAAGAAGCAAATGTGGCATAGGTCTGCGCATCCCATTCAGAAAAATCGGCATATCGAGCTGAATAGATTAAAACATAATGTCCGTCAGGTACCTCATTTGCAATCATATTGTCAAAAGCATCCATTTCACTAGGAATCCCCTGCCAAAATGAAAAATGACCTTCAGGTCGTGGTCTACAACCTCCATTATTATTGTGATTACCAAAGTCATTATCTGGATTAGCTATATTTCCTCCACCATAATCATAAAGGGTTTTCCAAGGATCAAGCGTAACAGGATCAATCACACATACTAAGAGTTGAGGATTAATCGTACAAAAGTTATACTCTGCAATTTCACCATCAATGTGATAAAGTGTGAAAGCTGTTTCTAACCAGGCTGTTGCGCTCCCATAAACGTCTGCATCAATTGTTCTGTAAGCTGGTCCAAAATATCTCTTTCTGGTTGGGCGGTCATAATTCACAAATAAGAAATCATTTTCTTTAAACTGAAAGAAATGTTCTTGACCCCACCCTACTTTTGAATCAATGTATTGAAATGAATTCTCTATCCAGTAGTATGCACCTGTATCAACTGCAGTAACTCGCCAGAAATAAACCATACTATCTTCTAAAACTAATTCATCAGCAGTGTTTGAACCTACATTAAGCCAATTCTCATATCCCACTTCAACTACTCCACCTTCTTGAGTTACCTCAGAATATCTGTGCTCTGGACTATTAAATAAATCTGTAGTATCAATCTCAAACCTATAGGTCGCAGTTCCTGCAAAAGGGTTCACTGTAGAGCCTTTAAGGGTCAAAGTATCATTCGGAACTACAGCAAAGTCATAAGGCCATACCGGATAGATTCCATCAACATCAAATATCTCTTGGAAAATAATTTGATTGTTCCCAATCTCATCATATTGTTCTTCAATAACGCTTGGCTGATCTACGATAACTTCAAACTCATTAATCCCAATTGCAATGTTATTATAGAACGGAATTGTAAAAACAACTGTATCGATATAGTCTATTCCGTGCACCAATTTGGTGTATGTTGAGTCGGGACCATTATTGGGGAATGATCTTGTCATCTCGATAGCGAAGGTATCATTAGTCGCCTTTCCAAGGTTATAGACTACGACATTCACGTCAATCGAATCTACACTCAAATCAACTGATTCAGGAGTAATAAAAACAGAGGAGTTATTTATTTCAAGTTCAGGCTTCTCGTGTGAATTAACTTTCAATGCAGGATCTCCGTGCAAGGTCATTTGTGTCATCACATTAGTTGTCCCAAACGATTGGAAGCCATTACCATCTAGTTGTTCAATCGTATTTTGAATTTGTTTACCGAGTGAAAGGCCATAATTCTCAGAGGCAATTCTACCGAACAATTCATTTGAGTATTGATGTAGAGAATTAGAAAAAGCTTGTTTAACATTTGCCAAAAAAGCAATTGACCCTTTGTCTGGGATTAGAAGATATTTTTCAGAAGTCGAATAAGCTGTAGGTTCAAAAATGTTCCCCGTAAGACAAGCGTTACCTACCACTATTGGGTACTTTCCTTTATTATTCCAATTAGCAGGATCATCAACATTTTGGTCAAAGCCATCAGCTGAAGCGTGACCAAAGAACGTCATCAAAGAGACTCCAGCATTAATGTATTCATTTACTTCATAAAGCGTAACAGGATCAATAGGATCTGAAACCGATTTGTAAAAAGACTCGACATCCCCACCGAATAAGGTATCTTCAAGATCTTGCTCATAGTGTTTCAAGTAGTTTTGAAATTGAAACTGCTCCTGAGCATTTGCTCCTCCACCAAAATGTAGGATATGCTTTTGCCAGAGTTTTTCAGGAACGTTGTAAACTGCATTAGGATCTTGAGCTAACTCGTACTCCATCATTTTTGACAAATAGAGATCCACTTCAGCAGGTGTTTTTGCCGCTAATCTTCCTGTAGGAATTAATGGTTCTAATCCATTACCAGATAAATTTGATGTTAACAGGATGTCACTAGTAGGAAATCCGTAGGTTGGCACATGGGAATCAGCATATGAAACTAAGCTTTGTCTTGTACCTGCTTGGCTAGCTACGTTCTCATTACCTTCTCTAATTCCTTTACCAACCAGAAAGAGATGTACTGGCTTTAATGTGGTCGTTTCATAAACATACTTTGCAAAATTCCTGATCGCAAATGGGTGTTGTTCTACACCACCTCCAAATTGCAAACTCAATTCGGCAACATCAAACAGCTTTGCGTTATATCCTCCTCCGACCGGAGATGCTCGGTAAGTTCTATAGTTTTCAGCTGAACTCATCAAAGCATTAGATGTAATCATCAGATATGCCTGTTCAAAGTCAACGCTTGAGTAATCAGTAAAAGTCCCAGTTCCATTAACTTGGTTAAGTGATGTGATGTCAATAATATCTGCCTCATCATAAAGAAGAACCGTTTGATCTTGAGATGTGATTGAATTTGGAATTAACATTTGTAGGGTTCCGGCATTATCTACTACTGGTACTTTTTTAACCTCATCACCGAGCATCAATAAGTGAGGTATTGTTCCTCCATAATTTATCAAGTCTAACCTTGATTGACTTTCTGCGGAGTTGAAAGGAACAATCATTTCAATGCTTGAAGTCGCTCCCAAATCTACCATATGAGGATACCACATTTGAATTGTCCCTAAGTTTTGAAAATCTGTGGCGGCTCCTAAATCATTGATTCCTTCATGCCTTATCTTGGTAGTTACACCTGACAAATCGGTGACCGGGAATTCAAACTCAAGTTTATTCAATTGATAACCGTAGTAAGAAGTATCAATGGCCAATATATTTGAATTGGTGTATTTTACCTGCAGGTGATGGTTATTACCTGCAGTGGATACTGAATTTGAGTTTGAGGCCGACACTGTTTTTACTCGAACATCTGGTGCGCCAGCCGCATTATAAAAATTGGTAGAGGGCACGAAAACATCATAATAGTTTGTTGGAGCCAGTGCATTAATTGAAGGACCAAACCATCCCTCACCTGGTGTATAATCTGAAAACGACATCCCAGATATTGCGTACCCACCAATATAAGTTCCATGGAATTCAACAACACTTGACTTCACGAAATAGTTAATCGGGACGTATGAGACAAAATCAACATCTGTCAATTCAGTAATTCTATCATTTGGGCTTGCGCTATTCCATGAAAGGAAATAATTGATGGTATCATTGTAATGCGCATAGAATTCATTCCCTATATTCTCGGCTCCGCCATACATCACTGTATCCATCCAAATGGTGTTTTTCTCACCGTAAAACAGAATGTAATCACCTGGATCGAAAGAGCCGTCATTACCATCTTCAACCAAAATTTGCTGTTCTTTTTCGAACGCAAAGAGCTGAAAATCGTCAGGAGAAATAGTTGAAACCGGAACTCCTGAAGTATTTAATGTTGAGTAATCGATTTTGTAAACGCCGTCTTCCCAAACCTTGAAACTGTAATACTTTTGAGAAAAATCTATCCAATCATTTGCGTATTGCCCAAAGGAAATTGTGCTTATTAGAAGGGATAATATGGCAATGAGTTTATTCATCTAAGGAAGGCGTACCTTCATCTTTATTTTTAGGGTCTGACAGGCCAAACTTCAAACTAAATATATGTGAGTAAAGTGCTACTGAAGCGTCACCTATATCTGTAAAGGCGTAATCAATTGAGATATTTTTGAAGCCAACCCCAATACCAATGTTTGGTTGAAAGGTCAGCGACTCAGTCAAATCAGAATTCTTGATGAACTGGAAGTTACCAAACCCTGCTCTAAGCGCTACCCATTTTCCATAACCCAATTCGATACCCATATGCGGATCAATACTAATTGGTGAAGTTCTTATCAAAACATTTCTACGTCCATCAGTATTCAAATCAAAGTTGATCTCAGAACTCACATAAAAATCTTTTACAATGTTCGTTTTGTATTGGGCTCCTAAAATAATTTTTGGCACTGTTAATTCTAAACCATTTTCAGGAATGTCGTTTCCTGTTGCTTGGAAGGTTTCGATCATGGCATCATCTAAATTAAATGACCATGCGTTAAATGTAGAAGTCACATCTCTTATCACCCCGCCAAATCGCCAATGATCGTTTAGCTTATAATTGATTCCTGCATCTAAGCCAAAGCCCCATGATTTAGCAAAACTGCCTACATGTCTGTAAATTACTTTAAAATTACCTCCAACACTCAAGCCTTCAATAGGCATTTGACGCGCATAAGAAAATAGAAATCCATAATCGCCTGCAGTAAATGTTGTGATTTTGTCGTAATCAATTCTACCTTGAGCATCAATCAATTGGGTAGTGTTCGGAATATCATCAACTCCGAATCTAATAAAAGTGAATCCGGCAGTACTATTCTCGTCTATTGGTTTCGCAAGACCTATGTAATCATACTTCGCGATTCCCGCAAAATACTCAGCATGCATTGCACCTATTTGAAGAAAATCTTTCACATCAGTTAATCCAGCTGGATTCCAGTAAGAAGATGTCACATCATCAACTCCAGCAACCACAGCATTAGACTTTCCTAAGGCAGATGCTCCAACTCCAATTGACAGAAACTCATTTGAATACTTGGGTGTAATGTCTTGAGAATAGCCTTGTAAAGCAGTAAATGCAGCTATAGATATGAGGATGAATTTTTTCATTTTAGTAATGAGTAAATTTAATAATAATTGTTGTTGCATGAGTAAACTCATTAATCATTAAAAAATTGTACACTTGACTACAGTATTAAATACGTTCAAAACCCTTAAAAGGATTGTTTTTTGACGAATTATTTTAATAAAAATTACAAATCGATTGAGATAGATAGATTTTTAGTGCCATTTTTGTGGATATGCAAATCAAGCGATTGATACCAAATTTGTTAACTGCCGGGAATTTAGTCGGTGGAATGGTTGCTATTGTTTTCGCTCTTACAGGGGAGTTAAAACTAGCTCCTATTTGCATTTTAATTTCTGCTGTTTTAGATTTTCTAGATGGATTTGTAGCAAGATTACTTAAAGTTCAAAGTGAGCTTGGCAAACAACTTGACTCCTTGGCCGATATGGTCACTTTTGGAGTTGCCCCTGGAATAATGATGATGATGCTCTTAGGAACAAGTCTTCATGCCAATTTCCCTAATCTCCAATACCTGGCTTGGTTCGCTCTAACAATACCTGTTTTTGCCTTATTTAGACTGGCAAAATTCAATCTTGACACGAGACAGACGGACTCATTTATTGGGCTGCCAACACCCGCTATGACCATATTTTTCGTAGCTCTTGTCATACTATATCCTGGTGCTGAAGAAATCCACTATAATGTTGGACTAACAGAGATTGACAGACTTCTCATCAACCCTTTTGTTTTATTAATTGCCATTTTAATTATGTCAATTCTAATGGTTGTTGAACTCCCTCTATTTGCTCTTAAATTCAAGCACTTCAAATTCAAAGGAAACGAGATTCGCTACATCTTTTTAACAATCTCAATTATATTGTTGGCAACTTTATTTGTGTGGGCATTGCCTATAATCATCCTATTATATATAATTTTGTCAGTAATTAATAATCTTACAAAAAAGGAATCGAAAGATGAAATTCAGAGCTGAAATTGACGTAATGCCTAAAGACGCATTGTTAGACCCACAAGGAAAAGCGGTAACTCAATCAATGGGTAACTTAGGTTTAACTGAAGTATCTGACGTAAGAATCGGTAAACACATCAGATTGTTTATTGAAGCAGATTCTAAAGCAACTGCAGAAGCAAAAGCTGACGAAGCTTGTAAAAAGATTTTAGCAAATGAGATTATGGAATCTTATTCTGTTGAAGTAGTAGAAGCTTAGAGCATCTTCTCCATTTCTGGATTTTCTAACAAATGTTTGAACGTTTCAAGACGTCCAATTAGAGTATTAATGTCGTTTTTGCATTTTTTCAATTTCGATCTTGAAACAAAATACATCACCCAACCAAACACGGGAATGATGATGTAAACAAAAAATTCGGCTCCGTTTAGTCCCAAAGGCATTTTGTACTTTGAGACCGGTCCAAACTCTATTTCATCATATACTTCATTTGTTCTTTTACCGAATTCTTTGACCATGAAGTAGTCTTTTAATTCTTGTACTCTTGAAGCCAGCTCTTCGGTTTGTCTGAAAATATTGTTGTTCATGATTCCCGCGCCATTAGCAGCAATTTCAACCTTTTTAGCAATATTGATGACGTTTGAAACATAATCTATGTTCCTTTCTTCATCTGATTTTATTCTATCTTCTTTTTGTTCTTCATTTTCATCAGCAAGGACATCTACTTTTCTTAGAACAAAGTTCTTACCTAAGTAAACTTTTCTCACCTGCTCATCAGCTGCCAATTCTTCGGCGGTTCCACTTCTCAAAATTGCGCCTTCAAAGAGCAAATATGTTCTATCAGTGATTGACAAGGTCTCCTGAACATTGTGATCAGTAATCAAAACCCCAATATTTCTATTCTTAAGTTTTGCAACAATTTTTTGAATGTCTTCAACCGCAATAGGGTCTACCCCTGCGAATGGCTCATCCAATAAAATAAATTTTGGGTCGGTAGCCAATGCTCTCGCAATCTCAGTTCTTCTCTTCTCTCCACCTGAAAGGCTTTGACCTAGATTCTTTCTTACATGACCTAAACCAAATTCTTCAATCAATGATTCAAGCTTAGCTTCTCTTTCCGCCTTTGTAAGATCTGTCATTTCGAGTACTGACATGATATTATCCTCAATACTCATCTTTCTAAAAACAGAAACTTCTTGCGGTAAATATCCTATACCTTTTTGAGCTCGTTTGTACATTGCCAAATTAGTGATGTGTTCATCATCAAGATAAACTGCTCCACCATTAGGCCTTACCAGGCCAACGATCATGTAGAATGAAGTTGTTTTCCCGGCTCCATTTGGCCCCAAAAGACCTACAATTTCACCTTGGTTAACCTCAACAGAAACTCCTTTAACAACCTTTCGGCCCTTATAAGATTTTTGAATATTTTCTGCTCTAAGTTTCATACTGTGCGAAGTTAACGTATTGAAATTACTTTTGGTATTTAGAAGTCAGAAGTAAACATAAACATCACTCCAAAATTTCTTACGGGATTACCTAAACTGTTAACATGATCTCTATAAGACAATCTCCAAACGGCATCAATACGAATAAACTTGAATATATTCTCTAAACCGACCCCAACTTCATAATAAGGTTGTTGAAGGCGATTAGAATAAGCTGGTAAAATTAGCTCAGCATTGTGTTTGTTATTATACTTACCTACAACCATTTTAGCAGAATAAACCATTCTTAATTTCAATTTTTTAATCAGTGGAATTCTGTCCATAATAAATCCTTGAAGTCTGTGCTCAAAGTTTACCCCCACCCACTCATCTGAAATAAACTCATAGTATGTCATCAAATTGAAACCTGTTCTTTGCAAGAAGAAAGTTTCGTTACCAGGATGGATTTGCAAAAACGGGTATGGTACAGAACCAAATATCTTACCGGCATAGATGGAGTATTGGATTCTACCAAACATCCCAACCCTTGGTCTATGATCCCAAACAAAATCAAGTCTGTGAAAATCGTACTCACTTCCTAACACTCCTTTGATTCCCCAAGTATGTGTAAGAGAAACAATTGGAAATTTAGAACCCAAAGAGGTACGGTCAAATTGACCATTCAAGAACTTCTCTTCTTTTGTGAACATGATTTGATTTCTTATTTCAAAGGATGTCACACTTGCAACGCGGTTGGTATCTCCCGTGTTCGTATTGTATCTGCTATAATCTGAAAAACCAAGAGGTTCAAACCTTTTCCATTCAACAGAATTAAAGGTTCTCATGTCAAAACGCCAATCTTTTTCAAATGACCACTCTCCTTTTTGAACCATTGTGAGTTTATCTTGCGGAGCCAAAGAGAACAAAGTTGTAAATGAGTTACCAATATCACCAATTGAGGCATCCAACCCTAAGATTTCAATTCTTCGGCGATAAGCAAATCGCATCATTTCTCTGGGAGCATTTCTAATTTTCCACCTCAACGAACCACCAGATTTCAGGTCTTGATCTCCGAATCCGTAAATCCAAAAACCATTCATCTCAACCTTTGTGCTAAATCTGTTTGAGGTTCTTAGTGCCAACATTACTCTGTGCCCTTCGGTTTGATTACGAGTGTAAAGAGAGTAAATAGAACCAACTTCTAGTGGACCTGACCCTCTCCAAAAGCCACTATAAGCCATGTAAGTTGCATTTTCATAAAACTTAAATAGCCTATTATCCTTTAGAGAATCAACCATATCAATTACTCCTTGTTCTTCTTCAGTGAGTTTATCATGCCTGTGCGAATCCCAATAAGCATCATCTCGAACCTTAGCTGAATCATTCATTTCTAGGTCAGTCACATAAAAATCAAAATCCCTTGTTTCATTGATTTTGAACTTTTCTCTCGTGGTCTTCTTATGAACAGTAGCTCCTTGCAACTTCTTCTTTTTCTTATCATTAAAAAGGTCAAAATGTGCCTTAACTTCTTCTTTGGTAATCATCCAATGACCTGGCTCAACTTCATTGTAATCTTGATCTACCTCTAGTGCTGATACATAATTAAGGTTGACGTTATTAGGAATTCTAGCTTGCATTTTCTTAACAGCAAACGAAGAATCTGCAATCCACATTTCACCAACAAAAACAGCATCTCCTTTTCTTTTAGGAACAAACTCTAAATGATAACAGATTTGCTTATCAATGGTATCAGGCTGCTGTAAATAGTACTTGTAAAAAGCCCTACCTCCATCTGCAATTGGCGACATAAACTCTTTATTAAACAATTCAATATAGTTGTCATAGACATTCACTGATTGATGAAGATCACCAGTGAATTGTTGTAATTGTAAGTAATCAACTCCGGTAATTCTATTCGCTTTCATCACCTCTTTAACTTGCCTTGGGTCACTTTTGAAGTAGTAATCAGATATAGATTCTGTTAAGAGAATTGGTAAATACTTTGAGTGAGTTGAACTGTCAACATCAACGTAATCATTGATGAGATCCATCCCACTAAAGACTTTTCTATCTTCAAATTTCTTTCCTAATTTGTTGACATCAAATTGCATTTTGTTGTAGACTTCACATTCGTATGAATCTAAGTTCGCAGGATTGTTAGCTTTCTTATTCGCCTTAATGCGTCTCAGAATTTCAAAGGCCGGGTTTTCTCCGGCCACAATGTCGATCACATCAAAGCTTTTGATATCAGCCATGAGTGAAACATTAATTTCATTAGTTATTCCCTGGGTAATTGCGAACTTTTGACTCTTGTAACCAACAAAAGAAAACTCAACTGAATCTACCTTTGACTGTGTTTGAATGAAATAGATGCCTTCATTATCGGTAAGGCCACCTGCAGCACCATTAGTCAATCTCACTTTCACGTATGGAATCGCTTCACGTGATATTGAATCTATCACAACACCTTGAATGATAGTAGATTGTGAAAAAGCACAAAAACTAGTCAAGACAAACGCTATGGCAAAGAGGCATTGCTTCATGAACAGGGTAGTAACAAAAATACGAAAATTAAGGTTGACTTATTTAACCAAACTGTCGTTATAACGTTTCTTTTCAATACGTTTCGCGATTCTAATTCCCAATTCATAAAGAACCATTATTGGGATCGCCACGATAATTTGAGTAATCAAGTCAGGTGGAGTGATAATAGCGGCTAGGATCAAAACCACTACAAAGGAGTGTTTTCTGTACTTCTTAAGCCACGTTGAAGTGATAATTCCAAGCTTTGAGAAGATTTGGATCACTACTGGCAACAAGAATAAGACTCCAGTGAAAAACACTGTTGAAACAATTGTCTTAAGGTAAGAGTTGATGGTAATTTGATTCTTAATTTGATCTGCCATTGTCCAATTACCAAAGAACTGTACGGTTAAAGGCGCGATAACGAAATAGCCAAATGCAATTCCGATAAAGAATAAGACACTTACAAAAAATACAATTCCTCTAGCTGACTTTACTTCCTTAGCTTTTAAGCCTGGTTTAACAAAAGACCAAATTTGGTAAAAAACCCAAGGAAATGCGAGTACTATACCGCCAACAACAGCCATCATAAGGTTCGTTGAAAACTGCCCTGTCATTTCAACTGACTGCCATTTAATATTTATTTTATCTACACAAATATTGAAGAGTTCGCAGAAGAATTGAAAGATTGGAAAATCAGGTTCGGCGAGATTTAAGAAGATATTCATAGTAATCCACTCAGTGAAAACGAAGATTACGATTGCAAAAATTAAAATTGCAATCACCATTTTCACTAAACGCCATCTCAGTTCTTCGAGATGACCTAAGAAGGACATATTTTCTTCTTGCTCTGCCATTGGGTGGCAAATTTAATTAATCTAAACTGATTGTGTTGATTTTGGCTGCCTTATTCAACCAATGGTACTTTTGCCCAAACCTGTTTGTCTTGAAGACCTACTTTACCAACATTTACTCCCGCAATTGCTTTGAGTAATTTGGCTTGATCTATTGCTTTATCAAACCAAATTGGAACTAGTGTTTTCATTTGAGTTTTCCATTGGTCGGCTAATTTTCTTGCTTTGATTGCTGAAGTGTAATCTATCTCAGTTAATCCTGGATTTTTCTTTTTCAATTTATCAAAGCCTTTTTGATAATCTGCAAAGTTGAATGGCAACATCTCATCTTGCCAAACCTCAACACTCAAGTTAATTTTAGTGTCTTTTGTCGCTCTGTACTTCCAAACTTGTTCGTTTAATTCATTGTCTTTGTTGTAAGGAACTGCTGTTAAGTTAGAATCTCTATAATATTCGCCTTCAGATTCTCCCAAGATTCCTCCGCCATAAACAGAAAAGTCAAGCTTCTTATTGTTATCAAGGATCTCTCTGAAAATTTCCATTAGCTGAATTGAATCGCTCACAGTCATCTCAACTTTAGATCTGTTTTTCGCTACCACTTTCTCGTAAGTATATTTCTCCTTTTCACCAACTGAGCTCAAGTTAATGTGTATGAATGTTTCGTCACACTGCTTAGCAAAAACTGTTTTACCGAAAGCGATATGATAAATAAAGAATGATTCTTGTCGTTCATTATTTGCAAATGTAAAATCTTGAGTAGCATAATTAAATGTTGATCCATCCTTAAAAGTGAATATATCATCTTCTTGCTCATAGGTCATGAAAAGATATCCCATGTGCTTTTGCATTTTATCTAGCTTAGTTTTATACCCCTGTAATAAGAAATACGCTTTCTCCATTTCAAGTTTTAATTCAGCTAAAATTCTCTTTTGATTAGAGAGTTGAGTGTTTAAGTGAATCAATCTGTTCTGTTCAATGTTCGTCTTCTTATCAGTTGCGTTTAAAGCTGATGTTGGATGTCCTGTCCCTGACTGGTCTGACTTTCCAAGATCTTTCTTCTTAATCTTCTTCTTTTTAATTTTTGGTTGCTTAGCTGGTCTATGTCTTAATTTATCAAGCTTGTATTCTGTCTTCTTGATTAATAATTCTGTTTTTACAATTGCTTTTTCTTGACGATCTATCAGATACTCATATCCTCTTTTACCATAAAGTAGGTCGTTCACTTTTTTGATATATTTCTCTTCTAATTCTTTAATCAATCTCCAATAAGTTGTTCCTTCGCCGTAAGCGCTATCAGGTGATAATAATCTTGTATCATTTTTACCGTAAAGAATGTAAGAAGATCCTCCTTTTTGAATTGCTAAGGTTGTTTGTCTTTCGGGGTGATAACCAAAAACATCCAAATGAATTGTTGTTGATTTTTCAGCAGACGTTCTAAACTCGGCAACTTTCACTTCATCTGTAGATAGATATCTAACCTCAGGTTTTTGTCTTCTGGCTCTTGATTCTTCAAAAGTTTTAAGCTTGATATGCTCTTCTACATTGAAAGCAAATAATCCTCTGTCATCAGGCAATACCCTGTTATATGGATTTTGAGGATTTCCTTCAAGTGATGACCATCCAGAACCATCTCCTGCTGCAGATATTAGGTTTACGTATTCTTCACATTCTCCACCAAGCATGTCAAAAATCTCTTTTGATCTAACATTAACATACTTCTCTTCAGCTTTTGAGATGGCGTTAATAATCAACCTTTGATCTCCTCTACTGAAGCCGGCATTAAGAAGACCTGCTAATTTGTCTCCCGTTTGTAAACCTGGTTCGTAATATCCTTGAATAGCCTTATCTACCACAAAACTTCCATCAGACAATGTCTTTACAACAGAAGCCGGAATTTGCTGCAGCACATACTTTTCAAACTGTTTTAACTTAGGTTTTAAGTAGGCCTTCTTCTCGTTATCAGAATTCCTAAATTTCAATGTAGCATCTAATTCCCAAAGTGCAAAGTGAGTTGCAACATCAGAAACGATTCCGTTTGATTTTCTTGAAAACTGATCAGCATGAAGAACCAATAAATCTGGATTATCGACAATTTTTCTTTCAACATAGCGA
This sequence comes from uncultured Flavobacteriales bacterium, assembly GCA_913054135.1. Taxonomy (GTDB): domain Bacteria; phylum Bacteroidota; class Bacteroidia; order Flavobacteriales_D; family Crocinitomicaceae; genus Paracrocinitomix. The sequence goes on along the minus strand of CAJXJK010000019.1, from coordinate 5,971 downwards.
TAATTCGGAAGTGTATCATTAATCCAAGGAATTGAATCTGTGAATTCAAATAAATGAAAGACCTCTGGTTTTAGAACTTCTTTACGTCTTGAAACATTGTAGAAAAATGCTCTTTGTTCTCCATTCATTTCTTCCCAACTGTCTTGCCCGAAAGCTAGAGTGCTGGTAATTGTGATTAAGAGAAAAAGGTATTTCATTGTGTTTATCTACAAACTTATAACTGTAAAGTTCAATTATGTAACTAGCTTAATTTTTGTCCGAGGGCATTGTCATAAATATCTTTCAATTCATTAACAAAACCGAATTGATCGTCATCTACACAAACTTTTCCTTTAGTCACGTGACCAAGTAGTGTATAGTTCACGCCTTGTTCAAACATGAAGTCAATAAAGTCATCTTCTTGATCTTCATTTACACCAACCACAATTCTACTTTGTGCTTCACCAAATAAGAAAGCATCTTCTCTAATTTCAGCATCTGTTACAATGTCAAACCCTAGGTTGTTATACATTGCCATTTCCATCAAAGTGATGAAAAGTCCACCGTCAGCACAATCGTGAGCTGCATTCACCAATTGCTTATCAATTAATCCTTTCATGATTTCTTGAAGCGCAAATTCTTTTTCTAAATCAAAGAAAGGTGCTGGTGATTCATTTACACCATGGTAGCTTACTAAATATTCAGAAGATGAAATGTCATCATGAGAATCACCTAATATGAAAATTAAATCACCTTTGGATTTGAAATCAAGCGTCATGATCTTTGATTTATCTTCTACTACTCCAATCATACCTATAGTTGGCGTTGGAAAAACAGGTTCTTCTTTTCCATCCATCACCGTTTGGTTATAGAATGAAACGTTACCTCCTGTTACTGGCGTACCGAATTTTAAACAAGCTGCAGACATCCCTTTAATTGCACCAACAAACTGCCAGTAACATTCAGGATTGTAAGGATTACCAAAATTCAAACAATTAGTCACTGCTGATGGAATACCACCTGAAACAACAATGTTTCTAGCCGCTTCTGAAACTGCAATTTGAGTCCCTATCTCAGGGTCTGCATTTACATATCTTGAATTACAATCAACTGTCATTGCTAATGCTCTGTTGGTATCTTTAATATTTGCGATACCTGCATCTGAAGGACTGTTAGTTGTCATTGTTCTGGTTCCTACCATTGAGTCATACTGTTCGTATACCCAACGCTTAGAAGCAATATTTGGATTCTTTAATAAAGAAACGGCAACCTCTTTCAAGTCAGCTGGTTCTTCAATTGAATTTATATCAAACTTTTTGAACTCTTGGTAATAAGCTGGTTCAGAATATTCTCTATCATAAACTGGAGCACCTCCACCAAGAACTAATGATTCAGCAGGAACTGAAGCTACTTTTTCGCCGTGCATGAAATAATTGATTGTTCCGCCTTCGGTTACAACTCCAATTTCTTCAGCATGTAGATCCCATTTCTCAAAAATATCTTCAACGATTTTCTCTTTTCCTTTTTCGATAACTACCAACATTCTTTCTTGAGACTCAGAAAGAAGGATTTCCCAATCTTTCATGTTCTTTTGACGTGTTGGCACTTTAGATAAATCAATATCCATTCCTACTCCACCAGCTGCGCTCATTTCACATGAAGAACATGTGATTCCTGCAGCTCCCATATCTTGCATCCCTACAACAGCATCAGTTTTACCTAATTCTAATGTCGCTTCAAGTAATAACTTTTCTTGAAATGGATCTCCAACCTGCACAGATGGTAAATCATCTGCCGACTCTTCAGTAATATCTTTTGATGCGAATGCCGCACCAGCAATTCCGTCTTTACCTGTAGCTGAACCAACAATATAAACTGGGTTCCCCGGTCCTGATGATGTTGCCGAAATCATTTCACCTTCTAAGATTCCTGCCGAGAAGGCATTCACTAAAGGATTCGTATTATAACATTTGTCAAAGAATACTTCTCCACCAATAATCGGAACTCCAAAAGAATTTCCGTAATCACCAATTCCTTTAACTACACCCTTAACTAACCATTTGGTTTTGTCTTTATCAATTTCACCGAATCTTAAAGAGTTTAATTGTGCAATTGGACGAGCACCCATTGTGAAGATATCTCTATTAATACCTCCAACACCAGTTGCAGCTCCTTGATAAGGTTCAATTGCAGATGGGTGATTGTGTGATTCAATTTTGAAAACACATCCCATTCCTTCCCCGATATCAACCAATCCCGCATTTTCTTCACCTGCTTTAACAAGCATGTGAGGACCGTCTTTTGGTAATGTTTTTAACCACTTGATTGAATTTTTATAAGAACAGTGTTCTGACCACATCACTGAATATATTGATGTTTCAGTGAAATTAGGAGTACGTCCTAAGATCTCTTTTATTAGTTCAAATTCTTCTGGTAAAAGGCCCAATTCAACCGCTTGATCAACTGTAGCCAACTCTTGAGTGTTGTTCTCCATTTTATAGGTAAAAAGTAAAGCGCAAAGTTAATTAAAACATAAAGGAGAGCCCGGCAAATCAACCAACAATTATTCAATTTTTTCAACAATTTAATTCAAGACAAAAAAGAATCTCTATTAAGTATGAATCTCTACCTTTGAATTCAGATGTCATTCGTCATTTTAGGTATATTAATTATAGGACTCGGTCTTTTGTTCAGCAGATTTACGTTGAGTGAAGAACTATCTAAGAAAGATTTGATAATCGGATGGGGTATCAAACTTAGCGTTACCACTTTATATGTTCTTATTTTTACTTACTACTTTTCAGATGGCATTATTTACGGTGATAGTAGAAATTTTCTCAATGATGGACGAGAATTAGCAGAATTTGGCATTAAAGAACCCTTTGCCTATCTCAAACTAATGTTAGGAATAGGAGCGGATAATCAAGACTTCTTAATAGAACATTTACCAAACACCCAAATTTGGAGTTATGGCGATAATGGTGATTTTATAAATGACAATAGATTAATCATCCGAATCAATTCAGTAATTCACTTTTTCTCAAACGGAAACGTGTGGGTTCACGGGGTAGTTTTTGCCGCAATCTCATTTCTTGGTAGCATTCTGCTTTTCAAAACATTCAAAGAATTCACCAAAAACAAGAAAGTATTGTACTACGGATTATTGATTTTTCCTACGATCAGTTTTTGGGGAGGAGGAATAACCAAAGAGACAATTTTAATTTTTGGATTGGGACTCTTCTTTCTAAACCTCAAATATCTTCTCAAGCATAAATTAAGACTTATGAGTCTAATAGGGTTAATAGCTGGGGTTGGAATATTGCTATTTAACAAACCCCATGTAGGAATAGTTGCCCTAGGCCTATCTGCAATTGTGGTTCTACTTTATCGTACCACATTTACAAACAAAAAAGGCATTATTATTTCTGGGGTGCTACTTTTAGTTTTTTTTGCATTCACCTTCACGCCTTCACGACTTAACATTGTTGAACGCCTGACCTACCAGCAAAGAGCCTTACAAAACCTTGGTAATGGAGGAGTTTTCTTCATCAATGACAGTTCGTTTTGCGCCTTTGATTATGAAAAACTTGATCATTTTGATTACAATTCTACAGATCAACTTATATCGGTAAAAGAGCAAAGTAAAGGCCGTTATAAATTATTCGGAGAAGAAGAATTTCATGAATTTGAAATACTTCCATCTGAAGAGAAATTTGACGTATACCACGTAATAAGTCCATCTACCAGCTTGATTGAATGCACACCTATAGATTATTCTTGCTTTCAATTATTTCTCAATACTCCTTCAGCCCTAATGAATGTCTTTCTTAGACCTTTTCCAACGGATCCTGGAGACCAACTAAAGTTCATCTCATTCATTGAAAACTTATTCTTCATCCTACTTATTGGCTTCGTAATCTTTAAAAGAAGAGTTCTTAATTCTGAAGAGAAATCTTGGGTGTTTTACCTATTCATTCTCGGATTGATATCAGCACTTCTCATTGGTTGGTCTACTCCTATTTTGGGCGCAATTGTTCGTTACAAAATTGCTGCTTACTTACCTTTATTTATTGCCGCAACCATTCTATTAAAACCCTTGAAAAATGAAAGTAAATAATATAGTAATTCTAATTGGCTTTTTATCAATACTGAGCTCTTGTTACCAAGGTCAAACGGCTGATCTCATTATTCATAATGCCACAATTTATACTTGTGATGAAAACTTCTCAATTCATGACGCCATGGCCATCAAGGACGGGAAAATTCTTCAAGTTGGACCTGAAAGAGAAATAATGAACGGCTACGACTGCGGTGAGATTATTGACTTGGCTAAAGCTCCTGTTTATCCCGGCTTTCATGACGGACATTGCCACTTTAAGGGTTATGCATTAACGCTAAACGAAGTTGATTTAAATGGTTCAAAGAGTTTTGAAGAGGTGGTTAAAAGAGTTGAGGATTTTGAATCAAATAATGAATTTGAATGGATAAAAGGAAGAGGATGGGATCACACCTTATGGGAAGGAGAAGAATTCCCAACAAACGATACTTTCAATTTGTTATTCCCAGATAAACCAATGGCAATTAGAAGAGTTGACGGACATGCGGCCCTAGTGAATCAAAAAGCGCTAGACATTGCCGGATACACAGCAGAAACAATTATCGAAGGTGGATACATTGAAGTTGTTGACGGAAAATGCACAGGCCTTTTACTTGACAATGCCTACGATTCACTGGCTATCCACATTCCTCAAGTAGAAGACGATAAAATGCTAAAACTAATTCAAGATGCCGAGCAAGACTTATTCGAAGTAGGACTGACTTCTATCAATGATGCTGGTCTAGAAAGCAAAGACAGAGAAGACTTTATCAAATGGTATTCAGATGGTAGCTTGAAAATTAAGGATTATGCTATGCTGTTTCCAGTGAAAGAAAATTTGGATTTCGCAAAACAAGAAAAAGACTATCACAACAATAATCTGCACATAAGATCTTTCAAGGTTATTGCAGATGGAGCCCTAGGCTCAAGAGGAGCATGCTTAATTGACCCCTATGCAGACCAGGAACATCATCACGGATTTCTATTAAGAAATTTAGATGAGTTTAAAGAAATAGCTGAAGCGGCTAAGGCAATTGGATATCAAGTAAACTCACATTGCATTGGCGATTCCGCCAATAGAACTATTCTAGAAGTTTATGAAGAGGTTATTGGGACTGAATCTGACCATAGATGGAAAATTGAACATGCACAGGTATTGGCTGCCGAAGATTTTGACTATTTCGAAAACTACAACATCATACCTTCTATTCAACCTACTCATTGCACCTCTGACATGCGTTGGGCAGAAGATAGATTAGGTTCAGAAAGAGTGAGACTTGCTTATGCGTATAACGATCTACTTGAAAAAGCAGGTAGAGTTGTATTAGGAACAGACTTTCCCATTGAGAGAACCTCACCCCTAGAAACATTTTATGCAGCTGTTTCAAGAATGGACAGAAAAGGTAAGCCAGAAGGAGGATTTCAATTCGAAAACGCATTATCAAGAGAAGCTGCCTTGAGAGGAATGACAATTTGGCCGGCCTACTCTAACTTTGAGAATGCTCAAAAGGGCTCTTTGGAAGCAGGTAAAGATGCTGACTTCGTTATTCTCACAAAAGATATCATGTTGATTCCTTATGCTGATATCCTAAATACGTTTATTGATAAAACTTATTTGGATGGTGAATTGGTTTACTCTTCAGAGTGATTAAAAAAAGAAAAGCGACTCATGTGTCAAAGACCAATAAGCCGCTTTTCGTAACCAAAACAAAGAAAACCATTCCGTTTGACCGGAAAAGGGAACCACCCCTTAAGGCTACATGTCAGTAGTAACCTTGGTACTTTTAAAAAAATCCTTAGAAAGAAGGACAAGAAATCGTTCTGAACTTTCTTGGTTTCTCTCTACAACTAAAGTTAAAGCCCATTGAAAGTTCGTGAGAACCACCAGAGGCATTA
>CAJXJK010000018.1 GCA_913054135.1 uncultured Flavobacteriales bacterium | reverse complement strand
ATAAAGAATTATATATCATGAGTAATAAAGAATTAAAATCTGTTGATTACGGATTAGAGAAAATATTTGAAGGAGCGCAAGACTTTTTGCCTCTTTTGGGAACTGATTATGTTGAATTTTACGTTGGGAATGCTAAGCAAGCAGCTCACTTTTATAAAACTGCATTCGGTTTTCAATCATACGCATATAAAGGATTAGAAACTGGAAGCACAGAATATGCTTCATACGTATTAAAACAAGGTAAAATTAGAATTGTGTTAACTACACCTTTAAATTCTAAATCTCCAATTAACGACCATATTGTAAAGCATGGTGATGGTGTTAAAATCACTGCTCTTTGGGTAGATGACGCGAAAAAGTCTTGGGAAGAAACTACAAAACGTGGTGCGAAATCATTCATGGAACCAACTGTAGAAACTGATGAACATGGAGAAGTTGTTAGAGCGGGAATCTATACGTATGGTGAAACTGTTCACATGTTTGTAGAACGTAAGAACTATAATGGAGCATTTTTACCTGGATATAAAGAATGGAAATCTGATTACAACCCTGAGCCAACTGGACTAAAGTTTATTGACCACATGGTGGGCAATGTTGGATGGAATGAAATGAACACATGGGTGAAGTGGTATGAAGATGTGATGGGATTCGTAAACTTCCTTTCTTTTGATGACAAGCAAATTACTACTGAATACTCTGCACTTATGAGTAAAGTAATGAGTAACGGAAACGGTCGTATTAAGTTTCCGATAAATGAACCAGCTGAAGGAAAAAAGAAATCTCAAATTGAAGAGTATCTAGATTTTTATGAAGGACCAGGAGTTCAACATATTGCTATGGCAACTGATGACATTATAACGACTGTTAGTAAAATGAGAGCAAGAGGAATTGAATTTCTTTCTACTCCGCCAGATGAATATTACAAGGCTGTGCCAGGAAGGCTAGACGAGCATAGCCACGAATTAAGAGAAGATATTGAAACTCTTAAAGGACTGGGAATCATGATTGACGCTGATGAAGAAGGGTATTTATTACAAATATTCACTAAACCTGTTGAAGACAGACCAACACTATTCTTTGAAATAATTCAAAGAATGGGTGCAAGAGGTTTTGGAGCTGGTAACTTTAAAGCTTTGTTCGAATCAATAGAAAGAGAACAAGAAAAGAGAGGGACTCTTTAATTGCCAAATTATAGAATAAAAAAAAGGGGGCTTTGAAATCAAAGCCCCCTTTTTGCGTTTATTCAATTGTTATTTCCCTACAATAGATGCAGAGATTCCAATCATTGCATCATGATGTTTTGACTCATCAGCTTCTTTTTCTTTTTCCATTACGAAGAAAGGTAAAGAAGACATATCTACTTTGAATTCAGCTATCTCAACAGCACCTTCAGTTACTGTAGCTGCAGCTTCAATATCAAACTCTAATCCTGCAGATGATAAAGTACCATAAACAGTTCCTTCTTCATGTTTGCTGAAAGTAAAGTCAGCAGAAGCGAATTGATTTACATCAAAGAAATCAGGAGCCATCAAGTGACCTGCTAATTTCTCTCCACCCATGTCATCATCAGAAGTGATAGTATTCATATTTGCAGATAAAGATGCTGAGGTGATCATATCTCCTTCAGTTGTATAAGATCCAGAAAGAACTTTTACAGTTCCCCAGTGTCCTTTTTCTTCACCTTCAGTGTTAAACCAATTGATAACAGATGCTGTAGTATCAATCTCGTATGTTACTGGTTCAACAACTTCTTCAACAACTTCGTCAGTTGTTTCATCAGTTCCTTCAGTCGTTTCTTCTGCAGCTTCGCCACATGAAGCTAGCATCATTGCTGCGATACCTACTCCAAAAAATAATTTCTTTTTCATTGCTTGTTTTATTAATGTTTGTGCAAATCTAAAAAAAGCTTAAAATAAACATACATGTTTAAACAAATATTTTTTCAATCCGATTAAATTTTTACTTTTAGACCATGGCAAAATCACGTTCAAATAGAAAAGGCTTAAAAACAGCTTACGTCTCTACTGTCATTGGTGTAGTTCTAGTTCTTTTCTTTGTTGGATTAGTCGCTTGGTTTGGATTGGGATTAAACAAATTGAAGGTTTCAAAAATTGAAAGCTATGAGATTGAGCTTTATTTTGAAGATAATGTCAATGATTTAGAGCTCGGAATTATTGAAACCGAAATTGCAAAGAAAGAATATGTCTCTTCTGCAACCTATAAAACCTCAGATGAAGCCTGGCAAACTTACCTTGAAGAAGTTGACCCAGAAGCAGATCTTGGAATACTTGATAATGAAAATCCTATCAAGCAACACATTATAATGACCTTGAAAAAGGATTACTTTTATTTAGATAGCGTTCAAAATATTGAGACAGAATTGAATGCCGAATATGCAGGACAACTTTCAGAAGTAAGCTACAGATCAGAAGTTTTCAAAGATTACTCTACCAATCTTCAAAAGATAATTTACTTCGTACTACTATTAGCCGTATTGCTTCTTTTCATTGCCATTGCAATGATTAACAACACAATTAGATTAGCACTTTTTTCAAAAAGATTCTTAATTAAGACCATGCAATTAGTAGGAGCGACTCCTAAATTTATACGAAGACCTTTTATTTGGAATGCGGTTGGTCAGGGCATAATTTCGGGATTAATTGCCGGATGTTTAGTCATGGGTCTCGTCATCCTTTTAGAAAAAGCAAACCCACTGTTTGGTCAAATGACCGACATAAGAACTTTTATTATCGTAATGGCAGCCATCATTTGTTTTGGTGTCTTAATCACGGTTTTTTCAACTTTCTTGGCACTTAGAAAGTACCTAAGATTAAACCTAGATAATTTATATTAATTAACTTTGAATTATGAGTGAAGAGAATAACTTAGTTATCGGCAAGAAAAATGTAATGTTTATCGTTATTGGTATCATACTGACATTACTCGGATTTTTTCTAATGATGGGCGGAGGTTCAGATGATCCGAATGTTTTTGATGAAGCTGAAATGTTCAGTTCTACAAGAATTACTGTTGCTCCTATCCTTGTTATTGGCGGATACGGACTAGTGATTTTTGGAATCATGAAGAAGAACAAAGTCAACCCAAGCCAGAATGAGTCCATTTGAGGCAATTGTCTTTGGTTTAATCCAAGGGCTTACAGAATTCTTACCCGTTAGTAGTAGCGGACATCTTGAACTTACAAATACAGTTTTGGGTACAGATCTTGATCCCGAAAAAAGTATGATGATGACCGTAACATTGCATTTTGCAACTGCCTTGAGTACCGTTATTGTTTTTAGAAAAGAATTAATCAGAGTATTCAAAGGCTTGTTCCAATTCAAATGGAATGATGAAACTAAATTCTCATTAAAAATAATCTTATCAATGATACCAGCCGCGGCGGTTGGAGTATTGCTAAATGACGAAATTGAATCTTTTTTCGGAGGGCAGGTAATGCTTGTCGGATTTATGCTACTTCTAACTGGAGGCCTTCTATTCTTAGCTGACCGAGCGAAGAAAACAGAAAAAGATGTCAGCTTTAAGAGCTCTATCTTAATTGGCATATCACAGGCAATTGCAATTTTACCAGGAATATCTAGATCTGGTGCAACTATCTCAACAGCCGTACTTCTAGGTATTGACAGAGAAAAATCAGCTCGATTTTCATTTTTAATGGTCGTACCATTAATCTTTGGTAAAATGGCTAAAGACTTAATGAGTGATGATTTCACAATGACAGGCATTGATTCAACACCTTTGATTATCGGCTTCTTTACGGCACTTATCACAGGATTAGTTGCTTGCACTTGGATGATTTCTTTAGTGAAGAAAGCGAAATTGAAATACTTTTCATTTTACTGTTTCGCGGTTGGATTAGCTGCGATCACATATTCTTTTATTAATGTCAGCTAAAGAATCATTTGATTTTAAGTCGGGTGAAGTTCTTTTGGTCAACAAACCTCTTCATTGGACGTCTTTTGATGTCGTTAATAAACTGCGCTACAGCATTAAGCGAAAATTAGACGTTAAGAAAATAAAAGTAGGCCATGCAGGTACTCTCGACCCTCTTGCAGATGGACTTCTGATACTTTGTACTGGAAAAAAAACAAAAACGATTGAATCGTTAATGGGCTTAGAAAAAGTTTATTCTGGTGAAATTACATTGGGTTCAACCACTCCATCATACGATCTAGAAACAGAAATTGACCAAACCTACCCTACCGATCATTTCACTTTAGAATTAATCAAAAGTGAAGTTGAAAAAATGATTGGAGATTACGATCAGTATCCACCCATTTTTTCAGCTAAAAAAGTAAACGGTAAAAAAGCCTACGATTTAGCAAGAAAAGGGATTGAAGTTGAACTCAAGCCAAAAAAAATCAACATATCTAAATTTGAAATAACTGGTTTTGAAGACAATAAACTAAGTTTTGTCATTGCTTGTTCAAAAGGAACATACATTAGGTCAATCGCGCATGATTTAGGGAAAAATTTGAACAGTGGTGGCCATTTATCTGTTCTAAGAAGAGAACAAATAGGAGACTTTTCTCTTAAAAACAGCTTTACAGTTGAAGAATGGATCGAAAAAATCGATAATTCTGATGTGCCTATAATTGAATCAAATTAAACCCAATAATCTCTAATTATTAGAGTGAAGGCTTATCTTTGTAAATAATGATTACAGTCAAAGAAATAAAAGCCAATGTGGCTGATGAAATGACTTTATTTGAAGAGAAGTTCAAAGAGTCAATGAAGTCAGATGTCGCACTTTTAGACAAAATCACGCACTACATCATTAAAAGAAAAGGAAAACAAATGAGACCTCTCTTTGTATTTCTTACCGCTAAAGCATTGAACGGAAGTGCCAAGGAGGCTACTTACACAGCAGCATCTCTCATTGAACTTTCGCACACAGCTAGTTTAGTTCATGATGATGTTGTAGATGATGCGAATGAACGAAGAGGCTTCTTTTCAGTCAACGCACTTTGGAAAAACAAGATTGCCGTTTTAGTAGGTGATTTTCTTTTAGCGAGAGGGTTAATGATTTCAGTAGAAACAAATCAGCATAAGCTCTTAGAAATAGTTTCTAATGCCGTTCAAGAAATGGCAGAGGGAGAACTTTTACAACTTGAAAAAGCACGAAAACTTGACATCACTGAGGAGGTTTATTTCGAAATAATTCGTCAAAAAACAGCTTCTTTAATCGCTTCATGTTGTGCTGCAGGAGCAGCTTCAGTGAGCGAAGACCCTGAAGTCATTGCCAAAATGAAAACATTTGGTGAGTTGGTTGGCCTGGCATTTCAAATTAAAGATGACATTTTCGACTACGGTAGTTCAGAAAAAATTGGAAAGCCTACAGGGAATGACATCAGGGAACGTAAAATGACACTTCCCCTCATTTACACCCTCAAAAACTCAGATAAAGCCACCCGAAAAACTTTGATCAACATTGTAAAAAACCACAATGAAGAACCTAAGAAAGTTCGTCAAGCAATTAAACTTGTGGTTGATTCAGGTGGAGTTCAGTATGCTCATAAAAAAATGATGGAACTGAAAGATGAAGCGCTTCTTCAAATAAAAGATATTGAAGACAATGACGCTAAAAAAGCCCTCATTGGTCTTGTTGAATACACAGTAAATAGAGAGAAATGATCAAACTTACCTTTTTATTATTGCCAGCATTTTTATTCTTTTCATGCAGTGAATCAACAAATGATATTGCAGAAGATCAAACGAAATCAATAGAAGAAGAAATTGTTGAAGACACGACACCAGACCCGAACGCGCCTGGAGACTTTGAAGAATATTACCCAAACGGAGCCCTGAAAATCAGAGGAAAAAATAATGCCGAAGGTAATAGAGAAGGTCTCTGGATTTCATATTACGACAATGGAATAAAATGGAGCGAATCTTATTACGATAACGGGATCAAAAATGGCCATTCACTGACCTTTTTTCCAAATGGTGGAATCCGTTATGTTGGCGAGTATGAAAATGATGTCAAAATAGGCACTTGGAAATTCTATGATGAAGCAGGTGAACTGCTGAATGAAGAGGTATTCGAATAGACAACTTCTCTATCTTTCTTTCGTCTTTATAAAACCAAACAATAAAGCATTTATACCGTACACATTAAAAACGACATTAAGTTGTTGATTTTTAATACATTTGAATGTATACAGTTTGGCCCAAAATTTGGATGCAATTAATTCATAATCCTTTCGTTTGAAAGTTTTAGACCGGCATCTTGACCATGAATAAATTGAGTGTTCTCATATTATCAGTTGTTCTGTGCGCAAATTTATTTGCTCAAGAAGAGATATGGATACACCCTAACAGAGGTCAATGGCATCAAAACATTTCTTATCAAATTGATATTCCTGGAGGAGATTTATATCTCGAAAAAGATGGGTTCACTTATAACCTCAACAATCTTGGTGAAGCATACGACCACCATCATCATGGTGAAGATCACGAAGAATTTGAAGGTCATGTAGTCAAAACTAAATTCATAGGGGCGAATTTAAATCCAATCTTTGAAGAGCTAGATGTTTCATCTCATTATGAGAACTACTTTTTAGGAAACGATACCAGTAAATGGAAATCAAACATTTACGCCTACAACAGGATTGACTATCACGAACTTTATGATGGTATTAGATTATCAATGTATGAGCAGAATGCAACATTGAAATATGATATTCACATTGATGCCGGAACGAACCCATCAATTTTCAAAGTTGACTATGAAGGTCAAGACGAATTAACCATCAATGATGAAGGAGAATTAGTAATCCACACTCCTCTTGGTGATATCACTGAAAGTAAGCCTTATGCCTATCAGCTTAGCAATGGAATCAAGAAAAATGTTCCTTGTGAATATGTGTTGATAGGTAATCAAATGCATTTTGAATTCCCTGAAGGTTATGACTCCAATTTAGAATTGGTTATTGATCCTGAATTGGCATTTTCAACTTTCACAGGTAGTGCCTCAGATAATTGGGGAATGACAGCCTGCCCTGACATCAACAAGAATTTAATTGCCGGCGGAATTGTGTTCGGTTCTCAGTATATCAATGATCCAGGAGGATATGACAACACTTTCAATGGCGGACAAGTTGATGTGGTAATCACGAAGTATAATGCAACTGGTTCAAACTTTATTTTCTCAACTCATCTTGGTGGAGATGCGAGTGAAACTCCGCACAGTTTGATCGTAAATGACAACAATGAACTCTACATAATGGGAGCAACAGCTTCTACAAACTTCCCTGTGATGGGCAATGCTATGCAGCCTAACCACGAAGGTGGAGTTACTATTACCGTTGACGGAATCACATTTGTTAATGGCTCTGATATTTTTGTTACAAAATTAAATTCAGCAGGGAGCGCCATGTTGGGAAGTACTTTTTATGGTGGAAGTTTGACTGATGGAATGTCAACCGCGAGTGATGACATTGCCTTCAATTATGGAGACCAATTAAGAGGTGAAGTGATGGTTGATGATGCTTCAAATGTTTATATCAGCTCAACAACACAATCAAATGATATTCAAATAAATGGCGGATTTCAGAACTCTTTTGGAGGAACCCAAGATGCAATCATTGCGAAATTTAACCCAGACTTATCGACCCTTATGTGGAGTACTTATGTGGGTGGGACAGGCGCCGAATCAGGGAACTCAATTCAACTTACTTCAACAGGTGACATTGTAATTGGTGGAGGAACCACAAGTTCTAACTTTCCTAATACAGCAGGACAAGTCAACCCAAGTTTTCAGGGAGGAAATACAGACGGATATGTAATGAAATTTAATGCCCCAACTTACAATGCTCCGATTGCTTCTTACATTGGGACCTCTGACTATGACCAAACTTACTTTGTTCAGATAGATATTGATGACTTCATCTATTTATATGGACAAACGAAAGGAGATTACACTATTTCATCCGGAGTTTACAACAACCCAAATAGTGGCCAATTCATTCATAAGCTTTCTAATGACTTGAGCACAACTGAGTGGTCATCAAGCTTTGGTGCCAGTTCAGGAAACGAAGAGCTTTCGCCGACCGCTTTCTTAGTTTCTGATTGCTATGAAATCTATATTGCTGGATGGGGAGGAAATACGAATGCAAATAATTCATCTGCCGACAACAGTTCTAGTAATGGAATGCCAATAACTTCAGATGCCTTTCAACCAACGACAAACGGCTCCAACTTCTATTTGGCGCTTTTTACTGCTGACATGGCTGATCTTAAATATTCAACTTACATGGGAAGTCAAAACGGATCTAGTGATCATGTTGATGGAGGCACAAGTAGGTTTGATAAACAAGGAGGTGTGTATCACGCGGTATGTGCTGCTTGTGGTGGAAATGCAAATGGATTCCCTACTACCCCCGGCGCTTATTCTGAAACCAACCAATCTTCAAACTGTAATATGGCTGCCTTCCTTTTTGAATTATCAAAAATTGAAGCGACCCTATCTACTGGTACTCCTGTAGTGTGTATTCCTGATCCGGTAATCTTTCAAAATGATTCTGAAAACGGAGACACTTACGAATGGGTTTTTGGGGATGGAAGTCCTAATTCATTTGAATTTGAACCAACTCATTACTATACAGACCCAGGTACATATGAGGTAATGCTGATTGTATCTGATGCGGCTGGATGTTATTCGCCAGACACCGCTTATCTTGAAGTAGAAATTCAATTACTTGAAGCAGAAGCGGGAGCTCTGCTAGATACTATTTGCCCAGGAAGTTCGGTAGAACTTTATGCAATTGGAGGAGACAATTATGTTTGGGGACCAGCAGAATATTTGAACACACAAACTGGTTCAAATGTAGTTGCTACAATTTGGGAAGCGACTACCTTTACTGTTGAAGTTCAGAGCGTTTGTGGTTCAAGTGAAATTGAAGTCACTGTGGAGGTGTATGGAGCTAATGCTGAATCAGGTTTGGATACTGCAATCTGCGTAGGCGGATCGGCACAATTGAGTGCCAATGGTGGTGGAACTTATGAATGGTCTCCCGGAGGCTCTTTGGATGACCCTTTGGCTGCGAACCCCATCTCAACTCCATCCATTACAACAAATTACATTGTTACCATCACCACACCCGAAGGCTGCGAAATTGTAGATACTACACAGGTTTGGGTTGATCAAGATTTGCCATTTCCTCTCTTACCAGAAGAAGTGAGCATTTGTTATGGCTCAAGCACTCAAATTATTGCAGGTGGCGCAACTTCCTATTTGTGGTCTCCTGATTATAACATCAGTGAAACGAACGTCTACAATCCTTTTGTTAATCCACTAGTTGACACAATTTATCATGTTGACTTCACGAATGCATGCGGTACAACTTACGACTCAGTTAAAGTCAATGTCATCACTGTAGATGGAACCATTTCTCCTGACACAACCATTTGTCCAGAAGGGGAAGCAACTTTGGTAGCAACAGGAGGAGTGTCTTACAATTGGTGGCCAAGCACAGGACTGAATAAACCAAATGATTCAATAACTCAAGCAAGCCCTGGTTCAGACACTCAATACACAGTATTGATTACTGATGAATTTGGATGCTCAATAAGTTTGACTACAAACGTTTTCTTGTATGACACTCCTCAATTGGTTGTGTCTCCTGCTGTGTATGCTGTTGTTGGAGATTCGACTCAGTTATGGGCTGAAGGTGATGGCGTAATTTATTGGTCTCCACCATATAATATTAGTTGTGCCCACTGCACTGATCCCTATGTTTGGCCAGAGGTTGAATTTGTTTACACTGCAACGATTACAGATGTGAATGGCTGTATGAATACGGGTGACGTACCTATTTATTTTGACCCGCTTATCTATGTACCGAATGCTTTCACGCCAAATGGTGATTCATTCAATCAATATTTTAAGGCACAGGGATTAAATATTATAGAGTTTGAAATGCTAATCTTTAACCGTTGGGGTGAAATAGTGAAAACACTCAGCTCTCTTGACGAATCATGGGATGGGACCTA
Source organism: uncultured Flavobacteriales bacterium (assembly GCA_913054135.1). Lineage (GTDB taxonomy): Bacteria > Bacteroidota > Bacteroidia > Flavobacteriales_D > Crocinitomicaceae > Paracrocinitomix. The sequence continues at coordinate 53,150 of CAJXJK010000018.1, read as the reverse complement.
CAATGGAGTTCCTGTAAAAGATGATGTATACGTATGGCAAGTGAGATATGTTGATCTCAAGAATGACCCTCATACTTTAAGAGGTCATGTCACAGTACTCAAATAGATTCAATCCTAAATAAATCTTTCATCTATCTCCATCACGTGATTACATGATGAACAAGTTCTTAATTCTTCAGACTGATAAAATTCTTTGAATCTAGGTTGAAAGTCTTTTTCTACATTGTGCAGCTCAAAGTAAGTTGCATGCAAAGGATTATTACAGTTATCACAAAACCACATTAAACCATCTTTGAAATCAGTTCCTTTTCTAACTCTTTCAATAACTAACCCAACTGAACCAGCTGGTCTTACTGGATTATGAGGAATCTTTGCTGGCAACAAAAACATATCACCTGCTTTAATTTCAATTTTCTTCGCTTCACCGTCAACTTGGGCAGTCACAACAATATCACCCTCTAATTGATAAAACAACTCTTCGGTTTCGTTATAGTGATAATCCTTACGTGCGTTAGGTCCGCCAACAATCATCACAATATAATCTCCTGATTCAGTGTAAAGGTTTTTATTCGAAACTGGAGGCCTCAATAAGTCTCTGTTTTCGTCTATCCATTTTTGAAGGTTAAAAGGTGCTGCTAATGCCATGATCGTAATTTTTGTTTAAAGTAATAAAAGGTGTTCAATATCAGAAAAGTTATGGCAAAAAAAATCCCCTTTCTGGAAAAACAGAAAGGGGATCTAATATATTTAAAGCTATTTATTGCTTAACAACTCTTACTTCTTCAGTAGCTCCGTTTGAAGTTACTTTCAAGATGTAAACGCCATCAGCATAGTCTGCCATGTTCACATTAACAGAAGTACTGTTAATTGCTATTGGAGCAGAAACGAAGCTTCCTTGTAAGTCAAATAACTGTACAGTTGCAGAAGCACTAACGTTTGATAGGTTAATCGTTAATACATCTTGTACTGGGTTTGGATATACATTTAACCCCATTGTGTTTTCTCCGATACTTGCACAGTCAATTACATCTACAGTAACTGTAGCTGTATCAGCAGCACAAACTCCGTTATCAACAACATAGTAGTAATCGTAAGATCCAGCTGGTTCACCATCATAGGTCACCAAAGAACTAGTTAATGTATTTGATGACTCATCATACCAAGTACCACCAAAATCAATAGTTCCCGATAAACCATCTGCTAATGAAACTGAATTATAATTACAACCAGCATCAATAGTAGAACCAACTCCTACATTAGGAAGTTCAACAACTGTGATAGAAGTTGTAGCTGTATCAGTTCCACAAATCTCAACTTGGACATATTCAAATTCATAAAGACCTGCTGGAAGACCAACAACACTTACTAGCGGTGGTAACTCATTACCAGCCATAGCTTCAGTCAAGTACCACTGACCTGTAGTCGTTTCGTTTCCTGAAATTAGTGTGAATAAATCAAGTGCAGCATTGTCTTCACAAATATCTGTAGGTACTGCAGTACCAGCTTCAACAGCAGGCAATTCAGTTAACGTCAATGGGAATGTCCCAGTTACACCATCTGTTTCAGATCCAATTGTCAAGTAGTAAGTGTTTCCAGGTGTTAAACCACAAAGGTTCATTCCTGCAGGGTCAAACGTACCAGCACAAGATCCGAAAGGATTTCCTGTAGCACCATCAACTAAAGTAAATGTTCCGAAATCACTACAATCTGTAGCTTCGTAAACTTCTAACATATTGTCAAAGTCATTTCCACAAGTCATAATTTCAACGTGTCCTGAAGCAGGAGCAACGAATTCAAACCAAATTGTGTTAAATCCAGCAACTGTTGAACCAACTTGAGTAGTTGCGCCAATGTTAGCATAAACTGCGGTTGATCCATCAACTGGCACCACAATAGCATCACAAGTTGAATCATTTAAGATTGGAGAAACATACGTAATAGGACCGGCCCAAGGGTTGTTTACTCCTGACCCACAATCATTCTGAACGTAGAAGTCATAAACTCCACCTGCAGGTAAACCAAACGTAGTGTCAGGGAAATTAGAAACATTTGTCAATGTTCCAGTTCCAGGAGTGAATCCTGAAGGACCCCACTCAATATTCCAAGCAAGTTCTAATCCAGCAGGCGTCCAAGTAATAGAAGCCGTATCGTTAGAAGTATACTCAAATGCTAAACCTGTAACAGCAGCACAAGCCACGTCAGTAACAAATGTTCCAGGACCATTCACAGCACTTGTATCTCCAGCACCACAATTGGCATAAACATAAAAGTCATAAGAAGTATTGTCAAGTAATCCACCTAAAGTATCTGGGTTAGTTGTTGTATTTACAAATGTTCCAGACCCTTGTGTAAACCCTTCTTCACCATATTCAATAATCCAGTCCGTTTCAGTACCATTTGATGTCCAACCTATTTCTAAAGAGTCAACAGCCGAATAAGTAGAAATGATATTCGAAACTTCAGGGCATGTCGGATAGTAAAATCGTACACAAGAATTGGCCATCAAGTATGCAGCATCATTGTTCGATACATTAAAATCTTGCAATGGTCCAGCTAAACCTATGTCAGCATTCGCTCCAAAATCATCTCCAGTTCCAAATTCAACATCATCATATACGAAGTAAATTTCGTTAGTTGTTTCGTGAATTTGAACTTGGAAAGTTACCGTAGTCGCACCATTTGAGTAGTTATTCAAATTATCCCATTGAACAATTGCAATTCTATTAGGTGCAACTCCAATTTCTTCATAGAATACATCACCAGTTTCAGAATCCATATCATCAAACCAAGGATAAACACCATCTGTTGCAAAATCCATATTGCCTCCGGTTCCAACATTTCCTGTAGTTGCTCCAATTAAAATTCCTCCGTTGTTTCCTAGTCTTAAGTCCGTAACTAGGGTTCCTTGAAAAATGAACGGGAATGTCATTGTAACATTTTGTTCTCCGTCATCTCCAATATCGTAACCAACTCCTGTTCCAGAAATATCGGTAAATCCAGCTGTTAGACAATCTTCGTCAACAGACATGAAAGTTGAAGATGCTAAATCGAAAGTTCCAACGCTTATTGGTCCTACAAATGATGATGTATCTCCAACTGTACAAAAACTTCTTACATATACATCATACAAATTATTCGCAGTTAAACCAGATAATAAATATGAAACATTTGTCCCAGCAGTTACTGTTGTACCGGCATTAATTCCTGGTGTAAAACCAGTTTGACCGTACTCTACAAACCAAGATGTCGCAGAACCGTTCTCAGTCCAAGAAAGTTCAGTAGAAGTTAAAGTTGAATTAGCAGAAGTTAACAATGATGGTGCTGCACAAGTAGGTGCTGCAACTATTGTAAATGTGTAATCTTCTGTTTCTTGCTGTGTAGCAGTTCCACACGGAGCTGGATCAGTAGATAGCCAGTGAGAAGTTATTCTCATGCGGTGATCTCCTAAAGAAACTCCTGCAGGTACATTGATTGTTCCTGTAGTTGAACCGACATAACCAGCTGAACCATACATTTTTTCTGTTGGCTCGAAAGTCAAACTATTGTCCCAATCCACCCAAATGTTAAAACCTGCAGTTCCAGAACTGTGGTCAAAACTGAAGTCTACAGAACCTGATTCAAATGACGTAACAGCCATAGCAGTGAAATCATTGTAACCGGCTGTTCCGTTTCCAGAACCATTATTTGTGATATTAGTTGAACCGTTAGATGTACTAAAGTTCTCAATAAAATATGTTCCTGTGGATCCGCCTGAAACACAATATTGGGCAAATGAATTTGATGTAGTAAGCATCAGACCCATACCCAAAAGGTAAATTTTTCTCATAATTAATTGTTTTAATTTAATTTGAAGGCAAAGTTAAGGCATAATGAAATCGAAAAAAATGGCATTTATCAACTAATCGATAAAGCGACAGATTTCTCGGATGAAAAATTCTACAGATAAATACAATGTTATTTTGAAATGTACTCTCTAAGATCAATTTTGATGGGAGATTCGACTAATAGCAATGGCTACCGACTGTTTATTTAATTGAAACTACTCGTTTATTAATTAACAAATTATTATCTTAATGTTAACTATGTAATATGAAGTAGTTCTGAAACTGTTTCTTTCTTAACGACTGTTGATAGTTTTTAAGCTGTTTCGTTAACTATTAATGTTTAAACACATAAAGCCAATAATATCGGCTCACCTACCAGAAAAAAAAAAGGGCCTACTCAAAAAGAGTAAGCCCAAATATCATTTATCAATTCAATATCATTGCTTGACGACTCGAACTGATTGAGAAACATCATCTGAACTTATATTCAAGAAGTAAACCCCAGATGCAATTTTAGAAACATCAAGAATAGCTCCATTTCCGTTCATTAGAATAGGAGCTTCAACTAACTGACCATTCATTGATACCAATTGAATTATTAGATCTTCTGAAACAGCATCAAATTGAATGTTCAGAACATCTTTTACCGGATTAGGGTAAACATTTATCATCAATTGATTCTCTTCAAACCCTGCGCAGTCTAACACTTGGATGTTTACCTTTGAAGAATCGGCAGGACATCCGCCATTATCAAACACATACCAGTGATCATAAACACCAGCCGTAGAATCATTATAATTCACTAATCCATCCACAAGTGTGTCACCCCATTCATTTTTCCATGTTCCACCTAGGGTGATTGTTCCTGAAAGGCCAGTGAATAAGTTTGAAGTTTCATATGAACATACTTTATATAAAGTACCTCCTTGCCCTAAACTTGGCAACTCATGGATAGTAACTGAAGTAGCTACTTGATCTTGATCACATTGATTCATATCAACATAAAAGAAAGGATACTCACCAGGAGGCGTTCCTGTCAAATCAATTGAAGAAGCAAATTCATTACCAGGAGCAACCACAGGATTATACCATGTTCCTCCGCTTGTTTCATTGTTCTCAATTGTATTGAATAAATTATAAATTCCTACATCACTACAAATATCTTGAGGAATAGCATCTCCTGCAGAAATCAATGGGATCTCAGTTAATGTCAAAGGAAAGATTCCCTCGTCAAGAGCTGTTTCACCACCAATAACTAAATAATAGGTGTTGCCCGGAGTTAAATCACAAAGATTCAATCCTGCTGGATCAACTCCTGAACAAGTCACAAAAGGATTTCCGGTTGCAGAACCAACAGAAGAGTAGCTTCCAAAACTAGAGCAAGTACCTATGGAGTATACCTCTAACATTGTATTGAAATCTGTACCACATGTGCTTATTTCAACATGCCCTGTAGATGGTGCAACAAATGTAAACCAGGCAGTATTGAATCCTACAGTTGGTTCACCAACGCTTTCACCGGCACCAATATTGGCGTAGTAAGAAGTAGATCCGTCAACAGGAACACTTATTGGAGAACACTCATCATCATTTGTAATTGGTGTAGCATATTGAATAGGTCCGAACCATGGATTATTCAATCCACCTCCAACACAAACTGACTGTATATAGAACTCATAAATGTTTCCATTAGCTAAACCAAAAGTTGTATCGGGCGCAATTGTTACCGGAGATTGAGTTCCTGTACCTGGAGTATAACCCGCTATTCCATATTCAAGAATCCAAGAAGTTTCTAACCCTCCTGGAGTCCATGTCACTGCTGCAGTATCATTACTTGTATAAGTGAATGACAGAGCAGATGGTGGAATACATACGATTCCTGTTGTAATAGTTGTTGGTCCGACTGGAATTGAAGTATCTCCTCCTCCACAATCAGCATATACATAAATATCTAAATCAGAGTTATCGATAATTCCTGTTAAAGTCTCAGGGTTATTTGTAGTTGGCACTTGTGTTCCTGTACCAGGAGTAAATCCTGTTGGACCGTATTCAATAATCCAATTTGTTTCTGTTCCACCTGCTGTCCAATCAAGATCAACAGAGTTTGTTGTTACGTTTGTAGCATTCAACAAAGTTGGACCTGGGCATGTGATACAAGCTTCTACTTGAAATAAATCAATCGCCATATCACTTGCAAAACCAACTCCTCTTGTTCCAATGAATCTCATGTCCACAACACTTCCGACATAAGGAGTTAAGTCGATTTCTACTTCAGTCCAATTGTCAGTTTCTGATGTTTGTTCCTGACCATTTTGTGACCACATTTCTGTGTAGTTCACTCCATCAGTAGATATCTCGAAGGCCATATTTCCCATATCGGCACCGAACATATGATACGCCCAAGAAACTCTTGCAGCATCAATAGTTGATGGCAGAATTACTGAAGGTGGCGTTAAGGTATCTGTATCTCCAAGAAATCCGCCCGAACATTCTAGGTATACGTAAGACGCATTGCTAAAACCTGTTGAAGGCCCTGTTAAAGAAGAAGTTGTAAAGCCAGACGTAGTTAACCAAGTAGGATTCGTAGTTGCTGACTTTGTCCAATCAGCTGGAAAACCAGCTTCAAAATCTTCAGAATAAATAACTGTTGCTGTTCCACTACCGCAAGATAAAGGAGGCAGAGGTTGAGCTTGCGAAGGTTCATCTTCTATAGCAAAGACGAAATTCACACTTAATAATGCAAATAAAAGGAAGTAAAGTTTTTTCATTTCAGGATATTAAAAGGTTCAAATTCAGGGATGAAGGTAAACTATTATGTCGCATTTTGCAATAGATTGTTTTTTCCTTAACATGAATATTAAAATGACGTTTAGAAAATTATGCTCAAGTGAGCTTTCGAAATCAAACTATCCTTACATTTGAGAAACAATAAAAGCACAATGAATTTAGATTTATCACATAAAGTTGCCTTGGTTTGCGGAAGCACCCAAGGAATAGGAAAGGCAGTAGCGCTAGAATTAGCTCAAATGGGAGCAGAGATTATTCTAGTTGCACGTAATGAAGAGAAACTGAAAAAAGTTGTTTCTGAATTATCAGTTTCTGAAAATCAAAAACACTCTTATTTAGTAGCTGACTTTTCAAAGGCTGATGAATTGAAAGAAAAGCTTGCCGCTTTTTTACCGGAAAAACAAGTTCACATTCTTATCAATAATACTGGTGGACCTGCTGGTGGACCTGCTAACGAAGCTGGGATTGATGAATTCAGAATTGCTTTTAACATGCACTTAATTTGCAATCACATTCTTGCTCAGGCCGTGAAAGACAAAATGAAGGAGGCTGGTTATGGCAGAATAATCAATATTATCTCAACATCTGTGAAACAGCCATTACCAAATCTTGGGGTTTCAAATACAATTAGAGGTGCTGTAGCAAATTGGAGTAAAACTTTAGCCAATGAGCTTGGTGAATTTAACATCACTGTCAATAATGTTTTACCAGGAGCTACGAACACAGTGCGATTAAAATCAATTATCGAGAATAAATCTGCCAAAACTGGGAGATCTTATGACGATATTTTGGATGATATGAGTAATGCTTCACCTATGAAAAGAATTGCTCAGCCTGAAGAAGTTGCTAATGCTGTTGCTTTCTTGGCATCACCTGCTGCGAGCTATATTAATGGAATCAATATACCTGTTGACGGCGGTAGAACTAAAAGTCTATAATTAATAGTTCATTCTTGAAGAGTAGGCGGCATTATGAATTCGCTTTCTCACTCCATATTGATATATCCTGTTGTTTACTTTAGGGTGCACACGGTTAGATAGAAATATGTAAACCAAATCTTCATCAGGGTCTATCCAAAAACATGTACCCGTGAAACCAGTATGGCCATAGGTCATTATAGAAGAAGAATCGGACATTCCGAAACCGGTAGTTGAGATGGATCTTTTATTAAAGCCTAATCCTCTATGCGAACCTTCTTGGGCAGATGTAAACTTAGTAACGGTTTCAGCCTTCAAATATCTTTGCTCGTGATAATATCCTTTGTTCAACATCATTTGGCACAATTTGGCCAAGTCATTAGTGGTTGAGAACATACCAGCATTACCACCAATACCTCCCATTAAGGCTGCATTTGGATCATGAACATGTCCTTGAAGTAGCTGTTTACGCCAATAGCTTTCATCTTCGGTTGGCACAATACTGTTTACGTTATACTTATTTCTAGGCTGATACATTGTTCTCTCCATACCTAGTGGCTTGTAGTATGATTCATATAAATACTCTACAAACAAATCTTTTTCTTTCAGCTCTTTTTGAGTTTGTGTAAATCCGAAATCTCTTGGCCTGCTTTGAACAATACTCTTGAACATCATGTAAAGTGTATTCATATTAACATCACTGTACTTATAAGGCTTCGCTTTGTTCAACCAAATTTGATTCAACTTTAACCACATTGAGTCGCCATATTCTTTTTCTAAATAGAAATTCTCGGCAACCTCAATATTGAAGTTAGAGTCTGGCCTGTCGCAATAATACTTATCTAAACGGCCAACATCTTCAGAAGTATATTGCATGTATTTAATAATCGGAAAACCAGCAGGCATTCCTGATTTGTGAATGAATAATTCTTCAAAAGTGATGTTTCTGATAGTACTTGGGTAAGGAATATGGTCTTTTAACGAATCAGGCAAATAATCACCTAGAGAATCTTTAAGATTGTAGGCATTCGCCTCATATAATTTCATTCCTACCATTGTTGTAGCCACCACTTTTGTCAAAGATGCTAGATCGTACATTGATTCATCTGTTACGACTTTTTGCCTTTTGTAAGAATGATGACCATACTGTCTGTCATAAATTATACAGCCATTCTTTGCCAGTAATACTTGGCAACCAGGAAAAGCTCTGCCATTCATAGCATTGCTAACTATCCAGTTAATTTGCGAAAGGGTATCCTTATCATATCCCACGAATTCAGGAACACATCTAGCGAGTCTATTGGCATCAACATTTTCACCTTCAACGATATCTCCTTCTTTATATAAGGACCCCGAAATATCAATTCTTGCAGTTAATTGCTGACAAAAAATTTGAGCGCTAAAATTATCGTAGAGCGGGACAAACATCAAGTTCGCCGTTTTCTTTAGTTTATCATAATGCGCAGGATTCGAGAAACAAATCAACTTTTTGTTAGACGCTTTGAGTCCATTTAAATAGTCAAGCGTCTCATCAGTTGTTGAATCAGTCAAAAGATAAACTCCTATTTGTGATTGGGAAACTCCTTTTAGTTTCTTCAAAGACATATCAATCAACTGCGTACTCACTTTGTTCTCTTTTCTAACTTTTTGATTAATTCTGAATTTTTGATTTGAATAGATGACGAACTTAGATGTCAAGGGAATCAAGTTACTTTCATCTTTAAGCAATGAAATGGAGTTGTGCGCTAAATTCAACTGGGTGAATTTAATCTCTGACTCGAGATGTTGTTTCCTTTTCATCTCCAAGATTTTGCTCTTATGATTTAGTATTCTCTCTGTACTTTTTTGATACAAATCAGAAGCCTGATTAACATCCCAAGAAGAATAAGAGTCATTTTTATCAATTGGCTTAAAGAGATAATCGGCACCACCGTTCAATTGCGCATTCAAATTAGACTCTTTGGTTCGAACAATAAATAAGCCTTCATAATCTGATATTTCTCTGTAATTATTTAGATCAACAGAATCAAATTGAGTGATATTTAATAATGTGGAATTATTTGAAGCTTTAATGAAGTTAATAAAGGCATCTATTTCATCAACGGCATTTTGATCATTGAACGTTTTTGGAATTATTTCAATTCCCATGTGATGTCTTACAGAATCCATCCAACTAAGATTTGATTCGGTAAGAGAGATACTTTGGGCAAAATCTACTAAACCAAAATGTCCTTTTTGAAAAACTCGCAAGAATTGAAACTCCCTATTTTTACTCTCTTCTTCCCAATAATTATACTCAGGGAGATTGAGCAGTTCAAAGGCATTAGAATAAAAAATGGGCTGAATTATCGCTAAGGTGTCACAAGCATTTTTTAGTAATGAAATACTATCCGGATTCCAGCTAGTTAAACTCAAAGCTCCGGGCTGATTCTCAAATACCCAAATACTTAAACTATCAATATTTTGCTGGTATGATGAAGGCACCTCAATGATTAGATGCTGAAAGTATTCTTCTTTATCAGAGAGATTACCAAAAATGGAATCTGTCCAAGCGTTATTCTCAACTACCACATCTTCATCAATTTCATCAATAGGATCAGATTTGCAAGACTGAAAAGCTGCAAATAAGGTGATTGATAAAATGATTAAAATTCTGGATGACATTCGATTACATCTTTGAAGTCAAATGTACTTTATTTACCTTAGAATAGTAATATGCCCAGTATAATCGTGAATATTTCCTTCTCTATCTACGATTTTAGCTTTATAAACCATAACTCCGTCAGGAATTAAGAAGTCTTTATAATTACCATCCCACTTAAAGTATTGATCAGTAGTTTGGTAAATTAAATCTCCCCAACGATTAAAAATCATGAACTCAAAATCAGTTGCCCCTATAACCGAAACTCCGTAGGTTGAATTCTGTCTGTTACCGTCTGGTGTGAACGCATTAGGAGCATAAAAATAAAACTCAGGTTTGATGTAAATTGGTTTTGTGACCGTATCAGTACATCCAATTTCATTGTAAGCAATTAATGTTACGTTATACCATCCGTGTGGATTGTAAGTTGTATTTGGAGAATGATCAACTGAGTAATCATCATTACCGAAATCCCAATCCCAATCAACTCCACCAGAGGTTGTATTTTGGAATGATACTAATAAATTCTCCATTGGGTTTTCAGTCAAAATTTCAAAGTTTGCATTTGGTCGAACCACCTCGACTGCTGTGGTCCCTTCTATGCTATATGTTTGACAAGCATCTTGAACCGACACCATGTATTGAGTTGTGTTATCTGGAGAAACCGTAACATTTGAAGTTGTCTCACCTGAGTGCGACCATAAATAAGTATAGTCTCCTAATCCTTCAGTAGCAACTGCGAAAATCTCAGCAGAATCTCCTGGGCAGATGAGCTGGTCGGGTGACATTTCTAATTCGAGAACAGATGCCTCAACTGTGACAGTAATATCTTGAGAAATCTCTACACCACAACCATCAGAAACTGTTACAGTATAAGTGGTTGTTACCATTGGAGAAACGTCTAATGAAGGTCCAGAGCCCAGGGTTGAACCACTTGTGGACCAAGTATAAACATATCCGCCATCACCTCCTGCAGCCTCAGCAACAAGTGTTTGAGGTGTGTTCGGACATAAGACTGAAACATCAGGAGAAGTCACCATAATTAGAGGCGGGTAAGTTGGAACTGTTACTGTTCCGGACACAGTTAATGGCACTCCTAAACAAGCATCATTCACAGTGACATCATAAGTTGTAGTTACAGTTGGATTAACTGTAATGTTATCGTCCGTTCCTCCAATACCCCAAGCATAAGTGTAATCGGGTAATCCACCACTTACGACTACTTTAAGAATAGCTTCTTCACCAGGACAATTCAATGTTATACTATTAACGGCGGCTTGTATTTCTTCTACATCTTCAATAAATAATGGTAGAGTTATATAATTTGAGTTTCCACAAGGGTCAGGTTGATCAAGTTGGATTAACAGTGTCTCCGTTCCCTCAGCTAAACCATCTGAATAAACATCAAAAGAAAATGTTACTTCGGTTTGACCAGCTGCAAAATTAATTGTGTTTGGAATATTGTCGTAATCAATACCTTCAGTTGCTGTACCTCCCAAAATAACTGGGATCGTTTGTGCATCTGCAGCAACAGAAGCGGGTCTTGAAATAGTAACGGTAGCCGTTTCACATCCTTCAGCCATAGTCATTCCGTCTCCGAATCCATTTAAAGCTAAAGAGGCATTCATTTCAATTGGGGCGAAACTAGCCAAACTATTTGCTTCTAAGAAGATTCCTGAATCATAAGCTCCATCACCGGCATCAGCAATTGAAATTACTAAGTGATAAGTTTCCCCACATTGAACTTCGGCAATAGCCTCCATTACTTGAGTAAATCCATCATATTGAATGTAAAAGTCACTGTTGTTATTTGGTGAAGTATTTCCAGTTCCGTTATTCACATAGTAACTGCAATTTTGACAAGGTCCTGTATTAGCAGAACCATTATTAATGTTATCAATTGATACAACTCCTCCACCTCCTGGTATAGTTGCCATATTGTAAGTACCACCAAATCCAGGTCCGCTAATAAAGAATGCGAAGGCATCATTAAATCCACCATCAACATATTCAGGATACTCTTCAGATCCAAATACATATCTAAAGCTCACTGTATCTGATTGAGGAACAAAATCAAACTCTAAAATCGCAGCATTGTAAGTGTCGGCACCTGCCAATGTTGTTAAAGCTGCATAACCAGGCTCGTTATTATCAACTCCTGCACTACTTTCGTCGTTTGGACCATGTGGCCCTTGAGCTCCTCCTAAGAGTCCACCAGAATTTAAAACAGTACCTGTAGTCAAAACAATTCCACTATTTAATCCTAAATTGGTACTTGAACCGTTAAATGACCCAACCGCTTCGGCGTGTCCTGTATATGAAACATTTGATACGGCGACTCCGTTTCCAACCAAAACATCTTCAACTAATTGAGTTGGTGTTTGGGCAGTTGAAGTAGTTAATTGAGCATGCGATAATCCCCCTATTAAAAGGGCTGAAGATGCTATTGCTATTTTAACTAATTTCAACATTTGCTATTAAAAGCTTATTTTTGGGGTTGGCCGAATTATTAAAGTTAACCTATTTAATCTTAATAACCTCTTATATAAGAACGTTTCTGGCTTCAATAAGTTGTCTAAAAAGGAACAATAAACGAGCCAAATAGTCGATTCATCTATTTAAATCGATTTTAGGAGTATTAAAATGTATAATTTTCTGAGAAGAAAAGATGAAAGAAGAGAGTAAGTGGAAAGCGTTTTGGAGCAGGAATCGTAAAAAGCATAAACTGAGCTTTACGGATGATGCAACCTATGATGAAAAATGGGGGTTTACTTTATCTTCATTGAATTTGTGGACCTTATTGGCGACCTACACAATCGTCATTCTTTTCATCTTTTTCTTGCTTGTCAAATTCACTCCTCTGGAAAATTTATTTGTCACTGAAGCTTCTTCTGTTTCTATAAGTCAGGTAAATGAAAACAGTAATGCCATTGATTCTCTGAAAGACAAAACTAGATCAACACAGCTTTACCTAGAAGATTTGAAAAAAATCTTGAATGATGAGCCTTTTGATGATAGTTTAAAGCTAAATCCGGATGACACTACTTTTGATAACTATCAAGGGAACTTTGATAAATCTAAAGAAGACTCTTTGCTCAGATATAAAATTGAAAACGCCGACAAACCCCTGCCTGAAATACATTACGACTTTTTCCATGCACCTGTTAAAGGAACAATTTCGCAATCATACAAACCTAAAAAGAAGCATTACGGAATTGATGTTGTAACTGCAGAATCAGAACCGATTAAAAGTTGTTTAGAAGGAACTGTGGTATTCTCATCTTGGACTTCAAAAGGAGGAGACATTATTATTATTCAACATAAGAACGAATATCTTTCAGTTTACAAACACTGTTCTTCGCTCTTGAGAAATGTTGGAGAAAAGGTGCAAACAGGTGATCCAATTGCAATTGTGGGAAATTCTGGCGAGCACACTGACGGTCCTCATCTTCATTTTGAGTTATGGAAAGAAGGAGCTCCATTAAATCCTCAAGAATACATCAATTTTTCTAAATAGTTTTCAACTTCTTTTTTTTGGCACAATTATTCGTATTTCCCCAGTATTTAGAAATCGAATAGTTACTTTTGAACTCTTAATTTGTATTGTAATTTTTAATGTGGTTTAAACTCTCTCAATTCATTCTTCGGAATCGCTTGCTCATCTTGGGCTTGATATTGGGGATATCTGTTTTTTTCGGGTATTTTGGCTTGACCAATATTAAGGTCGACAATACCTACGGAACCATGCTTCCGAAGGATTCTAAGCCGAAACAAGATTACGAGCTTTTAAAAAGCTCTTTTGGTGGAAGTGAATCACTTCTTATTTTTTCTATTCAGTGTGATGATCTTTATAAGCTTGAAAACTTTCAAGCCTGGTATGAGGTTGGAGAAAAAATTTCTGAATTTGATGCCATAGATTCTGTAATATCTGAAGCTCACATTTATCAAGTTGTCAAGAATTCGGAACTAAAGCAATTCGAGTTTGATAAAGTAGCTAAGAGCGAACCAACTACCCAAGCTGAGGTTGATAGCATAGAGCAAATAGTGCGGGGGAATCCTTTCTACGACGGTTTATTATTCAATAAAGAAACCAATGCCTCTTTAATGATGGCCTTTGTTAATGAAGACATAATGGCCGATATCAAGAAAGCCAATGTTCTCTTTGATGTTGAAGCAGTGGCTGATGAATATGTTGCACAATTAGGAGATGTTAGAGTGTCGGGTATGCCGCACATTCGTGTAGCAGTAGGAGCCAAACTTAAAAATGAGCTAGGATTGTTTATCGGACTGTCGATTGGAATGACATCCCTCCTCCTCTTTATCTTTTTTAGATCTCTCAAGATTGTTTTGATTTGTAATGTTGTTGTATTTGTTGGTGTGATTTGGTCACTAGGATCAATTGGAGCCTTCAACTTTCAACTATCTATTTTGATGGTATTGATACCGCCATTGATAATCGTAATTAGCATACCCAACTGTATTTTCTTGATCAATAAATTTCATCAAGAGATCATTGAGCACGGAAATAAGGCCAAGGCACTTTCAAGAGTAATTAGGAAAATTGGGAATGCAACATTTCTTACAAACCTTACAACAGCATTAGGATTCTCAACTTTCATTTTTACAAATTCAGAGAGATTAGCAGAGTTTGGTATTATAGCTTCATTGAATATTTTGGTCGTCTTCTTATTATCGATTACGATTCTACCAATCATTTTAAGTTACTCGGCGATTCCGAAATCAAAACATTTAAAGCACCTAGAAAAACAATGGCTGCATTTAGCAGTTGAGAAATTAGAGTTCTTAAGTCTTTATAAAAGAAAATGGGTTTACATAGTTACCGCAATCTTAATTACAGTTGCAGGAATTGGAATATCTAGAATTGAAGCGACAGGAAACATTACTGGAGATTTACCAACGGATGATCCGATTACAACAGACCTCAAATTCATTGAAGAGAATTTTGGCGGATCGATTCCTTTTGACATCATCTTAGACACCAAAAGACCTAATTCATTTCACACAAGGTTTGAAGAAATAGAGGAAATACAAGAGCATTTAAAATCTTACGGAGTCTTCTCAAAATCACTTTCTGCAACTGATGGTATTAAGCTGCTCTCCATGGCTTACAGTGATAACAATCCCGATAAATTTGAGATTCCGTCTATTCAAAAACAAGATAGAATTGGTGATTATGTTGCAAACTCATTAGAGAATAAAGATTTCTCAGGTTACTCAGATTCAGCTAGTACTTTGACCAGAATCTCAATGCAAATTAGAGATACTGGATCATACGAAATCAAAGCAATTGTAGATAAAATGATGCCTGAGGTTCAGGAGATCATTAATCCAAACAAAGAGTACTTAGACCAACAGTACGATATTATTTCAAAACAATCAGGAGCTGAAAAATCAGCTAGCTTGACAAAGCTTTACACAAAGGTTCCTAGAATTCAATTTGATTTAGAAGCTATGTATGGCGCAGATAATGGATCAGAACTATCAAATTACGAATCTTCAGAATCATTTAACGATAGTTTAAGAACAGCAATAGATGATAATGAATGGGGCGTTATTATAACGGGAACTTCAGTCGTTGCTTCAAACGGAACTCAATACCTGGTATCGAATCTTTTCATCTCGCTTGGATGTGCAATAATCTTGATTGGAATATTAATGGCATTATTATTTAGATCATGGAGAATGGTAGTTGCCTCACTGATTCCGAACTTCATTCCTCTATTGTTTACGGCTGGTATTATGGGTTTTGTTGGAATTCCGATTAAGCCTTCAACGCTATTAGTATTTAGTATTGCATTCGGAATTTCAGTTGATGATACCATTCACTTCTTAGCCAAATTTAGACAAGAAATGAAGCTTCATGAACATGATCTTAGAAGATGTATATTGGTGGCCTTGAGAGAAACAGGAATTAGTATGATTTATACCTCTATCGTATTGTTCTTTGGATTCTTAATGTTCACAGGTTCTCAGTTTGGTGGAACAAAAGCATTAGGGTTATTGGTTTCTTTAACACTTTTAATTGCCATGTTTGCGAACTTGATGATTCTTCCAAGTCTTCTATTAGGAATGGAAAGAAAGATCTCAGGAAAAGCATTGGCTGAACCACTTCTTCAATTATATGATGAAGAAGAAGATATTGAATTAGAGCATCTTGAGATTGAGCAAACTCTTGAGAAATATCGAGAAGAAGATTCTAAAAATATTCAAGGCGAGGAATAGACTTTTGAACAAAGTCATTCATTTAGTTGTTAGGTATGAAGAAAGACGAAAACCTTAAAAATATGCTCGCTCAACTTGACACCTATAGAGATTACATTTCTACACAAATTTCAACCACACAATTTCCTTCTAATCCTCATAACTTATATGAGCCAGCTAAGTACATCTTAGAACTAGGAGGAAAAAGAATGCGTCCCATTTTATCAATGATGGCGTGTGAGCTTTTTTCAGGAGAATTTGAAAAGGCTACCAATGTGGCAATGGGAGTTGAGATTTTTCACAATTTCACATTGATTCACGACGACATTATGGACGAAGCTCCTCTCAGAAGAGGAAAAGAAACTGTTCATAAGAAATGGAATTCAAATGTTGGTTTGTTGAGCGGAGACATTTTAATGATTGAATCATACAAGCGTCTTGCAACAGCTCGTCCTGAGATTTTACCAGAAATATTAAAGCTTTATAATATCACTGCAATAGAAGTTTGTGAAGGACAGCAAATGGATATGGATTTTGAAGAATCAGAATCAGTTTCTATTAACGAGTACGTGAAAATGATTCGATTAAAAACTGCTGTTCTATTAGGATGCAGTTTGAAGCTTGGAGCAATTGTAGGCGGAGCGGCAAATAAAGACTCAAACGATCTCTATGATTTCGGCACCAACTTAGGTATCGCTTTTCAATTACAAGATGACATTTTAGATGTTTATGCCGATCAAAATAAGTTTGGAAAGCAAGTTGGTGGTGACATCATTGCAAATAAGAAGACCTTTTTATTATTGACTGCTTTGGCTACAGCAAATGCTTCTCAAAAAGCTAGACTAGAGTCTCTATTTACTGAGACAGATCTTGAGAAAAAAGTAAAAGAGGTAAAAGAGATTTATGCCGAATTGAACATCAAAGAAAAAGCTGAAGAGCAAATGAACATCTTTTACAAAACTGCAATGCAAAACTTAGATGCGATAAATGCAACTGAAGAAAAGAAGATGCCACTTCGTGCAATTGCCATGTATTTGATGGGCAGAGAGTCTTAAATTTACACTTCACTCAATAGTTTATACATTTCATAAAAAACGCCCAACTGCAGGGCGTATGCGGCCGTGTTTAATAGTATGCGAGCCATTCTTTTTAACATACTCATCATATTTGCCTTAGCCTCTTGCGGAGAGCATTGTGAAAAGAACTGTTTACCGGCTCCATCTCAAAACGGATCACACCAACTAGGATTCTTTCTTAATAATAAAACTTGGGTACCTAAGGACAAAGGATATCACAAAGAATTTGAGTTACCTCAGCCAACTATAGATGAAGATGGACTGGTTAAAATATCTGCCACTAGAGTTGATGAAGAAAACTATTGTAGAAATTGGTTCTGTATTGAAGTTCAGAATCCAGAAATGAAAACAGGAATTTTTCCTATAGCAAACGAGACTTGCAAAAACGCCTACCAAACATATTACTACGGAGAGAACAAAGACCGAACTAGCCTAACTTATGATATCATTCAAACTGAAAAAAATGAGATTGAGTTTACGAAGTTTGATTTAGATGAAAACATCATAGCGGGCAACTTCTCATTCACGGCAGTATCCAACCAATCAGACACGATCAGAATCTCTCAAGGCCGTTTTGATTTGAAGTTACAAGAATAGCTTGCCATTAATCCATTCGGGATCTAAATCAGCATTATACTTCTTATAGAAATTGATTGCTGGCTCGTTCCAATCTAGCACTTGCCATTCAAATCGTTTTGCCCCTCTTTCTTTGGCAATTGAAAGCACTTCATCAAACAACATTTTGCCAACGCCTGAGCGTCTTTCTGATTCAGTGACCAACAAGTCTTCTAAATAAAGGCAATTGCCTTTCCAAGTAGAATAAGAAGTATAGAAAATTGCAAAGCCCACAACCTTATCATCTTTCTCAGCCACCCGGCATTCAAAAGTAGGTTGATCACCAAAACCATCTGCAATTAACTGTTCAACAGTATTAGTCACTTGTTCTTCGGCGTTTTCATAAATAGCGAGTTCAGTGATGAGTTCTAAAACTCTAGACATATCATCTTTTACCGCTTCACGGATGCAAATATTATTCATGAAATAAAAGTAAGGAAAATCTTATTGAGCAAGATTAAATCTTAGTGAGATACCTGTTGCAGTGTTTGCGGTAGGATAAGCATTTGACAATACTGGAGTATTCACAACTCTGTCAAAGTAATAAGCCACATTCAAGTTTGGACCAATATTGTAATCAGCTCTGAATTTAACCGAGTACATACTTTGACCTGAAGTTGGTTGATTGGTATCTTCAATGATGTTTCTGCTCACGGTAATATTGTTTCTGATAGATAAATCAAATCTCAAGTTCAAATCACTCTTAGGACGTTCTCCCATAAACATGAATGGTAGTTCAACATTTGAAAATTTATATCCAGCACCTATCACCCACTCGTTACCTCTCATCTCTGTGATTTGCATATTAGGAACATTCAGTGAAAGTGATCTATCTCGTTTGTATTCGAAACTCGTGATTAATCCATTTTTACCAATGATCCAGGTAGCATCCATTCCTAAGAAAGGAGCGAACTGCTCAGTAATTGTTACTGATGACATCTGTGTTTCGGCTATGATGTTACCTGAAACGTCTCTTTGTTGAACACCGTTTTCATCAAAAGCCGCTAAGTTAGTAGAGAAGTTCGTCAATGAAGTACTCGAACGGTAAGCATGTTTCAACGTGAAGTTTCTTACATACTTTTTCATAAAATCCATCTTCGATAAACCGTCATATCTAATGTCCCAATTTGGCAGTGGAATGGCCTTGAAAAGATCGAAGAATTTATTTGAGCCTCTACCTGTGTATGCCGCCATGAAAGAACCAATTACAACATCTTGCTGATTGTCTCCAAAACCATCATAATACCCGTTTGTCTCTTGAGTTGTACCTGCGGCTTCTCCTAATTGTTTTGAAACAACTTGACGATATGCTCGCATGTCATTAAAGACATCATCCATATATAATGAATCAAGTTTAGTGAAGGCTGTTTTCCAAGTAATCGTAGTGAAGTTTAATGAACCAGATGTTTGTCTATTTTGATACTCATGATCACTTAAAGAATCATTAAATCTGAAAAAGCTATTGTCGTTCTCATTGAATTTTCTATCTACAGTTAAAGAGATAGATAAATCTTTGAATGGTTCTAACTGAACTCTACCATTCATTGATTGTGAATGAGAAAGTGTGTGTTGCAGATTCAATGAAGAGTTTCTCATCAACCACTGATTATCAGAAGCCCATTCAGCAAAATCAGAACCGCCACCCCAAACATTAGTTTGTTGTCCTAATAAGTTTCTGTTTTGAGCACCAGACACGAACGCTAATGAAGGAGCTCCGAAGCCACCTAAGTTATTACCCATTCCTAAAACATTAGTTTCTCCGGCAAAGCCAGGTAATAACATACCATCCGTTTCATTATAAGTGAATGATACATTTCTTAAACTCATGATTAATCTTCCAGCTACTTTTTCAACCTTAGTGATTTCACGTTTCTCTTTCTTTTCTTTCTCTTTTTTAGCTTGTGCTTTGAAATACTTCTTACGCGCTTTGTCATATTCTTTTCGCGTCATTTTCTTCTTCTTTAAGAATTCTTCTGAAGGATTTTCAGGCCATTTTTTCTTGTCTAAAGCAGCTTGCTTTTTCTTTCTTTCTGCTTCTTTTTTAGGATCAACTTTCTTGTTTCCACGTCCTGAATTTCTTCCGCCTCTACTCTTTTTACCATCTTGGTTAATTCGTTTGAAGTAATCGATCTTGTTATAAAGGTTTACAAAATTCAATTGACCATTGACACCAAAGTTTCTTGAGTTTTGAATGGTATGACCATATAAAGGTTGAGCTAAAGGAGCTCTTTGCCAGTCATAACTTCCTCTCATCTTCACATTAGCCGAAATCCAATCAGTAATCGGAATCTTGTTCAAAGGAAGCTTGTAGGTCAAGTTATATGCATGACCATAATTCATGTTGTAACCACCAAATCCAATTGAGTCAGCTCCAACTCCTCCATAATCCATCACCATAGTTGTAGGGTCAAGAACGCCTCCTCGCTTACCATTAAACGCACTCTTAAATGCATTAACAAATGCTGTGTAATTTTCTTTCAGTTCTGGGTCTGTCGCTCTTCTATCAACTATTCCTTCAGATTCAGTAATCAATGATGCATTGTTTGCTGAGAAAGTGAACTTAAGCTGTTTCGTGAAGTCATATTTCAATTCATATCTTCTCGTCCAATTGAAGTTTTTCAGAACGGTTGGCTCGAATTCAGGGGCCAATGAATCAGCTAAATTTCTATTTCTTCTTTGATTGTAAAGCCTTGTTAAATCATTATTGAAGCTCATTGACTTAGGGCCGATATTAAGATTGATATCTTTTATAATCTTGAACCACTTCGATTTCTTAAACGCCTTAACATTCTTGAATGGCTCAAAAGTGAATGGTTTACCAGAATAAGCATAGTTCAATCCACCTCTCCAAGTTTTAGTTTGATCATATTCAGTATTGATATCTCTTCGATATAATTCATTGTAAGAGTAGGTACCCGTCCAGTTTTCAATATCCCAGAAATTCACTTTTTTACCCGCCGGTCTTTCCCTTCTTACATTCGTGAAGTTGTAGGATTTTCTAATAGTGATGTCTCTTGAAATTCGAGTTCGCTCTTGCTTAATGTCTTGGGGCAGTTCGTTTAGTCGGATATCTGGACTGAGCAGGTCAAACTCGGGATCAACAGCAGCTGCCGAATATCCATAATAGAATGGTAATTGAATGTTTAGTTTACGACCGAAGAATTGTCCTAACTCAACATTGGTAGACACATCAAATGATTTTTGAGTATCCCTTTGTCTTTCACTTACTTTCTTTTCAATAGATCCCCAATTTGGTGTTGAGTAATTACCGGCTAAATTCACGGTTGCAAAATCTGCCAATTGCACATTAACTCTTGCTGTAGAAGCCCAACCACCACTTTGATCAAAGTCAGTAAGTCTTAACTCATTTACCCAAACCTCAGCACATTTCTCAAGTCCGTCTTCAGCATCCATCCAAGGATGATCAGAATCTTTATCCGGATTTCTTACACCAATCATAATGGTCTTTAACCCTTGAAGATTTGGATTTCCTTTCACCTTAATTTGCGCGATTACTAATTCTCCAGCGCTCGTATAAAAATGAACCGTATCAACATATTCTTGTGCTCCCGAAATTCCTGGAATCGAATCTCTAAGCAATTTGATGTCCGTCATTTTCTTAAAGACTATCTCCATGTTATTTGCTTCAGGCCAAATTAAATCAGCATTAGCATCAGAACCAGGAGTTGTTCCCCAATCAGTCAATTTCAACGGAATCTCATACTCGTAGTAGTTGTTTTCGAAATCAGTTCCTAATCTTACAAATGAAGTTAGTTGATCATCTTGTAAATCAGTCTCAGCCCAACCGTCTCTTTTCTGTTGCTCAGCATGAACGAACATTTTCATCTTCTTGTAAGAACGGATATCGAAGGTCACATTTTTGTATGCTGCTCTTGCCTCACCATCTTTCAGTCCGCAAACTTCAAGTGATAAAGCTTGCTCATTCAATTGTCTTAAGTTAATTGACCCTTGATCTTGCTCACGAATAATTCCTGGTGGTGTCCAATATCCAACCGGATCTTTAGACTCATTCTCTTCAAGGTTTACTGCAGCAATGTTAAATTCAGTTGAGTTAGGATCATCTTGAACAGTTTCTCCTGGTTGGTTGATATCATTCAAATACTTTCTCCACTCACCTCTAATCAACTCAAGTTTTGCAAACCTCAGCACAACCGGATGATCAAAATTATTCATGTACATTCTAATAAATCGAATTGACCTAAAATCAGAAATACCGTTAATCTTATCTTCAAATTCTTCAATTGGAATTTTAAACTGATACCAAGTTTCACTTGCCGTAGAATCGCAATAGTCAACTACTTGTGAATTGGTGATGAAGTTATTACCAACCGTCATGTCACTAGGTCTTAAACTTACGTGATATTGGAAATAAGATTCTGATTCACTCAAGTTATTATCTTGATTTAAATCTTCAATATCTGGCACTGTAGTAGATTGAATCGTGTATCCTGCACCTCCAGTAATAGAATCAGACATTTCTGATGTTGGTGAATTCCCTTCCATACCATTAAAATTCTTGTATCTACGTACGATATTATTAGAATCAATATCATGCTGAACATCTAAATAGTATTGGTAATTATCAGAAGATGGATCTCCTATCAAACTGTCTTTCGCTCCTTGAGTTAATGTTGTTGAAGAATTAACCCAGTTCACGAATGGCGCAAACCAATCAGCCTCTGCAGCATCATTCAATCCGTCTAATCCAACATCTTGGTATTGTCTTGAGTTACCGTTATTATCAAAGGCATTTACAATTACTTGCTGATTATAAACTACCGCCCAGTCGGTGGAATCATAATCATTAGGGTCATATGAAGAACTCGCCGGTAAACCATTCTCAAAACTCTTTCTTGAATCAGGAAGGATATCCTCAGAAATATTACCAAGATTGAAATATAAATCTCCACCACCCATGTTAACAGACATGTTCTCAGTAGCATCATTATTAAAAGGATCAAGTAACCAAAACTGAATAAACTGAATATTCGCCGTTTCAAAATTCGTAGTTGTTAATGATCTCATTACCCCAGCCCAACGATCTTCAGGATTGGTGAACTTACCGTTTGCATCAATTACTGCATCTGTAGTATCATAGTTATAAGGTCCTCTTTCGTTTGGATAATAGGCCATGTCTAATACTGGAATGTTATTTAGGGTTCCGATTGGAGGTTGCTGCTGTGGGAATAAAGCTGTTTGACTTAATAAGTGCCATCTTGAATCACATTGAACTTCTGTATTATTTGAAAGGTGATCAGGAGTTACCGTTGAGTTTTGATAGAATGTTGTAGGATCTACTACATACCATGAAAGTTTTGATCTATTGGTTCCGGCAGCTAAACCAGTTTTAATTGAGGCCTCAGGAAATACTGTAGGTTGACCTTGAGGAACAGATGCTAATCGCCAAGTTCCAAAGTTCTTAATATCAATGGCAGATTGTGAACCTTCAAATCCGTCAATGTATGAAATTCCTTCTTTTGAAATTGCTCTTTGAGTGCCCGGAATTAAGTAGGCGAATTCACCATAAGCTGTAATACTTGAGGGAGCTTTTGTTGAAATTATTGGTAAAAAATCTACGGCTTTTGTAAGCCAAGGAAGGTCTCTTCTAATTGAAATATCAGTTCCTAAAACAGTATTACTAATTGGTTCGTCTCCGACATTTACTTTTTGTGTCAAAGGCTTTTCAGTAAGGTTCATCACAGTCGCTCCCCAATTGAAATCTTTATCAAACTCATAGTTGAAGTGCGCCCCAACCAATGACTTTTGTTGGAAACCGAATAGCGAATTACTCTCTAGCTGAACTTTGATTGGAGTACCAGCTTCTAAAATTCCTTGATTCAATATTTTAACTCTTCCCAGGTTATAATCTACCGTATAATCAGACCCCTCGGTCAATTTCACTCCACCAGCCGTAACAGTAACTGAACCTTCAGGTACGTTCAATGAATTCAATGAAATATCAGAACTTACTGATGATTTGTATTCACCCTTCAATTTGAATCTATTCTTGTTTGGTATTTGCTGAGCTGCAGTTTTTGTAGAATCATAAAGCTCTTCAAATACAATTCCATCTACCTGCACAGGAGCTAAGGTTCCGGCTGCTTCAAGCTTATCTCTCAGAGATTTTCCGAAAGGTTCAATAGTAGTGAAATAAACTCTTCCCGTTTTGGGATCTATTGTACCGGCTTGAGTTGCTTTATTCCCAGCATAGGTAATTGGTACGTAATCAAAACGTCCGTCAGGCTGCAAACTTTGCTGAAGATTTAATCTATCTAACTCTAATTGCTGCATTAATAATTTGTCGTCCACTCCATCATATGGTAAGTAGTTGATGTCAACAGATGACTTAGGGTTGTTGTAGTATAAATCCATAATGAAATCATTCTGACTTACTTGGTATGCACCAATCGAGTAGACATTTTTCATCATCAAATCCCAAGTCTTGTTCGCAGGATTTACAATCGTTGGTTTCAATAATTTCAAGAGTAATGCACTTTTAGAACCTTCTTCTACGGGTACGTCATTTGAGAATTCACCAACTTGATAGGTTCTTCCGCCATAAGTATATTGATAAGAAACACCTAAAACTTCATCTTGATTTAGAGGAGATTTCAATGATATAAATCCGAGCTGAGCATTGTAATTAAATTCTTGTTCTGACAATTGTCGAGCGTTCTCTACTTTCTCATAATGCACTGATTGATTGAAAGGTCCGGGTGCTCCTGTGTATGCTCCTAATTCAGAAACTGCAGAAGAAAAGCTTCTCACATTTGTATTCGTGATTAACTCATTATATAATTCATTGGCATCATTATCAGGATAAGGTCCATTGAAGAATTGAAGGTTACCTTCAACATTCTCAATTTTCTCCTCACCTAAATCGGTAAAAGCGACAATGTTTCTTGTATTTTCAACCTTATTAATTCGATTCGTTACCCAAACTTCAATCTTCGTGATTTGTACACCTGATTGCACAAACGGCATTGTTTGCATGGCAGAATCATAATGCTCTCTATGGTAATAATTTAAGAAGTAATGTTTGTTTGCTTCGTAGTTATCGGCCTTCACTTCATAATCCTGAACTTGCGCTCCACCAGAAACATTAATCTCTTGACGCTTCCCTTTTTCTTGAGCTAAGATTGTATTTACCGTTAACCTTCCCCATTTCAAGTCAGATCTGATTCCGAAAAGACTTTGAGAACCTTGAATCAAAGTTGTATTAAGTGGTAGACTTACGTTACCCGCTTCAATCTTTTGAATAATCTCATCCTCATATCCAGTATATTCAATCTTAACCTGGTTTTGGAAGTTGAAAGTTGCTTCAGTATTTTGAGCAATGGTTAATTTCAGTTTATCTCCAATTTGCCCAACTAAATTCAAATTAATTCTTTGCTGGAAATCGAATGTCGTCACTCTTCTTTGCTTGATTGGAAGAACAGGGTTATCATACTTTGAAATGTTTACCCCAAACGAAAGCTCAGCAGAACCTTGAGGTCTGATATTAATTTCGTCTCCTCCAAAAATAATATCGAAGGCTTCACCTTTCATTTTTAGTGCAGGAATCGGATTGTTACCGCTTGACTGATCATTGTCATCATTAACTTTATCAATCCAAGCTTCTTTTAACGCTTGTTGTCTTTTATAAGCCATGTACTCTTCAAGAGTCATTGCCGTAGGATAACGATATTGAATTCCACCAATAGTTTGATAGATTTCGTACATCCCAGTTTCAGGATTATAAACAACATTGGTGTTCAAGTTAGAAGGGTCAGGAAGTCCCATTGGCCCAGTCTTCTTACCAGTATAATCATAATAATCCTCCATTGGAAACTGGAGTTTAGACGTATCTTTCTTTCCTTGTCCAAATGAAAATGAACAATATCCGAGGATAGCTGTTATGATTAAGAGTTGTTTCACGAAGGGTTTACAATACTTTAAGTGCTTCTTTTATTATTTCTTCAACTGTCTGTTCGTCTGTGAGGACTTTTGTTATCGCTTTCTCGGCTCTTTTCTTGTCAAAACCGAGTGCTAACAAGGCAGTTAACGCATCATTTTGGTTAGTATTGTTTGAAGTGAAAATATTTTCTGTCGCAAAATCACTTTTTGCAACCTTATCTTTCAAGTCAATTATCACTCTCTGTGCGGTTTTAGCACCAATTCCTTTAATACTTTGAATCAAGGCTACGTTTTCTCCTACGATTGCTGAAGCGATCTCATCAGAGGTTAAAGCACTGAGCATCAGGATTCCCGTATTAGCTCCAATTCCCGAAACAGAAATTAGATGATTGAACATCTCTCTTTCTTTGATTGAGTAAAATCCATAAAGTGTATGAGCATCTTCTCTCACTTGTAATTGCGTGAAGATTTTGATATTCTCGTCATTTCCTAATTTTGAGAAAGTGTTTAAGCTGATTTTTACAAAGTAGCCTACACCAGCACACTCAACAATAATGTTTGTTGGTGTTTTCTCAATTAGTCTTCCGTTTAAATGTGCAATCATCTTATTTAATTTGGGCGTCAACTACTGCCACCTTCACCATATTCAGTACTTCCCTTATCGTAGATCCTAATTGCAAGACGTGAATAGACTTGTTCATACCAAGCAAAATAGGACCGATAGCATCTACATCATCTCCCATTTCTTGAAGTAGTTTGTAAGCAATGTTACCTGCTGCCAAATTCGGGAATATGAGTGTATTCACATTCTTATTCACTAAGCTCGAAAAGGGGAATTTCTCTTCTAATAACTCATTGTTCAAAGCAAAGTTTGCTTGTACCTCTCCATCTACAATTATGTTTGGATAGCGTTCATTTATAATCTTAACCGCTTCAGCCATTTTATTAGAATCAGCAGCTTGGGCAGATCCGAAATTTGAATAAGAAAGCATTGCAATTCTAGGATGAATGTTTAATCTTCTTACTTTTTTGGCAACCAAGTTTGTTATCTCAGCAAGTTCATCAGCAGTTGGGTCAATATTTACAGTTGTATCTGCTAAAACAAGAGGACCTCTTTTAGTATTCAGAATGTACATTCCGGCAACCTTTTCTACTCCTTCTTGAGTACCTACAACACTCAAAGCTGGTCGAATCACATCCTTATAATTTCTTGTGATTCCAGAAATCATACAATCTGCCTCACCCGTTTCAACCATCATAGATCCGAAGTAATTACGCTCTCGCATAATCTTTTCAGATTCGTAAAGAGTGTATCCTTTTCGTTGACGTTTTTCAAAGAACATTTGTCCAAATTCTAAACGTCTCTCTTTTTGATCTTCGGCTTTAGGGTCAATGATTACCACATCCTCAATCTCAACTTCATTTTCCTCCATTAGACGCTCAATTCTAGCTTTTCTTCCTAATAAAATTGGAATAGCAATACCTTCGTCTTGTGCTAACTGAGCAGCTTTCAATACTTTGTAGTTATCTGCTTCAGCAAATACTACTCTTTGAGGATTTTTAGAAGCCTTGGCAGTTAAAGTTTCTACTAACTTATTGTCAAGTCCTAATCTCTTTTTGAGTTCAAGTTCATATGCTTCCCAGTCATCAATTGCCATTTGAGCAACACCTGAATCCATAGCAGCTTTTGCAACTGCTGGCGATACACTTGTTATCAATCTTGAATCAAGAGGCTTTGGAATAATTGATTCTCTACCAAACATTATATTTTTCTCACCATAAGCTTCGTTCACTTCTTCAGGAACTTGCTCTTTGGCTAAATCGGCAATTGCTTTGACGGCTGCCAACTTCATTTCTTCATTAATTGCTGTTGCTCTAACATCTAATGCTCCCCTAAAAATGAAAGGGAAACCAAGTACATTGTTAACTTGGTTTGGATTATCAGAACGACCTGTTGCCATGATGATATCTTCTCTCACAGATGTGGCCTCTTCATAAGAAATCTCAGGCTCAGGGTTTGCTAATGCAAATACAATAGGATTTTTAGGCATTGATTTCACCATATCTTTTGAAACCAAACCTCCTTTTGAAAGACCTAAGAAAACATCTGCTGATTTCATAGCATCTTCTAATGAGACATCTTTTGCGTGAACTGCAAAGAACTTTTTGTGTTCGTCTAAGCCTTCTCTCTCTTTGCTTAATAAACCTTTAGAATCGTACATGAAGATGTTCTGCTTTTTAGCTCCTAAGGCCAAGTATAGCTTACAACATGAAAAAGCAGCTGCACCTGCTCCAACTACAACAATCTTTACTTTTTTGATGTCTTTTTCGGCAAGTTCAAGTGCATTAATTAATGCTGCTGATGAAATAATGGCTGTTCCGTGTTGGTCATCATGCATGATTGGAATATCCAACTCTTCTTTTAATCTTCTTTCTATCTCGAAAGCTTCGGGAGCTTTAATATCTTCTAAGTTTATCCCTCCAAAAGTAGGAGCGATAGCTTTTACTGTTTGAATGAATACTTCTGGATCTGAGGCATCAACTTCAATATCAAACACATCAATATCTGCGAAAATTTTGAATAATAACCCCTTTCCTTCCATTACTGGCTTTGATGCCAATGGACCTATATCTCCAAGCCCTAGAACGGCTGTTCCGTTAGAAATTACTGCAACCAAATTGCCTTTAGCTGTGTACTTGTATGCGTTTGCGGCATCCTCTTCAATTTCGAGACATGGCTCAGCCACGCCGGGTGAGTATGCAAGAGATAAATCTCTTTGTGAATTGTAGGGTTTTGTTGGCACCACCTCAATTTTTCCTGGTCTTCCGTTTGAATGATAATCCAGGGCGTATTGTTTCCTTATCTTAGCCATAGTTGTTGCCGTTAAATTAAGCGGATAAAGATAAAAATTAAAGTCGAATAAATTATTTGATTACTTTTAAAGGGCATTATTTAACAAATGACAAAATCCAAACCAAATATCGTAATCCTTTCAGGAGCTGGAATTAGTGCTGAGAGTGGTCTTGGAACCTTTAGGGATAAAGGAGGCTTATGGGATGAGCATGACATTAATGATGTGGCTACTCCAGAGGCTTGGCAAAAGAATCCAACCTTGGTGCTTGATTTTTATAACCAAAGAAGGCAATCAGTCATTGATGCTAAACCGAATTCTGCCCATTTCAGCCTTGTTGATTTAGAGAAGAAGTTTAACGTTAGCATTGTCACTCAAAACATTGACGACTTGCACGAAAGGGCTGGGAGTTCAAGCGTAATGCACTTGCATGGTGAAATCAGAAAAGCCCAATGTTCTATTGATGAATTTGAGGTCATTGAAATTGAAGGAGGCGGATTAGAAATGGGTGAAATGTCTTCTTCAGGTCACCAATTAAGACCACATGTGGTTTGGTTCGGAGAGGCTGTTCCGAAAATGAACGAGGCTGAAGCATTGGTTGCAGAAGCTGATTTGTTTATTGTTGTTGGAACGTCACTGAACGTTTACCCAGCGGCAAATTTGATTTACTCTTGCAAGAAGCTGTGTAAAAAGTATATCGTGGATATTAATGAACTCACAAACGCCAAGTTCAAGAACTTAGTTCATTTAAAAGGAAAGGCATCTGAAAAAATGCCTGAGCTCGTCAAATCAATTATCAAAGAATATTCATAGCATAAAAAAAAGGCCATCTGTTTAAGATGACCTTTCTAAGATTTTTAAACTCAATCTACTTTCGTATGATTAGTTTTTTAGTCTCAACGGCTTTGTTGTTCTTAATTACAGAGTAAAAATAAACTCCATTTGTTAAGTTGCCAACATCTAGCTTATTAGCTCCGTCAGTTAAGTTTGTAGAAAGAATCGCTTCTCCTAAAACATTATATAATTTCACTTGTAATTGATTACCGTTAGTAACAACATTCATGTTAAAAACATCAGTTGCTGGATTTGGGTAAGCTGAAATTTCATAAGATGTTTCTTCAAAGCTTAATCCTGCCGTAACCATCACATCAACTGAATCTACCATTGCATTTCCATTTGAACCATCAAGCACATAATATCTGATGTGAATTGCTCCACCTGCAGTGATATCATAAACAGGCTTCATATCAGAAGTGTCTGTATCGTTAATTGGGTTAGGATTTGGAGCTGTCCAATCGTTACCTTGAGTAGCTAAGGGATAACATAATTGGTTATCACAAAACTGATCGGTAAAAGTTGCTGTTGAACTCATGATCACTCTTCTAAATTGCATATCAAAAGCTGCACCTGAAGTATTTTTGCACTCCATGTACAAAGTCTTACTTGTACTATTAGTAATAACAGTTACTGTATCTCCATTATATGTGTTGCCAGGATCACTAACTAATAAGATGTCTACCTGCGCATGAGATAGAACTGTTAGAAGTACGAAACTAACTAGTGTGTAAATTTTTGTCATATCTTAATTGTATTTAATTCTATTTTTCATTTCTAAGTTAAGACATTTAAGTTGATTAAATGCTATTTCTGGGCTTGATTGAAAATAGGATGGAAAATAGGAATCCAATTCTAAAGTCAATCCACCAAAAATGTTCTCCCTTAATCAAAACCTTTGCTTTGTCTCTCAAAATAATAATCTACATAAATCGCGCCAAAACAAAAGCAAATAAAAGGCTCTGTATGACTGCAGCATTAGGAACCCTTTAATTACTCGAATGAGTTGGAAGTTCAGACAAAAAATGGTATTTTTTGGTATAATCCTTCATCTCAATCAACGTTAATTGATAAACTAGGCATTCAAGAATTAGCTGTAAATTGATAAAACTTCAAAACCAAGAACTTTCAAATAGGATTCCAAGGCAATTGGGTGAAAACAATTTTTAAGGCTTCAAAAAACAACTATCTTTACGAACAGTAGATTTTGGTCTGCTTTTTGTTTACAGCATAAGAAAATATTAAATCATGAAGAAATTATTATTATTCGTTCCAATCGCGGCCTTGGCCTTATTCTCATTTAGCAATAATGAAGACGACAAGAAAGGTAAAAAAGTACCATCTGTCAACATTAAAGATATGGCAGGTAATGTCATTAATACTGCAGAAGTATCTAATGACGGTAACCCTATCGTTCTTTCATTTTGGGCTACCTGGTGTAAACCTTGTAAACAAGAATTAAACACGATTGCTGAAGAATATGATGATTGGCAAGAAGAGACTGGCGTTAAATTAGTCGCAGTTTCAGTTGATGATCAAAAAACAACTAAAATGGTTGAACCATATGTTAATTCAACAGGATGGGAATACGATATTTGGATGGATGTGAATGGAGACTTCAAAAGAGCTTTAGGCGTGAATTTCGTGCCTCACACATTTTTAATTGACGGAGAAGGAACTATCGTTTATTCTCACAACAATTATGTGCCTGGTGATGAAGAAGAACTTTATGATCACATTTTAGAAGCAGCTAAAAAATAACCACCCACCCCCAAATCCATTATTTAGTCTTTTATGAAGAAAATTATTCTTCCTTTTCTTTTGTTGAGTGCTACGGCATTTGGACAACAGATTCTACTTCCTACGGTTACTGGAAATGTTGAAACGACCTTTCAATATTTAAATGAGGATACCTTAATTGGTGCTCAGCAACCTTCAGAGAAAGCTGTGCTTAACTCTTACGCTTTAGTCAATTATAGCAATAAGGGATTTAGAGCAGGAATGCGTGTTGAATCATACTTACCTCATGTATTAGGATATCCAGACAGATTTTCAGGAACTGGAATTGGTTATAGATATGTTGGCTATACTCACAAAAAAGTTGAGTTTACGGCTGGGAATTTTTATGAACAATTCGGTTCAGGAATGATTTTTAGATCTTATGAGCAAAGACAATTAGGAATTGACAATGCAATGGACGGTTTGTCGGTGAAATTAACACCAACTGAAGGATTCACTGTAAAGGCCGTTTACGGAAGAATGCGTTATAACTTCGACAGCAGAATTCAAAACTCTGATGGTCTTGTAAGAGGTGTTGATGCTGAGATTGACTTCAACTCATTTCTAGGTTTATTGGATTCATCAAAATTTAAGATTTCTGTTGGCGCAAGTTTTGTTTCAAAATTTCAAAACGCGAATAACGCACAATATAATATGCCTAAAAATGTTGGTTCTTATGGTGGACGAATTAACATGAAATACGAAAGATTCTTTTTGAGTGGTGAACACATCATTAAAGAAAATGATCCTTCTTTTGATAATGGCTATATATTCAATAATGGCCACGCCACTTTGATTGAGGCTGGTTATTCTCAAAAAGGCTTAGGAATTGTTGTTCAGGCAAAGTCTATTGACAATATGAGCTATAGAGTTGACCCTGATGCGGCACTAACTGATTTACAAATCAACTTTCTACCTGCTTTAACGAAGTCGCACACATATAATCTTGCTGCCACACTTTATCCTTACGCTACTCAACCAGTTGGGGAGGTAGCCTTTCAAGCAGATGTGTTTTATAAAATTCCAAAGAAAACGAAGCTTGGTGGTAAATATGGAACTCAAATTAATGTGAACTTCGCGACAGCTTACCGCCCAGTTAGACATACTTCGGGCGTCAACCCACTTGATTCTAATCGTGTGACCTATAAAACAGGATTATTTGAGAAGAGTGACAGTCTCTTTTACAGAGATATTAATATTGAAATTAAGAGAAAGCTTAATAAAAAATGGAAAGTTGGCGTTAAGTACTTCCATTTTGATTACAATAATGATGTGAATGTAGTAACGAAAGATGCAGCAGGAATTATTAGTTCTCACATTGGAGTAATAGATGTACAATACAAAATCAGCAGAAGACATTCAATTCGAGGAGAACTTCAAGGTTTATTCACGAAACAGGATAAAGGGAATTGGGCAACTGCTCTTATAGAGTACAACATTTCACCTAAATTTTTCTTTGCTGTAATGGATCAATGGAATTACGGAAACTCTGTAAAGAGTAGACAAATTCATTACCTAATTGGTTCTGCCGGTTACATTATGGGCGCAAGCAGAATAATGGTAACATACGGTAAACAGAGAGAAGGTATCTTCTGTATTGGAGGTGTTTGTAGACCTGTTCCTGCAACGAATGGATTAACAGTGACATTTACATCAAGTTTCTAAAAATTACTTTTATGAAGACATTTAAAATATTATTAGCGGTTTTAATTACTTCTACCTTATTCACTTCTTGTGATAAAGTAACGAACCCGATTAAACCGGCCGTAGAATTGGATACAACAATTTTTCCTGGAAATTGGGAAAACGATTATCCAGAAATTAGTTGGACAATGAATACCAACACCAATAGAAACATTTTGTTGGAAGATTATACTGGCCACAGATGTCCTAATTGCCCAGATGCAGCAACAGAGGCTACAACAATTGAGGATGCTAACCCTGGAAGAGTATTCGTTTCTTCTATTCATGCCGGACCTGGTGGAATTTCTTCTTTTCAAGAAACTGCTTCTGACTGCGGACAGGCTTCTAATCCTTACGACAAATATTGTACAGAGTTTTTTAATGAAGAATCTACATTGTTTGGCCAAGAATTTCAAGCAGGATTCGGGTTTTTTGCAAATCCACAAGGGAATGTAAACAGATTGGCTCCGGATGGAGAAGAAATGT
Organism: uncultured Flavobacteriales bacterium; assembly: GCA_913054135.1. Lineage (GTDB taxonomy): Bacteria > Bacteroidota > Bacteroidia > Flavobacteriales_D > Crocinitomicaceae > Paracrocinitomix. The sequence continues at coordinate 19,517 of CAJXJK010000018.1, read as the reverse complement.
TTTCATTGTATAACCAATGGAGCAGCAGAGTGGCAACACAACTTTCAAATAACCTACTTGATGTGAATATTCAGGCTCAGTCAAATTACTATCCTTCAACTAACGGTTTCTTTTTGCACACTGAAACTGACTTCATTAATGACCTGAGTGGTAATTATAATTTAGTTGTTGCTTTAATTGAAAATGATGTTGTTGACTGGCAGGATGTAGACGGAACTCCAGATGAAAACTATCATCACCACAATTTATTTAGAGGCTGCATTGACGGATTAGCTTGGGGTAGAACTATCTCTGGCGGAACTGAAGCAGGAGATAAAACTTATTTAGACTACACTTATAAATTACCTGCAGGTAAAACGAATGATGATTATCACCTATTAATTTATGTGGCTGACGTTTCAACTTACGAGATAATGCAAGTTATAAAACACGAATTCTAAGAATAACATTTTTAGTAATAAGGACGCTTCTCATTATTGAGAGGCGTTTTTTATGCTCTTAATTATTCATATAGTTCGATCTTCTCAAGCTTATAATCACGAGAGGGAAGCCTATTAAGATCATATTCCATCTCTTTGAATAATGATTTGATCTCAGTATAATTACAAGTTACTTCTGCAGTTAGCTTGATATTTCCGCCTTCTTCAAAAGCTTCAGGCGTATTTATATGATGACAATCACCATTTTGAAAGCCCCCAATAAGTTCATCTCCATACATAGAGGATTGATCTAATTCAGCATAATAATTCAATAGCGAATCTGATTCATGCAGTGCAACTCCATGAACCTCTGTTGGGATTGGAGCATCCTGTCCGTATCCCCAAAACCAACCAATCAAATTATGGTAAGTGTAAAAACTTATACTTTTTGGAATGAGTACGATTACCCATTCTTTGTGCTTTGTAAACCCAAAGTAGTGTTCAGTAAAATTATCTTCACTTGCCAAAGCACAATATTCAGAAGTTGCAGACAGCATGTACTCATAAGTAGTATTCTCTGCCAGAATGAATCTCTGATAAGCATCTGATTCAATTGTAAACAATTCTCCCCCATAATCTGACGATTCCTCAAGAAAACCGTGCTGATCAACAACCGAAGGCTTCTCGTCACTTCTATCGACACTACATGAAGTAATTGACACCATTAGAATTCCATATATAAAACGTTTAGTCATAAATCAAAGGTAATGAGTTCAAACTATAGGGCACAAAAAAAGGGGAGAACCAATGGTTCTCCCCTCTAATACTTATATACTATTCTTATTGGATAGTAACTTTCTTAGCAGTTACTCCGTTTTCAGTTTTAACTAAAACAGTGTAAACACCAGCTTCAAGATTTGAAGAGTTGATCGTTACATTAGTGTTTCCAGCAGAAACAACTTGAGTTGAAACGATTTTCCCTTGAAGATCAAGAATTTGAATTTCTGAATCAATATCTTGTCCTAAGCTTACTACGAATTGCTCGTTAGCAGGGTTAGGGAATACTTTGAAAGAAACTTTTTCATCTTCAACAATAGAAGCTCCTGGATTAGAACCAGCATCTCCGATATTGATATCATCAATAAACAAGTTGTTTCCGAACGCAGAAGTAATTGTAAATCTTACGATTACATCATCTGTTCCATCAAAAGCAGATAAATCAATTGTATTAGCTTCCCAATCTCCAGCACCTGGTGAGTTGTAAGCATCAGTACTAGCAGCTATAGTTGATAATGAAGATCCAGCTTCATTGAAAACTGAAGTCCAAGTAGCACCACAATCATCAGAAACATGTATTTCTAATCTATCATTCTCAGCAGCATACTGACGGTAAGCATGGTTAAAAGTTAACTCAGAATCAGTTCCTAAGTTTACTTTATCCATAGTTAATCTCATTACAGTTCCAGAACCAATACTGAATAATCTAGCTCTAACTAATCTGTCAGAGTTTCCAAATCCTCCATGTGATCCATAGCTATATGAAGGTCCATCAACAACACCAAAGCTGTTACTTGCAACGCCACCATCTTCGAAGAAACCAGTAGAGATATCTCTAGAGTATCCTGTTCCTGACTCAAGAGTCGCGTTTTCAAATCCTTCAAAAACTGGAGCAGCAACACCTGAAGCACTAGCTTTACTATAAGACTCATCATCAATAGAAACAGCAAGTGGGCTTGACCAATCTTGACCACCGTTCACAGAAATAATTTCATAAGAAACAACTGAAGTTCCAGGGTTCAATGTAGTCGCTGGGAAAGTAATTGAAGTCATTTGACCGTTAGTTAAATTACCATTGAATGTTTGTTGAACTGGAGTTCCAGCATCAATAGAGTATTCAGCAACAACTTGAGTTACGTTAGTTGAAGCATCATTGTTTGTGAAATCAATTTGTGGAGTGAAATCGTAATCACAAATACTTGTTGCAGCAGTTGAATTTGCTCCAGCAGAAACACTTATGATTCCAGGGATTGCAACATGTGCAGTTTTTCCTGCTTGCTCAATCTCTTTTGTTCCGTTATTTTGGATATATACAGCAAAAAGAATTTCATTCTTATCAGCAATATAATTAGGTAAGCTAGTTAAAGTAAAGTTGAAGTTTGTAGTTGCGTTACCAGCAATAGTTCCTAAAGCAGCACCAGTAGTTGCACCACCAGCTCCAGTAGAAGCATTGTACATTTCACGCATTACGTACTCAAATTCAGTTTCTCCGTTTGAACCTGGAGCTGAAGAATAAGTAACAACTTCTTCCATCATAACAACATAAATCTTGTCAGCAGCAGAAATTGCAGATCCTGTTTCGTTTGTAACATCAATATCAACAGTTACTTCATTTGCATTTGCCCAAGATTGAGTTGCAGTAATACTGTAATCAGTCATTTGAGCTGCAGCTGAAGCTAAAGTAGATGCAGTTACAATCGTAGTTGAAGAACCAGGTGCTCCACCATTTAATGATGTATTAGGTACACCAGTAATTCCGTAATAAGATCTTCTATCCTCTGGTCCTGCAGGGAAAGATGCGTTCATTGGATCAACACCAGGCCAAGAAACTTGGTGAGAAACTCTCACGTAGTTTGCAGTACCGAAAGCATCAAGATTCGCTTTTAGTGTTGGATTTTGACTTGCACATGGTCCACAAGAAGCTTGTGTAAAGTGCTCAATTAACGGAACTTTGTTGACTTGAGAGAAGCCAGCCGCAGATCCTGCAATTGCTAAAAAGGTAAATAAAATTCGTTTCATGTATATCGTATTAGATTAATAATCGCTTAAAGTTAAGTTCAAAAAAGTGATTGCTGAAACCAAAGCACGCTATATTATTGGGTTCCTAAATTGATGTCTGTTTAATTTTGAGCCGTTCTGTTAGGATATCCTATAAACCAACTTTATTCTAATAAGATTGAAAGAATATGGCAGACCTTCACATTGAATGCACGATTTGAATCAAGAAAGCCCTGAATACAAAGGTTTGACAAACTCAGGACAAATGAATTATCTTGACTTACGAATGTTCTCGAAGCTTGATCATGAGATTATTTATTCAAGTGGAAAAGACACGACATTTCATCAGATATTGGATACTTATCATCTAAAAACTACGGTCAGGTTCGCAAAAATCTAACACTTTATGGACTAACGGTTAAGTTTTAACGGTACATAAAAGCAAGGAGTTGATTCTTAGTGAGAATTCATTTTGACTTTTTAACACAAATTCACTAACTTATAAAAATAAATATGCCTTTTCTACGTCTTTATTCACGTTACTAAATCGGTTAACATTACGATTGTTAATAAGTTCATCTTTAATTTTAAGTAATTAATCGATAATAACTGTATATTTATAGAACCTAAAACAACGAACCTATGTTAGAATTATGCAAGGAGATACTGACGAAAGTTAGTTTTGACAAACTGTTGTTTCAGAAAGAACTTAAGAAAGCATTGAGCTGGATTAAGTCTGATGAAATTGATGGATTTCAGGAGTGGTGCATATCGAAATTTGGCGGTATTTATCCTGATGTTTTAAAAGTTGCTTTTAAGAAAGCTTAAAAAAACAAAAATAATATTGATCCTGCTTTGGTTTAACTGAAGCAGGATTTTTTTATGCCTTATTTTGAACGAACTTGATATTTCGTTTCAACCCCTCAAACTTTGTCCTCTTAACCGCCGATTTTTGAAACAAGAGGTTAAATGTTTCTTTGCTCAATTCTGTAAAATCTGTTTGTGATAAATCAGGGTGCGGTAAAAAACTCTCTTGGTTGTGCGGAACCGAGAAGCGATTCCATGGACAAATGTCTTGACATATATCACATCCAAACATCCATCCCTTCATTTGATCTTCAAATTTTTGAGGAATGAGTTCATCTTTTAATTCAATGGTTAGATAAGATATACATTTGGAACCGTCAACTACTTGTGGTTTGATGATGGCTTCTGTTGGGCAGGCCTCAATACATTTAGTGCAGGTTCCGCAATGATCGGTTGCGGGTTCATCATATTCCAATTCTAAATCAATAATGATTTCTCCAATAAAGAAAAATGATCCTTTTTGAGTTGAAATCAAGTTCGCATTTTTACCAATCCAACCTAAACCAGCTCTTTCTGCCCACGCTTTATCTAATACCGGAGCTGAATCAGTAAAACATCTTGCGTTTACGTCACCTACCTCTTCTTTGATTATTTCAATCAATTCATTGAGATTCTTACGAATTACCTGATGGTAATCTTTACCATAGGCATATTTTGATAGTTTGAGTTCTTTGTCTTCGAAAAGATCTTTTTCAGGAAAGTAATTTACCAGTACTGAAATAACTGATTTGGCATCATCCACCAATAATGCAGGATTGAGTCTTTTGTCAAAATGATTGGCCATGTAGGCCATTTTCCCATTGTAATTGTTGTTCAACCAATTTTCAAGATGGGAGGCTTCCTTTTCTAGAAAAACTACTTTCGATATTCCACACGATAAAAAGCCAAGCCTATCGGCATGAGATTTAACAAAGCTTGATAATTCAGCTTTAGTCATTGAATAATCCTCCTTGAAAGAATCCTAAATCGTGACCCAAATGTTTCAAAGCTCTTTCGGTTACCTTTCTTCCTCGTGGAGTTCTCATGAGGTAACCTTCTTTTATTAGGAATGGTTCATAGACTTCTTCAATAGTACCGGCATTCTCACCAACTGCAGTAGCAATTGTTGTCAAGCCCACTGGCCCACCATTGAACTTTTCAATCATAACAGATAATATTTTATTATCCATCTCATCTAAACCGTTCTGATCTACGTTAAGAGCCTCTAAAGCAATGTTGGCTATATCTAGGTTAATAACTCCATCACCTTTAATCTGAGCAAAATCTCTTACTCTTCTTAAAAGAGCATTTGCTATTCTTGGTGTACCTCTTGATCTTCTGGCAATTTCAATTGCCGCATTCTCAATTATTTCGACATCCAAAATTCCGGCAGCTCTAATTATAATATGCGACAAAATCTCAGTATCATAATACTCTAGCCTACTATTTATTCCAAACCTTGCTCTTAAAGGAGAGGTTAATAAACCTGATCTCGTGGTTGCACCAATTAAGGTGAACGGATTTAAATTGAGTTGAACAGTTCTTGCAGAAGGGCCCGAATCAATCATAATATCTATCATGAAATCTTCCATTGCTGAGTATAGATACTCTTCAATTACCGGCGACAGTCTGTGTATTTCATCAATAAAGAGTACATCTCCTTCTTCAAGGTTAGTAAGAAGTCCAGCAAGATCACCTGGCTTGTCTAAAACTGGACCAGTTGTAATCTTAATTCCGACACCCAATTCATTAGCTAAGATATTTGCTAAAGTGGTTTTACCAAGACCCGGAGGTCCATGAAGCAAAACATGATCTAAAGATTCATCTCTTTGCTTAGCGGCTTGCACGAAGACCTCAAGATTTTCAATTACTTTCTTTTGACCCGCAAAATCATCAAACATTTTGGGGCGCAAGGCCTTGTCGATTTCCTCTTCTTGAGAAAAGCCACTGTCATCACGGTAATCAAACGAATCTTCTTCTTCCATTCTATTATCAAATATACTGCTTTAGTTTTAGCAAATAATTCAAGACATAAAAAAACCCTGTCTCGACTATGTCAAGACAGGGTTTTATATATAATATATCTTTTAATGATCTTCCTCTTCTCCTTCTTCTAAAGGAACGTTTTGAGGACAGTAGTCTTCTTCTTTTCCTGGTTTAGAATAGTCATAAGGCCATCTGTGAACCGTTGGAATTTCTCCTGGCCAGTTACCGTGAATGTGTTCAACCGGTGTTGTCCATTCAAGAGTATTTCCTTTCCAAGGATTTTGAACTGCTTTTTGACCTCTTCTAATACTATAGAAAAAGTTAAAGATGAATATCGCTTGAGCCAATGCTCCAACAATTGCGAAGATTGAAATGATTTCATTCAGATCAATAAACATCTCAAGTTGATTCGTGTCAAATGACTCGTATACAGAGTAGTCATAATATCTTCTTGGCGCTCCACCGATACCAACAAAGTGCATTGGGAAGAATACCCCATAGGCTGAAATTAATGTCAACCAGAAGTGAACCATACCTAATTTTGAATTCATCATTTTACCATACATCTTAGGGAACCAGTGGTAAACACCAGCAAACATTCCGAAGATGGCAGATAATCCCATTACTACGTGGAAGTGTGCCACAACAAAGTAAGTATCGTGAACAGCAATATCAAGAGCTGAATCGGCAAGGATAATTCCAGTAATACCACCGGTGATGAATGATGATACTAAACCTACTGAGAACAACATTGCAGGAGTGTACTTGATGTTACCTTTCCAAAGTGTAGTGATGTAGTTAAACACTTTTACAGCTGATGGAATTGCAATCAACAATGTTGTAAATACGAATACACCTCCTAAGAAAGGATTCATTCCCGTAATAAACATGTGGTGACCCCATACGATAAACGATAAGAATGCAATTGCTAAGATCGATAAGATCATGGCTTTGTATCCGAAAATCGGTTTACGTGAATTAGTTGATACAATTTCTGAAGTTAAACCTAGGGCAGGAAGTAATACAATGTATACCTCAGGGTGACCTAAGAACCAGAAAAGGTGTTCAAATAAAATTGGAGATCCTCCAGATTGCTCTAAGATTTCTCCTCCTTGAATAGCATCATTCACATAGAATGAAGTACCCATAGTTCTATCCATCAACATCAGTACTACAGCTGATACAAGAACTGGGAAAGAAAGTACACCAATTACTGCTGTAATAAAGAAAGCCCAAATTGTTAAAGGCATTCTTGTCATTTTCATTCCTTTAGTTCTAAGGTTAAGAACTGTTACGATATAATTCAATGATCCTAATAAAGATGACGCAACAAAAATTGTCATTGATAACAACCAAAGTGTCATACCTTGTCCTGAACTAGGTGTTGCCTCTTCATAAATAGATAATGGTGGGTAAATCGTCCAACCTCCACCTGCAGGTCCCGTCTCTACGAATAGAGAATAAAGCATCAATACAGAAGAAAGGAAGAATAACCAATATGAAATCATATTAAGTAATCCTGACGCCATATCACGCGCACCTAACTGAAGCGGAATTAGAAGGTTTGAGAACGTACCTGATAAACCACCAGTTAAAACGAAGAATACCATAATGGTACCATGTATTGTAACAAGGCCGAGATACATTCCTCTATCTAAAACTCCGTCTGGAGCCCAAGTGTCTCCTAAGAAAAATGATAATGCACTATTAGACTCTCCTGGCCATCCTAATTGGATTCTGAATAATACCGATAACAATACCGCTACTACCGCCATAATGATTGCAGTCACCAAAAACTGTTTTCCAATCATTTTGTGATCTTGACTGAAAATGTACTTCGTTATGAAGCTTTCTTTGTGGTGATGTCCGTGATCGTGAGCTGCTGCTGCTGACATAAATTTATTCTTTAATTATCTTAATACTTTTAACTAAACTTCTTAATCTTAAGGTTGAACGTCTTCGTCCAAATCTTCTTCATTTTCATCTTCATTTCCGTCGGCACTAATATCCTCTGCAATCTCTTCTACTTCTTCTGCTTCAGGTCTTGGTACTACATAAGCAACACCACTAACATTGACGTCTGCTTTCCAAGCTTCGAACTCTTCAGCAGTTCCAACATGAACAGCCATGTTCATCATTGAATGCTGTGCTCCACAAATCTTATTACATAATAAGATAAAGTTGAAGTCAGGATTTCCTGTCTTTTCTCTCATTTCAGCTGTAGTGAAAATTGGCGTGAACTTTAACTTCGTTCTCATACCAGGTACACAGTTCATTTGAGCTCTGAAGTGTGGGAAATATGCTGAGTGAATTACATCTTGAGATCTAAAAATGAATTGGTACTCTTGATCTTTAATTAAAAACAATGTAGTTTTTGTAGTAAAGTCATCTTCAGCCATAGAGTAGATAGAATCTCCCATAGCTTGTTCCATAGTTAAGATTCTTTCTTTGATACGGCCCATTTTCTCAATATCAGCTTGATATTTGATTTCACTAGCTGCACTCAAGATTTCAGTTCCTTCACCAACTCCGTCAAGCTTATCTTGCCAGCTCATGATGTCTCTTTCAATCTTAACAACTGAAGAATCAATGAATCCTTTTGTTACAACTCCTAATGGATTAACAACATTGTCGCTATTCACTAACTTATAATCGGCGTAACCTAATTTGTTGTCTTCACCAGAATATCTTGCTGTAAAATCAAATTGCTTAGCATATAATTCAACAAGTACTGCATCCTCAGATGGCTTACCTGTAATATTATTCCAAGTCATCAAACCAAAGATGATGATGAATGCCAAAGCAACCGCAGGTACTACTGTCCAAACTAACTCTAACTTATTGTCATGTGGAAAGTAATATGCTTTTCTATCAGGGTGATAAGAATACTTATAAGCAAAGTAGAATAATAGGAAGTTACACGCAAAGAATACGGCAAATACAATTATCCAGTTAAGGTTAAATAACCAATCAACATCTTGTCCGTGCGCCGAAGCAGCTTCAGGTAACATACCATTACCGTACTTGTAGCACATGTATAACAAAGAAGCAAAGAAAACAGCCACAAAGACCATCATCATTCCCGCATTGATGTTATTCGTTTTCAGGTCGATATCTTCTTCTTTATGACCTTTCAGCTTAGAAGAAAGTTCGTAAACACGCATAAACTGCGCAACTGCAATTACAGCTAAAACGATTACGACTAGTACTATTAATTTCATTCCCATTTTAAAATCTTTTTACTCTATAATCAATTAAATCTCGTGGTGTTTACTTTCGTCTAAGTAAGGGTGGTTCTTAGGCATCAATGGTGCCTTAGTTAATGTGTTCAAGACGAAATAAGCAAATATTCCGGCGAAAACCATAAACAAACCAACTTCAAGGAATCCGATTGTTCCATGCTCTCCCATTGTACCAGGAGTAACTAACATGTATACATCAGCCCAGTGTCCTAAAATGATGATTACACATACTGCCATCAAAATTCCAGGATTTCTTTTTGCTTCTCTTGACATCAAAATCAACATTGGAATGATGAAATTGATCATAAACATTCCCCAGAAAATTACAGGGTAGTTGTCAATTCTGAAGGTATAATAAATTACTTCTTCAGGAATATCAGCATACCAATAAAGCATGAACTGAGAGAAGAATAAGTAAGACCATAAGAAAGAAGTAGCAAAGATCCATTTACCAACATCATGGATGTGTGAATCATTTACTTTTTCTAAGTATCCATTTTTCTTAAGATAGATCAACAATAACATAATTGCTGTCATTGAAGTACACCACATTCCTCCGAAAGTATACCATCCGAATAAAGTTGAGAACCAGTGTGGGTCAACAGACATTAACCAGTGCCAAGATGAAGTTGAAGAAAAGTAACCGAACAACACTAAGAACAATGCACCTTTAGCAAAGTTTTTCATGTGAATAGCAGTTCCACCTTCAATATCTTCTTGTAAAGATCTTTTTCTAAATCCTTTATAGAATAAGAAGTATGTTGCCATGTAAATGATAGTCACAATCCAAAAGAACGTCTGTGTTAAGAATGGTGCTTTATTAGCAATCATTGAATCGAACTGAGCACTGCTGTGATCAGAAGCTATAACAGGATCCATCCATTGATAGATGTGACCAACGTGATGACCATGAACTTCAGTATAACCACCTTGCATGATAGAAATCACGGCGAATACAGCCAGCAATACTACTATTCCTACTTGAACGTAAGAAGCGACAGCTTCTACGATTCTTTTAATGGCTACAGACCAACCTGTCTCAGTGGCATATTGAAGTGCCAAGAAGAACAAGGCACCTAATGCCATAGCGAAAAAGAAGAATCCATCAATCAAAAAGTTTGAAAACAAACGTGTTTTGAATTGTTCCGAATCCATATTGGTCGCAATTCCAATAATAAAGAGCACTAATCCAACAGCAGCTGTTGCGATAATTGTTCTTTTTGCTTTTGATGAAATTTGATATTCCATGTAATTATCTTTTCTTAATTAAATTCTTTACTAGTGGTGGTGGTCGTCATTAATAATTTGGTCACCGGCCTCAATTACTTCTTCAATAATTCCTTGTCCGTCAACACCTTCTCCTCCTTCAACATTTGCGTCAGCTCCGTTAGGAATTGCAGCATCTGCACCAGGATCTTTACCTTGTAATTTTTGTACATAGTAAACTAGCTTCCATCTTTCTTCTTTATTCACTTGTGAAGCGTGAGAGCCCATTGCCCCTTTTCCATAAGTTATAGTATAAAAAATATCACCAGCAGTTTTATCTTTAAGAGGACCATTATATGCTCCCGGAGGTGGGTATTTACCACTTGATGGTACTCCACCGTCTCCTGCTCCTTTTTCACCATGACAGTGAATACAGAATCTTTCATAAAGTACCTTACCTTCAGCCAGAACGTCATCTGAAAAAGGAATTGGATTAATGTCGTTATGAGCATTTACAGCTCCAGCAGTATCTTGTCTCATACCATATAATCCATGAGTCTTATCTGCATTCAATGGTGCTCCATGCTCATATGGCATCATAACCCCACCTTTATCAGAATAAGGGATTGTACCATTAGGCGGAACAAATGAGAATTTGTCTTCTACGATTTGTGCCGCACCTTCGTCAAATTGACCTCTTACTTCACCATAATCTACGTAAGCTTCAGCAGCAGGCGAACGATACATGTCTGGCATGTACTCAACACCTGGAGAATTTGGATCACTAGTACAAGAACCTAGTCCTATAGCTAGTAATGCGATTCCGAAATATTTTATATTCATCATATTCATGAAGTATTATTTAATCTGAACGTAATCTTTTTCTTCAATCTCAACGATTGCAGTTTGCTTAATTTTCGCTTGCAACTCATCTGAAGACATTCCGTGGTTATCAGATAATCTGATTTCCATTGTGAATCTATCATCAGTGTTTCTTGCATAAGGATTGTCAGCTGGCATACCTGGTAAAGTTTTATTTCTTAAGAAATAAGTTAAAGCCATACCATGAGCTGCAAACAATACAGTAAACTCAAATGAAATTGGAACAAACGCAGGGAAGTTTTGTAACAAAGTAAAGTTAGGTTTACCACCAATATTCATTGGCCAATCTTGAATCATGATGTATCTGAATCCGATAACGGCTAACATTAAACCTGTAACCGCGAACATCATTGCAACAATTCCTAATCTTGTTTGTTTCACTCCAATAACCGGATCAATACCGTGAATTGGGAAAGGCGAAAAAACATCTGTGATATGTACACCATCAGCTACTAATTTCTTAGCACTTTCTAAACAAGTGTGATCATCATCATAGGTAGCGTATATTACTCTATCTGCCATCTGTCTAAATTATTTATTCATTAATTCTTTTGCTTGTCCAGCCCAGTCATCTCTCTTAGCTCTGCCAGGGAAAGATTCAGTAATTGAGTCAAGCATTTCATATTCGTTATCTGTCATTTTACTCACTTGTTCGTATGAGTAAATTCCGATCTCATTTAAAGTAGACTCCATTTTTGGTCCTACTCCGCTAATCACCTTTAAGTCATCAGCATTTGAAGCATCTCCAGCTCCTAGTTTTTCCATCAACGAAGAAACTCTTTTTGATTTCTCTTCATCTGAAAGTTTTTCTTTCACCTCTTCCTTTACAGCCTCTTTAACTTCTTCAACCTTCTCTTCAACAACTGGTGCAGGCTCAGCTACTTTCTCTTCTACTACCGGAGCAGCTTCAGTGTGAGAATCACCTCCACCACCATGATCATCATGAGTTGGTGCAGAACCATCTTTATAAGATTCACCTGAAATTTTCAAGATTGTTTTCAACTCAGACATTGCTAATACTGGGAAGTATCTTGCAAATCCTAAGTAGAATGCGAAGAAAATACCTAATGTTCCTAAGAACACTCCTATATCCACCCAAGTTGGGTAGAACATACTCCAAGAAGAAGGTAAATAATCTTGGTGGATAGAGGTAACGATAATTACGAAACGCTCAAACCACATACCGATATTTACAACAATCGAAATGAAGAATGTGAAAAGTAAACTTCTTCTTAATTTTTTGAACCACATTAACTGTGGAGAGATCACGTTACAAGTCATCATAGAAGCGTAAGCCCACCAGTATGGTCCCGTTGCTCTGTTGATGAATGCGTACGATTCGTACTCAACACCTGAATACCAAGAGATGAAAAGCTCAGTTAAATAAGCTACACCTACGATTGAACCTGTAACCATGATTACAATGTTCATATACTCTACGTGCTTAGTATGAATATAAGCCTCTAGTTTCATTCCTTTTCTTAAAATCAACAATAGAGTTTGTACCATTGCGAATCCTGAGAATACAGCTCCTGCTACGAAGTAGGGGGGGAAAATTGTTGTATGCCAACCTGGAATTACCGAAGTGGCGAAATCAAATGATACAATTGAGTGTACCGAGAATACAAGTGGTGTTGCTAATCCCGCTAAAACAAGGGAAACTAATTCAAATCTGTTCCAATGTTTAGCTCTACCTGACCATCCGAAAGATAGGATACCATACATCTTCTTAGAAACGGCTCCTTTTGCTCTATCTCTGATAGTTGCAAAATCAGGAATTAAACCAATGTACCAGAATACTACCGATACAGATAAATAAGTTGATATGGCGAATACATCCCAGAGGAGGGGTGAGTTAAAGTTAACCCAAAGAGAACCAAATTGATTTGGAATTGGCATTACCCAGTATCCAACCCATAAACGACCCATGTGAATCAATGGGAACAAACCTGCCATAAATACGGCGAAAATTGTCATTGCCTCAGCAGAACGGTTAATCGCCATTCTCCATCTCTGTCTAAATAATAATAGTACGGCTGAAATCAGTGTTCCGGCGTGACCGATACCTACCCACCAAACGAAGTTGGTAATATCCCAAGCCCATTCAACGGTCTTGTTCAATCCCCAAGTTCCGATTCCGGTTCCTAAAAGGTAAAGGATACAACCGATTCCGTATAACCCAACTAAAAGGGAAATACCAAACATGATGTACCAGGCTTTCGGCGCCTTTCCTTCAATAGGTCTACAAACGTCCTCAGTGATATCACTGTAGGTCTTGTGGCCTAGTATTAATGGTTCTCTAATCGCAGCTTCCTTATGCATTCTTGCTTAGTTTAGTTTTGTCTCAATTATTTCAATTCCGCAATGCGGATAATTTCATTTTAGTGTCCTCCGTGATCGTCATGTGCAGCATCATCATGCCCACCTTCTTCATGTCCTTCTTCTCCGTGCTCATCACCGTGATCTCCACCATGACTTGCTGAATGTGCAGCCTGCTCAGCTTGAAGTTCAGCTAAATCAGCATTTACTTCATTACGAACTTTCACTTTGTACCAAATATTTGGTTTAACTCCAATCTCTTCAAGTGCTTGGTAAGATCTCTTGTCTTCAGAAGATTTTCTGATTGCAGATGTCTCATCATTCCAGTCACCGACTGTAATTGCATTTGTAGGACAAACATCAGCACAAGCAGTAACTACGTCACCATCTTTTACCATTCTGTCTTCTTTCTTAGCAACTAATTTACCAGACTGCACTCTTTGAACACACATAGAGCATTTTTCCATTACTCCTCTTGTTCTAACAACTACATCTGGGTTCAGTACCATTCTACCTAAGTCATCTTGAGCAGGGTTCACTTCAGTGAATTTTCTGTAAGATGGGTAGTTGAACCAGTTGAATCTTCTTACTTTATAAGGACAGTTGTTTCCGCAATATCTCGTACCGATACATCTGTTATAAGTCATTTGGTTTAAGCCCTCATTTGAGTGAGTAGTTGCCGCAACTGGACAAACAGTTTCACATGGAGCGTGATTACAGTGGTGACACATCATTGGCATGTGAACCACTTTTGGATTGTGTGATGGTTTTTTCAAACCACTAAATCCTTCAGTTGCAAATTCTTCAGGGTCTCTTGTACCAACTGCAACTTCAACATCAGAAGAGTAATAACGGTCAATTCTTAACCAATGCATTTCTCTTCCTCTTCTAATTTCATCTTTACCTACAACTGGAACATTGTTTTCAGATTGACAAGCAACCAAACAAGATCCACATCCGATACAAGAACTAAGGTCGATAGTCATTCCCCATCTGTGCCCTACGTGCTCAACTGGATGACCTTCCCATAAATCAAACTCAGAAACTGGTTTTTCATCATGATTCCATCCTGAATGTAATACGTGCTTGTGATTGTATGCTGCAGGTTCTGCAGTGTTATAAGTATCTAAAGTTGTTTCCTTAACAATTGAGTTTCTCGCCATCACAGTACTGTGAGTTTGAGTACAAGCTAAATTGTACGTGTTACCTGTATTAGAAACTGATGCAGAGTAAGCATCAAAATCTCCATTATCAACTAAAACGTAAGCGTTTTGTCCGATAGGAGTTGTAGAAGCTTCTCCGTACATTCCTGATTGTTGGTAAGCACCTTTACCGATATTCTCAGCTCCAGCTCCTCTTCCGTATCCAACTGCTATTCCAATTGTTCCTGGTGCTTGACCAGCTTGAGGATAAGCAGGTAATGTAAGTGTTTTATCACCTACTGTTACAGTTACTTCAGTAGAAGGAGTTTCTTGACCTAAGCCAGTTTCTCCGCCCATTGCTTCAATATCAGCATAGGCCATAGTAGCATAATTATCCCAAGTTACTTTTGTAACTGTATCTGGCATTTCTTGAAGCCAAGGATTGTTTGCATGTGTTCCGTTTCCGATACCAGCCTTTTGATAAAGAGCTACTTCAAAATCTCCACCAGCAATAGATCCTAAATCTTTTCCTGCTCCAGAAACGTTCCCATTAAAGCTTTGTGAGCTCGCTGTTGGTTCTCCTTCACCTGAATCACAAGATTGGTGAACCATTGCATTCCAATAAGTATTGAAAGTAGCATGCTTTGTTTGCGCAGGGAATCCCCATTGCTCCCAAAGACCTTTAACATAGTTATGCCAAGTTGCACTGTCTTTACCAGTGTGAACTGCTTCACCTGACCATACTAAGAATGACTCACCCACTGGACGAGTATCACCTAATGGTCTAATAGTTGGCTGTGCTAATGAATAAGTACGCATCTTAGGAGCGTAATCATTCCAAGCTTCTAAAGCGTGACTTTCTGGACAGATGTAATCGCAGTTAGCTGCTGTTTCATCTGCGTATTGAGACATAGAAACTGAAGTTCCTACGTTTGCTAATGCTGTTCTAAACTCTTCACCATTTGATAAAGTATAAACAGGATTTGTGTTCCACATAATTACTGCGGCAACTTTTCCTCCGTTCATCTCTTTAATAGCATTGGCCATTTTCTCATCTTGAGATGCATGTAACATGATTGGATTGTTCATGTTAATTGGTCCGCTATAATTATTTAGGTGAGCGTTAATTGAGTTTGCAATTACTTGAGCAGATTTTCTATTCGATCCTGCTACTACTAAAGATTTTCCTTTAGCTGCTTTTAAAGCTTCAATTGCTAAATCTAATTTTTCAATTGTATCTGCATCTAATGATGCTGTGTCAACACCTGAAACTGCACCAGCTCCCACTCCTTTATGGATGTAAGCTAAAGCGGCTCCTTGTTGAGAAGGCTTAATTAAACCTCTATAATCTGCATTTGATCCTGTTTGAGACATGTTAGTCTCGAACTGGAAGTGCTGTGACATCCACTCTCCATCAGGATTTCTTCTTTGTGCATATTGACCAACAAACTGAGTTGGTAATACCCATGAGTTTAAGAAATCACACGATACAGCTACAATAACTTTTGCTTGTGAAAAGTCATAATCAGGAATAGCTCTTTGTCCAAAAGACTCTAAGTTCGCTTCTCTGATTCCGTTATAAGAAACGGCGTCATATTGCACGTGGATTACATTTCCTTCTGGCATTTCAGGCATAGCTGGAGCATCAGTAGGAACATCTTCACCTTCTACAACAACTGCGTCTTCAACTGCAGGCATTTCCATAGATGGCATATCAACTCCGCCATACTTAGCTTTGAAACCGTCAATAGCATTTTTAGTAGAAGGGCTAATCTCTGTACCAGAGATTAAAACAATCTTTTTCTTTCCGGCTTTCTCAAGTGCTGAGGCGATAGCAGTATCTGCATCTGCCCAAGAAACTTGAGTTCCGTCTTTAGTTTGCGGTGAATCTAATCTAGCGCTATTATATAGTCCTAAAACAGATGCTGCAATTTGAGGATTAACGGCTCCGTTTGTGAAACCCCAATCTTTATTTCCTTTAATATGAATTGGTCTACCCTCTCTTGACTTAACCAAGATGCTAGCATAATTTGCACCATCATAGAAAGTTGATGCATACCAGTTAGCAACACCAGGTGTCACGTCTTCAGGTTTTACAACATAAGGCACTGCTTTAATTACTGGAGCTTCACAGGCAGCTAGTGTTGCAGCTGCAACACTAAACCCTAAAAACTTCAGAAAATCTCTACGTCCTGTTGATGCTTCACTAACCTTATCGTCAGCCAAGAATTCATCAACACTTAGTTCTTGAGGAAACTCACTCTGCGCTTTTTCTAAAAACTCAGGAGTTTGTTGGAGCTCTTCAAAACCTTTCCAGTATTTCTTATTTGTTCCCATATCTAAATTAAACCTCTTAATTCTTTATTAATAGTGACATTTCGCACATTCCCATCCTCCAAGTTCAGCAACCGAAATCACGTCATCTTCTAAATATCTTTGATAAGTCTTCTTATCCTTTAGTAATCTTTGGTGAATCACACCATAGTATGAATCTTCGTTCTCTGCAGCACCTGCAACATGCGAACCACCAACATCAACTGATGATTTCTCGTGACATTCAATACACCAACCCATTGTTAAAGTAGGTCTTGTGAATTTCACGGCATTTTCATCCATATCTGGATTATTCACACCAACATTGTTTAAGTCTTGAGTAGTCATTACTCTAGCCACAGTTTCTTGTTTCATGTCTCCATGACACTGTTGACAATCGACACCACCAACTTCAACGTGCTGCGAGTGATTGAAATAAACATGATCAGGTAAGTTGTGAACCTTCACCCATTTGATTGGCTTAGTATCTCCTGTGTAAGCATTAAGATCTGGATCCCAGCCTGCTGCCTCATAAATCTTCGCAATTTCTTCAGTACCAGTTTCGGTTCCTTCATTAACTGCTTTGTGACAATTCATACAAACATTCACAGTTGGAATTGTTGCGTGTTTAGATTTTGTAACAGCATTATGGCAGTATTTACAATCAATACCTAACTCACCGGCATGCAATGTATGAGAGTAGGCGATAGGTTGTTCTGGTTTGTAATCTTCGAAAACACCAATTTTCATTAGATCCATCATTCCAACAACCAAAATGATAATCACAAAAACAAGAGAAAAGAATCCAACCCAACCTCTGTTATTCCAAGCCCATCTTCTTACTCCTTGACCAACAGTTTCGTTGTGATCAATTTCTTCACCTTTTGAAACCTTCTCAGCTTTCGCTAAGTTAGACTTAGACATTACAGCTGCTCCGATCACCAACAAAAGCAACCCAGCCATAATCCACCACATCATAGAAGAATCCTCTTCAACAGTAACCCCCACATTTCCAGCTGTTTCGCCAGGACCTGCAACCTGAGGAACGTAAGCCTCAACATAAGCAAATATGTGGTCAATTTGTTCGTTAGACACTGCCTGAGGTGTCATCACTGACTTTCCGTTATCTGCAAATAATTTATTTGCATAAGCGTCTCCACCCTTGATTACAGCTTGTGAATTCTTAATCCATTCGTAGAACTTCTCCTCTGAAGAATTGTCAATCCAGCGTTGTCTAGCCCCCTGAAGAGCTGGACCTGTCATGTCCTTATCAGGAAAGTGACAAGAAGCACAATTGGCTTTAAAAATTCCTTCACCAATTGCAGCATCCCCCTCTTGGGCATGGATGTTGTATGTAAACGAAAGGAGTGCGATAGCAGTAAGTGCTAACGACTTGAATCTCTGTGAGATGACTGATTTTAATATTTTCATTTGCAAAATTTTTGTCTTTTTTGCTGTGTATACAAGATACTTAATCACCGACAAAAATAGCAGAAAGTCCTTTTATCTTGCGCGGAAGCCCAACTTTTTCGCGGCGTATGAGTTAATTTAAAATGATTCTAAATAAGCAAATAATCGCAAAGTCTTATGACATAATAACTTCAGGGTTCTGAATAATAAATTGGAGCCTTTTTAAGAATAGCAAAAACAACAATGATTGACAAAATATTTACATTTGTCTAAAAGCAATTCAGAAATGAAAAAGGTAAGCATACTAATAGTGGTTTTAATTTGTTCAATTAATAGTCATTCTCAAGATGACAATTGGATGAGTTTTCCGGCTAAAAATGACAGCACTCCAACTAAAACAGAAAATCTAGATTTCAACAAGAAAGAAGGAACTGTAACGATTTACGAAGATCAGAGGATTCCGAAATTGGAAGCTTTTGTTAGAAGTGGTGAAGAGGGACTAGACGGGGTTTTAGTAGACGGCTATAGACTGTTAATTTACTTTGATCAAGACAAGTCAAAATCAGAGCAACAAAAATCTCACTTCATGAATTTGTATGATGAGCACAAAACTTATATAGACTATTTAGCTCCAAATTATAGAGTTAGGGTAGGGAATTTTAGAACTAAGTTAGAAGCGGAGAAATTAAAGCAAGAGATCTTATTGACTTTTCCTACCGCGGTTGTCGTGAAGGATAAAATTCAACTACCAACATTAGATACCGGAGTTCAGGAGTAATTGAACTTAAAACGAACGAAATTAAAGCTCTGCAGGAATGTGGGGCTTTTTTTTGTGCGGTAAAGTGGCGTTGATGTGTGGGGTGACAAATGGTTTTAGAAACTGGAGGCTCGTGACTGTAGACTCGGCGGGGTGACAAATGGATTCGTGTTTCGTGTTTCGTGTTTCGTGTTTCGTGTTTCGTGTTTCGTGTTTCGTG
>CAJXJK010000017.1 GCA_913054135.1 uncultured Flavobacteriales bacterium | reverse complement strand
CTTTAAATTTTTCTCTACATTTATTCAATATGAAATCGCTAATATCGAATCCTAAGTATTTTGGAAAATTGAAGTACTCGAGTTGATTTCCATCACCCGACCCTAATTCTATAACCTCTTTGATTTCATTCTCTTTGACAAAATTATTCAGAATCTCGGCTTTGAATTCGGCTAAATTGCTGTAAGAACCAGCACCTGAATTTCCTCCAGTTTCATATCTTTCGTTCCAGTAATCTTCAGAGGTTGTGAAGTTTTTCTTAGTCGATTTGGGAGGGAATAATTTATGCTTAATTGATCTTGCAATAGATTTTAGTCCTGATTCACTCTTGCTTTCTTCTTTCATTTTCTTGGATTAACTTCAATTTAATGAGTCAAAAATAGCAATTCTTTTTCTTGGATTGCATTCTTCCTAACTAAAACAATATTTGCAATTTGTTCAGTCACAGTTGTTGTGAGCCTTTTTTTTAGGCTGGTACTTTCTTGACCAAAAGGTAATTAGAATACCTCCAACAACCCCAGGAACGATCCAACCATAGATTCCAGGCAAGAATTGATTTACTATTACGAAGGCAGTCACTGCAGAGATGTAGCCTCCTAAAATCCGACCTAAATGAATCAGAAGCCATGTTTTTCTGAGCTTTTGTGGATTTCTAAACTTGATTAAATCTTGAATTGAGAAAAGTAGACCCGTCGCTCCAAATACAGTCAGTACAATATGAATTTTCTGAAAGATTACTACTGGTAACAAAATCATTGCTAATCCAGAAATCAACATAATAATTGAGATGATTTTATCTATTGTGAAATTGTGTGTCTTCGACTTAAACTTTAGAGCGCGGTATCCACTCAGCACGAGATATAAACTGAATATGCCTACTGCGAATAAAAACCAGCTAAGATGTCCTGGCATAAAAGCAATAATCATTGCCATTATTGCCGAAATTATCATAGAATAATAAAAAATCTTTCCTGAAACTCTATGTGCCTTGAGACCTTTTTTTGCGAAGATGGCTACCAAACCAACTATCAAGGCAATGCCTCCAAATGAAGCGTGAATAATTAACAATATGTTGACCAATTTTTCGATTTACTTTGTTTTGATTTTCCCGCTCACATAGAGCTGAACGGCAATTTGCAGAACTTCAACAATGATGTCCAATTCTAGATCTTTATCAGCTAGGGTTGGTAGCACTTTCATCCTCTTTCTATCACCTTGTTCAAGTTTTGGATGCTCAATCAATTTACCTTCTACAAACAGAATATAAGGTTCGTTTGATTTCTTATCCTTCCATAAATAACACATGGACTTGTTCTTAAAGTAAAAGCAAGGCATACCGTACTTAATGGTTTCATTAATTTCAGAGTGAGCGGCTATAATTATTTCTCTTAGCGCCAAAAAACAGCTCTTATTTGGTTCTTCTTGCTTTATATAGAAATTATCAGTGCTTGACATTATTTAGTTTTCCCTTCAAACATAATTTCTAATTTGATGCCATCTAAATCTTTGAAGAAAAGCGCATAGTAATTCTCGCCATGTTGTGGATAGAACTGTGGAGGCTCCACAATATTTGCTCCTATTGCTTTGATTAAAGGGTACAATTTATCAACTTCTTCATTTGATTCAGCTCTAAATGCAATGTGATGAACTGAACCCGGAGTTCTTCTGTGCACTTCATCATTTTTAAATTCTTTTCTGGGAGAATTGATTCCGAAAGTTAATACGGGATGGAAATACTCAACTACGTCAAAATCATTGGCCTCAACACGTCCCTGGTTTTTGAGAGACAGATCATAGCCTAGAATTGGCATGAGCTGGTCGTAAAATGAGACAGCACGTTCAAAGTCTTTGACTGTTATTTGAAGATGATCTATTTGAGGTTGCATTGAGTTCTAGTTTTATAGCCCCCCTAAAATAGAGTAATTATTTCTTTTTGATCATTTCAAACTGACAACTTCAAAACAATTCAGTCAAATCCCGCGATAAAGATTTTATCTATCCTTCTTCATTAATCTTCAATAGCTGTAAAGGCTTGTGAGAAATTAACCAAATACACCTTTTCGCTTGCACGTGTAATAGCAGTGTAGAGCCATCTCATATATTCTGGGTTCCACATATCTTCGGTAAAATAGCCTTGATCTATAAATACAACCGGCCATTGCCCACCTTGCGATTTATGGCAGGTCACAGCATACCCAAATTTAACTTGCAAAGCTTGAAAATAAGGGTTCTCCATTACTTTCTTGTTGCGAACTCTTTTGTTTCTTTCTAATGGATATTCTTCAGTTGCCACTCTGTAAAACAAATCTTTGAGTTCATTTCGTGGCAAGTTCGCCGATTCAGCATGAATGGCATTCGTCATCATTTTGACTTCAATGTCTTCCATGTTCGGATAGTCAATAAATCGAGCAATGACGTCTGCAAATTCAAAACCAAATTGCTCTTCTCTTCTTGCTATTTTTTTGAGTTGAATTAACTCACCATTAGCAATAAATCCAGCTTCTGATTTGGGTTCAAGCCAAAAATAATTGTTTGATACCACCATCATGACGTCTCCGGCATTCACATCATCTTCTTGCCAAAGAATTCTCCTTCTTATTTGCTCATTGAAAAGGTTTGCTCTCTTATTAGATCGCGTAACAACCATAACATTATCTTGCCCATATTCATTAATCTCACTTTCTAGAGCGTCTTGCAAATCAAGACCGCTAATGGCAATAGCATCCTTTTTGTTGTGAGATAAGACCGGAATGGTTTCAGAAAAATCTCTGAGTTGTAATGAAATCTCTAAAACTCCTGATTGAGATTCTTGTCTTACAACATCCATTAATTCAGATTGAACAATGTCAAAAGAGTAGTGCTCACTTAAAAAAGTTTTGTCAAGAGCCGGACTTTTGTCCATCCCAACCGGAGGTAATTGACCTTTGTCTCCAACAAAAACAATTTTGCAGTTATCGGCCGAATAAACAAATTGCAAAAGATCTTCTAATAAATCTCTTTGACTAAAGGAGTTTCTATCGGTGATTCCTGAAAAAGTAGAAACCATTGATGCTTCATCAACTATGAAGATTGTATTACTCCTTTTGTTTTCGCCTAGTTTAAAATGAGGCGTTCCTCCTCCTACAGAGTTTATGAAATAAATTGATCTATGAATGGTATGCGCTCTCTTTTTGCTGTAATTAGATAAAACTTTTGCAGCCCTCCCAGTAGGCGCCATCAAATAAGATTGAATTTTGATATCTGAGAGTGATTTAACAAAAGTAGAAATGAGTGTTGTTTTACCAGTTCCGGCGAATCCGCTCAGTAAAAATATCTCAAAATCATTATCCGAATAAATGAAGTCAGTCAAATTGTCAATCGCAGCCGCTTGATCATTAGTTGGGGCAAAGCCAAGATTATCGGTAAAAAGCTGTGCGAAAGTCGCTTTAGTGGTGTCGTTTTTCAAAAGAAATGGCTTACTGTTCGAATCATTGAGTTAAATATGGAAAAAATATATTGACTGACCTTTCGCACTTTAAAAAAAATTGTAGTTTTGTTGGGATTAGGATTACAAACATTTAAGATACAAGAATGAGTTCTTTGGACAAAGTAGACGACATATTTTATTACATCAAGCGATACCTTTTACCTACCGTATTTTTAGGGGTAGGAATTTATGTATTGTATTTGGCAGTAACGCCTGAGATTGTTACGGTTCAAAATCCAGTGACAAAGGTGAAAAGTGATGTTGAAATCATGCAAGAGCCAATGTTCTTATATGCTGCTCTTCTCATCATCTTGGTGAGTATTGTTTGGTTCCTTTACTTATTTGATTTAATCAAGTCATTTGTTGGTTGGATAGTGCTAGTGGTAATGCTAGGTGGTTCGGCTTATATTCTTTACCAAAACTATTCTTCAGTTCAAACTCAAGTTGACTTTGACAATGCTTGGGAGCAAAGAGATTTAGAGATCAAAACGAGAATGGCTGATATTAAAGCTGCTCAAGCTGCTTATAAAGAAGCTGATTCTACTTATACCAACAACATGGATGATTTGATTGATTTCGTGAAGAATGGTAAGAAAATGGATATTTCTAAAATTGGAGCTATTCCTGAAAGAAAGATTTCTTTAGATGAAAGAGCTCTTATTTATGGAGATGATAGACCAATTGATTTATTGATGACTGAAGAAGAAGCTACCGCGATTGCTCGTAGAGCTGGAAATAAAATTTGGTTCAATAAAGAGAAAGGATTAGTAGAGTTCAAAAGAGATACGAACTATATCCCTGTAATGGATGCGATCTTTACATCTGATAGATATTTGACTTCGAGAGAAAAAATTGGAGGTGAAATTGAATTCCACCCTGATTCTTTGAGATATGTTCCGTTTTCTAAGCAGTTAGTTGTTCTTGATACTTCATCAATTATGAAAGGTGACCTAAAGGTTCCAACATTATTGATTGAAATGAAGCACCCAATGTTGCATCCTGACGAAGGATACAAGGTGTATCAGATCGGATCGAAAACTGATAATCACTTAAAAGACAACTGGTCTAAATAAAGATGTCACTTAGAAAAGAAGATGCATTTCAACATGTGTTATGCATGTCTTTGAGTGAATCAAGTTTAGAAGTAAGTGCCATTAAGCGCGACACTAAATCTATTTCTTTTCATCAATCTTTAACTTTTGAAGATTTCAATCGTGATGCTGTTCAGGCCGCAATGACGATTCCTGAGATGACTTATGATTATGAGGCGTTCTGTGCTACGGCAGGTGGATTTAGAAATACATTGATCCCGGTTGATTTATTCAATCATTCTAAGCCAGAAGATGTTTTTAAGCTGAATTACCCTGCACCAATTGATAATCTAGATTACAATCGAATTCCAGAATTAGGAATCGTGAATATTTACGAATTACCACTTTGGATGAAGTCACTATTCGTGATTAAATTCCCAAGGGTTAAGATAATTCACCCAGTGACGGTAATGTTAAAAGGAGTGTTTGATCAACCAACATTTAGCCCCAAGATCCACATTCACATTGATGATAATAGTTTTTATCTGTTAATCACTGCCAAAACTAAACTTCAATACTTTAATCGTTTTGATTTTACCAATTTGGCTGATTTGGTTTACCATGTTTTATTTGTCTTAGAGCAAAAAGAAATGGATCAAAAAAAGATGGATGTTTGTCTTTATGGCGTCAATTCCAAATGGGAGCAACTATCAGAATTACAAGGTTTTTTTGCCAATCGAATTAAGATTTCAGATAAGCCTGAGATGTCTGATAGATTCTTACAATCAAAGCAATTACTTTGCGTGTAGTTAGTGGTAAATATCGCGGAAAAAAAATAGTATTTCCAAAGAAGTTTCCATCTAGGCCTACAACTGATTTTGCTAAAGAGGCCTTATTCAATATCCTTCAAAATAAATTAGATTGGGAGTCAACGTCTGTGCTTGATTTATTCGCAGGAACTGGGAATATCAGTGCCGAATTCTTATCAAGAGATGCTGAGAGTGTTTTGAGTGTTGAGAAACATCCAGGAGTTGTTAAGCATTTAAGAAAAGTTCAAGAAGAATTTGAAGATGAAAATTGGACTATTCAAAGAAATGAAGCTTTCAATTTTATAGAGACTTCAAAAAATAAGTTTGATGTAATTTTTGCCGATCCTCCCTTCGGAATGAAAGACTTAGATCGCTTTGTAGATAAGTTGTTAGAAGGAGATCACCTTAAAGAAGACGGGATGTTTATACTTGAACATGGCAAAGAAAATGACTTCTCAAAGCATCCCCGATTAGACAATACCAGGAACTATGGAGGTGTGAACTTCAGTTTCTTTTGTTAATACTCTATGAGGGCAGAGAAACCTAAGCCATCATTTTATCGTAATTTTACATTAAAGTCATTCTTATGAAAAGAGTTGCAGTTTTTCCAGGTTCATTTGATCCCTTCACAAAAGGTCATCAAGATATTGTAGAACGTTTCTTGCCTTTGTTTGACGAGATTATTGTTGCTATAGGTGTGAATCAAAAGAAGAAGTCATTCTACTCATTAGAAAGCCGAAAAAAGCACATTCTTTCAATCTTCAAAGGCAATAGTAAAGTATCAGTATTAGATTTCAGTTGTTTGACTGTTGACCTTTGCAACGAGAAAGGGGCCCAGTATTTGATTAGAGGTATACGTAATGCTTCAGATGCTGACTATGAACAAGCAATTGCACAAATGAATGCAAAGATGTCTGATGTGGAAACTATCTTTTTGATGAGCGCTCCAGATTTAGCACCCATAAGTTCATCAATTGTGCGAGAAATAAAGAAGAATAACGGAGATATTACAGAATTTGTAACGAATAGCGAAGAGCTAATTATATTATAAAAGTATTTAATGAAGGCTTATTTATTTACCATATTATGTTGTTTTGGTCTTGTGGCAGCAAATGCTCAAGAATTCGAGATAAAAGGGTTTGCACCTGCATTTGTTGGTGAAAAGGTGTCTTTGTACACTTATCAAGACTATGTCACCATGACAAAAATTAAGTTAGGTGAAGGTGAAGTTGCTGCTGAAGACAGTACTTTTCATATTTCACTTGATAATGGTGCTACTTTTAAAGGAATCATAGAGGTTGGTAAAACTGAAGCTCCTATTTATTTGGCTCCAAAAACGACTTACGAGATCTATTTTCCAGCAGCCGAAAATCAGGCGATTAGTTTTCAAAATCAAAGAACAGATATCATGTTTTTTGCGCTTGACACCTCTGATATAAACTACAGAATTTTGCAGTACAATCAATGGTTTGATTCATTTGTTTACTATCACGAAGAAGATATCGCGAAAGGTCAATTTTTAACTTATTTAGATACTTTCATGACCTATGCTTCAGATGCATATGCTCATGTTAAAGACGAGTATTTTTTGACTTATGTTAGGTACAATGTTGCCGAAATGAAACAGACATTTGGTGGAAATAAGAAAAGTCAAAAAAGGTTAGAAACATTTTTAAGCTTTGTTGAGCCTTTCCCAGTTTATTACGAGAATGACCAGTACATGAAGTTTTTCAAAGGTTTTTACGGTAAAAACTTTGATGATTATCAACCTACGATTGAAGCCGAAATTAACATGGCAATTTACAATTCAAGTCCAACCAAGTTGATGTCTGTCTTGAAGCAAGATTTGTTTTTAAGTAATCCTGAAGTGAGAGAGCTAGTGATGATCGATCAGTTAGGCAAGCAGTATTATAAACGAGACGATCAAAAAAGAAATATTATAATCATGTTAGACTCATTAGAGAGTCATGCTAAATATCAGGTAAATGCGACGGTAGCAAAAAATGTAAAGGACTTCTTAACTTCATTAGAACCAGGTTTTCCTGCACCAATCATCCAACTTAAAGATAGTTTAAATGATGATGCAATTACTTGGATGAATTATCAAGGCAAGTTCGTCTATTTTAACTTCTTTGAGACATGGAATGAAAAAGCCAAAGTTGAAATGAAGATCATAAATGATTTGAGAAAAGATTACGGAGAGTTCATTTCTTTCCTTTCAGTTTGTACTGACAAGGAGAAGGCCACTTATGATAAGTTTAGAGCTGATAATCCTGAGATGGATTGGGACATTTTTTATGTCGGTCATGACAGTGATTTAAAAGAGGATTACAAAGTGTCTGGTGTTTCAACATACTATCTAATAGATCAATCAGGATTTATAGCTTTAGCACCTGCGCCATCTCCTTCTCCAGATGGAGAATATGAGTCAATTGACAAAACCTTCTTTTACATTAAAGAAGCAATGACACCCTCAGAGAGAAAGCGTATCGGGGAGCCTTAATAAACCAATTATTATTCGTAATATTAAAGTGAATTTTCGTGCATGGAAATATATTCACTTTATAGTCGACTTAAACAAGACAGCTTTAGCCTTTTTTATATGGGCGAATTTGATGACGACCTCACTGAGGTACTGATGCGAATTCAAGAGACTAGTAGTGATGAAGGAAAGTCAATTAAAAAGAGAGTTTCCTATCTAATAGCCGAGTGTTTTCAAAACATTATTAGACATTCAGATGAAGAGCAAGAAGTTGATCTAGGCGGTACAGCTAAGTTTTTTATGATGCGCCAATTAGATGGAACGCACTATTTAGCAACTGCTAATCCCGTTGAAGAAGAAAACAAGGAAACTCTGATTGAGAGTTTAGACTCTTTACAAAATCTATCGCAGGCCGAGCTTAAAGAAATCTATTTGAATTCTTTAGGGAACAATGCACTCAACGCTAAAGGTGGAGGTGGGTTAGGATTAATTGAGATGGCGCGAAAAACAAAGAACCCACCTGCATATAGTTTCATTGATATTAATGATCAATACTCTAACTTTTTCATGCAATTAAAAATGAAAAAGGAAGACAGTTCTGATGGCATCAAGATTGAAGATACCATTTCAATGTATGATGAGTTACTTGAGAACAAGATTGTTTTACTCAGAAAAGGAGACTTTTCGCAAGAGTCAATTTTGCCACTATTTAAATTGTTTGAATCTAACCTTCAGTTAAAGAATGAAGATCTAGTATTCAAAAAGAAGAGCCTTTACATTTTAATTGAGTTGCTTCAAAACATGAATAGACATGCCGTGCCATTTGATGGCAGTCAAGAAGGATTGTTTTTGGTTGCTCTTGATAAAGGAGTATACACAATGAAAACGGGTAACTTCATAAAGAAGGATGCTGCTGTTAAATTGAAAGGTCACTTAGACTCTCTTGTAGGGCTAGACAATATTCAATTATCTAAACGTTATAAAGAGCAATTGATGAGCAATACCATTTCAGAAGATCAAGGAGCTGGAATTGGAGTTATCGAGATGTTCAGGCAATCCGACGGAGAAATCCATTATTCCTTCGAAGATGTAAATGAAAACTTGTCCTTTTATTCTTTTAGTGCTACCTTGTAGCGCAAATGAGTAATAGCCTAAAAATAGAAGGAACAGAAGAGACCCCAAACGTAACGTTTGAGAAAGAAACTTCGACTTTTGAAATCTCTGGAAGATCATATCCTGAAGATGCACATTCTTTCTATGAGCCGATCATAAAATGGCTAATGGACTACAGTGAATCACCAAGCGCTCAAACTCATTTGGTAGTTGACCTGGAGTATTTCAATTCAGGGTCTGTCAAGAAGGTTTTCAATATGCTTTATATTATTGAAGATATCATGGAGACTGGTAAGGATGCTAAAGTTGTTTGGAGGCACAAAAAGGGTGATGAGCTAATGCAACAAAAAGGATTGGAATTTCAGAAGTTTTTGCAAGTTCCGGTTGACGTAGTTGAATACTAGAATTTCACACCCATCAGCAAGACATCATCAATTTGATGCGTTTCACCTTTCCAATTATTAAAAGTCTGTTCTGCTTTTTTCTTTTGATCTTCAGGGCTTAATCCATTCAATTTAACAAGCATTTCTTTAAAGCGTTGAATGTTGAATTTCTTGTTTTCACTTCCTCCAAATTGATCCATAAATCCATCTGAAAATAAGAAGAGTGAATCGCCTCTATTTACTTGGACCTTTTCTTCAATAAATCGAACTGGTCTTTTTCTTCTTGATTGAATTACTCCGCCGACTCCGTTCAAGCTCGCCATCAATTCTTTGACTTCTCCTGATTGTACAATGAAACCTGGGTTCATTGCTCCAGCAAAAGAAAGCTCGTTTGAAGTCTTGTTCAGGGTACAAATAGACATGTCCATTCCATCTTGCGAAAGATATGCGTCATCTTCTTGATGTAAAGAGTTCACAATACCATTGTGCAATTCTTCAAGGATTTTAGCTGGTTCGGTAATTTTCTTCTCGTTCACAATTTGATTAAGAAGGGTGTTTGCTATTAGTGACATAAATGCTCCCGGCACTCCATGTCCTGTACAATCAACTGCAGAAAAAATTACCTTGTTGCCAATCTCAGAGACCCAATAAAAATCTCCACTTACTACATCAAGAGGCTTGTAAAATATAAATGAATTTGGAAGGATTGCTGCAATTTGCTCATCCGCCAATAAAACGGACCTCTGAATTCTCTCAGCATAATTAATACTATCTGTAATCTTTTTGTTCTTAGCTTCTAACAGAATATTTGTTTCCTTTTTTTCTTTGAATCTTTTGAAAATAAAGAATGCCAAACCTGCCAAAATCAGTGCCAACGCAATTAATGCATAATTCAAATTGCTTTGAGCTGATAGTTTACTTTCTTGTTCATCTATATAGGCTTTAGCTGCCTCAAGCTCTGCCTCAGCCGAGTTCAACATCTCTTCTCTAAGTTGTATGGCCATAAAATCTTCAGGAGTTACGGCAATAAGTCTATCTTCTTCTAACTGATCCCAAGCAGCTGCTAACTCTTCTGATCTTTTTGAAATATCATCTGAATTTAAGTTTTTCCAGCCACTTATATCAGAGAGTTTAGAAGATTTAATCTTTTCAAATTCTTTCACTGAAATGATTTGAGGCCCCTGAATGGTTTCAGAGTTCAAGTCTGTGTTTAAGTCTGTGTTTAAGTCTTCTTCAATAATATCTTCTTCAATGTTACCAACTTTGAAGGGCTTAGCATTGTTCGCTTTGTTCTTTTCAACAGAACTCATCATTACATTTGCTGGAGCATTATCTGCCCTCTTTTTAAAAAGGGCTTCTTTCTTTGAGAATTCAGTTACTGAGAACTTAAATTTGTCTCCTGAATAATAGAGCTTTCCGAAAGGTTCTCCATTGTCCATTGCTTTATCTGACTCAAAGTCATTCAATAACAATTCAATATTTTTCAACAATAAACCGCCTTTTGCAATTTCTTCGGGCACACCATTTAAGTCAATGTCAATGGCACTTCTTCCGTATCCCGATTTTGAATAACGAAGCTGATATTTGCCGTTTGCCGGAATCCCTAATGAGAAATCACCACCAGAATTTGAAGTTGTAGAGCTAATTTTTTTTGAACCAGAGAACACTTCTAGTTTAACCGCACCAACGCTTCCCTGAATGTCAATTTGATCTTTTTTGAATATAGTTTTTGGTTCATATTCATAACCCAAAACGGTTCCATGCAGGTTTAACTTGTTTGGAGTTCTTTGAGCAATACTGCTCATGCCAATCACCAAGAATAATATTAAGGCGGTAAGTTTCATAATTATTTATTGAATCAAATATAAACATCAAAACACTCTACGTACCGAAATAATCGACTAAATGAGGAATAAAGACTGTGAGTCCTACAATAAGTGCAAATATGGCTGCCACTAAAGTGGCTCCTGCAGAAAGATCTTTAGCTTGTTTCGCAATGGGATTAATTTCGGTTGTAGAAAGGTCTACGCTCCGTTCAATGGCAGAATTGAATATCTCTGATATAAATACCAGAGCAATTGCTAGTGATAGCCAAAGCCACTCATGAGTTGAAACATTAAAGACGAGACCTAGTGTTATAACAACTGCAGTTGCTACTAAATGAATCCAAGCGTTGTGCTCTGTTTTGAAAAAATGAGCAAGTCCTTCAAACGCAAATTTGAAACTTCTGATTCTGTCTTTAATAGAGAATTTCTTGTTCTTCTTCAATTTTCAAAGTTTTCATAAGTGCCGGAGCAACCATGAGTCCGATTAATCCGCCAGCTATTGAGGTGGCTATGAAGTCACCTGCATGCTGAACGTTTCTGAGCATCAATATAAGAATAGAAACACTAACGGCTAGCATCCAAAAAATTATTTTCGTTCTGAAACCTGATCTGAATTGTCTTTTTTCGGGTTCTCTCATAACTACTGCCATAATAGCCATCAGACCAAAAACAGATCCCCATGTTTGCCCAATGTTGTATACGATCATTTCACTACCAAATATTGAAACGGTAGAACTTAAAAAATCAATATGCTCGGTCATAAAACGGTGAGGGTGGGTGAAGCTATCAAGAAAAGTATGCGAAAAGACTCCAATCATAGCTGAAACCATGATCATTTTCCAGTTCTCTTTCCATCTTTTGCTCCAATCATATCCAATGTAATGACACCAACGATTCTTTATAAATCTAGGGGAGTAGTGAATTAATGCATCTCTTACTAATGAGTGAAATGCAAAGCACAGTAGAATGGCTAATGGAAAATCATAATAAAACATGCCGGTATTTGTATGACCGTGAACTTGTTTCATTTGAAAGTTTATAAAATATTCAAAGTCAGGAGCCATTGAACCGGCAAATAATGCTGTTGCTGATACTCTGTTTTTACTCAACTTAAGTAGTGGTAATATGATGGCTGGATGTGAAAATGTAAATGGCATAACGTAGTAGTTTGAATTAAAAAATGTCTGTTTTGATAGTAGTCCACCAATTCAATAGTTGCCAAGCTTCTGATGACCACATATTGTGTAGGATTGTATAAAGTGATAGAAAGGCGAATGAGCCAAAAATGAAATAAAGCGGTTTAATAGTTTTCTTGTAAAACATTAAGTCGGCTAAAACAATGAAGAATAACGCAAATGGTGCAATAATTAGCAAGCCGTAAATCGGGAATATTACAAACGGATAAAAATAAACAAGTTTGATTGCGGCTACGATTGACATCCAAAATAGTGCGCCGATTAGCACATTTGAAATCACCATGCCCACTTTTAGATTGGGAGGTAAAATCTTTTTAATCCAAAACCCAAAGCCTCCCAAGCTGGTTAGAATAATGAAATCAGTATAACCTTCAGAGGTGTCAATGATGTCAGCCCCTTGGTTCATTAGAAAACAAAGAATAACGCCAATAGATACGATCGCTTCTAGGGCTGCTTTTCTTAAAGGGTGGTTCTCAGAATTTCTGTATGATTTCACAAAGAGCATGGCTACCCAGGCACCTAAGAAAATGATGAATAGAATTTGAAGTGCTATTAAGATAATTATCATAGTTTTCATTGAGTTAAACTTTTTGAATTAGACCAAATCCAATATTTTAATATTTGATCTTTCACTTTTTATTCTGAGTTCATTTCTTATTTGCTCTAATGGTTGAGTCAGTAGTTCTCTCAGCTTTAATGCTGTTAAGGATTTCAGTTTCCTTCCTTTTTGATAGCAAAATTTGAAGTATTTATAATGTTCGGCTTGAAGTATAAAACCTAAGGTCATGGTAGCAAAGAGATAAAAGCTTCGTTTACCATTTCCGAATAAGATGAACTGCATCCCGATCTCTTCTTTCACTGTTGTTTGCATTCCGAGCAGAACATGATGAACGTCATGAGATTCAAGTTTGTCAAGCAATTCAAAGTCGTTCGTTTTCAAGAAGAGTCCAGTGGCATAACCAAGCGAGTTCTTCGGAAATTTCAATAAATCGTTTGAAGTCAATTTCCAGGCTTTGACTTTCCTTTTAAAAAAGAATCGATAAGGTTTTTCGCTCATGGCAAATAACCAAGCGCAGCATTTTTCTCTACCATTCATATCTATCAAGATTATGTTCAACTTCGGGAGAAATGGCTTTAAGGGCGCTTAGTTCACGGTATAACTGGTAATCTAACAAACAGAATGATCGCCATGTTAGATGTTCTTGGTTAACAGTTAGTGAGGCCAATTCATAATCAAGGCTGTGAACGATTCCACTTAGAACTCCGTTTGGTATTGGAGTTTCGTCAGAATGATAATCAGTCATTGGTTTGTAAGTGGCAGGTCCTAATTCATAGAGGTACTGAAAATCTATTTTTTCATAGGTCAGATTGGCAAGGTTATATCTCGATATCGCCTGTGGCCAGCTGAAAGTGTTCAATGAAACAAGAACCAGCATGAAGGCTAAGCTTGTATTTCTCAATAAGAACCAGAAACTCTTCTTCTTGAAAATCTTATAAAGTGCTAGAGAAAGGCCAATTAGTGCAAGAAGTAAATAAACAAAGACACCAATTCTCTTATGTGTTAGCCCCCAGCTTGACACATATTCCCAGTTCTTAACTGAAGTGGTGATAATCATCAGGGCGTTCTGCAATAACCAGATTACCCCTAGTGTCTTGATGAGTTTGTTGCCCGAGAAGTTAATTCCACCTCTGAATAAGAATGAAATAATGATGATTACCAAAACCAATGAGGCGATTAGTGAATTAATACCGTTATGAACTACCTCAGAAAAAATCATTGATCGTTGAGGGTCATGAAGATCAACAAGAATGTATTTGACATCAATAAAATTATAGAGTAGAAGCAGAACGTTTAATGTGATGAGAATACTACTGGCAATCTTAGCTTCGTTAACAACTCCTAAATACCTTTCAATTTTATCGGTATAATTTTCAGGAATTTCATTTGTCAAACTCTTGTCAAAATTCAATATATCCCTGTGTTGACTGTAATAAAAGAAGCCATAAGTGAAGAAAGAAGTGAAGCCATAGTAGAACAAAAACTTCCATGAAATCCAATCAAGATTTAGAAACTCTGTATACTCGTAAAAGGTCTTGTCAGCTGATTGGTAAAGTTTTAAAAACACGATTCCAATCACAACTGGAATACTGTAGGTGAAGAATTTGATTGCTCTTGACGAACCTTTTCTTACCTTTTTGTTTGTGAAGAAATCAATGATGTTCTCAACTGATTTTGCTAGCCCTATTCCAAGTGATAATAGAGATTGAGTTAAGGCAAGAGGAAGAGATATTTTCTCAGAATGATTAACTGCCGTGAAAAACAGGAAGGCTAAGAAATAGGAGAATTGGCTTAAAGCACTGGCTGTTGAAAAAACTGCAAATGCGGTTATCATCCACATGATTGCTGACCACCACCAAAGAGATCTCTTAAGTCTTTTTGAGTCAAGGAAACCGAAAAGCGGAACTGATATGAGGCATAAAATAGCTGCATTGAGCGCCATAACCTCTTCAAAAAACAGATTGGTAATTAGCAATGCCCACAGTAAAAAGGTTAATAGGCTGCCCTTTCTTGTTGATGAAGAGGCATGTATAATTCCATCAGGAATTTCATTGGTTGTTATAATTTGTTCGTTCATATTTATTGTTTTTAAAAGCACTTTGAAATCCAAAGTAAATGTTTAAAAAAAATGACAGACTAAATGCCGCTTATAAGTTTTTCAAGAGCGTTTATGTGTTGCTGAAATGACTTCTTTCCAAGCTTCGTTATTTGGTAAGAGGTATTCGTTTTTTTACCCACAAATCGCTTCCTTATTTCAATGTATTCTAGTTTCTCTAGACCAGTAATATGAGAGGCCAAATTCCCATCAGTCAAATCTAACTTCTCTTTAATTTCTTTATAATCCACCCAGTCATTGACCATAAGTATGGACATGATCCCGAGCCTGACTCGGCTTTCAAAAGCTTTATTTAATCCTGTGATTTTACTCACTATTTTCTATCGTATTTGTTCCACATTATTAAGCCATAAATGATATGGATAACTCCAAATCCGGTAGCCCAAAGTGCGATTTGTATATGTGACCTCATCTCTAAATCTACGCTCAAAGCAAATACCGAGATAACACCTAATGCCATTTCGCACAAAGCTAAATATTTCAGTTCCACTTGAACATATTTTGAAGCATTCATTAAACTCATTCCATAGAAAATCAAAGTTGCTGGGGCGATAAGATCATAAGCGCCAACATAATAAAGTCCAATTACAAATAAGCCTCCGAATCCTAGAGGAGTCATCAAACTTCTCACTAATCTGAAAGCCACTGGGGTAATTAGTTTTTGATTATTTCTTCTGGCTTTTAAGTAGGTGAATAATAATCCGAAGCTCAAAGCACCCACCAAAATTCCAATTGCAATTGCAAATAAGGTATTGTTCAAGGTTTGATATTCCTCTTTCAAAGAATTTGAAAAGGTATAATGCAAAAACCTTTTATTGAAATCCTGAATCACCATCCAAGCCGCTCCGGCTCCAACTAAGGCAATTAAGCCTGCAAATACTCCTGACAATCCGCTAAGTGAAATAAACTTAGATGATCCCTCCATCATTTTTCTGATTTCGGCAAGGTCTTCTACTGGATCAATTTTGTTCATAAGAAAGTACTTTGAGTTTCAAAGTTAATATCTAATTTCTATTTGTCAAGTTGTTTTTTTGTTTTTAACATTTTTTTTGATTGGATAAGTTTTGACTACATTCGGGATATGCTAAATAAACCAGTAGTTTCGGTTAGTTGGTTAAGAGAAAATCTGTCAAAGCCTAATTTGGTGATTTTGGATGCCAGCACTTCTTTTCATGCCGAAAAAGAAGATAAAGGATTGATTCCAGGATCTATTAGAATTGATTTTAAGAAAGATTTTAGTGATACCTCTTCTGAATTTCCGAACACTTTTCCTTCTAAAGATCTTATGAATGAATCTGCTCGAAAGCTTGGTATTCATGAAGGTTCGATAGTGGTTGTTTATGATGATAAAGGAATATATACAAGTCCTAGAATTTGGTGGTTGTTTAAGACGTTTGGTCATAAAAATGTAGCAGTTCTTGATGGCGGATTACCAGCTTGGAATTCTTCAGATTTTGAGGTAGTACTTGAATACAAAAAGGTAGAGAATGAGGGTGATTTTGAGGCGGAACTTAATGAGAATGCACTTAAATCATATGATGAGGTGGTGAAGAATTCTTTATCACAAACTGGTGTGTTATTAGACGCTAGATCAAAAGGTAGATTTGAGGGTGTTGATCCTGAACCTAGGGCTACTTTACAAAGTGGCTCAATTCCGAATTCTTGCAGCTTAGCCTATACTGAGGTATTGGCGAATGGGCATTTCAAATCTGAAGAAGATTTAAAGGGTGTTTTTTCAGGGCTCGTGAATAAGAATGATTCTTTAATTTTCAGTTGTGGTTCTGGAATTACAGCTTGTATCATATTGCTTGCTGCCGACTTGGTTCTAGAAAACGAGAAGACTCTTTTTGATGGATCTTGGACAGAATGGGCGATTAAACAAAACCTAACGATTGAGACCAATGGATAATAAGTTTGCAGAACTATATCAATTATGGTCAACGCCTGATCTTTTAAAAATTCTTGAGTTTGAAGAAGATTATCAACCTGAAGCACTTGAGGCCGCAAGAGACGAACTCAAAAGGCGAGAATTGTCTGAAGAAGAATTGGCGGAATCAAAAAAAGAAATTGAAAAATTTGTGGAGGATAAGGAGGCCAAAATTCGTGAGCCTAATGTCTTTACGCAAATCTTTGGGCGGATATGGGATGAAGTAAAAGTCTCATCTGAATCATCAAGCGCCCATAAGATTATATTCATTATTTCTGCATTGTACATCTTGTATTCGCTCTATGTGCTCAGTGATTACACGAGAATATTTAAATATTTTGCCGAACAAACTCATCCACGATATAAAATGTTTATGGGTGTTGAGTATTGTCTGAATGCTCTGCCCTTATTTGCTGCTATAACACTTGCTTTTAGGCAGAACATTGGTTGGTTGTTAACCTACGGATTTAGCGTTTTCATGATATTGACATCCCTGGTTGACTTATCCAACATCTATACCATTGAAAGCTATCGTTTTTATTTTGAAAGTGATGCTGCCTACTGGATACATGTGCTGACACAGATGTTTTGGTTGTTAAGTTTTACGACAGTTCTCATTTTTATGGTGCAGCCACCGGTTCGAAAAGAGTTAAAGGTTGATTCAACTTTGATAACCTATGTGACAGTTGTTTCTGCAATTTTATCAGTTCTGATAATTTTCATGTTTAGGTAAAATTGACAGCACAATCAATAAAGAAGGGAGTTAACTAATTCGCCCATAGAAAGTTGATTACTTGATGAAAAAATCTTTAAATTGAAAGAAATCCCCAATTATGAAGCGCCTTCTTTTCATTCTTACAGTCCTCATTTCTTTTAATTCACAGGCTCAATTGGGCGAAGAATACAGGAACCGCCGAATAAGATCTTCTTATCAAATATTGGATTTGAAAAAAGGAGCGTTATTTTTCAGGATTCGACACAATCAAAGAGAAATTGATTACTTGAGAAAATACAACAGGGAGGCTGAAGCAAATAAAATTGAAGAACAAAGAAGAAGTTTGAATAAAAGAATAATGCATGCCTTCAAAGAAAATTTTGACTTTTGCGAGGTTTACTTTTTCTATAGCGAATATTCTAAAAACCTGCGCTTAAGGCAATTTGATAGCATTCAGTTCTTGGATTCAACATTAACTTATGATCCTAAAATTAAACCTGAACCAGATTGCTTTTTTACGGCAGAAATGGGAACGGTGAAGGCAGATACTGCAAAGTTTTTTGATGGATATGCTATACATGAAACCGAGAGAGGTTTAGAGAAAAAACCAACTTATGTTAAAGGCCCAGATGCGGGCTTTAAAGCCATTACCATAATGAGTGATCAATTCATACAATTAGTACATCCCTTCCCATATTATGTGAGATCTTATACCGCAAATCCAAATCAAAAAAGATTATTGTGGTATGCTAAAAAGCTCAATATTGCCTTGAATGAATATTATGACAAAGTGAAAACTTCTTCGGCAGTATTCGCGAAAAACTAGCGCAAGATCCTATCCTTTTTTGTATTTTGATCAATGAAGCAATTGACTTGGGTTAATTGATCAAAATCAAATTTAATAGATAAAGTCGAATGGATCTTCCAGCTAGTTTTAGAACCAAAATAGGATTTTGTCATATTCTTGAAGACCGATTAGTTTTCAATAGAGAAGCTCAAATCAAAGAGGGCTTGAAACTCACTACAAATCATTCAATGGCGAAGTATTTATTGCTTTATGGCATTTTGCTAATTGTGCTAGGCTTTGCTATCTATGATACATTTCAAAAGGGAAAAACAGGATTTCCAATATTGTTCTGCTTAATTGGGGCTCTATATTTGTATGGTTGGATAAGTTGTTTTTTCTATTCAGGAACCCCTGTGATTTACAGAAAAGACATTGACAAAATTGTATTCAAGAAAGGAATCGCGGGTATAACAAGAGGGAGATTTGTTGTTCACTTTCAAAAAGAGAACGGAAAGAAATCAATGAGAATGATCATGATGTTAGGTGTTTTGACTGGCGGTAAAAAAGGAACGGCAGATGCTATGGCAGTGATGAAAGAGCACAACTTATATCCATTCATTAAAGAGAATTCAAATGAAGTATAAAACTTTTGAAACTGAACGTTTGCTACTCAGGCCGGTTGGTTTTGATGATGCCGAATTCATATTTGAATTGATGACCTCAGAAAAATGGATAAAGTTTATAGGCGACCGAAAAATCAAAACTGTAGATGACGCTCATAATTATATCAAAGTTAAAATGATGCCTCAACTGATAAAACTTGGTTATGGTAATTATGCTGTCGTAAGAAAAGAAGATAATGTTTGTTTAGGGACAGTAGGACTTTATGATAGAGAAGGATTAGAAGGAGTTGATATTGGCTTCGCCTTTTTGAATCGCTTTGAGAAGCAGGGATATGCCAGTGAAGCATCAGTCAGGCTCATGCAGGCTGCAAAAGAAGATTTCGGATTGAATCACATTAAAGGAATTACGATTGAAGCCAACTTACCTTCTCAAAAACTACTTGAAAAATTGGGTCTTAAATTTGTTAAAATGATTCGATTAGAAGGAGATCCAGAAGAACTCATGTTATTTGAAAAAAGAGATTAAATGAAATTATTATTTGCCATTATCACCTTGGCCTTTAGTGTCAATGTATCTGCTCAAAAAAAGCCCATTAAAAAGGTATGGGTGATACAGGATGGAAAAAAGTACAAAGCCAAGAAAGGTGTGATTACTATAGATAAAGCTCTGTTCACATTGGTGTTTAAATTTAAGTCTGACATTAATGATATGGGACTTCTTGCAGATTCTACTCAGAATTTAGATTTCTCACAATCAGAATTTGGAGGAGCCTTTTCATATGGGAATGATTATAAAGAAATGAAAATGTGGGGAAGTAAAGTCTTCACAAATCTGCCAGTTAAGGGACCAAAAGAACATTGTTTTGATAGTTTGGCTATTGAAAAGAAATGGTCAATTGGTACACGTGAGGTGGTCTATTTTGATACAGATGAAAGTGTGATGATAGTAGAGGAATATCCTACCGACACGCTTTATTGTTCATTGGCTAAAGTTGAACATCTTGACGGCAAATACATGAGTTGGTACCATTTGAATTTTGCACTTTATTTAAAAGATATTCCTCCCAAATCAAAGTATGATGTAAAGGGGAGAAGTTTTGCAGGAGAGCCTGGAGAATATCAAGAAGGATGCGAAGGTTGTGGAAATGCCGCCTCCTTTAAGTTTTTAAAAAACGGAAAAGAAGTAGAGTACCTTCCATGGGGTTCAGACATGTATGAGTTTGGAACTTACACACAAGAAGGTAATCAGGTGAAAATTAATGATTCTGAATACTCATTCACAGTAGCTGAAGATGTAGAAAGCTTAATTTCAAATCGAGATAAATCAATCATTTATAAGAGAACCGAATAAGAGAAATGGATCCGATTTTCTACAAAATATTCATTTTGATTGCGGGTGTTTTACCCTATGCAATCTTCATTCTGATATTACTTAGGTTGTTCATGGGAAAGGGGCGAAATTCATCAGTTTCTTATGTGAAAAATGGTATTCTGCTCATTAATGGCGTAGCCTGCGCAATCTTCCTAATCCCGATAATTGGAAATGTCATGCAAGACGATCATAGGAGTAGGGGACCTTATGCAATTTTTTGGTTTGTCTCAATGATTTTACAGTTTGTAGCTCCTTGGCTATTGCTTTTTAAACCCATTGGTAAGAAATTATGGATTCTTTGGCTACTTGCCGTTTTCATGAATTTCTCGAGATTGATGGAAAAATTTGTCATCATTGCGACATCAATGCATCAAGACTATTTGTCTTCAATGGGAATAAGTCCACTAAGCTTTTTCGACACAACTTTATTGGCGATTGGTTCGGCAATTGGAATAGCACTTTATTTTATCTTCGACTATGCATCAGGAACTTCTGAAGATCAAGAACTGTTGGATGAACCGATAGGTTAATGCCCTCTACCCAGAAAAAATAAAAACCTTATCTTAATTGGCGTATGAATTATCACGATAAAAAGTTTAAGG
This sequence comes from uncultured Flavobacteriales bacterium, assembly GCA_913054135.1. Lineage (GTDB taxonomy): Bacteria > Bacteroidota > Bacteroidia > Flavobacteriales_D > Crocinitomicaceae > Paracrocinitomix. The sequence goes on along the minus strand of CAJXJK010000017.1, from coordinate 99,052 downwards.
TGGCCAACAATTCTCAAAATGGAGAAGTGGATGAAGAGATGGTTTTTCATTATCGTCAAGAAGGAAAAATACTATCATCTGATTATTCAGGGGCTGACATTATAAAAGGTCATTTAATAGCTTTGGTAGACGATAATGGCATAATTGAAATGCGCTATCATCAAATGAACAAACAGGGCGATTTAAGAACAGGTAGGTGTAAGTCAAGACCTGAAATTATGCCAAATGGTAAAATCAAACTGCACGAAGAATGGGAATGGCTCAGTGGTGGAGAGGGAAAAGGAACATCAACTTTAATAGAGATCTAAATGAGTAAAATAATTCATCTTAATGAGCTTGAAGATTTTCCTCAGTAAGAAGTGTTTTTGATTTCAGTTCTAGATAGCATCATCAAAAATTCCAATACCATATCAAAATCCGCTAACTCTTTAGTATTTGTGATTTTGAATCCAAAACTGTATTCAATATAATTCATGTGATGCGCAATTAACCCTCTAATGAGAGGCTGGATGGCTATCAGTTTGTCTTGAAGGTCGACATTAAAGTATTTTCTGAATTCCGCTTCGTAGTCTGATTTAAACTTGAATTTTTTATCCAAATCATCTCTGTCAAATTCAATATCATCTTTACCTAATTTTTGCGCAATTCTATCAAAGAAGTTCTCGGTTTTTATTTCAAAGTTGACCTTATGTTCAATTGCTTTCACTTTGAAAACGGTATGATAAGAGTAAGTAACGTGACCATCTTCGTCTTCATGTTGGTGTTCAGTAACTTTAATTCCAAAATCATGATCTTGAATTTTTCCAGATAAATTTTCAAATCGATTGAATTGAGTGGGATTTCCATCATAGGTTAATCCCCATTTTTGAGCGAAGTTTGAAAGTGCTTCATGCCACCCCTTTTTATCAAATTCAGGAGTTTTTTTTAGCATGCCTCGAATCACGAAAAAAACTAAAACGGCTCCAAAAATAACGAAGACTGCAAGTATGGTGTAGTGTACGGTGGGGTCAAGTTTTAATAGAATCATCCCTAATAATTCGTAGTCTCTCTACGTCCATTTTTTTTAGTCACCAATTTCAACATTAGTTCCATCACTTTTTCAAATGAATCAAGCTGTTTTTGTTTCATCATTGGCTGAGACAAGGCATAGGTCATTATGTTTCCGTTTCCATATATGCTTGCTTTCAAGTCTGCATCAATTGCTTTCAAATCTGCCTGAATATTATAGTCAACCAACATTTTCAATTTATCGGGATCTTTTGATTTCAATAAAAAGCGTTTGTCAAATTTTTCATCTCCGATTTCAACATCTTTAAATCCTAAACCTTTTCCCATTTTTGAAAAGATATGTTCTTTTCCAATTTTAAAATCAAAGTCAAAAGAGGTAGGAGTTAAAGTTAGAGTGGTAACTACATGTTGGTTTTTACCTGACCCCACCATTCTCTCGTCAATTGTTATATTGATTCCGTCTTTTTGACCAACCATAGTATTCAATTTGGCAGTCAGGTATTTTGAGGTTTCAATGCTAAAGCCATGTTTTTCGGCGAAGGCAGTGTGCAATATCACCTTTCTCTTGTTCATGCCAATCACCCATCTGAAAAGCAGAACAATTAATCCAACAAAAATTATAAGTGCCCCAATTAAAATTACATATTCCATAATTTAAATATAAGAGAATGATTCGAATTCTACTCAAATTATTGGCCATCTTTGATAATAACAAAGTGAATCAAAGAATAATAGAAGTGAACGAATCTAGAACTGATTTAATTCATTAATTTCAATTCGAAACAAATACAGTTATGCAAGAAAAACGCTTCTTAAGTACATCATTTCAAGTCTCCCATTACACCCTCAGAATGTGGCTTGGTCTGCTTGGGGTAACACTTCCCTTAATTCTTTGGGCTGGTGCATGGGCCTTAGGTGAACCTACACTTGCTCCTTCAATCAGTCATTACTATTATTCAACAATGACGGTTTATTTTACAGGAGTGCTATGCGCTTTTGGATTGTATTTGTTTGCATACAGAGGCTACAAAAAGAAGAATGATGAATACGTCTCAGATAATTTGATGACTAATATTGGAGGCGCACTGGCAATTTTAACTGCATTCTTTCCAACTACCTGTTGTGATAATACCTATTGTGGTTTTCAATGCAATGCTGCTAACGCTCAGCCCATAGATAGTTGGGTGACTACAATGCATTTTGTTTGTGCAGGTGGATTTTTGATCATTATGGGCGGAACCTCAATTTTTAAATTCACACGAATCAATACAGACAAGAGGTATAAACGACAAAAGAAAATTGCCTTCGTTTGGTGCGGGGTGATCGTATGGCTATGCATTTTGTTCTTAGTATTTGACATGTTTATTTTGGATGAACCTCTTGGATATCACGATACTTTTTGGGCAGAGACTGTTGCACTTATAGCCTTTGGCGCTTCGTGGTTAATTAAAAGTGAAGAGATTGATCCTATTATGGCATTTGTTGTTGCCCGCTTGAACGGAAAGTCATCAAAAGAAATATTGACAGCTAAATAAGTTAGATGAAAGCAGCAAAATTGTTTACGCCACTTAGTGACAATGAACTGCGATTATTCTTCACAATAGATGAAATGAAGAACTAATGAAGTCACATAGCGAATATTCAGATCAAGAATTCTTAAAGGCATTTCAAGATTGTACCTTAGCCGAAGAGCTATTTAATCATGAAGCACATTTGAGACTCGCGTGGCTTCAGGTAACAAATGGAGTAGAGGCGCTCGCAATTCAAAATGTCACTGTACTCTTATTGAAATATACTAAGCACCTAGGAGCTTCAGATATCTTTAATCTTGAATTAACTGTGGCTGCAGTGAAATTAGTCGCCAAGTTAAATTCACTTGACACTTATGAAACCTTCGAAAGTTTTATGAACCGAAATCCGAGATTAATGAATGACTTCAAAGGCTTACTCAAAGAACATTATCAACTAGATTTGTAAGATGAACGTAATTGAAAAGTTTTATACTGCTTTTAAGGATTTGGACGCCGAAGGCATGGCAGCATGTTATCATGAAGAGGTTGTATTTGAAGATCCGGCATTTGGTGAATTAAAGGGAATTCATGCCGGCAATATGTGGAGAATGCTTCTTGAAAGTCAAAAAGGTAAAGAATTTATGGTCAACTTTTCAAATGTTAAAAGTGATGCAGAGAAAGGATCAGCTTCTTGGGAGGCTTTTTATAATTTTTCAAAAGCAAATAGAAAAGTTCACAACAAAATAGAGGCGAAATTCAAATTAAAAGACGGACTTATTATCGATCACAGAGATGATTTTAATGTGAAAACATGGGCAAAGCAAGCCATGGGATTTAAAGGAGTTTTGATTGGCAGAACAAAATTCTTTAAGAGAAAACTAAATGCACAGACCAACGGGATGTTAGCAAAGTGGGAGGCCAAACAATAGATAATTGTTATTTCCAACCACCTGTCACTTGAACTCCGTCATTTATTAATTCTTGAGCTTTTGCAATTGTGATTCTTTCTCCTTGATAGTAAGCCGTAACAAAAGCATCTGTTACTCCAATTGCCACAATCTTATCTTTTCGCACAACAGCTTCTGCAATTGATTTGTATGTTCCGGTAGAATACCTGAACTTTTCGTTAGTTGTTTTCTTGGTCACTAAAGGATCTAAATTAAATAGAACTGAGTGAGGTACATCTCTTGAGTAAACTCCAATTTGAACAGTGAAAAACAAACCTCCAATTGATTCTGCGGCAGTGGTTCCTTCAGGAGTTTCAATTGGGTCAGCTATGTCAATAGAGTCTGAGTCAATCGTGAGGTCATCTTCATTTAAGAAATCTTTTCTTAGTAATGATCCATCATACAATTCATAAGAACCAAACTTAAATTTGTCAGCAGCTTCATCTTTCAAGAAATAGACATTTACGTCTTCACCAACATCATACTCTAAAGTAGGGTCTTCGGCCATCAATCTTCTTAACGAATCTGCCGTGATGTAAAACCTGATTTCTTTTAGAGCTTTTACTCTGCCATCTAGCTCCTGATCATCCTTAATTTTTTGAATTTCACTCATTGTTTCGTCTGAGTACATTGTAGTAGTGGTGTCAGGTTCTCCGAATGCATTAAATACCGTAATCTGTTGTCCGATAACGTCACCGTCAACATTCATTAGATGTACATGATGAACTTCTTGATATAGTTGAAAGTATTCTTCTTGTTCAGGAATTATAAATGTTCTTTCGTATGGCGCAAACTCTTCAGTTTCAACCAACATTTTATACTCTTTACCATGTCCTAATAGCATGAAATAATCACCTTCTGATTCATTTGTTTCATCTGTAAATAAATCTTCTCCATCTACCGACATCAAAGTAATCTTTGACTTTGCTGGCACAAACTCATTTCCTTTTTTGATAAGACCAATTAATTCTGCAACTGGGTCACGTTCATCAGAGAAAGTGATTCTATAAAGGTCCATATCTCCCTTTCCGTTCAAATCAGCAGAAGCATAGTAACCTCTGTTGTATCTCTCGGTCATTGTAAAATATATATCATCAGCAGGAGTGTTTACCGGGAATCCTAAATTAACGGGGGCTGACCATGTTGTATCCTCTTGAACAGATCTGAAAATATCGAAATCACCAATACTTGAGTGTCCTTTAGATGCAAAGTAAAGCGTCTTCTCATCCGGATCAAGATAAGGTGCGTCTTCATCAAATTCTGTGTTGATTGAAGGCCCCATATTTTTTGGTTCGCTCCATTCGTCTTCACCAATACTCTCTGAGACATAAATATCCAAGCCTCCATAACCGCCAGGACGGTTAGATACAATAAACAATCTCTTACCATCATAACTAAAAAAGATAGAAGGTTCGTGATAGTCAGAGTTTACATGCACACCCATTTTTTCGGCTACAGCTGTCTCTTCTGATTTTGTATCTATTTGCCAAATGTCAGCATCATGGTAGAAATAAAGAATCTTGTCATTCTTATCAAGTTGAATAGAACCATCATGATCTTTTGAATTCACTTCGTCACTCATTTGGTGCAGGTCGGTATATTCAAAATCAGTGACCAAATTGAAATATGAACTTCTTGTAGAATCAGACATTCTTGTATGTCTTTCAAAAAGGCTTCCTTTTGATAAATCGGCCTTGTAAATGTCTTCATAAAACCCACCGCCTTCTTTAGCAAGTTTGCCTCCTTTGGTATCTGGTCTTCTTGAAGTAAATATCAATTGCTTTTCATCCTGCGAAACTACCGAAGCATATTCGGGATATTTAGTATTAATAGAGTCTCCTAAACTTTCTATAACTACGTTTCGAGGATTTTTGATAGCGATCTTCGCAAATTTACAATGATCGATATCTCTCTTTGCTTGCTTGGTTATCTCTGACTTACCTTCTTCAGGCAAGTTAGGCGAATTATTGACTTTTCTAATAAAGGTTTCATATACCGGAATGGCATCATCAAAACGATATTTTAAATGATACATTTTGGCCAAGAGGTAATAGATGTGATGATGTCCATAATATTCAATCTGTGCCGAATCAGCAGAGTTAGCATATTCTTGAAGATAATCTAAGGCATCAATTTTTAGTTCGGGCGTATAGAAATACACCATACCCATGTAGTAGTTGTAAAGAGGATCATTTTCCTTAGTTTCTTCATCAAGGTTTTGAAGATACTCTCTCGCCTTATCAAAATCTTCTTTGTTTATGAAGGCTTCGCCCTTAGCGTGCAACTTACTTCCTTGAGCAAAAGAATTGGATCCTTGAATTAAAAATCCTATTAGACTAAGTAACAATATGAAATGACGCAGTTTGAACATTAAGTTTTAATTGTAAGGTAGTATCTATTCAAAATACGCAAAAAATCAATTCAAGTTGCGAAAATGGTGAACAGACTTAAAAATTGGTACGAAGCAATGAATGCTGAGCAAGCCAGAATTTTCATCACACAGAAGAAATATTAATTCTCTTTCTTCTTGTTTTTGTTCTCAGGGAAGTAGAATCTTAAGTCGGCTGTTAAGTAAGAACCACTGATATTACCAATTGAGACAACATTTGCCGAAGTTGAGTATTCGTAAGACATAGCGAAGGTCATGATTGGTGTAAATGGTAGATGATACGAAGCTCCTAAATAGAATGTTCCTGATTTTTTTGTACGATATTCAAAGCCAACATTGGCATTGAGCGAGCCTTGGATTTTTGACAAGTAGGCACCTTCTTGTTGAAAGCGTTGGTTTGAACCAATCGGAACTCTTGTTTGCACATCTGATGGAAAGAACGTGATGGCCGGACCAAGAGAAGTGTTCATATAAATCTCATCTGAAAGTCGAATGAAGACCATGAAATTCACAGGAATCTCATAACTCACAACTCTGACATCTCCAACACCAGCAAATCCTGAATCTGGAACCGCATAATCTAAATTATAGTTTCTCTGTGTAAATCCGATTCCGGTTTCTAAGGCTAAGCGTTCAGAAAGGCCGATATTGATTAGCATGCTGGCAGAATTTCCAAACTTTTGTCGAACAGTTGATTCAAACTGAGCCTTATTGAAGTCTTGCTCATAAAAACCAATTAGTGTGTTAGGGATTATGGGTTTGTATTGAAAGCCAAATTTAGCCGATCCTTTTTGAGCGCTGGCGTTCAAAGTAAAGACCGACACAAAGAGTATTAATATGAGTTTCAATTTATTCATGCTAGCAATATAGCCTATTCGTTTTCTAATTGTTCTGTTCTTTCTTTCAGTTTTTGTTGATTCTTTACATATCCAACAATGGCGATTGTAAGTAATCCGAAGAAGACAGCTAGTAATCCATAACGTAAAAAACGATATTTAATTATAGGCTTTCTGTGTTTTGCAGATGCCATAAAATTTGCTCTCTGCGCTTTCTTAAAGTGAATCTTTTTAACTCCAACCAAATGAACAGTTTCATATTCTTGAGCTCCAGGTAAATTGGGATATCTGTTTTTAACTTCAGATGTATCGTATTCAAACCAAATTTTTTGCTCTTCTAACTGCTGTTTGAAGGTGTTGGCCTCTTCTTCAGAATAAAAGCTGAATACCTTGTATTGTTGGTTTGTGGGGTGGTCTTTATAATTAACTAAACCAAACGTACCTATTCTTCTACCCATTCTGTAAAGTATTCAATTGGTTTTCTATGACCTTTAGGCCATTTATAATCTGGTTTTGGATAACCTATGTAAAATAACCCTAAGCATTTATCTTCTCCTTTGAGTTCTAAGAAATCATTCATCTCTTTGGTGTAGATCAATTTTGGTGTAGACCAAAAACCTCCAAGGCCCCATGCTGTGCAAGTCAAATACATGTTTTGAATAGCGCAGGCTACGGCTTCAATTTCTTCAATCTCTAGTATTCTGCTTTCGGGGTCACGAGAAAGTGAAACAGCTATAATTGCACATCCATTGTTTATAGGACGGTACTTTAGTTTTTCAAATTTCTTTTGCTTAAAGTCTTCCCCGGTAAATTTGGCGGTATACAAATTGGATAAAAAATCACTCAATTTCACTTTACCTTCTCCTAAAAAAACTTTGAATTTCCAAGGTTGAGTCGAACCATGATTTGGCGCCCATATTGCATTGTTAAGTATGGTTTCAACCTGTTCTCTGTGAACTTTTCTATCAGAGTAAAACTCCGGAAAAATAGTACGTCTGTCTTTAATGACATCTGATATTTCAGAAAGATTGTATTTCATTGGCGACAAATTTAGCCAATTTAAAGCATCAAATCACTCTTGCGCCCCAAAGGATGAGAAGAACTAGCCACATAGTTAAAGAAGCGATACATGCTATTACACCTATCGCAACAACTAGCTGCATTATAAAATGCCTCAGTCTGAAAGAGGCAGATTGTTTTGTACGATCAATTCGTTTTACATTGGTAATTGCTACCAGTGCGCTTACAAATGCCGGAACCAGTGCAATTAATCCTAGAAAAGCCCAAACGTAGAATATTCCAAGAAGTATTGCTAAGGCGGCCAGAGCTAGAAAGAGGAGCGACATATTCATTGCTTTTCTAAACTTAACCCTTTGCTCGTTCTGTTCTTTGGTTGAGAGTTTTTCAAACTCTCTTTGATTACCCCTAAGTGATCGATCTTTTTTGCCGTTTTTACGCCCACCTGGTTCCCCAGATGGTAGAATGGGATTACTTTCATCTTTAGCTTCATTTGTTGGTGGCGAAACTTTAGTGTCTAATGTCAGAGATTTTAAAACACTGTATTGAGAATCTCCATCCGGACAAGAGCTAAAGGTTATTTCGTCATTCTTTTCACTAACATTCGTGGCTAAAATAAAAGTGCCATCCTTCATGAAAATAGTGTCACAAACTGTTTCTTGGGATGTGGAATCTTTCGTTTCTTCTGAGAAAGAAAGTACTGTACTTTCAGGCTTCGCATTATCAGAAGTTGAAAATTGCTTAAGCTTTGTGAATTTCTGTTTGGTGAAATTTGCATTTCGACCTGTTCCGCAAGATCCCAGTAAAATCGTAATCGTTATCAAAACGAATAATGTAATATGTTTTCTTAGGGTCATCATATTTCTTCTACTTTTTTTCCTCCAAATCTATATACTAGCATAAAGCGGTTCATGAGGTAGCCTCCTTTAAGACCATCTGAACGATAATTTAGAACAGTAGGTTTAAAACTTTGGGTTTCAAACTGAAACCCATCTGCTGCTCTTATAACGGTGAGGGTGTTGTTTTCATAAGGCTTCAAAGGAATTAAATCAGTGGTAATGCCGGTCTCAAGAGAGAAATTCAATGATCTTGTGAGATTAAAATTGAACCCAAATGTTAGTTCACCTCTGAAATAGGTGAAATTAGCCTTATTGACTTCGAGTCTCTCTGAAAGCAGTTCCCAGGTCTCTGAGTATGAGTTTTGAAATACAGGAGGATTGCCAGTCGAATAAGTGGTGGTATCAATTTGATAATCAAAAGTTGAATAGTAGTTTATTTGGTTGTAGTTGGCGATTCCGAAATTGAAAGAAGGTGCAATGTAAAAAGCGACTTTTTGCTGTAAAAAAGGATAGAATTTTGGAGTTACGCCAATTTGACCAAGAATCTCTCTTGTCCCTGCCCCACTTTTATTTCCTGTTGATGAATTCGAACTACTTTTTCTAGGATGTGAAGACTCTTCAAGTTCATTCAAGTAATTATTAATTTGCCTATATCTAAAGTCAATTCCTCCTATAGAGTAACTTTGCGTTCCAGCATTATGCATCACAACAAGCCCGTCTGCCGATTGGTCGTCTGGATTTGTAAGTGGCATAACTAGAGCTAGTTTTAGAGAGAGCCAATCTGTAAAATGCATTTCAGGTTCAATTCTAATTCTCCAATTATCTGCTGGACTATAGTAGCGTGTAGTACCAGTTCCAGCTGATATATCAAAAGTAAATGTTGCACCAATCGAAAACTGGCCATATCTGTAGTTTTTTGGATGTTGCAAAGGATTTGTAGCAAAATGAAAGAAAGGTTCTGATTGCTCTTCTAATTGCTTCTCTTCTTCATTGTAGTAAAACCACTGATCGCCGTGTTTGTATTGCATGATGTCAGTGAAAGGAGCTTTTTTTGTTTTGCCTCTTCGCTCGTACGTCACACTTGAGTCATCCACCTTAGTGATTTTTACAGGGTGCACTCGGGCGTCATCAAAAATGATGGTGTCTTGGGCTTTTGAAAATTGAGTGATCAAAAGAAATGATATTGTGCAAAGAAATTTACTCAAATGTCGAAGAGAAAGTAGTCTACCATTACAAAGAGTTGAGATTAATAAAGTGATATGTTTCTTCAAAAGAATCACAATTCTTCTACTTTTCTGCCACCAAATCGGTAAACGAGCATAAATCGATTCATTGCAAAACTGCCTCCAATACCATCTTCCCTGAAGTCTAGGACGGTTGGCCTAAAACTTTGAGTTTCATATTGAACCCCGTCATTTTGCCTAATTACTGTGAGGTTGCTATTTTCTATTGGAGTTATAGGTATTAGGTCAGTAGTGATGCCACTTTCAATTGTAAAGTTCAATGATTTTGTGATGTTGAAATTAAAGCCTATGGTGAATTCACCTCTGAAATAAATAAAACTAGCTTTTTGTACTTCAAGTCTTTCACTTAAGAGTTCCCAAGTATCAGTGTAATAGGGATTAGACGGATTACCCTGTTGGATACTGTCTTGATAGTCGAATGTAGCATAATAGTTTACTTGATTATAGTTTCCTATTCCTAGATTGAATGAAGGCGCAATATAAAAGGCAACTTTTTGCTGCAAAAAAGGATAAAATTTTGGTGTTACACCTATTTGACCAAGAATATCTCTAGTGCCAGCTCCACTTTGATTTGTTCCCCCGTACCATCCAACTTTTACAGGGAAAATAGAAGGGTTGTTAGGCTCGTATGTATACCCACCGAAATTATAATAAAAGTCAGTTCCACTTACTCCAGACTCTTGTGGTCCAGCACTATGTGTGATTACATCACCATCAACTGACTGCTCATCTTGCGTAAGTGGAATAACCAAAGGAATCTTTAATGAAAACCATTCAGTTAAATACACTTCTGGCTCAATTCTAATTCTCCAATTATCTGCTGGTGAATAACGTTTCACCGAATACTGAGAGGTATTCGAAATGTCAAAAGCCACTGTTGCTCCAATAGAAAAACGATTGTATCTAAATTTTTTAGGGTATTGCAGTGGATTGCTTGCGTAATCAAAGAAAGGTTCAGATTGCTCTTCTAATTTCTTCTCATCCTCATTATAGTAAAACCACTGATCGCCATGCTTGAATTGCATAATATCAATGAATTTCGCCTCTTTGATTTGACCTCTCCGTTCATAACTAACAGCAGTTTTAGAAACAGAGACTATTTTAACGGGATGCACACGAGCATCATCAAATATGATGGTGTCTTGGGCTTTTGAAGTTAGGGTTATCAAAAACAATAATACTATAGCAAGTACTTTGTTCATGAGCTAAAGGTAAGAAAGTTAAGGGAATAGTGAAGGATTGCTTTAAAAATGCTTCAGAGCTTTGTATAACTTATGAAGTGGTAAACCCATTACATTATAGTAACTGCCTTCAAGATTATCAATGGCTACATATCCAATCCATTCTTGCACGCCATAAGAACCAGCTTTATCGAATGGCTTGTATTTGCTGATGTAGTATTCAATTTCTTCATCAGTTAGTTCTCCGAAAGTTACTTTGGTGTGATCAGAAAATACTTCCTGTTTATCGGCAGATGTTAAGGCTACTCCAGTAACAACAGTATGCGTTTTACCAGCCATTTTTCTAATCATGCCTTTGGCTTCTTCCTCTGATTTTGGTTTTTCCAATATCTCTGAACCTAAGATGACAATGGTGTCAGAGGTAATAAGGATGTCACTTTCGTTTAGGTCGCCATCAAAGGCTGTTGCTTTCAGTTTAGATAAGAATGAAGGAACCTTTTCGGCTTCTAAATCAAGAGAGTAGATTTCATCAACTGGCCTCACTTCAATTTCAAAATCAATGTCAAGTCCTTTTAACAGTTCTTGTCTGCGAGGAGATTTAGAAGATAAAATAATGCGTTTGTTTGCTAAGTTTTCAAGCATTGAATTATAAGAATAGTGGACTGATCATACCGAAGAGCATGGCCAGTTTTAAAAGGTTTGAACTCAATAAATAAACCTTTCTCTTATCTGCAGAGATCAATGTGAACATTGAAATTATGATTAACAAGGCACTTATTGAAATGCAGCAATAAAAGAGAAAGAAAGATTGTTTTTGTCCTACAATTGAGGTTAATAATTGTTTACTCAAAGAAACATCTACTGCGTAAAAAAGCATTAATAAAAGGAGTGGTAAAGACAAGATAATGAGTATAATTTTTGTTTTCTTTTTACCCAAAACGATCGGAACTGTTTTTGCTGAAAGGTGGAGGTCACCTCTGATGTCGGCGATATCTTTAATTATTTCGCGCATGAAATTTATAGAAAAGGCCAAAATTGAAATGATTAATACCACCTCTACAATGTAAGTGGTTCCAAATATGTACGAACTATTTTCAGCTATGCTGTATCCATCAAGAGGGAGGTTGTAGAACAAGACATAAATAGGGACTATTCCAATCATTAGTGCAACTAGGATGTTGCCCACGATAAGTTTACGTTTGTAAAAAGCAGAATAGAACCATAAGAAGTTGATGATCACGAAGGCGATTAAAACGATCCACCAATTTCTATTTACATATGAAATGTAAGCAGCAATCGCTAATCCCGAAGCGTTGAAGATCCAATTGAACATGATGGCCCAACGTCTTTTGATATGTTTACCAATGATTAACTTTTCAGGCTTATTTACCCGATCGGCCTTCACATCAAAATAGTCATTGATGACATTACCTGCTGCTGCTATTAGAACCACTGAGAGCGCCAATAAGAAGAACTCTAAATTGAGATTGTACTTTAAGGTGATGATGTCGAAAAGGCTAGGCTCTTGAAATATTCCTAAATAGAGACTAGAATTGCCGTGTGAAGCAATAAACACCTGAATAATGCACATAGTGAGTCCGATAACCACCAAGTTACCAATACGAACAAGTCGTAAAAAGTGGATTAGGGACTTCATATGTTTATCAATTCTATGGCTTCACTATGTAAACAGTTCTTCTGTTTTCTTGATGAGCCGATCTTTTTTCTTTATCCGTTGGTAGGGCATTTATCCACTCTTCAGTTCTCACTACTTCTTCACCGTCCTTGTAAAACTTAGAAGGCTTGGTTTCACCATACCCTTCATGCGACATTCTTTTTGAATCTACTCCTTGTTTTACCAAATATTCATATACTGATTTTGCTCTTCGCTTAGATAAGTCTAAGTTATGAGCGTCATCACCTTGGGCATCCGTATGTCCTTGCAATTCAATTTTCATGTCAGAATTACGTTTCATAAATGCTGCGAAATTGTTCAACTCAACAAATGATTCTTTTCTCAATTTATCTGAATCTAAATCAAAAAGTACGTTCGCTAAGATATTCTCAATACTCGGTTTCCCAACTGGAGTTAGTGGAACATCAATGTGATATGGCTCTTCTGAATTTTCAGGAACTTGTAAATCAAAGTTGATTGAATAAGGTAAATATCCGTCTCTCTTAACAAACAAACCGTAGTTCTTATTGATTGGCAAAGTCACCAAAAATGAGCCATCAATAGGGTCTGAGGTAGACCTCACTACCTCTTTTCCAGTCTCAAGATCAATCAGTTTAAAATCGGCACCTAATTTCTTTTCAGTCACAATATCATATACTGTTCCTGTCATATAAATTGTCTTTGTTGGTTGGATTGATTCAGGCATTTCAAATTGGTATAAATCTAAACTTCCTAATCCACCAGGTCTGTCAGATGCGAAAACCGCCAACTTACCATCAGCATAAACTAATAGTGAGTTTTCATCATCATGAGTATTAATCGGGTATCCCAAGTTTTTTGGATCACTCCAACTTCCATCATCTTGTAAGGTAGACATGTATAAGTCATATCCTCCCATACCTAAATGGCCATTAGATGAAAAGTATAATGTTTTACCATCAGGGTGAATTAAAACAGATGATTCTGAATATTCTGTGTTAATGTTTTTTGGCAAAGGCACAGCTTCTGCCCATGATCCATCTTCGTTCATTTTAGAAACATAGATGTCACCATTTCTTTGATTTCGTCCGCCTTTCCCTCTTACTAATCCTCTAATAAAATAAAGCGTTCTTCCGTCAGATGAAAGTGAAGGTTGTGTTTCCCAGTGCTTACTGTTAACCTTACCAGGTAAGTTAATAGGGTCAGTCCAATTCTTCCCAATTTTTTGAGTTATAAATAAATCACATGAACCGAAACCACGTCTTCCTGGTCCGTAACTGCCTCTTTGGTCAATGCAACCTACAAAAATTAAAGTACGTCCGTCAGGGGCAAAAGTAGGTGCTCCTTCATTATTTGATGTGTTAATGTTTCTTGGCATTGGTCTTCCAGTTGCCCAATATCCATCTTGATCAGGAGAAACAAAGAAATCTTCTTGCCATGAAGAAGTTCCGGTTACTCTTCGTGTGAACAGCAATTCTTTTTGATCAACAGTTAGGGTTGGGAAGTATTCAGGATCAGCCGTGTTTACGCCCGAACCTACATTTTCAGGTTTGAATGGTACTGGGTTTTTCTTTGCTTTGATAGCAAATTCACAGGTTTTAATCATCCAGAGATTCTCAGAGACCATATCTTCTGGTCTGTTTTTATAAGTGTCGTACTTTTTAGCATGAACCAATGCTTCTTCATAGTATCCCTCAGAAAGTTCTAGTGCTGCCAGGTCAAAATAAACATATCCAGTAGATGTTTTGAAAGTCGGCAATTCAATTAAAGTCTGGTACGACTTCATTGCGTCATGCTTTCTTCTCAAATTGAGATTGAATTCTGCTTGAAGAAAATAGGCATCAGAAAAAGCAGGATCTTTAGCCAAAGCTTTATCTACGTATACCAGAGCCTCTTCATATTTAGGTTGACCAGTTCTAGGGTCTAGTTCTCTTGTGAGCGCCATTGCTTGCTCAACATATTTGATTGCTTTTTTGCTTTTAGTATGCCATTGACCAGGTTGAGCTGTTACGCATGAACCTGCTATTAGTGCTACTAGAATAAATAAGTACTTTTTCATTTTAATTATTAAGGGATATTTAAAAACTTGTGTGTCTGTAATGAAACGTTCCATTCTACATGTTCTTTAACGTAATCAACCATTAATGGTAACATTTCTTTGCTTTTGTCCCATTCTGGCTGCATATATAAGATGCATTTGTCTGAAACTTTGGCTTGAAGTTCTTCGGCCCATTTGAAGTCACTCTTGTTAAATATAATCATTTTTAGTTCGGTGGCGATTGCATAATTTTCTTCAATCGGCATCTTAAATTTCTTAGGAGAAAGGCAAATCCAGTCAAAATTGCCAACTATTTTATAAGCCCCTGAGGTCTCAATAGCAATTTCAATATTTTCGGCATGCAATGCTTCTGTAATGGTCGTTAAGTCATACATAGCAGGTTCTCCACCAGTTATAACTACAAAATCTGTTCCTGAATCCTTAACTCTTTGAATTAGAGTGTTTAGCTCAACCTCAGGATGTGCTTCTTTGTCCCACGATTCCTTAACATCACACCATACACATCCAACATCACAGCCTGCATATCTAATGAAATATGCAGCTCTACCACTATAAAATCCTTCGCCTTGCAAAGAATAAAAATCCTCCATTAAAGGGATCATAACATCACTCATCAACTACTTTGTTTAAATCTCTTACATCCATTTCTACCATTCCATCATCTCGTGAACTGAATATAGTAGCGAAGTTCTTGTTCCAAATAATATCTTCGGCTACATATGATTTTCTTGCTCTGGTTCTTTCAGAATAGATTTCGTCAAATCCGTTGACCAAAACTAAAAATTCAGGTTTCATCTCAATAATTTCTTCTTTTGTCTTTCCCCAAAAAGGACTTTCTTCATCTATCTTATGAACTAATGTCCAAGTAAGAGCCATAATCTGAATTGTAGGTAAGGTTAGAGGGAGTGTGAAGAACTGTCTACTCATTTCACCTGCTTCATTTTTGTCATTGAAAAAAACCAATGTTCTGGCTTCGACATCTTGTAAAACGACATCTCTTTTGTTAGTCAATTTGAATTTGAAACTGTATCCGTCTTCAAATTTTGAATAAACGAAGTGGTCTGCAAATGTCAATTTGGATTGAGCACGGGAGAATCTTCCGTATAAAAGACCTGTTGCTAAAGAAAAAGATAAAAAACCAACAAAGGCTTCAATTGCTGCCACCGATTGAGTGGCTACTCCCAATGGTGCGAGAGTTCCGTATCCAACTGTTGTAAATGTTTGAACAGAGAAGAAGAATGCTTGCATGAATACGGGGCCTTCTCTTTCATCAATTCCAGTAATATTTTCAAATCCAATTGCCATGTAGATGACAGTGAAAACTAAATTCATGAGGATGTAAGCACTGAATAGAATGAGAAAAAACTTAGACCATTTTATTTCAACTAAGTACTTGAAGATGTCTCTTATTCCTCTTTGAGATCCTTTTCTTACGACATTATAAGTTCCATCAGCATTAATGATTCTGCCAACCTTTTCGTCAAACTTGGTTCCAATTCCGGGGTCTTTTATTCTTCTAGCCATAGATGTACATCAAAAATAACACAACCAACGGCAATCCGAGAAAGAAAATGAGATTTTACTCAAAATTATAACCTCCGCCACCATCAGACTCTAGTTCTAATTGAAGTCCGGCTACAATTCTATTCACGAAGTTGAAGTAAGCTATGATCATAGTCGCGTCAAGAATTGCTCTATCTGATTGTCCTAATGATTTTAGATGCTCGATAATTTCAGTGGTGTCTTTACCTGGTGTTTTTGTATGCTGCCATGCAAAATCGCAATATGCTTTTTCAATATCAGAGAGCTCAATTGACATGTAGTCATTTTTAAAACTACTAGCTTTTTGATCATCTTTCCAATAGTGATTTACGGCTTCAATGTGATGAACTTGGCAGTATGCGCATTCGTTTGCTCTTGACACCACCACGGCAATCATTTCTCTTAACACCCTTTTAATTGGACTTTTATCATACATGAGTGTCATGTACAAATCCATATGATTCACGATAGATTTTGGATTTAAGCTTTGAATTTTGTGTACTTCGGCAATTTTGCCTCTAGACTTAATTAAGTCATTGTAAATATCTTTCAGCTCTCCAGTAGCATCTTCAGGTTGTATGGTTTCAATTATTGGCATTTAGTGTGTAGTTGTCATTGTTTCTGGAACGCAAATAGTGAAATCTGCTAAACCAGTGTTCTCCTCTGATAATTTGCTAACGTCTTCTTGTGTAACAGTTGTGATCGTTAAGATTTTATTTAATTCGACTTCATTCTTCAAATAGTGGATGATACCCTCTTTCTTGTCAGAATGATAGGCTCCGTTATAGTGGACGAAAACTGTTCTTTTGTTTGAGTGCTTTGCAATGAAGTGTGCCATTGTTGCGTCTTTTATTGCCTGAGCGGTTGCAATTGATACTCCGCCATGATCTCCAAAGTCAGTAATCATTTTTGAGTAGCAGGCTACAGTTGAGTCAAATTCAAAACTATTAAGAGGTACGATAAACGATTTTGCTAGCTCTGTTAATCCTCTCAGAGAATCAATGTTTTGTTTGTAAGCCATACTTGCATACCTTCTTGGAATATTGGTTGCTATCAACGGAACGCCTTTTTCTTTGGCAAATTCAAGTAGAGGCTTATAGTCTGTATTGTAATTTGGCCATAACCGTACCTCATCTTGGAAGCTAGATTTAGATATTTTTCCATTTAAATATTCGTCAATTATATATTGATTGTCAGCCTCAAACATTTCGCCACCCATTACCAATCTAGTTTTCTTAAGAGCATAAAGACGTTTCGTGAGCTCAAATTGCAACCAGTGAGAAATTGGGTTGTTATGAAGTTCTCCAAAAAATATGTGGGACTTGTCTTCAGTTGATTTCATGATTTTATCAATGTCAACTGATTTTCCTTTATTATCAAAAATTTGATATGCCTTCAACTCTTTTGCTTGTGCAGCAATTGAAGTAAGTAGTGTAATAATGACTATGCTTAAAGTTTTCATACTTCCAAAAATAGTCCATTTTGATTGGAATACCTTGTTGTGGGGTGAAGTTTAGACGAAGAGTAGGGATGATGCTTACAGAGAGGCCTTTTTGTTCAATAAAGTATCCTTACGGACTGAAGATTAGGTCAATTAAATAGAATATTCTGTCATTTGAAAAGGTGAAGAATACCACTGTTGGGAAAATCATCCATAAAGAAACCAGTCGCCAAACATTGAACCTTAAAGTTTGTCGTTTAAAAATGATAAGCATAAGTGGAATAAAAAAGAAGAAATGAAGAAAAGGAAACACTCCGTGAATAGAGTTGTAGGAATAGGCCGTAAAGAGTTCTTGTTCAATAAAATGGTCATACCTATTCATCTTATAGGAGTTGGAATCTTTGTGATAAGAGGGCTCGTAATTGGTCATAACGCTAATTGATTTCAAGTCATGAAACAAATAGCTGTAGTTACCTCTAATAGGGATTCTTAGATTGTGCTGCCACCAATATTCAACATTATCTACATAAAACATTTCCCCTCTAATTCTGAGAGTTCTTTCATAGCGATCAGCACTTAGTTCGGTAGTAACAGTTACTTGTTCTCCTTCAGAGAAATAGTCTACTGTAAGAAGAGTAGCCCATATAGCGCAGTACACAGCCATCACTTTGAATAGCCTCCAGGTCCAGCCTGAGGCTACTTTTGAATAATAAGCATTGTCTTTAGCTTCTTCTTCTTCTTTTTGTTTTCGGTAACGTTCTTTAGCCAATCTTACTTTCTCAGCTAGAATCTCTTCTTTTGACCTTTTAGGTGCCGCTTGGCTTTTCTTTTTCTTATTGTTTATTTCTCTTTGGCCAGAGAGTACTTCATAGGCCTCGGTAATCAATATGAAATGATAATGAGCGTTCGGGTCATTGTTTCTGTCAGGGTGATACTTTAAGGCCTGTTTACGATAAGCTTTTTTTATTTCGGATTGATCAGTCGTTGGCTTGATGCCAAGAACTTCGAAATATTTGCTTTTGCTGGTCATTTAAAATAAAATACAGAAACTTTAGGTAGTAACGAATTTAAGGAAAATAAAAACCCTGTCTCGGTTGAACCGAAACAGGGTTTTAAAATAGAGAGTTATTTAACGTTTATTTTTTTACTTGATCCACAACAGCTTTAAAAGCTTCAGGGTGATTCATTGCTAAATCAGCAAGAACTTTTCTGTTCAATTTGATTCCTTTCTTGTTCACTTCTCCCATAAATTGAGAATAGCTCATCCCGTGTGTTCTAGTTGCAGCATTGATTCTTTGAATCCAAAGCGCTCTAAACGTTCTTTTCTTTTGTTTACGTCCGATATAGGCGTAAGACAATCCTTTTTCAACAGCATTTTTTGCTACTGTCCATACATTTTTTCTTCTTCCAAAGTAACCTTTGGCAAGTTTCATTGTTTTTTTTCTTCTAGCTCTTGCAGCTACTACGTTTACCGATCTTGGCATAATTTTAAGTTTTTTGGTAGAAAGTGTCGTCTACTTTACTGACGATCTTTGGTACTCGATACCTGGTTTAACAATCTTAACCTATTCCGAATTAATCGGAATGATTTACTTCATGTTTAATTGAAGTTTAATACTAGTCTCATCTGACTTGTGAACTAATCCACTTTTAGTCAATGCGGCTTTTCTTTTCTTTGACTTCTTAGTCAAGATGTGGCTCTTGTATGCGTGTTTACGCTTCAATTTCCCGCTTCCAGTTACCTTGAATCTCTTCTTAGCACTAGATTTTGTTTTCATCTTTGGCATCTTCTTAATTTTTACCTCTCTATTTATATAAAACTCTTTCGAGTATTATTTACTTTTTCTTAGGGTTGATCATCATGATCATTTTCTTCCCTTCTAATTTTGGCATCTGCTCAAGTGTTCCGTAATCTTCTAACTCTTGTGCGAATTTCAATAACAAAATTTCTCCTCTGTCTTTGAAAACGATACTTCTTCCTTTAAAGAATACATAAGCTTTAACTTTTGCGCCATCTTCTAAAAATGATTTCGCGTGCTTAAGCTTGAAGTTAAAATCATGATCCTCAGTGTTAGGACCCATTCGGATCTCTTTAATAACCACTTTGGTTTGTTTAGACTTTAACTCCTTTTGTCTCTTTTTTTGTTCGAAAAGGAACTTCTTATAGTCAATAATTTTACAAACAGGCGGAACCGCATTTGGTGAAATTTCAACCAAATCTAATTCAGATTCTGCAGCTTTTTTAAGTGCTGCCCTGATATCCATTACTTCTGCTCCTTCGTCCCATACGACACGAACTTCTTGAGCTGTAATTTTCTCGTTAATCTTGTGCGCGTCCTCTCTTCTTCTAGGTCCACGTCTCTGATTATTTCTTCTTTTTATTGCTATAGGTCGTTACTCCTTTCTTTAGTTTAATTCTTTGTCTATTTCTTGGCCAATAAATTCAGAGAATTTTTCTAAACTCATTGCTCCTAAATCTCCATCTCCTTGCTTTCTCACACTTACTTCGTTATTGTCTTCTTCTTTCTCTCCTACGATCAGCATGAATGGGATTTTATCCACCTCATTATCTCTAATTTTCTTACCAACCTTCTCGTTCCTGTCATCAACGAATCCGCGAATATCGTAATTATTTAGATAATTTAAAACTTTTTGTGCGTAATCATTATATTTTTCAGACACTGGGAGTATTGCAATTTGGTCAGTTGTTAACCAAAGTGGGAATTTTCCTCCGCAATGTTCAATTAAAACAGCCACGAATCTTTCCATTGATCCGAATGGTGCTCTGTGAATCATTACAGGTCTATGTCTCTCATTGTCAGCTCCTACGTATTCAAGTTCGAAACGCTCAGGAAGATTGTAATCTACTTGAATTGTTCCTAATTGCCATTCTCTGTTCAGGGCATCCTTCACCATGAAATCCAACTTTGGACCATAAAATGCCGCTTCTCCATATTCTATTACAGAGTCTAATCCTTTTTCTTCAGTTGCTTCAATGATTGAGCGCTCAGCCTTTTCCCAATTCTCATCTGATCCAATATACTTTTCAGGATTGTCAGGATCTCTAAGTGAAATTTGTGCTCTGAAGTTTTCAAATTTCAGTGTCTTGAATATGTAAAGCACTAAATCAATTACGTTTTTGAACTCTTCTTTAACCTGTTCAGGTGTGCAAAAAAGGTGTGCATCATCTTGTGTGAAACCTCTAACTCTTGTTAAACCATGAAGTTCACCACTTTGCTCATATCTATAAACCGTTCCAAATTCAGCATACCTTACTGGTAAATCTTTGTATGATTTAGGGGTTGCTTTATAAATCTCACAGTGGTGAGGACAGTTCATTGGCTTAAGTAAGAACTCTTCTCCTTCATGAGGAGTCATTATTGGTCTAAAAGAATCCTCGCCATATTTTGCATAATGACCTGATGTCACATACAAATCTTTATGTCCAATGTGTGGAGATATTACAGGCTCGTATCCAGCCTTTCTCTGTGCTACTTTCAAAAAGTTTTCTAATCTCTCTCTAAGAGCAGCTCCTTTTGGTAACCAAAGCGGTAATCCTTGTCCTACTTTTTGAGAAAAGGTAAATAAGCCCATTTCCTTACCAAGCTTTCTGTGATCTCTCTTTTTAGCTTCCTCGATCATTTCAAGGTACTCGTTCAATTCTTTGTTCTTTGGAAATGTAATTCCGTAAATACGAGTTAGCTGTTGTCTATTTTCATCACCTCTCCAATAAGCTCCAGCTATTGAAGTAAGTTTTATTGATTTAATAAAACCCGTGTGAGGAACGTGTGGTCCTCTACATAAATCGGTGAAGTTACCTTGCGTATAAAATGTGATTGTACCGTCATCTAATCCGTCAATCAATTCTAATTTATACTCATCATCTTTTTCGGTGAAATATTTGATGGCGTCTGCCTTTGAAATTTCTTGTCTGTCAAAAGTATTCTTTTGACCTGCAAGCTCTTTCATCTTTTTCTCAATCGCAGGAAGATCTTCATCTGTAATCTTATGTCCACCTAAATCAATGTCGTAATAGAAACCGGCATCAATTGATGGTCCGATTGCTAATTTAGTTCCTGGATAAAGCGCTTCTATGGCCTCGGCCATTAAGTGTGCACTTGAATGCCACATGGTAGATTTACCATCTTTATCATTCCAGGTTAATAGTTTTAAGTTTGCTGTTGCAGGAAGAGGCCTAGTAGCATCAACTACTTCTCCATTTACTTCTGCTGCTAACACATTTCGAGCTAAGCCTTCGCTAATGCTTAATGCTACATCAAGAGCAGTCGCTCCTTCATCATATTCTCTTTTTGATCCGTCTGGTAATATTACTTCAACCATTTTTTTTTCACTTTAAACGTTTTGGTACAAGTCAAAACGCGTACAAAAATAATACTTTCTGTTTAGGAATTATAAGAACAAAAAAAGCCTCTCCAATTTAATTGAAGAGGCTTTTTATAATTATTTAGTTCTCTAGTTCTTATAACCCATAACAAGAATAACTGCCCCACGTTCTTTCATGGTTGGTTTCTTGTTTTGTGCTCCTGTTACACCAGGAATTTCATAATCAACAAATACTCTTTTCAATCTAGAAGCTCCAGATTTTTTAGACTTATATGTTGCATTTAAATCTTTAGATTCAACAACTAGGTTCTTTCCTTTTACACCTTTTACTTCAGTAAGTAAAATTCTTTTAGGATTTGTTTTGTCCTCGTCATAGATCTTAATAGTTACATCATTTGGTAATGACTTGCCATTAAATGAGAATCTATAATCAGTATTGTTAAATAGATAAATCTCTACCTCTTTTACTTGTTTGTATGTTTTGAAGTTGAAGTAAGTCACTTTAGATCCATCATATCTGTATGGTTTAAGTGCTTTTTTAGCCTCTACTTTTTGCTTAGAGATATTTTCTTTGAATTCAGTAAGATTGGCAGCTGTTTGAGCAAACACCAATGCGAAACCAAATAACGCGATAATTGTGAGTGTCTTTTTCATAGGAGTGTCTTTTTAAAATTAACCGTTTGTAATCTTAGATCTCAAAGCTTTTATCAACTCACCTAAAGAAGAATACTCTTCATCTGAAAGTGTTAATTCATCAGCAGACTCATCTTCATAATATGCCGACACAGATGCAAATGCATCAAAAGTTGATTGAATGTTTTCAAGTTCTGTAATAACCCATCCAAGTTCCATGCCATCATTTCTAGGATCCTTCAAACCTTTAATGATATTGCCTAGTATAGCCATTTGCTCAGTTATCTGAGCTCCAAGTCCTTCTTTGCTTCCATTGTGCTCATAATCATAAACTCCAAGGTACATTCCTTCAGTCCATGCTCCAGCAAAATGAACAGCCGATTGATGCTGCATGTCATTCTCTTCCATGTACTCTTCAGTACGCTCGTGAATATCAATCATCAAGATTTCAATTGAATCTTTGTCTTCAATGTTTAATTCAAAACGATCCATTAAATCTTCATTAGCAAAAACAGCTTCCATTCCGATTTCTGCAGCCAAAGTAGAAATTACTCCTAGGTAAATTCTTCCTTCATTTGCTTGCTCGTTAAGAACACAGTAAGCCATATCGGCAGAGTAAACACCAAAGTTTAGGTGTTGACTAAGTTCGTCATTGTAGTTTCCTGAATTGTCAGCAGAGTTCGTTACTCCAGTATTATATTCTAATCCAGATTTCTTGAAGATACTTGCAACTTGCAAAGGAGAAGGTAGGTGATAATCTATTTCAGGAGATTCAAATAAATCTACATCAAAATCTTCTTCAAGCGTATCACTTGCGTCAACTACTTGGTTGTCATCTGGTTCGCTTCCTCCACATGATCCTAAAAGCAATAAAGAAGCCGAAGCCATCATTGCTATTTTAATTCTTCTTGTCATCATTTTATTTAGATAGGTTTAGAATAAAGGGCTAAAATAGTAAAATGATTTAAAAACTCTGAGAAAAAAATCGCTTTTTTGGCAAGTACGGGCTGCTCCTTAAATTTTTTTGCACTTTCAATAAAAACTGTATTTTTGAGCAAACTCTAAGAACAAATGAAGAAACTTTTATTGATTTCAGCAATAGCTTTGTCTTTCACATCCTCAGCACAGGTATGGTTTGATTTGGGAGCAAAGGGAGGTGTAGGAAGTGGATTTGCATTGAATAGCGTGGTAAATGAGGACGGTAGGCTAGGTGTTTCTCCAGGGTTTAATTACTTTTTTGGAGGAAAAGTAGGAGTGAATTTCGGAGAGTTTGTTGGGGTTACTTTTGACGTAGATTATGGATCCTACAAATATGGATTTACTCAGTCAGATGTGCTTGGTAAACCAGCTACCGAAACCTTTAAATATAAGCTGTCTTATAACGCTATAAATTTCTCTCCTTATTTCAGATATACAAAAGAAGCTTCTTATCTAGAGATTGGACCGAATTTCTCTTTTACTAGAAACCCGCTTATAGAGGATGAAGCTTATCAGATTTTACAACCAAACCCTGCCGAAGCAATTAATTCTAAACTAACCGGTTTAACTTTTGGTTTTGGAGGACATATGGTCGGCAATGAAACGATTTCTTTAATGATGGGGCTCCGATTTAATTATACGTTTTCAAATCTAACTTCACAGACGTATGAAGATACTTCATTTCCGTTCACAAATTATCTTGACATAACGGAGCCAACAAGTACGAATCCTCTTAATGTTCAGTTAGTAATGGAGATTAATTATTCTCTTGGCTATTTCGTAAAAGCTTCTTGTGGAAGAAGAACGGCCTTCTTGACCTTTTGATTGTCATCTTCAAATACTTTGTTCCGAAGGGATACAAAGCAATGACTGTTTTCCCCTTCATCTTTGCTAAAAACAAAGTATGTAAAGAAGATATGGTGCTCATAAATCATGAGCGTATTCATATCAGACAGCAAATTGAATTGCTTATTATTCCTTTTTATCTGTGGTATGGATTAGAGTTTTTGATTCATTTCGTAAGGCTCAAAGACAAACGAAAAGCTTATCGAGCAATTAGCTTTGAAAAAGAGGCTTATGGTAAAGAGTCAGATCTAAACTATCTAAAAAAGAGACGGTTCTGGAATTTTCTTGCTTTCTTTAAGTAGAAATATGCCCTACTGAAATCTCAAAAAGTTAAAATACCTCCTGTTTTCTGGATGCTCCTGGCCTTGGTTTTAGGAGTTGTTTTTCAATTCCATACTGCTTATTCTGCTGGTCTGCCGACTTCAATTGTTCTCGCAATTATTCTTTTGATATTCACTTTACCTACATTGTCCAAAATCAATTTTGTCTCAAAATTATTCACCCCAGCACTGTTTCTGTGCTTTGCATCCCTTGGGGGCACTCTAGCCGATTTAAGCAATAGTTCAATTCAGGCCAATTACTTCTGGGGACCTACTGATTCATCAACACAAGAATTTGTTGGAGTTTTGACTTCTAGCTCTGAATCAAAAGAGAATTCAATAAAGATTGAAGTAGATATCCTGACCAAAAATGATAAAAAGGTTCAAGGACAAACCCTTTTATATCTAGAAAAGGATAGTAATAAGGTTTTACCCAAGTATGGAGACTTGATTGCATTTAACGCCAGTTTCAATTCAATAAAGGCTAGCGGAAACCCTAAAGAATTTGACTATGCTCGCTATTTGAGAATCCATGACATCCACCATCAAGCTTACGTTGAAAGTGAAAATTGGGCAAAAGGTGAGTTCATTGGTAATCCAGTAATGTTAAAAATCTTAGAATGGAGAGAAGGCTTTTCAAAAGTCATTGAAAAGAGTGGAATGAGAGAAGAGAATATTATGGTTGCGAATGCACTCCTTTTGGGACAGAAAGAATACTTGAGTGAAGATGTTTTGAGATCATATTCTAGCGCGGGCGCAATGCATGTGTTGGCTGTTTCGGGCTTGCATGTCGGAATAGTAATGCTGATTTTCAGTTTCTTCTTGAAACCAATTAAACGAATAAAGCACGGTAAGAAATTGTTTCTAATTCTCATGTTATTAGCCATTTGGTTTTACGCATTGATTACTGGTTTGTCTCCTTCTGTATTGAGGGCGGCTGTTATGTTCTCATTCATTGTGGTAGGACAAGAACTGCAAAGAGAAACAAGTATTTACCAGTCCATTCTAGTTTCTGCTTTCATTCTAATCTTAATTGAGCCTTATCTCATTTTCCAGGTAGGTTTTCAGTTAAGTTATTTGGCCGTTCTTGGTATAGTATATCTGCAACCCAAAATTTATAATTTCTGGTTCATAAAAAACAAGGTATTGGATAAGGCTTGGCAAATCACAGCCGTCTCTATTGCCGCGCAATTAGCTACTTTTCCTTTAGGTCTTTATTATTTTCATCAGTTTCCGAACTTCTTTATGATTTCAAATCTCATTGTCATTCCGCTAGCCTTCGTTTTACTAATTGTCGGAATAGCTTACTTAGCATTCTATTGGTTACCCTTTATTTCTGACCTCATTTTCTGGATTTTTGACTTCCTATTAACCATCCTCAATGTGGGAGTTGAATGGATTGAAAAATTGCCCTATTCAGTTATGTGGGGTGTTTCAATTCATTGGTATGAAGTATTCATTATTTATGGCTTGATTGTAAGTTTCACGACTTCAATTGTAAAGAAGAGTTCAAAAATATTCATGGGGTCCATGATCTTCTTATTTCTCTTTGTTGGCATAAATATTTTTGAAAAAATCACTATTTCTTCTGAAAGAAAACTCTTCATTTATAATGTAAAGAATGAGTTGGTTTTTGATGTTTTTCATGGTACACAAAACTATTTCTATTCGACTCCAAAATTCTATGAGGATGAATCAGCACTTCTATTTCATGTTAAGCATAATTGGTTTTATCGAAGCGGAAAAGAAAGGCCTTCTAAGTGGATTGATAATACAAATATAAAATCCATAAAAATCGGACCTAGCAATATTAAATTCTCCTCAAAGTTGGCTAAAGAGGATTATACAAATACAGATTATTTGGTTCTTTACCAGTTAAAATATGTTGATATCGATATGCTCCAAAAGCTAGCAAAAACGGATTGCAGATTGATTCTGGGACCTAAGCTTGGTTACGGCCTGAAACGTTTGATATATGAACATGTAGATAGTGACCTTATTTTCGATCTTAAAAAAGATGGTTGTTTTGAACTAGATTTCTAAGTGTAACTGACGGATATGAGGTGTGTTCTATGTTGACGGCAATGGACATGTTACTGTTCTCAAATAAGCCTAATTATTCTAATCGTTTAGGTCCTGAACTAATTTAATTTCTTTGATTTCGCCGCTTTCTTGGCGGCTTTCTTTTCAGCCTTTAGACGTTTTTTCTTCTCTTTTGCCGTCTCATTCTCAGGAACAGTTATGGGTTTTGGGCCATAAACTTCTTTCTCTTTTTTGACCTCAGGCTTGTCTGCTGGCTTATCTACTTTTGTTTGGACTTTTTTTTTCCACCCTTCACATCAGTTGAGTACAAAATCTCTGTTTTGTCACTCTTCTTCCCAATTGAACTATTGATAACAGCTTCAGTAACTTTATAATCATTATTGAGCTTTACAATGTGTTCGTAGTAAACTGTGATTCCGTCATTCGTTTGGATGTTTGACCAAAACGAAACTTGATAATAAGAGGCTCTGAATTTGAAAGTGTCAACATCTTTTTGAACTTTGTTATAAGCGTCTTCAAGTTCTTTATGTTCTTTTTCATATTCGGCATCAGACTTTTTGTATCTACCCAATTTCTTACTTTTTTCAAGATCTGTCACTCGCTCTTTGTACATTCTAGAACGCATAACTTGAATGAAGTACTCTTCAGTATAAAATGCTCTGAAGTTTTCGAACTTGTACTTTTCATGACTATAAAAAACAGAATCAGCCCAATGCACAACAGCATCTTTGACAATTACTTCATCTTCAGATGAGTCTATTTCTTGATCTTGGCTCAAACCTGCTAGGCTAAACATTCCAAGGCTTATAAATAATAATAAGAGTTTCATTCGTTAGTTTTTAAAGTAGTCTCCAAATGGTCTGTCCATTTGATAAATGTTTCCAATTTCGTAAAAAGGATTAAACTCGATTAGAACAACATTAGTGTCATTCACTTCATTGAAGTTTCCAATAAATTTATGAAAAAAATAGTATCCTGAAATTTCATTTGAATTTTCATCTATTGTTTCATAAAGATCAGAGAACTCTACATTCTCATAATCAGTGATGTCGGGCCTATCATTTCGCATGTAATAACCAATCTGTCTCTCCATCACATCTTGTTGATCGAACTTTCCTTTAATTTTAACTTGTCGTGTTATTTTGAGAGCATGCAATAAGAATGCTGATTTCTCAGTCATGTCTTTTCTATTCTCTAATTCCGCTTTAAAAAAGGCATAGAAATTACGGCTCAAAACTTTTGACTCTTGATAAGATGCGGCAAGAAAAATGGCTTTTTCATAAAAGAAGTAAGATAGAATTGAAGTGTAGTTTTCTTCAATTGGCTGCATAATTTTTGCTCTTACATTCTTTACACCTAAGGTGTCGTTTAAGGTAAAGGTTGTTTCGTATACCACACATCTCTCGTTAGTGTCTGTGAAAGTGAAAAAATGATCTAAATTGATGGTGCGCTCAATGTTGTTTTGTTCAACAAATCTCTTTTTTTGTGCTATTGAAGAATCAAGTTCAGGATTAGAAAACCCTTGGTCTTTTCTTTGTTTTTCAAGCTTTTCTAGTTCGGCTATATCAATAGGTTTGGTGATTTTAATTTCTCCAAAACCATAAGGGTCATATTTTTGATCCTCCTTTGTAGAAAGATATTCGGCAATTGATTTTTCAGATAATTCTTGTAGACTCGGTTCTTTTGCTGGCGACGGATCGAAGATGTCATCCACGAAATAACATGACGACAGCAAGCCGCATAGAATTACTAATGTGAAGTGGATTTTTTTCATGCTAATTTGAATACTAAAAGTATCAAAAATCATTCCGCAAAAAAAAAAGCCTCATTGTGTGAGGCCTTTTAATTATCTAATCATTACTGGCATAACCAGCATTAAGATGTCTTCGCTTTCATTGTCATTTGAAGATGGGAGCAGAATACCTGCTTTATTTGGTTCGCTCATTTCTAGAATAACCTCTTGTGTGCTAATGTGGTTAAGCATTTCAAGAAGGAACTTAGAATTGAATCCAATCTCCATATCATCACCTGCGTAGTTACATGTTAACCTTTCTTTTGCTTCGTTTGAAAAGTCTAAATCTTCAGCCGAAATAGAAAGTTCACTACCAGCAACTTTAAGTTTAACTTGGTGAGTAGTTTTATTTGAAAAGATAGAAACCCTTTTAATTGAATTTAAGAAAGACATTCTATCCACTGTTAATACGTTCGGGTTCTCTAAAGGAATCACAGCTTCATAGTTTGGATATTTTCCATCAATTAATCTGCTGGTTAATTCGATTGATCCAAAGGTGAATCTAACAGTCGTTTCGTTATATGATAAGGTTACCTCTTCGTCACCACTTAAGTTTTGCTTAAGTAAGTTCAAAGGTTTCTTAGGTAAGATAAAATCAGTTGACTTTGATGCAGTCGCATCTGTACGTCCGTATCTTACTAATTTATGAGCATCTGTAGCTACAAAAGTCAGTTTCTCAGAAGAGAACTGGCAAAATACCCCACTCATTACAGGTCTTAACTCATCATTTCCTGATGCGAATAATGTTTTGTCAATCGCGGTGGCAATGATTGCACCACTGATATTAAGATTATCAGAGTTTTCTAATTCAGGAGATTTTGGAAAGTCGTTTGCATTTTGACCTACCAACTTATATTTTCCGTAATCAGAAGATATTTCGATTCCGAAATTTGAAGCATCTATTAAGAATGCTAAAGGCTGATCAGAGAAATTCTTCAAAGTATCAAGCAATAATTTTGCAGGAATGGCAACTCTTCCGTCTTCTTTAGATTCATCTGGTTTAACAGATGTTTTCATTGTGTTTTCTAAATCAGAAGCTGAAATTGTCAATTCTCCTCCTTCTAATTCGAATAAAAAATTATCCAAAATAGGAAGTGAATTACTACTGTTCAATACACCTGAAATTCTTTGCAGGTTCTTTAATAATGTTGAACTTGAAATGATAAAGTTCATAGTCGTCTAGTGTTTTATAAATCTGAACAAATATAGGGCGAATTTAAAACGGAGAGACTTTGATTTTTACCTTTTTATTAACATTTAATGGTGTTTTTACATGATTCAACTGTTGCTCTTCTTGAAAGGGCATAAATAGAATTTCGTATCTTACAAATCCAATGAACAGATTTTTATTGCTCACAATTCTGATCCTATTCTCATGCAAGCTGAATGCTCAGCTTTTTAGAGGGATTGACCACTTGAATCAATATGAGCCAAAGATATCTGAAATGGATGCGGCTCTTAAGTCAAATCCAGTCAAGTTTTCAGAGATTTACAATGACCTAAGGGCAATCCACAGGCAAAAGAAAGATGAAACATTGGGTGCTGCACTTGATGTTTATCAAGGATCTTTTCATTACTTCCAAAACAACTTAGATTCATCTGGCTATTACTTTGATCTCGCTATGGATAGGTCAAGTAAAATAGGTCAAGATCAAATATTTAGAACGGCCAAGATTCGAAAAATATTTACTGATGAATATAAGAAGACCAAATATCAAATGGCTCAAGAAATGAGAGCTGTTTATGTTGACTCTTATAATAAGAAAGATACTATCAACCTGATTTATAGTCTCAATGGTTTAGGGATTTTTTACGGTGACATGGATAGTGTTTCTTATGCATTAGCAAGTTTTTACGAAGCATTGAGGATGGCAGACTTGAGCAAGAATATGAATGAAAAGGGCTTCATTCATAATAATTTGGGATTGGTCAAATATGACTTGGGTGCTAAAGACTCTGCTTTTTCTGATTTTCAACAATGTTTAAGAATTGGAGAGGAGATGGATAATGCCATGCTGCAAGCAATTGCTCGACAAAACATGGGGCTTTATTATGCAAGTATCGACTCTTCTGATTTGGCTAAAGAACAATACATGAAGGTTAATAAAATGGGGAATGAGTTTGGCTATACACTTTACATCCTTTCATCTATTACGAATTTAGCAAGCCTTGAAATGACCATGGGTAATCCCGAAGCGAGTGATTCCTTGAGCAATCTAGCCTTAAAAATTGCCAAAGAAGGAAAAGTCTTGTTTACGGTTCCGACAGTTTACTACGGTCGTGCATATTATAAAATGAAGACGGCTGA
This sequence comes from uncultured Flavobacteriales bacterium, assembly GCA_913054135.1. Classification (GTDB taxonomy): domain Bacteria; phylum Bacteroidota; class Bacteroidia; order Flavobacteriales_D; family Crocinitomicaceae; genus Paracrocinitomix. The sequence goes on along the minus strand of CAJXJK010000017.1, from coordinate 68,120 downwards.
ATATGAAGATGCATTGCGAATGCTTGATTCGGCATATGCTTATACACAGTATGCACAATACAGTGAAATCATGCCACCGTATTATCATTTGAAATATCGTATTTATGAAGAAATGGGAGACCATGAAAAAGCATTAGAAACCTATAAAGAAAAGGTTGAACTTAATGACTCTCTAGATGCTATTGGAAATGAGAAGTTATTGGCCGAGTTGCAGTTCAGATATGATGACGAGAAGAAAGAGCGAATAAGAAGTGTTGAGCAAAACAAACTGAAATTACAAGTTAAGCAAGGGGAAGTAGAGCTCGCTCAGTTTCAGCAAAATTTGGTAATCATTGTTTCTGTTCTACTTGGAATCATATTTATAGCTATCATCCTTTATTTTAGATTGAAACAAAAAAGCGACAACTTATTTAGTCATACTATTGCCAATAAGCTTGAAGAAGAGAGGGCAAGAATCGCTCGAGATTTGCATGACGGATTAGGACAAAGTATGATCGTGTTGAAAAACAAGTTTAACAATTTAGAAATTGAAAATGACCAAGAAGTCGATACCTTAAATGATAATTTTAGTGAAGTCATTGAGGAGGTAAGGTCCATTTCAAGATCATTGATTCCACCTGAGCTGAAGAGACTTGGGCTTCAAAAAGCTGTTCAGAACATGATGGATGAAATTGAAAAGTCTTCTGATTATATTATAACTACTGAAATTGAATCTTTAGAGGGAGTGAAATTTGAAGATTTTCAAAGTATTAGAATTTACCGCATTATTCAAGAATTATGTACGAATACTTTAAAACATTCAGAGGCGAGTTCAATTAAATTAGAAGCAATTGATTTGGGTAATACTCTTGAGTTGATTTATCAAGACAATGGTAAAGGTCTTGACATGGATAAATGGAAGGCGGCAAGTAATTCAGTAGGCTTCAAAAGTATTGAACAAAGACTTAAGTTCCTCAAAGGAACTGCCAAAGTTGATAAAGTTAAAACTGGCTTTAAGATTAATTTTAAAATCCCAATTAACTCGTAGTATGGTAAGAATATTAGCTGTAGACGATCACCCAATTTTCAGAAAAGGCCTGGTAGGTTTAATCAAGGATGAAATTAAGGAGTGCGCTATTCAGGAAGCTGAGAATGGGCGAGAAGCTATTGATATCCTATCAAAAGAGCAGTTTGATTTTCTCATATTAGATATTGATATGCCAGAGAAATCTGGTATTGATGTTTTAGACCATCTAAAAGAGAGCGGAATTGAAACCAAAACTATAATCCTCACCATGCACAATGATGAGCTTTTTTTCAACGAAGCCTTTAATAGGGGAGCTGTAGGATTCTTATTAAAAGAAGATTCAAGTATTGAAATTATTGAATGTTTGGAAAAGGTAGAGCAAGGAAAACCTTTCGTTAGTAAGAAATTACTTTCGTTCAAAGAGAATAGAAGCAAGTTCAACCAAGAAATGTCAAGATTAAAAGAATTAATTGACTCTTTGACCAAGTCTGAGATGAATACGCTAAAGCTTGTTGCTCAAAACAAAACATCAAAAGAGATTGCAGAGCTTCTCTTTGTCACTGAGAAATCCATAGAGAATTACAGAAGTAGAATTTGTAAAAAACTAGACATCAGTGGTGGATCCAATTCTTTACTCAGATGGTGTGCCTCAAATAAAGATCTAATCAAATAAAGCTTTTAAGAATAGCTGACAGATTAAGTTTTGTCATGTTTTATGTCGTTCTGTCACATTCTAAAGCCTTATAAACACTCAAACTGACAAAATGAAAGTGATTTTCGCCTAATATCTTAATGGCATAAAGATTGACCTTGCAAAGTCAATACAAATTAAGAAAAATTACAATTTAGATATGAGCAAGATTATAGGAATCGATTTAGGGACAACCAACTCATGCGTTTCTGTAATGGAAGGAAACGAGCCAGTTGTTATCACTAATGCTGAAGGTAAAAGAACTACACCTTCAATTGTTGCCTTCGTAGAAGGTGGCGAGAGAAAAGTAGGAGACCCAGCAAAAAGACAAGCAATTACGAATCCTACCAAAACGATTTATTCGATTAAGCGTTTCATGGGAACTTCATTTGACAAAGTTTCAAAAGAAGTGAGCCGTGTACCTTATGAGGTAGTGAAGGGAGATAACAATACTCCGAGAGTAAAAATAGACGATAAACTTTATACTCCACAAGAGATTTCAGCAATGGTTCTTCAAAAAATGAAGAAGACGGCTGAAGATTACTTGGGGCAAAAAGTAACTGAGGCAGTAATTACTGTACCAGCATATTTCAATGATTCACAAAGACAGGCTACAAAAGAGGCTGGTGAAATCGCAGGATTATCTGTGAAAAGAATCATTAATGAGCCAACGGCAGCTGCCTTAGCTTACGGATTAGATAAAAAGACAACAGAACAAAAAATTATCGTTTTTGATTTTGGTGGAGGAACACATGATGTATCTGTACTTGAATTAGGAGATGGTGTTTTTGAAGTATTATCAACTGATGGTGATACTCACTTAGGTGGTGATGATGTTGATGATAAAATCATTAACTGGCTAGCTGATGAATTTCAAAAAGATGAAGGAATTGATTTGAAGAAAGATCCAATGGCACTTCAACGTCTTAAAGAGGCGGCTGAAAAAGCTAAGATTGAATTATCTTCAACAACTTCAACTGAAATCAACTTGCCGTATATTATGCCAGTTGACGGAATTCCAAAACACTTAGTAAGAACTTTATCAAGAGCAGTATTTGAGCAATTGATCAATGACTTAGTTGAAAGAACAATTGAGCCATGTAGAACAGCATTGAAAAATGCAGGATTATCAACTTCTGATATTGATGAGGTAATCTTAGTAGGTGGATCAACTAGAATTCCAGCAATTCAAGAAGCAGTAAATAAGTTCTTCGGTAAAGAGCCTTCAAAAGGAGTTAATCCGGATGAGGTTGTTGCAGTAGGAGCCGCTATTCAAGGTGGTGTTTTAACAGGAGAAGTGAAAGATGTACTTCTTTTAGATGTTACTCCACTTTCTTTAGGTATTGAAACAATGGGTGGTGTAATGACAAGATTAATCGAGTCAAATACAACTATTCCAACAAAGAAGTCAGAGACATTCTCTACGGCATCAGACAATCAACCAGCAGTAGATATTCATGTATTGCAAGGTGAGCGTCCAATGGCAAATGACAATAAGACTTTAGGAAGATTTCAATTAGCAGATATTCCACCAGCAAGAAGAGGTGAGCCACAAATTGAAGTGACTTTCGATATTGATGCGAACGGAATCATGAGTATTTCTGCTAAAGATAAAGCGACAGGAAAAGAGCAATCAATTAAGATTGAATCTTCTTCAGGATTATCTGATGAAGAAATTGCTAAGATGAAAGCAGAAGCAGAAGCTAATGCAGATTCTGATAAGAAGAAAAAAGAAGAAGTTGATAAGTTGAACGGAGCAGATGCTTTAATCTTCCAAACTGAAAAGCAATTAAGCGAGTACGGAGATAAGATTCCGGCTGATAAAAAAGAGCCAATCGAAACTGCCTTAGCAAAATTGAAAACAGCACACGAAGCGAAGGATATGGATACTATTGATTCAGCAATGGAAGAATTGAATACTGTATTCCAAGCAGCTTCTCAAGAAATGTACGCTCAAGGTGATGCAGGAGCTGAAGCTCAGCCTGAAGGTGGAGCGTCAGAAGCAGAGGCTGACACAGCAGATGCAGAAGATGTTGACTTTGAAGAAGTAGACGAGGAGAAAGAGAGCTAATCTCAATTTCATATAAATATTAAAGTCCCTCTAGAGAAATCTGGAGGGGCTTTTTTTATTAAATTAATCGGCACATTAAAATTTAAACATGGGATTATTAGTCGGAATAGGAATATTAGTAGGGATATTCATGGGGTTTTACTCATCAGCTCAAAAGAAAGGATTAACTCCTTGGGTTTGGGGTGTTCTTTCAATAGTCTCGTGGTTCGGTAGCCAATTTATTTTTGGAGTTATTTGGGGAATGGTTAATCCGCGAGCGGGTCTTGAAGATGTTATGACACTATTACTATTTGGATTAGGAGTCTCAATACTATCACTTATCATTCTTTATCAAATAATGAATGCTCAAGCGAAAAAACTTGGCGAAACCAAAATGGGTGGAAATGATGAAATCATGGATGATACCGATTTTGACGATTTGTAGATGCTCGTTATAATTCTATTAGGTGTTTTACCGACTGCATTATCTGTCTAGTCTCTTTTCTTCAAATGTCACGTCTGCATCTTTGCGATAGTGAATGCGATAATATACCAAAAATTCATCCGCTCCATTCGCTAAAACTGCCTCTTCAGCTTCTTTAGCAATTTTCATGAGTTCGTCGTAATGACCTTCCATTACAGTTTCAAAGGGTGTGATTTGATGTTTGATGCCCGATTTTTGAATGACTTCAATTGCGTGATCAACAAGATCGTAAGTTGCTTGCACTTTTGATTTAGGAACAATTTGGATACCCAAAGAAATAAGATGATTTGTCATAATTCAAATTTAAAAATCAAACTTTAATTGATTGCTTTTTGGTTTTATTATTTCAATAACTTTCTCTTCAAAGTTTGAGACAGATATTCCTAACAGACGAATCGATTTTTTAAAATCCTCTACTAAAACTAATTCTGTGATGACTTCTAAGATCTCATTTTTCTCGTCAGTTAAATGATCTATTGTTTTACTTCTTGTGATTTGTTGAAAATCTGAAAATTTAACTTTTAAGGTGATGGTCTTTCCTTTTTTGCCTGATGCTTTAAGTCTGCGGTCAATTGTATCAACAATTTCTGAGAGTTTTTCTAGTGCGGCATCATGACCGATAAGGTTTTCAGGGAAAGTTCTTTCAGCTCCAACAGATTTTCGTTCTCTATGAGGTTTTACTTGAGAGTATTGAATACCTCTGACAATATTATAATAATGCTGACCCGACTTGCCGAAATTGGCATTTAAAAACTCTAGCGAATGTTGTTTAAGTTGATGGCCATTATAAATGCCCCATGAATGCATTTTTAGAGCGGTCACCTTTCCAACTCCAAAGAATTTTCCAATAGGTAATTGCTCAAGAAATTTTTCAATTTCATGAGGTTTTATTGTCTTCTGGCCATTTGGTTTGTTGATATCACTTGCAACTTTGGCGGTAAACTTATTTATGGATATTCCGGCAGATGCGGTTAAGCCAGTTGTATCAAAAATCTTTTGCCTTATTTCTTGTGCAATTTCGGTTGCTGAACTATGGTTGTGAATGTTATCACTAACGTCTAAAAAGGCTTCGTCTAAGGATAAGGGCTCTACCAAATCGGTATACTCATAAAAGATTGCTCTAATTTGATCTGAGATTTCTTTATAGCGTTCAAATCTTGGTTTAACAAAAATGAGATCAGGGCACTTACGTCTGGCTAGCTTACCTGACATTGCAGATCTAACACCATATTTTCTAGCTTCATAGCTCGCCGCAGAAACTACTCCTCTGTCTCTGCCGCCGCCAACGGCGAGAGGTTTACCTCTGAGTTCAGGATTGTCCAATGCTTCAACCGAAGCATAAAATGCATCCATATCAACATGAATTATTTTCCTATCCACAGTTTCCATAACGACTAAATCGAAGTTACGGAAACTGTGGATTTTGAGGGATAATAATTTTACAAATCTGCTAAGCTGGGACCTTTGTCAAAAAGTTGATTTTCTAAGGCTGGATAGAATTGATTTAACTCTAATCGGTTGTCATCTGCATTGAATCTGTACTTCAAGGTAGATGCTTGATCTCCATGCCATTTTATAATGACTAATAAATCACTTCCGGCTTCATAATAGTAATGTCCTTCTGTAATCATTGATTCGTCATTTTCATCTACTTGATGAATGATGACTTCGCCGTCTTTTTTGAATTTGAGTGTTTCTGAAGTGTGTCCTTTTTCTGTGAACCATGTTCCTTCTAAATTTGACTGTGCTGATAAGGTGATAGCGGCCATCACCATGATTAATGTGCTGATTGTTTTCATGACTGTGAGTTTGATTGGTTTCCATTTAAGCTATGAAAAAAAACATATACCAGTCAAGGGGTTAGTGTAAGATAAATCTACCGAAACTATTGCTAATACTGGGTTTTGGTAAGTTTAAAACGGTTTAGAAGAGTTGTTGATAACTTATGCAAGCATAGTAAATTTATTTTTTTTACAGCCTTTTTATGGGTAATTCCATGAAGTGAAAAGAAATCCATGACCAGTTTGCAAAAATAAGAATCTTAAGATCTATTGCTCATCCGCAAACCATTCAGCATAGCTGGTAGCAGTTTCTTGAAGCTTCATGTATCGAAGTGTGATATGCGAAGGTAATTGGTCTTTCATTTTACCAACCATGTCAACCAGCATGTTTTCACAGGTTGGCTGAAAGTCAGTTAACCACACTTTCTTAAAGGCAGTTTCAACATCCGCATATCCTTCATGTGGCGTATTCTTCCTAACCAATAAGCAATGGTCGTATACGTCTACAATTTGAGGTTTTACGATTTCTTTCAACTCACCAAAATCCATGATCATCCCATATTTAGGATGGTTTTCATCTTGAATTAGTGGTCCTGAAATACTTACTGTTAAGATGTAAGAGTGACCATGAATGTTAGCACATTTACCATCATAACCCCACAAGGCATGAGCAGTCTCAAAAGTGAATATTTTAGAAACAGTCAATTTCATTTCAACTAGTTTTGACCCGGCGCAACATCAGTGAAATCAATAATTTCAATATCAAATACTAATACTGAGTTCATTGGGATTTCAGGTGAATCTCTATCTCCGTATCCTAAGTATGGAGGAATAATTAAACTTCCTTTTCCACCTTTCCCAAGATTTGGAATTCCTTCTTGCCAACCTAGAATTGTGTTTCCGAGTGTGAAAGGAAATGTAGTTGGCGTTCCACCAGTTCCATCAAACGAATTCCCGTTTAAAAGATAACCTTCATAATTCAAAGTCAAGTATGATTCAACAGTTGGTTTTTCATCTGATCCAGCATCATCAATTTTCACATATAAACCAGTTTCAGTTTTTTCGAATCCACTTAATTTTTTCTCAGCAATATATGCGTCAATTTCCTCAGAGTAATCTACTGACATGTCAATTTGAGGCGCAGGAGCAGTAGGTGAGAAATCTACAATTTCAATATCAAAAACAAGTACAGAATTTGCTGGGATTGGTCCTCCAGCTCTATCTCCATAACCTAAGTCTGGTGGAATGATAAGTTTTCCTTTACCACCTTTTCCGAAGTGAGGAATTCCTTGTTGCCATCCTTTAATCAATCCTTCAAGAGGAAATGGGAATGTGATTACATTTCCTTCAGTTCCGTCAAATACTGTTCCGTCTAGAAGTCGCCCTTCATATTTCAAGGTTAAATAATCTTGTAAACCTGGTTTTTGTCCTTCACCTTCAACTTCGGTATAGATATATAGACCATTGTCTTCTCTTTCTGGATCCCAATCTTTATCTTCTAAATACTCTGAAATTTGAATGTCATATTCAGTTTCGATATAGTCTTTTTCTTCTTCTTCGGCTTCTCCTCCACAGGCAATCAAGAAAAATGCAGGAGCTAGGAACAATAATTTTTTCATCAAGTCAATTTTTATGGGGTCAAAGATAAGATGAATTCCCCATTTATAGGGTAGGAGCAGATAAAAATGACATAACTCAGTTTAAAAAGTGCAAGAGGTCATAGTGAGGACACGATAATTGAAGCAACTTTGTCGACATAAAATCGAACAATGGAAACATCACTAAAAGAAGAAACGGTTATGACATCAACTCTTGAAAAAAAGACTTTTAATAGAATTATAATCTTGACAGATTTCTCTGAAGCAGCAAGAAATGCAATAAAGTATGCAATTGATGCTTTTGGAAATGAAGTAGAGTATGAATTAGTGAATTCTTATTATGCTCGAACTTCTTCGGCAACTTTGTTAGATATCAATGATATGTTAGCAAAAGATTCTGAAACAGGTTTGGCTGGTGATATGGAATGGATTAAAGAGCAGTATCCCGATTTAGATTTAACGATTAATGTATTGAGCTTGTTTGGTTCTCCTGTGGATGCAATCAGAAAGCTACATAAAAATATTACTCAAGATTTAGTGATCATGGGGACTAAAGGCGCTTCAGGTATAGATGCTGTCTTGTTCGGTTCTACAGCTGCTACCGTTATAAGAACGACTGTAGTTCCTGTGATTTCTGTTCCTCCGTCATGTTCGTTTAAAGGATTCAATGAAATAGTATTAACCACAGATGGTTCTGATAACTATGGAGATTCTGTTTTTGATCCATTAGAGAAAATGCAAACTAAATTTGGTTCTAAGGTGACTGTGCTTACAATTGAGAATGACGGCAAGAAAGTTGACTTGCAGGGAATGGATTTTCCTTTCGAAGTGAACATGTACACTAAGTTACAGGACAAAAATATTGTAGATACAATTGTAAACTATTGCGAAGAAGATAATGCTGATTTGATGGTGTTGACTCCTCAGCACACGGGTTTCTTTGAAAGGTTATTTCATAAAAGTATCTCTAAAGAATTGGTGACAAGAGCTAGTATGCCGATCCTCTCTTTAGAAAACGCTTAGAACCTAAAGTTCTTCAATTCTTCAAGCTTAAGTATGGTTATGTTTGATCCTTTAATGGTGATATAACCATCAGCTTTGAATTCAGAAAGAGTTCTGATAACAGATTCAGTTGCGGTTCCTACAATTGCAGCTAAATCGTCTCTTGAGATGGCCATTGTAAAGTTACCATCTTTTGTTTGGTCATAGGTTTCAGAAAGTTTTACCAATGCATCAGAAACTCTTTTTCTAACCGAATCATAGGCTAGATTTAAAAGTTCTTCTTGTTTTGTAGACACAGAACCAGCTAAGAGTTTAATGAAGGCAGATGAAACCTCTTTTGAAGAATACAATAACTGAACAAAATCAGCTCTTGGGATTAATAGCATTTCAGAATCTTCAAGAGCAACAGCACTCTCATCTTGCTCTTCGTCTCTTATTAGAGCCATGTAGCCAATGAAATCACCTTCTTTATAAAGACCTGTGACAAAATCTTTGCCGTCTTCATTCATCTTACTGCACTTTACTTTACCTGATGAAACAAAGTAGAGAAAGTTAGGATAATCTCCCTCAAAATATATCGTTTCCTTTTTCTTGAATTTTTTGGTTCGTTTACCTTCTTTCAAACTTTCAAGAGTGGTAAATGAAGAAATATCATTGATGAATTCTCCTATACCTTCAGACGTATTGGAATATTCAGATGAAAATTGCTCAGCTCTTTTTATTCTTCTTTCAACTGCATCAAGAAGCTGAATGTCATCAAAAGGTTTTGTTAAATAGTCGTCAGCACCTAAGTTCATTCCTTTTCTGAAATCTTCTTTCTCTGATTTTGCAGTTAGAAATATGAATGGAATAGATGCCGTTTCTGTATTTTTACTCACCATGTGTAATACCCCGTAGCCATCCAGTTCAGGCATCATGATATCACATAGAATTAAATCAGGTTGAATAGATTTTACGAGTTCAACGCCTCTTTTTCCATTCTCGGCAGATTCAACATCATAATCGGCCAATTCTAAGATTTCTTGAATGTTTTCACGCATTTCAAGGTTATCTTCTATCAAAACAATTTTCTTATTCATGGGTTAAAGGAATTTTGAAAGTGAAGGTTGTCCCTTCATTAAGTTCACTCACAAAAGTAATCTCTCCGTTCAACAATTCTAAATATTTCTTAACAATATTCAGTCCGAGCCCCGTTCCCTTAATGTTAGTAACGTTTTTCGCTCTAAAAAATCTGTTGAACATATCTTTTTGCTCTTCATATGGAATTCCGATTCCAAAATCCTGAACACTGATTGTTAGGTCGTCACTTTTAACAACCTTCACAATGATTTCATCTCCCTCTTTTGAGTACTTAATTGCATTTGAAAGTAAATTGTAGCAAATGTTTTTCATTACTTGCGGGTCTGAGTTGATCATCCAATCTTCTCCTTCAAAGTAAACTTTAATTTCTTGTCCTTCTTTGGTGATGGTATCAAGCTCTTCTCCTATTTCATGGCAAAACTTCTTCAGATCAAACATTTCTAGCTTCGCTTCTTGAATGTTACTTTCTAATTTCTCTACTGATAAAAAGTCATTTAAAATTTCGGTCAATCCAGCCACCGCTGATCTGATTCTCCCAGTATGTTTTACTGTTTTATCTATGTTACCTTTCTCAAGATGTTTCTCTATTAACGAAACTGAAGAGAGAACTGTACTTAGTGGAGTTCTAAATTCATGAGATGCCATTGAAACAAATCGAGATTTCATCTCATTGAGTCTCTTTTCTTTTTGAAGTGCTTCTTCTCTTTTTTGGGTGACTATTTTTTGGGCGGTTATATTCTCTTCAACTACAAGTATCTTATCTATTTCTTCATCTGAAAAAGAAAGTGGAACTGCATTAATACTATAAAACTCGCCATGATATTCCAATTCAAAGATTCTATTATTTCCTTTAAAAACCTTTTCAAATTCTGACTCTAACTGTGGTCTAATTTCTTGATTTACTTTGTCTAAATAAGAGGTGCCAATTAATTTGTTTGGGTCAATCCCAATTTCTCTTAGCTCCAATCCTTCCACAAACAAATATTTCAATGCTTTATCAAAAACATTGATTGTTCCATTCGGGAAATTCTTTGCAATGGCCGAATAAAGTCTTTGACTTTCTAAAACTTCTTTAGTCCTCTCTTCAACCTTCTTCTCAAGATTGGCATTCAGTTCTTTAATTTTTTGATCTTGAATTACTCTTTCACTGATGTCTGTGATAACGGCAATGGCTATTGGGTCATCTTTTATTTTACTATGATTCAAACTGATTTCAACATGAAAAGTTGAACCATCTTTTTTAAGGCCCGTTAGGTTCATGTCTGATCCCATTTGCCTTTTCTTAGGGGCAGCATTATACCCATCTCTGTGCGCTACATGAGTCTTCCGAGCGCTAGCAGGGATGAGTAACTCCACTTTCTGACCCAAAAGCTCTTCTTCGGTATAACCAAAAAGTTCACAACATCTTCTGTTCACAAGGGTGATTTGACCTTTCTTGTCGGCTATTAAAAGGCCTTCTCCAACTGAATCGATAAGTAGTTTGAAGTCGTCAGAAGAAGCGTTAGAGAACATAGCTGAATATTAATAGGTTAAACAGTGATAAAAATCACTCTAAAAATAGCAAGAAATCCTCAAATTTGAAGAAGATTCTAGAACAAAATGAACGATTGCTACCACTGCAATACCAAGTGTGAAGAAGAAATTGAGTTTGACAACAAAGTCTTTTGTTGTTATGGCTGTGAAACGGTCTATGAAATCATCAATCAAAATGAGCTAGGAAAGTATTACGATCTCAATTCTCATCCAGGAAAGAAGAAGGCAAATGAAAAATCACTGAGATTTGATTTTTTAGATTTAGATGAAATAAAAACGAAATTACTGTCTTTCTCTGAAGGGGGGATTGAAAAAATCAATTTGAATTTACCTCAAATACATTGCAGCTCTTGTTTATGGTTGTTAGAAAATCTTCATAAACTAACTGAAGGTGTGATGTCAAGTCAGGTTAATTTCGGAGCTAAAGAAGCCGAAATCACTTACAAATCTGACGTAATCAGTTTACGAGAATTGGCTGAACTACTTTCTAACATTGGTTATCCGCCTGCTATTACTCTAGAAGATGAGAAGAAGAAACCTAAAAAGGATTCAAAACTTGTTAGACAAATTGGCTTAGTTGGTTTCTGCTTTGGAAACATAATGCTTTATAGTTTCCCTGAGTACCTAGGTTTGGATGAGAGAGATGCTAGTTTTCAAAATATTTTCAATTGGCTAAATGTTGGTCTTTCAATTCCGATTTTAATCTTTGGAGCAAGACAATATATTGTTTCGGCTTATAAGTCTCTCAAATATAAAGTAGTGAATATTGATGTGCCAATCTCAATAGGGATTTTTGCTCTTTATTCACGTTCATTATTTGAAGTAATCTCAGGTCAAGGTGCGGGTTATTTCGATTCTTTTGCGGGCTTGATATTCTTTTTGCTGATCGGAAAATGGTTTCAGAACAAGACTTTTAGCGCTATGAATTTTGAGAGGGATTTTAAATCCTATTTCCCAATCGCCATCACAAGACTCTTAGATAAAGGTGAAGAAATTGTTCCGATTGAAAAATTAGAAAAAGGAGACCGTCTTTTAATCAGAAATCAAGAATTGATTCCTGCAGATGCCATATTGATAAACGGAAAAGGAAATATTGATTACAGCTTTGTTTCGGGTGAATCGAATCATGTAAAAAAGAATTCGGGAGATGTGATTTATGCTGGAGGGCGCCAAGTAGGATCCGCTCTAACTATAGAACTCACAGATGTTGTAGAGAATAGTTATTTAACAAGGTTGTGGAATAATCCAATCTTTAAAAAGAAGGTGAGTGTAAAGGATTTCTCTAATACTGTGAGCAAATATTTTACGCTCTTTATTCTTGTATTAGCTGCAGTAAGTGGCTTTGTTTGGATGCAGATTGATTCAACTCAGGTCGCTTTCATCATTACGTCCATATTGATTGTGGCTTGCCCTTGTGCAATTGCACTTTCAATACCATTTACATATGGTAATAGCATGCGGGTTTTGAGTAAGAAATCATTCTTCATGCGCTCAGCAAAAGTGATAGATCCATTAACTGAAATTACAGATGTGATTTTTGATAAAACAGGTACACTTACTTGTTCAGACGAAATGTCTATAGAGTGGGTAGGTGATGAGCTTACCTTAGCAGATAAAGCTGCCGTTTATGAAGTTAGCCGTCAGTCAACTCATCCTTTAAGCCGAAAAATTAGTAATTATTTGAAGTCTTCATCTGCAAATATTGAATTGGCTGAATTTATTGAAACTGAAGGAAAAGGATTAAGTGCCACGATTAAGAATGTGGCCTGGAAAATTGGTAGTGCTTCTCTTGTAGGAGCAAAATCTAAGGAGGACTTTTCTCAAGTTTTCTTAAAAAAGAATCAATTCGTTTTGGGCTACTTTAAATTTGGAAACAAATACCGACCGCACATAGAGGGCTTTTTGAGTTCTCTTAATAAGCAGTACAATTTGCATGTACTTTCTGGTGATAATGAATCAGAAACTGAGAACCTTAAATTAATCAACTCAAGTTTGAATCTGAATTTTAATCAAAGCCCGCAAGATAAATTCACTTATGTAAGTGAATTGCAGGATGCCGGTAAGAAAGTGTTGATGTTGGGAGATGGTTTGAATGATGCAGGTGCCATTAAAAAGGCAGACGTAGGAATAGCAGTTGTTGATGATATTTACTCTTTTTCACCTTCGTCGGATGTTATTCTTGACGGTCAAAAGATGACTTCATTAAATAAGTTTCTAGATTTTGCTTCAAGAAGCAGAAACATTGTTTGGTTGAGTTATGCTTTCTCATTGGTTTACAATTTGGTGGGGATTTATTTTGCGGTAAGCGGACAATTAACACCTCTTATTGCTGCCATCTTAATGCCTTTGAGTTCTATTAGTGTGGTGTTGTTAGTTACCTTTTTAACCAACATTTATGGAAAGAAGATCTTGGCCTAGCCGCAAACTTCAATGTGATCATTAGCACCAGCATCAATCTCAGTTGAGTATTGCTGAATACCTTGCCACACCAAAATTAATCCGACTAGTAAAAGTCCTGCAAATTGAACTTTCTTGAGGTTTGTTCCCATCTTCTTTTTTATGAGTGAAGATGCAATTATAATAGTGCTCATCATAGGCATAGTTCCTAATCCGAAAAAGAGCATGTATAGTAAAGAATGTGAATAGGTTGGTTGTACCATTGCTCCCATAGCTGCTATGTAAACCATTCCGCATGGAATGAAACCATTCAGAAAACCAATGTAAAAACCGAATTCAAGTCTATTCTTATTGAGTGCTGCAGCTAGTTTTGATTTCAGTTTTAAAAAAGAATCGAATACCTTGTAGCCTTTTCGTTCGGCCATGTTAATGAATGAAGGCGCAATTGCTAAAAAGGCAATTAAAGTACCTACCGAAATAGAAATAATCGCCTGTACTTTAAATGATTCTACAAATACAGTGAAGATACCGAATAAGGCGCCAATAATGACATATGCAAGAATTTTCCCAGAGTTATAGAGTAGGGAAGAGAAGATTTTATTTTTGCCTTTTGATCCTGGAATCATCATGGCAATTGGACCACACATTGCAAAGCAATGCCATGAACCCATAAGCCCTAATATGAATGCTGTCCAAATCAAAAAGTGATATCTTGTTTAAAAATGAATCCCTTTGATTCTTTTTCCCATTCAATGGTTACCTGGTAAAGCCCCTTAAAAAAGTCTTCATAAGGTAGCGTTTGCTTCCCTTCAGTATCAAGAGCTAAATCATACTTTCTATCAAACTTTTTTGATTGTGGACGATAGAAGTTGATTGTCCCTTTCTCGGCTTTAATTTGATCTGCGGGAAAAAGAATGATAATCCCACTTTCATTTTTTGCAATCTCTACTGGATTTGTAAGCTTAATGTAATTGTTTTCTTTTTCAATATTTGAGTCATATTGCAATTCGTGTTCGTAATAATCAGTGCGAACTAAATCAGTATCAAAATTCACAGCTCTTACTACAAACGATATAATGAATCCCATAAACAAGATGATCGTAATTGTAATTCCTTTTCCCCAATTCATAAACTTTGTTTTAAAATCCTGGTCCAAAGAAGTCAATGGTCTCTGTTTCCATTAATTCTTCGCCAGAATAAATTCCAATTTTAACTTTTGTTCGTGTTCCATCTACAGATGAGCGGTTCATTTTGACAATGAATTCTCTTTTCACTTTGGCTCCTGATTGTAAAGAAAGGTCGCCTCCAATGAATTCAACCGTAGCATTATCACTCAATACTTTTAATCTTACATTATGCTCTTCGTTTGTTTTGTTCATTACAGTTGCGACGAAGATGTTCGAATACGTATTTTCATCAACCGTTTGATAAGATGTTCCGCTAACTCTTAATAAGGTAGCTTCTATTTCACTTCTAGAAACAATTAGTGTTACCAATAATCCAACGATAGCCAGCATTAATACTATATAAGCTTTAGCTCTTTTTGTCAGTTTCCAAGGTTCTCTTGTTCTAAGACCTTCTTCTGAATCGTAACGGATTAGTTTTTTCTCAAGTCCAACATTCTCCATCATGTAATCACAAGCGTCCATGCATAATGTACAGTTGATACATTCCATTTGAGTCCCGTTTCTAATATCAATACCAGTTGGGCAAACATTTACGCATTGGTTACAGTCAATACAATCACCTTTTCCGACTTCTTTACGATCTTCATTTTTTCTAAATTTCGCTCTGCCTTCACCTCTAATTTTATCGTAAGCTACAAGTATGGAGTTTTTATCTAGAAGTACTCCTTGAAGTCTACCATAAGGACAAACTGCTGTACATACTTGTTCTCTGAACCAGGTGAACACAGCAAAAAACACAGTGGTAAATGCGGCCATGGCAACCAGGCTTGAAACATGATTTGCCGGATTGTCTGTTACTATCAATTTCAATTCATCAATTCCTATGATATATGCCAAAAGGGTGTTAGCAATAATGAATGAGATGAACCAAAAAATTGACCATTTCAGTAGTCTTTTAGAAATTTTATACCTGTTCCAAGGCATGTCATTTAATTTCTTTTGTTGCTTCCAATCTCCATCAATCCAGTATTCAATTCGTCTGAAAACCATCTCCATAAAAATGGTTTGTGGACACACCCATCCGCAGAATAAACGTCCGAAAACTACTGTGAAAACAATAACTAAAACGACGAAGGCAATCATTCCAATTGCAAAAATGAAAAAGTCTGCAGGCCAAAATATCTGACCAAAAATGACAAACTTTCTTTCAACCACATTCATCATCAAAATGGGTTCTCCATTTATTTTGATGAAGGGGCCTGCAAATAAAATGGCCAACAATGAGTATGAGAAGACTGCTCTTCTAGAGAAATATTTCCCTAACTGTTTTTTCGGATAAACCCAAACTCGTTTCCCTTTTTCATCAACCGTAGAGATCTTATCTCTAAACTCTTCTTCGAATCTTTTGTTTTCCGACATTCATTTAGAATTTATCTTGGAAAAATATTGTCTCCCTTTGGTTCTTGTCCTACTGGAGGTAAAATTGGTTCAAGCTGAAGTAAGTAAGAAGAAACAGATTGAATCTCTCTCGCATTAAGTTGGGTTTTCCAGGCGATCATACCATTTTGCGCACCTTCAGATACAGTGGTAAAAACACCACGAATATCACCATCATAAATCCAATTTTCATCCGTCAAGTTGGGACCAACGCCACCACGTCCACCTTCCATATGGCAAACAACACAACGTTCTGTAAAAATTGTACGCCCTTCAGCCAAAGACTTCTCATCAGTCATAAGCTCGACATTTTCAGCTGTCACTAATTCCGGGTGGTCTGCAATATATTGTGCCACCTCAGCTTCACCTTCAGCCATTGAGGTTAAGTATTGTTCTTCTTGCAAAGGTCCGCCGAAAAACATGTAATAAGAAAAGTAAACTACTGCCCAAACAATTGTAAGGTAGAATCCATACTTCCACCATGGTGGTAAGTTGTTGTCGAGCTCTTTAATACCATCATAATCATGATCTAAAAGTATTGAAGCTTCACTATCAATTGGAGTGGCATCTGTAAGTGCAGTTGACCATTTAGCCCAAAACGGCTTTCTTTTTTTCATTGGAACAACATTCTTAACAAGAGAATTCATTGTGTTCAATATGAATAAAATGAAGAATACTAAAAACAAATCAAAAGTTATCCAAATCCAAAACGCTTCATTTGAAAACGGTATTTCAAAAGTTGGGTTCTCAAGTGGCTCTGCTCCGAATGATGTTCCAGTAAGTCCTAGAAATACTAAGAGTAGAATCATCTTAGCACCAGGTCCTCCTTTTTGCTTCATCCAGAAGTTGGTAGCATTCTTTAAGCTCACAGCCGAAACTATTGCAAAAATTACCAACAATATGGTGAAGATCATCATCACTAAAAAGAGTTGGGTGGATGTCATTCCCAATTGCTCATAGATAGTTGAGTCTGGTGCTGCTTCTTGAGTCAGTGACTCAGCAAACCCCGTACTAGCCGCTAGTAGTGCTATTATTCCAAAATATAATTTCATTGAATTTCGAATTAATAAGGTTTTCATAGTTCAGTATTTTCGTTTTCGAGAGGAATATTTTTAATCTCATTTATTTTGTCTTTATCAACTCGAATCACATACCAAATAAGGCCTATGAAAAAGGCGAAAAAGATTAAGAAAGAAATAAGGGGGAATATTTCAATTCCCTCAATACTTGTCATGTGTCCTTTTATATAGCTCAACATTAGTCTTGAATATTAAGTGAGTCAATTACTTCAGGAATCTCCTCTGTTATTACTGTAGTAGAATCTGTTTCAGTGTCTACTTTACCTTTATGGATGTCAGATCCTAATCGCTCTAAGTAGGCAATCAATGCAATCATTTCCATATTTTCATCAGCAGTTTGAATGTCTTGATCTTCAATGACTTTCAGATAGACTTCATGAGCTTGAGCTCTTAAGTCTTCTACTGCGCGGTCTTCATATCCTTCAGGATAAGGAACTCCAAGTGAACGCATTACCGATATTTTATCGGCCGTTTGCGAGACGTCTAGTTCATCTTTTAGCCATGGGTAAGCAGGCATGATTGAACCAGGTGAAGTAAGACTAGGGTCAAGCATGTGTTTGTAGTGCCATGACTCTGACTTATTCATTTCCTTATTCCCTTTTCCTGATCTATGAAGGTCAGGTCCGGTTCTTTTAGACCCCCATTGGAATGGGTGATCGTAAACGAACTCACCACCTTTGGAGTATTCGCCATATCGAATCACTTCATCTCTAAAAGGTCTGACCCATTGAGAGTGGCAATTATAACACCCTTCTCTTATGTAAATGTCTCTTCCTTCAAGTTCTAGTGGTGTGTATGGTTCAACAGTTGCAATTTTTTCAACATTTGATCCAACCATCATAGTAGGTACAATTTCAATCGCACCTCCAATTAAAATCGCGACAAGTGCAAAGAGCATGAATTTGATAGGTCTTCTTTCTATCCAGCTGTGCCAGTGCTCTCCTTTATGTCCTTGTTTAGGATATACAAGAGCAGGAGCTTCAGCAGCTTCATTCGCTAAGAAGTTTCCTTGTTTAGCAGTCTTGATTAAGTTGTAAACCATCACTAAGGCTCCGACAATGAATAAGAATCCACCCAATGCTCTTACCATAAAGTAAGGTTTCATGTAGGTTACGGTTTCAACAAAGGCTCCATTTACTAGCGTTCCATCAGCAGCAACTTGTTTCCACATTTGTCCTTGCATGAATCCAGCCCAGTACATAGGGATTACCCATAATACGATACCAAGTGTTGCGATCCAGAAGTGTGCGTTGGCGAGTGTTTTAGAATATAGTTTTGTTCGCCACATTTTCGGAACTAAGTAATAAGCCATACCGAATACCATCATTCCGTTCCAACCTAATCCTCCAACGTGCACGTGTGCAACTGTCCAGTCAGTGAAGTGAGAGATGGCATTGATAGATTTTAGAGATAAAATTGGTCCTTCAAAAGTTGCCATACCATAACAAGTGATTGCAACAACCATAAATTTCAGAACTGCGTCATCTCTTACCTTGTCCCAAACTCCTCTCAATGTTAAGAGTCCATTTAACATCCCACCCCAAGAAGGGAAGATTAGCATAATGGAGAATACAATTCCTAAAGTTTGCGCCCAATCGGGTAAAGAAGAGTATAATAAGTGGTGAGGTCCGGCCCAGATATAAATAAAGATTAACGACCAGAAATGTATAATTGATAATCTATACGAGTAAACAGGACGATTTGCCGCTTTAGGAACGAAGTAGTACATCAATCCTAAAAATGGTGTGGTAAGAAAGAATGCTACGGCATTGTGTCCGTACCACCATTGTACCAGGGCATCCTGTACTCCTGCATACCAACTGTAACTTTTCATAAAGCTAACCGGGAATTCAAAAGAATTTACAATGTGAAGAACTGCTACCGTCACGAATGTTGCTATATAAAACCATATGGCAACATAAATGTGCTTCACTCTTCTTTTCACAATGGTTGCCATCATGTTCCAACCAAATACTACCCACATTAATGTGATAGCAATATCAATTGGCCATTCGAGCTCGGCATACTCTTTACCAGTTGTGTATCCAAATGGCAGTGTGAGAACGGCAGAGATAATTATCAATTGCCATCCCCAAAAGTTTATCATACTTAACTTGTCAGAAAACATCCTCGTTTTGAGAAGTCTTTGAAGCGAGTAGTAAACCCCAGCGAAAATCGCATTACCTACAAAGGCAAAAATCACTGCATTTGTATGCAATGGTCTAATTCTTCCGAATGATAACCAAGAGGTTAAATTCAGTCCAGGCCAGATCAGTTCGCAGGCTGCAAACAATCCAACAATCATCCCAATAACTCCCCATGCTATGGTGGCTATTAAGAAAAGTTTGACAATCTTATTGTCGTAGTTAAATTTCTCTAATTGCATTGATTTTTGTTTTGTGAAGCATTATTGTTTTCAGTGAATTCCTCGTTTTCAAAAAGCACTCTAAATGCAGGCCCTTCGACGTCTTCGAATTGACCCGATTTTGAGGCCCATAAGAAGGAAGTAAGAAAGAACAAAGCAAGTAAGATGCTGATTGTCAGTAAGACGAATATGATTCCCATAGCTAATTGATTTTAAGTTTCAATTCTTGCCCAAAATTAGAGTCTATTAAGAGGACAATTTGTGATTTCTGATTGAAGTAAACATGACTTAAATCATGATTTGAAAATCATAAAGTCAAATGCAAAATTGACTTATGTCATAAGCGCTTAAAAAGTAGCTTCTTAGGTTTGTGCTATCGAAAAAATCGAATCAATTAACAAACGAAAGCTATGTCAATTAAAAACATTCTAATTCCAACAGATTATTCACCTTTAGCAAATAGAGTTTGTCGTCAGGCGGCCTCAATTGCTGAAAAAATGGGTGCAAAATTACATCTGTTACATTCGTACAATTATCCTGTTTTAGATGGTCAAGAGATAGACTATGTCGCTCAAATGGAAGAAGATGAGAAGGTTAAAATTAAGAAGGAACTAGAAGAGTTGAAAGTGTTTCATCCTAACATGGAAATAGAAGCGACTTCTGTATTTGGTAGTGCGGCTGACAACATTGAATCATTTGTTGATGAGAAAGAAATTGATTTGATCATTATGGGTACTAAAGGAGAGTCAAATAGGATTGACGCTTTTTTCGGATCTATTACTTCACATGTAATCAATAATGTGAAGTGTCCGACTTTAGTGATTCCTGAAAACGTTTTAGATTTCAAACTTCAGAAAGTGATGATTGCTGCTGACTTTCATGACATGGAAAATAAGGCAGTTTATAGACCTTTATTTTCAATTGCAGAAAAGTATTTGCCTAGGTTTTTCGTGGTCACTTCAAAGCACTCGATTAATGAATTAGAGGAGCCGAATAATAATGAAATAGCATTGGATAACTTTCTTCAAGGTTACGAACACAGTCATCACTTTATTGAATCAAATGATGCTGAAAAAGGATTACTTGAATTTGCAGATGAACACGAGGTGAGTGTTATCGCTCTTACCACAAAGCATTATTCATTCTGGCAGAAGTTGTTTCATACAAGTATGGCACGAAGTTTAACACTTCATTCTAAAACTCCTTTACTTATATTACATGAAGA
The DNA here is from genome assembly GCA_913054135.1 of uncultured Flavobacteriales bacterium. GTDB lineage: Bacteria > Bacteroidota > Bacteroidia > Flavobacteriales_D > Crocinitomicaceae > Paracrocinitomix. The sequence continues at coordinate 47,265 of CAJXJK010000017.1, read as the reverse complement.
TTTGAAGAGGTAAGTTCTTCTTACCTTTGAGAAGAATGAAAAACATCACCTTTTCAACGGCCTTTATTTGCTTAATTCTTTCGGCTTGCAATTTACCCAAGCTGAATCAGAAACATTTAGATAAAAAGTACGCCCGATTGGGTATTGAAGAAAAGAGGTTTGAGCAAAACGGACATGAGATTAAGTACTTTGAGGGTGGGGTAGGTGATACCTTGCTACTCGTTCATGGCTTCGGAGGAGACGGACAAGTCACTTGGGCAAAGAATATAAAAGAGCTTTCAGCACATTATCATTTGATAATTCCAGATTTATTATGGTTTGGGGAAAGCAAGAGCTCAAAGCCTCAAAACATGGACTCTCAAGTTGATGCGCTCTCATCATTACTTGCATTTTCACAAGTTGACAGATATCATATTGCAGGCATCTCGTATGGAGGCTTTGTGACTCTCGGAATGGCAGTTCATGAAGGTGAAAAAATCGACAAAATGGTGATCATTGATTCTCCTGGTTTTACTTACAACATTGATTTATTGGATACAATTGCTGTGCAAAATAATGCGAAGACGGTTGAGGATGTGTTTGTTGTGAAGAATGGAGAAGAGGTTGAAAGACTATATAATTTTGCCTTTTACCGAGACAAAAACTTTCCAAACGGTTTGATGCAAGATACCTATGAGTTCTATTTTTCAGAAAATCATGACGAACAAACTGAATTGATTCAAAGTTTGAAAGCTGAACAAGAAAGATACCTTTCTAATGGCATTCCGAAGCAGCCCAAATCATTAATCATTTGGGGAGAACATGATATGGTTTTCCCTATGTCTGAGGCTGTGAAGCTTGAAAAGTATTTGAATTGTGAAATGAAAGTGATTGAGAAAGCAGGTCATGCTCCTAATATTGAACAGTTAAAAGAGTTCAATTCAATTATGATAGAATTTCTTAAAGATTAGTCGGTAGAAACTGCCGTTAGTGTATATCCTTCTTTCTCTAAAAGATCAATAACCCCACCTTCACCGAATAAATGTGCAGCACCAACTGCAATGAAACATTGTTTGTCTTTCACCTCTTTTTTGATGGTTGGTATCCAAGCTTTGTTTCTATCATATAAAAATAGGTTGTCGAATTCCATTAATTCAGGAGACTGTTTTTTGATCATTGGAATTAACTTTTTGACCTTTTGCTCTGAATAGATTTTCATCATCTTATTAATTTCCTTTTTCTCTTTATCAAAATTCTCAATACTTTCAACAACCATTTGAGCCATTGACTCTTTTGGGACTTGATCAAAAAATCCTAATTGCTCTTCAATAGTTTCAAAGCCAATAAGCGGAATGTTCTCTTCAGCAGCAATTCCCATTATATCAAGGTCATATGATTGGCTGCCCTCTTCAAAGTAATTTTGAGTAATTGTCTGCAATAAAAAGAAAGGTTTCATACTGCCATACATATTGAAAAACTCTTCAGGACTTTGTCCCATTTGCACATCAAAAAATTCAACAATTGTAGCCATCTGTTCTGGTGTGAAGCAATCTCTCACATCTCCTGAGTCTAACGTCATCATAGCAAGAGTTTCAAAAGGGTTCGGCATTCCGCCAACTTCCATTAAAATGGCTTTGCTTGATTTGATTTTATCTCGCATTCCATCAGTAAAATGATAGTACTCTTTGTTGATCATGTGCATTGTGCCGTACATGTAAGATGGAACGCAGTCATTGCCTTCAATTTTCCAAAGCAGAGAGTTTCCATTTTCAACGACGATATCATTTGAATCATCTTTTTCCGCTTCCGTATCAGGATTTTTTGAAGCGCACGATAAAAAATTGAAAATGACAATAAAGGCTAGTAAAAATTGATTCCTCATCATAAATGTTTTAGTTCTGCAAGATAGTGATCATTCTCACCTTCGAATATAATTTCACAAGACAGTCTTACTTTTTCACAGTGTTCCTTTAGGGTCTTCGGGTCAACATATATCCAGTCGAACCATCCGCTTTCAACATCTTTATAAACCATGTTGAATTTCATTTCACCAAAATATTCTGCATTCAAATCCATCCACATTCCTCCATCATCTTCCTTAAACAAGTAAGAGATGTCAGATGAGTCACAAATTATTTTCCCTTCTGGTTTGATTAATGATTTCAACTTTGTCAGAAACAGATCTAAGTTTGAAAGGCGCTTTGCCAGGCCTAAGCCGTTCATTAAAAGAAGGATGGTGTCAAATTCCTCACCATTATAATTTTCAATTTCTGAGCAGACCGCCTTAATTCCTTGATTCTTCATTTGCTTTATTGCATATCGAGAAGTATCAATGGCCGTTACCTCGTGACCCTTTTCCATAAGATGAAGGGAGTGACATCCACTGCCTGCGCCAACATCTAATGTTTTTCCATCAACATTGAGCAATGCAAATTTTTCAATTTCGGGCATTTCTTCAAATGATCTGCAAAGATATGATGGTTGTAAAAGATCGTCATCACACATGTCTGACTGAACAATAATGTTCTCAGAGCTTCCGTTTGTGCTAAAATCCCAAATGGCATAACCGATAGGGTCAGAAGAAAAATCCATTAGATATCAAAATCGTCAATGTTCTCAAATCCACCAAATTCATCATCAGGAGAATCAGAGAAAATGTCATCAAGGTCATTGCCCAAGTCCAAAGAAGATCCCATTCCAGTATCCCCAGATAAATCAATTTCTTTAGAAGATTCAAGAGGGGCTTCACCTACTGAAAGATCAAGCATTGGTCCATCAAAATCTTCTTGAGTAACTTCAATAAGTTCAATCATAAAACACCACATCTTCAAAAAATCGTAGACCATCACAAACTTTTGTTTTGATGTAGTCACTAAATCTTGAATAATAGTTTCGCTCATAATTGATGGGGCGCTCAGTGATTCACTAAGTTCCATGTCCATTAAGGCAATTTCATGCCCTTTGTCCCAGCTGTCATTGCTAACATAGAAAGATGCCAATTCTTGACCACTAAATTCAAATGCTGCTAATACTGCTCGATAAAAGGACTCAAAGTTTTCGGTAGAAGAGATATAGATGTCTCTAAACACCTCTTCTGGTCCTTCGTTATCGATTAATATTCTGAATTTATAAGATGACATCTAAGTTTTTTTCGACTACAAATATAACGACAAACAAGGCAAACTATTCAAAAGAAAATAACTTTAATTCACCCATAAGATTTTAAAATTGCCTTTAATTATTCTCTCGCACTGAAAAAGTCGTCAAATTTGTTTCAACCGTCAATTGAAATTCGTAAATTTATACATGTCTATGTTAGACCTAGAAATAACCAAGTTGTACTACTCAATCGGAGAGGTGAGTGAAATGTTTGATGTTAATGCATCACTCATTCGGTTTTGGGAGAAAGAATTCTCAATAATTAAACCTAAAAAGAATAAGAAAGGTAACCGCTTGTTTACAGCTAAGGATATAGAAAATTTAAGAAAAATTTACGATCTAGTGAAGGTAAAAGGATTTACCCTAGATGGGGCTAAAGCTCAGTTAAAGAGTAAATCAGATTTGACTTCAAGCCCTTCGGATGTGATTGCAAAATTAGAGGCAATCAAGTCAGAGCTAATCGTTTTAAAGAAAGAGATATAATTGGTACAAATGTTGTATTAGAATTGATAATGAAAAAGAATATTTACATAACAGTATTTGCGATTGCCGTGATATCATGCTTATCATTTTTCTCAAATGAAAAGAAAGACAACTTGGCTGAGACGAATAAGTTCAATGTGATTAATGTACAAGGCTTAATTAAGTTTCAAACTTCGGGTGAACAAATGAAGAAGGGTGATGTTTATATTTCTGGAACTAAGCTGAGTTTTGCTGACAACATCTCGAGAGCAGCAATAGTAAATAAGTCTCAGGGTAGATTCATATTGACTGGTAACACAAAAGGAAAAGTAAAGGTCTTGCCGGCTGCAAATAACATATCTTCAAGAAGTGGTGCTCTTTTAAATTTGATTGATTTAAAGAAACATTTTACTGATAGATATTTGATTTTAAAAAGATCTGAAGTTCAGATTGGTAGCTCATCTTTCCCTATGAATAAGGATAATTTCTTCTACTTAACATACGAACATAATGGCGAAGAGATTGCTAAGAAATTGAGACATGAAGGTGACTTTTTGATTCTTGATAAAGATGAAATTTTCAAAATTGATGGTGAAGCCATACAGGTATCAGAGAAAGAGATGAAATTATACTATCGAGAAGATGGTAAAGGAATAAAAGTAAATGAATTCACACCAGTCTTTGCGGATAATGATTTGCTAGTTGAGGAAGTTTCTTTACTTTTGCAATCGTTTGAAGGTGAGGCGGATGAGAAGAAAATTGAAGAGGTAACCGCCCATTTAATTGATTTTTATGGGACTCCTCATAAAGAAAACTTAAAATCTTGGTTAAAGGCTGAGTTTAAATTAGAAGCAAAATGAAAAAAGGTATAATCTTATTAGCACTTGTTGGTGCAGGTGTATTTGGCACAATTTCGTTAATCAGCTCAAATGAGTCTGAGAAACTGGCTGCTGTAGATAAATACAAAGTAATCAAAGTAGATGGTAAAATCGTTTTTGAAAAAACAAGAGCTGATATGAAAAAAGGAGATGTCTTCTTGTCAGGAATGGCTTTAAGTTTTGCGACACCACAATCTAGAGCTGCTGTTATTTCTAGCATATCAGGTAGGTATGTTCTTTCTGCTTCCGCAAAAGGACAAACTAAAATTTTACCTGCTGCAAATAACATTTCTTCTAGAGCAGGCGCTCTAATCAACATGATTGATCTTCAAAATCATTTTTCAGGTAAATATTTGGTGCTCGGAGAAATGCAACTTGAATTAGGTAAAGAAGCATTTCCAATGAATGAGAATAGCTTTTTCTATCTATCATACGTGCATAACGAAGAGCAGATTAGAAAAAAGTTGAATGCAACTGAAGATAATAAGCTAATCTTGAAGCAGGAAGACATTTTTAAAATTGACGGAAAAGCCATTCCGGTTGAGGAAAAAGAAATGACTTTGTATTACAGAAATGACGGACAATCTAAAAAGGTTTCTTCTTTTACTCCTGTATTTCCTGACAACTCTGATTTAAAAGATGAGGTGGCTATCATTCTTCAAGAGTTTGAAAACAAAGACAATAAAGTGAAGATTAAAGAAGTGACTTCATATTTAAATGAATTCTACGGAAGTCCTCAAAAAGATAACCTTGGAGCTTGGCTTGAAAAAGAGTTTGATATAAAATAAGCGAGGTTTATTAACACTTATCATCAACTTATTAACGAAAAATAATTTCGTCACTCAAAGAATGGTTTAGGTAAATTGTGTTACTATCTTTGCCTCATGCAAGAAACCGTTTTAATCCTTGATTTTGGATCGCAATACACTCAGCTTATTGCAAGAAGATTACGAGAACTTAATGTTTATTGTGAAATACACCCTTGGAATAAGGCGCCAGATTTGACATCTGAGGTTAAAGGTGTTATTCTATCGGGAAGCCCTTTTTCGGTTCGTGATGAGAATTCTCCAATGCCAGATCTATCGGCTTACAAGGGCAAAATTCCTTTGCTTGCGGTTTGTTTTGGAGCACAATATTTGGCTCATCATTTTGGAGGTGAGGTTTTGCCTTCAGATACCAGAGAATACGGAAGAGCCAATCTTGCCTTCGTGAATAGTGATTCTATCATAGCTAAAGATGTTGAGAATTCGTCTCAGGTTTGGATGAGCCACGGAGATACAATCAATGCTTTACCTTCTAATTATAAAACAATATTTAGTACTGAAGATGTAAAGTATGCTGGCTTCGAGATTGAAGGTGAGCAAACTTACGGCGTACAGTTTCACCCTGAAGTATATCATTCGGTTTGCGGAAAGCAATTATTGTCAAATTTCATCATAGATATTTGCGGTTGTTCACAAGATTGGACACCAGACTCATTTGTTGAAACAACAGTTGCTGAACTCAAAGAAAAAGTTGGAGAAGATAAAGTGATTTTAGGCTTGTCGGGCGGAGTTGATTCTTCAGTTGCAGCTTACCTATTGCATAAGGCTATCGGAGATAATTTACATTGTATTTTTGTTGATAACGGATTACTTAGAAAGAATGAATTTGAAGACGTTCTAGAATCTTACAAAGGATTAGGTTTAAACGTCAAAGGAGTAGATTCAAAAGAACTGTTCTATGATGCTTTGAAAGGACATTCTGATCCCGAAAAGAAGAGAAAGGTAATTGGAGGTGTTTTTATTGATGTCTTTGATAAAGAATCTCAATTGGTGGAGAATGCAAAATGGTTAGGTCAAGGTACAATTTACCCTGACGTAATTGAATCAGTTTCTGCTACTGGTGGCCCTTCGCAAACAATAAAGTCACACCACAATGTTGGTGGACTTCCTGATTACATGAAACTAGACGTGGTTGAACCATTAAGATCTCTTTTTAAGGATGAGGTAAGAAGAGTAGGAAGATCTATGGGGATTCCTGAAAAGATTATTGGCAGACATCCATTTCCAGGACCAGGGCTTGGTATTAGAATTTTAGGTGATATCACCGCAGAAAAGGTACGAATCTTGCAAGAGGTAGATTATATCTTTATTAAAGGGTTAAAAGATTGGGGACTTTATGATGATGTTTGGCAGGCAGGAGCAATTCTTCTTCCGGTTCAAAGTGTTGGAGTAATGGGAGACGAGAGAACATATGAAAACGCAGTGGCATTGAGAGCTGTTTCATCAACTGATGGTATGACGGCTGACTGGTGTCATTTGCCTTATGATTTTCTTGCAAAAGTTTCTAATGATATAATTAATGGTGTTAAAGGAATAAATAGAGTTACCTATGATATTAGCTCTAAGCCTCCTGCGACAATAGAATGGGAATAAATGAAACAGTTACTCGGTATATTATTTATAATAAGTTCATTTCACATTTGGGCACAGCCAGATGATGCAATAACTAGAACTATTGATGGTAAAAAGTACTATGTACATAATGTACAAGCGGGTAATACCCTTTACGGAATTCAACAATTATACTCAACTGATTTAAAGTTGATTTTAGAGGCTAATCCTAATTTGAATGACAATTTAGCTATTGGACAAGAAGTATTGATTCCTATTGCTGTAACAGACAATAAACATTACGGGACTCATACTGTGGCTGCAGGAGAAACTTTGTATGGTATTTCAAAGAAGTATAAATGTACCGTGCCTGATTTAAAAAAACTGAACCCTGGTATTGAAGATGGAATAAGCATTGGCCAAGAAATTAATATTCCAAAAGCCGAACCGATTAATGGAGAGGTTATTCAATCAGACCCTGTTGATTCAAAAGATACTATTGACTATCAGATTACCTATTCTGACTCAATTGTTAGACATAAGGTGCTAACTCATGAAACATTGTACTCAATTTCTAAAAGATATATGGTCTCTGCTGATACCATTAAGAAGTTGAATGATTTAAGAAATAACAAAATAAAAAAAGGCAATGTCTTAATAATTCCTATTAAGAAAGTTAACTATGAAGTTTTGCGTAAAGAGATTATAGAGCTGCCAGTTGATTCAAATTCAATGGCGGTAGAGATGATAAAAAAAGAGGTCTATAATGTAGCGGTTATCCTGCCGTTTATGTTTTCAAAAAATGATCTTGAAATGAGTAAGACACTTAAGTTGGGTCAGCATAGAGAGATGTATCCAACCACAAAAATTGCATTCGAATTTTATACTGGTGTTAAGATCGCCATAGACTCACTTAAGAAAGCGGGGGTGTCAGTAAACCTTTATTCATATGATACCAAGAAAGACACTGCAGTGATTGCAAACATTTTTAAGAAAGAAGAGTTTAAGAATATGGACCTAGTAATAGGACCTTTGTATCCACGAACGATTTCATACACTACTGCGCTTTGCAAGTCAAAAAACATCAAGATAGTTTTACCCTTTAAGGCCGATTCAAAGGTGTTGCACGAGAATCAAATGGCATTTAAGTCGGTTACTTCTAACATGACCTTAATGGATGGTTCGGTAGATTTTTTAGTAAAAAATTATGCCGACAAGAACATTGTTATTTTAAAGCCTTACAATGAAAAAGACAAGGCTATGTACAATAGAGCGAGAGATAGATTTAATGAAGCTATTGCTAAGGTGCCTTCTTACAATTCGAAGATTATCGAATTAAGTTGGGGCTCATCAGGAGGAAGAGATTTAAGCGCTCAATTAAAAAAGGATACTGCTAACATAATTTTGATTCCATCTAATGATGTGAAGTTTGTTTCGGGAGCAATGAACCGTTTGAATAAAGTGTTGAACTTAAATCCCTATGCTAAGAAAATGAGAGTTGTTGCTTTCGGTTTTGAAGATTGGAATAAGTTTGATGATATAGATGTATTGCACAGAAATAGGTTAAACCAACATTTTTCAACTTATAGATTTGTTGATTACAATCAAACTGAACTGGTTCCTTTTTTACAATCTTTCAGAAAGAAAACGGGCGTAGATCCAACTATCTATTCTGCACAGGGGTTTGATGTTGCCTATTACTTTTTAAGTGCTTTAGAATTATATGGAGTGAACTTTGAAGGGCAACTACAAAATCATCAGCTTGATCTGATTCAAAATGATTTCAATTTTAAGCCAATACTTGATGGTTCAGGATACGAAAATTCGTCTGTATCTATTGTCAAATATGAAGACTTTGAGTTTGTGCCTTGTGAAGAAATGAAATAAAGTTAACACTTGTAATACCTTGAAAAGGAGAGCTAGAAGCTCTCCTTTTCTGTTAGGATTCAAATAATGGACCTAAAAATGTATCAAGGTTGGCAACCATTAGGTACGACTATGCGTTCATGAGATAACGAAAATGTTGTATTTTTGTAATTGTCCACACTTTAATTAAGGCTAAAGTATTGGGTTTTGCAGCATAATAAGGTTTTCTAGCTACTACAGATTGAACTCTGGTAATTGAAATTATAAATTTGCGAGAGCAAAAATACCTTAAAGAATGAAAAAAATTCTTGGTCTACTAATGTCTTTGACACTTGCATCTGGCTTAAATGCACAAACAGATGTAATCATGAATGCCGGTACTAATGGTACAACTGTAAATACTTGCCTCGGTGGTTTGTATGATTCAGGTGGAACTGGAGCGAACGTTAATTATCAAAATGGCGAAAGCTACGTGATAACTGTTTGTCCTGATGTTCCTGGAGATTTCATGACTTTACTTTGGACAGTATTTGATTTAGATCCAACAGATAATGTTCCAGGGCCCCCAACTGATGCTGACAACATTACAGTTTATGATGGACCAAATACAGGTTCTCCAACATTAGGAACTTATTATAGCGGAGATCTTACACCAGGCGATTTATTCGGTGCAACTCCAGCAAACCTTTCAGGATGTTTAACGATTGAGTTTAATTCAAATGCGAATGGAACGGGAGATTTTAATGCGCAACTTTCTTGTGAAACACCATGTGATCCTCCAACTGCGTCGGGTCAAATTATTGGTGGACCAACTCCAGATTCAATTGCAGTTTGTGTTGGTGATATCGTAACTTTTGCTGATGACGGCTCTTTAGCTGGACCTTCAAATCTTTTTACTTTAGAGCAGTGGGTTTGGAAATGGTTTGACGGTACTCCGAATGACACTTTGACTTCTGGAGCAAATGTTACTCACCAGTTTAATACTCCAGGGCAATACGTAATCCAATTGGAAGTTATTGATGATAATGATTGTAGTAACTTGAATGCTACAGATATTCAAGTTTTCGTAACTACATATCCATCCTTTGATCCCTTTCCCGCCGATACGCTTATCTGTGTGGGTGAAAGTGTCGACTTAGAGGCTTTCCCAGATGCATATGAAGTAGAATGGTCTGGATTTCCATTAGGTGTTTTTATTGAAGACAACTGTATGGAGGATTTGACTGGAATAGTTCAACCCACTCCATTAACAATTACCGGATATGATTCTGGAATTTCTTTAAGTAATGCAAACCCTGATGTATTGAGTATTTGTGTTGAAATGGAGCACTCGTTTATGGGTGACTTTGTTCTTCAAGTTCAATGTCCAACAGGTCAAATCATGACCTTACACCAACAAGGTGGTGGTGGAACCAACCTAGGAATTCCTGGTGGAGGAATCATTGATTGTGATGATCCAACAACATTCGGAACACCATTTCAATATTGTTTCACTGAGACTGCAACTCAAACTTGGGTTCAGGCAGCAGTAGGAACAAATGATTTACCAGCAGGTGATTATTTACCAATAGATGATTTTAGCGCTTTAGACGGATGTCCAATTAATGGTCAATGGAATATTTTATTCACTGACCTTTGGGGAGCTGATGATGGTTCTATGCCAGGTTGGTCGATTAACTTCGATCCTGCTTTAGATCCTCCAGTTACAGTATTTCAACCAGACATTGGTGTGAATTCAGACTCCTCTTATTGGGATTTAGCTTCTCCGGGCATCACGGCAAATTCAGCTGATGGTAACACTATTACTGTTGCACCAGTTGCTGCTGGAGTTTATGAGTATACTTATTATGTAGTTAATGACTTTGGATGTGAATTTGATAGTTCTGTGTTTGTAACTGTTTATGAATCTGCAATTGCTGATGTACTTGACACTGCTGTTTGTGATGGTTTACCAGTTCTTTTAAATGCTGGTTCTGAAGTATGTCAATTTACTATTGACTTAACCGATACATGGGGAGATGGATGGAATGGAGGATACCTTCAAGTGATTTCTTCAAACGGAACGGTTGATTATACATTGCCGACAGGAACTAACGGAACGGAAACATTTACTGTGCCTACTGGAGAAAACTGGTCAATTCAGTGGTTTCCTGGAGCATGGTTAAACGAAGTAGGCTATACAGTAACAGATGCTGGTGGAGGAATTGTACTTCAACATGTTGCCGGATCAAATCCACCGACAAACTTAAACGCATTTATTGCTGATTGTCCTGGAAACGAGATTTATGAGGCACTTGCTGGATACACTTACGAATGGACACCTCCTGGAACATTAGATGATCCAAGTAGTCCCGCTCCAACTGCTACTCCTTTAGTAACAACTACATATACCCTTACTATGTACCCAACAGGTCACCCTGATTGTGCTCAAACAGATCAAATGACAATAAATATGGGCGGTGGACTTGATACAGGAATTGATGATATTGCAATCGTTTGTTTAGAAGGTATTGCAGTTGATTTATTTGATTCATTAGGTGGTACGCCTCAGCTTTTAGGTCAGTGGTATGATCCTCTTGGAGCTATGATTGCTATGCCAGTAACTCCTGGAACAGCATTACCTGGCTTGTATGAATACAGAAAAGATTCTTCAGGATGTACTTCTTCAAGCTTTGTAGAGTTGATTATTAACGAAGCGACTTTATCTGCTGCAGTTACAGAAAGTGATTGCCAAGCATTGAATGGTGAAGTTGCATTAACTATGTTAACAGGAACTGCACCTGAGCAATACAATATTGATGGAGGCGCATTTCAAGCTTCTAACATCTTCACTGGTTTAGGTGGTGGAACAAACTACACCTTCTCAATTCTTGACGCACAAGGTTGTGTGGCAACTGTTGATGCAATTGTAGATGATATAAACGTTCCTACTTTGAATGCACCTGTCTTTGCAGATGCCGCTTGTTTCGGAGTGTGTGATGGAACCGCAGATCTTTCTGGGACTAACTTAGCGAACTACTCAATTGATAACGGAGCTAACTTCCAAGCAACTGGAAACTTTACTGGATTGTGTCCAGGTGTTTATGATGTTGTTGTAGATAACGGATTTGGTTGTCAAGAGACAGGAACATTTACAATTGCTGAGCCTCCAGTATTAGACTTAACTACAATTTCAGGTGACATTACTGTTTGTCCTGGAGAAGATGTAACGGCAACAGTTGATGGAATTAACGGAATAGGAGATGTACAATTTACTTGGGATGTTGGGGGAGTTGTTCTTGGAACAGGAACACCAATTACTTTCCCTTCAACTGGAAACATGGTTGTTTGTGCAACAATGTCAGATGACTGTCCAACGACAGATACAGACTGCTTTAATGTAACTGAACCTGCTCCAAATCCTCCAGCAATGACTTCTGACGTAGTTAACGGATGTAATCCTCTGACAGTGAACTTCACAAATTTAACTGGTGGAAACATTGCTCAAACTACTTGGACGTTCTCTGATGGTACAACAATTGTTTCTAACGGAACAGATCCAGTATCTCACTTATTTGATGGTGTTGGTATCTATGATGTGACAATGGAAGTTATTACAGACATAGGTTGTGTGCACACTACGACTTTTGCAAACTACATTGAGACATTCCCAATTCCACATGCAGTGTTCACTCATCAGCCAATTCCGGCAACGATTTATGATACTGAAATCACCTTTAATGATTTCTCAACTGGTGGTGTGAGTTCTTGGTTATATGATTTTGGTCCTGGAGTACTTCCTGGTTCATCAAATCTTCAAAACCCGGTTGTACAATATCCTGAAGGAGTTGCCGCTAGCTACCCTGTTATGTTGCATGTATGGAACGATCACGGATGTACTGATTCTGCTCAAGCTACAGTGAGTATTGTGAATGACGTTTTACTTTATGCTCCAAATATTTTCACTCCTGATGGTGATGAGTACAATGAAGACTGGGGTGTGACAATTTCAGGAATTGATATTTATGATTTCCATTTGGTGATGTTTAATAGATACGGAGAGATTATCTGGGAATCTTATAATTCTGGTTCAACATGGAACGGTCACTACGGTGGTGGTGGAATCGTTCAAGACGGAACTTATGTTTGGGTAATTGAAGCGAAAGACAGTTATACCGATAAGAAATACGAATTTAGAGGACACGTAACTGTTCTTAAATAGATAAAGAATACTTAAAATGAAATCCTGCTTCTCTGCTGAGGGGCAGGATTTTTTTTATTTTTGCAGTTCTATGGCAAAGTTTATCGGAGATAGAATTAGTACTGAAGATCATAAAAAATCTACCACAATTGTCATAACACCTAAAAGAGTGTTGTGGAAAGAGATACTCTTTGGCTTATGGTGTGCTGGATTCACTTTTGCGGGTGTCTATATGATTTATCTTTTAGCTTTTGGAGGAATGGAAGAACTTGCTGTTGGGGTTAATTTTGATCAATCTGTGTATGAACAGCAACAAATCTATTTAGCGATCTTCATAGCTTTCTGGGCCTATTTTGAATATGCCACTCTTAAAGCTTTCTTATGGATTGTGATAGGAAGAGAATTAATCATGATTGATACGGAAGCGGTTTCAATTAAGAAGTCTTTTTGGAGGTATGGAAAATCAAATAGGTTTTTCTTTGAAAACATTAAGAACTTCAAATATGAGAAGCCAGATTCTTTATCATTAAACACCTTTTTAGATAATTCTTATTGGAGCACAGGTAGTGATGTTTTTAAATTGGATTACATGGGCAAGTCTAAAAAGTTTGGAAGAAAGCTAGAAGAAAAAGAGGCTAAACAGCTTTTCAAATTCATGAGTGATAGAATGAAGAAGTGGCGAAAGCACTAGCTTCTATCAATTTTGTAAACTACCGTCTTAACGCGTTCACCGAGCTCATCTGAAAGCAGCAGTTTTTTGGCTTCAGTTGAATCAAGTACCTGGTCAAGAGATTTGATAATAGCAACAGGTACTCTTTCTTTTATTAAGTCGTTTTCTAAGTTAGAAGAAGAGAATTGTTTTACCTTATTTGCGATTTCTCTTTCAATTTGCAACCGATTTTCAACTCTTAATGGATTAGAATTGAAATTATGGTGAAGGTCAAGACCCAAGTAAGTACATAAACTTTGAAATTGTTTGTCAGAACCAATTGCGAATGTGATTGATTTCCCATCTGATGTCTCAAAAATTTCTCCGTAAGGTGCAATATTCGGGTGCTTACTTCCGATACGTTCGGCAACTTTATTTGCAATTAAAAAGTTGGTGGCTTGATTCGCTAAACTTGAAACAGCCGCATCATATAAAGACACTCTAACCAAATAGGCCCCTCCATTAATTGAGCGTTCTAAGAGAGCCTCTAATATCCCTTCTTTAAGTTGATGAGCCGCAAACAAATCAATGAAAGCCACGGGCATCTTAACAGGTCCAGAATCTTTGGTCCCATTCATTGACATGAAACCAGTATCGGCTTGCAGTACTAAGTCGAAAGCGACCCGGTCACTCTCTGAACCATAGCCAGATATCTCGGCTAAAATAATATTCTCATTCAATTCTTTTAAAGAATTAAAATCCAGTTTGAATTTTTCGGCATCTCCTTTTTTAAAATTGGTTATAACGACATCAGATTCTTTAATCAGTGATCGCATGAACACCTTTGATTCTTCATCTTTAAAATCTAACAAGTGATGTTCTTTATGCCAATTCACTGCAGCAAAATATGCTGAAGTTGAAGAAGATTTATCTTCAGTGCTTAACTTCCAACTTCTCGTGACATCACCACCAGTCGTCTTGTTTTCAAGCTTAACAACCTGCGCACCTTTTTCAGCAAAATACATCCCGACAGCTGGTCCAGCCAGAACCGAAGAAACCTCTAATACCTTTAAAGAAGAAAGAAATGAATTCATATTTCTAAATTACCTATTTCTGTTCAAAGGTCTTGCTTATTTCGGCTCTTGGTCAATGCTGAAGGGAAAGATACTGATTTTATAAGCTATCAGTCAGTCACTTACAAGTCGAAATCAACAGGCTTGATATTAAACCATTTAGGTGTCAGAGTGAGTTTATTAATTTGTAAATTTGTAATAGAACTCAAAACGATTAGATGTCTGAAAAGAGAAGACTAACAACAGAAGAGAAAGCACTAAAGGTAAATTTGACTCCAGATATTTATGGGTCATTTGCTGAAATAGGTGCAGGGCAAGAGGTGGCAGCTAATTTTTTTAAAGCAGGTGGGTCATCCGGAACTATAGCATACACTCACTCAGCTTACGATATGAAAGTAAGTGATAGTATGTATGGTGAGACGAGCAGGTATGTTTGTGAAGATCGTTTAATTCAAATGTTGAATAAAGAGTATCAAACTTTAGAGAGTACAATTGGAGAGAAACAAAAAGAGTCAAGATTCTTTGCGTTCGCAAATACGGTTGAATCTCTAAATTATCATAAAACTAATCAAGGTCAAGGTTGGATTGGAATGAAGATGCAGTTGGAAGTTGGACACGATCCAAACGAAGTTGTACTTCACATTAAAATGCACGATACGAGCCATAAGCGTCAACAAGAAGCTATTGGTATTTTGGGTGTTAATTTGGTGCACGCAGCATATTTTGAAAGAACTAATATTGAAGACTTTTTAGAAGCTTTGACTTATCGTCTTCCAAGAGAGCGCGTTGAAATAGACATGCTGAGAATATCAGGTCCAAATTTTGAACACATTGATAATAGAGTTGTGGCCCTTAACCTTGTAAAAAAGGGATTAACTGATGCCACTTTATTTGATCAAACAGGTGCAGTATTGCAGCCAACTAATGCTCTTTATAAGAAAAATGTCCTTTTAACCAGAGGTAGATTCAGACCAATGACTAAGGTACATGTTGATGTTATCGAAGAAGGTACCAAGCAGTATCTTAAAGAAGATGACGTTGAAGAAGAAAACGTAAGAGTTGTTTTAGAATTGACCTTGAAGGATTTAACTGCTGATGGTGAAATTGGAGAGAAAGATTTTATTGATAGAGCTGAGCTTTTAGGTTCAATGGGATATACTGTGATGATTTCAAATTATTTGAAACATTATAAGATGATTGAATACCTTTCTTCAATTACGAGAGGTAAGAAGATTGGTGTGTTGTTGGGTATTTATAATCTGCAAACCATTTTTGACGAAAAGTATTACAATACTCTTAACGGAGGCCTTTTAGAAGCTTTCGGTAGAGGTTTTGGACATAATATTAAAATGTTCGTTTATCCTGCCTTATTAGGTAATGCTGATGAATTATACAACTTAGAAAATTTTGATATCCCTGATCATCTCAAAGGCCTGTTAGATTACATGCTGAAGACAGATAAATTAGTTGGATTTGAAAACTTTGATAAAGACCTATTACATATTTCTTCAGATGCCGTCTTGGCAAAAATCCAATCAAATAAAGAGAATTGGGAAGATGATGTGCCCGATAGCGTAATGAAGGCGATTAAGTTCTACAAGCTATTTGGTTATGTAGCTAATGAAGATAAGGTCTCAATCACTGCAGATTAGTGCAATGTGCTAATGAGTTTTCCTTTCTCGTATTTTTCAGTATACATTAAAGAACCATCACGGTTGTAGTAGCTACTTCTACCTTCAACTAGTCCGTCCTTATACATTACCTCCATATAAGTTTGACTAGTGCCTGGGTATAAATCTGTGCAAGTACCAGTAAATGGTATCTTATCTAAATAATAAGTGGTTGGCATGTTAGGTATAGTAGCTTCTTTTCGTTCAAGCTCTTTGCAATCACAGGTCAAGTTTTCTAAATCTCCTGATCTTTTCTTTTCACCATTCTCATATAATTCTTCAATCAAAACTCCACCCATTTTATCATAGTAGATAATCTTACCGTGCAGCTTCCCATCTAGAATGCTTTTCTCAATATACTTTGATTCAGTTTCAGGATAGTTTTGAATGCAGATTCCAGTGTACAAACTTTCTTTCAAATACATCACCCCGACTGAATCAACATCCAAAGCATTACATTCGCATGTATCAAGTTCTGAAGATTGCATTACTGTGCCGTCATGTTCTATTTCAGAATCATTTTTTGATCCTTCATCTGAACAAGCGCTAAATAAAAGTGTAATTATTGGGATTAATAAGAGTGATTTATTCATTAAAGGACATTTATTATTCTAAGAAATCTTTTTTCGTATCCACTTGCATTGTATCTAGTAATAGTTACTCCGAAGTGTTTTTTTGAAGATGAGCTATGAATAAAATCAATCATACCATCTTCATTATTTAAAACAATTCCTGCATGTCCAACTTTTCTGATGCTGGCATCTGTTCCTGTGAAAAGCATGATATCACCAGCCTTTGACTTTTCAAAATCTACTTTTTCTCCTGCATTTTCATAACCTGAACTAGCTCTTGAAACTTTAATTCCAAACTTTTTAAATACATGGTAAACAAAACCTGTGCAATCAAAACCACTTGTTGAAGTTCCGCCCCATTTGTAAGGAATACCTAAGAAATCTTGAGCATAAGTCACAATACTATCTCTCAATAATATTTCGTTTGAGCTGATTTCGGCACGTTCATTAGTTTCTGCAAAAGAACTTAGGCCGAATGAACAAAACAATAGTATTAAGAATAGTGTTCTCATGTTCACAAAATTAATATGTTTTATAACTTTAAAAAAATTTAATTTTCAATGTCAAAAATTAAGAACGCACAATTGAGGTATAGAGTGATTGATCGCAGCCTCAGAAATCCATACAAACCTTTCCCTACAAAAGAAGATTTAAGACAAGCTTGTGAAGAGGCTATTTTTGGCTCAATTGAAGGCACAGATATTTGTGATTCAACTATTGAGAAGGATATGTTTGCCATGAGAATGGAATTTGATGCGCCTATTAAGTACAGCAAGAGGGATAAGGGTTATTACTACGAAGATGAAGAATACAGCATAGATCAAATACCTCTTTCTGAAGATGATATTGAAGCAATTAAATTCGCCACTAATACACTAATGCAGTTCAGAGATGTCAGTATTTTTAAGCAGTTCGGTTTTGCTATTGATAAGATTTTTGACCGTGTTCATATTGCCAATAATCCGACAGATGAAAATGTTGATAACTATGTGCAGTTTGAGTCTATGCCTGAGACCTCTGGCAGTTCAATGTTGCCCGAACTCTTAAAAGCTATTAAAGATAAGCTCATTGTAAAGTTCGTTTATACAAATTTTGCATCAGGTAAAGTGAAAGACAGAAAAGTTTTGCCTCTTTTGTTAAAAGAATATAGTAATAGATGGTACCTGATTTGTTTCAATCCATCAAAAGAGAAGATTATGACATTTGGTTTAGACCGTATGTCAGTTCTCGAGGTAACTGAAGATTACTTTTTAAACAAATTTGATTTTAATCCGGATAATTATTTCAAGCACTCTATAGGGATTACGGCAAATGAGACGACACCTGAAAAAATTGTCCTTAAAGTTGACAAAATAGGGTCTAAGTATCTGCAGAGTCAACCTTTGCATCCTAGCCAGAAGTTAGTAAAGTCAGGAAATAATAGAGACACTCTTGAATTATCAGTGATCATTTCAGAAGAGTTAAAGAGAACAATTCTTTCATATGGAGCTCAAATTGAAGTGGTAAAACCAAACTCACTACGGGATGAAATTCAGGTAAGTATTTCAGAAATGGTTGAAAACTACGGATAAAAGATTGCGGTTTTTCTGTTCAAAAACGGTACATTAGTAGTCTCAATTAACAAAAAAATAACATGAAAAAAAGGCTACTAACCATTGCGTTGGGATTACTGTTCTCAGTTTCTTCTATTGCGCAAATCTCAGAAGGCGGAATTCCAAAGACTTTTGAAAAAAATCATTTAGGACAAGAAGATCCATTTGAAGTAAACTATGAAATCGTTCAAGTTGCACGACCTGATGTAGAGGCGGCAATTGAAGAAGACAGTAGAGCTGACAAAACTTCTTATAGAATCGGATTAAATACAGACGTAAATATTTCAATTCAATCAGCAGGTAGCTGGATTGAACTTGGAAATGGTGATAAGATTTGGAGACTAGGAATCAGATCAGCAGGAGCGAAGGCAATCAACTTATATTTTGCTTCTCCAGTTAAGATTCCAGAAGGCGGTGAGCTATATGCTTACAATGAAAATCAGTCACAATATGTTGGAGCTTATACAAGTAATACTCCAGGTTTTCAAGCGCTTGAAATGATTGAAGGTGAAGTGGTAACTTTAGAATACTACATGCCTGCAGGATCATATGAATTACCAACAATTCAAGTTTCTGAAATAGGACATTTATATCGTGGTGTTCAAGGTAGAATAGGGGTTTTTCAAAACGGAAATTCACAAAATCAACACAGAGCAGATGCTTGTCAAGTAGATGTAGCTTGTTCTGAAATTACAGGATTTGAAGAGCAAAGAGATGCAGTTGTGCACTATTCATTTGTTGCTGGTGGTACTTACGTTTGTACAGGCTCAGTAATTAATAATGCAGGGACAAGTACTACATGTATTCCTTACATTCTTTCAGCAAACCACTGTGGTGAGCCAGATGCATCAAATGATATATCAAACCACGTATGGTATTTCAATTATCAGAGACCAAGCTGCTCTCCAGGAAACACTTCTCCTTATAATGGAGCTCAGTCTGAGACCATGTCAGGTGGTTCATTCAGAGCTTCTTCTTCTCTAGGAAATTATACCGGTACTCAATCTTATCATGTTGATGGTTCTGATTTTGTTTTAGTTGAGTTAAATTCAGCTATTCCAACTTCGTATGATGCCTACTATGCAGGTTGGAATAGAGCTACTGCTGGTTCAGGTTCTGGAGTTGGAATCCATCACCCTTCGGGTGACGAGAAGAAAGTATCAACTTATACTTCTTCACTTTCATCTGCGACATATAACGGAAACTGGGCCGGAGCTCACTGGGATGTTAATTGGGTAAGTACAACAAACGGTAATGGTGTTACTGAAGGAGGATCTTCAGGATCTCCCTTATTCAATTCAAGTGGTCAAATTGTAGGACACCTTTCAGGAGGTTTATCTGCTTGTGTTAATGGTGGTGCCGGAGCAGGAACAGGACCGAATGAGTCTGACCTGTACGGAAAATTCATCAATGCATGGGACATGGAAGGAACAAGTAACAATCAGCAACTAGCTCATTGGTTAGATCCTGATGGAACAAATGCTATGACTTTAGATGGAACTTATTCGCCTTGTGGTAATGGCGGTGGCGGCGGAGGCGGCGGTGGAGGAACTGATCCTTGCGCAGCCTCAGGAACTTCAGATTGTACTGCGGGAACTGCTTCTGAATATATTTCAAGAGTTACTTTAGAATCAATTGATAATGGTTCAGATTGTTCGGGCTATACTGATTATACATCTCAAAGTACAACTTTGACAAAAGGAAGTCAATACACGGTAACAATAGAACCAGGAGTAGCAGGAACAGGTCCTGGTCAAGCTTATACAGATGATGAGATTGCTGTTTGGATTGATTGGAACAATGATGCTGATTTTGATGATCCAGGAGAACAAGTTGGATACGTGTTAGTTGGTGGAACTTGGAGTTCAGCTTTTGATTTCACTGTACCGACATCAGCTTCTTCGGGAGATTTAACAATGAGATGTAGAATATCTTACCAGCCAGATGATGGTGCGATCACACCTTGTGGCACAACTCAATGGGGTGAAGTTGAAGATTATACGATTACGATTCCAGGAGTGACTTCTTTAGATAATGAAGATGATCTTGGAAATGTGGTGATTTTCCCAAATCCTACAAACGGAGACGTTACATTGAACTTTGCTCAAGTGCAATCGGATGTTGAATCAGTTGAATTGAGAGATATGACTGGTCGTCTAATTGCTATTACTTCAACAGTAGGCGGAACGGTTAAATTTGATTTATCTAATGAAGCTTCAGGAGTTTACTTAATTAAGGTGAACGGACTAGGAACTTCACTAACAAAGAAGATTACCAAATTCTAAATAACATTAAATAAATGCGAAGCCCTTCTTGATTTTCAAGGAGGGCTTTTTTTTTGAATTAATGTGAAGTGATTCTGATTCTTTTACTATTTTTGTCGCGGGTAAGTCCTGTACGACCAGCTCCTGTTTAATCCCCCAGGGTGGGAACACAGCAAGGGTAGACGGTTGTAGCGGTGCGATACAGGTAGCTTACCCACTTTTTCCCCCTTTTTCTCGTTCACATTTTCTCTCAACTGTTGATAAGTCCTTCTCATTTGCTCAACTGCAAGATTTATATTTGTAGTGAACAAAATCAGCAACATGAAATTTTTTATTGATACGGCTAATCTTGATGAAATCAGAGAAGCAAATGACCTTGGAATTTTAGACGGGGTAACTACAAATCCATCTTTAATGGCTAAAGAAGGAATTACAGGAAAAGAGAACATCCTTAAACACTACGTAGATATTTGCAATATTGTAGATGGAGATGTTAGTGCCGAAGTAATTTCTACTGATTTCGACGGAATGGTAAGAGAAGGTGAAGCCTTGGCTAAATTACACAAGAATATTGTCGTGAAAATTCCAATGGTAAAAGATGGTATTAAAGCGATCAAATATTTTACTGATAAAGGAATTAAGACAAATTGTACATTAGTTTTTTCTTCTGGACAAGCGCTTTTAGCTGCTAAGGCAGGAGCAACTTATCTTTCTCCTTTCGTAGGGAGGTTAGATGATATTTCTTCAGATGGATTAGCATTGATTGCTGAGATTAGAGAAATCTATGACAACTATTTATTTGAGACTCAAATATTAGCTGCTTCAATCAGACACACTATGCACGTTATTGACTGTGCGAAAATCGGAGCTGATGTAATGACAGGTCCATTAAGTTCAATTACAGGATTGTTAAAGCACCCATTGACAGATATTGGTCTTGAAAAATTCTTAGCAGATTACGCTAAAGGAAATTCTTAATACTACTACTCAAATTATATTCTAAAAAGGTCTTCAGTTTTGAAGGCCTTTTTTTACATCAAGCCTAAGCAAATCTTGAGTCTAATGATTTTTCTTACTGAAGCGTAAACCTGTTGCTTAAATTGAGGGTCCTTTTCAAGTTCACCCACGATATCAAAAAGAGCCTTTTCTTCATCAATTGGCATTAAGAGAAGATCGCAACCCGCTTTGGCAGCTTTTAATTCGCAATTAGGGATAGAGGCAACTCCTCCCATATTCATTGCATCAGTTACTACTAAACCTTTGAACTTCATTTCATTCTTTAATAAGTCAGTCACAATCTTTCTTGATACCGAAGAAGGCATGTCATCAGTGTTGTATTCTGGATTGTTTTTAATTGCAATATGAGCAACCATAACCGAAAGCACGCCAGCTTCAATTAGCGGTTCGTAATTTTCTACCTCTCTCATTTCACCATCAATGTACACCAGTTTTTTGTGGGTGTCGCCAACTACATAGCCGTGGCCCGGAAAGTGCTTGGCGGTTGCCACAATTCCTTCTTTTTGAGTTTCTTCAATAAAGATGCGAGACCATATTTGAGCCGTATCAGCATTGTCACCAAAGGCACGGTAAGAAATTGCTTCGTTAGGAGACATGTCCACAACTGGTGCATAGTTATAATTGATACCGATATCTTGAAGGTCATTGCAAATAGATAGGGCGAACTTTTTCACTTCTGAACGACTAATCATAGCATTTGCCTTTTTAACGGGCGCACAGTTCTTTATTTTGTATCTGATCAAAGAAGGTTCAGCATCAGCAGAGTAGAGCATAGGTAGCCCGTTATTTGTTGAATTAAGACTGTTGAAGTCATCCACCATTTTAGTAAAGCCTTCTTTAGTTCCGTTCAGCAGCAAAATCCCACCTATATAGTTTTTTGCAATTAGTGCATTTAAGTGCTCTTGAGATTTACCTAGCCTCCCTGCTGCCGGTATAATCATTTGGCCAACACGGCTAGTATCGTTTAGTCCATCAAAAATGCTGTCAATCTTTTGCTCTAAATGAGCGTCATATGTAAAGAAGTCATTCAGCTCATATTTTTGAGCGTACCCCGATTGAATAGCTAGGACTGAAATAAAGACAATTAAATTTTTCATAGGTTCAAAAAAAAGGTCCCTTCAATATGAAGAGACCAAGATTAATATTTTAAAGAAAAAGCATCTTATTCGCGGATAACTTTTACAATTGTTCTTCTGTTTTTTTGATGTCCAGCATTTTTCGCATTCCATCCTTTCATCTCTGAAATTTCTTGATTAGATACTTCAAGTCTTGATTCTCCGTATCCCTTTGTTTGAATTCTGTTTTTATCGATTCCTTTTTTGATTAAGTATTCTCTAGCAACATTAGCACGAGCTTCTGATAACTGCTGATTATACGTTTCATCACCTCTTGAATCTGTATGACCTGACAATTCTATGATCATTGTAGGGTGTGATTTCATTATACTTACTAAGTTGTCTAGTTCATTTACAGATAAGTCTCTCAGGTTAGATTTATCAAAATCAAAATAGATATTTCTTAGGGTAAATTCTCCACCAGCTACTGGAGGGAACAACTCAAAGTTTAAAGTTTTCTCAGTACTAGCGTCTTTCTTGGTAGTTTTCAAGTTTTGAGAAGCTATTGTATATGAGTCTTTCGATACCGTGAATGCGTAATCTTCACCTGCAGGCAATATTACACTATAAGTTCCGTCAGGATTTGTTACAACTTCTTTAACTGTTTTGTTTGTCTTTGTGTTAATGATTTTAAGATTAGATGCAATTCCGTTTTTAGTTTTGCCATCAACCACTTTACCCTTAACTACTAATGTCTTTTTAGCAATGTTGATGTTCTCAACAATGTCTCCGCCATCATTTATTATATCACCTCCATTGTTTGAAGCTACATCTTCTGATTGCTTGTATTCCATTTCCAGTAATCCGGCATCCGCTAATAAGGCATCCTTCTTATCACCCAAGAAAGTAATGATGTAAATATCCTTTTCACCTTTTCCACCATCTTGGTAAGATGAGTAATAAGCATATCTTTCGTTACCAGTTACGACGAAATAAACGTCATCATCAGGAGTGTTGATTGGGTATCCAATGTTTTCAGGTTCAGACCAATCACCAGACTCTGCATCATAAACTGATTTGAAGATATCTAGACCTCCCATTGTTTTGTGTCCATTAGAAGAGAAGTAAAGTGTTCTGTTGTCTGGGTGAAAGAAGACACCTTTTTCTTCGTATTCAGTGTTAATTACGTCTCCTAAGTTCATTGCTTCGCCCCAAGCTTGAGTTTCTTCATCCCAATTAGACATGTAAATATCATGTTGTCCTTTTCCGTCTGGTTTATCTGAAACGAAAAACAATGTCTTTTCATCAAATGATAAACTGGCGCTTGACTCGTGAAATTCTGTATTAATATTATCTCCAATAGAAACAGGCTCTTCCCAATTTCCATCTTCCTTTTCTCTAGTGATGAAAATATCTCCATTTTTTGAATTAATACCTCGGTAAATTAACAGAGATTTTCCATCAGGAGATAAACCTACAGTTGCATCATGTGAGTCACTATTGATAGTAACCCCAATGTTTTTTGATTTTGACCATGTCCCACCAAATCCGCGTTCTGCGTAATAAACATCTTCATAATGGAATCCAGTTTTATCAATCTTACCACCCTCAGAGTCAGGTCTTCTTCCTGTAAAAAAGAGACCTCTGTTATCGGCTGAAATTACAGGAGAAAACTCAGGGAATTCTGTGTTTATGCTATCCTCTAAGTTGTCAATCCAAACTCGTGTAGGATGTGCCTTCAGTTCCTTCCCAGTTTCGCATTCCTCAATCTTCTTATTAATGAATTGTCGTTGAACCATATCACCCCTCTTAATTTGATCTTTAAAAAGGCGGTAGTTCACGATTGCTTCATCAAATTGACCATCTAATTGTTTTGCTTGCGCTAAATAAAACTTAATATTTTCATCAACTTCAGGATTCACTTTTTCAGCAAACTCAATGTATTTTAAACTCTTAAACTTTTGATTTGAATTCAAATAACATGCACCAATTTTGAAATTCAACATTGAAGAGTATGGATTGAATTCGTTAGCCTTGAGATAATATTCTAAAGCTTTTGCTTGATTATCCGAGCTTCCGTCAAAAAACTCAAAATCGCCTTTTTTAATATTCTTAGAAGCTTCAGTAAATCCAGCCTTATCCTCAAATAATCTTTTGTCAAAAGGGATGTCCTTATCTTGAGATATAGCAATTGTATAAAGTGCTACAAAAGCCAATGTCAGTATGTTTCTAATCATCTTATTCATTGCAAGTAGCACTATTTAAATATTCTTCAGCTTTTTCAGAACCTAGAATGAAAGCATGCTCCCAATCATCACAAGCTTGTTCTACCTTTCTCAGCATTTCGTTAGCAATACCTCTATTGAAATAGGCCTCCATCATTTCTGGTTGTATATCTAAAGCTTCATTACATTTCGAAATAGCAGATTCGTATTGATCTTGATCTAGCAAAAGAGCAGCTTGATTATTCAAAACAACTACATTTTTTGCATCCAAAGCCATAGCGTCATCAAATGCTTTTGATGCATTCTCAAATTCACCTTTTTGATGGTAGTAATTACCAGATAAAATCAGCATCTGAACTTTGTCATCATCCTTAGCATCAATCATTCCCTTTTCGATATAACCAATGGCATCATCAGTTTTTCCTGACACTAAAACCGTATTAGCAAGGTTCGAAAAAGCGACAGTTGAATTAGGCTCTAATTCAAGCGCTTTCTTGAAGTCAGCCTCTGCATTTTCATAATTTCCAGTTAGGTAGTTAGCTCGTCCTCTAGCATTGAAGATGGCAGCATTCTTTTCACTTGTCTTAGTGATCTCATTCAATTGAGAAATTGCCTTATCGTAATCTTCTGTTTGCAAGTAACTCTTAGCTAAGAAAAAACGATCGCTTTCAGATGTGTTTCCCATTGACAAACCTTTTTCTAAATAAAGCTTTGAGCTATCAGCCTGTCCATTCATGTAGAAAGACTTTCCAAGTTGTGCATACACTGCAGGGGCAAATTTATTATTGGAATATGCTTTCTGTGCATTTGATACGGCAGATGCGTAATCTTTTGAAGCATACTTAATATTCGAAATATTTAAATAAGCTTCTACATATCTAGGGTCAGCTACTACACAAGCTTCAAAGAGCTCAAGTGCTTCAAGTGTCTTGCCAGCTTTGTATTCCTTTACTGCCTTATTGTATAGCTTTTTTGACTCGGAGTTGTATTTAACTTGAGCAGTGCTTACTAGCGGTATTAGGAAAATGAAAAATAAAAATACTTTCATGGGTACACTATAATTACGCGAATTTAAAATTTTTCATGGTAAATAAGCTATAAATATAGATAAGAGTTCAATTTTTTTCGCTCAATGACATTCTTAAAGTTTCAGAATTTTAACCTCTGTTCTTCTATTTTGCTGGTGGGCGTCTTCCTTTTCTTTCTTCGATTTCATCTTAGAAATCTGAGAATCAGATATTAAGGTTTGAGATTCGCCATATCCAGCAAACTCTAATCGAGATTTATTGATACCGTGTGATACCAAGTAATCTACTACTGATTTTGCTCTGTTTTGAGACAGCACTTGATTGTCAGTTGTTGAACCTCTAGTATCTGTATGTCCTGAAAGCTCAATGCGCATTGTTGGGTTGTCATTCAATAATCCAATCAACCTCTCTAATTCATTAACCGAGGCGTCTCTAAGAGAATATTTACCATAGTCATAGAAAATGTTTCTTAAAACAATTTTTTGACCCACTTCAACTTTCTTAAGGTCTACATCTTTTTTATACTCTTTGAAACCACTAGCTTCAGGAATGACGAAGTTTTCAGAATGGAAAAGGTATCCTTCTTTTTTAACTGCAATTCCGTAGTTTTTACCTGCTGGTAATGACACCAAGTATTTTCCAGTATTTGCATCCGAAGTAAACTCAGCAATAATTTCATTTTTGTCGTTATCAACTAATACTACCTTTGCTTGAAGAGGTTCTTTTGTCTTCTCGTCTCTAATTATACCTGTTAAAATGGCCATGTTTGAACCTTCCATTACCAACTCTGGTTCTTTCACTTTTTCTTTAACTGGTTTAGCAATTGAGGCGATAAGATTGTCTTCATTTGAAAGCATTGGTGGCTTTTCAGGTCCTAAGAACGTAATCAAGTAAATATCTTTTTCTCCATATCCTCCTTGACGATAAGAAGATGCGTAACCATATCTACCGTTACCGGCAACCACTAATTGAACATCATGATCAGGTGTGTTCAAAGGTGGTCCTAAATTCACAGGTTTTGTCCATTTACCATCTACTAACTTCGTTTGAAACAGGTCTAATCCACCCATAGTGTTGTGACCAGTTGATGAAAAATACATTGTCTCGCCATCAGGGTGAATGAATACTGATCTCTCTTCATAAGGAGTGTTTAGTACGTTTCCAATATTAACGGCTTCTCCCCATTTTTCTTTGTCTTCCATCCAATCTGAATAATAGATGTCATGAGCACCTAAACCACCTGGTTTATCTGAAGTAAAGTATAATCTCTTTCCGTCAAATGAAAGTGAAGCATCTGGCTCGTGAGCGTCAGTGTTGATATTCTTACCAAGTTGAACAGGTTTTGACCATGATCCTTCTTCATCTGAAGAAATATAGATATCCCCATTTCCTTTTTTATCATTGTAGATAAAGAGTGTGTGACCATCTGGAGATAATCCAATTGTAGCATCATGTTGACCTTCTATATTAAGAGGTTTACCTATGTTTTTTCCTTCTTCCCAAGCTCCATTCACATGATTTGAATAGAACATGTCTTCAAAATATGCACCATCAGGAGAAAGCTCCTCAACTCCAGGTCTTCTAGCTGTATAAACCATAATGGCCTCATCTGCTGAAATTACTGGTCCGTAATCAGGATATTTTGAATTCACCTTATCACCTAAATTGTCAATCCAAACTCTTGCTTTTTTGTTGGCTAAATCTTGTCCGTTTTTACATTCTTGAACTTTCTTAAAGGCCTTTGTTTTCATTGGCTGCAGCTCAGGAGCGGTTGCTTTGCTTGCAAATTGATTGTAATAGTCAATTGCCTTTTGCCATTCGCCTTCAATATGATAAGAAATCGCAATGTAAAACAGAATGTCATTACTCACAGTAGGCTTCAACGAATAGGCCTTTTCAAAGTATTGCTTCATTTGATATTTATCAAAATTGTAGTAACACATTCCTATCTTATAATTCAGATCGGCACTATTTGGGTTAAACTTATTTGCTTGTAAATATTCTGAAACTGCTTTTCTATAATCTCTTGAGTAGGCCATGTAATAAGCATCTCCTTCTTCAAGATGCTTATTGGCAACTTTGAATTCGTCTTTTTGTTCTTTGAACAATTTCTTATCGAATGGGGTGTCTACTTGAGAAAAAGAAGACAAGCCAATGACAAGTGTAATAAGTGTTAGTGTAATATTTTTCATCATTATAAAGTCTTTATTTTCCTGTACAAGCAGGTCCGTTAACATATTGTTCAGCATTCTCAGATCCTAAGATGAAAGCATCTTGCCAATCAGCACAGGCTCCATCAATATCTTTTAGCATTTCTTTAGCAATTCCTCTATTCACGAAGGCTTCCATAAATTCTGGTTGTATTTCAAGCGCTTTATCACAGTTCTTAACTGCTTCTTTATAATTTTCCATTTGGATGTAGACCGAAGCTTTGTTGTTGTAAGCAAAGGCATACTTAGGATTAATTTCAATTGCTCTTGAGTAATCGCTTAAGGCGTCTTTATACTTTCCTGCTTCATATCTTGCAGTTCCTCTATTGTTGTAAGCAACATGATACTTGGTATCTCTCTTTAAAGCTTCAGTGTAGTATTTGTCTGCGCTCTTATAATCTTCTTTTGCCTTGTAAGCAGATCCGAGATTATTGTAAGCAAACGATAAGTAGTCATCATGTCTAACTGCGTTTTTATAATCCGCAATTGCTCCGTCAATATCTCCAGTCTGCATCTTCGCAGATCCCCTGTCGTTATATGCATATGCATAGTCTGATTTTCTTTTAACGGCTTCATCAAAAGATTTCACCGCTAGTTCATACATTCCCATTTGAAATTCCGAAACTCCTTTGTAATAAGGGTACTTTTCGCTTGATTTGTCCATTCCTGACGCCTTATCAAAAGCTTTGGCTGCATTTTCATAATCTTGATCATCAAGCAAAATTGATCCCTTAAAATATGCTGCTTCTGCTCTGCTAGGATCTAAGACGATTGTTTTGTCAAAATCTGCAATTGCCTCAGAACTTTTTGATAGGCCTTTAAAAGCTTGCCCTCTATAAAAGTAGGCATCAACATGAGCTTCGTCCATCAATATTACCTCTGTAAATCGTTGAACAGCATCCATGTAGCTTTTGGCCGTGAATGCTTTTACTCCTGCGTTATACTTTTTTTGTAATTCTGGATTTACTAATCCGAGCGAGTCCATTGTTGTTTGATCAACATCTCCTCCTCCTAGTGTTTTTGTAGAATCTTTTTGACCATAAGAGCTGATTACACATACGCTTAAAATGGTCAAGCAAGTCAATTTTTTGAACATAATTTTTGCTTAATATAGAATGCTAATTTATAGTTTAATTAGGTATATTGCAATTATCATACTAAAAATTAAAAATGGCTAAAAAGAAGACTGTCCTTAAGAAATCAAGTTATCAATTCCTAGAAGACTATTTAAATAATGCATCACCAACTGGATTTGAAAAAGAAGGTCAAAAATTGTGGCTCAAGTATTTGAAGCCATATATTGATGACTATTGGGTGGATAATTATGGCTCTGTAGTAGGTATCATCAACCCTAAAGCAAAATATAAGGTAGTTATTGAGGCTCATGCGGATGAGATTTCTTGGTTTGTTCATTACATAAATGCAGATGGTTTCATCTATTTAAGAAGAAATGGTGGCTCTGATCACCAAATAGCACCTTCAAAAAGAGTTAATATTCATACCGACAAAGGCATTGTTAAAGCAGTTTTTGGATGGCCAGCAATTCATACAAGAGGAGGAGGCAAAGAGCAAGCTCCAACTACTAAGAACATTTTTCTTGATGTCGGATGTACGTCAAAAGAAGAGGTTGAAAAGCTTGGTGTTCACGTTGGTTGTGTCATTACGTATGAAGATGAATTTATGATTTTGAATAAAAATAAGTTTGTTGGAAGGGCTCTTGATAATAGAATTGGCGGCTTCATGATTGCCGAAGTAGCTAGATTACTAAAAGAGAATGGAGATAAATTACCTTTCGGTCTTTATATTACAAATGCTGTACAAGAAGAAGTTGGGTTAAGAGGAGCCCAAATGATTGCCGAAAAAATTCAACCAGATTGTGCTATCGTGACAGATGTATGTCATGACACCAACACACCAATGATTAGTAAAATTGTTCAAGGTGATTTAAAATGCGGCTTAGGTCCTGTTCTCACATATGGTCCTGCTGTTCAAAATAATCTATTGAAATTAGTAATGGATACCGCTAAGTCTAAAAAGATTCCTTTTCAAAGAGCAGCAGCTTCAAGATCAACCGGAACTGACACTGATGCATTTGCATATTCAAATTCAGGAGTGCCTTCAGTGCTAATTTCAACACCACTCAGATATATGCATACAACTGTTGAAATGGCCCATCAAGATGATGTTGAGAATGGGATTAAATTGATTTATGAAAGTGTGCTGAAAATCAAAAATGGACAAGATTTCCGTTACTTTAAATAGCGTTTGAGTGAGGATCTTCTTGGCCCATATTATTTTCTTAGCATCTTTAAGTTCGTTTGCTGGAGTGAAGCCCGAAGTGGTTTTAACTACTGGGCATTCAGAGCAAGTGAATGCAATGGTGACCAGTCCTAATGGGCGTTTTTTAGCATCATCTGGAAATAACAAAGTCATAAAAATCTGGGAAATAGCCACTACCCAAGAGTATCGAACCTTATCAGGGTTTGATGGTGCAATGAATGAAATCATTTTCTCCACAGACAATATCCATTTAGCAGGTAATTCTACTCAGGGAGAAGTCGTCGTTTGGAATGTGCTAACTGGTGAGGAAGTGTTTCGGCATAATGGAGGACGTATGGCCTTGAGCGGAATCGCATTTTCAAAGGATGGGAAGAAGGTAGTTTATGTTGCTGGCGGAAAACATAACTTGGCAATAACGACCATAGAAAGCGGTGAGACTAAATATGCAGATGATGATTTTGCATCAGATCTGTGCTTAGACACGAATAAACAACTAGTTTACTCTTTAGATCATTTAGGTAATTTGAAATATTTCAGTCTTGCATCAGAATCTACAGTTAGAACTGAGAAGCTGTTTGATGAATACAATTATCCGTTTTCGGGCATGTCAATATCAAAGGATGGTAAATACTTAGCAAGTGTATTTAATGATGATATACTAAGGGTTTATCACACCGACAAACACAAGTTCATTTATGAATCAGAAAAACTTCCGGCGAAAGTAAGGGATATCACTTTTGATACCGAAAAGCCTTATTTATACTTGTCAGATGTTGTTGGCAAGGTTACGATTTGGAACTACAACAAAATGAAATTAATTCAAGATTGGCAGAGTGACATGTTCGCGGCTCAATCAATTTGTGCTCATCCTGAAGGGGAGATCCTCATCATGGCGACCAATGCTGAAATTCAATTTTATGATGTAAAAAGGAAAAAGGTTTTCAAAAAGTTAAGTGGTAAAACATCCCAAATTTCGTGGTTAGCTCATGATCCAAAAAAGGAATACTTAGCTGTTGCCACAGATGATATCCATATTCAATTGTGGGATTTGAAATTAAACAAGGTAGTGGATCGAATCAGAGGTTTCAAGCCAATGGAATTTAGTCATGATGGAAAATTCTTGTACTATCAAAACTCTTCTTCTTCAGTTGGGATATACGATCTTGAACAAAAAATTGAAACGGGAAAACTAGCTACGAATTACCAAATTCAAATGGCAATGGCTATTTCCCCTAAAGGAGATTTACTTGCTGGCGGAGGGATATCAATGAGTCCTACAATTTGGGATTTAGAATCAAATGAAGTCAAAGGGAATTTGGTTGGACACACTGGATTGATTACTTCAATTGATTTTCACCCAACTTTACCGTTAATTGTTTCAACTTCATATGATCAAACAACCAGAGTGTGGGACCTGAATACTTTTGAAGAAATAATAAAATTTGAAGATCAAATAATTTGTGTGAGCGAAGCGAAGTTTTCACCGGATGGTAAATATCTGGCCAGTGCATCCTGGGACAAAACAATCATGATCAGAAATGTAGAAGATTGGACGACTCAATATAAGCTGGAAGGACATATAAATATGATTAATTCCATTGACTTTAACGCAGAGAGCTCAATCCTAGTCTCTGCTGGTGGCAATAATGCTGTGGGAAGTTTTGATAATTCTATTATCAGTTGGGACGTGGCAACCGGAGAGAAGTTGTGTCAAATGAATGAGCATAAAACAGCAATTAGAAAGGTTCTTTTTGACGTGAATAATGGTAAAGTTTTCTCAGCTTCAAAAGATGGAGAAATTAAATATACCGATCCGTCAAACTGTGAATTGGTAGCAACTTATGTAGGGACAATAGACAATGAATTCGCTATTTATACACCTGATAACTACTATCTTTCTTCAAGAAAGGCATTGAAAGGGATGGCTTTTAGATTGAACAATAGGTTGGTGGCATTTGAGCAATTTGACATCTACCTCAATCGTCCAGATATTATAGCTCAAAGAATAGGAAAGAGCCCTCCTCAAATCATAAAGGCATATCTCTATTTGCACAAAAAGAGGATGAGAAAACAAAAGCTGAAGGATAGTGATTTAAACCTCGACTTTCAGATCCCAAATGTGAAATTGAATACAGATTTGGATCTCGTGACTGAAAAAGAAACAGAGACAATTTCTATTACTGCCTGGGATGAAGTGTATAATATAAAGCGCATTCATGTCTATGTTAATAATGTTCCAATTTTTGGCGAAAGAGGTTATGTCTTAAAAAGCAAAACCAAATCGATTCAAAAGGAATTTGAAGTTCCTCTAGTAATTGGCGAGAACAGAATTCAGTTTTCAACTGTGAATACAAATGGAGCAGAATCACTTTATGAAACAGTAGATATCATAAGAGAAGGAAGCACAATCAAACATGATTTATATGTTTTGACTATAGGTGTTTCAGAGTATCAAGACGAACGCTTCAAATTAACTTATCCAACTAAGGATGCAAAAGATGTCATGAATAAATTAGGTGAAACCAGCTCAATGTACCGCAAGATCTATCCAAAAATGTTACTTGATGAAGAGGTGACTACTTCGAATTTTGCTGAACTAAAATCATTTTTCGCTAATTGTACTCACGAAGATGTAGCAATTGTATTTATTGCTGGGCACGGAATCTTGGATGAAAAGTTCAATTATTACTTCGGTACTTATGACATAGATTTTGATAAACCCAAAAAGAAAGGTCTAGCATATGCTGAAATTCATGAACTGTTGAATTCAATAAAGGCCTACAAAAAACTGTTAATCATGGATACTTGTCACTCAGGTGAGTTAGATGAAGAAGAAATTGAAGAGGCTCCTGATGCAGATATAATTGAAGGAGATATCAAGTTCAGGTCAGGTTTAACCGGGGTAAGAAAAAAAGAAGGTGTCGGTTTAGATAACTCTATAAACATTGTGCAAGAATTCTTTTCAGATACGAGAAAAGGATCTGGAGCTACCGTTATATCAAGTGCCGGAGGTGCCGAGTATGCTTTAGAATCTGACAGATGGAAGAACGGACTATTTACCTACGCATTACTATCAGGGCTTGATAATCCAGAAGAAGTTGGAAATGGAGATCCATTCATTACAGTATCAGAAATTAGATCGCACGTTTACACCATTGTTGCTGACCTTTCCAAAGGAAAACAAATTCCTACGGCCAGAGAAGAAAATATTAGCCAAGATTACATTATCTTTGGAAATTAATAGATGGATACTTATCATATCATAAAACCCAATATTCCAACCGGACAAGTGTATCACTTTGAGACGGAATATGAAGTGGAGTATGAAGTTCGTTTTGCCCGTAAAAAGGAAAACATTCTGCATGCTGTTATTGCATTTGGAGTGCTTAACGAAGAGTATGAAGGCGAAGAATATGCCTTAACGAACAAAGGAGATGTGTTTAAAGTGATGAGAACAATCATCACCATTATCCAAATCTATGGAGAGAAACATCCAAACACTCAAGTCTTTGAGTTTACTGGTGTTTTTAAAGAAGGTGAAGACACTGAGTTGTCTCAAAGAACAAAATTATATCTACGTTATTTACCAAGAATATTTGATGATAGTTGGAAAATAACAATGGAAGGAAATAAAATCTTTGTTTCTAAAAAACGTAAATAATTTACGTCATCATTTATTTAATTTGTCCTTAAATTTAAGGTATGAGTGAATCTAATATTTCTTGTCCTCAATGTGGACATTCTTTTAATCCTGAAGAAGCGATAGCTAAAGGAGTTGAGGCGCGGTTAACCGAAGAGTTTCAAAAAAAACATCAAGACTTTTTGAAACAACAAGGCGAAAAAAAGGATCAGCTCTTAAAGCAGAAAGAAGAATTTGTAGAACAAAAGAAACGATTTGACGAAGCCCAAGAAAAGGCAAGATTAGAATATGCTCAAAAGTTAAAAGAAGATAGAGAGCGATTAGCAAACGAAGCCAAAGTAAAAGCTCAAAAGGATGCTCAAGAAGGCATGGAGGTGATTGTCAAAAACCTAAGAGAAGACTTAGAAAAAAAGAAAACTGAAAACAAATCATTGCAGCAAAAGGAACTGGACTTTTTAAAGAAAGAACAGGAGATGAAGGAAGCCAAAGAGCAAATGGATTTGGAGATTCAAAAAAGAGTTCTTCAGGGGCAACAAGCTCTTGAATTAAAGGCTAAAGAGAAAATTGCAAGTCAATTCGAACTTAAAGAGAAAGAATATCAAAAGCAGATTGAGGATGCCAAGAAATCTGCCATTGAAATGAAACGTAAGATGGAGCAGGGGAGTATGCAATTGCAAGGAGAAGTTCAAGAGTTAGCTATCGAAGACGAGCTAAGGTCGACTTTCCCCTTTGATGATATTGATGAAGTTTCTAAAGGAATTAGGGGTGCCGATTGTGTTCAGAGCATTAAAAATCAAAACCAAGAAGTTGTAGGGAAGATTATTTATGAGTCTAAGCGAACATCAAATTTTGGAGGAGATTGGATTGAGAAATTAAAAGGTGATATGCTTGCTGCTGGTGCAGATGTTGCTGTGCTAATCACTCAAACCTTGCCTAAAGATCAAAAGACTTTTAATTTGGTGAATGGCGTTTGGGTTTGTTCGTTTTCAGAATTTAAAAGTTTGGCCTTAGCACTTAGAGAGGGCATTTTAAAAGTGAGTACTGCGTTAAGTGCTAATGAGAATAAAGGTGATAAGATGCATATGTTGTACTCTTATCTTACAGGAAATGAATTCAGACATCAAATTGAATCAATAATAGGCGCTTTTCAAATCTTAGAAGAAGATCTTGCCAAAGAGAAACGGGCAATGCAATTAATTTGGAAAAAGAGAGAAAAGCAAATCGAAAAAGTTATCGCAAACACTTCTGGTCTTTATGGAGCAGTAAAAGGTATTGCGGGATCCAGCATTAAGAAGATAGATGCTCTTGAATTGGATTATTCTGATGATTTATTAGAAGATGATGACGAGGATGACGATTAATTCAAGATGATAGTGTCTTGAACTTCGTAGCTAATGAATTGCTCACCTCCGGCAAGTTTACTTTGAGTTAATTGATCTTCGTACTTAAGTCTTCTTACCACAATGATAATTTGCCCTACAGGAACATCAGCCAATTGGTCAGTAGTAATATTCATAAGATTTCCGCTAAATGTCGTGCTGTAAAGAGTAGTTGAAAAATCTGCACCAATGTTGATGAGATCAACTTCTAATTGTTCTCCTTCTTCAAGAGGTGGCGTACTGATATCTAGAATAAGTTCGTTTGATATGCTTTGAGTATCAGAAGCTGTTTCGAAATATAAAGTGTCGATCATTTGCAATGAGTTAACCAACTGATCATTGTCTAGGTCAATATATGTGAAATCATCTTCAACTAATCCAATGAAATCTTTACCGTAGCATTTTTCAACTACATCAAAAATTAGATTATTGTCATTGTAGGTTATAGAGGCATCATTGTCTAACTCCAATTTTGCTCCTGTAGAATTATCTTGTAAGAAAGCGGCAGTGGCTGAAGTCTTGTCAAGCGTCTTATTATACTTTAAACTTAAACTTAAATAAATCTTGTTTTGATCTGGGACTTCAACTTCAGGAACACACGAACCAGTTCCCATTGAAAAGGCTACCAAAACTAATATGTAAACTATGTTCTTCAAGTCAATGATTTTCTACATTGTACACCCTAAACGCCTTTATAGTCTCATTGGTTGGAAAAAACATCAATAAAACGATAATTAATCGACAGACACTATGAAAACGCCTATTAATAAACGTTTTGGGTCAATTTTTATTGAATAATTAATTTTTCAGTACGAACCGCTTTTAAATCGGCGTCAAATATACTCAGAATATAAGTTCCCCTTGAAATGTGGTCTTTTAGTAAGAGCTCAGTTTTTGATTCATTGATGCTTTTATTGAAAACTTCTCTACCTCTCATGTCCGTAATTTTAATTGAGCCTTCAAATACATTTCCAAAATCAATTGTGATTTCGTTTTTAGTTGGGTTCGGATAAACACTGATTCCTTGGCCAACGTTTTCTTCTACACCTAAACATTCACTAACCGCAATAGCTGTCGTAGACGCGTCAGAACAAACCCCGCCAACTGAATAATATATCAGCCAAGTTCCTGATCCCGAAATTAATGGGGAGAACTCTCCTGTAAGAGAGATACATGCTCCGCAATCAGCACTCCATTGTCCGCCAGCTGTAGTTGCTGTCATTTGATAAGGTTGTTCGTATCTGCAAAAAGGTCCAGCCGGGTCAACTGATGGGTCAGGCTTTTCGTTTACAATAATGTCAATTTGATCAGAATCACCACAAGATCCTGAAATAACATAATCAATTGTATGAGTTCCATCTCCCGCTAAAGCAGGGTCAAATGTTCCTGCATTTGCATCAGTGATTCCTGTTCCAGTCCAAACTCCGCCAGCATCAGCTGAAATAAGATTGAGTGGTGAAGCATCCGTACATAAAACTCCTGGATTTGTAATTGTTGCATCATAACTATCAGCCACAGAGATAGATATGCTGTCTATGTCTCCGCATGTTCCGCTAATGTCATAGTATACGGTATGATTCCCAACACCTGCAGTTCCAGGTTCAAAGTCAGTTCCGTTTACTCCTGTTC
Organism: uncultured Flavobacteriales bacterium; assembly: GCA_913054135.1. Taxonomy (GTDB): domain Bacteria; phylum Bacteroidota; class Bacteroidia; order Flavobacteriales_D; family Crocinitomicaceae; genus Paracrocinitomix. The sequence goes on along the minus strand of CAJXJK010000017.1, from coordinate 10,083 downwards.
CGCTCCAGATTCCACCAGCTTCTGAAGAAGTAAGTGCAATAGGAGTGTCAGATGAACATAAAGGAGATACAGGATCTATACTGGCGTCTGCTTGAGAAGATACGTTAGCGATAACCTCAGTTCTTTCACTCGTACAGCCTTTCTCTTCAAGTACCCAGTTGTAAAAGAAATAGTACCAGTCTAATCCAGGACTCGCCTGTGTGATTATAACTTCTCCTCCCAATGATGAATATGGGTATGAAGGGCCCGAATTGTTTCGGTACAGAGCAGGACTAGATCCATCTTCTGTTCCCAGTTGCCAATCAGTTCCTACTTCTAAATCAAAATTCAGATTAACCACACTTGGTCCGTTAGGAATGTTGACCGTTAATGATTGAACAACAACACCAAAATTGTCTCTCAATTCAATGATTCTATCTCCCGCGCCATCTGCATACACAAGCACAGATTTCAAAAGCAATGGTTCGGTTACATCAAATACTAGATGCTGATCACCACTGAAAAAACCACCTGTTCCAAATGTGTTATCAGCTGGTCCCATAGTCTCTTGTGCACCTGTAACTGATTCTTCAACATAGAATGAAGTCGTAGTTGTTAAAGGTGAGGTTGTGAAGTTGGGCCCATTAAATAACTGTGTGCCGCCTGTTGGTGAATCAAACCAAATTAAATCACCTCCGGTATTATTCATAGCCGTGAGGTCAGCAGTTTGGTTTTCACAAATATTATCTCCAGTTCCGCCTGGGGCTACTGGTAAATCAACATGGATAAAATCAATTTCTGTTTTTGAATCATTTCCATTTAGGTTAGTTACCGTTAAAACGACTGTGTAATCACCGTTGACAGTGTAATCATGAGTAGGGTTTTGATCGGTAGATGTATTCCCATCTCCGAAATCCCAAAGCCATTGACTGGGTCCGTCCGAGCTTAAATCAGTAAATGCGATTTCTCCATTACACGTGGTGTCAGTATCTGAAATGTAATCAGCAGTTGGTGGAACTGTTGGGTAGTTGCAATTCCAATCAATTTGAAATCCCGCATCTTGTACTCCTCCATCTGAATGAAAAAGAAAGGTCAACGATTCTCCAGTAGAACTAAGTGTTGTTGGGATGTTGTTATTGCAAAATACTCCTAAGGAAGGAGAGGCCGTTGTTGGGCCATCAAACACTTCTAAGTAATCATAATTACAGCTTCCAGATTGTCCTGCTTCAACATCAAATAAAACGAAGTTAATATCAACAGTGGCCGCTCCCAATGGTGCTACGGTAATTTGTGCATCTTCATCAGCCCCATAATTATCTGAAGCTCCACCAGAATCAAATAAGGTTCCATTGCACTCAGTTTGTATAGGTCCGGTTCCTGCGTCTGGCATATTTACTATACATGGATTTACAGGATCGACAGAAATGAAGTCAATCCATTCAGTGGTATCAATACCGCATAAACCTCCATCAGCTATAAGCTGAATTGTATAAAGTCCATCTGCTAAATAAGTATGTGAAGGACTTATGTCAGTAGATGTGTTTCCATCTCCAAAGTCCCATTCAAATGTTGTTCCGTTTGAACTAAGGTTAGAGAAGTCTACAGTGAAAGGTGCCGAACAACCTAATGTCAATGGAGCATCCATATCTGCAATTACTGTTGATACGTACTCAGGTCCAACCCCAACTGCATACCAAGCATTTGTTGTTGCCTCAACTTGAGGCGTACACCCTCCAAATAAGTCAACGGCTGCCTGAATTGCATAAAATCTCGCCTCAGCATAATTAGAGTTGTCAGTTAGGTAAACCGTAAGATTTCTAAATGCAATGTCACTTGCCTCTTCAAAGCCTAAACCATTAACTGTATAGGCGTCTGAATTGTCATTCGTCCCAGTTCCGCCTTCAACTAAAAGATAGTACCAAAAGTTTTGAACTCCAGAGTTAGTATGAACACCTCCATTATCTCCACCTGTTAAGCTGGCCCAATTGGTTCCGAAATAAGTGTCAGGATCACCGAAAGAATTTGGGTTTGACATTGATCTTAAGGGAGACCCGATATCTTCTCCTATATCCCAATTCCAATTCAAAGGACGGGCAAAATTTTCAATTGAAGTTCCAAAAATGTCCGAGAAAGATTCGTTCAATGCACCTGATTCTGCTTGATAAACAAGACCTGCTGTGAATGTCGTAAGTCCATGTGTTACTTCGTGACCTGCAATATCAAGAGCGGTGAGGGGATCCCAAGTTCCTCCGTTTCCGTCACCATAGGTCATTCTTTGACCATCCCAAAAAGCATTCGCATATTCCACATCATAATGAACATAGCTATTCAAGGCGAACCCATTGTCATCAATTGAATTTCTTTGATGTTCTAACCAGTAATAGTCATAAGTCATTTCTGCTCCCCAATGAGCGTCAGTTGCATATTCATCTAAATCGGCATTAGCATTGTTCCAAATGTTATCATCATCAACGAAGTCCACCGCATTTCCATAATTGGTTCCTTCATTCATGTCATAAGTGTTCACTCCATTTCCTCTAGTGGTCTCTCTTAATCTGTAAGATCCACCAAAGCTATCAGCAATAATTGTTTGTGACCCACTATATGCGGTTTCAGCTGTACCAGGGACGTCAATAGAGTGAAACACTTCGTTCACATAAATGATTTCTCCATTACTGGCATCTACATAAATATCATGTCGAGAAACAGGTGTGTGTGCGTAAATATTGAATTTGTACGCCAATCGATATGAAGATGGGGCATAAGATCCGCCAGAACTGACATACAACAACTCTCCTGAAGGAAAATAAGTTGCATCAGGGTTACCGCTTTCTCTCTTTACGTGTTCTTCTTCTATTTCAATTTCCCATTTATATAAGTCGGCCGCTATAAAATCGGTGGCTTGATTTAAGGCAATTGATTCACTCAAGGTTGCAGCATTAGAACTTTGAATGGATGAAAAAATTAATCCATTCATTGAAATGACCTTATCGTTATGCACGTGAACAATCCATTTTGCATGTTCAATCAATTTTCCATTCCACGTTTGTTGGTATCGATAATGTTTTTGCCCCAGGCGATCTTTCTCTGTGCTTAATAGAGTGAATCCCATTCCCGCATCAAGTTTCATTGCTGATTTTGTCCAAGTCTGAAAGTCGTCAAAATCTATTCGTTCATTGGCTTTGAACTTTATAAAAGATGGGGCGGTCGAGTATTTACTGGTTCTAACAATCTCTGCTTTTTGAAAAACAGCAGCTGCTTCGTGTCCAGTTAAAACATCTTGAGCATTGAGGGTAGGTGAAAAGAATAATAGTAAGGTAGCAAGACCTGTTAAAGACTTAATAGTTTTCATGGAGATGATTTGAGGTTCTCAATATACCTAATAATAAAGGCATATACAATTCTTAGACGTCCAAAGCATCAATATTATACAAGTCTTTGTTGGGATGTTAAAAATGTCTTTTGAGACGAGTTCAATTTCAAGCCTTTGAGATGAGAAATTTTATCTCAGAATCAACAAAAATATGCCTATATTTATCGGCCCAAAGACTCTCTAAATAAAAGCAGATATATGTCAAAAATTCTGATAATTGATGATGAAAGAAGCATCAGAAGAACATTGAAAGAAATTCTTGAATTTGAAAATTACGAAGTTGAAGCTGTTGAAGACGGAATTGCTGGAGTGAAAGAAGCTAAAGCAAACGCATATGATGTCATCTTTTGCGATATTAAAATGCCGCAAATGGATGGTATGGAAGTTTTGACAAATCTCAAGAATGACGGACTCGAAACACCAATTATCATGATTTCTGGACACGGGAACATTGAAACAGCTGTTGAGTCAATCAGAAATGGAGCTTATGATTTTATTGAAAAACCTTTGGATTTAAATAGAATCTTGGTGACAATCAAGAACGCTTTAGAAAAAACTGATTTAGTTGAAGAAACTAAAGTTCTGAAAAAAGTAATTAGAAGACAATCAAAGCATTCAAGCATAGTTGGAGAGTCAAAACCGATTCAAGAAATCAGAGAGATGATTGAAAAAGTTGCGCCTTCAGATGCAAGAGTTATGATCACCGGACCAAATGGATCTGGGAAAGAATTAATAGCTCGTCAATTACATGATCAATCAAACAGACGAAAAGGACCATTTGTTGAGGTGAATTGTGCTGCAATCCCTTCTGAATTGATTGAATCAGAATTATTTGGTCATGAGAAAGGAGCCTTTACATCTGCAATTAAGCAAAAGAAAGGGAAATTTGAATTGGCTACTGAAGGAACACTGTTTTTAGATGAAATAGGTGACATGAGCGCTTCGGCTCAGGCTAAAGTTCTAAGAGCGCTTCAAGAAAACAGAATTACGAGAGTAGGCGGTGAAAAAGATATAAAGGTGAATCCTAGAGTTGTTGCGGCTACGAACAAAGATGTTCGAAAAATGATTGCTGACGGACAGTTCAGAGAAGATTTATATCACAGACTTTCTGTTATCGTTATTGCAAATCCTTCATTAAATGATAGAGCCACGGACATTCCACTTTTAGCTAATTTCTTCATTGAAAAGTTATGCCAAGAGCATGGTATGGCATTAAAGACTTTTTCGGATGATGCTTTGAAAGCCTTACAAGATGTTAATTGGACAGGTAATATTAGAGAGTTAAGAAATATTGTTGAGCGTCTTATTATTCTTTGTGGATCTGAAATCACAGCTGCAGACGTTAAGACATTTGTAACCTCAAAATAGAATCATGCAAATTCCTAAAGAATCAAAGATCCTAGAAATTGTAGATTTTGCGCTCAGAGAAGATTTAGGAGATGGTGATCATACATCATTGGCCACAGTGCCAGAAGATGGAACAGGTAAGGCGAGGTTGTTAGTTAAGGATGACGGAATACTCGCTGGAGTTGAGTTGGCTAAAATGATATTCAATAGAGTAGACCCTGATCTCTTAGTTGAGGTTCTTATTGAAGACGGTTCTAAAGTAAAGGCCGGAGACATAGCTTTTCATGTGTCAGGTTCGTCAAGATCTATATTGAGCTCAGAAAGATTAGTACTGAACTTTATGCAAAGAATGTCAGGTATTGCTACCAAAACGTATGAACTGGCGCATTTAATAGAAGATTTACCTACCCAACTATTGGATACTAGAAAGACAACACCTTGTGTTAGATTGATGGAAAAGTGGGCAGTTCTAATTGGTGGAGGAAACAATCATAGATTTGCTCTTTATGATATGATTATGATTAAAGATAATCATATCGATTATGCCGGAGGAATCAAAAATGCCATCACAAGAACCAATCAATATTTATCTAAAAATGGCAAAGATTTAAGAGTAGAGATTGAAACAAGAAACCTTGATGAGGTGAAGCAAGTTCTAGCTGTTGGTGATGTGGATAGAATTATGTTGGATAATTTTTCGCCTGAAGAAATTGTAGAGGCCTTAAAAATTATCGATACCGCACATTATGAAACTGAAGCTTCAGGTGGTATCAATGAGAGCACTCTAAGAGCATATGCCGAAACAGGAGTCGATTTCATTTCCTCAGGAGCATTGACTCATTCATATCAAAGCCTGGACTTAAGTCTTAAGGCTGAATTTGATCTTTAAAAAAAAAGGGAAGTTTTTCAACCTCCCTTTTATCTTTAATTTATTTCTTAGCGTATATCTTTTGAACTAGATGGTCATATTTGGCCATGATCACTTTTCTCTTCGGTTTCATGGTAGGTGTCAATTCACCTCCTTCAACTGTCCAAGCGCTAGCAGCTAATTCAAATACTTTAATTTGCTCCCACTTACCAAAGTTCTCATTGTACTGCTCAATTTCTTTTGCAATTCTATCTTTCAAAGCTTCGTTACTTGCCATCCCTTCGTAAGTTGATCCAAAATCAATGTTCTTACGTTTTCCCCATTCTTTAACGAATTCAATATCCGGAACAACTAGGGCTGCAGGCATTTTTTGGTTCTCACCAATTACCATTATTTGCTCTATAAACCTTGACTCTTTGAATTTGTTCTCCATCACTTGCGGAGCGATATATTTACCACCTGATGTCTTAAACATTTCTTTCTTACGATCAGTGATTTTTACATATTCTCCATCCTCTAAAATCCCTATATCTCCTGTATGGAACCATCCGTCTTTGTCAATTACTTCAGCCGTTTTTTCAGGTTGATTGTAATATCCTAACATTACGTTCGGTCCTTTAACCAAAATTTCTCCATCTGATTCGGCAATTTTCACAGTTACACCATCAATGACAGTTCCTGTTGTACCAAATTTGATTTTGTTATTAAGCTCCATATTTACTGAACAAACAGGAGAGGTCTCTGTGAGTCCATAACCTTCCATTACAGGAATCCCTGCGGCAAAGAATACTCTAGCCAATCTTGGTTGAAGTGCTGCTGAACCACATGCAATTGCTTCTACATTTCCACCTAAGGCCTCTTGCCATTTACTAAAGATTAATTTTCGGGCAATTTTCAATTTGAAGTTATACCATCCTGATTTTCCTCTAACATCATATTCTTCACCTAAAGAAAGCGCCCAGAAAAACAATTTTCTCTTAATTCCAGTTAATGCATCTCCTTTGGCAACAATCTTATCAAATACTTTTTCTAATAATCTTGGTACTGCCGTAAATACGTTTGGCTTAACTTCTTTTAGGTTATCTCCAATGGTGTCAATGCTTTCAGCAAAATAAATAGATACACCAGTATATTGGTACAAATACAAAAGCATTCTTTCAAATACGTGACATACTGGTAAAAAGCTTAGCGACTTAGCGTCACTTCCTACAGGTAGTCTTGGTTCACAAGCTTTTACATTACTTAGTAAATTGTTATGAGATAACATTACTCCTTTCGGATTTCCTGTTGTTCCTGAAGTATAAATAAGTGTCACAAGATCATCACCTTTTATAGCTGCCTTTCTTTTTTCTAATTCAGCATCTAATTCTGCATTAGGTCCTTCACTTAATTCCTTCCAATTGATAGTTCCTTTACAGTCAACAAATGAATAAACTTCAGTTAAAGTAGATACTTCTGGTCTGATTGAAGCAACTTTATCTGCCAACTCTTGGTCAGATACAATACAAAGCTTCACACTAGCATCATTGAAAATGTACGCGTAAGACGCAGAATCAATTGTTGGATAAACCGGTACACTAATGGCACCAACTTGCTGAATTCCTATGTCGCAGATGTTCCATTCAGAGCGATTGTTTGAAATCATTGCAATTTTATCACCAGGCTGAACACCTAACTTTATTAAAGCTCTACTGACATTATTTGCATAGTCAATATACTGTTGTGTTGAAACTTTTACCCAGTCTCCAACAACTTTATCCGCGAATGCATCTTCTTGCGGAAATTTTTCGTTCTGATAATAAGGGATGTCAAATAATCGTTTTACTTCCATGAATTAAATTTTATTTGGGTTTTTTTATTGCCTTACTAAAGTAGTAAAAAACCAATGAATAGAACACTTTAGCTATAATTTTCGTAACTTGTAGTTAATACCACGTTAAAAAAAATATAAATCAGTGTAACTTTTAGAGTAGTTAGATTGTTTTAGCTGTTTGAAAGGGAAACCTAGATTGATTAAAACCAGATTTTTTGAATAGACGAGAATACAATATGGCAGTTAAAGAATACTCCGGTAGGCTTTATGGCTATGCGCTAAAGTATCTTCAGCATAAAGAAGATGCAAGCGATATTGTACAAGACGTTTTTGAGAAATTATGGAAGAACAGAAAAAAGGTAGAAACTGAAAAAGTTAAACCTTGGTTATTTACTTGTGCGCATAACGCCATGATTAATTTTATGAAGAAGAAAAGTCGAATGACTTATTCTGATGAAATTACTTCTACGCAAGTGCAAGAATCACATGCTAAGTCTTACGAGATGCAAGAAGTGATTCAAAAAACATTAAGTCAATTACCACCAGTTCAAAAATCAATCATTCTTCTTAGAGATTTAGAAGGATACAATTACAAAGAAATAGGAGAAATTCTAGACTTGAGTGAAGCTCAGGTTAAAGTGTACTTGTTTAGAGCCCGAAATAAGATTAAAAAACAGTTAAAAGATCTAACAATACTCGTATGAATATTCCTGAAAATTTTGACAGGTGGATGTTTGACTACAAGGAAGGGAACCTCTCTGGGACAGAGATGGATGCCTTTGAGAATTTCCTTGTTCAACACCCTGAGTTTGAAGTTGAAGCTGATGCTTGGAACAATGCCTTCGTTCAAAACGAAGCTTTCACATACCCAAATGCTGACGCACTTCAGAAAGATAATAGATTCGCAGCCGGATGGATCGGTTGGTCAGCTGCAGCAGCAGTTGTATTCTTATTGTTAGGTTCAACTTATCTTATTTATAATGGTTCTGGATCTACAGAACTAAACACTAATTCTTCTCAATTCTCAGAGAATGATAATAACTCACTTTTACAGAATTCAAATCAGTTAATTGCTGAAACTAAAAATACATCTGATTTAGAAAATGATTATAACTATCATAGTTTTAATGACGGAACTCAAGCAAATCAATTAGCGCTTAATGGTTTTGGATATGAAAACTCAAATTCGAACGTGATCAGCCAGTTCGTTAATGCTAATCAGAACGGTACAAATTCAAATGTTCGTTTTGACGCAAACGGAAACCCAATTGATCAAAACGGTAATCAGGCTTCAACATTTGAAGCTGACTTTACCAATGGTTTTGTGGCTAATCCAAATGCTGAGAATAAGAACGCATTCAATGATGAGCTGAATAAGTTTGAGAATGATGGATTAAATGCTCAGTATGCCGATAACCCTGAATTAACTGAACTTCCTTTTGATGTAGCTAAGAACGTAAGCTATGATTTTAGCTCTTGGCAAAATAAATTGAAGCGTTTCTGGAACAAAGTAGAGAATGCATTTGATGTACCGCCTACTAACCTTACCAACCTTAGAGATCCAGACATCTTGATTCCAAATTCATCTGTATTGTCTTTCAATCCAGCATTTGCTGGAGGGTTGAATACTTCAAGATTTGAAATGAATTACAGAAGCCAATGGTTAGGTACAGATCAAAACTCTCAAAACATGACCATGTCATTTGATAGCTATGTGAGAAAAATGAAAGGTGGAGTTGGAATTGTTGCTAATGTTAAAGACTACCAGTACGGACAGTATAACGATTACAACATGAGCTTGATTTACTCACCTAAAATCTTGTTTGGAGATAATGTGGTGTTTGAACCTGCAATTAAAGTGACTTTAGGGATGTTAAATGCAAACGGTCAAAAATTAGCTCCTGAAAGCCAATTAGAAATGGAGAGAGGTAGAATCTTAAATACTCCAGCCGAACCTCAAATGTTAGGTGTTCAAAAACATTGGTATAAAGATTACGGCGCAGGCTTCATGATTAATGCTAACAAATTCTACGCAGGATTCTCGGTAGATAACTTGAATAGACATTTTGAAAATGTTTACAACAAAGAAGGTTATGCGACTCCAACGGCTTCACCATTATTAGTGAATGGATTAGTTGGGATTGATTTTGAAAATGATCCAGTTAACGGAAAGAGAACTATCTCGGCAAGCCCATTTGCAGCTTATCACCAATATGCAAATCGTCAAGAGGTTTGGGCTGGTGCTAATTTGAGATTCGGCTTCTTCACGGTAGGAGGTTCAATTTCACATAAGAAAGACTTTACAGCTTCAGCAGGATTAAAGTTTGAGCATTTCAAGGTAATATATCAATACGATCACACATACAGTACCCTTATGGACAGCCAGATTGGTTCACACAACATTGGTATCAGATTTAATGGTGCAATTAAAAAATAACAGATTTAGCTAAGGACAAAAACGAGAGGTTATGAAGAGAATTTTTACAATTTTGGCAGTTTTAGCATCTATGCAAAGTTTTGCACAAGATCCTGAATTCACGCAATTCTACGCGAATCCAATTTATTTGAATCCTGCTTTGGCTGGATCACATGGGTGTCCTAGAATTAATTTAAATCACAGAAATCAGTGGCCATCACTTTCTGGTGCATTCATTACAAACTCTGTTTCTTACGATCAGTTTGTAAATGTATTACAAGGTGGAG
>CAJXJK010000016.1 GCA_913054135.1 uncultured Flavobacteriales bacterium | reverse complement strand
TAGGAGGAACATGGGCACCAGCCATGACATCAGGGACAGGAGTATTTGATCCTGGTTCAGATGCGGCAGGTACTTATACCTATACAGTTACGAATTCATGTGGCTCCGTTTCGGCAGATGTTGTGGTTACCATTGACCCGGCACCAGATGCTGGCTTAGATGGAGCAGCTACTTATTGCCCTTCAGATCCTGCTTCAGATTTGTTTACTCAGTTAGGCGGAACGCCAGCTTTAGGAGGAACATGGGCACCAGCCATGACATCAGGGACAGGAGTATTTGATCCTGGGACAGATGCGGCAGGTACTTACACTTATACAGTCACCAATTCATGTGGTTCAATTTCTGCAGATATTATTGTAACAATTAATGCTAATCCAGATCCTGGAACGAATGGTGCGATATCGTTTTGCGCATCTGATGCATCATCAGATTTATTCGCCCAATTAGGTGGTACCCCAGATGCTGGAGGAACATGGTCTCCTGCAATGACGTCAGGAACAGGAATGTTTGATCCAGGTACTGACCTTGCTGGGACATATACGTATACTTTAAATGCCTGTGGTGGCGGAACATTAACTGCTGATGTGGTTGTAACACTGAATCCTTCTCCAGATGCAGGAACCAATGGCGCAATTACTTTTTGTGCAACCGACCCTACTTCAGATTTATTTGCGCAATTAGGGGGAACTCCAGATGCCGGTGGAACTTGGTCTCCAGCATTGGTGTCTGGTTCCGGAATCTTTGACCCAGCATCAGATGTTACAGGGATTTATACATACTCAGTTACAAATCCTTGTGGTACGGTTACTGCCGAAGTAGATGTCACAGTTGATCCATGCATATTTCCTGTAGCAGAATTCTCAATTTCTGATAGTGTTATATGTATTGGTGAATGTGTTGACCTAATTGATGAGTCAACTGGAAATCCAACATCCTGGGAATGGGATTTTGGAGGTGCTGCTACCCCAAATACATCAACAGATGTTAACCCTTCAATTTGTCCAACTTCAGTTGGGATTTTTACAATTAGTTTGACGGTCACAAATTCAAATGGGACGAGTACCACAACTCATGATTTAATGATTAATGCGATTCCAATTGTTGATGCTGGTTTAGACACAACAATTGACATGAACACGGAAGCCTTGCTTAACGGCCAATTCTCGCCTCCTGGCGGTACTACAAACTGGACAGGTGAAGGAAATATTTTTTGTGCTACATGTGGCGCAACTTATGTCACTCCTGTGGTGACTATGTATTACACATTTTCATACACGACCATTGAAGGTTGTTCGGCTGCAGATAGTGTCAGAATAACAGTTCTTTTCGAAGATTTGATTGATGTGCCCAATGGATTCTCGCCTAATGGTGATGGCAATAATGAGCTCTTATTCGTAAAAGGAGAAGGCATTAAGTACATGCATTTTGCGGTATACAATAGATACGGACAAATGGTCTTTGAAACATTCGAGCAAAATATTGGATGGGATGGATACTTCAAAGGGTCGCCTGAAAATCCGGGTGTATTTTTGTGGTACTTGGATTACACCTTGTTGGATGATACCACCAACAAAAAGAAAGGAAACGTAACGCTACTTAAATAAAGAGATATGAAAAAGGTACTTTTTACATTTATTTTAGGGGCGGTTTCATTAATGTCATCTGCTCAACAAGACAGACACTTTAGTATGTTTTTTGCCAACCCTGTCTTATTAAACCCAGGGGCTGCGGGTCATGGTAACGGAAGCCTCCAGGCTTTTACCAGCTTCAGAACTCAATGGTTTACAGCTTCAAACACGGCATTTCGCAGTATCGCAGCTGGCATTGATGGTAAAATGATGGAAAGAAGCTTGTCTAATGGGTTTATCGGAACTGGGGTAAATTTTGTTAATGACGTTTCTGGTGATTCAAAATATACCTTAAATGTGGTGTCAGTGCCCATTAATTATTCTATTCAATTGAATGAAACCTCTTATTTATCTGTTGGATTGCAACCAGGAATTTATGCTCAAAGAATAAACCCAGAAGCACTGTATTTTGATAATCAATGGACGGGAGCAGGGTTCAATACTGATTTTTCAAGTGGAGAAAATTTGGGAACCTTCAGTGTTTCTCGCTTTGATTTGGGCGCTGGTGTTTATTATAAGTCAACGAAATCAGAAAAGTACAACTATCAAGTTGGCTTAAGTGGATTTCATTTAACTGGACAAAAAATAGGGGTTTTGAATCTCTCAGAAAAACTGTACAGAAATTTTACTGCTTATGGTAAAATTGATATCGGGAACAGCAGCAGTAATTTAACAATGAGTCCAGCAGTTTTCGCATTAATTCAAGGTCCAAATAAAGAATTGACATTTGGTAGTAATTTCGATTACATTATAAAACCGAGTTCAATTTATACTGGTTATTTTGATGGAATGTCTTTAGGTTTTGGATTGTATTTTAGAACTTCTGACGCCTTTATTTCGAATATCGTTTACAGAGCTGGTGGATTGACCTTGGGTATTTCGTATGATGTAAATGTCTCACCCCTGTCTGCAGCAACTAAAGGAGTTGGGGCGTTGGAGATATTTTTAAAATTTGCTCCGAAACTTAAAGCAAAATTTGGATCTCCAAGAATCCATTAGACGATAATGCTTCATTCTTTCTCTCTTTAAGTTGTATTTTTGTGCAATATTATTTTTGAATGAAAGCCCTTATTTTATCTATCCTATTTCTGGCGAATACATTATACGCTCAATCAGACACTGACAGTCTCCTTAATGTTTGGAATTCAAATGAACAGCATGACTCCTTGCGTTTTGACGCTATGAAGAAAGTTGTTTGGAAAGGTTATTTGTTTACCAAGCCTGACAGCTCAGCTTATTTTGCTAAGATGATGTACAAAGAGGCTGTCCAAAAAAAGTATTATGATCATTCGGCTTATGCAATGAACGCAATGGGAGTTTCCATGTATTTTCAAAGTCGAAATAAAGAAGCCATTGAGTACTATTCAAAGGCAATTGAAATTTGGGATTCTTTAGATAACAAATGGAGTGTGGCATCTGCGAGTGGTAATTTGGGGAATGTTTATGTAAACATAGGAGATCACGTAAAGGCACATGATTGTTTTATGAAGAGCATTGAAATCCGAAGAGATTTAGGATATACGAAGAGTATTAGCTCGCAGTACAATAATTTAGGAAATAACTACTGGTATCAGGGAAATAACGAAAAGGCATTGGAGTATTATTTTAAATCATTAGAGGCAGACAGAAAAAACGATAATAAAAAAGGAATAGCTGCCACGCTCGGGAATATTGGAGGCGTTTATAATTATACTACTGATACAGCTTTAGCTTTTAAATACTTAACAGAAGGTTTAGAAATTTCAACTGAAATAGGATATAGTTCGGCTAAGGCAGAGTGCTTGAAAAAGTTTGGTATTTATTATTTCAATCGTAAGGATTATTCGCAGTCTCTTCATTATCACTTTGAAAACATTGAACTGGCAAACACTCTGAATGATAAGCAAAGAATGGCTTTTTCGTATAATTATATTGGTGAGATATTCTTGCTGAAAGGAGATTCCTCATTCCGAAAACAGAACAGAGAAAAGGCAGATGAATATTATTCAAAAGCGATTGAAAATTCAAAAATGGGTTTAGATCTTGCGACTGAGGCAAGAGTGTCTTTGGAAACTACAAATGCTGCAGTTGTACTCTATAAAACATATCTCGCGGTCGATTCTATTGACAAGGCAGGAGAAATAGTTGATCTATTGTTAGAGAGAAGGGATCAGGATCTTAAAACTAATTTTAGCGTATTATCTGAAAGAGGGAAAGAGCTCTATTTTGAAACAATGCAAGATGATTATGAATTGTTTTACGATTATACACTGAGAGCTGAGGGAGGCGATTCAAATTTGGCGGGACAAGCCTATGACAAGGCCCTTAAATTGAATGGATTGATGCTTAAGTCGTCTTCGTCTTTGAGGCGTGACATCATGAAGTCTAGCGATTCAACTTTAATACAAGACTTTGAAGACTGGTTGGAGCTTAAAAAGCACATTGCCGCCGAATATTCATTTGGAAACGATACAAAAGATCTCGAAGAAAAAGCTGATGAACTTGAAAAAGCATTGATAGCCAATAATAGCGCATTTAATGATTTAGAAAAGGGCAAGAATCTGAGTTGGAAGGATGTTTCATCTAAGTTGTTACCCTCAGAAGCAGCAGTAGAGTTTATTAGGTTTGAAAGACAGAAAGATGTTCATGACCATTCAAGAAAGGCGATTACTTATTGCGCTTTGATCGTAAAGAAGAATAGTGATGAGCCTGAGCTAATTGAACTCTTCAACGAGAGTCAACTCAAAGAAGTGTTGGGGAATATGCCTGGTAATAATTTCAATTATGTCACGCAACTTTACGGCACGAATTCGAAACCAAACAATCAGCTTTACAATTTAATTTGGTCACCCATTGAAAATTCACTTAAAGGAAGTAAAGACGTCTACATTGCGCCTGCAGGTTTATTACATAAAGTATCATTTGCATCATTGTTTAATGAGAAGGGTGTTTGTCTCTCTAATTTGTATCATATTCACAATGTTGCCAGTACTTCTGTGATTGTCGAGCAAAAAGAAAGTGCGCTAAAGTCAGATTACAATGTAACGGCTTATGGAGGTGTGAACTACGGATCAGATTCAACTGGGAAAGAGACTTGGCTCTTTCTTGAGGGCAGCAAGAATGAAGTGAATAGTATTCAAGAGGTGTTGGGTGAGAATGAGGTTCAAAACAGTGTTTATCTCGGTATGAATGCAACAGAAGAGGTTTTTAAGGAGAAAAAGAATCAATCTCAAATTATACATATTGCAACACATGGTTTTTTCTTTCCTAATCCTGAAGAAGAAATTGAAATTGACAAAACCGAAGAAGATGTGTCGTTTAGAGGAGGGGGTGATTTTAGTCTCTGGACTTTTGTTAAAAATAAAAATGCATTGATGAGGTCAGGCCTTGTTTTTAAAGGGGCGAATGAGATTTGGGACAGAACTCCCAAGTCTACCGGAGAAGACGGCTTGCTGACAGCATTGGAGGTAGCAGCAATGGATTTGAGTAGCACTCAATTAGTTGTTCTTTCGGCCTGCGAAACAGGATTAGGAGATATTAAAGGTTCAGAAGGAGTGTATGGACTTCAACGTTCGTTTAAAATGGCAGGTGTTGATTATCTGATCATGAGTCTGTGGCAAGTTCCAGATAAAGAAACAGCAGAGTTTATGATTAGCTTTTACAAAAACTTGAGCAAAACCAAGGATATTAAAAAATCTTTTAATCTAACTCAAAAAGAAATGCGTAAGAAGTACGACCCCTATTATTGGGCTGCATTTGTTTTGGTTGAATAGTGCATCAA
Source organism: uncultured Flavobacteriales bacterium (assembly GCA_913054135.1). Classification (GTDB taxonomy): domain Bacteria; phylum Bacteroidota; class Bacteroidia; order Flavobacteriales_D; family Crocinitomicaceae; genus Paracrocinitomix. Next base: position 120,991 of record CAJXJK010000016.1, on the reverse strand, counting down.
ATCCCTCTTCCAGCTCATCTTGAAACTCTCCACTTTCTGAAAGATTTTCATCAATTATCAAGTGGCCATTCTGAATGTCAGCTTATTTTTTTGCAGTCGAAATTTGTTTACAAGGTGGATTAATTGCCTAGATGACTTTTGAGAATTTCATAAGCATTAACAATTTGCTTGAACTTTTCTTCTCCAATTCTAATATGATCTTCTCCTAATTGAGAGAGGCGGTCAGGATGATATTTCATGGCCAGTTTCTTAAACTTTTTCTTCACTTGCTTCAAAGTTGCAGAAGGTTGCAGTTCGAGAATTCTAAAAGCTTGGTCAATTCCAAATGCTGGTTTTTTGTTATCAAATCGTTGACGCTCTTTTTCTTGATGATATTTTCCACGTTCTTCCCAATTCATATTGTCCCAATGCTCTTCATCCTTTTTGTTCTTGATGTATTCTTCTGTTTTGTATTGAAATTGTGCAAGAATAGATTCATACCGTTCTTCAGAAAAATATGTGAATTTCACAATTTGAAGGAGGGTTTTTTCTTCGGCATTAGAAAGTACTTTGTCTGCTGTCGAAATTCCAACCAGCAAATAAATCATTTGATCCAATTCGTTCGGACTGAATTCTGAGCGAGCTGCAATACATAGGGCTTCTAAGTCCAATTTATTTTCAAGATGATCTTTAACTAATCGCGCCAATAAGTGTTCAGTTTTCTTTTGAGAAAAGAACCGTAAAAAGGAAGATTGGATGAATTCAAATTCTTTATCTTTTGAGCTAGAATTAGATCCAAGTAAATGTGAAACCAAGCTCAGAAATACTTGATTATACTTCCTTTCATTTTCGACATTGTATTCTTCTTTCTTGATTTTATTTTTCTGCTTGGATTTAAAGTCTCGCCATAATAAAAGCCCCCAGAAGGAGCAGAATAAAAGATATATCCAAAGAGAATCTTGCTGAATTACTCCTTTTTTTACAACCTTGAACATGCCCAATGCAAAAAAAGCTATGATGCAGAAAAGGAGAAACCGAAGTAAGATATTCAAGCCCTTATTCATGTTGATTGGTTTGTCGGGAGAGAATCAACATTTGGTAAACCTTCTTTTATTTGTTGTTCTAACTCCTTTACCATACTTTTCAGTGATAGGAATGACTGGTCGATTCTCTTGATTTCGCTCCCACCTTTGATTGGGCTATTAATACTTGCCGAAAAAGGAGCGGTTCTTTTACGCTCCATAGCAATCATGATAGTGTCTTCTTTGAATACCAATCTAATGTCTTGACGTTTTATCAAGAAGTTAAATTTTTGGATAATTGCAAATAGTATTAGGTAAAGGTCAGCCTCCTCTTTATTGTTGGTGTACATTCTATGATTTTTAGTCAAGTTGGCAGGTCGAATCTCTTGTTGAAAACCATATAATTCTTTCTTATGAAATTCTGGTTTCGACTTAGGTAGAATAAAACATTTTTGAAGGCTCCAATTGGTGTTTTGAAGCCTGAAAAAATCAAATGTACCAAGCTCTTTTTTCATATCAACACGTCCATGATCATCCATTTCGGATGTGCCATACTTTAAACAATGACATTGAAATTCTGTGGTGCCGAGTTTTGCTGAATAAAAAGAGCGCTCTTCATATCTTCTTTTTAGATCCTCATTCAAATCACAAAAAAGCTCAGATGGGAGCGTCTCTTTGATGAACGGTCGACCGCCCTCATAGTATTGTTTTTTGGATTTTCTGATTTTGTGTTTTTTATTCCAGAAATGATCTATCAGCAATTTGTCAGATTCAATTTGAAACTTTTCTAAACCTTTTTTACTACGGTACATTGCTCTAATTATTAATGCCGCGATAATGGAGACAATAAAACTTACGGCAAGAGAATGTGAGACAACAAAAACTAGGATAAAAGGGGTCAAAAATAATATTGAGAAAAGAATATATAAGACGGTACGCGTATGTTTCTTCTCTCTTCTTCTGGATTCTAATTGATCAAGAATTTCTTTGTGTTCAACTATGTATTTTTCTATACTCATCTAGTATTCTCCTTCAATGAATGAAATTGCTAAACCATAAAGAATTGTGATTAGTAGATAATAACTAAACAAGATTAATTGAGTTTTAATAACGGTCTTTTCTTTTTTCTTATCATCTGCATTTTCCTCATCAAAGTCAAGATAGAATCGTCTTTCTAAATAGGATGTTCCAAAGAGCCAACAAGCTACTCCAACAACAATTAAGGATACGCCTATTCCATTCAAATCGGCAGTTATTTTCCGAATTTCATCAGCTCCTGTTCCTTTGCTTATCCAAGATACACGTAGCCCCATGAAATGATATAGCCCAATAATCATTGAAGCTGTACCAATGAGTTTAATTATGATGTATTCAATTAAAGTTCTTTTAGAAACCTCAGGGTCTATCCCCTTTTTCACATGTTTAAACCAATACATAAAAGGTTTTACTCTACCTTAACCTGAATTTTGAACGCACCTGTCGCTAATCCATTTGCGCCAGCTACAGCCACCACAATTCGGTAAGGATTATTGATTGCATTGAAATAAATGGTTCTCGTATGATCTTGAGTCTTGCCCTTTTTTGGGTAATCCCATTTATGTTCAGCCTCACACGAAACACATGAGTTCAGGTTTGGTGGATAAGCAGTACTAGTCGTACCATCTTGCCATCCGTAAATACTCATGTTTGCCTTTTTATCTGTCGGAATCACAGTCACCCACATTTTAGAATACTTTGGAATTTCCATTACATAAAACACGTGGTTTCCTGTGAATTTTGAATTTTGTGTACCAGGAAAACAAGCAACTGATGATCTTGCTGCAAATGACAAGTCTTGAATTACACATCCGTCTTTCAAATCACCGCTATAAGCAAGCGTTTTACCTTTTTCCGCCTTAGCTGAATAAATTTTTAATGCCTCTTGTTCATTGGTGTTTTCAATTCTTGATTTAAGATCAATTTTGAGCTTGTATTTACCAGAAGTTAAACCTTCTGCACCTGCAACTCCAATAAAAATATTGTAAGGGTTTTTGATAGAATTGAAGAATATACTTCTTGTATGATCTTGTGTTTTGCCTTTTTTAGGTCTGTCCCATTTATGGTCTGCTTCGCATGAAACGCATGACGCCAAGTTAGGAGGTGTAGAGTAATTAGTGGTACCCACTTGATAACCATATAAACTGAAATTATCGTTTTTATTTGTCGGAATCAAAGTGATTGTTACCTCAGAATATGCCGGAATTGAAAATTGATGTAAAACGTGATTTCCTCTGAACTTTGTGTTTTGAGTTCCTGGGAAACATGCGTTCGAACTTGTTGAAGCCCAACTAAGGTCTTTCATTAATGCGCCATCCTTTAAGTCACCCATAATTGACGTGGTTTCATTCGGTTCAGCATCTATAGCAATTACATTATCAGGGAGTTGCGAAAATGAGATTGAAGTCGTAACAATCGCAATAGCAAAGAGAGTCTTTTTAGCAAACATATCAATAGGGTCTTAAATTAGTTAGATGCAATATAAAAAAGTTCCCTTTATTTTATGGTTTTACTGGCGAAAACTTGAACAATAAAAAGGCCCTTCACTTTCGTAAAGGACCCTTTATCTAACAAAACATTAGTCTTCTTCTTCAGAAAAGGCTTTTATGTCTCTTGTGTTTTTTTGTACTGTAATTGATGAAAATAAGGCAAGCGTAAATGCCATAGCGTAAAAGCCTTTTTCACTTAATTCGAGATCAGCATGTCTCAAACCGATTACAAGCAATGTGATTGATGCAATTGTTGTAAACCAGCTAATGCCATAGTATATATCAGTAACCGGAATGCCTTCTGCTTTATCTCTAACGTTTTTTTGAACTGAGATTGCTGAAAATAAACCAAAGAGAATGATTGTAAAATAATATCCTTTTTCGTTGAGTGCCATTGTAGCATTCCAAAGCCCAATGCAATAAGAGATTAAACCTATTCCAAGAGCGGCCCATGCAGCTCCTACGTAAACTGGAGTTGGTTTTGCCGGGTTAAACTTCTTTTTTGTTTTTTTCTCTACTACTAGAGTTGTCGTTTCTTCTGTTAGATTATTCATAATGCTCGTTTTTGTTTGACTCAAAGGTGGGTGGTTTCAATTGCTGATAAAAATCAAATATTTTTAAATAATTACGATCAATAAGAAATGTAAATACCTTAAAAGAGCTTAAAATGGGCTATATTGTTCTCAAAATAATTACGATATATGGATGTAACAATTGACTTGATTTCACTTCTTTCTGAATCAGATAGGCTTGGATTTGTAGATTATTTGAAGTCTAGAAACAAACGTCCTGGTATCAGGAATATCGATCTCTTCAAAAAACTGTTGGCTCAAAAAGAGCACAAGCTCAAAGAAGAATTAGGTTCAAATGCATATAACGTTTTAAAGAAAAGGTTAACAGATAATTTGCTTGATTATGTCTCAATCAAGACGGTTGAACAAGAAGCAACTCAAGAAATTACAATCATTAGAATGTTGTTGATTGCAAGAAAACTCTTTGCTCACCAGAAAAAGAAATCGGCATTTTATGTCTTGAAAAAAGCCGAACGATTAGCAGAGACGATCAACCATTACTCACTTTTAAATGAAATTTACCAAACTGCTATAGAGAGTTCTTATGGCTTGGAGGATGAAGAGCATGATGCCTTTATTTTGAAATTTGAAGAAAACAGAAATGAATTAGTTGAGCAGGGAAAACTGAATTTGGTATATTCTACAGTCCGAAGGGCTTATGCTAAGGTTGAGAAAGAAGGTGAGCAAATTGATTTGCAGGCCTTATTGAACGAAACGTATAGCCGCTTCAATATTTCAAATGAAAGAGGATACAATTTCAAGTCTCTCTTTCAAATAGCTCAGTTGGCAGATTTGTTCGGAGCCACAAACCGAAATTATTATTTAGTAGATACTTTCTTTGAAGATAAAATCAGTGAATTGGCTGGAGGTCAACTTGATTCTGAAAAATATCTCATCTATCATATTGATCTTCTATACTTAATGGCCAATATCTATTTCAGAAAACGAAATTTTAAGAAAAGCCTGTTTTATTTGGATAAAATGCGAGCTCAGATGCTTCGTTTTGATAAGCGATTTTATAAGAAAAAGAAAGCTCGCCTTGTTACTCTAAGAGCTCTTAACTTAAATTACCAAGGAGATTTTGGGTCTGCTGAAAAATTATTGGATGTTTTAATTGAAGGAGAATCAATGACAGACAATTCGAACTTGTTCAATTCACTGATTGCAAGAATGATGGTTCATTTTCAACAAAATCAAATGAAAGAAGCCAAATCAATTTTATCCCAACTCACAAAATCAGATAGCTGGTACGAAAAACGAATGGGTCATGAATGGTTGTTGTACAAAAATTTTGCTGAGATATTATTGCATGTTGAACTGAATAACCTCGATTATGCTGATTCAAGACTCGTTTCTTTAAAGCGAAAACTTGCGGCTTCAAAAACCCTTACATCAGATAATAGAATTAATGTGTTTTTAAAATGGATTGAAAAGTATACAAAAGATCCATCTATTGTAGAGACCGAAAAATTCAAAATGCATGTAGAAGGTTCAATTGAATGGCGACCAAGAGAGCAAGAGGACATATTCATGATTAGCTTCTATGCTTGGCTCAAATCAAAGATGGAAAAAAGAGATATTTATAAAGTTACTCTTGAATTGGTGAGTCCGGTTTAGATTGTTCTTCATTTTACAATAATAGCTACCTCATAAACGGCACCTTGATCATTATAAAACTTGAATTGGCCGTTCAACTGTTCTGCAAGAGATTCAATTAACTCTAATCCTATAGAATCTTCATTTGTAACTTGCGTTCCCTCAGGAAATCCTTTACCATTATCAGAGCATTTAACAATTAGTTTTTTGTCATCACCTTGCAGAACGGAAAGGCTGCACGATTTTTCTGCAGATGAATTAGGCGCGCAATGCAGATGAAAATTAGAAATCATTTCATTAATTATCAATCCAAAAGGTATTGCTGTTTCAATATCCATGGTGATGTCGGTGTTGATGATAATCTCAATATTTGTTTTTTGCGCAACTTCATCTTCAACATTTGATATTAATTGACGAGTATAATCGAGAACCGAAATGTCTATAAAGTTTGAGGCCTGATGCATGTTTTGATGCACAAGAGACATGGAGGCTACACGTTTTTGAATATCACTTAGGGCCGAACTTACCTCCCCAGATTTCACTTTGGATTTTTGAAGTTTAATGAGGCTGATAATAATCTGTAAATTATTCTTGACCCTATGATGTACTTCCTGTAATAGAAGATTCTTTTCATCTTCAATAATTTTACTCTGATTTTTAATAGTTCTTCTCTGAATGTAGTCAACTCTTGTCCTCTTTTCTGTGGCGTGACCTGCTAATAGGGCAAACACTAAAGTCATCCAAGAAACAAAGAGATATAAAATGATTTGACCAACTTCTAAATCAGTTGTGAGCAGATATATGCTGTAAACAGCTATGTATGAAAAGGCTGCGATAAAGGCCGCTATCCAACGAAGTCTAATCATATACAGCCCAAAGAAAATGATGAAAATATGGACAGGAAGAACGAGATGTTCACCACTCGGAAATTGATCTAAAAAATAGATGGCGAAGAGTCCGGCCCATGCATTTGAAATTGCTCCTAATAATTGATAATAACCCTCAAATCTTTTTTTGTAGGTGGTGTAGATTATGAATCCAAAATAAGATGTTATGTATACAAAGGTGAGTGACCCAAGCCAAATGAGATCATCAGGGATGATAAAATAGATTAACCCAATGGCTGACCACCACGAGATTAACGAGATGATGATTCCAGACTTCAACGGCTCTTTTATCCCTTTGTCATAAGACGATAAAAAATCATTTTCTAATTGAGAGTCATTGAATTTTAGAGTTATTTCGTTCCGTTTTTGTAGGGACTCTAATGACATGGAAACGAAGATACAACTTAATTCAGAAAAGTGGTCCCAAGAAACTTCGACAGGCTCAGTATAAACTGCTTAGTTGATGGTTCGAATCATATTCTCACTCCCAACACACAGACATCATCAATCTGCTCAATGCCTTCACGCCACTCTTCAAAAGCATCATTTAAACGAGATTTTTGTTCGTTCATTGAACGCTTTGAGTTTGAAACAATGAGTTTTTTGAAGTTAGTGGTTTTTAGTTTTTTGCCCTTCTCTCCACCAAACTGATCTGCATAACCATCACTACTCAAATAAATAGTATCCCCTTCTTCAAGTTCAATAGTGTGAGTAGTAAAGTTTACGCCTTTCTCAAATTGACCAACAGGTTGTTTATTTGCTTTGATTTCGAATACTTCTGACGAGCCCTTTTTTATGATCCAAAGAGGATTGTGAGCTCCGGCATATGTCAAGGTTTTCCCTTCTAAACAGCATAAGGCAATATCCATTCCGTCATTTACTTTTTCTTCAGATTTTTCAAATTCTTCTAGGACGATTTTACGCGTCATATCTAAAATTTTTCCTGGCTCAGTTAGCCCATGTTCTCTAACAGATCTGTTTAAACCGTTATTACAAACAACACTTACCATTGCTCCCGGAACACCATGTCCTGTGCAATCGGCAGATGCAAATAGAATTTTGTTTTCAACTTGTTCTAACCAATAAAAATCTCCCGCTACAACATCCTTAGGTAAATAGAGAATAAATGACTCAGGAAGCAATGCCGTCATCTTATCGTTTGCAGGTAAAATGGCTGATTGAATTCGCTTTGCATATCTTATAGAGTCTAGAATTTCATTACTCTTCTCTTCAATTTGTTCATAGGCCTCATGCAATTCGTTATTCTTGTTTACAATGATTTCATTTTGAGATTTTAGTTGATTATTCGCCTTCTTTTTAGAAATAAACCCTGCAATTACAATGAAGAGTGTAATACCTATTGCTATCAATCCGACCCATAAAATAATTCGTTGATTTTTCCCATCAGTAATCTCTTGTTCGTGCTTCAAATTTTCAATTTCAGATTCCTTGTTCAACAGAGAAATCTCTTTCATTTTATCTTCAATTTGATACTGACTTTCCATCTCTTCAATCACTCTTTCTGAATCCATGTTGAATAAACTATCTTCTAATGCCCTTAAGGATTCGAGATTACCCAAAGCTGCTTCATATTTGTTTTGAGTTTTATTGATTTCATAAAGTAGTTTATAAGTCTGAATTTGTTCTGCGAGGGCTTCAATTTCTTTCGTTAGTTTGAGGCTTCTTTTCAATACGTGCAAGGCTTTGTGATACTCACCAGTTTTCTGATAGAGATAGCCCAATGACATTAGAGGTACAGTAAGTGTCCATGAATCATCAAGTTCTTCGGCTAGAATCAAAGCTTCTAAAAGTGTTTCTTCAGCCAGCTCATATTTTTCAAGAAAAGTATACGTTTCACCAATATTACAAAGAGAAATTGCCTGCCCTTCAAGACTGTTTTGCATGACGTCAAATTCATAGCCTTGCTGATACATTTCGAGAGCGGTTTCACCCTTGCCCATTTCAAAATAGACGTTCCCCAAATTATTGCAATAGATTCCCAGCCCTGAGGTGTCTTGAAGTTCTTGAAATAAATCTCCTGAAAGATTTAGATAATGCTCGGCCAATGAGTCTTCACCTCTATAATAATGAATAACACCAATGTCATTGTAAGATAGTGCTTGACCTGATTTATTACCAGTGCTTTGGTAGATGAGCAAACCTTTCTGACTTGCAGACAAGGCCTCAGGATATTGACCAAGATGGTCATGAATCATTGATTTGTTATAATAGCAGTCTCCCAACTCATCTGACTTAATTTCTGATTTAGTTAAGGCAATTAAAGAGTCTAAATAAAAAAGCGCTAATCTGTATTCATCATACTCAGGTAAGTATTCTGATAGAAGTTGAAAATACTCTTTCCTTTTTTGCAGGCTATAATCATTGGGCGCAGTCAATAAGCTGTCTAATTGGACGCAGTCTTCATAGCTTGGTTCTTCAAAGTTGATGTCATCAATTGGATTTTGAGAAAATGAAATAGAACCGCATAGGAATATCAGGGAAAGACAAAAAACATGAAATCGAACGTATGATTTGAACACCTGATATAATTGAATTGGCTTCAAGATACAAAATCCTTGTTTTTATTTACAGATGGTTACCTTTTTAAATCATTCGACATAAAGAACAAAATATGGATTATGAGATTGTTTTGTTTGATGTATGTAATAAGTGTTCAAATCAGTTTTGGACAAATTAATATTAGTGTTCATGATACTGTGACTAACTATGAAATAGATGAAACACTTCTGGGATTATCTTCTTTTGAAGTTCCGGTGGGGTTTAATGAAGATGATTTGTATTCATCTATACCTGACTCATTGAAGGATTTGGCAATAGTTAGAATTGACTTGGCCTATTCTACATATAAATCACGTGAAGATTTTGATCAAAATGGATTAAATGATGACCGAATGAATAAGTTGTTTAGTGAGTGGCCATCTGCCCAAAAAGAGACTATTGACTGGCAGTTGTATGCGCAGAGTTCAGACGACACCAAAGAATCAGCCAAAGAACTTTTTCATGGTTTTAGAGTGTATTATCGTCCAACTCCTACAGAGGCTTCAGTTGAAAAAGAGATAGCATTTTTAGATGATATTTTCGAAGACTTTTTAAAGGAGCCAAAAACAGACACTATTGTTAAAAAAGTTGGAGTGGGCAAAACAGGCTTAACTCCAACAAGAATTGAGATCGTAATGGACGACATGACACCTGGAGTCCTTCACAAGAGTGTAACAGAAGAAGGCGGAAAGTGCAGAGCGTACTACACGAAGTATTTTGACAAGGATAGAAAAGCAAGAAAGGCATATGTTGATAGTTTGAAAAAGTCAGATGAGGTAGAGAATATTTCAACTTCGTTTCATGGCCTTTTCATAAGAGAAAAGAGAGCTGTGAGTTGGCAAGTACAACAAGATAGTTGTCCTGCACCTAAAACTGAAATTGCTGTAGTTGCGGGTAGTGATTTAGAGAAAGAACTTAGATTACCACCATGGATGTCGGGAGGAGAATATGGTGTGGTCGAAGCGGTTTTTGAGAGAAATCCTGAGTGGAAAAACACTTTGGTTGTAATGGATGTGACTGGAAGTATGTCACCATATATAGCCAAAACTATGGCTTGGACAAGAGAGACACAATCATCAGAATTGGTGAAAGCGTTTACATTTTTCAATGATGGAGACAGAAAGTCAAACAAGCTTAAAAGAACGGGCAGCACCGGTGGAGTTTACATGGTCGACAATTCAAAGTTTGCTGAGGTTTACGGTCAAATGAAATATACAATGAGGGCAGGTTATGGAGGAGATTGTCCTGAAAACAATGTTGAGGCGACAATCAAGACGATAAATAAATACCCTGCCTTTGATGAGATCGTAATGGTTGCAGATAATTATGCTACTCCTCGTGATTTGTCAATCACTGATAAAGTGAGAAAACCTGTGCATGTTATTCTATGTGGGGCACAGGCCGGAATCAACATTGATTATATTCAATTGGCCTATGACACTGGAGGAACTGTCCATACCATTGAGGATGACATGGATATGAAATCCATAAAAGAAGGAATAAAGTTCAAAATTGGAAGGTCATATTTTACCTTAAGTAGAGGTAGAATTGTGAAGGCCAGAAACGGATAACTAATTACTTAGTTTGACCTGAAAAGAAGTTGAGTAAATCTTTCTTAGCTGATGAAGACACCAAAGCCGAGCTGCCGTCAGACATATGTGCAAAGCCAACTTTTCCTTTCTTATATTTCACCACATGCTCTAAATTAATCAAGTGAGATTTGTGTGATCTTAAAAAGCCAAATTCGGATAATAACTCTTCGTAAAACTTAAGAGTTTTAGAAAGCGTATAACGCTTTTTATTATCGAGATGTAAGATGGTGTAGTTGTCAGATGCCTCTGCTCTAACTATTGATTTTATTTGTACGACTTCAAACCCATCCAATTGCGGTAGCACAATTTTTTGTTCCCTATTGTTTATAGTTTTGATGTTTTGCGCTAATATTTGAGTGCTGATGATTTCTTTATCAGATTCCTTACTCAACCTTATTTTCTCAACGGCCGAGATGAGTTCATCAATATCAATTGGTTTAAGAATGTAGTATGACGCACTTAAATTTAGCGCCTTGATTGCATAATTACTGAAGGCCGTGACAAAAACAACTTCGAAATTGATGTTCTCTATCTTTTCAAGCAAGTCGAAGCCATTACCATACGGCATTTCGATATCTAAGAAAACGATATCTGGTTGAGTTTTTAAAATCAACGCTTGTCCTTCTTCAATATTCTTTGCGTCTCCAAGAACCTCAACTTCTTCGCAATAAGATTGGAGGTAGTTACGCAAGGTGTCTCTTCCCACCTCTTCATCTTCAATTATGACTGCCGTTAACTTCTTCATTTAATAAAGTTTTAATTGAACGATTGTACCTTCTCCACTTTGCTTATCCATATCTTCAATAGAGATTTCAAGGTTCTTTTTGAAAACGTCATTGATGATTTCTAATCGATTTTTAGCATTCGCAATTCCAGTAGATTTCATTTTCATTTGATTCAACGTCTTTGTTTTCTTTGAATTTTCACGCCCAATTCCATTATCAGAAATAACGATTTCAATATGATTTTCTTTTTGCTTAAAGCTAACATCCAGCTGTCCTTTTTCTTTTTTATACCTCAGCCCATGCCATATGGCATTTTCAATAAACGGTTGTAAGAGCATTGGTGGTATTTGAAATTCTTCGGTTTGAATTGCAGGATCTATTTCAAAAGAGAAATCAAAATGGCTGTTGAATCTAAAATGTTCTAGGTTCAAATAGAGTCTTAAAATTTCTATTTCTTTTGATAGCGAAATGAAGTCTTGCTGAGAGCATTCTAAAACTTCGCGCATGAGTTTAGAAAACTCAGCTAAGTATTTGTTTGCTGAACGCTCATCTTGCTTTGAAATAAAGCTGTTTACTGAATTAAGTGAATTGAAAATAAAATGAGGATTCATTTGAGATCGTAACGACTTAAGTACTAATAATTGATTCGCCTTTTGCTTTTGTTTTGAGTTTCTAAAAAGTAAAAATGCCATGATGGCGACCAATGAAAATCCAGCAATAAGTCCAATCGTAATGTTTCTTTGTCTTTTGATAGTATCGTTATTAAGCTCCTTTTCTTTTTGAAGTACATCTATCATCTTCTGGTTGACTTCCCTGTCTTTCTCCATCAACAACATTTTGTTTTCAGTGTTCATCAAGAACTCATTCTTTTGAGCTAATTGTTCGTCTTTCAACTGCTTATTCATGTTAAAGGAGTCTACCAATTCTTGATATCGGCCGGCTTCAAATTTGGCCAATTGATCAAGGCCCTCTTCGTCATATACATCCGAAAGCGTCTTGATAAAGTCTCTTTTTATATCTGAATTTCCTTCATCATTGAGGTGAACAGAATTTTCATTCAATATTTTTAAGGCTTCGTAATTTTTGCCTTGTTCTAAATAGGTTTGAGACAGGTTAACTGATGTGTTCAAAATTGAGTTTGAATTTCCATTTACTTGATTGTACTGATACGCTTGTTGTTGGATTTCCAAGTTGTTTGAGATGTCATTTTGATTTACGTACATCTCAGAAAGTTGGTAAAAGCTAGTATTGGCTAGATCATCTAACTTGTTTTTCTCAGCTAAACTTTGAGCTTCGGTATAGTACTTTTCGGCGGTAGCATTTTCACCTTTTTGTTCAGCAATTTTACCTAATCCAATTTTTGCCTGAACAATGAAAGAAGTCTTGTTGCTCTTTTCACTTTTCTTGAGCGCCTCTTTATAATAGGATTCGGCTTTTTTTAACTTTTTCTTTTCTAAATATAGATCCCCCAACAAAAGAGTACTATTAATCTCTTTGGTTTTACTTTTCATTTTTAAGGCAAGCAAAAGAGCCCTTTCATAATTTGCAATGGCAGCATCATTATTATTTAATGAACGTTCTAAGCTTGCAATTCGGTGATGAAGTTCATACTCTAAACTCGTCTCGCCGAGCTCCTTGTATATTCCTCTCGCTTTTTTGAAATTTGTGATGGCTATTGATTGGTTCTGTAATTGCTCATTAAACTTTCCTAAAATAAAATAAGACTGGGCCTGCTCAATTTTGTATCCCTCTTGAATAGAGTATTCTAAATTCTCTTCGATTATTTGAAGAGCCTGCGATAAGCTATCCTCGAAAATCGACTCAGCATATTTTAAGTCTACACTTATTTGAGATCTATTCTTTTGAACAGGTTGTGCAATTGAGTTTGAGAACACGCTATTCATTTGAGATTGACCCAACGAATGGTTGTTAAATGCCAAAAGGCAAACCATCAAAATTAGTATGTGAGACTTTTTCAAAACCACTCGAGTTCTTTACACTTTCTATAAAAATACTGCTTTTTTTATTGCTCACTCTTTAATTAAGGGCTTTAGAAAGAGCTTTTGGGATATTACACTCATTCTATTCTTTGCTAGCCTAATTCAAAATACCTGTTCACTCATTGTAGCTTTTTATATCCTTTAATCAGCCTTTAGTTTGTGGGGAATAAGATTAGAAAATGATGCGAAAACAATTAAACATCTTGATGTCGCTATTATCGGTCAGCTTTCTTAGCTGCACAACTGTTGCCGAAGAACCTGAGGTGCCAAGAACAATTGAAGTAACTGGTAGCGCCGAAATGGCAGTTCAGCCTGATGAGATAGTTCTATCTATTGTATTGAGAACCGTTTCTCATAAAGACAAGAAGAAAGAATTCATGAAAATTTTGGATGATCATGGAGTGACTGAGGATAAGATTGCTTTTGAAAGCAGTAATAACCAATATTGGTGGTGGTATTATTCTAGCTATCACGACAATTCAGTACAGAGATATTCTGTGACTATTGACTCAACAGTGGATGCCATGAGCTTAATGGAAGCACTGAAGCAGCCTTGGGTTGAACAAATAAGAATAGCCGAACGGTCAAATTCTAATATTCAAGAATACCGAAAGCAAGTAAAGATTGTAGCAATTAAAGCGGCAAAAGAAAAAGCTTCATACATGCTTGCGGCATTAGATGAAGAAATAGGCGCAGTTGTTACAATCACTGAGATTGATGGAGATGTAAACAACAACAACTCATATTACTATTGGAATCAAAATCAGAATTCAATTACGTCAAATGCTGTTCTGTACTCAGATCAATCTGCGCAATCAACAGTAGGAGGAGTTGCTATGCAAACGCTTCGCTATCAAGTGAAAATAATATTTAACATAAAAGAAAAATCATGAAGAATACCAAAAAGAAGATAGCTGCAACATTGATTGTTGCATTAGTTGTCATTGGACCAACAATGGCCTTAAATAAAACAGAACTTAACCAGCTCACAAGCACTAATAACATGAACAGTTTTAAAGGAGAATCCTTTTCAAATGACGATTCCACCGATTTGAATTTCACGAAAGCATATGTTGACTTTGCCTATTTTGAAGAGGTAACTGCTCAAGCAAAAGAGCATAGAAAGTCGAGATTAATTGACTTCAAAACTTTTGTGGATTACTCAAAAGAAAAGAACACGATAATTTTGGATACTAGGTCTAAAAGGATGTTTGATAAAATGCATATTAAGGGAGCAATCCACATCAATTTTGCTGATTTCACCCAACAATATTTGGCCGAAATGATACCAGATCAAAATACACGTATATTGATTTACTGCAACAATAATTTCAAGCAGGAACCTTTGTTTGTTAAACCATTCCCATCTAAGGTAGCATTGCCAGATTTATCTGAATTGTCATTACTTGAAGGCAAACCAACATTAAATAAAACATTGGCCTTAAATATTCCGACTTACATTAATTTGTACGGGTATGGATACCGTAATGTTTACGAGTTAACAGAGTTGGTCTCTTCTCTTCATCCAAATCTTGAATTAGAAGGAACTGATGTGATCAGTGTTATCCAAAATTAGAGACTAAGGCTACTATTCAAAATGGTTTTGAGAGCTCCGGCTGCGAATTTTTTCGTGCCAGCTTTCATAGCCGCTTTGGTTGGATTGTAATGATATGGCTGAGAGGTATAGTCACAACTTGAGAAGGCAGTTCTAAACAAGTCACTTTCAAACTTTGATCTATTTACTCCGGCATATTTTTTTGCATACATGTCATACTGTGCATGTGTCATTACAAATCCGTCCGATCCAATAGTGATGGCGTGAGCCGCTAAATCAAACTCTTCAGCACTGGCAGCAATGTCGGCGTTTAAGCCAACAAGCCTTGCCCGGTTTAAATTCATGACATGTAAATCAGTAACTAAGATAATATGGCTAAACCTATTTTTTGATTCTTTCTTAGCCAGCTTCAGAGCGGCTTCAACTCCTGGTGTTGGCTTCGTACCTCCTCCTGTCCATCTCGTGCTAAGCATCATTGTTATTTGTCCGTTACTTAATCCAGCCTTTGGTCCAAAATAGAGAACTTCTGAAGCTGTGTTGAATGCCGTAATTGATACGACGGCATTATCAGGAATTCTTTCATACAAATATCTAACAGCCATCACGGCTCTATTTTTTTCTTCAGCCATTGATCCAGAATAATCAATTACAAAATGATAATTCATGGTATCTGAATATTCTTCTTCGCACTCACAATTGACAGCTATACCGGCATAACCTCTTTTTTTAGTGTTTAATTGAGCTACAACTTGATGCAATTCAGACTGAGTCGTATGAATATAATCGTCCATATAAGGCTTGAGTTGGTCTAAGCCGCTTGCTCTGGCACCAATCTGTATCAGTGTAAGTTTTCTACCTTCAGTTTCATATTGGTTCTTAATGATTGCTGCAATTTTTGGGGTAACATGAAATTCTCCATCCGAAATCAGAACCATTTTTGCTGAATCCGGCCCTTCTTCACTCCAACTTTCATAAGCCAATTGTAATCCAACAAACACATTTGTACCCCCTCCTATTGATGCTCTTGATAACAAGCTGTCCACTTCATTGGATGTATGGCTGAATTTTTCGCCCGCAAATACCTTTCGAGATGAAGATGCGAAAGTAACGAAGGATACCGGAGTTCCATTAGGTAATCCATCAACAAAATGAACTAAGTTTTTTCTTAAAGTATCAAAGAGTCCATCACGCTTCATTGAACCAGATGCGTCAAGTGCGAACAAGTATGGAGGATCTTTATGTTCATTTACAATTTCTTCTTCAGTTCTAGGCTCATCTTCGGCACATCCGCAATCAACCTCGCCTATTAAAGGTGTTAGTGAAATATCATCAAATTGATAATAGGCTTTAGATTGTAATCCATCCAACTCTGAATATGGTGTAAGTCCCAATTCTTTCATTGAAACCGCATCATTGGTTCCGAATTTACCCAGACTAATATATTCTTCACCTCCAGATGCAACATAATAACCACAGTATGAATTCCATTTTGTGTTTGTCATGGCATCTCCGTCATTTGCATATAGAGTTGCAGTCATTGAGGTTGGTCCTGAAATATCAGAAAGAAGGTCTTTGTCATGGTGAAGAAGTATACCTACATCTGTAGCGGCCCACTTAGATGTTCTCAGTAAAACTGTATTAAAACAAATGCAATAAGCTTGATCTTTCACTAAAGGGCTGGCTAATTTTCCAGTTAAGTACTCATACTTTGTTTTCTCTTGACGCCCACTTCCAAGAACTAACCCTACAGCATTTCTTCCTGAATTTGCCACAGCAACACTTTTTCTTGGTGTCATATATAAGTCAGGAGCATGTCTCACAGGAGAATGCCAGTTCTCAAGTTCTTTGCCTTTACCCTTAACTTCTTGCACTCCAATCCCTTTGTTGTTACCCTCTTCAAAACTGTGATTTAACACAAGATTTGTTTGTCCAAAGCCAATTGAACTTAGTAATAACATAAGTGATATTAGAATGGTAGATTTCATTAGGTTTTGCTTCTTCCCTTTGGCAATCAATATTTATGCCAATCAGCACTCACCCAAATTTAAAAATTTGTCTTAATCGATTTAATGTTTTCGCCAGAAATTTGTTCTTCCCATCCTAATCCAAATCCGGGTCTCACCACAAAGAGCCACTGATTTTCTGATTCCAAGCTCAACAATGCTCCTTTAGAATGATCGGTGTGAAAAATCCCCGGATAGTTACGACCATTCTCCAGGTCAATAGATAAGAGACCTTTGTGGTTTTTTAATTCTTCAATTTTCGTTTTGATTTCTTTTGATGTCATAATTTCTTTTCTAGAATAAAAAGGAATCATTACAGAATCGATTTACGTTTTGCGTTCAAATTTTTAATTAGGAGGGGTGTTTTTCAAGAAAACTGACAAAAGTCAGTTTCTACTCTGATGAATCACATTGTGCAGGGGGTGTTAACTACCTAAATTTGAGACAACAAAAAAAATTATTGATATGGCACATGTAATAGAAAAAAACGCTTCGATTAGCGTACCAAAAGTAAATGTTTCACACGAAATTCCATCAAATGGCCTTTGGGCTAAGATGTTTGGAGACATTGAGTTTAACAGAGTAGGTTTATGCGCAATCTCTTTACTATTTGTAGGGATTATGGGCGGAACTGCTATTGGATTAGGAGGAATGGATTCTGTTTTTGAAATTGCATTGCTAATATTCCCAACCATGGCTGTATTAACAACAATAATTGCTGTGCAACCAATGAAATACATTTTAGGATTTGCTGCTTTAGCGGTCGTAATTGATATCATTGTTATAGTTGCAAACTTAATTTATGGTAACCCTATTATTTAATTAGGCAAAACACTTGTTGCAAAATTCCTCTTTGGTTTATTCCAAAGAGGAATTTTTTTTGTCCTAAACTTTAATTGTCTCAACCTTTGCGTCTTCTATTCATTTATCATTAAAATAATCGATATTTGTAAATGTAGTTATTGATGATTTAATTGAAAAAACTTTTATTCATATTTATTTGGTTGACTAGTTGGTCTTCTTTTTCACAAGTAGTGACGAGTGCTGCAAATGCTGGCCCAGGTACTTTGAGAGAGGCAATTGATAATGCTACTGGTGGAGAAGTAATTACTTTTGCTCCTGCACTTACGGGCGCAACAATTGACCTTACAGCTTCTTTGACTCCTATCGTTGGTTTAACCATTGACGGTGAGGATAAAGACATTAAAGTCAGTGGTGGAAATATAGCTGGGCCATTCCATGTCAGTGGATCTTTTAATTTAAACCTTCAAAATTTTACAATTGAAAATGGAGGTGGAGTTTCAGTTGGTGGTGGGATTTTCGCAGAGAGTGGTGCCTCATTAGTGCTGGAGAACATGGTTATTAGAAATTGTAATGGCAACAATGGTGGAGGTGCCATACGATCTGTTGGGGGTAGTCATATTTTCAAGAATGTTGAGTTTATTGGTAATTACGCAAATACTGGATGGGGCGGAGCTTATTATTTGTTATTTGGGTCGGCCTATTTTGAGAATTGTCTTTTTTCAGGAAACTCTGCTAATCATGGTGGAGCAACTTACCTTAGAGGAGGTTCTACATTTGTTAATTGCACTTTTTCAGGAAATCTCGCAACTGGAAATGCGGGCTGTTTTTATGTAGATAATGGTCAAACAGTTACTGTGCGTAATTCAGTATGTTGGAACAATCAAACAGCATTTGGTATTGGAACCTTTCACGCTTTTTATCAGGTAGAAGGAGGTGGAGTGATTACTATGTTGGTGGAAGCTTCAGACATTCAAGGATCTGGAGGCTCGTTAGCTTGGAACGCTCAATATGGGTCAGATGTCGGAGGAAACATTGATTCAGACCCTAATTTTGCGATCACAGTTGCGCCTTCAACGGCACCTACTTTGGGAGGAAATTATCGACCTCAAGATGTTTCACAAACCCATGATTCGGCATTATTGCCATACGTCACGACATCATTAGATCTCGATCAGCATACAAGAGTTCATAATGGATCTGTTGATATGGGATGTTATGAGTTTTGTTCAACTTATGACACCTTGAATATTACGGTATGTGATTCATATGTATCTCCAAGCGGAGTTTATACTTATACATTTGGTGGTGTATATTCAGATACATTGAGCAATATGTTTGGTTGTGATTCTGTTATCACAATCTTCTTAGATGTAAACAACACCTATAATACCTTTTCTGACACGGCTTGTGATGTTTATATAGCACCTTCAGGGGCTACTTATGCGGCTTCTGGCACTTACAATGACACCATTGCAAACATGGCGGGTTGTGATAGTATTATGACTATTAACGTAACAGTTAATTCTACTACCTACAATTCTATCAGTATAAACGAATGCTTTTCTGCGACTTCACCTTCAGGAAATTATGTCTGGATCTCTGATGGTGTTTACAATGATACAATTCCCAATTCAACTGGTTGTGATTCTGTTATTACTGCCACAGTTGATATTTTAAATAACACGAGTACCATTACCGAAGTCCACTGTGATTCTTATTCTTCGCCGGCCGGGAACAATTATACGACCACGGGAATATATAAAGACACAATTCCGAATAATGCTGGCTGCGATTCTGTTATTACAATCAACCTAACGATAAACAATAGTACTACCAGCACAATCGCCCCTTCGGCCTGTGAATTTTATGTGACACCAAGTGGTGCAAATACTCATACGTCTTCGGGCACATATGTGGATATCATACCCAATGCAGCTGGTTGTGATAGTACGATTACAATTGACTTGACTATTCTTGATCATACATCAAGTACAATTAATGAAGTGGCCTGCGACACGTACACTTCCCCCAGTGGTTTGTATACATATTCATCATCTCTGACCTTTAATGATACTATTTTGAATGTGGCGGGATGTGATAGTGTCATTACCATAAATCTAACTATCACTAATGAGACTTATGCCACGCACTCCCCAACAGTTTGTGATAGTTTATTGTCGCCTTCAGGTTTATATGTTTGGTCAACTTCAGGTCAGTATTTTGATACTATTCCTAATTTTGCTGGATGTGATAGTATTATGACTTTCAATTTGATTGTTAATTCAAGCACTTATTCCACAATCACTGAAACAGCTTGTGATAATTATGTAAGCCCGAGTGCTGTTTATTTAATTACAGCTTCAGGCCAATATCAAGACACTATTCCTAATAGTACAGGATGTGATTCGATCATCACCATCAACCTTACGATTAACAATTCTACCAACTCTGTGATAGATGAGATTGTATGTCACTCATATGTTTCTCCTTCTGGAAATTATACTTGGACGTCATCAGGAGCCTACAAGGATACGATTGTCAACGCCGTCGGCTGCGATAGTGTCATTACGATCAATTTGGAGGTTCAATCAAACTCGAGCATTCTTGATACATCTTCTTGTGACATTTATACTTCACCTTCTGGGCTGTATGTGTATGATCAAACGGGAACTTATTTAGATACCCTAACTAATGTTGCGGGGTGCGATAGTGTCATTACAATCTATTTATTAATTAATGATGTGATCTCAGAAATTGAGTTAAACGACATTAGTTTGAAAGCAATAAATCTGGGAGATGGTTATCAATGGTTTGATTGTGATGATTCGATAATTGTTGATTCATCTGGGCAAGAAACCTTCACGCCAACATCAGACGGTTACTATGCACTTATCCTCAGTAGTTCAGGCTGCGTAGACACTTCAGAATGCATATTTATTGATGTTCCCGAAGAAAATCCCACCGCCTTTTCTCCTAATGGAGACGGCATCAATGATTTTTTAATCCTCGAAATTGACGATCCTGTTAATACGGTATATATCTATAATCGTTGGGGAGACAAGGTGGCAACCTTAGTCAACTATGACAATGTTGAGGTGGCTTGGGACGGACGAATGAGCAATGGTAAAGTATTTGTTGGCACCTATTTTTATGTATTTGAATCAGCTACAGAGCAAAAAGTAGGATGGATTCAAGTTGTTAATTAGCTGTTATTTAAATAGTGCGCTCTAAATCTTGCTTTATTTTTGAGAAAACCTCTTTCAAAATGAAGCTCAAATTTTTATTCTTTTTACTGTTTTCTTACCCTTTATTTAGCAATGCTATGCCGCATCCAAATGAAGGAGAATTGTTGTGTTTTGAGTACAATAATTTCGATTGTGGAAGAATGTTTTCTTTTGACGACACCATAGTGTTTTTTCCTTTTGAAAATTGTGCACCACACGAAGTTCAGTTTAATGAAATAAGCTGCAACAACAAATATGGTGACCAAATTTTTCATTTAATCGGTAACTGGAAAGATTCGATTATCCAACCAGGAGCAAAGGATACCATCTTTATGAAAAAGAAAGACCTTTATAATTGGAGGGATGATTTAATAGACGTTTCATTCACCATTTCGTATGTAGATGAGAGAATAGCTCAATACTTAAATGTCTTTGTAAATTTCGTTCTGAACCTTGGTGACCTTGAAGTTTCTCCGGTTCAGTTACCAACTGTAAATAGAGGAGATAGCGTTATATTTTCAGCTTTAGTCGTTAACCATGGCTCATCACCTGTCACACTCAAAGAACCGTATTCAAAATTTGCATCTCGCTACAACCAAAAGGTGCGGTTAGTTGAGAGCAAAGATGTTTTGGTTCCGGCTGAGGGGGAAGTACGAATAGAATTTATATTGAATACGGATGACTTGTTAAATGAATACTCCGGCTCTTTCAATTTTGAAACAAATGAGGATAATAGAAAATATCACAGATTTCCAATTCCATATTCCGGCGAGCTTATTTCAAAAGGTTTTCCGAGTATAAAGTTTGATTCTTTAGTGCTTTCAAATTTTATAAATAAGGGAGACGCCTGTCAATTTGAATTTTGGTTTGAGAATAATGGAGACGAACCTTTAATTATTCAAAGCGCGAAAACGAGCTGCGGTTGTCTTGTTGCAACTTGGCCAAGGGAGCCAATCAAAGCGGGTAAGCGTGATGTGATAAAAATAAAGTACGATTCAAAAAGAATTGGACCAATCAATAAATCTTGTACGGTTACCACCAATGCCCCTGAACCCAGAATTGTATTGAGGGTGAGAGGAATGGTAAAGAATGTCTAACTATTTAATCGTGTAGCTGCAATATACTCTCCCATCATAAGGGGTTAGTTTATCCATGCTGCCTTTCATTAAAATAACCGAGAAAGAAGTTCCTTCTGTAAGTACAATAGGAAATGAAATAGCATGTTCTGGATGAGTACTGCTATAAACTTGAGGGCCGTATAAGCCTTTGTCTACGTCAGTTAAAACCTCTCCATTGATTGCTCGAACGAAAATGTGAATCTCCTCAATTTGTTCGTTCCCCAGGCTATCGGTAACTATGCCGGCAGAGTAGTCAGAAATAATCTGATTCAAAGTGTATGTTTTACCTTCTTTCACCTTAATAATGTTTCTGTTGTTTGCCAATGTCACCATTGTCGCAGATCCCATTTTGGTTTCACGTTCTAGTTTCGCCAGCTTCTTTTCAATTACCGAAAATTTGTAAAGAGCTTTGTCTCTATCTTCCATCATTTCAGCCCTGTGCTGTTTTGTAAGTAGAACTGTTCTATCTCTATTTTCAATAATATTTTCTTGATTGTCAACTATTCCTTGTAGGCTGTCAATTGTCTTTTCAAGGCGGTTAACCTTGTCTGCTAATTCTTTTTTTGTCTGAGAGAACCCAGCAAGCGGAATCAGCAATAATGTTAGAATAAATACTTTCATTTTTTACTGATTTGTTAATTCTTTATATGAGATATATGCTGAGCCGTCAAAAGATTTGAATGCGCCAGGATTTCCTTTTACAACAACCAAACTGAATTTTGTTTTTTCAGGAAGGGTGATAGGGTATGAAATTACAGCAGAGGTATTATTAGATTGAAACACTTGCGGCCCAAAGCGGTTCCCTTCCCAATCTGTTTTGATATCTCCATTCAATGTTTTTATGAAGATTCTCACAGGGGTAAACTCAGATGTACCATCTGTATTTGTAGTCACATCAGCAGCAAAACTTGAAAAGATTTGTTGAATGACCCATGTTTTACCTTCAGGGACTTCAAATTGAGCCGTAAAGTTGTTGAATTGTTGAAACTTGGCTTCTTCTTTTTGAGCAAGAGTGCTAAAGCTGAGAAGACAAATAAAGATTGCGCTTAAGAATTTCATTTTTCCTTTTTTTAGAAAGGTAAATGAAAACTTCATGCCGAAAGTAGTTTCAGCTGATAGTTATCCCTAATAAGTTGTGAATGTGTTTATTTTATTTCCACTCTTCCATGTTGCGATCCATGTAATCAACCCAACCTGGTTTTTTGTCTTTCTTGGCAAGTTTCTTGGCTTTTTTACCCAATTTTAGAGCGGCTTTATTGTCTCCATCTTCATGTAAAATTTGAGCTTTTAGAAATAAATTAAAGTAGCCTTCTTGAATTTCAATTGATTTATCAATGTGCATCATTGCTTGCTTTGTGTCTTTCTTCATTTGAAGATAATAGTCAGCAGCTCTATAATGAACTTGCTCTAATTCTTTTCCTTCAGCTATTGCTGATTCAATTTCTTTTTGAACATGTGCATCAGTTTCAACAGTGAATGGAACTTCTACTTTTAGGCCTTCCCATCTAATTAAAATTGTTGCGCCATAATTCGAGATTCTATTAATTGAGATTTCAAACGATTCTGTATGTTCATTCTTTGATGCGCCGCCAATAACTCTAACGGCGTCTTTCTCTGAATCATAGCTCATAGAGCCCCACTGTTTGTGGTCAGTATTAAAAATGATGTCCCATTTTCCATCTTCTTGAGGAATAGCAAATATGGCATAAGTACCAGTATCTAAAACTGATCTTCCAAAAATCAAGGGTTGGGTAATGCTAATTTTAGTGCATTCGTTAGCTCCTAGTCTCCAAACCTCTTTATACGGAACAAGGTTTCCGAAGATGGCTCTGTTTCTTGCACTTGGTCTTGAATACTCAATTGTGATATCACAAAGACCTACTTTTTGTTTTAGATTAGACTTAGGACTTCTTGCAGGTAATTTTTGAGAGATAGCTACCGAAGAAAATAAAAGGCTTAGTGTCAATAGGATAAGTGAATTTTTCATACCAGTAATTTTACACAAAAATATAATTTTTATTTAAAGGTTACCTTTTAATTTCTTGAACATAAAGGGATAGAACAAGCAGCTGATACGTTTGAAGTATCCATTAAAATACCATTTATCGTTAGTTCCAACGAGCAGCTGTCTTATCTACCGGGAAATATAAAGTAAAGGTAAGTTTGTTATTACGTAGATATTGTTCTTGAGTCTAGCTGTGATGCTGGGCTCTTTTTTTGCATAAAAAAACCTCCTTGCAAACTGCAAGGAGGTTTTGATTACTTAGAATCTTAGTTATTTCTTAATTGTTATTCTTTCATTTCTTTGAGCTCCATCAGCCGTGTTGATTTGGATAATATAAACACCAGTTGCAAAAGAATTTAAATCTAATGTCATAATGTTTTCTCCTAAATTATCAGCTTGAAGAAGTACTTGTCCAATTGAGCTATAAACAGTAATCTTAGCATCAATGTCAGTTTTGAAAGCAATGTTTACCGTTCCGTGTGATGGATTTGGATAAATATTGAGCTGAGATAATATTGAACTTTCAATTCCTACGTTAGAATCAAGAGTTACCGTTACCTGAGTTGTACATCCGTTAGCATCTGTGATATCACAAGTGTATGACCCTGCTGCTGAAAGTCCATTTAGATCTTCGTTAGAACTAAATCCGCTATCCCAATCATAAGAGTAAGGAGGAGTACCACCAGTTACTGTTAAATCAATTGTTCCGTCAGATCCTGTAAGAATTGGCGTTGAAGTTGCAGAACCACTTAGCACGGCAGGCTCACCTACAGTTGCATTCACGTTATCAGAACATCCATTATCATCAGTGATCACACAAGTGTAGTTGTTCGGAGCTAATCCTGTAAGATCTTCAGTAGTTCCTAATCCACCCCAATCGAATGTGTATGGAGCTGTTCCACCTGAAGGCGTCATATTGATTGCTCCATCAGTATCACCATTACAGCTTACATCAGTTACATTCATTGTTGCCGTAATTGCAGCTGGTGCACCAATTGAGAATCCGAAAGTTGAAGTACAACCTAAGTCATCAGTAATATCAACTGAATAAGATCCTGCGCCACCGGTTACAGATGTGGTAGTTTCGCCATTTGGTGTCCATAAATAAGTATAAGGAGCGGTTCCGCCAGTTACTGTTCCTAAATCAATTGAACCATCTGTTCCGTTATTACATGTTGCATCAACCACAGTTTCATTGATTGTTAGGTTACAAGGATTAGATTCCTGAATCTCTACACAGTAATCTTCAGTTTCTCCCCATGTATAATCATTACAAATTCCTGGGAAAGTAGTTTGACCGGTTCCAATATACGCCATCTGAACTCTCATTCTCGTTGAACCATCTAATGCAGTTAATGGAACAGTTACGGTTCCTGTTGCATTTGTTTGTGTCGCAGTTCCTTGGTCATAAACTAGATCAGCTGGGTCATCAAAAACTCCGTTTTGATCTAAGTCAATCCAAATTTTAGTTTGTTCGTTGTATAAAGTTCCGCTCCAGTCTGGAACAGTAGTAATGTTGTAAGCAACACCTTTATCTAAAGAGATATTTGAAGTTGCAGTAAAGTTGCCATATCCGTTATCGTTTCCAGAGTTGTTTGTGTAAGTTCCGATTGTGAATTCTTCAATCCATTCGTCAATTGCGTCAGTTGCCGAGTTATCACAATATCCGCCTTCAATACATTGAGGACATCCTGTTGTTGTGAAAGTTTGAACTGTGGTGTTTGAACTTGTATCGGTTCCTCCACAAATTGAATTGAAATAATACTCATATTCAGTGCACTCTGTTAATCCTGTTAAGTTAACAGGAGATGTAGCTGGTGATTCTATAATCCAAGTTGAAGTACCAACTTCTCTCCATGACATATAAGTAGAAGAAGCCGAACCGTTAGCTGTGAAATTGATGTCTGCAGTATTATCTCCAATGTTAGATGAACTGATTCCGTTTGGTCCGATACAAATTGTACCAGAACAACCGACGGCCATAAGCTCATTCAAAGTATTAAATGAATTTAGTCTTCCGCTTGTATTAAATTTTGTGGCAAAGGCTGGTATAACATCCACCCCATCAAGAAGTGCTTGAAGTACCATATCGGCACCTGCTTTCGGGTCGCTATTAACGACAGCCATAAAGTCAGTACAAGGAATAGAATATGCTAATCCGATAACTCCAGCAGTCAAGGGACAAGCAAAAGAAGTTCCGGTTGTAGATGTAGTAGTATTCGTGTTAGCTGTTGTTATAACATTAATACCAGGGGCACCAAGCTCAATTTCTACTTGTCCGTATCCACCAGCAGTAGCGTCATTATGATCTGTTCTTCCAACACCAATCATATAATCAGATGCACATGCTGTTGGCATATCACCAACAACATCAACATTTAAATTTTGATTAGTTGTAGCTCCCACATTCAAAATACCGTGGTAACCTAACGTGTCATACATGTTACACCACAAGGCATGGCCTGATGGGCTTTCGCCATCAATACCCCAAGAAGAAGATGTCGCGACTACGAAAGCACCTTCGGTTCCTCCTGAGTTGTTCCACAACTGTCTCATCTCTAATGGGTAAGTATAAGCTTCAACTGCATTTGCGTCAGTAGAAATATTGTATCCACCAACTACCATTAGTTTAACGTCCCAATTGGCACCAGCCACAAGGTATCCGTTATTTCCTTTGGCTCCGATCATTCCTAAACAGTTTGTTCCGTGATTACCAGTTCCGTAATTACCATTACCGGCAACAGGGTTCCATCCAGAGATGTCATCAATGTATCCGTTTCCGTCATCATCTACACCAGGTGTACCTGTATCTTCGGCTACGTTTATCCATTTATTGTCAACAATGTCATTGTGATCTAAGTTTCCTGACTCAATTAAGCAAACAACAATATCATCATTGTTTGCTGTTTGACCACCTGTTGTAATATCCCAAGCTAAATCAGAATCAATATCAGCATCTACGGTTCCACCACTTTGACCCGTGTTGTTGTGATGCCATTGATCTCCGAAAGCTGCTCCATCAGTTGGAAGAGTAGATCTCATTTGAATTTTGTGGTTGTTTTGAGCAAGCGTAACTTCGTCTTGTTCATATAACCAATTTAAGAAGTTGTGGTTAGCAACATTCTCATGGTTAAAGTTGATTAACCAAGCTCTCATTGGGCGAGATAATAGGCGGTTAACTTTAACTTCGTAATCTTTTGGAGCTTTTGCAATCAACCCTTTGATGCTGGCGTTTTCTGCCATTTGGATTAGCATATCTCCTTCAATGTAGTTTTTGCCTTCAACAAAAGTCTGTTTTTCTGAGGTAGAAACATTCCCTTGCGAATAGGCTGGACCTGATACAATTGCACAAAGTATCAGGGTAGTAGCAAATAATTTCATGGTTTTATTTTATGAGGTGTATTGCCTTAAAGATATCAAGAAAGCACAGAATATTAAATTCAAAATATGTAGGAAGGTTGTATTCTTAAGATGAACGGAAAATTGACCCATAAAAAAAAAGGCCTCACGTCTGTGAAGCCTTTAGAATATCGTTTAAATGTCTTTTATGACTTGATAAACTTACTATGTTTATTGTCAAAATTTACATGATAAATTCCCTTTTTAAGGTTGCTACAATTCACTACAGAATTCACACCTTTTTTTACAATGTTACCATACGCATCAAAAATCTCATACTTTGTGGACACTGCTTTCCCATTTGCAACAAATTCGATTTGATCTCCGCTTTTAGTTTTCATTTCTGGTTCAGGTACCGTAGTACAATCAAATGAAACTTCATTTGAAGCTCTCTTTTTCCCTGAGTTATCAGTTTGCGTAACTCTTACTCTGTTTTCACCTGAATGAGGAGTTAGGTTGAATAAATAATCATTTGGTTTCGCGTTTCCGATTCCGTTAGTCTCACCAACAGTCACCCACTTGTTCCACTTATATTGCTCAATTTGATAAGTTAATGCTCCAGATTCTTCAATTGTTTGCCAAGACAATGTGCCGTCAGCAGTGCAAGAGATGTCTTCTAATACGAATGTACTTTTAGGAAGCAATACTTCGGGGTTAAGCAATTTAGGTTTACACCCGTCTTCGTGCTCAAATACGATTAAAACTTTATCTCCGATTTGAACATCAAATTCGCTCATATCTATTTGAAAAGCACTAGCTTGAACAGTATGAGAAGAAGGCGTTCCGTTTACAGTAACTCTGTTTATACAAAACCCAAATCCGTCATCACTTTCAGGTGATTGAACGAATAAGTTCTTTCCTTGATAATGCCCTTCAATAGAAAGGTTTGCGTAAATGTTTGTTGAAAAACCCATCAAAAACACTAAGCCAGTAGCAAACTTAGAAATGTTTATAAGTCTCATAATTTGTTTTTTCTCACCTCTGCCGACAAAATTACGCTAAAAATGGTTGCCGAGCAAGAAAATCTCCAAGTTTGGTAGAATAGAGGGTTAAATAATGGTGACTTGTACTTGCTAAAGATGTCATCTAAATCGAAATAGGAAAATATTTTCTTGTGGATATTTTGCGTTTGAAAAAACACTAAATTTAGCTTCACCCAAATATGAAAGAAACTACCTTCATAAAACAAAACAAGAAAAAGTGGGCCCGATTTGAAAAGCTGTCGGGTCGAGCTGAAAGTGACCCTGATGAGGTTGCTAGATTGTTTACTGAAATTACTGAAGATCTTTCTTATGCGAGAACATTCTACCCTCGACGATCAGTAAGGGTTTATTTGAATCAATTAGCTCAAGGTGTTTTCACTAGTCTCTACAAACATGAGCGAAAACCTTTAGGAAGTTTCGTCAAATTTTGGACGGTTAGCTTGCCTTTGGAATTGTACAGAGCAAGAGTGAATATTTTGGTAGCTTTTTTATTCTTTCTTCTATGTGCCGTGATTGGAGCTGTTTCACAACAATATGACGACACATTCGCAGAGCTTGTTCTTGGGCCATACTATATTGAATATACTGAGGAGTTGATCAAAGATGGCAATCCCATGGGGATCTATGGGGACAGTAGTCAGGGAACCATGTTTCTTCAGATTACCATGAACAATATTCGAGTCGCCTTCTTGGCTTTTGTAGCAGGTACTTTTCTCTCCATAGGAACCTTTTTTCTCTTACTCCAAAACGGAGTCATGTTAGGATCATTTCAATGGTGGTTTAAAATGAAAGGCTTATTTCTTGTTTCGTTTTTGGCGATCTGGATTCACGGAGCGTTTGAAATTTCGGCAATTGTAATTGCCGGTGGAGCAGGATTAACTCTCGGAAATAGCATCTTATTTCCTCGTTCTTTTAGTAGAGTGCAATCAATGATTTTTGGAGCGAAAAGAGGGTTAAGAATCATGTTGAGTTTGATTCCTATCTTCATTATGGCCGGCTTTTTAGAAAGCTTTGTGACGCGTCATTATGCGTCAATGCCATCATGGTCGAAGTGGGCAATAATTTTGGTTTCATTTACGCTCATCATTCTCTATTATGTGGTTTATCCATTTATAGTAGCGAGAAGATATCCTGATAGAATTGAAGTTAAAGAAGTGCCAAGGTTTATTCCTGAAAGAAAGATTATTTGGTCGAAGATTAGAAAAGTTGGAGAGATCTTTACCGATACATTTTATGTATTTGTTAAGAATTTTTACGCTATTTCAAAAGGATTAACGGTCTCTATGGTGCCAATACTGGCCGTACTTATTGCTGCAATTTTCACTTTCGATTTTTATTCCTTCAATTTCAATATGGGGATGGGTCATTTGTGGGAAGTATTATTTGGATTCAATGATTACTTTGATTGGTATAAATACATAGGCTGGAGCGTTGTCATTGGAGTGTTAGTCACAAACATTTTTTACTTCGCTAAAGGTGACAAAGATGAATGGTCAATTGACTTGAAGTATTGGAAGTATTTGCTTTCAAGGGGAGTGTGGATGTCAATGTTCGGTGGAGTTTTTATGGGGCTTGTTTGCTTTATATTTTGGTATTTTGATTGGCTGACTTCAGATTTAGCATTCTATGAATCAAGCGGAATGTACTTGATTTTCTGTTTCCTAATTTTCTATTTCGGTCTCGTATTGATGGCGCCGATTCCAACTTTAATAGCCGAAGAAAAAAAGAACTTCTTTGCGGCTTTGGCTGGATGTTTTGATAGCGGGCAAAAGTTTTATTCATCTGCATTTGGTTCGGTCGCGGTTTTCATCCTCTTGAGTTTTATCTTTTTAGGAATCATCAATAACCCGCTCGGAATGGGATTTGACTTAAGTTATTTGACAAAAGAAATAGTTGAGATATTCACTATTCCGGTTACTGAATATTATGCCGTTATCACCAATCTCTTAATGAGTTTATTGTACTTGTTTTACATTTTTACAATGCTGATTATCCTGGCGATTTCATGGCGATTCATCTTCTACACAGCAAAAGAAACGAAGTCGGCAACCGGCCTTTATGAAAGACTAGAGAAATTTGGTAAGCGAAATAAAACCTTTGAAACAAAGGAGGATTATGAATAAGCTCATCTTCATATCACTACTTTGCTTTTGCTCTATTTTGTCATGGGGTCAAGATGGGAATGAATTGTACGATCATGATTTAGACGCTAACAAGTGGGAGAAACTAAGAGACGGAATTCGTTATGAAGGGAGAGAAGGACCAAAAGGTGGTGCCGGACAGAGATGGACTTATCCTACAAGTCAAGAATATGATAAGGCGGTAGAACAATATGGCTCAAGTGATGACGGTAATAGCTCTTCACAAAACGGAACAGGAACCGGGACCGGAAGTGGAAACCAAGATTTTAGTACTGACGATTACAATAGTGGAGATGGGGCTCCTGATTATCCTGAGCAAAGTGCTCCACCGCCAAGAAGAACTCAAAGTTCGTCATCAGTTTCTGACACAGGATTAGGCGCCTTTGGATACGTATTACTCTTCCTTTTTATTGGAGGATTGATTTTTCTAATTTTCTACCTCTGGGTGAAATCGCCTAAAGATGGTAAGAAGATTGGTGAAGAGATTGTTCTCGAAGATGTCAACCCAATTGAAATTCCACTGACTGAACTTCAGAGGTTATTGCAAGAGGCAATTGCAAAAGGTGATTATAGAGGAGCTGTCAGAATCTACTTCATTTTTATAGTAAGAGATTTAACTCAAAAGGGGTTTATAAAATGGGAGAAGGAGAAAACGAACTTTCATTATCTGAGAGAAATGTCAGGTAAAAATGAATATGATGATTTCAACAGGAGTGTTAGTTATTTTGAGATTATCTGGTACGGTAAACGAGAAATTGATGCTTCAAAGTTTGAGCAAGTAAAACCAAATTTTACTCACTTTTTAGATAAGCTAGGTGTAAAGTAGATGAGTAAATCGGCAAAAATATCCATTGTACTCGGCTTTGTTACCTTGTTCATAGTTCTTTTTTATCTTTTCGGAGGTCAAGAAGATGAAGATCAAGGGCCTGATGTTATTAATCAGTGGACGGAGACTTTTGACCCTTCTGATAAAGGACCTTATGGAACATACATGTTAAAAGAGTTGATGGACACGGCTAATATGTTCGGAAATTTCATTGACATAGACAAACAGCTTGAAAAAGGATTACAAGATAATCCGAACATGAATGACATTTACTTTTTTATCGGAGCTACCAATTATATGGTTGATTCTTCGGCTGAGCATTTAATGGATTTTGTTGATGACGGTAACACTGCCTTTATTGCTGCAAGATCATTCCCTTACAAGATTTGTGAAGAGCTTTTTTATGACGGACGTGTGCTTTTTGAAAATGAGTTATTGTTTGATAGTACTCAATACATGAAGTTCAGTCATCCTGATTTAAAGTCAAAACGATACGAATTCATCTACGTCAATAACGACACAATTAAGCCAAAGCTTTGGCACTATTTTGACACCACGAATTTTGACACTTATAATACGACACCAATTTTCATTGGTACAAATACTTTAGGCAAAGTTGACTTCGTGAAAATGCCATATGGAGATGGTTGGTTCTATTTTCATTCTATTCCATACTGCTTCACCAATATTTGTATGATGAGAAGAGATGGATTTCAATACGCGGAGCATATGTTAGAGCACATTCCTCCGGGGAGGGTGCAGTGGGATAGATATAACTTGGAGTTCCATTCGGCAAGTTCAAACTCTGATTATGATGACGAAGATGGTGACGGACCTGAAAGAAGATCAATTATGGAATTCATTCTTGAGCATCCTTCATTGACATGGGCCTTAGTTTTATTAATTATTGGTGCTGTTTTATATGTCTTGTTTAAAGGTAAAAGAATGCAAGACAGGATTCCGGCAGCAGAATCTAAAGACAACACTTCAATGGGCTATGTGAAGACTTTAGCAGCTTTATATATGCAAAAGGGATCGCACTCAAAATTGATT
The DNA here is from genome assembly GCA_913054135.1 of uncultured Flavobacteriales bacterium. GTDB lineage: Bacteria > Bacteroidota > Bacteroidia > Flavobacteriales_D > Crocinitomicaceae > Paracrocinitomix. Next base: position 88,423 of record CAJXJK010000016.1, on the reverse strand, counting down.
AGGTTGAAAGAGAAAACCTTCTTGAATTTTATAGCAGAGAGATATTACATAATTACCAATAAGCCTGACAAGGCATTTATACAAAAAGTGGCTGTGAAGTCACAAATAAGTGAAGAAAAAATTACCGAGATATTTAAACTATTTAGGCGATTTAATGGTGCAGTTAATGTGACTGATGATCAGCTCATAAACTTGCACAGAAAAATAGAATACTTTTATAAAAATTGTAGATAATGGAAGATCAAAACAATACAAATCCTGAAGAGGAAAAAGGGGCAACAAATAATGATGCTCAAGGACAAAATGAAACTCCGAAAGAGGACGACAATTCGACTCAATTAACCGGTGGTGTTGCACCAGTGGGACGTGTAGAATCTGTAACTCCGCCAACTGGAGGTTCATATACTTCTGAAGCTAGCAGTATGTTTTCGTCTGGTTTGAACCTTGGGTTTATAAATCAGAAGGTAACGCAAGCAAGAAGTGAAATAGCCAAATTCGTTATTGGTCAAGCCGACATGGTTGACTTGTTAATGATTTCTATTTTCTCAAACGGACATGTTTTGCTTGAAGGGGTGCCTGGGGTTGCAAAAACACTGACGGCAAAAGTTTTATCTAAGACCTTGTCTGTTGAGTTTTCTCGTATTCAATTTACGCCAGATTTAATGCCTTCAGATGTAATTGGTACTTCAGTGTTTAATCTTCAAAACTCAGAGTTTACCTTCAAAAAGGGGCCTGTATTTTCAAATGTTGTTTTGATTGATGAGATTAATAGAGCACCAGCTAAAACTCAAGCAGCCTTATTTGAAGTAATGGAAGAGCGCCAAATTTCGTATGACGGAAAGGTTTACGAAATGGACTTCCCATTCTTGATTTTGGCTACTCAAAATCCAGTTGAACAAGAGGGAACATATAATTTACCTGAAGCACAGCTAGATAGATTCTTATTCAAAATTAAAATTGGTTATCCAACATTAAGTGAAGAAGAAGAAATTCTGAACAGATATAAAAATAACATCAAGTCTCCTTCAATGGATTCGATTGGTGGAATCTTTACTGCTAAAGATTTGAGCGAGATTCAAGACCTTGTTGAGAAAGTGAGAATTGAAGATCAGATCTTGAGATATATCGCTCAGATAACTGATAAAACAAGAAATCACGCCAAATTATACTTGGGAGGGTCGCCTAGAGCTTCACTTTCAATGATGAAGGCGTCAAAAGCGTTTGCTGCAATTAGAGGTAGAGATTTCGTGATTCCTGATGATGTGCAATTTGTTGCTCCACATGTATTGAATCACAGGTTGATATTAACTCCAGAAGCAGAAATGGAAGGAGTAGGAGCTGAAGATATTATTCAAGAAATAATTGCAGAGGTAGAAGTACCAAGATAGATTTTAAATGAAGTTTTTGTACCGCATATTTATTAAGAACTTTTTCTTACCCTATGAGTTTTTCATAGCGTTATTAGGAGTTGCAGTGCTTTTTGTGCTTGGTTTTGTGTGGTCAGGATTATTCTTAATCGCGCAAGCTGCCTTAGGGTTGTTTTTGGCTTTAGTACTTCTTGAATTCGTTATTCTGCAATTTAATAAGCAGGCAATTCAAGGTGGACGAATTGTTTTCAATCCACTGTCGGTAGGTGATGATAATAAGGTTAAAATTCACATAACTAATAAGTTCAATTTTACAGTTAGAACAGTATTATTTGACAATCCTCCGAAGCAATTGCAGTTGAGAAACTTGAAGTTTTCTGTGGTGCTTACGAGCGGTCAATCTCATCAATTTGAATATATGATTCATCCAACAGATAGAGGTGAATATGAATTCAAAAACATCTATGTTTATTGCTCAACTCTAACCCATCTGGTTCAAAGAAAGGTTGAAATTGAAGCTGAGCAGGTAGTTCCTGCTTACCCTTCGATAATCCAAATGAAGCAATACGAACTCAAAGTGTTTGCTCAAACTGCCAATACCGGAATTAAGAAAATAAGAAGACTTGGGCATAATAATGAGTTTGAACAGATTAAGAATTATGTTCAAGGAGATGATATCAGAACGGTAAACTGGAAAGCGACTTCAAGACGAAATGAGTTGATGGTGAACCAGTACCAAGATGAGAGAGAGCAGCAAGTATTCACGGTTATAGATAAAAGTAGGGCAATGAGAATGCCCTTCAATGATTTAACTTTATTGGATTATGCGATTAACTCAACCCTTGCATTTTCAAATATCTGCATTAGAAAAGGAGATAAGGTTGGTTTAATGACCTTCTCTGACAAGCTAGGAGCGAAATTAGCTGCCGATAGATCAAAGCATCAATTGAGTAAAATAATGGAGCTGCTTTATTCTCAAAAAACGAGATTTTTAGAAGCCAATTATGAACTGCTTTATCATGGTATTAGAAACCATATTAAAGGAAGGTCATTGATCATGTTGTACACCAACATTGAATCTGATTACGCCCTGAAAAGAGTGTTGCCAATGTTGAAGAGAATCAACCAAAAGCATGTGCTCTGTGTCATTTTCTTTGAGAACACTGAAGTTCAAAATACGACCGAAATGCAACCTAAGAATGTTAAGGATATTTATCTAAAGACGTTCGCAGAGAAGTATACCATGGACAATAAAAGAGTGGCCTTGGAACTTAGAAAAAACGGAATTCAAACTGTGCTAACGACTCCAGAAAACTTGACGATTGATTCTATTAATAAGTACCTTGAGCTTAAAGCAAGAGGTGTGATTTAAACTTGATATTATGAGTAAGACTTTATTGATTATTATAGCCGTTTTAGCATTTGTGGCAGCTGGTGTTATGTTTTATTTAGGAAACGATAGCGGACACCTATCAGAACTTCTTGACTTTTGGTTTTACCCATTACCTCTTGGAGTAATTAGTTTGATTGGAGCTTTTAGAAAGAAATAGTTTCAATTTGCGATATCCGCAAACCCTTCTTCTTTCAGGCGTAATTCAATTCTAAAAGCGTAAGCTTGGTAGGTAGATTTGTAATGTAAAACAAACATTATGAAATCTATATTTCAACTTTCGATCATTGTAATTTGCTTGGTACTTGCCTCTTGTGGAATAGGATCAAGAAATTTTCAAAAGCAGAAATTCACGAATTTAAAGTCGATTAAGTCTTCTTATGAAGTGAATGAAAATGCATCCCTAGCCTTTTCTGATGAGGAAGCTCCAACACAAGCAGTTTCAATAGAGACTGAACTTGAGCTGGATGATGAGGACCCAAAAGTGTCTTTAATCAAAACCGCGATTGATAACGGACAAACAATTGTTATTCATCATGGTGAAAAGCAATACAGAGTCAAAGATCCTATCTATGATGCTTTTTACAATAACTTATTTGGTGAGCTTGTTGAGGTAGATAGTGATATCAAATTTGATTCTGCCTTAGAGTTTGAATTAGATGAGGAAAAACCTCTTGCCGAGTCTGATGGTATTGCAATAAGGTACTTAGTTAAGAAGGAGCCAAAAACTATTGAACCAAAAGAAGTTGTTCAAGAAACACAAGTTGATGACAGTCAGAAATACAAGCGACCAACTTTTAAAGAAAGAAAGTCATGGCCGCAGGTCACCAAAGAAGAACAGGACAAATCACCTTTAGCTAAACGTGCTAAAACAGCTTTCGGACTTGGGTTCTTAACTTATCTTTTTTCTCTTATTGGCCTTTTAATGTTAATCACCTCTAGTTGGCTAATAGGAATAGCGATACTCATTTTGTCAGGAGTGTATTATTTCATTATGAACCTGATTGCTTTTATAAACATCATTAAATACAAGAAGAAAATGGATAAAAAGAAAAAGAGAATGCGTCTAGGAATGCGTTTGATGTACGGCTTATTGTTTGCTGGATTTATATGGGTAGGTGTAATGATTTTTCAATATGTTCTTCTGAGCTTTATATAAGCTAACCTAAAACGAAAAATCCCCTCTAAAAGTAGAGGGGATTTTTTTATTCTTAATTCAGATACTATCGACTCAGTATAAACTGCTTAGTTGAAAATTAAAATGTCATATTTTAATTCCCAACACACTTCGACAAGCTCAGTATAAACTGTTTACTTAAGAAGAAAAAATTATATTTTTATTCCTAAGACACAAACATCATCAATTTGTTCATGATTACCCATCCAGTTTTGGAGGGTAAGGTCTAACTCCTTTTTCTGTTTTGTTAAATTCATATCAGCAATTGAAGTCAGTAAATTTCTGAATCTCTTACGATTAAATTTCTTAATGTTATCTCCACCAAACTGGTCAGTATACCCATCAGAGAATAAATAGAAAAGATCACCGACTTCAAGATCGAATTCAACCGTTTCAAATCTCTTTTCTCCGAAGATATTATAGCCTACAGATGATAGTCCTTTTTTGTATTCAATAATTTCACCATCTCTCACTAGTATTAGCGGACGTCCGGCTCCGCAATAGCTGCCTTTCATTTCATCAAGGTTGAACTTGCAAAAAACCACATCCATACCGTCATAGGTTTGCCCATCTGATTTGTTCTCATTGAAGAGTCCAATCAGTTCTTTATCTAATTCTTCAATAATATCTGAAGGTTCAGATAATCCCTTTTTTCGAATCAATTGTCTTAAAATCGTATTGCCGGCAATATTCACCATAGCTCCAGGAACGCCATGTCCAGTGCAATCGCCGACAGCAAAATACACCTCATTTTCAAATTGCGATAACCAATAGAAATCTCCGCCCACAATATCTTTAGGTTGATACAAAACAAAGGCATCATCAAAAATGTCATTGAATAAGCTCGGTGGAGGAAGAATCGATTTTTGCAATGATCCAGCATATCTAATGCTTTGTTCCAATTCGTTCGCCTTAGTCTCTAGTTTTTCTATGCGACTTTCGGGAAATTCTTTTTTTTCTGAGTTCTTTTCTGCAGCTAGTGTTTTCATAGCAGTCAATTAAAAAATAAATAAAATGATTGTTGAGGTTTTGATGAGTGCCTCTTCTCAGTTCAGGGATTATCCTTAGCAATTAATGACCTTAATGGTCAAAATAAAATTGCTAGGCATAAAGAACAAATGCCAATAATTAATAATCCTATGTCTTAGACTTGATGTCATAATGTGACACCAAATGTAGACTTATTTTTTAATTGAGATATAAAAAAGAAATTCTTTTTAGTGACGATCAAAATGATTAATCATTTTGTCAATCGTATGTAGAAGATAAAGAGATGAATTCTTATGTCCTGCTGGAACTGGCGCAGAAGCTTCAAATACAGATCCGTCCTTTTCAAAATGCATTGAGGCTGAGGCGTCATCTAAGTCATCTTTAAGAGAATTGAAAAATTCTTTATCTCTATCTCTAATTTCATCAGTCAACAACATTTCAGTCATGAACTCTTTAATATTGAAGTAGGCAGCAGCTGTGTTTTTGGCTACATCTTTCTTCTTATCACCTGCAATTGGGCTTTCAACTTTACCTTCAACAATAGTCTTAAGTTCAGATTTAGAATTTGAGAATATTACAAAGTCATTTTGTACTGAAGCGTAAACGTTAAAGCCAAACTCTCTAGCTCCATCTTTAAACATGTATCCACCATCAATTTTCTCCATTAGTTCATACTTTAATCCAAGTCTCACAAATCGATTCATAATGTCTTGTCTGTTCGTACCAAAAATGAATGAAAAATCAGGAACCAATTGCATTCTAGTTTTCAAAGTTTTTGTGTAATTATAGTTCTCATCATAGTCGTAAGAATAGTACTCTACACTTTTCATCCCCATATCATGGAAAATGAAGAGAGCATCACCCGTAACCAATTCAGAAATCGCTTCTTCATCAACAGCAATGCTAAATAGGTCTCCGAATAGTTCATACTCTTCTGAATAGGTCGTGTCATAAACGTTGAGTAAGTTTTCAATTACCTTTGGGTATTCGTCTAAAAAGTCTTTAGAACTTGCTGAAATGCTCGTGTACCCTAAATCTTTGTCACTGATCATTTTGGTGAATGATGAGTTGATTTTTTGGCTGAAAATTTTTGAATATGCTTCTCTTAAATCTCCGAAGTACTTCATCTTACCATCCATTCTAATCTCATCTTCTTCAAGATATAAATCGACCACCATTTCGCCATTAAACATATTGGTCATTCCAAATAATCCTGTGCCGAACATTCCATATCTTCCGTAACCGAATGCAGGGTAGGCCATCCCATACATCAATGGATTCACAAATGATATATAATTCGGATACCAAAATGTCGCATTAGCATCTTCATTTAAATCAATACTCAGGTTTTCTTTGTTGTTCAGCAATTCATCAGAAAAGTATGTTTTTGCCCTGTTATTGATTGAATTTGATACAATTTCATCTCTTTTTCGTCTTTTTTCTTCTTTTTCTTTCCTTTTTCGCTCTCTTTCTTCTTCACGTTTTTTTCGTTCTTCTTCTCTTTTCTTGTCTTGTTCAGCCATATAAGCTTCCCACTCTTCTTGTGTCATGTCTTCAAGGGCGGGCTGAACTTCTTCAACTGCTTCTGCTATTTCATCATATAAGTAATATTCATCTTCATACCAAGACCATTCGTTATACTCTTGTCCTACATAGTAGGCAGAAATTAAAATCGCTATATCATCTTTCCAAATTAGTTTGTTCTCAGAGTCATAAGAGAGTATTTTCATTCCGTCCTTCTCGGTAAACTCAGTTTCAAACTCAGTGTTTTTAACCATTGCCTCAAAAGCAGCAGCATCTTTAATTTTATATGACATATAGCTCATGCTTACATCCTCTTGATATTCACCAACAAAAAAGATTCTTTCTTCGTAATCAATTCCCATTTGGTCAAGCGATTGAATTTTGCCATGACCTCTAAAGAATTCATGAATCATTTCTTCAAAAACTCTTGATGCGCTAATCTCATTTGCTGATACCTGCTCGAGTGTTGGTCCGCCATTAATCGTGAATACGTAAGTGGCCTTCTTTGATATTTTATCAGCCAAATTTTGGCTAAATGAAATGGATGAAACAATTAGTAAAAGGGCGAATAATGTTGACTTCATTTGAGTTGAATTTCTTGATCTATTATATGTCCGTCATGTATCATTTCGGACATTAAAACTTGTTTAAAGCTTGTTTTTTTATTTGCTGAAAGTTTTGAGCCTTCGGGTTTTATGTTGCTAATTTCATCAAAAAATCGATACAGGCAAGTATATTTTGCACCTGAGAATATTAGCTGCTGTGATTCAGACATTTTTTGCCTCAAGTTTTCTATTAAGTTATCACCTCTTCGTTTAAACTTTTTTGACCTCACACTATAATTAAAGTAGTTCACACCAAGGCTATCATCACCTAAACTAGTTTTGATGCTATCAAGAGCAGCATTTAAATTGGATGTTTTTTTAAAGTTGCAACTGTAGTTGAAGATGTAATTCTCAAAATCTGATTTGTAGGTGACTCCCGAAATGCCTTTAGCTTTTTTAGTTTGAAGGCAAATCTTTTCAAATTTTGATTTCATTTTAGCCTCAGTTGGTACGGCCACTCCCTCAACTTCATCCATTAAGAGCATTGATTTTACTTTCGGAGCTGATTGACTGAAATTGACAATGTATTTGAATGTACCCGATCCGTCTTCATTTAAAGAGACGTCTTCAATGATTTCAAAACATGATGAAAGTAGAGTAGTAATCGAAATGAGCAGTATTACATAAAATGATTTCATAAATCTCTTACTGCATGATTTATACCAATATTTAGTATTTCTCTAAATAGAATTCTTGATAGCCTTTCAAGTCTTGTTTGTCAAACATTACTTTGAAGTTTGTAGCATTGATAATGAAGTGCTCAAAGTCGTTTGCCATGTTGCCAATTGACGTTTTTGCCGAATTAGACTTGAATGATGTAAGATATTTATTGGCTTGCTCTTGATTGCCAAATTTTCTGACTATCAACATGGTATTTGCAGAGCCCATTAATGAGTTGTCAACTTTCAATCTTGCACTCCTGAAAAACTCCTTATTGAAGTTTCCAAGTTTGAACTGAGTAGAATTAATATTGCCCGCATCATTCGGGAATACAAGGATAAAGTAATGCGCCAATGCTTCATCATAAAGGTAAGGTGAGGCTTGCGGAGTGTTCGTAGTGTCAGGCTTGACAATTGAAAGCCCTTTAGCCAATAAATCTAGATAAATCTTTGCCTGAATTCCTTCTTCAGAGTCAGGTGATTTGTTATATAACTCTTGAAGAGGGCCACTTATTGCTGTTTTATTACCAGGGCTTGTTTTACCAATTGCAAAAGCCTTTAAGAGGTAGTATTTATTGATGTATTGGTTAGTGCTGTCTTTTGTAATTACGGCATTACATTTTGCTAATACATTGTTATATCTTCTGTATCGATAATGCTCTAAAGCTTCTGAGTATTCATTTAGATCAGCAGCTTCTTTTTCTCTTTTGCGCTCTAAATAATCAGGGTCTTCTATAATTTGTGCAATCTCACTATCAGAGTAATCGCGTAATATTTTGGTCTTGTATCCTTCAGCTAAGGCAGATCCTTTTTTCTTGTGAATCAAATAAAGTTGGTAAAGAGCCGGAAGCACTTTTTTATGTTCGATACCTCTATTCACCACCTTTTCAAAGTATTTGATTGCTTCAGCTTCTTCTTTTAATGTTTCCTTATAAATGATACCAAGCATGTATAAAGAGTTCATCACTTTGTTCTGAGAAGAATCCATCAATTCAGGAGTAAGAGGTAATCCTGCTCTTAGCACATCAACTGTTAGCGAATCATTTTCAACTGCTATAGAATCTGAATCATCAAAGTCTCCTCCGTCATCAGTGCTGTATGATGTCTTGTTGGCTCTTCGCCAATTATCTTCCATTAGTCGTTGACCCCAATTAGATCTGAAATCATTGAAACCAGATGACGATACTTTTTGATTATAGAAGTACCACTTGGAGCCCGAACCTGTGTTTCCTCCAGCATTTTTAATTCTGTTTTGCTGTGCCAATAGTCTTTGTTGATCTTCTAATTTTTTACGCTCTTCTTCTTCTTTGATTTGCTTCAATGTTTTCTCTAAAAACTTCTCTAATTCTTTTTCAGGTAATTGTGCTTTTCGTTGAACACTGTCTTCATAAACATATGTTTCGTAGTTTTCTACAAGGCCAGAAAGTCCTTCAGCTTTTGCCGCAATTTGCTCGTATGTTTCATATTCTTCAGGTAGAACTTGAACACAGCTGTCATAGTATTTTTGTGCGCTTAGGTAATCTTTTTCTTCAAAGTGGATATCTCCAAGAGCTAAATATGAAACTCCTTTTTGACGATCGTTTTTGACAGAACTAAATGCTGATTTTGAGTAGTTCGTTTTCGCTTCATCAATATTGCCTTCTTTCATAGCAATTTCGGCAAGAGCATAATATATTTGATCTTGATATTCAAGGTTCTTGTTGTCTTTCAACATTTTTCTGAGCTCTTTTTTCAGCACCTCTCCACCCGTAGTGGCAGACAATGCTTTGTTGATCTGAGCTTGAAATCTCATTTCATAAGGTGCAGGTGATTTTACAACATTTTGAAAGTTTGTTGCCGCCATATCTCCGTTTCCTTGTTCTTGATAAAGCTGAGCCAAAACAAATTGGTAACGTGCCTTTACCTTACGCTTTTTTGTAAGGTCAATTGCTAACTCTAGATGCTCAATCGCTTTCTTATATTCCTTTTTCGCAATATGAAATTCAGCCATGGCGAGTTCGTACTCGTCTTTGAGTTTTTTAGGGAAAGGAACTGGCTTCTTAACTCCGTTCTTCTTATCCTTCTTCTCTTGTTTTTTTCTTTTCTCTTTTTGTCGCTTGGTCTCTTTCTCTTTTCCTTTACCTGATTTTGATTCGGCAGATTTCATATCAATTTCAACCATTGAAAGATACCTTTTAGCTTCAGGAAAATCGCCTTTGGCGATATAAGTTTTAGCCAACCAAATTCTTGCTTCATGTACTCTCTCCTGATCTACATATAATGGAGAGTCTTGTATAAACTTAAATATTTCTTCGGCCTTGAAATAGTCTTGACGGGTGTAATGTATTTGTCCAATCACAAACCAATTGTCATCTATCCAACGACAGTTTTCAATGTTCTTGTTTTTCGTGATGTTCGGATTCGGCATGCTATGACGAAAAATCACTTTCTCACAACGCTCATAAGCATCTTCATACTGTTCTTGAATTCCCGGTATATCTTCTTTTGATGGGTATAAATCAAGAGGTAATATTTTAGTGTAATCTTCATTTGCAGATGCCCTGTAATCTTCAAGTGATTGCTCAATAATTACTCTTGCATTGAAGTAACCATTATACCTTGCGGTCATGTTATGATAACCAACATTCAATGCAGCATCTTTTTCAGTAGAGCAAGACCCCAATGAAAGCAGCACAATTGCTGAAAGACAGATGATATGATTAATTCTAATTAGCATTAAATTTTACTATCGCTACTTAATAACTGCAAAAGCACAAAAATATTTTAAATTATTGAGAAATGATGGACATTAGACGCTTAATTAAGAGGCTTTCATTTTCCCAAATACTCATATGACCTACACCTTTTAGTACAATTAGTTCATGTTGACCCTTAAAATTAGCAAGCTCTTCATTCATTTTAGCTGTTGAGATTATAGGATCAAACTCACCATGAATGATGTGTAAAGTACTGTCGTTATTGAGTTTGTAAAAGGCGTCTCTATCTCTCATTCCTGCGGTAGCAGCTTGAATTTCATTTACAGGATTCTCAATTGCTCCATTCACCAGTAATCGTATATCATTGTGGCATTTTTCTTTGTTGAAAGGGGCAAATAAGTTTGGAATGGCCTCTTTAATAAAGAGCGCCTTGTTTTTCTCAACGATATCAATTACCCTATTTCGTTCAGTTTTTTTCTGATCGCCATCTGCCCAAAAATTGGAATGAAGTAATATAACCTCACAAGGTCGTAAGCCATTAAGTTCTAAAGCGACATAACCACCCATGGAGTGTCCTACTACTGTAATTTCATCTTGAATATTCAGCTCGTTAATCAGCAAATTAACTTGTAAGGCCATGTGTTTCATACTGCAATTCTCACCTTCAAAACGGGAATTGCCATGACATGGTAAATCAATAAAAATGCATTGAAAGCCTTCTTTAACAAATTTTGGAACCAGCCCCTCCCACATAGATGAATTCTCTAAAAATCCATGCAAAAAAAGGAGTGGTTTCCCAGCTCCTTTGATAGAATATGAAATATTTGCTAGGTGTTTTTTCAACTAAGCATTCATTAAGTCTTCAATTTCTTCTGCTTCAATAGGAATTTTGCCCATTAAATTTTTTGGTGCTCCTGAGCTCTGAATTACTAAGTCATCTTCTAATCTGATTCCTAAGTTTTCTTCAGGAATATAGATTCCAGGTTCACAAGTGAAAACCATTTTCTCTTTTATTGGCTCCGTCCATAATCCAACATCATGAGTATCTAAACCAATGAAGTGTGAAGTACCGTGCATAAAGTACTTTTTATATGCGGGCCAATCAGGATTTTGGTTTTTGACATCAGTTTGATCGATCAATCCTAATCCTAATAATTCTGACTCCATTAATTTTCCAACTTCGGCATGATACTCAGCCATCATTGTTCCGGCAACAAGCATTTGCTCAGCTCCTTTTTTAACATTTAAAACAGCATTATAAACTGCTTTTTGTCTGTCGGTAAATTTTCCATTTACAGGCACACACCTTGTCATGTCTGAAGCGTAGTTGGCGTACTCAGCTCCGAAATCCATTAATATCACATCACCATCAAAACAAGCTTGATTGTTTTCAATGTAGTGTAAAACACAAGCGTTTTTACCAGATGCAACAATCGGAGTGTATGCCCAGCCTTTTGATCTATTTCTCAAAAACTCATGCATTAGTTCAGCTTCAATTTCATATTCCATCACCTCTGGCTTAATGAATGAAAGAATTCTTCTAAATCCTTTTTCAGTAATGTCACATGCTTTTTGCATCAAACCTAATTCTTCAGACTCTTTTACCGATCTGATTTGGTGCATGATTGGCGCACTCTTTTTATAAGTGTGAGCAGGATGTTTTGCTTGAAAAGCTTTAATATATCTGTCTTCTCTAGTTTCTGTTTCTGTGTTAGCACGGGTATGTTCGTTCGTGTTGATGTAAACATTCTCAGCCTGCGCAGTCAAGATTTTCATAATGCTTTCCATCTGATCTAACCAAAAAACAGTCTTAATTCCTGATGTCTCAAAAGCAGTTTTTTTCGTCAATTTTTCACCTTCCCAAATAGCTATTAATTCAGAAGTCTCTTTCAAAAACAAAATCTCTCTATGCTTTGGATCTTGAGCATCTGGGAAAATCACTAAAATACTTTCTTCTTGATCAACGCCTGAAAGGTAGAAGATGTCTCTATGCTGATTGAATGGCATAGTACTATCAGCACTCACTGGGTAGATGTCATTTGAATTAAAAATTGCCATTGACTTTGGCGCCAAATGAGCAACAAATTTCTTTCTATTTTTGACGAATAGGTTCTTGTCTATTTGAAGGTATTTCATAGTTTTTGATGTTTCTGGAGTCCTTGGGTTTTCGAGCTCGAAGGGTTAAAAATATTACTTTTAAATGAACTTCTATTGCTTTAGTTTCAAAATTTGTTCTAGATTTTAACCTTAAGTGCTGGTTTTTCAATATTTGTGGCTATCTTTGCGCCCCATATTTACATTTAAAAGTAGTATGTCAGCAGGAGTAAAAATATTTTCGGGAAGAGCAACTAAAGATTTGGCAAAGAAAATTGCCTCAGACTTTGGTGTAGAACTGGGTAACGTTATCGTTACTGAATTCAGTGATGGTGAATTTCAACCTTCATTTGAAGAAACAGTTAGAGGTCAAGATGTATTCTTGGTTCAATCTACTATGCCACCAGTTGAAAATCTATTTGAATTAATGTTGATGATTGATGCTGCGAAAAGAGCTTCAGCAAAATCTGTGGTTGCAGTGATTCCTTATTTCGGATTTGCAAGACAAGACAGAAAAGACAAGCCAAGAGTGGCTATCGGTTCAAAGATGGTTGCCATGATGTTGGAAACTGCAGGAGCTGATAGAGTAATGACTATGGATTTACATGCTGACCAAATTCAAGGGTTTTTCGAAATCCCTGTTGATCACATGTACGCTTCAACTATTTTCTTACCATACATTGAGAGTATCAATAATGGAAACTTGATTATGGCTGCGCCAGATGCTGGTGGAGCAAAACGTTCAAACTCTTATTCAAAGAAGTTGAATGTAGGATTAGCCATTTGTCATAAACAAAGAAAAGTTGCGAATGAGGTTGCTGAAATGACGGTTATTGGAGATGTCTCTGGTAAAGATGTTATTTTGATTGATGACATGGTTGATACAGCCGGAACATTGACAAAAGCAGCTGACCTATTTTTAGAAAAAGGCGCAAAATCAGTAAGAGCGATTTGTACGCATGCTGTTTTGAGCGGACCTGCTTATGAAAGAATTGAAAATTCTGGATTAACAGAAGTGGTTGTTACAGATTCTATTCCATTAAAAAAACAATCTGATAAAATTACCGTACTTAGTGTTGCTGAATTATATTCTTCAGTAATAGGAAGTTTGGTAAAGCATGAGTCTATTAGTAGACTCTTTTAATAAGTATAAACTAGTCCCCCAATAAAGGGACATAATTAATATATAATGAAACAAGTATCATTGAGCGGTTCTATTAGAGAGAACGTAGGGAAAAAAGATGCGAAGGCTGTAAGAAATGCTGACCGAGTACCATGTGTAGTATATGGTGGTGGTGAGCAAACTCATTTCAGTGTTAAGCATTCTGACATGGAGAAATTAGTTTACACTCCAAACGTAAATATCGTTGAAGTAGATGTAGACGGAAAAAAAGTTAGAACAATCATTCAAGATGTTCAACATCACCCAATTACTGACAGAATTCATCACGTAGATTTTATCGAGCTTAAAGACGATAAAAAAGTAAAAGTGAATGTACCTGTAGTGATTACTGGTAGAGCAATTGGTGTATTAAACGGTGGTAGGTTATCACAGGTGTTTAGAACATTAAAAGTATATGCTTTACCTGGTGAGTTACCAGATGCAATTACTGTTGATATTTCAGATTTAAGAATTGGAATGTCTGTTAGAGTTAGAGATTTAATGACAGATAAATTAGAGATCTTAAACGCACCATCTGCGGTTGTAGCGTCAGTGAAAATGGCCAGAGGAGCAGTTGATGAGGATGAGGAAGAAGAAGAAGAGTTGGATGAGGATGGAAATCCAATTGCACCAGCTGAAGGAGAAGAAGGCGGAGAAGCTGCTGCAGAGTAGTACTAGATCAATTATAATTAATATTCAAAAGGTTGCTACATTCGTAGCAACCTTTTTTTATTTGAACAAGAATGAAATACTTAATAGTTGGGCTCGGAAATCCGGGTGAGAAATATGCTAATACTCGCCATAACATTGGCTTTAAGGTGTTAGATTATTTTGTGAAGGATCTAGATGAACCTTTTCAAACTGTGAAGTTAGGCGACTTGGCCAAAGTAAAATTTAAGGGTAGAACTTTAGTAATGTTAAAGCCTTCAACCTTTATGAATTTGAGCGGAAAGGCTTTGAATTATTGGATGCAAGCTGAGAAAATTCCCTTAGAAAATGTATTGGTGATCACAGATGATATTGCATTACCTTTTGGTAAACTCAGAATGAAAGGCAAAGGAAGTGATGGAGGCCACAATGGTTTGAAAGATATCATTGCCGTGACGAATACTTCCCAATTTGCAAGATTACGTTTTGGTGTAGGTTCTGAGTTTAATCCTGGTTCTCAGGTTAACTATGTATTAGGTGAATGGCATCCTGAAGAAGAAGAGCAAATGGAAGATCGATTGAAAACATGTGGTGAGTTTATTAAGGGCTTCACGACAATCGGGCTTCAACGAACTATGAGCAACTGGAATAATAAATAGGTGCAAGAGCTCTTTAAATACCTCTACGAAAATCCCGAAATAGAAAAGTTAACCGGCGGCGACATCAATGATGTATTTAAAGTTGTTGATGCTGAGAAACAATTTGTGGTCAAAGTCAATTCTAAAGCTGACTTCCCATTAATGTTTGAAAAAGAGAAGACGGGTCTCGAACTCTTAAATCACACTTTCAAAACACCTGAAGTTTATCGTGTTGGTGAGTACCAAAATCATCAATTTCTCGAATTGGAGTATTTAGCAGAATCGCCAAAAAATGACTCTTTTTGGCTTGAATTTGCCAAGAAACTTGCAAAAACACATCAAAAAACGGAAAAAACCTTCGGTTTTCACCAAGACAATTTTATTGGTTCACTGGTACAAATCAATGATCAAAAAGAGACTTGGGCCGATTTTTTAATTGAATGTAGGTTGAATCCTATGATTGAGATGGCAGTAAATGCTGGTGAAGTCAATTATGTTGAAGCTAAGATTATTGAGAAATTCTATTCAAGAATTAATGAGTTATATCCCGAAGAGCAACCAGCCTTATTGCATGGTGACTTATGGGGCGGAAATTATCTTTCAACGAATGAAGGGCCCGTTCTTATTGACCCGGCAGTTTACTATGGTCACCGAGAAATGGATCTTGGGATGATGGATTTGTTTGGAGGTTTTGATGCCGAGCTCTTTGAAATTTACAATGATATTCGTCCTTTAGAAAAGAACTGGGAAAGTAGAATTCAATACAATCAGCTATATCCACTATTGGTTCATTTAAATTTATTTGGAAGGTCATATTGGGAGCAGGTGCTCAATATCCTTCAAAAATTTACGTAAATTGAAGGTAATTAATTGCTTATGAAAACCCTCACAACACTATTTGCACTATTACTATTCACCGTTTCTTTTGGTCAATCTTATCCTGATGACTGCCTTGATTCTTTGAAAATCCCTTCGTCATTTACACCTAATGGTGACGCAATAAATGATTTTATTACCATTGATTTTCCATGTCCACCGGACACGTTTGAAATTATATTTTTTAACCGTTGGGGAGAGTCAGTATTTGAATCTGAAAAGTATGATTTTGCTTGGGACGGAACCAAAGACAAGAAGGTGTTACCTATGGGCGTTTACGTTTGGTCAATGACTTATACCTTCAATGGCAAAGAGGTGAAGAGATCTGGAAACATTACCATTATTAGATAAACATTATGAAACTAATATTCGCATTTATAATCTTACTCTCTACTGCAACTTTTGCTCAAGATGAGTGTCAATACATACCGACAATTCCGTCTGAATTAAACATTGACGGAGATGGGGTTGATGACCACTTCATAATTGAATGGGATTGTGTTCCGCAAGTTTTTGAAATCCATATCTACAACAGATGGGGAATGGAAGTATTCTCGTCAGAGACAGCCTCATTTAAATGGGATGGTAATGACAGCAAAGGAAACCCTGTTGCTGATGCTGTTGTTTTCGTGATACTCTCTTATGAAGTAAACGGAGAAACTAAATCTCAGAAAACCAATATTGCTTTAAATAGGTAATTAACCTATTCTTCTAATATCTGCTCCAAGATTGTTTAAACGAACGTCTATGTCTTGGTATCCTCTATCAATTTGCTCAATGTTGTGAATGGTTGAAACTCCTTCAGCAGATAAAGCTGCAATCAATAATGAAACTCCAGCTCTAATATCTGGTGAAGTCATTGTAGTTGCTCTTAATTGATGTTCATGATTCATTCCTATAACAGCTGCTCTGTGCGGATCACACAAAATAATTTGTGCTCCCATGTCAATCAACTTATCAGTAAAGAATAATCGTGACTCAAACATTTTTTGATGAATCAAACAAGACCCTTTTGCTTGAGTTGCAGTAACTAAAACGATACTCAATAAATCAGGAGTAAAACCTGGCCAAGGTGCATCTGCAATAGTTAAAATTGAACCATCAATGAAGGTCTCTATTTTATATGATTTTTGTTTAGGGATGAATAAATCATCACCTCTCAGTTCCATTTTGATTCCAAGCTTTTTGAATACAGATGGCATCACACCAAGGTCTTCATAGCTCACATCTTTAATTGTAATTTCAGATTTTGTCATGGCAGCAAGACCAATGAAAGATCCAATCTCAATCATGTCAGGCAATACTCTGTGAAAGCATCCTTTCATTTCTTTAACTCCTTCAATGTGTAATAGGTTAGAACCAATACCTGTGATTTTGGCTCCCATATTATTCATCATTTTACAAAGTTGCTGTAAGTAAGGCTCACAAGCAGCATTATAAATGGTAGTTTTTCCTTTAGCCATTACTGCGGTCATAATGATGTTCGCAGTTCCGGTTACTGATGCTTCATCCATATGAATGTAAGTTCCAGTTAGCTTTTTCCCTTCAACTGAATAGAAATGGTTTTTAGCGTCAAAATCGAATTTGGCTCCCAACTTTTGAAATCCTTCAAAGTGAGTATCCAACCTTCTTCTTCCAATTTTGTCTCCACCTGGTTTCGGCATGTAAGCTTTACCAAATCGTGATAAAAGTGGACCAATAATCATGATAGAACCACGCAATGAAGATGCTCTTCTCGTAAAGTCATCTGTTTGCATGTATTTGAGATCAACGTCTTTTGCTTTAAAAGTATAAGTTCCTTTTTCTACTTTCTCCACCTTCACGCCCATGGCTTGTAAAAGGTTAATCAGCTTATTGACATCAACAATGTCAGGTAAGTTTGAAATAGTAACTTTTTCTGGAGTTAAAAGAACGGCACATAAAATTTGCAAAGCTTCATTTTTTGCACCTTGAGGTACTAGTTCACCCTTAAGTGATTTTCCTCCGTGAATCTCGAATGTTCCCATAGTTTTTTAGTAGCGTTTTCGGTTCTTATTGTTTCTGTTTTTGTTGTTGCGATTCTTGTTGTTTCTGTTCTTGTTGTTGCTTTTGCTCTTAATCTCATTGCTGAGTTTACCACCATTTGCTCTTACAATTTCATTGGTGTTTGGTAAAAACGAAGGGTCAGACAATTGAATAGCACCATCAGATAATTTTGATAAGTGAGCAAGAATCGTAGTGTCCTCAACTGAAGTTGAGTTGAATGTTAAGTGGAATCTCTTCATTAGAGATGCACAATATTTTTCTAAAGCAGTTCTCTCTTCACCTTTTTCCATTGCGCATGCAATGCCAATCATAGTCTCAACAGTTTTACCGTAGTGACCTACTTTGATTTTTGATTGAGGATAATCTACCTTGTTAGGTGGAGCAGCTAATTTCTCTGGTTCTGGCAAAGGATAAGGAGAGTCAACATCCAATTGAAAATCAGACATGATAAAAAGATGTGTCCATAGTTTTGGTTTGTACTCTTCTACATCTCTCAAGTGTGGGTTCAATTCTCCCATCACTTTAATAATAGCTTTTGCTACCTTATTTCTCTCTTCTCTATCTTCTAGCGATAAGGCATGACCAATCATTTTTTGTACGTTTCTTCCGTATTCAGGAATCAACATTTTTGGTCGTTCAGTATTATATTCTAATGCTCCTTGATTTTGCATATGTTCAAAAATAAGCTTTTTGTTGAGTCAGATAAGGGAGCTTTCCCTCAGTAATCAACATGGTTTTTTTAATGATTTACTTCTCAATAAGATTATTTCATTTGCTTAATAGCGTCTGAAATATTGTTGACGGGCATTTGACAAGCCTTGTCTACACAAACAAAGATAGTAGTTTCTCCCACAAATTTGCCTTCTAGTAGCGGTAATTTGCTGGGCTCATTTCCGCCCATTACTATTTTGTTTGGCAGATACATTTTATTCATCTGATTCAATAAGTCTGAATATCCATCTCCTGTTATCGCAACTTCGTAATACGATTCACTCAGAGACAAACATAATAAGCCCCAGTTTGAATAGGCTGATCCGTAAGTGTGCATCTCATCATATACATTTGCCAGCATTTGTTTTGACTTAGATGTATAATCTGCATTGTCTAACAAGACTCCTAACTTCATAAGATTCTTGGCCATAATTGAGTTACTTGCAGGAATCACATTATCAGACAATTCCATTTTTCTGGCCACCAAATCACTGCTCTCATCTGATGTAAAAAAGAACATACCACTTTGCTCATCTTCAAAATGCTTTATGGTGTATTCCGTTAATCCAGTTGCTTGATCTAAATAGGCCTCATCAAAAGTTACTTCGTAAAGCTTTATGTACATCTCAATCACTGATGAGTAATCATCCAAAAAGCCATCAATTTTGCTCTTCCCATTCTTGAAAGTATGCAGCAATTTAAAGTCTTTCTCAATTTGATTTTTTTCAAGCCAGTCTTTATTGTCCATAGCTTGTTTAAAGAATGTTTCGTCTCCAAAAGCTTGATAAGCATCAAGGTATCCAACGGTCATCATTGCGTTCCAAGCAGTTAAACTTTTATCATCTAATCCTGGTCTTTCTCTTTTGGCTCGTTTCAATAATAGCTTAAGGTTTATCTTGTCAACTTTTGCTCTAAATTCTTCTTTGCCCATTGATTCATAAAACAATGAATCTGCTTTGTCTCTTGTCAGGATGTAATTCCCTTCCCAAAGGCCGTAAGAGTTGATATTATAATACTCTTTTACAAAATCGTAATCATCCTTTAAAGTTGATTTGAGTTCTTCTTTTGTCCAAACGTAATATTTGCCTTCTTCACCTTCTGAATCAGCATCTAGGGCAGAGTAGAATGAGCCATATTTTGTTGTCATTTCACGATCTACCCACTCTAAGGTTTGATATACAATTTCTTTATAAAGCGGATTTTTAGTTCTTTGATAAGCGTGTGAATAAAGGCTCACCAATTGGGCATTATCATAGAGCATTTTTTCAAAGTGTGGAACTCGCCAGGCCTCATCAGTTGAGTATCTGGCAAATCCTCCACCAACTTGATCATAGATGCCGCCAAATGCCATTTTTTGTAAAGTCAAATCAACATGATTCATCACTTCTACATTATTTGTTTGATATGCATATTGCATCAAAAAGTCATAGTTGTTAGGTAAAGGAAATTTCGGAGCTCTGTTGGGTCCTCCCTTCATATTATCAAATGAGGCAGTCCATTTAGAAACCAATTCGTCAAGCTTTTCAGTTTTGAATGCCTTAGCTTCTTCTTTGACCGTAATGAGTTCAGATGTTTGAATTCCCTGCGTTAGATTATCTGCATATTCTATGACTTTGCTTTTGTCATTCACATATGACTGCTGCAATTTGTCAAGAACATCTATCCATTTGTTTTTTGAAAAATAGGTTCCACCAAAAACAGGTCTTCCATCTGAAAGCGTGAAGCAATTTAATGGCCATCCTCCCTGATTAGTCATGAGCTGTACTGCTGTCATGTAAACCTGATCAACATCCGGACGTTCCTCTCGGTCAACCTTTATACAAACGAAGTTTTTATTCATAATTTCAGCAACCGCCTCGTTTTCAAAACTCTCATGTTCCATTACATGACACCAATGGCAGGAGCTATAACCGATACTTACTAAAACTAACTTATCTTCTTTCTTTGCTTTTTCAAAAGCTTCATCTCCCCAAGGCATCCAATTTACCGGGTTGTGAGCATGCTGCAAAAGGTATGGGCTGCTTTCGTCAATTAATGAGTTGGTGAATTTGTGCTTCTCTTTTTCCAATTTGTCATTCGTTTTTTGACCCTCGGCGCAGGAGGCCAAAAGAAATATCAGGAGTACTTTTAATATTTGATTTTGGACGGTCATAACTGCTCTGCAACCTCTAATAAATAAAGACTTACGGTTTCTTCAAATATAGCTATCTTTCAGCCATTAAATTATTCCCAATGAAAAAAGCGATTCTTGCATTCGGCTTATTTGCTAGCACACTAACATTCAGTCAAACCTATTTTCAACAAGAAGTCAACTATAAAATTGATGTGACTTTGAATGATAAAGACAATACTTTATCAGCCTTTGAAGAATTTGAATATATCAATAATTCAGGAACTGCGCTTGACAAAATTTACATTCATATTTGGCCTAATGCCTATAAGAATACTGAAACGGCTCTTGCTCATCAGTTGATCGATATGAATAACAATTCAATGCAATTTGCTGAGCCTGAAGATTTAGGTTGGATTGATTCTTTAGATTTTAAAGTTGATGGATTGGAA
Source organism: uncultured Flavobacteriales bacterium (assembly GCA_913054135.1). Classification (GTDB taxonomy): domain Bacteria; phylum Bacteroidota; class Bacteroidia; order Flavobacteriales_D; family Crocinitomicaceae; genus Paracrocinitomix. The sequence goes on along the minus strand of CAJXJK010000016.1, from coordinate 67,299 downwards.
GCTAAGTGGGAATATCATCCAGATCATATTGACATTGCTGTTTTACATTTAAACTCTGTTTTAAAACCAGGAGAAAAAATGAAAGTTTCAACTCCTTTTAAAGTAAAAATTCCTTCGGGAGATATTTCAAGATTGGGACATGTAGGCGAATCATTTCAGATTACTCAATGGTATCCTAAGCCTGCAGTATTTGACAAGAATGGTTGGAACGAGATGCCTTACTTAACGCAAGGTGAGTTCTACTCTGAATACGGATCATTTGACGTTTCAATTACGGTTCCGAAAAACTATGTGGTGGGTTCAACTGGAGATTGTCAAACACCTGAAGAGTTAGAATTCATGACAACAAAAGCTGCTGAGACGGCTAAGAAAATAGAAGATGGATCTTTTTCAAAAGCCAAAAAAGGATTTGGTGGTGCAGATGAATTCCCTGAGTCAGCTACCGAAATGAAAACTGTGAGATATACCCAATCAAACGTCCACGACTTTGCTTGGTTTGCTGATAAGAGATTTGAAATTTTAAAAGGAGAAGTTGAGCTTCCTCACTCAAAAAGAAAAGTAACCACATGGGCAATGTTTGTTCCTTATCATCACACAACCTGGCAATTTGCAGGTGAGTATTTGCATGATGGGGTTTATTATTATTCAAAGTGGAATGGAGACTATCCTTATAATAATGTAACAGCGGTTGACGGAACAATATCTGCTGGTGGTGGAATGGAATACCCGAACGTAACAGTAATTGGTAATGCACAATCAAAAGAGCAATTAGAAGTGGTGATAGTTCACGAAGTTGGTCACAACTGGTTTTATGGTCAATTAGGGTCAAATGAAAGAGAGCACGCCTGGATGGATGAAGGTCTTAACACATTGAATGAGGTAAGATATATTCAAACAAAATATCCTAAAAACACTAGGTTATCAGACATGATGATGGGCTTTGCAGATAAGGTACACCTTGAGCATTTATCTCATCATGATATGAATGACATCACTTATAACATGACGGCCGAGTTTGGTATTGATCAGCCTATTGAATTGCATTCGGCTGATTACACCCCTACTAATTACGGAGCAATCGTTTATGCAAAAACCGGTTTAGTGTTCACTTATTTGAAAGACTATTTAGGAGATGAAGATTTTGATAAGGCCATGAGTGCTTATTATGACGAATGGGAATTTAAGCATCCTCAACCTGAAGATTTAAAAACGGCCTTAGAGAAATCTAGTGGTAAAGATTTAGAATGGTTTTTCACGGATATCATTCAAACAACCAAACAAATTGATTACAAAATATCAAGTGTGAAAGCTGATGATAAAGGCTTTACTGTGAGCGTGAGAAATGTTGGTCAAATTGATTGTCCTGTGAGAGTTGACGCATTCAGATTTGGTAAGCTCGTTGAAAGCAAATGGGTTGAAAGAGGCTCAGAAGGATCAGTGCATTTTGATGGTAAAACGCTTGACGAGTTTGTAATTGATGCCGGTAAACAAATGCCTGATTTAAACCGAAATAACAACTATTGGAAAGATAAAGGTCTCTTCAAAAGGGTTGAACCAATGAAAGTTGAATTTTTGTTTGGTGATAATGAAGGAGATAAAAATCAGATGTGGATGTCACCTGCGCTCGGTGGTAATAAGTATGATAGATTCATGATCGGAATTCTAATTCACAATCAAACATTACCAAAGAATAAATTTGAATATACGGTAGCTCCAATGTTCTCAATTGGGCGTAAAAACTTGGCAGGATTTGGAGACATTAATTATTCTTGGGTGCCGGCAAAACATATTAAAATGATTACGCTTGGTTTGGGCGCTAAGACCTTTGGACATGGATTGGGATCTGCTCCTGATTCATTGACATCACCAAGAGGAACATATTATGCTTTTCAACCTTATGCCACATTCAAATTGGGTAAACCTGATGTAAGAAAGTTCTACAAGCAAACTTTAAAATTGCAAGGGGCTTATGTTTTAGAAGATGGTAACTTATATAGTAATACTACAATGGGAGGATATTTGAATTACAATTTCAAATACAAAAAGAGAAGAAATGAATTTTCAACCAACGCGAGATTTGACTACTTCAACTATGATTCAAATGCAGGTCTAGCGAACTTAACCGGTCAAGCTCTGAATGCTCACCTCACTTTAGATTATAAGTTTACTTACTGGCCTGAACAAAGAAAGCAATTAGAGGTAAGAGCTCATATTGGTCAAAACCTAATGACTTCAGGCATGCAAAATGCTAGATACGGAATGTCGTTAGGAGGCCAATCAGGAACTCAAGATGTATTGTACGAGCATTGGATGATGGGTAGAAATGAGACTTCGGGCATTTATGGAAATCAGAGAATTGAAAACCAAGGTGGGTTTAAAACGACTTCTTCATATGGTACTTCTAACGGTATGATCTTCGGCTCAAATTTGGTGTTCCATATTCCTTATGTACCATTTGTTCTTTACGGGGATTTCGGAATGTTTGATAATGCCGGAACAATGGAAACAGTTTATGATGCGGGGGCTGGAATCAGATTCGGAGAATCGTTCGGAGTCTATTTCCCATTCTTAGAATCAGACAATTTGAAGAACTCTTATCCGGCAGGAACAAAGTACTGGTCAAAAATAAGATTGACTTTAAACATGAATGGTCTTAGACCAGGAGAATTGATTCAAGGAGCGCTTTAAGGGATAAGATGCTGTACAAAACGTAATCGTCAATGCATTTATAGATTGTCACACTGAGCCTGTCGAAGTGTGGATGAAATCGTGCAATTCGTTGTAATGAGCAAGTCTTCGACAAGCTCAGACTGACACCAGTTAGAATTGAGAAATAAATGCTAAGGTTAGATTACCTCTGCTTCTTACTAGCTACCTTCTTTCCTTTATTCATTTGGGCCATTCTCATTTGATTACGAGAAGTTGTTCTACCCATTTGCTTTTTAAGACCTTTGATGTATTCAGACATAACACCTTTGGTATCTAGTTTTTTAGCTTCAGAAAGTAAAGTCTCAGCTTCACGTCTTCTTCCCGTTTGCATGCAAATAGCAGCAATATTAATCTTTGCCATTGCCTGATCATGATCTTTATTTAATCCGATATTCAATGCTTTACGCAAGTTAGCTTCAGTAGCAGACATCTTAACTGACTCTTGATTTACCAAAGCAGATAAATAAAAGAAGTAAGATCTTTGACCTCTTATTAGGTATTGAGGTTGTTTAATTCTGCTTAAATATTTTTGAGCCTTAGCAACATTTTGCTGTCTCATTTGAAGCGCAGCTAAAAGAATGTTTTGGTTTCTAAAAATTGATAAGACAACTACTGCTGTCACGAAAATGAAAACGATTCCCCATCCCCAAGATCCTGTAGCAAAAAGCCAGGCAGTGAATCCGATTGACCCTAAAGAAAGAGCGAGTTTAATTATTAATCCAATCATTGTTTTTGTTTAATCTATTGTAGCAATGCATTTTAATTCAATCGCAATTGGCGTAGGTAAACTGCTAATTTCAACAGTTGTTCTACAAGGCTGATTGTCTTTAAAATACTCTGCGTATACTTTATTATAGACGTGAAAGTCACGTTTCATATTTACTAAAAATACGGTCACATCAACTAGTTTGTCCCATGACGAACCTGAAGCTTCAAGAACAGCATTTACATTATCAAATACTTGACGACATTGTGCTTCAAAATCAAAAGCTTTGAAGTTTCCATTGTGGTCTAATTCTAATCCAGGAACATTTGAGTCATTAGAATCTGATCCCGCAACTCTTGGTCCTACACCAGATAAGAACAATAAATCACCCACTTTTCTAGCATGAGGATATAGTCCTACAGGCTTTGGGGCATTTTCAGCATTTATTTTCTCTGACATGATGCAATTTTTCTGCAAATATAATCATTTGCAATTGGCTATATTTGTTCTTCATGAGAAAACACCACCTCATAATAATGGCTCTCGCATTTTTAACATGCTTGGTTTCGATCTTTTTTGGAATCAAAATTTTCAATGCGAATGAGAATTACTTGATAACTGAGCTCAATGAAGTAGATAAACTTTATTATTCAGATGTGGCTGATGTTCCTGCCTTATCATATTATGCAGCCATGATTACATTACCTTTTCTATTGGGAATGTTAATCTTTGAAATTGTGATTTTCAAAAAGGCAGCTATGAAAAAAGTCAAAAACATTGCCGTTTCATTGATGATTGCATTACTCATCATCTTGGTGGTAGATGTTCTTACACTTTCAAATTCGGTATTCTTCGACTTCTCGCAGTGGGGCTTTGTTTGGATTTGTCTTGGCCTTCTTGTTTTAGCAGGGAACGGAATTTCTTTCGTGATGAGAACAGGCGAAAAAGTCTAAAAAAGGTTTAATCCGACCTATCTCTTTAACAAAAAAATAACATTAACAACTTTTTAACACGCAGAAAGTCAGGTGTTTATGATTTTGGCATAACTGTTGCAATTTCTTCAGCAGATTGTTTAACAAAAACTAAATATTATGATCGCAAAAAAGAATAAAAAAGCAAACTTGGAGAGAAAACGTTTCGCTTTTTTTCAAATCGGATTACTAGTGACTGGTTCACTAGTGTTGGCTGCCTTTGAATATACAACTGTTCAGGCTGACCAATACACATATGCCTTTGATGACGAAGGAGGTGTAACAGTTCTTCAAGATGAAATCAATGAAGAAATGATAGAAAAAGAAGAACAACAAGAAGTTGAAACAACTCCTATTGTTGATCTTAGTCAAGTTGATTCTTTCAGAATTGACAACAAAATAATCCCGGGTAACACCCAATTTGTTGATAACGGATTAATCGTTATGAACGAAGGTCCTTTTGATCCTTTCGGAGAAATAGGAATGGGAATTGAAGGGCCAGATGACGGAGAAGTTCTTGACTGGGTGGATGAAAATCCTGAGTTTCCTGGTGGAGAGGCTGCAATGATGGCTTGGTTATCTTCTAACATCCAATATCCTGAATTATGTGCTGATATGGGTATACAAGGATTGTCTTACGTACAATTTGTTGTAAACACTGACGGTTCAATTTGCCAGGTGACAGGATTACAATCACCTCATGAATTGCTAACGCAAGAGTCAATGAGAGTTGTAAGTAAAATGCCAAAGTGGAAAGCTGGAGAGCAAGCTGGTAAAAAGGTTCGTGTGAGATACACAATCCCAATTAACTACGTTCTTCACTAAGAATTAAATAAAACATTAAACAATCTGATCCCTGACCTCTATCGAGTGTCGGGGTTTTTTTAGTAATTGATTTTTACTTAGCCGTTTTCAAAACGGTCATTAGCATCTTTTTGCATTGGATCATCCGGAACATTACATCCTTTTTTAGGGAATAACCATCCAATCTTGATCGTAAATATTGTTGGCTGATATCTACTATTAAACCATTTGTGACTTGGGTTAAATCCGTTCCAATTAAAAGCAGTGAGTATAGGTGTTTGAATTTGAGGAACAATAAAAAAGCCATCTCTAACTTTTATTCCCCATCCTAAGGTGTAGTGCAATTGAGCAACTAATTTACTTTGGTTATCATAACCTGCAGGTGGCGTATAATCACCATCTTCTTTACCTCCGTAAATTCTGTAATCAACATTGAAACCGATTGCGTTATCAATGAAGTTGTGCAATGATAGTTGTGCTACGTTATGAATAGAAGCTCGAGCGAATACATTTCCGAAATTGAATTGCCCTCTTGCGACAGTTCCGCCAATGTCTAATTTTTCTTGACCTCCGAAATGCTTCAATCCCAATCCCCAATCAAAATAATGAAATACTTTTCCTTGTTTTTTGAATAAATGCTCCATTCCAGCCTCAAGATAATAACCTGGTAAACCTGAAGGGGTCAAATTATAAGCATCACTTTCGTCGGCAGCTGAATTTCCTACCATGTAAGTTACTCCTGGATTTATATGCCATCCGAATCCTCTATAATGACTAGCGTTCGGGCTCCAAATAGATTCTCCCCAGTTTCTTTTATCTGAAAAGGGACTACCTTTTCTTTGGTTGTCAGCACCTTTCCATTGAGCGAAAGATTGCGAGCAAATGAATATTGCGAAAAAGAGAACTGCGGCTTTTTTCATAACGTAATTGGTTTGTTAATGGCAAGTTACGAAATTTTAGGCTTCGAGTAAATTCAAGATATTAACTTCAATTTCTTTAGAATCCCAAACATCATTGATATCAGGGCGATCCATTACCGTTTTCATGATTTCATCTTGCTTCATACCAGTTGCCCAGGCTTCAGAATATCTGATATTTGAGAATGATACTTGGCTGTATAACGGCATCCACTTATCTGGGTACAAATCTGAGAACCGTTTTTCAATTTTTTTCTGTAGTAAAAATGTAGGGTCGCCTACAAAATCTCTCATTACATAGTAATTATGAACTGATAAGTCTTGAACAGCATCACCATCAGGTTTTCTTAAATCTTGGTATTCTTCAAAGACTTTCTCCCAATCTTCATTGTGCTTGTGCATTAAATCGTTCATTACTGAACAATCTTCAAAACCAGAGTTCATGCCCTGTCCATAAAAAGGAACGGTTGCGTGAGCAGCATCACCCATTAGCGCAATTTTCCCTTTGGTCCAAGGGTAGCATCTGATAATTGCTAAAGATGATAATGGATGCCCATGCCAGCTGTCGATAAGTCCTGGGAACATTTCATAAAAGTCAGGGAAAGTTTCCTTGAAAAATTTGTCTACATCAGCATCAGTTTTCAAAGCTTCAAATGAATTCTCTCCTTCAAATGGCATGAATAAAGTACAAGTAAATGATCCGTCATCATTCGCTAGTGCGATTAACATGAATCTTCCTCTTGGCCATATGTGAAGGGCGTTTTTATCCATTTTATATGAGCCATCTTCATTCGCGGGAAGCAATAATTCCCTGTAGCCGTCATCAATATAATCTTGCATGTAATCAAAACGGTCAAGCTTTTGCAAACCATTATATCTTACCGCTGAGAAAGCACCATCACAAGCGAAAACAACATCTCCTTGGTCAGTCGTTACTTCTCCTGTTTCATAACTTTCAAGAGTTATGATGCCTGCTTCTAAATCTACATCAATACATTTTTGATTGTAATGAATCTTTGCATTACCTGCATCTTCGGCAATATCCATCATTCGGGCATTCAAATCTCCTCTTGAAATAGAGTAGATGGCTTGGCCATCTTTACCATATGCCTGTTCAGTTTCATTACCATCAAGGTCATGCATTATTCTCCCGTACATAGGAATCGCAATGTCTTCAACCAATTTATCAACCCCGGCTGCTTTTAGTGCAGTCCAACCTCTTGTTGAAAGGGCTAAGTTGATTGATTTACCTGCCGAGATTTCGGCTTTTCTAATGTCAGATCTGCGCTCATAAATAACTACTTTATAACCGGCCTTAGCTAAGAATACAGCCCAAAGTGAGCCTACTAATCCTGCGCCTACAATAATTGCTTTTTTTTCCATTTTATCTACGTTTCCAGCTATTAAAGCTTGATTCGTTAAACATATTTTGTCGTCCTGGTTTTTTCTTTCGACTAAAAGCCGATCCAATTCGCCATAAAATCATTCCAACAACTAAAACCGCCAACACTTGCATCATTAATTTGATAACGAAGTAACCTTGTACGGCATGTCCACTAACATGCTCAACAAAGAATTCTGGGTTGTAAGTTGGTTCCATTAGAACAAGTGATTCAAATTAAAGTTTAAGAAATTGACTCTTCAAGGTATTTAGCGAATCTGAAAATATCTTCAAAAGAATTGTACAATGGCACTGGTGCAATTCTAATCACGTTAGGTTCACGCCAATCTGCGATTACTCCTTTTTTAGTTAGTGCATCAAACATTGTTTTTCCTTTACCATGAGCTAAAATAGACAATTGTGCCCCTCTTTCATTTTGGCTTTTTGGAGTGATAATTTCAAATTGACACAAGTGACCTTTTCTTTCTGAAATATCATTTATCAAATCTTCTAAATATGCCGTTAGTTGATCACTTTTTGCTCTTAAGGCGGTCATACCCACCTCGTCAAAAATATCAAGAGCTGCTAAATGAGCGGCCATACCCAAAACCGGAGCATTAGATAATTGCCATCCTTCTGCACCCTTCATGGGTACAAATCCAGGTTCCATTTGAAATCTTGTTTCTTTGTCATATCCCCACCAACCTGCAAAGCGCGGTAAATCTTGGTTGAATTCATGTCTTTCATGAACGAACAAACCAGATACTCCTCCAGGGCTAGAGTTTAAATATTTATAAGAACACCAAGCGGCAAAATCAACTCCCCAATCATGTAAGTTCAGAATCACATTTCCTGCAGCATGTGCTAAATCAAATCCACATGTGGCACCAACTTCATGCGCTTTTGTAGTAATTGATTTCATGTCAAATAACTGACCAGAGTAGTAATTCACGCCTCCAATCATCACCATTGCTAAACTGTCTCCAGCATCTTCAATGGCTTGAATGATGTCGTCATGATTAATTGTATGTTCTCCCTCTCTCGGTCCAACTTCTATTATTGCGTCTTCAACTGTTCTTCCATGAAACTTCACTTGAGACTCTAATGCGTATTGATCTGAAGGGAAGGCCTTCTTCTCACAAATAATTTTATATCTACTCTCTGTAGGTCGATAAAATGAAACCATCATTAAATGAAGGTTTGTAGTAAGGCTGTGCGTTACTACAACTTCTGATTCTTTGGCTCCAACTATCTTTGCAATTTTAGGAGTTAGAAATTCATGATAGGCGAACCAAGGTTTTTTTGCTTCAAAATGACCTTCTACTCCATATTGTGCCCAATCATCTAGTTCACTTTGAATATAATCTTTGACAGATTTAGGTTGAAGACCCAAGGAATTCCCTGTAAAATAAACCGCTTCTTCACCATTTACTTTGGGAATAAAAAAGCGCTCTCTATAATGTGATAAACTATCTTGTTGATCTAGCTCTTGAGCGTATTCGAGTGAATTTTTATTAGCAGTCATGGTCATGAGTTCTATGAACTTTAAGTCAATAAATTTTCAATTTTGTAAGCCTAAAAAAAACCTTTCCCCAGGGAAAGCGTTAATTTTGTAGGCTAGAACCCAAAGATACGAACAATCAAACAAAACCTATGTTGTCAAGAAAAAATTCTGAGAGTTTATTTGAAACTGCAAAAACGCTTTTCCCAGGGGGAGTGAATTCACCGGTAAGGGCTTTTAAATCAGTAGATGGCGTTCCGCTTTTTATGAAAAAAGGAGATGGCCCTAGAATTTGGGATGAGGATGACAACGAATTTATTGACTTTTGCTGTAGCTGGGGTCCGCTAATTTTAGGACATAATCATCCTTCGGTTAGAACTAAAATTGAGGAAACGCTTCAAAACGGAACTTCATTTGGTGCGCCAACAAAATTAGAGAACGAGCTGGGTGACCTCATTGTGAAGAATAATCCTTTTGTAGATAAAATCAGATTCGTTAGTTCCGGGACTGAGGCCGTAATGTCGGCGATCAGATTAGCAAGAGGATACACAGGTAGAGATAAAATCGTAAAGTTTGATGGTTGTTACCACGGACACTATGATTCACTTTTGGTTAAAGCAGGCTCAGGTTTGGCAACATTTGGGACTTCTTCTTCGGCGGGTGTTCCTGAAGTGTTTTCAAATGAAACGATCGTCTTACCGTTGAATGATAGAGATGCCGTTAAAAAAGCAATTGCTGATCACGGAAGTGAAATTGCTTGTATTGTTATTGAACCAATTCCAGCCAATAATGGTCTTTTACTACAAGAGAAATCCTATCTAGAATTCTTAAGAGAGATTTGTAATGAAAACGGCATTTTATTGTTTTTTGATGAGGTAATTTCTGGGTTTAGAGTTGCTTTTGCAGGTGCAGCTGAACTTTATGGAATCAAACCAGACTTGGTGACTTACGGTAAGATTATTGGAGGAGGTTTACCGGTTGGTGCTTATGGTGCTTCGGATGAGATCATGTCACATATTTCACCCTTAGGAGATGTTTATCAAGCTGGTACATTATCGGGTAATCCGGTTGCTATGTCGGCAGGAATAGCTCAATTGAGTGAGTGTTTGAAAGAAGGTTTCTATCAAGACCAAGAAGAAAGAACTAAAAAATTAGTTAATAAAATCAATGTTTTTTCTCAAAGCAAGAATTACGAGTTTGAAATGTTTACAATTGGCTCAATTTTTTGGTTAGCATTTAGCAAAGCTGATGCAATTAGATCGGCTGATGAAATTAGAGCCGAATCAATGAATGATTTCAAGAGACTCTACGCCATTTTATTAGATGAGGGAGTTTATTTAGGTCCTTCAGGTTATGAAGTTGGCTTTGTTTCAAAAGCGCATACTTCTGAAATTTTGGATGAAGTGGCCGATAAATTCTGTAAGGCTCTAACTGTGGTGTTCGAAGGCTAGAATCAGATATTCAAGCACTTATCTTGTTATCAAAATTCGTTTTCCTATCTTTAGCTACAATTGATAGGTGATGAAAGCTCTGATTTTTGGTACATTTCTTTTTTGCTTTGGTGTTATATACGCCCAAAAAGTTGAGCTCACCGTTCAAACTGGTCATTCAGCCGGAATCACAGATGTGGTGTTTAGTCCGTTTGATGATTTTGTAGCTTCAGCAGGTAAAGATCATAAGATTGTTATTTGGGATTTTCAAACATCAAAACAATTCAAAGTTTTATTGGGTCACAAAAAGACAGTTACGGCCTTGTCGTTTCATCCTGATAATGAACTCTTAATCAGTAGCTCATTAGATAGTTCGGTTAAAATATGGAATTATCTAACTGGTGATTTGATAAACGAGTTTCACTTACCATACGCAGTACGTGATGTGAAATTCAATGAAGTTGGAGATAAAGTTGTTTTGGCTGGTGATGATGTTCGAATTTATGATCACAAAACGCTTGAGTTTGAAGTGCTTTCAATTAAACCAAGAAAATTCTTTTCAACCGTTGAGATTTCAAAGAATGATAGCTTATTAATTGCGGGTGGGGCTGATGAGTTTGTTGGATACTTTATGGATTTGAAGTCAGGAACACTCCTAAAGAAATTTACACATCCGATAATAAGCGCCTCTTTCAATGAGCCTCAAAATTCAGTTTTGTTCTCTACTAATGTTGGTATATCTATATCGTACAATTACAAAACGGGAAAGAAGAAAAGTCGATCTACCGACTGGATGTTGAATACCGTAAATGATGTTGCCAGTGATTCCAACTTTGTTTATTTGGCTGATGATTATGGGAATGTCAGAGTTTTGAAGAAGCGGAAATGGTATCAGGTCAATGTGCTTAAAGGCAAGTTCTTCAAAATCAATTCAATTGATCTTTCTCATGATGAGCGATATTTAGCTGTAGCGGGTCAATCCAAATCTGTTGTGATTTGGGATCTGGAAGAATTGCGTGTAATCAAGGTAATGAAAGGTTTGGTTAATCAAATTAACGATATGCAATTTTCAGAAAATGGTCGTGAAATTTTAATTGCATACGAAGATGGTTCATTACGAAAAACTGATTTGGTTTCAAACCAAACAATCGTAAACAAGTTGAGATTAAATTCAGAAATATTGACCAAGGTAGGATCTTTCTCTGTAAGTCGAATTATTGATTTTGAAGAAGACTATGCGAACCTAGAGGTGATGTATAAACAATCTCAGTTAGATCATGAAGGAGTCTATGATAAGTTAGAAGAATATGATGTTAAGTGGACCTTTGAAGGCAACTATTTAGAGCTAAACAAGAAACAAAATCTTAGCCCAAAAAGTCAAAGTTATATTGCTGATTTGAAGCTTGGGATCTATCATGACAAAGATTATTTTCAAGACATCTTCTCAGATAGCGACCATTCTGATTCATTGAATCAAAATGCATTCATTACCGGAACAGGAATAACAGTTGAAAACCTAAGTGATGGCAGTTCTTTTAAGTTTGAAACCGAACATTCAGATAAGTTAACAGTGGTTGAGTATAATGACAAATACGGCTTTCTCGCTACCGCCTCTTGGGATGGAATGATTCGATTTTGGGATGTTTCAAATGGTGAATTGATGACTGTCTTTGGTGCTTTTGGTGATGGTCAATTCGTTTATGTGAATCCTGATGGATATTACTTCTCATCTAAGAACGCATTGAATTATATTGGCTTTAGTATTGAAAACAAAATATTCTCTTTTGAACAGTTTGATTTAAAATACAATCGACCAGACATGGTTATTCAAAACCTACCTTATTTTGATGAGTTTTATGAGGAGGCTTTCTTGCGGGCTTACAATAAACGATTAGAGAAATTGGGTATCACTGAGGCAGATGTAAAAGTGAGTAAACACATTCCGAAAGTGGAGGTTGAAAACAACATTAATACTGCGTTGAACGAAAATGAACTAACATTACAGTTGAAATGTCATGACCCAAAAAATGAATTGTCTAGATTGCATGTAACAGTGAACGGAGTGCCCGAGTTTGGTAGGTACGGCAAACGTATTTCCGGCAAGAAATATGAAGAAGAAGTCAAATTGAATTTAAATCCTGAAACTAATGTGGTGCAAGTTTACGTGACCAATGATCAAAACACGTCTTCATTAAAACAGACCTATAAGTTTGAGGCACCTCAGGCTACTAAGAAAAGTCGTTTGTTCCTTCTTTCCATTGGCGTGTCTAAATACAAGCAGTCTAATTATAATCTAAGTTATGCTGCTAAAGATGCGCAAGACATGGCCATGATGTTTCCAATGTTCACGAAATATCGTGTCAAGAAGCGACATCTTATGGTAGATTCCTTAGTAACGAAACAATCAATTCTAGATGCTAAGGATTTTATGGCTGAGGCAGGAGAAGATGATGTGGTTGTTCTGTTTGTAGCTGGTCATGGGGTTCTTGATGACAATCTTGATTACTTTTTTGCTCCATATGACATGGATTTTACTGATCCTTCTAAAAAAGGAATTCCATTTTCTGCCTTTGATGATATCCTTGAAAACACAAAAAGTAGAAAAAAGCTGATGTTCATAGATGCCTGTCATAGTGGAGAAATTGACAAAGATGAAGTCATTGAGACATTCGTGACTGATGACGAAGAAAATCAAACTGAATTGATTTTTAGAAGGGCTGGAAGAACGATTGAAAACTTAGATGACATTAACTCTTTTGAATTGTCAAGAGCCTTGTTTGCTGATATGAGATTAAATAATGGTGCAACGGTAATTTCAAGTTCGGGAGGTGCTGAATATGCCATTGAAGGTGATGAATGGAAAAATGGTGTTTTTACTTATACTTTATTGCAAGGAATGATGTTTAAAAATGCCGACAAGAACAAAGACAAATCAATTACAATTAGTGAATTGCAATCATATGTTCAAGAGGGTGTAAGCAAAAAAACGGCAGGTAAACAAACACCTACCTCGAGAGTGGAGAACCTTAATTACGACTTTATTATATCTAAAAAATGATGAAATTATTAATTTATTCGTCCTTGTTTTTCTTTCCAGTAAGTGGTCTTTCACAGTCAGTTGATTTTGGAATTGAAGTGAATCAAAACTATAATAACGTAGAGACTTTTGCTGAGTCTGATATTTATTCCGAAACGAACAGAGCTCTGGGTGTGCTAGATATTGGAGGAGATACCATCAACACCTACTTTTTCAAATTCACCATGGACAATCATGTTGAGGTTCCACTTTACTTAAGATTCAATTTGAGAAAAAGATGGTTCGCCGATTTGAAGCTTTCAAATAGCGTGAACAAGCTTCAAATGTGGGGCGTTTCAAATTATACCGACAGTTATTTTAGAGATGAATATGGCACTTTTGATGAGTTTCAAACGAATGCTGCTTCGACTGGTTTTACTGCAGATACAGTTGATTACATCAGATATATTGATAATGCTAAAAGCTCTGAGCAAGCAAGTTTAAGAACTGTTGAAGAGTTTAAACTTCTTTCATACACTGCTAATTTCGGGATGCGATTCTTTCCTCATAAAAGTGTGAAGGCATTTGTAGCAATAGGAACAACAGTGAAGCTTAAGTACGGTAAACACCTCTATAATTATCTAGACTATTCTCGAGACTTCATTCAAGATTTATCTTCAGTTGACAGAGCTTTAGATAAATATGCTGAGCGATCAACTTATTTTAACTTTCAAGCCGGACTTGAGTTCTACAGATTTAGAGCGTCTGCTTATGTACAAACAGGTGTTACCTACACATTCTTTCCGCAAGCCGTGGGGCCAGAGGTTGTGTATACCAATAATGCCACACCATTTGATATCATTAGAACTTATGGGTTCTCATTGTCGGCGAATTTGTTCTCAATGGATATTGGTAGAAGAATTAAAAAGGATGAAGTATCAGAAGATGATGTGGTCATTTCAAATATCAAGAAAAAGAAAGAAAGGTTTGATATAGGAATTAGGTATGACAGACGTGTTTTTAATGATATGGGCACTTATTTCAATGATCCTATGAATCAACTTTCAGTTATTAAAAGAGACTCTGGTTTATATTCTTCAGGTGGAACTTTTCAAGATGCCGTCAATGTTGAAATGATTACTCTAGGTGACATTAAACGTATTGATTGGGGAGCAAGAATATCTGGAATTTTAAATATCTACCTCACAAAGAGAATTGGAATTAGAGGACAACTGGGAGGATCAAAAATGGAAGTTGATGTTCAAACGAATGAGCTCAAAGCAACAATTTTGACCGACTCATTAGGTGTAAGATCTTACGCCGTAGAGCCTGGTACACCTAGATTAAGATCAGCAGTTTATAGAAAAGTAATTAATGTACTTGACATTAGTGTCGGGGCTACATACAAAGTGATTGATAGAGATTTGTTCTCATTAGCCCTGAGTGCTGATGTCGGAATGTCAGGATTATTGTACGTCAATCTTGCAAAAGATGGTCATCCGCCAGGAATCAATGAGCTGGGTGTTTACAATGATTTTGATGCTATTTATAGAGGAGCAAATCTTGATTACATTGACCTTTATGAAGGTGAAATGGATGTGAATTTGCACGAAGCACCAGGTGAGTTTTTAGATAAATTTGATACTGAATACACTGGTCCAGGCCAAGGAAACGGCTTGAATACGCAAGCTGTTTATCCGGTTGTAAGTTTGGGAGTTGATGCAAATATTGAAAGATATACCATTGGTTTAGGTCTTCATTTTTCTACAAAACCTATGGATGATTTCTTACTTTTCAATAGCTCTTCGGCCTATTTCTCAATTGGCTATAAACTTTTTAAAAGGTAAAAAGTTAAAGGAAACAACACCAAAAGTCCATCCACCAAAAAAGAAAAGAAAAGTTCATCTCTTTTGGCAGAGGCTCCCATTACTACAGTGATTGAAATAGTGTGAGTAACGGCGATTTCAATCCACTGCTCTTCAAATTGATAAATAAGTAAGCAAGCGCTTATCGCGATAAGAAGTGCCGCAATGAATCTTGAAAATGATTCACCAAAAATTTGTGGAATCGTCTTTTTGCTCTTTTCATCAACCTCCATATCCCTGATGTCAAAAGGAATTGTAATACCAATTATATAAGTGAAAAAAGCAATTGACGGAATCAAGAAATCATAGTTGCTTTGTCCATCCTCAATAAAAGGAATGAGGTAACAACTGATTGCCCAAACAACACCAATTAAAACAATTTTAATAAAAGGGATATCTCTCAAATTTGTAGGTGTACCTCTAAACTTAAGCTTGAAGGCATACAAAAATGAGATGGGACCTAAGCAAAAAAGAAGGGAGATTGATTCAAAAGAGAAGTAAAGCGCGAAATAGATTGTCCCCACAAAAGTTAATCCCATTAGAATATAAACAAGAACGCTATTCGCAATCATCCACTCCATTCTAGGGCCCGAAATTCGCTCCTTTTTGCGCAGTTTTTCAAAACGTTGAAATGTGTAGGTAAGAAGGGTAGAACAAAACAAGAAAGCGATTAACTCTTTGTTTAATTCTTTCTCATTTAGAAAATAATAGAGTGTGCCAAAGCCTGCGGCTCCTGCACTAATCCAAATGTTTGAGTAAACAATAAATTCTATCGCCTTACGCATGCTATTGCGCAATATAATGGGTCACCATTCCTGTTGCAATGCCTGAAAAGCTTCCGATCAATGCGGCAAAGATTCTTTTTTGCTTGGCTATTCTTTGGTATCCTCTGTAGTAGTTAGCGTTCTTGTAATACTCTTTGTGAATCACTTTTTTATGTTTCAATTTAAAAGATGGAAGTGCCCAAGTAACTGTTAGTACAACCGGAACCAAGAATGGGAACCAAGTTGGGTCTCTTTTAAAAAATCCAGGTTCTAAAACAGAAACATTGTTTGGGTTTTCAGCCTCTTTCTTTGTTAGGTATGTGTCAGATAGCGAAGCGCCTAAACCCAGTGCATAGCTACTCCAAAAAACAAAATGAGGTTTGAAAGTGTGACGCGCATCAAAACTGCCGTAAGTCACAGCCTTGGTCTCGGTTACGCCCAAAAAGTTTCCCTTGAATTCGTCAGGTCTATAAATGACATTATTGAGACCCTTGCTTGTGTACGAAAATATTCGGTAGGTTTCAAAGCTTGATTTTTCACCTTTTTCATCTGTAAAAGTCAAAACTGAGTCAGAATGTCCTTCTTCTAATCCAATGACTTCACCTTTGTAAACTTTACCATTCAACATCAAAATTGAATCTTTTGTTGATTGGCCATAAGCCAGTGAAGAGATAGAGCAGAGTGCAAGAATCAAATATTTCATTAGTGCTAAATTTTACCTAAAGTTCGTGAAAAATTACCACATCACTGATTTATGTGTTATAAAATCCTGCTGTTTTGTTGAGATTCAAATAATATCTAACAATTCTAAGAACTTTCTCAATCTGAACAAACTTAATTATGTCCATCTTGTTTATATTTGTAAGCCCTAAAAATGGGGGTTGTTTAACTTTCAGTACTCAAGAAATATGATTTTTAAAGACAGACACATAGGAACCAACTCTGAAGAGAAAAAGGAGATGCTAGCTGCTGTTGGAGTTTCATCAATTGATGAACTAATCAACAAAACAGTTCCGAACCAAATTAGATTGGCTCAGCCCTTAAATTTGGCACCAGCTCAGACTGAACAAGAATATCTTTTAGCCTTAAAAGAAAAGGCTTCTAAAAATACTTTGAATCACAATTTTATTGGTCAAGGATACTACGGAACGATTGTTCCTTCGGTGAACTTGAGAAATATTTTTGAGAATCCGGGTTGGTATACCGCATATACACCTTATCAAGCTGAAATTTCTCAAGGAAGATTAGAAGCCTTGTTGAACTTTCAAACAATGGTAATGGATTTAACTTCAATGGAGATGGCAAATGCTTCTCTTTTGGATGAAGGAACAGCTGCCGCAGAGGCCATGATTATGTTTTATAATTCTAGATCAAGAGATCAGAAGAAAGCTGAAATCAATAAATTCTTTGTTGCTGACCATTGCTTTGATCAAACAATTGATGTGGTTTTGGGTAGAGCAAAAAGTATGGGAATTGATGTTGAGGTTGGATCGCTAGATTCGTTCACACCTTCGGCTGATTACTTTGGTGCAATTGTTCAATTCCCTGATAAAACAGGTAAAGTCACAAATCTTGAAGGATTTATTTCTGCTTCACATGAGCAAGGAATGAAAGTGGGAGTTGGTACTGACTTGATGTCACTCATTCTATTAAAAGGTGCTGGTCAATGGCAAGCTGATGCTGTTTATGGCAACTCGCAAAGATTTGGAGTGCCAATGGGATTAGGTGGACCACATGCTGCCTTTTTTGCTACAAAAGAAGATTACAAAAGAAATTTACCGGGTAGAATTATCGGAGTATCGAAAGATGTAGATGGTAATTATGCACTAAGAATGGCTCTTCAAACTAGAGAGCAACATATTAAAAGAGACAAAGCAACTTCAAATATTTGCACGGCTCAAGCACTCTTGGCAGTGATGGCAGGTTCTTATGCTGTTTATCACGGACCAAAAGCGTTAAAGAAAATTGCAGTTGATATTCATCAAAAGGCATTGTTCGTAGAAAAGAACTTAAAGGCACTTGGTTACGAATCAATGAACTCACAATTTTTTGATACTGTATCAATTAAAGGAGATAATTCAGTGGTTAAAGCTGCAGCTCAAGAGTATGGAGTAAACCTTAATTATACTGATGAGTTTGTTTCAATCTCTTTGGATGAATCTCACACTTCAATTGAAATTGCTGCCGTGATTAATGCATTCGCAACTGCAGCAGGAAAAGATACTGTTAATGTAGCAAACGGAGATTGGTCATCTGAAAAATGTCCTATTGATGCGGATATTCATAGAAAAGACGACATTCTTTCTCATCCAGTATTTAATACTCATCACTCTGAGACACAGATGATGCGTTACTTAAAAAGTCTTGAAAACAAAGATTTATCTTTAGTTCACTCAATGATTTCTTTAGGATCATGTACAATGAAATTGAATGCGGCTTCTGAATTGATGCCACTTTCATGGCCTGAATTCGCGAACATTCATCCATTCGCGCCAATTAATCAATGGGCCGGATACGAAGAGATTTTCAAAGAATTAGAAAATGATCTTTGCGAAATCACAGGTTTTGACGGTATGTCTTTACAACCAAATTCTGGAGCTCAAGGTGAGTATGCTGGATTAATGGTTATCAAAGCTTATCATGAATCAAGAGGAGATCATCACAGAAATATTTGCTTAATTCCAAGTTCTGCACACGGTACTAATCCTGCTTCAGCGGTGATGGCCGGAATGAAAGTGGTGGTTACAAAATGTGATGAAAACGGAAATGTGGATGTTGCCGATTTAAAAGCAAAAGCTGAAGAGCATAAAGAGAATTTGTCAGCATTGATGATTACATATCCATCAACTCACGGAGTTTATGAATCTGCGATTATTGAAATTACCACCATCATTCACGATAATGGTGGTCAAGTTTATATGGACGGAGCAAACATGAACGCCCAGGTAGGATTAACAAATCCTGGAAATATTGGAGCGGACGTTTGCCACTTGAATTTACATAAAACTTTCGCTATTCCTCACGGAGGTGGCGGACCAGGTATGGGACCAATTGGTGTTGTTAAACATTTAGTCCCTTTCTTACCAGGTAATCCTCACGTTGATGGAGTTGGTGGTGAAAATGCAATTAATGCTATTTCAGCTGCGCCTTATGGCTCAGGTTTAATCTTGCTTATTTCTTACGGATACATCAAAATGTTAGGAGCAAACGGATTAAAAGAATCTACTGAAATTGCAATCTTGAATGCGAACTACTTAAGAACTCAATTAGACGGTCATTTTGATCCTCTTTACATGGGAGAAAATGGAACAGTAGCGCACGAAATGATTGTTGACTGTAGAGATTTCAAAAAGACTGCAGGAGTTGAAGTGGCAGATATTGCTAAGAGATTGATTGATTACAATTTCCACGCACCAACGGTTTCATTCCCAGTTGCAGGAACATTGATGATTGAACCAACTGAATCAGAAGATAAAGCTGAGTTAGATAGATTCGTTGAGGCAATGAAAAGCATTAGACAAGAAATTAATGACATAGAAACTCAAGGTTTAGACCAGGATAATAATTTATTGAAAAATGCACCTCACACTGCTGATATATTGACTGCAGACGAATGGAATATGCCTTATTCAAGAACACAGGCCGCTTATCCGGTTTCTTATTTAAGAGCCAATAAATACTGGGTTCCAGTAAGAAGAGTTGATAACGCATACGGAGACAGGAACTTAGTTTGCGCATGCTTACCCATTGAAGCTTATATTGAAGAAGCGGTATAGACTTGTATAAGATTACAAGCTTAGCCGTCTAATTTGTTAGACTTTAAACATTTAATTATTTACATTTACGCAAAATTTAAGATCATAATTATGAAAAAAATCTACTTTTTACTAGGGGCTATGTTGGCTACTGGAGCAACTTTTGCTCAGGCACCATATGCTAATTCCCAGTATTCTACAGGACATGCACAAAAGCATGCTCCAAACGCAATCACTTTCACTGACATGAGAGATGTGGATCAAACTCAAGATAGAGCAGCTTATTATACTGAGGATTTTGATGCTGGGTTTGGAACTTGGACAGCGGCTATTCAAAATGGTTCTGTTGGTTTTGAAATTTCAAATGTTGGTCCTGCAAATGATGCTGGTTCCACTTTTGAAATCCCAACACTTTTATCATCAACACCAACTAATTGGGTATTGTTAGATTCAGATTCTGATGGTTCTTCAGGACAAAATGAAGATGCTACTCTAACTTCAGCTAATATTGATGTTTCTTCTTTTACTACTACTTTACCATTGAAATTAGAATTCGAACAATTCTTTGCTGAGTGGGAGGGCCAAGGTGGTGGAGGTCCTGAGTTTGACACTCTATTTGTTGGTATTTCTGATGATGCAGGAGCAACCTGGGATGAGATAATCGTTTCTGACGGAGTAGGAAGACAAGGTAGACCGAATCCTGAATTGGTTTCTTTAAACATAGCTCCTTATGTGGTTGATTATACGCAAATTCAAATTAGATTTAGATGGCGTGGACAATGGGCGTATGGATGGCAACTTGATAACGTTTGTATTGCTGAGCTTCCTCAAAATGATATGACTGTTTCTACAGTATTCAGAGGTGACTTAGTTAATTCAATCATGTATTCGAAAGTTCCTCAAGCACAGGCTACTGAGTTTGTGATTGGTGCTGATGTTAAAAATATCGGATTTGCTGACCAAACGAATATCGCATTAGATTGGGAAATTTTTGATCCTTCAATGACTTCATTAGGTTCAGGAACTTCGACTGCAACAATTGCTTCTTTATCAAATGGTCAAAATGACACGATTTGGACAAATACTGGTATAACACCAACTACTTTAGGAAACTATACGGTAAGTATTACTGTAAATCAAACTGAAACAGATGATGCAACTGCCAATGATAATATGGAAGATGATTACTTTGAGTTAACTGAGTATGAATATGCTGCTGATTACGGTACGCCGCAATCTGCATTTTATAACTGGGCTAATAATAATGACGGAGCTGCTTCAATTGGAAACGTTTTCTTAATTACTGCTGATGGTACAATTGGTGCAATCAAAGCACAATTAGACGACAATGTTGTTGTAACTGATAAATTAATCTCTTATCAAATCTTGAAATCTGATGGTACAGCTTACGTATTTGAAGATGAAACTGATGAGTACTTAACTACAGTTTCTGATGAAGGTCAAATGATTACATTATTCATTGATGCGATTCCAGTTGTTGCTGGAGATCAAATTCTTGCAGTTGCAGGTCACTTCGGTGGTGCTGAAAGCCCAGGATGGGAAATGGCTGGAAGAGTGTCTCAAGGTTCTGTTGCCGGAACTGATGAAACTCAAGCTGTAGTTTCTTTAACTGATCCTTCTGCTCCAATCGTAAGAATCATGATGCAAGATTATACTTCAATTGATGCTGAAATTGCTGAAGACAGATTTTCTATCTTCCCTAACCCAGCTAACGAAGAAATCAAAGTTTCTATCTCATTAACTAGCTCTGAGCAAACAGTTATCAATGTACTTGATATCTCTGGAAAAATTGTTAGAACAATGAACTTAGGAATGATTCAAGGAGACAAGAACTTATCTATCTCTTTAGACGGAATGAACACTGGTGTTTACTTTGTTGAAATGGTTAACGAAGACGGAACTCAAGTGAAGAAATTCATCAAGAACTAATTAGAGTTTAATACTATTTAAAAACCCTGTCTTGGCTAAGCCAAGACAGGGTTTTTTTATGCCTTGAATATTTTGTGATTTATTGTTGTGTAATGGGCTGTTGTTGACGGTCTGAGACTCTTTGGTTCAATGTGTCAAGTGTAGCTTCATATATAGTGAAAAGCACCTCTGGTTGTGAAGCGTAGTAGTCATAACTCTCTTCAAATTGCTTACGACTTACTGATTGATCTTCAAACACAATGTTACTAGCTGAATCTAATGCGTCTTTAAACACATCAGGGCGAGAATACATTCTTTGATAATGTGACTCTAGCATCTGTAAATCTATGATGAGTGGAATCATTGCTGCCTCTGAAATCAAATTATCAGGTGCAGGCATCACTTCCTTTTCTTCAGAGCATGCTAAAAGACTTAATCCTATTAATATGGTGCCAATCTTTTTCAACTATCCGTGAAACGTCATTCTTGAACCAGTATTGCCCTCAATGACTTTACCATCAGTGTAAACGATATTACCATTTACGAAAGTTGTATCAATTGAGTGGTCAAAAGTATAGCCTTCAAAAGGTGACCATCCGCACTTATATAAAATGTTTGATTTCTCTACACCATAAGGTTTGTTAGGGTCGACTACCACTAAATCGGCGAAGTATCCTTCTCTAATGTATCCTCTGTTATCAATGTGAAAGCATTCAGCTACCGCATGTGACATTTTCTCTACTGCTCTTTCTACAGTGATTTTTCCTTCTTTAGCTTTTTGCAGATAAGCTAAGATTGCATGCTGAACCAAAGGTCCACCAGATGGAGCTTTGAAATAAGTATTTTCTTTTTCTTCAATAGTATGAGGTGCGTGATCTGTTGCGAAAACGTCAATTCTGTTGTCATTAACCGCTTCCCAAATCGCATCTCTGTCAACCGCCGTTTTTACTGCTGGGTTCCATTTAATATAAGTTCCCTTTTCATCATATTGCTCATCCGAAAACCATAAATGGTGAACACAGGCTTCGGCGGTAATTCTTTTCTCAGCAAGCGGAATATCATTTCTAAAAAGTTCTAATTCTTTCGCAGTTGATATATGCAAGATGTGTAATCGAGCATCATATTTTTTGGCCAATCCTACAGCTAAAGAAGATGATAAATAACATGCCTCTTCACTTCTAATAATTGGGTGATATTTAATCGGAACTTCTTCGCCGTACTGAGCTCTGAATTTTTCCATATTAGCTCTTACCGTAGCTTCATCTTCACAATGTGTTGCAATTAGCATTTCACAATTAGAAAAGATGTTTGAAAGGGTAGTTTCATTGTCAACCAACATGTTACCAGTTGATGATCCCATAAATATTTTAACACCACATACTTGAGTACGATCTGTTTTCAATACTTCTTCAGTGTTATCATTAGATGCTCCCATAAAAAAGGAGTAATTCGCAATTGAAGATTTTGCTGCAATGTCATATTTGTCCTGCAACAGTTCTTGTGTCAAAGCATTTGGCTTAGTGTTCGGCATCTCCATAAAAGAGGTGATTCCACCAGCAACTGCAGCTCTTGACTCAGTCATGATGTTGGCCTTATGCGTTAAACCAGGCTCTCTGAAGTGAACTTGATCATCAATCATCCCCGGAATCAACCATTTTCCTTTTAAATCAATCACTTCAGCTTGATCATCTGTGATAGAAGAAGCAATTTTTTCTATTCTATCATTATTGATTAGCAAATCAGATTCAAATCGTTTGCCTTCGTTAATAATTGTTGCGTTTTTTAAAAGGATTTTGGCCATGATAAGGTGTTTTTTGTAAAGATAATTGGAATTGGATTAATTCGTGAATTGAAGCATAAATTATTGAGGGTCGGTCGCTGAGGTCTGGGTATCTGAATGGCTTAGTCTTCGACAAGCTCAGACGAAAATTGTCATCACAAGATTGAAAAAATGCCCCTTAAATTCTGTAAGACAGCAAAGCGATTACAACTTCAACCTTCTCATTTTCCAAACACCAAAAATGGCTTCTTTGAAAATGCCTGTGCTCATTTTAGATGTACCGAATTCTCTATCAATGAAAGTGATTGGAACTTCGACTATTTTGAATCCGTGTTTTTTGGCGGCGTATTTCATGCAAATTTGAAAGGCATAACCTTTAAAAGTAACGGCGTCAAAGTTGATTTTTTCTAAAACGGTATGATGGTAACATTTGAAACCAGCAGTTGTGTCTTTGATACCAATCCATAATATCATTCTCACATACCAAGAGGCGAAGTAAGAAAGCATTAGTCTTGACCAAGGCCAGTTAGATACTTTTCCGCCTTTGCAATAACGAGAACCAATAGCTAAATCAGCTCCGTCAGTACAAGCTTTGATTAATCTTGCTAAATCATCAGGGTTATGCGAGAAATCGCAATCCATTTCACAGATATATTCATATCCTCTTTCTAATCCCCATCTGAATCCATGCAAATAAGCAGTTCCTAAGCCTAGTTTTCCTTGACGTTCTTCCATGTGTAATTTTTCAGGATATTGATCCATCAAAGATTTTACAATTGCAGCCGTACCATCAGGTGAATTATCTTCAACAATCAAACAGTGAATATTGATATCTAATGACATCACTTTGTGAATCATTTTCTCAACGTTCTCTTTTTCGTTATATGTTGGTATAATTACTAAATTCTTCATCCTGCTCAAACAGATTTGCTAAGATAATCGAATTTGCCTAAATCTTTTAAACATCTCAATCAATGAATGGGCTTTTAACTAAAATTAAGTGCCTTTTTTTATCGACCTTTACTCTTAATTAGCATTTGCTCTTAGTAAAATGAAGAACGTATTTCACATATTGATTGTTGCTTTTGTTTCCCAATTCGCTTGGAATCAGGAAAGTAAAAATGTGGAGTTATTAGACGTTTGGAACGATACAAGCATATTTCTTGGTGTTGAAGATCACCGCTATTCTGATTTATGGGCCTTTGAGTCAAATGGCCAAGACTATGTGGCAGTGGGGACTACAGAAGGTACAGTTGTTTTGTTAGTACAGGATGAAAAATTGATCAAGGTTGCTGAACAAGCAGGTGCTTTTGGCGGATACACTGTGGTACATAGAGATATGAAAACCTATGAAAACTACCTGTATTCGGTTTGTGATGAGGGCACATCAACATTGCAAATTTTTGATACTCAATATTTGCCTGATTCATTGCCCAAAGTTTATGATTCAAACGCTTTTTTCACCATATGCCATAACATATTCATTGATGAGGATAAAGCCAAATTATATGCCTGCGGAGCTAATGACTTAGGTATGAAAGTTCTTGATATTTCTGCTCCTGCAAATCCAACATTAATACATGACTTTAACAATGTTAATTATGTACATGATGCCTATGTTTCAAACGACACGGCATTTTTGAATTGTGGGGCTGAAGGTTTACATGTGTATGATTTTTCAGGATCAATGCCAATTCAATTGGGCGTTTTAGACTTTTATGCAAATCAAGGATATAATCATTCGGGTTGGATGTCACCTTCAAGAGAATACTACAGTTTTATTGATGAAGATATAGGGACAAAGGTTAAGTTGTGCGAGATTTCTGACTTAGCAACTATTCAAATTGATGAGTTATTTGCGCCTTCTGAGTATGAAAATTATACGCCTCATAATGTGATACTTTTAGATAATACGGCATTTGTTTCCTATTATAATTTAGGATTTAGAATGTTTGACATCAGTCAAAAACCGATTAAGGAAATTGGTTTTTATGACACTTTTCATCAAGAAACTAGCTATACCCAAAACGGAGCTTGGGGAGTTAGTTTGATTGAAGATCAAAATCAAGTGTTAATAGCTGATAGGCAAAATGGAATCTTTCTTTTTAGTGTACCTATTGATATTTTAGAAAGTGATGTGGATGCAACAGTCGTGACATCAAACCCTTTCATAGATGCTGATTCACGGATATTGCCAAAAGAATATTTTGATGAAACTGGCCTCAAATTTTCTGTTTTTGCTTTGGATGGTTCTCGCGTTTATTTTCAAGAATCTTTAATTAATTGGATGAACATTCCGCTTACATTGAGTGCTGGTGCCTATTCATTTGGCATTTATAATTCAGACGGAGAGCTCTTAGAATCGGGCAAATTCGTGAAGGCGAATTAAAAAATTGCTGTTCATAACTACACGGGCTAGGCCTGTTCTCACGAGCATTTTCTGTTGATATTTGTATGATTGAGACAGAATGATGAAGCACTTATTTTACATATCGGCACTATTAATTTTCACTTCGTGTGTGCCACTGAAGAAATATCAAGATTTAGAGGCGAAC
This sequence comes from uncultured Flavobacteriales bacterium, assembly GCA_913054135.1. GTDB lineage: Bacteria > Bacteroidota > Bacteroidia > Flavobacteriales_D > Crocinitomicaceae > Paracrocinitomix. The sequence continues at coordinate 41,216 of CAJXJK010000016.1, read as the reverse complement.
TATAAAAAATGCCAAGAAGAGGATGCTGGTTTCAAAACCAAAGCCTTGGATGCTGAGAATAAATTAGCTGAACTTAAGTCTCACACGGATGTGTTAGAAAAGGAGGCTGTGAAATTGAGAGCTGAAAATGAAAGCACAAAATCTGAGTTTAATAAATTATCAGCCGAGTACGACAGAGTTTCTCAAACCAATGAGGCTCTAGAGAAAAAGTACGCCAAAGTTTTATCAAACGGTTCGGTTGAAACGGCTAAGTTGATTAATGATTTAGAAAAGACGAGGGTTGAGCTTCAAAAGAAAGAAGATAGACTGAACGCTTTAGAGAAAGAGCTGAATCAAAGAGAGAAAGTATTGGTTGAAAAAGAAGCTCGAATTGCAGAGCTTGAAACAATAATCAAAGAACAAGAATTAGCAGTTGAGCAGTTAAGAGCAAAAATAGCTGAAGCTCTAATTGGCTTTAAAGACAAAGGGATTACGGTTGAAGAAAGAGATGGAAAAATTTACATTTCTATGGAGGCGAAATTGCTTTTTGCATCAGGAAAAACGAATGTGAATCCTGACGGGAAATCGGCATTGATTGATTTATCAAAAGTATTAGAAACACAAAAAGATGTAGACATTATTGTTGAAGGTCACACTGATTCAGACGCAATGAATTCTTCATCACATCCGCAAGACAACTGGGAATTAAGTGTATTAAGAGCGACATCAGTAGTTAAAATCATGTTAGCCAATAGTGAAATGGATCCTATGCAAATTACAGCTGCAGGGCGTTCAGAATACCATCCTGTAGATCCTAACGACAAGGCTAAAAACAGAAGAATTGAAATTATTATAGCACCAGATTTGAGCAAGTTATTTGAACTAATCTCTGCTAATTAAAGAGCAACAACAAACCAAAAATCAAAGCCTCTCCCTGTTACCAATTGGGAGGGGCTTTTTTGTGTTAAATTCTGATTAATTGAAAATTAATGCCGATTTTCACAAAAGAATGAGTCCGAAACCCAAATATCAAGAAGACACAAAGTTTAAGAATCTTGCCTTATTCTTTTTAGCGGCCACTGGCCTTTTGTTTTCAGGTTTTGTGATTAGCTCTGAGCAAGATTGGAACGCCGCTTCTTTATTAACTGCTATCAATATTGTTGGCGTCTTTTTGGTTTATAGATTGAACGATTCAATTGACCAAAACGAAGGTTTAAAGTTCAATTTAACATCCTTTTTTAGCAATAGATTGCATCAGTTTGTTGGGGCACTATTTTTCTTTGTCTTGATTCCTCTTTCATTTTTATGGCTCACCAAATTCACTTTAATGATATTGGCTATAGGTGCCGTAATAGGTACGGCTTATTCTTTGTCATTAAATATGAACGGTAAGCAATTGAGATTAAAGAATGTCTTCATAGTTAAGAATTTACTCATTGGTTTAGTTTGGGGTTCGTTGGTGCTAATAGGAGCTGGAGACGGCCTTAATGAAAACGTCATTGTCTTGTTTGCATTTGTCTCTTTTCAGGTTGTTATTGGGTCTGTTGTGAGAGATTTGCCTGATGTGAAAAAAGATGCTGAGTTGGGAGTCAAGAGTTTACCTGTCGTGGTTGGTGAAAAGAACTCTATTCATATCATGATGCTGATAAATGCCTTATCTATCATGCCCTTTTTTCTTGAGCCGCGTTTTGCTCATATCAGTGTTTACTTATTTGTCGTTTTTGCTTATCGAACCATCAACCTTATGTTTTTGCTGAAAGGAAAAAACGTAAAATTTTGGAGTCAGACATTCAACTTAATGTGCTGTGTTCTCATATTTCTAGTCATGTTAGTATTTAGTTTGTATGGATAGCCTGGGCAATACATCACCTGCAATGTGGGCTCTTCTAATTTTGGGTTCGGCTACGCTATTTACCATAGCTTGGTCTTGGGATGCAATGACCCACAAAAAACTGGCTGAGAAAGATATCACTGATCAAGAGTTTCAGACGCATAGAAATATCTTAGTCGCTTCAATGATAATGGAGATGTCCTTGGTTGCAATGTATTGGTATCCGATAGCCATGCTGCCAATATTCATTGCCTCTTTCATTACTCGTTTGGTTCATGAGTTTATTGATGAACTAAAATATCATGCTGATAGGTGTACCCCACATGAGTCACGTCTACACTTAGTCATGTGGATTTCTGTTTTAACAAAGGCTGGAGCCATGTTTTTATGGGGTTTCTTCGCTTCGTATGACGGCATTGAAACGCTACCAGTAGTGCTTTATATTTGGGGAGCCATACTATTGGTCGTAATGGCTTACGTTTCATTTGTAGAGTGGAGAAGGTGATTACCTCTTTAAAAACTCAATTAATATCTTGTTGTACTTTTTGGCCTTTTCATAATTGGGCATGTGAGCGGTTTTAGGAATAACTTTCAATTCAGCATGAGGTTGAAAGTGTTCGGTTAATTGCTCACCAATGTATAAGGGACAAATTCTGTCTTGTTCACCCCAAATGAGTAGGGTAGGAAGATCAAACTTATATTCTCTATTCTCTAAACGCTTCAATTCTTTGGTAGATTCGTTTACTAAGGCCCTTTTGTTATCTAAGTTTTGATACAGATTTTTATAAATGGACTTGAACAAGAATGCTGGTACCCGAGGCTTCTTAAAATAGGAAATACCAAATAGAGCGTGAAGTTCTTTATGGTTAGAAGGAACCAATAGTTCACCTTTGGTTTCCATTTTAAACTCACTCAATATCTTTTTTAGGTCGCTCTCAGCATTGTATTTTAGAGGACTATTTGTGAGCACTAATTTTTTTACTTTTTCAGGATGTCTGTGCGTGTATTCTGTTCCTATAACCCCTCCATAAGATGCGCCGCAAATTAGTAGCCTATCAATTTCAAGTTGCTCTATAAGTTGCTCAACGGCCTTTAATTGCTCATCAATAGAGAATGACTTCTTTCCTTTTTTTTCACTGCCTCCAAAATAGATGAAGTTGGGTACAATAAGACGAAATTTTTTGTGTAGAGCACCAATTTGAAAGTGCCAACTATAATGAGCTTCGGCTGCAAAAGCTTGAATTAACAGTAGAGGCTCTTGGTCGCTCTTATTGTCCCAATATTTTATGGTGAACTCATCAGTTTCTATGGTGTAAAGTTTTAAACCACGCCATTTGTATTTGAGATCAACATACAGTTTGACCCAAAAAAATGAAGTAAATATGTTCAAGAGCTTACTCACTTTTTTTTGAATAAGAATTTGAATTCTTTGGCTTCTAATTTTAAATATCTACCAATGAATTTGAAAAACATTTTGAGGGGAATACCATAAATAAGCATTCCTTTTGGGTATGAGAAACCCGAATAAGTTACGGCCGAAGGTTTGTGATTTGACAACCTATTTTGTTTCATTCTTTTGCGCTTAATTTTGTTCAAACGCCAAATGAAAAAGTTAAATCCAATTCTATCAATGAAGTTAATGGTGAGAGGCTTTTTAATTCTATTTCTAGTCATGTACGCCGAGAATACGAACAAACCGAAATAAGCAAAGAGTCCGGCCTGCAACCAATTTGAATGGAGTTCATACGAACCCATATAATTATAGCCCTTTTTATAAATCTCCATGCGATCGGCGTAACCCTTTGAGAATCTTTTATTGTATTTACTCCACTTTTTAGGCTGTGGTTTTTGCTCAATGACATCTGTGTAAAGCAAATCTTTCAGATTTGCAATTTGTTGACAAATCATCTCAATTCCTGGGCTAACCATTGGGTCTACAAAAGCTGCACTATCTCCAAGTAAAATGATGCCGTCCTTTACAAAATCCTTTGTTTGGTATGGCACATCTTTAATCAGAATAGGCTCAGAATGTTTCGCTTTACCAACTATTGAACTGAGTTGATGGTCAGTTTTAATTTGCTCTAAAAAGTATTCTTTAGGATTTTCAATACTTAAGTCTTCATTGTCATAAACAAAGCCAATACTGTACTTTTCATCATCTATTTTGATGAGCCACCACCAACCAAAATCTTTCATGAAATGAATCGTGCTCTCAGAGCCATGGCCTACAGCATAATCTGTCCAATATTGATGTTCTGGTATGTTCCAATCTGAAACCTCAGCCGAATTCGAGAAGTGAGCGTAAATAGCAGAGGTGCTCAGTACTGTTTTTACATCATCCCATTGAAGTGCATTATGAATAAATCTTGAGCGTCCTGATGCGTCAACAAACCACTTTGACTCTACCTCTTCAACAGAGGATTGTGTTTTTATTTTCAGCTTAACATGGTAAGGTTTGAAGTCATGAGATTCAATTTCAGCAGGGCGCATAATTGTTGCTCCTAACTTTTCTGCTTCTTGAATTAACTGTTCATCAAGAACTTTTCTATTGAATTGAAATCCATTGTTCGGCCCTGGAAAAGTAGGACTCGAAAACTCGGAAACATCATTTAGATTATCTCCATTAGTTTCATTGTACAAAAACCGAAGTCCTGTTTTTTTGACATGATCTTTTAAAATGTGATCAATACCCAAACGTCTGAGAAAAAGTGCCGTAATATCAGAAGTTGATTCTCCTAGTTTGTTTGGAAATTCAGCCGCTTTTTCAATGATTAGGATTTTAAATTTTGGAGATTTTTTGAGCAAAGAGATACTTAAAAGTGTACTTCCTACTCCACCTCCTAAGATTATGATATCGAATGACTTAGATTTCATTTATTGATATCTTAAATTCTAAATTGCTTAAAGTTCTAGATTCTTTGCTATCAAATAAATCTGCCGGATTGATCACTCCGAAGTGACTGTCATTATTTTGAAGTTCTTTGATAGCGGTGAGTACACAATTAGCAGTTACTTGATACATATCTTTGCCACTAATCATTGCCCGATAAGTTCTCTTTTCTGTGTTAGTTCCATCAATATATAAGATGCATTCTTGAAGCTCTCTTTCTTCGGATGTTGGGCCTGCTTTTTTTCGTGCTCTGAGTTTTTCAAGTTCAGAGAATGCCTGACTTTCGTCTTCAGATTTCATGTTCGTGAAAAGCGCTTCATCCTTTGTTAGGAGTAGATGAGTTGATATGTCAAGAGCTGATTTTGACCAATTCCAAAATGCCATTTCAGGCATTGGGTAGGGAACGGCGGATAAACCTGTATTAAAAACTACACTATTAGTTGAGTAAGGTGTCCACTTTCCATTAAGCACACAATTAATCTTACGGTACTTGCTCATTTTCATTGTGATACGTGTTCCGGGTGAAGGTCTGCTCTTACTAAAATGATAGTACGTTTTAATTGATTTGAAAGACTTTCCACCTTCAGAAAGTATGCGTAATCCTAAGGTTGAAATCAAAGATTCAAACGCACAAGAGTGAATTATTCTTGTTTTATTCTCTGTGGCGATTATATTGTTTTTCAAATAAGAGTCATTAACGAATCCGACTTCGCCTGTAATATCAATGTACGTTTTGTTTTTTTGAATAGCTATGTAATTGACTAATTCTGATGATTCTTCAGTGAATGGTCCTGCACAGTTCACGATTACGTCATAAGGCATGATTTGGCTTAATTGACTGGAGTCAGAAACATCAAGAACGAAAGCCTGGTTTACAAGACTTAATTGATCTTGAACTTCTGATAGATCACTCGCATTTCTTCCACAAATGTCAAAAGAGATATTTTCTTTTTGGAATACAGCACTGATTAATCTTCCAGTATAACCATATGCCCCAATAAGAAGTATTTTCATTTTATGTTTTGTTAGCTTCTTCGTCTATTCTGTAAAGTACAATTTTACAGAGGGAGTGCACTGTAAAGAGTTGTACCAATTGATGTACTGTTAATCCCTCAACAAATTTTTCAGGATTTACTTCGGTCATAAATTCTGAAATGACTTTTAATCCTTCAGGAGTAATTACGCCGTCAATTTCATAAGGTTGATCACCCAATCTTTCTCTCGCTTGTGATTCAATATCTGAAATCTTGAGTTCAATTCCGTATAAATGTTCAAGTTCAAATAGGATGTCAACTAAATCAATAGAATCTATTCCTAACTCGTCAAATAATGTCTGCTCCAACTCAATATCCTTTGCAGGAAATCCGATAGAATTATCTATCACAGTTTTAACATTCTCAAGTACTTCTTCTAATTGCATAAAATCGATTACAACATAAATCCACCATCAATATTCAAAGTGGTGCCGGTAATAAAAGAAGCAGTTTCGTTTGAAGCTAAAAATAAAACTCCCTTTGATACTTCTTTTGGGTTGCCAAATCTACCTAAAATCGTAGCTTCTGCAATATAATTTTCAGCCCGTTCTTTTAAAGTTTTACTCATATCAGTTGAAATGGCTCCAGGTCTCACGCCATTAATTCTGATATTCTTTCTTCCCATCTCTATTGCTAAGCTCCTTGTGAATGCGTCTAGGCCGGCTTTAGCCGAAGCGTATGCCACAATTCCCCTACCACCTTTTTGAGCCGTTATAGATGACACATTAACTATTGATCCCTCTTTTTGAAGCACCATTGGTTTGAGTATAGCTTTTGTCAAGTACATCACAGATTTCAAATTAATATCAAGCATTTTTTCAATCTGATCTTCATCTACAATTGCAAAGGGCGCTTCAACAACTGCGCCTGCACAATTCACTAAAATGTCAATGCGTTTATGATCTTCAACGATCAATTTGATCATTTTCTTTATGTCGTCAGTCTTTAATAAGTCACAATGATATCCTGTAATGGTGGGATTCGCTTCTGTGAGTTTTTCAAACTTTTGAAGATTCCTATAAACCACCAATACTTTAGCGCCTTCTTTCTCAAAGTCCTCTGCAATTTGACGTCCAATGCCGCCAGTAGCTCCGGTTATTAGTACTATTTTATCTTGTAGTTTTAAATCCATTATTTTTCATTCTTAACGGCCAATACTGTATTGATTCCTCCAAAAGCGAAATTCGCAGTCAGGGCATAATTGATTCTTTGATTGAGATTTGATTTCACCAAATGTAAGTCTTTATCAATTGGGTTTTCAATATTCAAATTTGACGGAATAAAATCGTGTTTCATCATTTCTAAAAGCAAAGAGAATTCTTGAATTCCTGCCGCGGCAATTGCATGTCCGTGTCTATCTTTTGTTGTGGATATTGGCACTTTATTGGCGTGGTTTTCAAAAGCTTCTTTAAAGGCTTTTAGCTCTGTAGCATCATTTTGTCTAGTTCCGGTCCCGTGGGCATAGTAGTAATCAAACTGCTGTGTTTCAACTTCACTCTTGTTAATTGCAGATTTAATTGCTCTTTTCATTCCGTCGGCTGATGGGTCAGGAGCAGTAATTTTGAAAGCATCCAGTGTATTTCCGTATCCCAATAGCTGGGCAATGGGTGTAAGATTATTTTCTTTGACAAACTTTTCACTTGCAATAATAGCAAGGCCTGCCGCTTCTCCTGCAGTGGTTCCTTTTCGATTTGTATCAAATGGTTTACACATAACATCCTCAGTGGTTTCAGCAATAACGCCTAGTTTCCCAAATGAGATGAGTGCCACCAAATTTATTATTGAATCAACTCCACCAGCAATCACTACATCTGCTTCATTTCGAGAGATTGCGTCATAGGCCTGAGCAATTGCTTGAGTAGAAGAAACGCAAGCCGTTAGGATCGTATGTTGAAATGCTTTTGCATTAAATTTTTTGGCCAAATAGTTGGCATAAATATCATATGGACTTGCCAAATGACTGTATTCAGTTCCATTAGAATTGAGATGTGCAATGAGTTCACAAACGGCATTTTGCTTTTGTTCAATGAAACCAATCATCTCTGATTCGTAATCTTTTAAGGGCATATGTTCGGCACCAAGGCCTAAAATTACTCCTGTTCTTTCTGGGGTCAGATTAGGCAATAGCTTTTGTAGCCTAGATTGGTACAGCCCCATCGTTGCCGCCATAAGTTCAAATTTTCGATCTACACCACAAAGCTTTTTTATAGCGTCTGATTCATTTTGGTAGTATTCTGTGAGCGCAGTTCTTATCTCAGCTCCGTTCTGAAACGGTAAGCCATCAGTTGAAAATCCTTCAATTGGGCCATCTGATATCTTATTCTCTCTTAAAGCAGGAATAATGTTTTCTTTCCCTATTGACAGAGGACTCAGTAGCTCGTGATCTATGACAAACGCTTTCTTTTTTGTCATGATTTCTGAATTTTTATGATGGACAATTTGCCGTAAATATCTCGATCTAATATTGCAATTGACTTTTTTCCTTGATCGAGTAATTCTATTCCTTTTTCAATCGAAGCGAAGAGATTAACGGGACCCAAATTTCCGAATAAATCAAAAATTGAGAAGGTCTTTTGATTTGAAAATTCCTTTTTGAGCTCAACTTCATCTTCTTGGTTGAAAGATCCACTGATAAAGAGTGCGTCACATTCTTTAATGTTCTCAAAGTTCACTGTTGTAGTTATTTCGCACAAACTATTCTCTTTATTGCTATCAAGTAATATGGCTGAACTGCTCGCAGATTCTTTCCATCCATCTTTGGCTCCGATTACAGAAGAATGAACCATATATGAATAGTCACCTGCTGTGTTAGAAGCTACTGCCAATGAATCTTCTCGGTCATAAATTACCTTTTTACAAGCAGATTCAATTGCTGTAAATCCCGATTTTGACGTATTGCCGTAAGTCGCATTGTCTCCCTTCACTCCAGAGTACTGAGCAACGAAAGACATAGTTGAATTGGTTAATGTTTGTAATGCAAGTAGCGGAGGTGAAGCGCGATATAGTTTTTTTAATTTCTCACTTTCATCTTTGGTGTCTCGGATGTTTTCAAATGCTCTAAGCAAATGCCCCATGTGGCTTTCAACGTTTTCAATAAAAACGCCCGAAGCAACATATAAGTTCAGTTTCTCTCTCTTTTCTTCTGGTAAATGAGACAATAATTCACAGGTGTTTTTAACAGCAGAAATAGTATCCGATCGCATTATTTTTAGGTCACTTCTGCCTGGATAATATTCAGATGAAGTGTCAATTTCTAACGAACCAGAAGTATAAGGCATACCATTTTCAAGAACATTTCGCTCTTCAAAATTTGTAGAATAATCTACTTTTATTGCCTTAACGAAACAGGGCATGAAACTATTTTTTTGGCATTATGTTATGAAAATATTCATCCATTCGGCCAATATGCGGGTTGTCTTTCATATCACTTTGAAGTCCTATCATGAACGATAAAGTGGCCGTACAAACAATCTCATCATCTACTAAAGTCTTGACTTCAACATTCCCTCTATTATTGTCAAGCGAAATAATTTCAGAATGAATGATACATTGATCACCGGGCTGAACAAAAGTTTTAAATTTTGCTTTTTGAATAATGCTTAAAACTGGATAAACTTTGGAGGTTTGTGGATATTGTTCGTAGTAACTTTCTTCTAAAAGAATTCCAGAAAGTTGGGCCATTGATTCAGTGAGCATTATTCCTGGTACAACAGGAAATCCAGGAAAGTGGTCTTGGAAAATTTCATTGTCTAAACTCCAACACTTCACGCCAATGGCAGATTTGCCATGCTTAATTTCTTTTACCTTATCAATTAGAAAAAATCTCATTTTGAACCTTGTGTTTTGTTAAAGGTAACCAATAATCCTTAAGGTAAATTGCGGATTTCGAGAACTCAATACCCTATTTGTGAATTTCAATTAGGACTTTTCCTTTTGCTCTATTTGTGGCGACATATTCAAGAGCAGCTATCGAATTTTCAAATTCAAAAACGCTATCAGTGGTTGGTTTGATAACCTCTTTTTCTATCAATTTACGAGTTTCGTTTAGCTTCATTTGGTTCGGAAAGCTCCAAACGTGCTTGTAAAAAATATTCTTTTTACTACAAGCATTCAGTAATGGTAATCCTCTAAAATAGTTGAAGAATCGAATGACAGGATTGATTCCTATTTCCTTTAATGTAGCGTTATCGTAATAACCAACTATTGAAATGATTTGCCCTCCTTTTTTCACAAACTGCGTGGCTTCTTTGGTGAATTTTCCACCAAGGGTATCGTAAACAATATCAATCTCAGAGAGAGATTTTTTGTAATCATCTGTAGTGTAGTCAATCACGTAATCGGCTCCGAGCTGATTGAGGAATTCAACCTTAGAAGTACTGCAAGTTGTGTAAACCGTAGCTCCCAGATGTTTGGCATATTGAATTGCAAAAGTTCCAATACCTCCCGCACCAGCATGGATTAGAATTTTTGTGTCTTTTTTGATTTTCATTATGTTAAATGAATCTATCACTGTGCAGGCTACGAGAGGTAGTCCAGCGGCTTCGATATAAGTGGTGTTTTTCGGTTTCAATGAACACATGTCTTCAGGGCATTTAGCCTGTTCTGCGACTGATCCTACATGTGACCAGGGTAATTTAGCATAGACTTCATCTCCAACTTCAAAACCTTTCACTTCAGAACCAACTGCGGCTATTTTTCCTGAAAGATCAAATCCAATAGGAAATGGTTTAGGAGGATTATTGAATAGCCTGGCCGCTCCATGAACAATTTTATAGTCAACAGGATTTAAGCCGGCAACATAGATGTCAATTAGTACTTCATCACCTTTAAGAGGTTCAAGTTTGTGATCTTTGATCTCAAGACTTTTCTGTAAATCTTTGGCATATGATTTTAAGCAAAGCGCTTTCATTCAGACGGGATGAAGTGATTTTTACTTCGGGCGTATTTTGAATCTATTGTTGATTTCAAGCCAAATTTTGAATCAAGTTGGTCTTCGTATTCTTGTATTAACTTTTTGCCCAAGTCAATGTTAGAAATCTTGTTTTCTACTTCATATTCTATGATTTCACTTTGGGTGTGATCGGTTTCAAATAGAGGGTAAAAAACTGCAGAGTCAAGAGATGATTCTAGAATCCATATTTTATCAGGATTATCAATGAAGAACTGTGGTCTATCTTTTTCTAGGTCATTTTGAGTAGAGTTAGCATTCGATATTTTGGCGTCTTGCGCACTTAAGTAAATATGACTTCGTTTACGAATTGACTTCCCAATCATTTGTGGTTTGATTGTACTTATGGTGTGAAATGAAAACACTTCGGGATTCAGAAAATGAAGCTTTTGAAAAGGCGTGATTGGTGCTTGAGCTTTTAAAACAATCCAAGAGGAGATAGTTGATGTGAACTTTTCATAAACTAAATAATCCTCCTTATTGCCGTTGTTTTCAAAAGCTTTGAAGAGCTCATCTAAAAGTGCTGCAAGATGAGTCGTCTTCTTATCAATTTTAAGTTGATAAAAGTCTAATTCTCTCTCTTCAACTTCCATTCGTGCCTTTTGTGCAAATGTCATTTCTGATTTTAATTGAAACACGTAAGCGTAACCACCTTCACCATCTTCTTTCTTTCTCATTCGCAGTGAAAGACTGCTGTGAAAGAGGAGTAAATCAGGAGTATCAAAGTATAAGTCGTAATAGGTTAACTCTGAGTGAAAGTGTGTTTTGAACTTATCAATACTTTCAGAGTTCCTCAAAAACTTCGAAAATTCAGATGCCTTTTTTATATCATATTTGTGTTGAATCTCAGTTTGGCCAATAGCATTCAATGTGCAACAGATAAGGACGATATTTAGTAGCTTTTTAATTGCCATAATTTCTTGTCCTCCCTTTTTTTCTTAGAAAACTTTCAGGGTTTTCGTCACGTTTATAATCGACAACTAATTTTCCGTATTCAACAATAATTTCGCCGTCTTCTGCCACCGAAATCTCTTTGTCAAAAGTTATTGGATGCGTATCTGCAATCTCAAATGCGGCTAGAATGTTCGCTCTTCTTGAAGCCATTTTTTGAAAGAATAAAACCGAGATCGGTTCGGGCCATGAGGCTTCGTTTATCATCTTTTGAAGTTCAACCGAATCAATACTTTCAATTTTTTGGGCCATCCAATATAGGTCGTGATATGAAGCCTCTTCATAAGGTGTTAGAATAGAATTTATCTCATGCTTCATTTTAATCTTGTCTTCTTTTATTTTAAAGACTTCCCAAGGCAATTGATTCACTAAGCCCACTTTGAAGTCGGGCGGAATTGAAGACATTTTTACACCCATACTTGTACCTAGATCTGAGAATTTGGCTGACATTCTATAATTGTAGTTACCGTCATGAACTGTTGTTAAACACGTGTTTTCTACTCTAGTGTCCCAATTGCCAATGAAGGCATGTAATAACAGGGCTCCTCTCAGTTCTAAGCGGTCAACATTCATATCATCATTAGGCATTGTGGGGCCAATTCTTTTTACTCTATCAGGTCGACCTTCAATCGCGCACTTCAAAAATCTGACATATTGCATCCCAACATAGGGCGCCAGTTTTTTATGTTCTAAAGCCATGCTATCGCTTACCTCTCCGAATGAAGAGATAAATGGTTCAAGGTCCACCTTGAAAGTGAGCAGTACACTATCAACCAATTGATCAACATTTTTAACCGACCTAGAACCATCAAAAACTAAAGTCAATTTATCTTTTCCATAATAGTAGGGATGATCAACATCATATCCCATGGCTGCGAAGATTCTTGATCCAAAGACATCTGTGTGAACCTCATCTCCCCATTTCAGGGACCATTCGTTATCATAATCAAGATCAAGACCTTTTATTTTTGGAGCAGACCCCGAATAAGAAAGTCCTTTAAACAAAATGACCATGCGCTTTTTGGCCTTGATTTTTTTACTCTTTGCCAGTTTATCAAATGTTTTGTTTTTTGCAGGAACATGATGGTAGAAAGGACTTTCTTGAGGCTCCATGTTTGCAATATGGTTTGGTCTGTATTTAAAAATCCTTCTGCTTCTATGAACACTTTTAAACATGGCCGACTTTACTTTCCATGATTTTGGATCTAATGAGTTAAGTACGGCATCTTCTTTCATACTCTTTTCAAAGAATACCAGTTCATACATTAATTCAATTAATTCTGAGTTTACCTTTTCATCATTTAAATGTGCCCATTCAAGTTTTTCACTGATGTGTTTAATGTGCCGAACAAAGGCTTTTTTACGTTTAGAAAGTGCTAAGTCTTGGTACTCTGTTATGTCGAAATTGGTCAAAAAATTGGTTGTCCTTCTAACTTCAAACAAATCAATTTTATCCCCATCCATTAGTTTTTTGACTTCGGCAGGGTGTTCTTGAATGCGCAAATCACCTCTTTCAATTTGCCCAATTGAAACAAATGAAAGTGACATATAAAGTATGAAGAAATGTATTCTCGGCATTCATCCCAAAGATAAGCTCATTTTCGAATTATGAAATGACCTATAATTTTCGTAAATTGATATGAATGAGTGAGAATTCTGAAATATTAAAAGTAAAGAGCGTCATAAAAGATTCTTTTGCAAGAGCTGAAAGCAATAGAAATGCTTTGCGCTCTAAGAGACCAAGGAAATCAGTTGAATATGATATTAAAAGAACTGAGGCCATTCATAATCCAGATTTGCCTGAAGAAGAACTTGCCTTAGTTGTGAGTCAAATCCAAGATGATTTAAGAGTAAGAAAAAGAAGACAACTTGTTTTCTTTGGTGTTACTGCAACTATTGTGACAATTGTCAGTATAGTTTTTTTATCTTAAGTAAATTGTAATGAGTACTTTAGTCTTATACTAAACCACAGGTCATGAAATTAAAGATTTCACTTTTAATCAGCTTATCCGTTCTTACTACACTTTCTTTTTCTCAAGATGATGAAGTCAAAGACCGAAACTTCAGAATTGAAATTGAACCGGCGAGCTTTATTTATAAAGGGTTTGCAGGTAGTGTTTTGTATGCCTTAACCGAAGATAATAATTTCAGTATCGGACTTTTTGGAGCATCACTCGATATTCCTGATTTCACAAGGCCAAACATGTTTGATAATGTTGGGAACAGTGACACCTCCAAAGCAAGGTTAGGCTTTCAGGCCGCGCTTATGGCTAGATATAAAATTCCAGTCTTTAAGAAGTTTGAAAGTAATCCTTATGTCGGATTCATTGGCGGATGGGAGTATTTTGATATCGAGCAACCTTCTTTTGCTGAAAAATTGAGATTAACAACATTTGTGATCACTCCATATATTGGATATGAAATTTATTATTTCAAACAAATGCTTTATGTGAATCCTCAGCTCAGAACCGTTTTTTATGCCGGAAAAAAGACTTCAGATGCCCTACGCCCTGAGGCACTCAAGAAATTTTTGTTGTTACCTCAAGTCTCTCTCGGAATAAGACTTTAAGTATTATCTTTGCCTCTCAAATTAATCCATGAAAGAGGAGAAGGAACAGAAATCATCTTCAGAAGATATTGATAAAGCTATATCAGTATTGAATAGTCTTTTGAATGACACCAATCAACTTTTTGATTTACCTGAAGAGCAGAGAGTGGCTTTAATGAAGGCGGCTGGATTACTTTCAAGACCAAGTAAAGAAGAGTTTGATAACAGAAGAAAGAACGCCAAAAAAGCTGCTAAAAGAAAGATGATTGAGCGCGATAAACACGCGCGAAAAAAAACCGGAATTAGATCAGCCAGAGAAGATGCAATTTTTGTTGCTCCTAAGTTTTTAGATCTTCCAAAAGAGGTTGAGACTCCTGAATTAGAATCACCGAGAAACTGCTATGTATGCAAGGCTGTTTTCACCAAGCTACATCACTTTTACGATACCATGTGCACTGAATGTGCCGATTTTAATTACGCTAAAAGATTTCAAACAGCTGATTTAAAAGGCCAAGTAGCGGTGGTGACAGGTTCTCGATTGAAGATTGGATATCACATTACCTTGATGCTCTTAAAGGCAGGTGCTACGGTGGTTGCTACAACTAGATTCCCAGTTGATTCGGCCTTGCGTTTTTCAAAAGAAGAAGATTTTACCGATTGGGGGCATAGACTTCATATTCATGGTTTAGACTTAAGACATATCCCTAGTGTTGAATTGTTTTGTGACTTTATTGAAAAGAAATATGATCGATTAGACATATTGATTAATAATGCTGCTCAAACGGTAAGAAGGCCAGCCGGTTTCTTTCAACATTTAATGGATAAAGAAGAATTGCCTTTAGAGTCATTACCTCCTTACGCTCAAGATTTATTGAAAGATCATAATCAGTGTATTGAAGACATTGAAAAGGCTTCGGCAGTTGTGAGTGAGAACAATCAATTAGCTGTTAGTTGGCATGGAATAGAACCAGGTGTTGGTTTGAGAGCTTCGGCAAGATTATCTCAAATACCTTATAGTTTTGATAGCTCTTTGAAAGTAGAAGAAGTTTTTCCTGAAGGCAAGTTGGATGCAGATTTGCAGCAAGTAGATCTTAGAAAAACGAATAGCTGGAGATTGAAATTAGGGGAGATTGAAACCCCAGAAATGATTGAAGTTCAATTGGTGAATGCAATAGCTCCATTTGTTTTATGTAATCGTCTCTCTAACTTAATGAGAAAAGAAAATACAGGACAAAAGCACATTATTAATGTGTCGGCAATGGAAGGTAAATTTCATAGGTTTCATAAAATTGCAAGGCATCCACACACCAATATGGCAAAGGCAGCTCTTAATATGCTAACGCATACATCAGCCGCAGAATTCGCGAAAGATGGTGTGTTTATGAATGCTGTTGATACTGGATGGGTAACAGACGAAGATCCTGTTGAACTGTCGAAGAAAAAGCAAGAAGAACATGATTTTCAACCTCCTTTAGATATCGTAGACGGAGCGGCAAGAGTCATGGATCCACTTTTTGACGGAATAAATTCAGGGAAACATTGGTGCGGTAAATTCTTGAAAGATTATCGTCCAATTGACTGGTAAAGCATGGCGAACTGGACTCACTTTTATTTAATTAGAATTGAATTTTTAGGATTCCGTTTTCATGGATGGCAGCCACAGCCCGGCTTAAAAAGTGTTCAAGGAATGATGGATAAAACATTCAAGTTCATCTTTAAACATGAAAATTTCAAGACCTTAGGATGCGGTAGAACAGATGCAAAAGTATCGGCAGATGATTTCGTTTTAGAATTATTTACTTTTGAAGAGTTAGATACCGCCAATTTACTTTTTGAATTGAACAAGAACCTACCAGCCGATATTAAGGCGAATTCTGTGAAAGAAATTGGGTCTGATTTCAATATCATTCAGCATTCAAAAACGAAAGAGTATCACTACTCATTTTCATCAGAGCCAAAAACACATCCGTATAACGCTCCATTTATTACGAACTATCGTGATCCATTGAATATTGATTTAATGAAAGAAGCTGCAAGGCTATTCGAAGGCACTCACAATTTCAAAAGATATGCAAGTAATCCTTCTCAGAACACCGAATTTGAGAGAGAAATTCTACTTTCTGAAATAGTTAAAAATGATAGATTAAATGCACAGTTTGTGCCTGAAGAGTCTTTTGTTTTTAAGGTGCGATCAAAAGGGTTTTTAACTTACCAAGTAAGATTAATGATGGGTGCGCTTGTTAATGTGGGGGACGGATCTTGGTCACTTGATGATTTTAAAGAGTCGCTTTCAAATCCCGAAGGTGAACAAGTGAAGAATATAGCTCCCAGTTCAGGTTTGTGCTTGCACAAAGTTGAACTTTAGCATAGTTTGTACTCGAGATGTGCTTCAATTGTTGTAAAGATTCCAACTTTTTTTGCGAATTTCGCAACTAAAAGATTTAGCTGGTGAAATTCAATTAAGTAGGTCTAAAAAATTGTCATAGTTTTATTGCAAAGTTGTGTTATGAAATCTACAATAATTCTAATGACCTTAATATGCTCGACCTTCTCTTTTTCTCAGGATATCAAGGCGACTACAGATGGAGGCAAAAGAGTATTACTTGGCCCAAATGGTAGCTGGAGATATGCAGACAAAACTGAAGCAAAGTTAAGTGAGGATTCAGATTGCACATTTTCAAAGTATGAGATTGACTCTTTGACGGGGGTTAAAATTAAGCACACCGAGCTTCAAAGCCTTGGCAAGCTCAATTATTCATCATTAGATGTCGAGCTCAGAAAAATAAAAAACAAAGTATCCATAATGGCGACATTTTCAGGATATTTAGGTTGCGCCACATCAGAATCTAAAATTACCTTTAAGCTTAAAAACCGTGAAATAATAATACTGTCCAACACGGGAGAAATTGATTGTGCCGAGGGAGCTGTAATGTATTTCAATCTTAATAAATCGGACATTATTCGCTTACGTAGAAGCCCACTTGACAAGGTTAAGATTACCGGCTCCAAGTTTTTCGTGGATATTAAATTAAGCAATCCAAATTACTTTATCGACAATCTCAAATGTGTTGAATGACTTTTTATTTCGCTATTACCGTTGTTTGAGCATGGCAGCAAAATTGCAACAAAACATAAGATTGATTTAATCATGTTTGTCACATACCTTCAAGATAAGAAGATTCATTCAATCGATTTCATAACCTCAGGAAATGAGCAATTTTAACCGAATAGTTGATCGATAATTCTGGCCATTTTAAAGTCACTTTTTGATACGGCCCTTATTTTTTTTGATTGCAATTCAAATCTTATTTGATTGTTTTCTAATTGAAAAACGGGCGACTTTTTGTGTGCGTCCGCAATTAATATTAGCGCTTGAATTCGATCTGAAATCTCAGAATTTTTTTCTAATAGGTACGTTTTAACGAGTTTATTCTCAATTCTTTTCCATTTCATGCTTATAAGTATTTAGTTTATGATTGTTCAAGATCACTTTCTACTTCTAAGTCGAATATCAAAATAGGAACCCCTATGACTCAATTATAAAAACGTAGAAATTTTAGAAAACGTTTGTTTTATAATTTTTCGAAGTAATATAACAAGCAGATAAAATACGTGAGAAGTCCTGAAGTAATGATGATGGTCTAAAATGATTAAGGAGATGGATGGTTTTTATCCTAATAATTAATGCAACCCTAATTGAAATCTCGAAACAGTATCCGCTTTAGAATTCTTATTCCAATAGTCAATCTTCATAGTTTCCCTGAGTACTCCAGTCGATTCCAATCTTTCTTTTGATTCACAAGAGCCACAAGGATACACTTCTTTCCATTTCAAAATTTTATGTGGGAAACCTGTCTGGTAATAGATTTCAAGATCCCTTTCTAATTCTGGGTATGAGATAGAATAAATTGTGGTGTCTTCTTCTACCTTCTTGGCACAAGAACATTTGTATGAATCCACTTTCTTGTGTGCTAAGCTCAGATAACTAAAACTTGGTATGATATTCTGTTCCCCTTCTGGTAATTCATCAGGTCGAACTCTAATCATTGTCCAAATCTCATCTTCAAGCGTAGTTATATACTCATGATGGTGTTCTTCTGATTCACCTTCAAAATAAGAACTCACGTTAACGTCATAATCGCTATCTCTTTTCAATTCCATAAAGATTTGACCACACCACTCTTGCGCACTGCTTGTCAATTTAATGGCGTGATTAGACTCATTAACGGGGTAGAACACGCTCGTCATGATTGAATAAGGGTAAATTCCGGTAACAAAGTTCTTGGTAAAATTAAGCTTCATCACCGTGATGTTGTCATCTTGCTCAGTATCTGCTTTGGTATGGAATTTTTTTGAAAAGGGCTCAGTTACGAAAATCATAACTGCATTTCCTTCTCGTATTTCACCATATCTTGCTTGTTTCAATTCATAGCTACTTATTTCTGCTTGTCCATCATACCAATATTCATTGAACAGCTCAAGGTTTGACGGAAGGTAGATATCATTATTGTTTGATTCACAACTAAGGCCGAAAATTATAAATATCGCGAGTATAGCATAAAATGATTTTCTCATAATCTGCGAAGTTAGGCTGTTTTTATCATTCAATTCATGACATATCTCCGTCAATGGGCGCTCTTTAGTCAGTATCACCCCTATAAACTGATTTTTGTCAGTACTCGAACTGATCAAAATCAGTTTATACTATTCCAACCTTACCAAATTTGTATTCGACTTTTAGATGATAACTAAAAAAATAATTTTATGAAAACTACAATCAAATTTACCTTAGTCGCTCTTATAGGAGTTCTAGCAATTTCATGCAAGAAATATGACAATGGAGGATCAAAAGCCAAAGCTGAAAAGAACATTCAAAACACATGGAAAATCGATAAGTATTTCTTTGACGGTACTGATGCCACTAGCCAATTATTAATCACTAATTATGAAGAAACATTTAGTGATGGAGGTACCTACACTAGAACATTCAATGATGAAAGTGGAGATCTCAAATCCGAAACAGGTACTTGGTCTCTAGTTGATGACAAAGACAGAATCAACATTTCGGGTACCGGTAGTTATGAGTTAACTGAACAAACTTCAACCGTTTCAACCTCTGATTATGATATTATCAAATTAGATAAAGATGAAATGTGGTATTCATTCGAAAACGGAGGAAACCTGCATGAATTTCATATGATACCTAAATAATAGAAATAAGGTAATAAATTTGAGGGATCGTTCTGCGATCCCTTTTTTTTGTTTTGGAGAATACAACTAAAAATACCACCAAGCCAGTAATCTTAGGAATTTTCGGTAGTATCATTTTGGCTGTTGTGAAATTCCTAACCGGATTCTTCGGTCATTCATATGCACTTATTGCAGATGCCATTGAATCTACTACTGATATCTTTGCTTCAATATTAGTTTTGTTTGGCATAAAGTACGCAGCCAAACCGGCAGATGAAAACCATCCGTATGGTCACGGAAGAGCAGAAGCCCTTATCACTTTTGTGGTTGTTGCATTCTTAATTACTGCGGCTGTTACGATTTCGTGGCAAGCTTTAGAGAACATTCAAACACCTCATCCCTTACCAAAGAAATATACTCTGATAGTCTTATTTGCGATCATATTGATCAAGGAAGTTCTATTTAGATATACCATTAAGAAAAGTCAAGAAACCGAAAGCACTGCCCTAAAAGCTGAAGCATGGCATCATAGGTCTGACGCTATTACATCTGCTTTTGCTGCTGTCGGTATAAGTATTGCTTTAATTTTTGGAGAAGGTTTTGAAATCGCAGATGACATTGCAGCATTGGCTTCTTCATCCTTAATTGTTTTCAACGCATACAAAATATTTAGACCTGCTCTAGGTGAAATAATGGATGAGCATACTTATCACGATTTTGAAAAAAAAATAAGAGAAAGTTCCAATGAGGTTAAAGGTGTTGTTGATACAGAGAAGTGCTTCATTCGTAAAATAGGAATGAAATACATCATTGACTTACATGTAATCGTAAAAAGAGATATTCCAGTACATGAAGGACACACAATTTCACATAATCTAAAGGATCATCTAATCAGAGAATTTCCTCAAATCTATAATGTTCTAATCCATATTGAGCCGACAAGAAAATGATATTTGTCTTTTAAACAACTGATAGATGTTTGAACATTTAAATAAGTCATTCTCTAATTTCGCAGGTAAATAAACTTATAAAGCCAGTCCGTTCTTGAGCTGGCTTTTTATAAACTAGAATGTGACTTTTGCTTTTTCTTCTTCAATTTGAAAGTTGAACTGAATCCAATAATATTTGAAGCGCTGGGATTTGAATTAAAAATTTCTCTTTCATAAATATAAAATGTACTTACATCCCACCAGTTAGTAAGTTTCCAGTCTAATCCAGCCAATAACCTGAACTGTCTAAATTCCAGACTTTTAGTTTTAAAAAAAATCTCGCCTCCTGCGTAAGGATCTACTAATTTGGAAAGGTTGTACTTAAATAAAACCTGATCTCTGATAAAAACTTCATTCTTTCCCGTTTGAATGGCATACCCGAATTGACTTCTCAATCGATTTCTGAATGAGAGCTTTTTTTTCTTCTTCTTCACACTGAAGAGGATGTCAAAATTACCCCTAAGTTTAATCCCGTTATTAGGACGTTGAGCGAATCTGAAACCCCATTTCAAGGCCCAGTATTTTGACAGTTTTAGTTTTAGCTCTAAATCAGTAAAAACTGATTTTCTAGTAGAGATGTCATTATCAAATCTGATTTCAGGGCTAATGTTTAAACTAACCTTTTTATTTAATTTAAACTTTAAATTGGACCCTACCCAAGCTTCAACATCATGCGGGATTTGAGCATTGATATTCCAACTTAGGACAAAAAGAAAGCAAATTAGCAAAGATTTTTTCAGATAGATCATTTCCCTAAAGTCGAGAGATTTGATTGACAGGTTGGAAAATCCATTGTTTTTTTTCCAACCCTCCTTAACTTAGACTCGACTATTAATTGAAAGAAGTATGAAAAACTTGTATTACATAGGATTACTGAGCATTTTGATTGGATTGAATTCTTGTAAAAAGAATCAGCTTAAAAAACCTACTGATGTTTCGGTCAAAATGGATATCAATAGGGCCACAAGCAATGAAGGTCATTTGGTTTTTGATCAAGGATATATCAGACTTGCTAGTTACGAGGTTTCAGGTATTCGCCAAGAAGGAGGGCCGGTAAATTTAGAGTCTGAATTTCCAGGAGGAAAAGTTATTAATTTTAGTCCTACACTTGAAATCAGTGACTTATCGCAAGAGATTCCCCAAGGAAATTATACTTCTTTAGAGATAGAGTTTGATACCCACGAGGGGAATGATGAACCAACTATTGAAGTAAGTGGTACATACACCAATCAATCAAGTCAAGCCTTCCCAATCATTTTTCAATTCATGTCAAGCGAGACATTTGCTGTTAGCGGTGAAGCAGATAGTGGTGATCCAATTATAATGCTAGATAAAGATACACCTGCCACGAATTTTATTGTTTTTGACCCTATTTATTGGTTTGATGTTATTACAAACAATGCATGGAGTAATGCTAATTTATCTAACGTTCAAGGAACAATGACAATCCTCATTAATGAAGAGAACAATGAAACTATTTACGATAATGTGGCAGATAGGGTAGATGAACAAACCGAATCAACTTTTAGTAATTAGTGAGTGACATCCTTTCAAATATCGACCTAATTGATGAGAAAATTCTAATACAGAAATGCATAGAAGACGATCGAACTTATCAGGAAGCTCTATATAGAAAGTATGCTAAAAAAATGTTTCATGTTTGCAAAACCTATTCTCAAGACAATGATGAGGCTATGGATTTCTTACAAGAGGGCTTCATTGAAGTTTTCAGGAAATTAGAAAATTTCAGATTTGAAGGCTCTTTAGAAGGATGGGTGCGCAGAATTATCATTTTCAAAACTATTGATGCATTAAGAAAGAAGAGTCGATACGAAGAAGTGATTTCACAATTGGATACTGAATCTCACACTGAGGCTGTGGAGTTTGAATTTGAAGAAGAGTTGTCTTCATCCAATAAAATAAGAGAAGTGGTTAACAACTTGCCTGGCAAAGCTGGTTTGATTTTAAAACTGTATGTAATTGAAGGTTTAACTCATAAAGAAATTGCAGAATATTTAGAAATTTCAGTGGGCACATCTAAATCTCAATTGAATAGGGCCAGAACTTTAATTAAATCATCTTTAGGTGGCAGCTGATTCATATAAAAATATAGATGATTTAATCAGAGATGGTTTTGACTCTGATAATGACAATTTTGATTTTGGCAATTGGAACAATATTGAGCAAAAATTAAATCAGGCCGGTGGCCTTGACCAACAAATTGTTACCGCATTTAATGACATTCCTGAAGAGTTCCCTGTTGGTGGATGGGTTGGTATACAGGAAGAGCTAGACATTGACACAGTGTGGTCACGAATTCAGCTTAAACTGAAAAGAAAAAAACTAATTGCTTTCATATGGTGGAATGCGGCTGGAATTGCCCTTTTAATACTTCTGTCGGGTTTGTTGATACCGAATTATAATGCCGATTCTGGAATTAAGCAATCTAGCGGCCAAGAAGAATTGCATGCATTTGCAAACTCAGCTAATCAAACTGCTCATGAACAAGAGTTAGAAGAAAATGACAATTCTGACTTGAATGAATCCACTCACGTTATCGCAGACGGATCGACAGCTAATCTTGAAACTTATACGACTAATTCTGTTGTGCAAAACCATATTCCAAATGATGGGATAGCATCTGTTCAGAATTCAAATAATCAATTCTCTCATTCGCAAACATCAAATGGAGAGATTAGAATTGACAAAACGTTGAATCCAGCAGCGAATTTATCAAATGGCGAAATTTTGACAGATATAGAGAGAATTGATTCCTCGGTCATAAGTAAATTGGACCAGTCATTCAACAGTGATCTTTCACCGCTTATTAAGATTGAAAAGAAAGAAGAGGCTTGCTTTATAAAATCGAAGAAATGGGTGGGTGGAGTAGTGAGTTCATTAGATAATAGTTTTTTGTCTGACGCCACTTCACGTGAAGGATTTTCAAAAACTTCATTGGTAAAAAACAACTTTGTATTATCATTTAATTACGGATTGTTTGGTCAAAGGTATTTGAAAAACAATACTTTCATTAATTCAGAGATGTATGTGAATTCTCGTGTGAAACGATCTGTTCAAACCTATTTAGGGTTTTTAAATGTGACCAATTTGGTTGTTCTTGATTACTTTAAATTTAATGCGTCTTATGGCAAAAGTTTCAGATTGGGTGAAAAGTGTAGCGGTAATTATATCAATGCATCAATTGGAGGATTTGCTTCCGTTCTGAAAAATGAAAGAGAATTTGTGGATGAATTAGAAATTGAGGTAAGTGAACCATTTAAAAAGATTGATTATGGTGTCCAACTTAATTTAGGATTTCATAAAGAGTTTAATCAATTTATTCTTGGCTCGGGATTACATTCTAGTATAGGGTTAAACAATCTATTTAATCCAGAAGGAAATCAATCTTCTTTCTTGAACCGATCTAAAACCTACACAACTGGCGTGTATTTTAGATTTGGATACAAATTCTAAGAAAATATATTCTTTATTTTCCAACCTTTCCATCTTTTAGTTCGGCTTATTATCAAAAGACAAACATTATGAAAAGATTCTCATTAGGGATGTTGATCATTGCCGGAGCCGCAGTGACAACGTCAAGTTGTAAAAAAGCAAATTTAACTCGCGATCAGTGGACAATTAGTAGTGCAACAGATTTAGAAGACGGTACAAATGTTACCTCTGATTATGCAGGTGAAGTATGGGAATATTCTAAGGATGGAAATTACCTTGAAAATAATTCAATTAAGGGTACATGGGCCTGGGGTGATGGCAAAAAGAAATTGATTATCACAGAAACAGATGGTTCAGTTGATACATACAATGTCATCAAATTAAAGAAGAATGAAATGGAGTTGGAGTTGCCCACTGAGGAGAACATACAACTTGAAAGATTACAATAATTAATTCCAAATAAATAAAAAAGATATCGATATGAAATTAAGAACACTAACAATTGGAATTTTAGCCTTTTCTGCGTTATTAATGACCTCATGCAAAAAAGAAGGCTGCATTGATGTAAACGCGAATAACTATAATGCAGAAGCAGAGAAAGATGACGAGAGTTGTACTTATCCTGTTATTAACATGAATGGAACTGGCACATCTGGTGATATTACTGGTTCTGGTGGTACTGCAAACTCATCCACAACATTCACGCAAAATTCTGCAACTCTTGGTTGGGATATGGCTCAGGACGCTACATCTGGAAGTTTTAATTTAACTGTAACTGATGCCAATGGAGCTGAGGTTATAAACAACACTTTAACTGCTGGTTCAGGTGGTCAAGATGATTCTGGCACAAGTTCTGCCGGAGCCACTGGCACATGGACGGCAACTGTTACGCTTACTAATTTTAGTGGAACAGGAGATTACTCATTTCAATAAAAGTGGACCCATGGAAAAACTCTAATTTCCTTTTTATTTGGTTTACTGATGGGCCGGTACTATTATAGTATCGGCCTTTTTTTTTGCTAAGGATTTATTGCGGTCAGTGTGGGTTATTTCATGATCCCTTTGGGGTGAACCTTGACCAATATTATTTCAAACTCACTGTGTTCGTCACATCTTAATCTTTCAAACAATTTTGAGCAAGCTCAATTGTTTTCAATTCTAATCTGTATTTTTTTTGAAATAAATTGCGGAGAGAGGGGGATTCGAACCCCCGTCACGATCTCTCGTGAACACGCTTTCCAAGCGTGCGCGTTCAGCCACTCTGCCACCTCTCCTTAATAATTGCACGCTTTATATTGAGGCCGCGCGTTTCTCGGCTCAGCCGAGATCACCTCTCCGTTAAAGAAGTCGCAAAGCTAGTTATTTAAGTTGTTTCGCTATTAAATCACTTAGAATTCTTCTAAACTGGTGAAGAACCAAACCAATTTAATATTTTGGCGTTATGTTTGTTAAGTAAGAAAAAACCAATTTTAAATAAGATGAAAAAACTTTTAATTGCAACTTTAGCCCTTGGTGCATTAACTACTTCTTGTACCAAAGAGGATTCTTCAGACGTAAATCAGCAAAAAATTTATGCTGATTATGAAGTTTTCTACAATCAAAATGAAGACAAAACACATGTTGTTGCCAAATATAGATTTGGTGGAGCGACAGGAACTGTTTTAGAATTATCTGATTCTACAAATGCATATGTATCTTTTGAAGGAGACACATTACCATGGGACCCTTGGTATAATGCTCATCATAAAGAATATGCAGGAAATATTACTACAGGAACTTTCAGTTATACAAATACTGATGGTGACACATATGTAAACACAATTCCTGCAGGTGAGAATATCGCTTTCCCAATAGGGTTTGATACAATTAATAAATCAGCCGCGCAAACTTTTGCATGGTCAGGAACTGCCTTGGCAGCTGATCAACAAGTGAGCTTGTTTGTTGGAACTTGGACATGGGGTGAAGATGCTTTATTCTACTCTAATGCTCTAGGCGGAACTGACATAGTAATGGGAGTAACTGAAATGGCAAACTTGGCTGTTGGAAGTTCAACTGTTTATATGGATAGATCAACTGCAGTTGATATTTCTCAAGGAACACCTGAAGGTGGAAGAATTAGATACAAATACAGACCAACAAATGCTACAGTGCAAATCGTTGAGTAGTAAATAGAAGATTAAATGAAAAGGTCATTCGTAATTGAATGACCTTTTTTTGTGCTCTATTTTCAGTATTTTACGGATTATTATGAGATATTTTGCCGCCCTGATTTTGTTTATGCTTACTGCCTGTGTTGGAGAAAGTTCAGCAGATGAGAGTGAAGATTTTGTTAGGGTGCCTAAAAGTATTATTAAAGATCAAGGAATAGAAGTTGAGGTTTATGATTACGATCACATAGTTCCTTTCTTAGAAAAAGAGAACGATAAGATCAATGTGGTTAACTTTTGGGCAACTTGGTGTATTCCTTGCGTGGCTGAACTACCGTATTTTGAAAAGTTGAATCAAGAAAGAGAAGATGTTTCTGTGACGCTTATTAGTCTTGATTTTGTAAAACAAGTTGAGTCTTCTTTGATTCCGTTTATTATTGAAAATGACATTGCATCTGAAGTCATATTGTTAGATGATCCAAACAGCAATGAATGGATAAGAAAAGTAGACGAGAGCTGGTCGGGTGCATTGCCGGCGACCATCATATACAATAACAATGCGAAGGCCTTTTATGAACAATCGTTTACCTTTGAAGTTCTAGTAGAAGAAGTAAACTCATTTAAACTATAACAATGAAAAAAGTATTTTATCTATTGCCCCTTGCCTTATTTGCTTGCGGAGAAGAAACTGAAACACAAGAAGAGACAACAACTGAAGAAGTTGATTCTACCGAAGTAATAGCAGAGGTTGAAGAAACAGAAACTGGAGGATACGCTATAGGTGATATGGCAACTGATTTCAGTTTGATGAATGTAGATGACCAAATGGTATCACTAGCTGATTATGAAGAGGCAAAAGGTTATATCGTAATTTTTACCTGTAATCATTGCCCTTTTTCTGTGGCTTATGAAGATAGAATTATTGATTTAGACGAGAAGTATAAGGCACAAGGTTTTCCTGTCATAGCGATTAACCCAAATGATCCTGAAGAAAATGCAGATGATAGTTTTGAGTTAATGAAAGTAAGAGCTGAAGAAAAAGGATTTACCTTCCCATACCTGTTTGATGATGGGCAAGAGATTTATCCTCAATATGGAGCGACTAAAACACCTCACGTGTTTGTGTTAGAAAAAACTGCTGAAGGAAATCAAGTTGCTTACATTGGTGCCATTGACGACAACACGAATGAACCAGAAAACGTGACTGTCAAATATGTAGAAGATGCTGTTGACGCCTTGTTGAATGGTGAGCAACCTAGCGTTACTGAGACGGTGGCAATTGGCTGTAGTATTAAGACTAAAAGCTAAGAATTGAAATAAAAAAAGGCCGCTTCGTTTGAAGCGGCCTTTTTTGTTTTATAAAGTTTTGATTAGGCTTTTTTCAATCCTAATTCAATTAATCTTTCAGTTAAGAATTCACCTGCTGTCATGTCAGAATATTCTTTTGGGTTCTCAGCAGTTACGCAATCAGGCAAACAACTCAAATCCATATCAGATCTTGGGTGTAAGAAGAAAGGTGTAGAATATCTTGGTTTTGTCCAAGACTCCTCATTTGGTGTGATTACTTGATGTTGTGTTGATCTAAATCTGTTGTTTGTTAATCTAGCTAACATGTCGCCAATATTTACAACTATTTCATCATGAGCAGGACTAACTGGAATCCATTGCCCATCTAATGATTGAGCTTGTAATCCTTCAGCAGAACCTCCCATTAACAGAGTAATCAAATTAATGTCGCCATGAGCTGCAGCTCTCACTGCACCCTCCGGAATTTGAGATTTATCTTGAACAGGATAATAATGTAACAATCTTAAAATAGAGTTACCATTATGAATTCTACTATCAAAATATTCTTCATCTAAACCAAGATAAAGAGCTGTTGCTCTCAATAGGTTTCTACCTGTATTTTCAAATGTTTGATAAACTTCTTGACCAACTGCCTCAAATTCTGCAATTACATCAGGCCAAATGTTGTCAGGATATTCACTTTGAATAGGGTCATTATCAGTAACCGTTTGTCCGACATGATAAAACTCTTTCAAATCAGGTACATCTTTACCTTTAGCCGATTCTTTGTTTTTAGAAATATATCCTCTTTGACCATGGTTGGCCTCATCTTCATAACTTTTCTTCACATCATCAGGCAACGCAAAAAAGGCTTTTGAAACTTCGAAAAGCTTCGCTTTTAATTCTTCTGAAACTCCGTGATTTCTTACAATGGCAAATCCCATGTTTGAAAATGAGTCACCAAATTCTTTAATAAAGTCTTTTCTTTTTTCTGGGTCTCCAGATGTGTAGTTATTGTAATCAACAACTGCTATTTTGTTTTTATCCATTTTAAGCAATTTTTAATTTGGCCAATTTTGATCCCGCAAATTTTGACCTTGCATATTCTAAAGTAATTCGTAGTTCAGTAGTGTCTTTTTGAGAAGGTAATTCGAACATGGCATCATTTAAGATTGCTTCGCAAATTGACCTTAAACCTCTTGCTCCAAGTTTATACTCAAGAGCTTTCTCAACAATGAAATCAAGAGTGTCAGCATCTAGCTTTAACTCAACATCATCTAATGAAAAGAGATGAACATATTGTTTGATTAAAGAGTTTTTTGGCTCAGTTAATATTCTTCTTAAAGCCTTTTCATCTAAAGGATTCAAATAAGTCAGCACGGGCATTCTTCCTATCAATTCAGGAATCAATCCGAAATCTTTGATGTCTGTAGGTGTCACATATTGCAATAAGTGATCTGTATCTAATTTTTCATCTTTTGAAGAGAACCCAATCATATTGGTGTTGATTCTTCTTCCAATGATTTGCTCAATTCCGTCAAAGGCTCCACCAGCAACAAACAAAATGTTTTTGGTATTCACCTTTATCATTTTTTGCTCAGGGTGTTTTCTACCACCTTGTGGCGGAACATTAACCTCAGTACCTTCAAGCAATTTTAACATAGCTTGCTGCACTCCTTCACCTGAAACATCTCTGGTAATAGAAGGATTATCAGACTTTCTGGCAATCTTATCAATCTCATCAATAAAGACGATTCCTTTTTCAGCAGCTTCAACATTGTAATCAGCAGCTTGGAGTAGGCGAGATAAGATTGATTCAACATCTTCACCTACATATCCAGCCTCAGTTAAAACTGTGGCATCAGCAATACAAAAAGGAACGTTCAATGATTTAGCAATGGTTCTGGCAAGTAAAGTTTTACCTGTTCCAGTTCTACCAACTAAAATTAAGTTTGACTTATCAATTTCTAAATCTTCATTTCCTTCGGCATAAGTTAATCTCTTGTAGTGATTGTAAACTGCAACCGAAAGAACTCTTTTAGCATCATCTTGACCAATCACATACTCATCCAAATCATCTTTGATTTGTTGAGGTGTCATCAGTTTAAAATCATGACTAACGTCCGAACCTGAGTCATGCTTTTTTTGCTCGTCTACAATTGAATGCGCTTGCTCAATACATGATGAACAAATGTGACCTGTTAAACCGGCTATTAAGATTCCGGCGTCATTTTTAGATCTTCCGCAGAACGAACAATTTATGTTTTCTTCTTTACTCATTCAGGATTATTTCCCTAGTACTTCATCCACCATTCCGTAAGCTTTCGCTTCTTCAGCAATCATCCAATAATCTCTATCAGAGTCAGCCCAAACAGTATCATAATCTTTACCTGAGTGCTGAGAGATGATTTCATAAAGTTCTTTTTTCAACTTTTGAATTTCTCTTGCCGTAATTTCGATATCAGAAGCCTGACCTTGTGCACCACCCAATGGTTGGTGAATCATAACTCTTGAATGTGGTAAAGCAGATCTTTTACCTGCAGCTCCAGCACACAATAAAACTGCTCCCATTGAAGCCGCCATACCTGTACAAATTGTTGCTACATCTGGTTGGATGTATTGCATAGTATCATAGATACCTAATCCTGCATATACTCCACCACCTGGTGAGTTTAAATAAATTTGAATGTCTTTCTTAGGATCAACAGATTCTAAGAATAATAATTGTGCTGTAATGATATTCGCCACTTGGTCATCAATACCAGTTCCTAGGAAAATGATTCTATCCATCATCAACCTAGAGAATACATCCATTTGAGCAACATTTAATTGTCTTTCTTCAATGATATAAGGTGTCATTGATGATGTGATGTATCCGTCAACAGCCGTGCTGCTGATTCCGTGATGCTTAGTAGCATATTTTCTAAATTCGTCTTTATTGAACATATGTTATAATAGTTTATTGCAAAAAAATAATACCTACTAAGATAGGTATTATTTTCAATCAAATATTTTAGAAAGTCTTACTTCTGTGCGTAAGCTTGTTCAACAAACTTATCGTAAGGAAGCGTTTTTTCATTCAGCTTTACGGTGTTTTTAAAGTAAAGCATGATTTTCTCATTGTAAAGGTTGTCGTAAATACGATTTGCTTCTTCTTGATTCCCAAGTACATTTCTTGCTTGAGACTCTAATTCAGCTTCTTCAGGAGCCGGCATTCCGTACTGTGCAAATTGATTCACCAAAACACCTTTTGTATAATTCACTGCTTCTTCTGGCTCAACTTTGATTTCGTTCTCTTTGATAATTTTGTTTTGGATTAATTGCCAAGTCAAACTCTTCTTATAGTTTTCAAAATCAGCATCAATTTGATCAGGAGTAACTTCTTCTTTTGCAGATGCTAAAATCCATCTTTTTAAGAATGCCTCAGGGAATTTGATTTTAGTTTTTTCCACTAACTCATCTACGATTGCTTGATTAAATAATCTATCAGAATCATTAGCGAACATTTTTGTCAAATCTTCTTGAATTTTTGCTCTTAATTCTTTTTCTGATTTGACAGTTCCTTCACCAAATATTTTGTCAAATAAAGCTTGGTCTACAGCAGCAGGTACCATTCTTTTTATTTCAGAAATGGTGAACTCATATTTCTTTCCTACATCTCCAACAAACTCTTCACCAACACCTAACATTGCTGCTAAGTCTTTATCTCCTTTAGAAACATTTCTAGGATCTAGTTTGATAACATCTCCAGCTTTAGCTCCAACTAATTTTTTCTTGGTAGCTGCGTGCTCAACGAACTCCATTGAAACTGTTGAGTTGTTTTTTAATTCACCTTCAGTATCTGAAAACTCACCCATCACCATATCCTTATCACCTACAACTTCTTCAGGGTGAAGACTTCCGTATCTTCTTGCAAGATTGTCAACTTCTTTGTCAAGCATTTCATCATCTATCTTAACTGATAGGTAATCAAACTTGCTTTTCTCAGTTAAGCTCAATTTGAATTCAGGAGAAATCCCGATTTCATATGCAAATTCAAAATCTGTTGGATTTTCGAAATCACCTTTTACTTCTTCGTCTTCTTTAGGAAGCGGATTCCCAAGAACATTAATGTTATTTGAAGTGATGAAGTTGTGTAATGATTCGTTCACTGCCTTATTCAACTCCTCAGCTAAAACTGCTTTTCCGTATTTCTTTTTGATAAGACCCATTGGAGTTTTACCAGGTCTGAAACCAGGCATGTTTGCTTGTTTACGATAATCTTTTAAAGTTTGATCAACTTTCTCAGCATAATCATCAGCTGTGATCTTCACTCTTAAAACAGCATTTAAATCATCAATTTTTTCCTCAACTACATTCATTAGAATAAGATTTAATTTTAATAAAAAAAGGTCTCGGCTCAGCCGAGACCTTTAAAGTGCGGATGAAGAGACTCGAACTCTTACACCTCGCGGCACTAGATCCTAAGTCTAGCGTGTCTACCAATTCCACCACATCCGCAAATATTTGTTGGATTAGCTCTCTAATCCTCACCTCAAAACAGAGGACCTTACACAGTAAGGCGGGCGCAAATTTAACTAGTTTTTTTAATAGAAACAATAATCCCCAAGAAAAATAGCGAATTACTTAAGAGACGGAAACACAAATGTGTATGAAAGAGTCGGAATAGGGAGTGGAACAAAGAAGTCATCCTGAACCATAATTGCAAGTCCGGTTTGAAATCTATGTCTTGGTTTAGGACCAAATCTAATAGCGGCTGCACCAGTCATATAGTTGCCATTGAAACCTCCGAATGCCGCTATCACATCAAAAACAAATTGCGTTCTTTTATTTATGCTCGTCATACCTGAGAATGATGCAATACCCAAAGGAACATATTGCATGCCCTCTTCTACAATGAATATTTCGCCTGTAAGTTCATCCCACTCCCAAAAAGATCTGTCTTCATGAATTAACCCGGCTCCAATTTTCGCAGTGAAATTATTTGAGCGGTCACCAAAAGTGAACCCAGCATTAAAATATCCACCTCCTTCAGTGATTCCCGAATCAAATAAACCTCCGAACATCATTGATCCATAAGCAGCATCCAATGAAAAATAACTTGATTTAAAAACAGGAAAAGAAATTTTGGATTTCACAACCAATGGGGCGCCAACATAAGTGCTCAAAGCACCAATTGACCAATTAGTTTTTAATGGAACTTGAACTTCTAAGCCAATAGGCATGAACTTTAAAAATGCTTCACCTGGTCTTAGTGGCATTGCATTGTCTGATTGAATATACTTTGTGCTTGTGAAATTATCATAACCAAATTCGCCATCATCAAAGGGGTCTTCTTCAATCTCTTCTTCTTTTATCTCAATCTCTTCTTTTTTATCTGTGAGCAAGTCATCTTGCTGAGCCTCCTCAAGAGTTTTAATTGTTTTGATAAGGTGTTTTGGGATGTAAATTTTCCCCACCTCTTTTGAATCAATGAGTACTTCTCTACCATCATCAGAGAGTAAAACCCCTGTATACTTACCGCCATCCTGCTTTGTAACGACTACAATTTTTGCCGTGTCTGCTTGACCCCAACTTTCCTGAATGAGGAAAAATGAAAAGAGTAATAAAAATATTGGTAGTATTTTTCTCATATTCTTTATAGCAAACGAAGAAAATATAGAAATCGTTTACAGCTGTGAAAGATAAATATAAGGAGATCGAAAAAACTTTCTTCAATTCCAATCTAAATTCAACCTTCCTGAACAATCAAATTGTAACTTTGCCGAGATGTCAAAGAAAAAGAGAATAGCAGTTTTAGGTTCAACAGGCTCAATTGGAACGCAAGTTCTTGAGGTGATAGCCGCACATTCTGATATTTTTGAAGTATCTCTTTTGAGTGCTCATGATAATTATGAATTATTGCTTGAGCAATCAAAGAAGTTCTCTCCTAACACGGTCGTGATCACGAATGAGGATAATTACAAACGGGTTGAAGATATTTTGTGGAAAGACGATATTAAATGCTTTGCTGGTCACAAAGCTCTGGCTGATTGTGTTCAGATGGATGAAATAGATCTAGTTGTTGCGGCTATTGTAGGTTATGCAGGTCTAGATTCAACTTTGGCAGCTATTGATGCGGGAAAAAATGTTGCATTGGCCAATAAAGAAACTCTGGTTGTAGCAGGAGAGATAATTACGAAAGCCGCCTTAAAAAAGGGCGTAAATATTTACCCAGTTGATTCAGAGCATTCTGCTATTTTTCAATGTTTAATGGGTGAATTTCAAAACAAAATTGAAAAAGTAATTCTAACAGCTTCGGGTGGTCCTTTTAGAGGATACACCAAATCTCAACTTGAAGAAGTGACCATAAAAGATGCTTTGAATCATCCAAATTGGACCATGGGAGATAAGATCACCATTGATTCTGCAAGCATGATGAATAAAGGTCTTGAGGTGATAGAGGCCAAATGGTTGTTCGATTTAAAGCCTGATCAAATTGAAGTTATAGTTCATCCTGAATCAATCGTTCATTCTTTAGTTCAGTTTGAAGATGGTTCAATGAAGGCCCAAATGGGATTGCCTGATATGAAATTGCCGATTCAATTCGCACTTTCTTATCCTGAAAGATTAAAAACTGATTGGCCACGATTTGATTTCAAAAACTTTGCAACACTAAATTTTGAGCCAGCAAATTTTGAAGTTTTTGATAATTTGAAATTGGCCTATGACGCCCTTGAAATTGGGGGTAATGCCTGTGCTGCAGTGAATGCTGCAAATGAAGTTTCTGTTCAAGCATTTCTTGATGGGAAGATTTCTTTTATAAGAATTGCCGAAATCAATAGAGCTGTTTTTAATCAATTTGAGAAATTAAAATCTCCTTCAATTGAGCAATTAATTGAAACTGATTCGAAATGCCGACAACTTGCCAATGCCTTGTTAAGCCAATAATCATTTGATTATTAGTATTTTTCGCTTATCTTTAATCAAAATTTTCCAAGATGAAAAGACTTATACTCCTATGTTCGGCGATAGTATTCTCGTTGAATAATTTCGCTCAAGTAACGTGGGCAAATGATGCCGCTCAGGTATTTTTTAATAATTGTACTGAGTGTCACAATTCA
The DNA here is from genome assembly GCA_913054135.1 of uncultured Flavobacteriales bacterium. Lineage (GTDB taxonomy): Bacteria > Bacteroidota > Bacteroidia > Flavobacteriales_D > Crocinitomicaceae > Paracrocinitomix. The sequence continues at coordinate 6,866 of CAJXJK010000016.1, read as the reverse complement.
GAAGGTATTGCACCAAACTCACTGGTGACTTACACTGAAGCTCAAAATTACGGACCATTAATTCAAACATATGTTCAGAATGGTGTGATGCCTCCTTGGACAGCTGATACGAGTTACGCTCATTATTCTCAAGAGAGAATTTTATCACAAAATGAGAAGGATATCATTTTAGATTGGATCAGTGATGGAATGTTAGAAGGTGATGCAAATCAAACACCTCCGGCACCTGTTTATGCAAATGAGCAATTATTATCAGGTGTACCTGATTTAACAGTGACGGCACCAAATTATATGAGTAAGGCTACCGCTAGTTCTGATGATTACGTTTGTTTCGCTATTCCATCTGGATTAACAGAGGGAAGAAAAGTTAAAGCTTTTGAAGTAATACCTGGTAACAGACAAACTGTACACCATTGTTTAGTTTACAGTGATGATACTGGCTGGGCACAAACTGATACAAGTGGAGACTGCGCAGGCCCTGTTACGGCTGAGTTAATGGGAGGATATACTCCAGGAGCAACTCCTACTATTTTTCCTGCTACAGCTAATTTTTCTTCGGGAATGACAATTAGTGCCGGTTCTGACATTGTATTAGCAATGCACTATCCTGCAGGTTCATATGGAGAGTTTGATCAAACAAAGGTTAACTTCTATTTCTATGAAGATCCTGTGGTGAATTTCAGACCTGTTGCATGTGACCCGATTATTTCTGATTGGAGTTTTAATATCCCGGCAGCAACTTTTGATTCAGTTGAGGTTGTTGATAATAGTGTGACTTCAGATGTTACTATGCTAAGTGTGTTTCCACACATGCATTTATTAGGTGATTATATTGAATCATATGGTGTTACTCCTCTTGATGATACCTTAAACTTCTCTAGAATTCCACAGTGGGATTTTGATTGGCAAGATTTTTACTGGTTTGAATACATGAAAAAGATTCCAGCTGGAACTGCTCTTCATGGAAAAGGTATTTATAATAACACAGTTACTAATCCACACAATCCTAATAATCCTCCGCTAGATGTGGGAGCCGGATTAAATACGTCAGATGAGATGTTCTTGATATATTTCCATTACATGGCTTATGAAACGGGAGATGAGTTTATCAATGTAGATAGTTTGACCACTGAGTTCTTGTCAAGTGGCGGAATTGAAAAAGAACAAACCTTTATTCAGACTTATCCAAATCCGTTTGAGAATTCAACAAGCATAGTTTATGCGCTTGATAAATCGGCCTTTGTAAGTGTATTCATATATGATATGCAAGGAAGATTAACACGCAAGCTTGCAAGAGAAAATCAGATGGCTGGAACTTACAAACTAGAGTGGGACGGAACCAATGAAAATGGTCATGAAGTCACTTCAGGAGCCTACTTTTATTCGGTAATGGTAGACGGAGTTTCTTATACTGGAAAGTTGATCAAAAGATAATATCTAAAAGAATTAGTAAAAAGGCTTCAGTTTCACTGAGGCCTTTTTTATGGAATAGCTTTTGTGCTTAGAAAAGTCTACGAAATGAATTATATGTTTGATCCCAAGAAAGAAGGAATTATGCCATTACTATCACTCCAGTATTGAATTTCTTCTTTTGATTAGAATTGTCGCAAGGGACATTCATTAGCCGGTTTCAGTTATGATAACAGCACAACATTGTATGGGACAATTTTTTTTAATTAAAAAAAGGGTCTCGATTTTCTCAAGACCCTTTTCCAATTAATTGCCAGTTAATTATTTCCTTTTTCCACCTTTCGATTTCCCAGAATTTTTATTGTTTTTGGAACCTTGGTTCTTTGTTTTATTTTTCTGTTTGTTCTTGTTTGGATTGTTTTTCACCTGTCCGTTTTGTTTCGGATTCGATTTTATTTGACCATTGTTATTATTGGTTTTTTGATCTTTGTGACCATGGTTGTGCCCATTATGATTCCCGTGATTGTGTCCGTTATGGTTTCCATGATTATGACCATTGTGATTCCCTTGGTTTTTATGAGAATGGTGATGCTTATGTTTTTTGATTCTTACACACGTTCTTCTCTTTTTCACGTAAAAGCCATGAGCTCGCACACATCTTCTTGTTTTAACGGGATGATAAAACCTTCTGTGCTTTGCATGCCATCCATGATATACTCCCCATCTTACAGGTTTCCAGGGTCTCCACCATCTAGGATGATTATTATATCTCCAAGGTGATCTCCATCTTTTGTATCCAGGAGCATATACAAATCTAACTCCTCTCCAGCCCCAAACATTCACAATGATTAGGTTAGGTCTCATTAGTCGTTTGTCCAGCTCATCTGGATTTTTAGGTTCAATGATATAATCTGACCCATAAATCTCTTCGTCACCAATGATTTGAATACTGGCTGTATTGGCCTCAGTCTTTTCTAATTCGATAACTGCAACATCTTGAGTTTCTGTTTCGCTCATATCAATGCTTAATATAAAAGCATGAGCATCATCTTCTCCTTCATCAGTTACAGAGATGTAATCGGTCTGTCCATCTTCATCTAAATCTAGATTGTTGATTTTTGAATCTTCACTGTTGATTTCTTTCTCAAAGGCTTCAATAGATTCAGCCTCTTTAAAGGCATCTAATACGGCGTAAAGATCAAGGTCATCTCCAATTACTCCTAAAGAATCAGATTCTTGAGCAACAGAAATATTGCACCACAGCAGTGCTGCAGCAATTGTCGTAATTAATTGATTTCGTTTCATAGCGTGTATTTTTGCGTTCAATACTATGACTTTACAATTACAAAAAGGTTTAATTGACTGTAAATAAAAGTTTTAGAAAGAATAAGAATTACTCTTCTAAATCGATTTTAGGAGGTGAAATTAAACTACAATATTTACAATCTTACCTGGCACAACAATTACTTTTTTAGGGTCTTTGCCATCCAAATACTTTTGTGATTGTTCGTTTGCGAGCACCTCTTTTTCGATATCATCTTTCGATAGATTTGCTGGTAGCTCCAATAAGAACCTCATTTTACCATTAAATGAAACGGGATATTTGTGATTTGCTTCAATTAAAAAATCAGGATTGAATGTCGGAAAAGATGCGAATGAAACGCTTTCTGTTTCACCTAACTTTTGCCAAAGTTCTTCAGCAATATGAGGAGCGTAAGCAGAAACTAAAATTACCAATTTTTTAAGTACTGCTCTATTATTACAGTTTTGCTCGCCCAATTCATTCACACAAATCATGAAGTTAGAAACAGCAGTGTTGAAAGAAAAGCGGTCTAAGTCTTCTTTGATTTTTTTAATTGTCTTGTGAAGCGTCTTTAGCGACTTTTTATCTGCCTCACCTTTTGAAACTAAAAAGTTATTATTCTCATCATGAAATAATCTCCAAAGCTTTCTCAAGAAATTGTGAACGCCATTAATTCCTTTCGTGTCCCAAGGTTTAGCTTGTTCTAAAGGACCAAGAAACATCTCATAACATCTTAGAGTGTCGGCTCCAAATTTCTCTACCAATTCATCTGGTGTCTGAACATTGTACTTAGATTTTGACATCTTCTCCACTTCATTTCCGCAGATATATTCACCATTGTCATTTAAAATGAACTCGGCATTAGCGAATTCTGGCAACCAATTTTTAAATGCTTCAGTATCTAATTTGTCATTATCAACTCGATTAATGTCTACATTCAATCTTGCAGTTTTAAACTCTTTTCGCTTATCAAATGAGACAAATTTACCCGAGTCCTTATCTCTATAAACAAAGTTAGATCTTCCTAAAATCATTCCTTGGTTAATCATCTTCTTGAAAGGCTCATTGAAGTTGATATAGCCCATGTCGGCCAAGAATTTTGTCCAAAATCTAGAATAGAGTAGGTGACCAGTAGCATGCTCAGATCCTCCGATATATAGATCAACTTGTCCCCAATAATCAGCTTTCTCTTTAGAGACAAATGCTTCTTCGTTTTTAGGATCCATGTATCTTAAAAAGTACCAAGATGACCCTGCCCAACCAGGCATTGTGTTGTACTCCATTCTATCTCCTTCTGAAACGTTCCAAGCATCTTTGTTTGCTCTAGCTAATGGAGGTTCTCCATCTTCGGTTGGCAAGTAGGCATCAACTTCAGGTAAAGTGACTGGTAGTTTTGCGTCTTCAAGAGCATAAGGTGTATCGCCTTTATAATAAATAGGAAATGGTTCTCCCCAAAATCTTTGTCTTGAAAATACCGCGTCTCTTAGTCTATAGTTAGTTTGCCCTTTCCCTAAACCTCTTTGTTCTATTTCGTAAATGGCTAGTTTGATGGCTTTCTTAGCCTTCAGGTCAGTGAGAAAGTCAGAATCAGCTATCACAACATCTTTTTCTGTAAATGCGGCTTCTGAAATATCTGTGTCTTTGAAAATGTTCTTTATCTCAATATTGAAATGTTTGGCAAAATCCCAATCTCTTTGATCTCCACAAGGCACGGCCATTACGGCTCCAGTTCCATATCCCGCTAATACGTAATCAGCAATCCATATTTGTATTTTTTCACCGGTGAAAGGGTGAATTGCAAAAGCGCCGGTATTTTGGCCAGTAATGTTTTTTACATCTGCTTGACGATCTCGCTCAGTTTTTAAGCTTGCTTGCTTTTTATATTCAGCAATTGCCTCTTTGAATTCATCAGTTGTGATTGAATCTACTAAGTCATGCTCAGGTGCTAAAACCATAAATGAAACGCCATAAATGGTATCAGGACGTGTCGTAAACACTTCAATTGTGTCTTCATTTCCTTCCAAGGCAAAATTTACCGAAGCACCAACCGATTTCCCTATCCAATTCCTTTGTTGCTCTTTGATTGAGTCACTCCAGTCTACAGTTTCTAAATCGTTTATAAGACGCTCTGCGTATGCTGTAATACGCATACTCCACTGTCTCATGAGCTTTTGTTCTACCGGATGGCCTCCTCTTTCAGAAACACCATCTTTAATTTCGTCATTGGCTAAAACAGTTCCTAAAGCGGGACACCAATTAACCCAAGAATCGGCCAAAAAGGTAAGACGATAATTCATTAAAGTCTTCTGTTTATCTTCTTCTGAAAATGCCTGCCATTCTTCTGCTGTAAAAACTGTCTCATGATCGTGAACTGCCTTTACTTCTGCATTTCCAGATTTTTCAAATATCGATATCAATGAATCAATGCTTTCAGCTTTATCAGATGTTTGATTATACCAAGAATTGTAAATCTGTTTGAAAATCCATTGTGTCCACTTGTAATAAGCAGGTTCTGATGTTCTTACTTCTCTATCCCAATCAAAAGAGAACCCAATTTTGTCTAATTGACCTCTGTATCGTTTAATATTTTCAGCTGTTGTAATTGCTGGATGTTGCCCTGTTTGTATGGCATACTGCTCAGCAGGTAATCCAAAAGAATCGTAGCCCATTGGATGCAAAACATTATAACCTTGTAGTTTTTTATATCGAGCATAGATGCAAGAAGCAATGTACCCTAAAGGATGGCCAACATGTAATCCTGCCCCTGAAGGGTAAGGAAACATTGATAATCCGTAGTATTTTGGCTTGTCTGAATTGTCTTGAGCCGCGAAAGTTTTGTTTTCGGCCCAATATTTTTGCCACTTGTCTTCAATTTGACGAAAGTCGTATTCCATTTTTTTGATCTTGGATATAAAGCCGCAAATTTAGCAATAATCCAAAGAAGAGAAACCGATTTAGTTTTCAGGATAACCTTGCTCAATCCAGCATTGCATAGTCTTGATTTCATCAGTTGTTAAAGAATCAATTGACCAAGTGTTAGGAATGACCGGCATGTCTTTAAGTGAAATCACTCTGTTTTCCCAAGAACCGCTTGCTATGAGACTATTGATTTGACTGTAATCATCAATCCAGGCATCATGACATCCAGTAGATGGACCTGCCTGAGTTTTACATGAGTTTTCTATAATAGGTCTAATTTCAACTGTATAAGAAACCTCCACATTGCATTCTCCTAAAGGGATAGTCTTATCCTTGAGACATGAGCTAAGTGATAGAACTGAAATGCAAGAAATTATGATTGGTAATACTTTCACTGTTGAAAAATACAAAAAAAACCCATCCTCTCATAAAGAAGATGGGTTTCAGTTTTAATTTGGATAATTATTTACCAGCAGAATATCTTCTTGAAACTTCATCCCAGTTGATCACATTGAAAAATGCACTAACGTAATCTGGTCTTCTGTTTTGATATTTTAGGTAGTAAGCATGTTCCCATACATCTAACCCTAAAATTGGCGTTCCACCACAACCAATTCCATTCATCATTGGATTGTCTTGATTTGGAGTAGAGCATACTTCAACTTTTCCTCCAGCGTGAACACAAAGCCAAGCCCAACCTGAACCAAACCTTGTTCCTGCCGCAGTTGAGAATGCCGATTTAAAGTCTTCAAAAGAGCCATAAGCTGCATTAATAGCATCTGCTAATTCTCCTGAAGGCTGTCCACCACCATTTGGTGACATTACTGTCCAGAAAAGAGAGTGATTGTAAAATCCTCCACCGTTATTTCTAACTGCTGCGTTATCAGCACAGTTTGCTAAAATATCTTCAATTGATTTTCCAGCTAAATCTGAACCTTCAATTGCTGCGTTTAATTTTGTTGTGTATCCGTTATGATGCTTACCATGGTGAATCTCCATAGTTTGCTTGTCAATATGCGGTTCTAATGCGTCATGCGCATATGGTAAATTTGGTAATTCAAATGCCATTATATCTTGTGTTATATGGTTAGTAAAATGATTTTTTGTAATTACTCAAAAATAAGAAGTTTATTCTAGAATTCGGATCAGGTGAATAGATTTTTGCGTTCTTATTCAAACTCATTGTTAGTTAAATATTTAGGGTGATGATTATATAAGGCGTCACTATTTGGGA
>CAJXJK010000015.1 GCA_913054135.1 uncultured Flavobacteriales bacterium | reverse complement strand
ATGCCACTTTTTATACCCCTATTACCTTTTGGTAGTAGGGGTATTTTTGTTTGTAGAAGTTAAATGATTGGTCTTCTTGGTATTAGAATGAAAATTTCTTGAATAATAATGAAGCAACCAACTTTTGGAATTGTTTTTGCGTTTATTATAATAGAAGTTCAATTCAATTATGGGAATATCAGAAAAAATAAACGCCATTTATGTCTTACAAAGATTTGTGAGAATGAGTCGTATATTGATTCCAACATACATTGAATTAAATAGAAAAATGGAGTTGTCTGAAAATGATAATTATCGGATTGAAAGAATAAAATCAGTTTACGACAACTTTAGGGCTGACCCTGTAGCTAGTCAATATTTGATTAATTCAAATATCTTAGGCTTAATTCAAAGGGTTTATTCTTCAATGAAGTCAGAAGAGAACGATACTCCTGAAGGTTATCATAACTATGAACTTTTCATAAAAGAGAGTGATCGCTTAATTAAACAATGGGATCGCCACTTGTTGAACTAGGAAGAGTTATTTCCCTGAACCTTTAAATACGATTGCAATTGTGTAGAACATGATTTTGAAATCTAATGCAAGAGACATGTTTCTAATATAGAGTAAGTCATACTTCATTCTTTCTACCATCTGATCTACATTCTCGGCATAACCAAATTTAACTTGTCCCCAAGAAGTAATTCCTGGACGCACCTTGTGTAAAAACAAGTATTGAGAATCCATCTCAGATATTTTATCGATATAAAATTGACGTTCTGGTCTTGGGCCAACCAAAGACATGTCTCCCTTTAAGACATTCAAGAATTGGGGGAATTCGTCTAGTCTTGATTTTCTCATGAATTTTCCAATCTTAGTAATTCGGCTATCATTAGAGCTAGATAATTGGGGACCTTGCTTTTCAGAATCAAGATACATAGTTCGGTATTTGATTATTTTAAAAGGAATACCATTTAGACCAATTCTTTCTTGTGTGAAAAAAATTGGACCCTTGGAAGAAGCTTTTACTAGAATGGCTAAAATTATATAGAAAGGTATGAAGCTAATTAATGCAATAGAAGAACACACAATATCGATAATTCTCTTTGTCGCAAATTGCCAATCAGGCATTGAGGTTGGAGTGATGTCTATCAAAAGTGCGCCGAAAATACTATTCATTTTTACTTGACCAGATAATATATCGTAAGCATCAGGTATAACAGAGATTTTAGCTTCAGTTGCACTTAGAGAACTAATCATACCTTTGAGCTTTTCGTGCTCTGAACTTTCAAGAGCAAGAATTACTTCTTCAAATTCATTGTTATTAATGATTGAATTAATGTCATCTACATGTCCTAGGTATTGCATTTCATCATTAAGAGAAAAATCGTTCCCATTAATATTTATATATCCAATAAAATCAAAGCCTGGATTTTGCTTAAGCTTCTTTATGTCATTTATTAAATCGAGTGCTTTTTGTGATCCACCAATGATTATAGTTTTAAAACCTAGTTCTCCTCTGTGAATTTTTTTAACATAGATAGTTGTTGAGATTATTCTTGGGATTATCGTTAAAATAAAGTGAAGACCTAAAAACAAGAAGAACAGTAAGTAGAATTGAGTGTAGTTATTGACGTAATCATTTAATAATATGAAGAAGAATATGACAATAGACCCTATAAAAGTTCCAAATAATGTGAGTTTGATTGTTTTTAGACGATACCTTTTTTTGATATCCAAGTAAGTTCCTTGAATGGCGTACAATAGGATCCATAGGAGAGGTACACCAATAAGAGTCATCCAAAAGCTCCCTTTGAAAACGAGTTCTGAATCTTCAAGGTTCGTTACCCTATAAGCATAGAAAATGAACCAGGCCAGGGCAGCAGTTAAAAAATCGACTGTGATTAATAGTAATGTTTTCTGTCTCTTACTCACTAGTCGTACCTAAGAACTTTGATATTATCAATGTAAATGATTGCATCAGTTTTATCTGCATCTAAAATGGAAAGAAGATAGATTTCATATGATGTTGCGTTGAGCTCATAGCTTACGTCATCTTGAAGAGCTATGTATATTTTCTTCCATTGCAAATCACTCTCATCTTGAGCATTCATAATTACTAGTGGGGTGTGTTCATTTGTACCTCCGGGTCCTTTTGCAACCACACCTAGAGCGAAAGAATTCACATTCATGTAATCAATTTCTACGTAGACATCTTCATTTCTTGGTAAATTGAGATTAGTATTGGTTGTTCCTTTATAGGTTGAATCGTCTTGACTCAAATTTATCATGCCACAGCTATTACCATATTTTACAATATCAGGATGGGTCCCTGCTGTGATGATATTGATATTAGTGTCAGAGATAATGTCTTTTTCAAAATCGATACCAACGTCTTCAAAATCTTCGAGAAGTTGAAATTGTACATTAGATTTATATGTAATTGTCGGTGCGATTTCAACTTCTACATCTCTAACTAAATCGATTTCAGCATCATACCTTTCATAAAATGGATATCTAGTTCTTGTTGCAGAAATGCCATTGATTTTGATACCCGCATAAATTGTAAAATCATGTTTACCTTCAGCTAGTATCGGAATTCTTGCAGGAAGAGAAAAGACTCCAAGTGCTTCATTGTCCATGTATACCCAAGCGTCAGTAATACCTTCAGAGTTAGGTCCTTGAATTGATTCATTCGTGGTGAAATCAAATTCATTTATCACAAGCCAAGATGGAGTTAGGTCATCCTTTTTACAAGCAAATAAAGCTAAAGGAATTACAATCAATAGGTAGACTTTCTTCATGCAAAAATTTTGGTCTTAAATAGAACGAAATAAAAACTTAAATATTTTGTTCGAGGAGATTTTGATTTAGAGTGATCTTTTCCATGATTTGGTATGCGACCTCAAGTGCTTGGTGGCCCTGCTTTCCTGTGACAATTGGGTCAGTATTATTTTCTATAGACTCTCCAAAAGTTTTCAATTCTTCGAGGATAGCATTTGAGTCTTCAATTTTGGGTTGTAGAACTTCAATTTTCTTTTTCTCTTTTCCTGGCCCCAGATCAAATATTATATCAAATGGATCTGGTTCTTCAGACAGAGATGTCATTTTTACGATTTCAGATTTCTTTTCGAGATAATCAATTGAGATGTAGGCATCTTTTTGAAAAAGTCGAGTTTTTCTCATGTTTTTCATTGAGATTCTAGATGCTGTGAGGTTTGCGACACATCCATTCTCAAATTCAATTCTGGCGTTAGCAATGTCAGGGGTGTCGCTGACTACAGCCACACCTGAGGCTGAAATATTATTCACCTTTGAGTTCACAACAGATAAGATTGCGTCAAGATCATGAATCATTAAATCAAGTATGACAGGCACATCTGTTCCTCGAGGGTTGTATTGAGCTAACCTATGTACTTCTATAAATAATGGATTATTCAAATGTGGTCTTGCACTTTTGAAGGCTGGGTTGAATCTCTCTACGTGTCCAACTTGAATTTTGACATTCATTTCATCAGCCAAAGCTATTAATTCAGCAGACTCTTCAACAGTATTTGTAATTGGCTTTTCTAAGAAAACATCTTTCCCAGTTTGGATTGCTTCTTTTGCAATTTCAAAATGGTGCAGAGTAGGGGTGACAATATCCACACAATCTACCTCTTGAATTAGTGCTGATGAATCTTCAAATCTTTTTAGGCCAAAGGTTTCTATCGCTTTTTGCGCATTCTCTTCATTTGGGTCGAAAAAACCGACGAAGTTGAATTTATCTTTTAATTCTAGAATAAGTTTAGCGTGAATTCTCCCTAAGTGTCCAACACCAAATAAGCCAATTTTTAACATTTGCTTTAAGTTTACTCAAAGTTATCTAAATCTATTGAGAATATTGTGAAGTATTGTTAATAATAAGCTAAGCTTGATAGGCTATTTAATTCGTAGATTTGTTGAAACTCTGAATATGAAAAAAACACTATTTCTCTTTCTTTTAAGCTTATTTTCTATAACATCTTTTAGTCAGTCAACTGATACGGTGAGTGTTATGGCATACAACCTTCTTAAGTTTCCTCAAGTGAATGCTTCAAGAGTTAGTTTATTAAAAAACATTCTTCAAGAATCCCTTCCAGACATTTTAATGGTTTGTGAATTAACGTCATCTTCAGGTGCTTCAGCTGTACTGAATGATTGTTTAAATCAGGACGGAATCAGTCATTACGCTAAATCTACTTATGTTCCTGGAACGGATACTGAAAACATGCTCTATTATAATACCAATAAGCTTGGCATAGTTGAAGAGAATGTGATTTCGACAGACTTGAGAGATATTAATGAATATGTTCTTTATTACAAGAGTTTGGATATTGCGACTACAACAGATACTACCTTTTTCTATGTTTATGCTTTGCATTTAAAGGCGGGGTCAAGTGATTTTGAATTGAGAAATACGATTGCGACGGATATGAAAGAGTACATGGCGGCTAGGGGACCAATGGAAAATGTTCTTGTAGGTGGTGATTTCAATATTTATGGAAGTAGTGAAGCTACTTGGAACACTGTTCTGAGTGGAGAAGGGGTGACTTTGGTTGATCCGATAAATACTCCAGGTGAATGGCATGCGGATTGGGGCTATGCTGATGTTCATACACAAAGCACTAGAACTACAGAGTTTGATAATGGTGCAACAGGAGGCTTAGATGATCGATTTGATTTAATATTTATGTCTCCAGATTTACAAAATTGGGGGAGCCAAGCAAAGTACATTGATGGTTCTTATTGGGCTTACGGACAAGATGGTAATCATTTCAATGATGCATTAATAGATGCGCCAGTGAATTCAAGTTTGCCTACCAATATCATCCAGGATTTATACGAAATGTCTGATCATTTACCAGTTTACATGGAGGTGGAAGTTCAAACGGCATTCAATAGCTTAGTTGATTTGAATCAAGGGCTCACGGCATTTTATCATTCTACCGAGGAGAAACTCATATTCAGCTTTGGAAAAGAAAAATTTCAAACTGGGCAATTCTCAATTTATGATTTAAGTGGTAAGGAGATTAAGGCTGATCTTGAAATTGAGTCTGATAATTCAATTTCTGTTTCTGACTTGGAAACCGGTATGTATGTTTTGAAAGCGAAGGACATTCCTTTCGCTTACAAGTTTATAAAGTAAGATTTAGGGTCAAATAAAAACTAATTCCATCTGAAGGAATTATTCCTGGGCCTGGATAGGCGCTTGCCCGTCTTGTAAAGTACTTGTTGTCTGTTAAATTATTGCATCCAGCACTTAATCCAATATTAGGGTTGAAAGTGTATTTCAACCCAAGATCCATTACATAATAAGAAGGTACTAATCCTGCCACAGCATTGGGATCAAAAGTCGCATTGGTTCCATCCGTGAAGTGTTTGTGGACATAGGTGAATAAGAATGAGCTGCTAAATTTTTTGATATTCAATTGATAGCCAATTTTAACAGAAATAGGTGGAACTAGCTCCACATACTTATTACTATAAGCTGGCTCTAAAGACTGTCCGTACCTTGCGTATACATATGAGCCGTTCAGAAAGATGGAGGAGTAAACGCGGGCTGAATCACTTTTCTTAAAGTAGTACTCTCCAAACGCTTCAATTCCTGTACTATAAGCTCTTCCGACATTTGTTCTCAATCTATAAAAGTCAGCACCATCATCAGACTGATTTATTATTCCAATTTTATTGTTGTAGAAAAGAAAGAATGCACTTGCGTCAAATTGGAATTTTTTTGTCTTACCCCTTAATCCCAAATCTGCATTGAATCCTTTTTCATCTTCAATATTTTCATCCACTTTTTGATTAGGGTTAACAATTCTGATATCTGAAAAATTGATTCCTCTATAATTTTGGGAGATATTAGAGTATGCTTCTAGCTTATTGTCAAACCTGTAGGTTAAGCCAATTCCGCCTAAGAAAATATGTCTTTGATTAGATTTGTTTTCTAAATAGGTTGTGTCAAACAGAAGTTCTTCGGTCAAAGGATGGAATTGGGTTTCTCGGTAATAACCTGCTGCCTTGGTATCTATGAATTCATATCGTCCCCCAACTGAAATCCAGAAATTACGACTCAATCTGAACATGTTTTCAGCAAAGGCGGCATAATTAGTTGATGGGTAGGTGTATTCGGATCCTTCAAGATTTGTAGGATTTAAGAAATTAAAATCAGGATCAGACCCATCAGAAGCAAGCCCCTGTTGAGATGTGGTTTGGCCCTTATAATATCTGAGACCGCTCACTAAAACACCTTTCATTTTTTTGCCAATTGGATAATGCTGCAAGAAACGCGCTTCGGCTCCCAGGTTATTGAATTCTCCTTTTATTAAATCGCGTTCAAGTAAATCATCTGTTCTTGTGATTTTATCTAAATTCCCTAAGGCGTTCCGATTTGCTATTACCTTGAAGGCCTTAATGTCCACTTTTGTATTGTGTGATATGGACCAGTTGAAATGAGTTGAGAAAAGATTCCACTCAACAGCAAACCAATTCCTATCTCTAATAGATTGTTGCGGATTGTCTTCAAAGAGCGCATCTGTTAAGCCTCCAGCTTGTTTCGCTAAATAAGTCATTCGCGTGTATTCTGCGCTTAGAAATATGTTTTCATTTAAGTGGTATTTTAACTGCCCAAAGAAATTGTGTTGTGAAAAGTTTGAATTATCACGCCAACCATCTCCTTTCTTATACTTCTGATAAAAGAGGTAAGAAAATTTCTTTTTGAAAGTACCAGAAACACTGTTGAACGTAGAAACAAGATTGTACGCCCCATAAGAATGGCTGCCCTTGTATTGAAATTTTTTGTGTGAAGGTTGAATTAGATTAAAATTTAGCATTCCACCAAATTGTGGTCCGAACTGAAGAGAAGCTGCACCTCTTATCATTTGGATATCTTTAATCGCTTCTGCTGGCGGAGTATAATATGTTTCCGGATATCCCAAGGCATCTGCACTAATATCATAACCGTTTTGCCTTGTATTAAAATGTGCTGTTCTATTTGGGCTAAGGCCTCTCGCTCCAATTCCCAGTTGTAATCCGCCACCATCACTCTCCCAAATATTTAAGCCAGGTACAGATGCGTATAGTTCTCTCGCGTTATTAGTTGATTTATTAGCAATAAGTTCATCAACAGAGATCAGCTGTGTTTTTTTACCATGAGTGAGAACCATGTGTTCAACTGTTCGAAGGCTGCGTGAAGTGAAATCAGAATTACCATAGACAATGATTCGATTAAGCGTCATTGTGTCTTCTAACTCAAGGAGAATCTCATTCTTACTACCACTTTTAATGTCAATTGATTTAGAAATTTCTTTACAACCAATAGATTTACATTGAATAGTTAATTGTTGACATTTTAAATCCTCCAAATAGAATCTACCAAATTCATCAGCTATGATGTATGTTGGTTCTTGAGTTGAAAGTATTACAGACGCAAATGGTATTGGACTCTTTGATTCAGACTCAATCACAGTTCCGAACAACTCACATTGCGAGTTTGCAGAAAAGCCTATAAAAAGGAGATATGTGAATAGTTTCAATTTCATTTGATGTAAGGTTCTAACCAAGTTCTGTCAGAATATCCGTTCTCAACTGCTAATAAATTTTTGTCATCATTTACGTACAATTGGTGCGGTCTAGCATTGATTGTAACAAAGATTTCAGCTCTAATTTCTGGCTTATTGAATTTTAAAATTTCGCCAAATTTAGTAAAAGAAGTATCAGCAAACTCATCTCCTAAATAATTTGCGTAGTCAAGAATCATATCAGGTTGAGTTCCCATCATTTTTTCTTGGTTTGGAGTTAAAAAATCTGAGTTTTCAATTTCGTATTTAACGTCCATGTTTTTGTCAATTGCATAAAATGTGGCTTCGGCTGTTTTTTCCATCAACATTACGCGCCAGCTAAATCTATACCCTTGTTCGGTATAAAAGACGTCACCTTCTTTTAGCAGATATCTGAATGGTGTAATGAGTTGGAATAGACAAAAGACAGTTAAAAAGGCAACAACTGGCTTGCGCATAGTTTTTTTGGCAGTTTGTTGCTCGTTCTTTTCGTTAGAACGAAAGAATGATAGTATTTTCTCATGAAAAGAAGGCGAGAAGAATATCAGAGTGCCTACCATCATTACCCAAGGGAATACTCCAATTGGAAATAGCATCCAAGTTGTGAGGTGGAAAACAATGACAAAGAAGTAACCGAATTTTCTTGTTTTGGGCATAATCAAGATGAAAACAATCAAAAGATCATAAATGCAGCCAAACCAACTGAAGGCGTAGGCCACCCAATCTTGTTTTAAGAGGTCTCCAAAAATTGGCCAATGATTGGCAGTGTGAAGCCAGTATTTTAATGGTTGTGCTTCTATCAGCCAATCTGACTCAAGTTTTGCGATTCCGGCGAAAATATAAACTACCGCAATTTGGAATTGAAGAATTCTAATTTCCCAGAGCGAGCATTTTTCAGAAGAAGACGTAAATCCGAACTTTTGATCAAGGGAGAATTGTTTGTTAGCGTTTATGAAGATTAGCAAGAATGATATAAGTGATACAAAGTAATAATGATTGAGATAGTTTGCTTTATCAAGTAGTTCGATATAAGTGAAGCAGAAAAAGAAGATGATTGTGGCATATCTATAAAATAAGCCAAGCGTGATAAGTAAAGAGCACACTATTAGGCTAATAAAGAGAAGCCAAATAATTGATTCAGAAGGGTATGGGATCCATTCAAAGCCCTGATATGGAAAATGAAAACTAGGCTCAATGTATAATGATTGGACCCATCCTTTAGAAATAAATCTGATGGTAGAGAACAGCATGAGCAGGCCAAAACAGATTCTATAAACTGTTAAAGGAGCTGCAGATACTTGTTTGAATAGTATCTCAAGAGGTTTTCTCGAGCTAGTCGCCGTCATTGTCTTGGAAAGTAATCAGTAATCCTAATGCCGAAGACATGTCGGTTTTAATTAGCGTTACAAGAGACTTAATTTCATTGTAGGCCAACTGAACTGTTGCATTGTCAGAATCCACTTTGTTAGAAAGGGGAGTGCCTATTTGATTTAAGGAAGTTGTGCACTGATCAAATTTTGAAATTATTTGATCTGCCAGTGAAGTTTCAACCTCACCTTCAACATCTCTGATGTATTCTTCGAAGCCGATACCTGTTCCTCCTGTGAAAATATTTTTTAGTCCAGCTACGCTTTCTTTTGCAAGATCAATTGAAGATTGAGAGTAGTATGCCTCTACATAATGAGGTAGAGTAGTACCGCCAGTTTGGTTTCCTGCAGGAATACCGATTTTGGCATTCTTCAATAGTTCAATATCCATGACAAAGGCATTGAATAGAATACTGGTTGAACCGCCTACATCATTTCCGTCAGCTGATATGAAACCTGTATCGTCAGAGTCCCACTGTGTTTGTGCGAGCTCAATTTCAGTTTTCATTTTTGTAACTGTTTCAGACAAAAGAGTTTTTCTATTCGTAGATTCAGTATCTGTTGTAAAATCAGTAATGATTTGTGCGTCATTTGAGTGAAACAGCAGATAGTCAAGAGCTGGAAAGCCAATCGCCTGAATATTTTCAACTGATCCGAGGTTGTATGAGCCAGAAGTTATATTACTCTTAATTTTTGAGGTGTCGGTAGGGTAGGTATTGAGAGCTCCTACGATTCCGTAATCTTCAAAAGCACCAAAATTTAATGGCTTGACATGTTGGAATTTCTTGTAAGCAAAAATGAAATCATCTTGAAGGTCATCCAAATTAGCTTGTGTAGGATTGGCCACAAATATTTGGGTAGCCGACTCTAGATCTGAGATGCTTGAAGCAGTTTCCGCAATCGAAGGCTTAATTACATTTGAAGCTAAATTCGAAAGCATAGCTTCTCGATCAAAATCTGGCTTGTCAGGTTCTTTATCGCATCCAAATGACGCGATAAGAACTAGACCTAAAAATATGTTTCTTGTTTTCAATTTCATTTAGAAATTATAAATGGCGTTGATTTCGTTTATTGCAGATGTCAAATCAGTTGTTGTCACTGCCCAGAAGTTGTTTCCAATAGTTGTGTCAAGCAAAGTGTTGATTTGGGTAATTGAAATTGTTCTAGTATCTAATGGAGCATACTTCAAGTTGGAGATGAAGGCATAAGCCTCAGAAAGCTCATGCAAAAATTTAGCGTTGTCGGTTCCGAAGTTATCTCTAGCACCTTCTAAGTAAATAACAGCTTGAGCTGCTGATACTTTTTCCCAGATGTCTGTAATAATCGTAATTTGACTATCTCTAGTATCAAAGTCGTTATTAATTATAGCTGCACGGCCTGTTAAGAAGGCATTCATTATAATTGAATTAGAGCTTAATTGTGCATCAGTTGAATTACAATATTTCGCCCAAAATCTGAATGAGTCTGTACTTGTTAGAAAGTCAATTGGAGCTCCAAAATATCCGTAAGCCTCGTCCCAATAGTGTTCCATGTTGGTGTAGTATTCACCGGCATCAGGATCTACTGCTTCAGAGTTATCTGCATTCATATTTGCTGTGCTCAGGTAAACATTACATGCTTGATACATGAATACTGCTCCCATGAGTCCTTTTTCAATGATTTGAACTTGCTCAATGCCGTTAGCATCAAATAAATAAGTTGAAGTTCCTGAAGTTAAAGTTCCCGCTTGTCCGCTTGAAGCGGTAGAAGCAAAATCAATTGAAGCAGCTGCCAAATCACTCATGTAAGCAGTAAAAGCTGAAGTGTCAGAGAAAAGACATTTGTTACCCAATTGCTTTGAAGAAGAAAATGAGAAATTACCTCCACCATTATCACCTTCATTATAGAACATATCTCTCATTGCATTTGCAGAGATCGTTGCAGAAGTACCAGATTTCATATAGGTAGTCATCTCTTCTAATTGGTTAAGTCTGTCTTCTTGACCTGAATAGTTAACAGTACTATTACCTTCGGCATCAGTGAATGCGTAAGTTGAAGGTGTGTTGTAAAATGTACAAGATCCATCATCTTTTTCGGCTTCAGAACTGTAGTTTTGAGCGTCAATGTCAGTACAACCTTTCTTTTTACAAGAAGTGATCGTCAGACTTGCTACTACAGCCAAGAATGTGAACTTTTGAATATTATTAATCATAATTATTTTGGGCTTATTTAGATTCGTTTTAAATAGTTGGAACAAATGTAGACAGCCAGCATCGAACTCACAATACCAAAAAAGTGGTATAATTAATCTGCAGATTTTATGATTATCTCGTCAGCAAAGATATAGCTTGGGTTTCCAGCGCCTAAGTGCCAGTCAGGACATCCGCCAAAATTTTTGGCAACAATTCGAAGATGTCTGGTTTTAAAGTTTTGATCAAAGCCAAATTCTTTAATGAAATTACCTGTTTTCTTAGGGGAATCATAGTTGATGGTCTTTTTAATTGGGAACCAATCTTTTCCATTTGAGGATGTAAAGAATTCAACTTCGGTTGGGAACCAAATCCAAGAACGGACATCTTGTAGGCAACTCAAATAAACGCCTTCTATCTCCATTTTCTTTTTAAAGTCAAGCTCAACATCCAGATCTTCACCATAGTATCCCTGCCAAGAACCAGTTCTAAAATCTTGATTACCTCTAATTTGATCAATTAAAGCTTTGTCTGAACCTCCCGAGTATTGATTATAGTAATCAGTATTTCTTTTTAGTTTCCACTTCGCATTAGCTCTATGAAACTGGGCATAAATTGGGTAGCTTTCTTCGTGAACTCCATAAGATTTAGCAATTATTTGAGTTGATTGCTTGATTTTGATGGGACGTGAATATATTGGACTCTTATCGTTTGGTACAGTGCCGTCAGTAGTGTATCGAATTGCTACCACGGGTTCAGCAGAAGCAATTTTTATCTTTCTTTTTTTGACAAATACTTTTTCTGACTCTTCAATGAAAGGAGAAGGCATTAAAGGGTTGCTTTTAATTTTAATGATTGGAGAGTTGCCGTAGAAGTCTTGCTTCTCTTTCGCCATTTCAAAGATGATTTCACCACCATTCATTATTTCGTGGTGATATAAATAATTTCGGTTGAGTAGTTTTTTGTTCAGTTTGATATTCTTCACATAAATGTTCTCAGGTGAAAAGTTCTCGGCTGTCATCTTGAACTGCTTGCCATTTTCAAGGTTGATGGTGTACGATTCAAATAGGGGAGCGCCTGTGAGATAATAATCAGTTCCTGGCGTGACAGAATAGAATCCTAGAGAGCTCAATACATACCAAGAAGACATTTGACCACAATCTTCATTTCCTGCTAGTCCTGCAGGATCGTTTGTGTAAAGTTCAGTTAATATTTGATTGACGTATTTTTGAGTTTTCCAAGAGTTTTTAGTGAAGTTGTAGAGGTAAGTAAGATGGTGAGAAGGTTCATTTCCTTGCGCGTATTGGCCAATTAATCCAGTAATATCAACTTGCTTTCTACCTTCAGTTTCTGAAGGGGCAGTGAATAGGTTATCAAGCCATAATTCAAGTTTGTCTTTTCCGCCCATTAATTGAATCATTCCCGTAATGTCATGTGGAACGAACATTGAATATTGCCAAGAATTGGCTTCGGTATAATCAAAAGTAACCTCATTTGGTTTGAAGTTGTTTTTCCATCCGCCATTATATCGAGGTTGCATAAAGGTGGAATTTGGATTGTAGATATTCTTGTAAAACTGACTTCTCTCGTAAAATCTGTCAGCAATAGAATCTTGCCCTAAAGAATCTGCAAAAATAGCAATACACCAGTCGTCAAAAGCGTATTCAAGCGTTTTAGAAACGGACTCTGATTCGTTCTCAGAGCTTATAAACCCTTGCTTTTTATAGTGTTCTAGGCCCAAATGGTTTTGGTCAGCACTGTTCATCATTGCTCGAAGGGCTAAGTCTTCATCAAAGGATCGAATTCCCTTGTTATAGGCATCTACAATCACTGGAATTGCATGATATCCAATCATACATTTGGTATAATTTGCCGAGAGCTCCCAGATGGGTAAAATTCCACCTTGTCTATATTGTGTCAGCAATGTCTCAATAAAATCTTTCGTTTTTTCTTCTTGGGTAATTGTGAAAAGTGGATGAGTTGCTCTGAATGTATCCCAAAGAGAGAATACTGAGTATTGAGTGTGGTTTTTAGAGTGATGTATTTTCATATCCATACCTCTATATCTTCCGTCAACATCTGAAAACGTATTTGGATTTAAAAAGGAATGGTACATAGCTGTGTAGAAAGTGATTTTTCTATTTCTGTCGTTTTCTTTGATCATTATTTTACCCAGTTCTTTATTCCAAGCCGCTTTCGTTTGTTTTCGGTAACGATCAAAGCTCCAATCTGGCATTTCTTTGTCCAAATTTTTCTTAGCCCCATTTATATCTACAGATGACATTCCTACTTTGATACCTAAGACCGGAAATTCATTACTAAACTCTAGAATTAGTTTAGAGGCCCTTCCTTCAGTATTTTTCTTGAATTGCCTTTTAATTGGTTCTTCAGAGAATTTAATTGCGAAGTAAAAGTGCTGTTCTTCTGCCCATGCCTTTGATATTCTTTTGCCTACAATGGTTGTGTCATTTAAGAAGATGAGATCTGAATCTGTTAGATTATCCCTGTGCTCTAAATCAATAATGATTTTTCTGTTCGCATTTTCAGGGAAGTAATATCTATGCATACCACTTCTAACAGTTGTCGTGAACTCTGCTTTGATATCGTCATCTTCAAGATATACTTGATAATACCCTGCTTTTGCACCTTCGTTTTTGTGACTAAATTTTGAGCCGTATCCTTTTTTCGTTTTATCGTCATAGGGTTCCCACTCATAATCACCTGTAAAAGGCATTATCAACAAGTCTCCGAAATCTGAAACTCCAGTTCCAGAAAGGTGAGTATGACTGAAACCAAAAATTCTCTTATCGGTGTAATGATATCCTCCACAGCCATCCCATCCATCTAAACGTGAGTCAGGGCTAAGCTGGATCATTCCAAAAGGAGCTGAAACTCCTGGGTAAGTGTGTCCATGACCACCCGTTCCAATAAATGGGTTGACAAATTGAGTTAAGTCTGTTTCTTGAGAAAAGGAAGAAAACGAGATGAAGCCAAGTAAGATAAGAAAGTGCTTCATGCTATTATTTAGCTTACGGCTTCTTTTGAATACTCTTTGATTGCTGCCACGGCTCCTAGTATACCTGCACCTGTTTGATTTAGTGTAGAAATTTTAAGAGAGATTTTAGTTCTTAAGTTAGGTAGAACGTAGCTTTTCAGATGTTTCTCTATTTTTCTTCTCAGAATATTACCTGAATTAGCAATACCACCAGTAATATAGATATGTTCAATATCGAAGAGGTTGATGAGAGATGAGAGCGCATATCCTAAGTCATGACAAACTGAATCAATAACCTCAAGAGAAACAGGGTCGTCTTTTCTCGCAGCATTGAATATCTCTAAAGGAGTTAAATCGCTCGGAGGTAAGCTCATTAGAGCTGATCCACCACTTGAAAATTCTAATTTTTCTTTCGCAGTGAGTGCAATTCCTGCAGCTCCGGCATAAGTTTCAAGGCATCCTAAATTTCCACAATTACATTCTCTACCAGCTCGTCTAATTACCAGATGTCCTAGTTCTCCAGCCAATCCATTAGTGCCTTCCATTAGTTTACCATCAATTACGGTACCCAGGCCAACTCCGGTTCCAAGAGTAATTACTGAGAAATTTTTCAACTCTCCAGCATCTCCAAAATGTTTTTCTCCTAGCGCAGCCGCGTTAGCATCATTAATAACAATAACACCTTCTCCAAAAACCTTTTCAAATGACCCCTTAAGAGGAACTATATCTCCCCAATCAAGATTAGGAGCAAATTCGATACATCCAGAAGATCTACTTACACTTGGTGCTCCAATCCCTACTGAATCATAAGACTCTTTTGTGTTAGACTCTAAGTGTTTTTTTATCGCTTCAGCAAGACTATCAATTGTAGAGAAATCTTTTGTTGAAACATTGCCTGAATACAACATTTCTCCTTCTTCACTCACAATTCCAAACGCAGTGTTCGTTCCGCCGATATCGATTCCTAAAAAGTTATTCATATTAAAAGGGTTCAATTAGAGTTTAATTTGCTGCTCTATATTGCTGCAAATGTAGTTAAATCCTACGTTTATTACTAATTTTATAATTTCTTTTTGTAGCCATTAATTCCAAAAAATATTAGATAAATCATTCCGATTGCGGGAATCAAAAATGAAGGTTGTACATTTTTTTCGTCAAGAATATATGCTTGAAAGTATTGAATCAAACCTCCGCCGACAATGGCCATGATTAAAAGAGCTGAGCCTTGGCTGGTTAGCTTTCCTAATCCTTTTATACTGAGAGAGAATATGTTAGACCATCCTACTGAGAAAAATAGACCGGTTCCGAGAACGGACCAAAAAGCTACCTCTCCCTTAGCAAAAACGCCAATAAGAAGTAAAATCAAGTTGATAGTAGAGAATATGACGATCATTGAATTTGCCTTTCCTTTGCTCAATTTAAAAGCAAAAAAGTTTATGATAAGAAACAGAAAGTAAATGCTAATTTCTTTGATAGAGAGCATTTCAAAGTCTAAAACTCCGCCATCTACCTTAATTCCGTTAACCAACCAAATGAAGCAGAACAGTCCCAAACTGATCGCTACCATTTCAATGTTTTTTCGAAGCTCGCTCTTTTCTTGATTCAGAGCTACGCTTGCCATCATACGTCCAATCATTAATCCACCCCAAAAGAAGGCTAGAAAAGAACTAGCTGCTTCAGTAGAGACTCCCATAACAGAAGGATCCTTTGCAAATTTGCCAATCCATGAACCAACTGCCACCTCGCAACCAACATAGAAAAAGATGGCTAGTATCCCGAACTTTAGATTTCTGTGCTTTAGTACTCCAAATCCTCTTTCAATTTTTTCTTCATTGGTGAATGCAGGAAGCTTACTGAACTTGACGAGGACAGCCATCACGAGAAATACCGCTCCATAAATTAGATAAGTTGATCCAATTGCAGCTAAAGTCTCTTGGTTTGAGAATAGGATGTAAACCATCAGTAAACCTATTATGGGGCCTATAGTGGTTCCTAATGAGTTTAATCCTTGTGCTAAATTGAGACGCTTACTTGCAGAGCTTTCAGACCCTAAGATAGCTACGTAAGGGTTCGCACATATTTGGAGTAAGGTTACTCCGGCGGCTAGTATAAAAAGAGATGTGATAAACTGATTGTACGATTCAGCTTCGGCAGCAAAATAAAAATTTGATGCACCAACCCCACATATTAATAGGGCAATTGACATCCCGTTTTTATATCCGATAAAATTGATTGGGTCTCTTTTGAAAATATTTGACAGAATAAAGTACAGTAGGGATAGAAAGAAGAATGCTCCAAAAAAAGTGAGTTGAATTTTAGAAAGTTCAATTGCTGAGAGCTTAAACTCCTCTGAAAAAGTATTGATCAAAAAGTCATTCATCACGGTGATGAATCCCCACATGAAAAAGAGAATCGAAATCGCAAAAAAAGCAAAACGATATTGACTGTTTTTAGATTCCAGAATTGAATTAATTATTGGGTTTGATTGGAGCTAAAGTTACTATTTTAAATTATTTGATAGAGCAAATTCTTGAACGCCTTATCTTTTAATTATAACTTTATGGCACATTAAGATTGAGGATGAGAAAAATATTACTGACAGGAGGGGCGGGAAACATAGGAAGCGCTTTGGCTAACAGGTTGTTGTTAGATGAAGAAAATGAAGTTGTTGTAGTAGATAATTTATCTACCGGAAGCTTATCTAAACTTCCTGCTAAGAAAAGTAATTTTCAATTCATAAAAGCAGATTCAAATAATAGAAGAGAAATGGCTGATATCATGTTGGCTAACAATTTTGATTATGTATTTCATTATGCTGCTTTAGTGGGAGTAAAAAGAACACAAGAAAACCCGATAAAAGTTTTAGAAGATATAGACGGAATAAAAAATATGCTCACGCTCTCGAAGAACTCAGGAGTAAAGCGATTTTTTTTCTCAAGTAGTTCAGAGGTTTATGGTGAACCAGTTTCTATACCTCAAAATGAAGAAACGACCCCATTAAATTCAAGGGTGCCCTATGCTGTAGTGAAAAACGTAGGGGAAGCATATTGTAGATCATTTCAGCAAGAATATGGATTGGATTATACAGTATTCAGATTTTTTAATACTTATGGGCCTCATCAAACTACTGATTTTGTAGTGAGTAAATTTTTGGTAAACGCTTTACAAGGAAAAGATATCTCAATATATGGTGATGGTTCACAAACGAGAACGTTTTGTTATGTAGATGATAACATTGAATCTACTATCAATGCCTTGTATAGCGACCGCTTTGTGAATGACGTAGTGAATATTGGAGGTGCAAAGATTTATACCATATTAGAACTTGCTAACACGATTATACGCATTACGAACAGTAGCTCTAAAATTGTGTATCTACCACCTTTAAAAGATGGTGATATGACGAGAAGACAGCCCGACAATTCAAAAATGAGAGATGTATTAGGAAGAGACTTAATGCCTTTAGAAGAAGGGATTCAAAAGATGATTGATAGTACTGAGTTTAGAAAATTAATGGACTTATAAGATGTGCGGGATTAACGGAATTTATCAATTCTCTGGTTTCAAAAGAGATCAGAATTTAATTGAGAAAATGAACAATTCTCTGGCTCACAGAGGTCCTGACGCCGAAGGGGTTCATAGAGATGAATTTATAAATCTTGGTCATAGACGATTGTCAATAATTGATGTGGATGCTAGGTCAAATCAACCCTTCACCTCTAATGATAGGAAATGGGTAATGGTTTTCAATGGTGAGATTTATAATTATAAATCAATCAAGTCTCAGCTTAGTGATTACGATTTTAAAACAGACAGTGACACTGAAGTTGTGTTAGCTGCATACATAAAATGGGGTGACAAATGTTTGCGTGCCTTTAATGGTATGTTTTCTTTTGCCATTTGGAATCTTGAAACGAAATCATTGTTCATTGCCCGAGATAGATTGGGTATTAAACCACTTTATTATGTCTTAACTGATGAAGAAATTATCTTTTCCTCTTCTGTTAGATCTATTCTTGCCTCTGGTCTGGTTGAAAAGAAAACCAGAGAGCAAAGTTTGATTGATTATTTACGATACCAAACTGTTCACGCTCCTTATACTCTTATTGAGGGGCTTTTTCAGTTAATACCAGGTCAACAACTTTCAATTAATGAAGAAGAAGGTATTTTATTCAAAGAATATTGGAAAATTAATGAAGATTACCAGCATTCAAAACTTAATTTAGCCGATACCCAAACTAAAGTAAGATCACTTGTTTCGGAGAGTGTAGAGAAAAGATTGGTTGCAGATGTACCTTTCGGAGCGTTTTTATCAGGAGGTATTGATAGTTCAATCATAGTAGGTTTGATGAGTGAAGTGCATGACAAGAAAGTTGATACTTTCTCGGTCACATTCTCTGAAGACGAATTCTCTGAGGGGAAATATGCCAAAGAAGTAGCAGATAAGTTCAAGACGAATCATCATGAAATTGAATTGGGAGCGTCTGAATTTAGAGACTTAATTCCTGAAGCACTTTCTTTTATGGATCATCCTAGCGGAGATGGACCTAATACTTATGTCGTTTCTAAGAAAACGCATGAAGCAGGAATTAAAATGGCCTTAAGCGGATTAGGTGGAGATGAACTATTTGGTGGTTATTCAATTTTCAATCAAGTTGCTGACTTGCAAAGTAAGGGTTGGCTTAAAAGTTTCCCTGCCTATGCAAGAAAACCTCTAGCCAATAGTTATCATATGCTTAAGGGAACAGTAGCCTCAAGCAAGATTAAGGAAATATTGAAATTGGAATTTTTCGATATGGAATACATCTATCAGTTTTACAGACAAGTACTGATGGATGATCAAATCAAGAAGATTTTAAAAAGTTCTGATTTGCCGAGACATTCGGCATTCGATATTACGCATAAACTGGTTGGATATGAAACGATTGGGTGGAAGATGCCACCTTTGTCTAGAATTTCAGCTGCAGAAATTTCAACATACATGCAAAATGTATTGTTGAGAGATTCTGATCAAATGAGCATGGGGACAGGATTGGAACTGAGAGTTCCATTTTTAGACCACGAATTGGTTGAATTTGTTCTAGGAGTTCCAGATCAGTTTAAAAAACCAACATCACCCAAGAAATTATTGGTGGATAGCTTTAAAGATATCCTGCCTGAGAATGTATACAATAGAGAGAAGATGGGCTTTGTCTTGCCTTACTCACATTGGATGAAGAATGAACTTAAGTCGTATTGCGAAGAAAGATTAAATCATCTTAAAAATTACAAGCAATTTAGAGACGGAGGAATAGAGAAGTTGTGGTCACAATTTTTAAAGGGACACAAACGTGTAACCTGGTCACGTATTTGGCCGTTAGTAGTGCTAGGAGATTGGCTTAAAGCCAATGAGATTGATGAGTAAAAAAAGAATCTTAATATGTATTGATTGGTATGAACCCGGCTTTAAAGCAGGTGGTCCTATTCGTTCTGTGGCAAATATTGTTAACGAGCTTAAGGATGATTACGAATTTTACATCTTAACCTCTGCCTACGATTTGGGCGAAGTTGAGCCTTATAAAGACTTGCCTTTAAATGAATGGTTTGATGACGGCGGATTGTTTTTAAAGTATCTGGATAAAACTCTTTTGAACTACGCAGCTATTAAAAGAAACATACAAGAAATTCAGCCGGATGCTGTCTACTTGAATTCTCTATTCTCAAAAGTCTTTACACTTTTTCCTTTGTTAGCATGCAGACGATATGGTTTTCCGGTTGTCTTAGCACCAAGAGGTATGCTGGGGCAAGGAGCATTGGATTTGAAGAAAGGAAAGAAGAAATCTTTCTTATTGATTTC
Organism: uncultured Flavobacteriales bacterium; assembly: GCA_913054135.1. Lineage (GTDB taxonomy): Bacteria > Bacteroidota > Bacteroidia > Flavobacteriales_D > Crocinitomicaceae > Paracrocinitomix. Next base: position 120,461 of record CAJXJK010000015.1, on the reverse strand, counting down.
TAAAATATCGGGTCTCTACAAAAAAGTTAAATGGCACGCTTCAACAAAAGAAGAGGAAGAAGAGATTTATAAAACTTTCGGAAGAAAGGCAAGAGTTCATATTGCTCAAAACATTCCGGTTGGTCAAAAATTAAGTTTAGATGAAATTCTAAATGAGAAAAAGACCGGAACTACTCGTTTCATATTCGTGAGTCGAATTGCAGTCAAGAAAAATCTGCATTTGGCCATACTTGCCTTTAAGCAGTTAAAGACAAAACAACCCTGTACATTTCATATTTATGGAAATATCGAAGACCAAGAATATTGGGATACTTTCAAGGATGAAATAAAAGAGGGTGATGATTTATCAATTGATTATAAAGGTGTAGCTACGCCTGCTGAATTACCTGCTATATATGCAAATGCAGATTATTTGGTTTTGCCTACGAAACATGAAAATTACGGGCATGCTATTGTGGAAGCATGGTCAAATGCTTGTCCAGTAATTATTTCTAGAAATACTCCCTGGAAAAACTTGCACGTTCAAGATTTGGGATGGGATATCGACTTAAAGAATTTCGATAATTTAGTGAAGGCTATGCAAGAAGCAGTAGATCTTGATTTTACTTCATATGTTGCTCAATGTACAGCTAGCTATAACTATTTTAAAGAAGTGATAACAGATAATGAAGTGATTGAAGCCAATCGTAAATTGTTTGCAGATGAAAACTGATTTATCCAAATTCAATAACGACTGGTATAAACCAGGTAGCAAGTTGAAAAGAGCCTTCTGGTATCTCTTTAATGTATCTTTCTTGCTGAATCCAATGAATCCTTTTAGTGGTTTGAAGAAATTAGTTCTGAGAATGTTTGGAGCCAAGATTGGAAAAGGGGTGGTGTTGAAACAAAGAATCAATGTGAAATATCCTTGGAAATTGGAGATCGGAGATAATTCTTGGATTGGTGAAGATGTGTGGATAGATAATCTAGATATGGTTAAAATCGGAGCTAATTGTTGCGTTTCACAAGGTGCACTTTTACTTTGCGGAAATCATAATTTCAAAAAAGAAGCCTTTGATTTAATGATTGGTGAAATCATTCTAGAAGATGGTGCTTGGGTTGGAGCGAAAGGAATCGTCACTGCCGGAGTAACTTGTGGCAGCCATTCAATTTTAGCTGCTGGTTCAGTTACTTCAAAGAACTTAGCTCCTTATTGGATATACAGAGGCAATCCTGCAGTCAAGACAATTGAACGAAAAATAGAGAGTTAATGAAAGTCTCAATCGTCACGGTGGCATATAATGCTGCCTCTACCATTAAAGATACTATCGAATCTGTTCTCAGTCAAAAAGGGATTGATTTAGAGTACATCATTGTTGACGGAGGGTCTAAAGATGATACCGTTCAAATTATTGAATCTTTCGGAGATCAAATTCACAAATTCATATCAGAACCAGATAAAGGGATTTATGATGGCATGAACAAAGGAGTAAAGATGGCTACAGGAGATGTGGTGGGTATTTTGAACTCAGATGATTTCTATATGGATGAAAATGTTCTTCAAAAAGTAATTTCAAAGTTCACTGAAGACATTCAAGCGGTCTATGCTGATTTGGTTTATGTCGATCAGTTTGATACAGATAAGATTACAAGAACTTGGGTCTCCAAAAAGTACGAAGAAGATGCATTCATTAAAGGATGGATGCCTCCGCACCCGACATTTTTCGTTCGTAAAGAAATTTACGATAAATTCGGCTGCTACTCGCTTGAGTTAAGGTCAGCAGCTGATTATGAATTCATGCTTAGAGTTATACATAAGCACAAGATATCATTGAGTTATTTACCTGAGGTAATTGTGAAAATGAGGGCCGGAGGCGAATCTAACGCTTCGTTTAAAAATAGACTCAGGGCAAATAAAGAAGATAGAATGGCTTGGAAAATGAATGATCTCAAACCATCACCTTTCACATTTATCAGAAAACCACTTTCTAAAGTTTCGCAGTTTTTTAAGAAGTAGGACTTCAAGAATAAGACCCAATAATCTTTCTTACAGTGCTTTATCTTTCTAAATTAGAAGGATAAATAAATCGACATGAAAAAAAGATACTATTTAGGCGCAGCACTCTGCCTGGCATTAGCCGGAAACGTGCAAGCCCAATCTATGTCAGAGAACTTTGACGGTTGGACGAACGGTTCATACATGGGTGTGAATTCAACCGAATGGTCTACATGGAGTGGAACCACGGGAGGTGCTGAAGATTGCCAAGTGACAACCGCACAGGCAAATTCAGGAGCTAACTCAATTTACTTTATGTCAACCGTGTCAACTGGTGGACCTCAAGATGTAATAGTTCCCTTTGGTGGTGAGCATAACACAGGAGATTTCAACTGGAATTCTGATTTTTATGTAGAGGCTAATCAAGGAGCTTACTTTAATTTTCAGGCCAATAATACAGTAGGTGAAGTTTGGTCGTTTAATTGCCAAATGCACAATAACGGAACTATCACATTTGATGATGGGTCTACAATTTGGGTAACTGATACTTATCCTTCAGACACTTGGTTCAACATTGAGATTGATGTTGATTTAAATACGAATACCTGGGAAGTAATTCTTGACGGAGTTTCTTTGGGTGACTATACTGCAGTTGTTGGGCAAATTGCCTCAATTGATATTTTCCCAGTGAACTCTTCAAATGGAGGTAATAATAATTCTTCATTTTATGTAGATAACTTCAACTACACTCACACGGCATTCACTTTGCCTGCTGAAAACGCAGCAGTGTCTTACATTGCTGATTTAGGTGGAGTAGCTACTGCTGATATCTATCCAACTGTTACAGTGAGAAATTTAGGTACGTCTGCAATTACTTCTTTTGATTTAGAATGTGATTATGATGGGAATCAAATTACTGAGAACATAACTGGAGTTAACATTGCATCAATGGGTGAAATGGAAGTGACTTTCGCTAACGCATTAGTTTTAGCGAGCGGAACAAATGATATTACGGCTACTGTTTCAAATGTTAACGGAAATGGTGCTGATGGAAATGCAGCTGACGATAGTAAAGTTGTTTCAATAACTACTGTTACGCCTGCTCCTGGTAAGGTTGTAGTGGGTGAAGAGGCAACAGGGACTTGGTGTCAATGGTGTCCTAGAGGAGCTGTTTTTATGGATATGATGGCTGATGTTTATCCTGATCATTGGGCAGGAATAGCGGTTCATAATGGTGATCCAATGGCTTGGGAACCATATGATACTCCAATGTCTGCGGCAGTAAGTGCTTCATATCCTTCAGCTTTGGTTGATAGAGGTGCTATCATTGATCCATCTGAAATGGAAGCTGATTTTAATGCCAGAGTAGTTCTTCCTCCAATTGCATTTGTTTCAAATGGAGCAGAGTATGATGCAGGATCAGGAATGCTAAGAGTTTCTGTAACATGCGATTTTCAAGCAACAGTTACCGGTACTCACAGGTTAGCAATGGTTTTAACTGAAGATAACTTATCTGGTACATCAAGTAGCTGGGCACAAGTGAATGCTTATGCTGGTGGTGGCGCAGGAGTTATGGGAGGATACGAATCTCTTCCTAGTCCAGTTCCAGCTTCTCAAATGGTTTATGATCATGTTGCAAGAGTAATCTTACCAAGTTTTGGAGGATTTACAGGAGCTTTTCCTTCAACTGATTTAGGTGACGAACACACAGTGATCTTTGAATTACAAGTTGACCCATCATGGGATTTTGATGAAATGCACGTAGTAGGAATGTTAATTGATCCTAGTGGAGATATTGATAATGCTGGTTATACAACATTGAATGAGGCATTGACGAATGGTTTAACCTCTTCAACAATTGTTGTAACTGAGGTTGAAGAACTTTCAGTTTCTGCTCCATTTGAAATGTATCCTAATCCTACACAAAACGGATCTGTGATTTCATTGACTGATTTAGAGAATGATGAAGTTGTTGTGAACATCCTTGATATGAACGGGAAAGTGATTGCAACAAGAAATTATGGACAGTTAAGTGGTGCTTACCAATTACCAATTAATACCACTGATTATGCTGCAGGAATATATTCTGTACAATTAAAAGTTGGTGACAACCAAAACGTACAAAAGTTAATCGTAGAATAAGATTATCTAAATATTTAAAGAATGAAGGAGATCAGAAATGGTCTCCTTTATTTTTTGATAGAAACTATAGCGCCATTTTCTGGTGCCCAAAGTTTAAGTGCAGCGGGAGGATTAAAGCGAGTTTCGTCTGTCAGTCCTGCAATTTCATCAGCATTTGCATAATCAACAGTTCTCATTTCAATTTCTTCATTTGAAACGAATATCCATTTAAAAGAATTAACCGAGCCCGCATCACGCGTCCATGTTCTGATTCTATCTGGCACTCTTAAAGGTGCACCCCAGCAGCCTTCACCTGCGTAAACAATTCCGTTTTCGTCATCTCTAATAAAGCCATCTTCAATTCCTTTAGTCTTTCCTTTCTTTATTGGCCAAGTAACCTTGGTGATGTGACTGTCGCATTCTATCGCTAAACGAACACCATGTTTCTCGAAAAGGTCTATCCATCTTTTATAGATTTGTTTTACACCTTTCATTTTCATCTTCCAATTCACATGGGGTCTGCAAGCTCTGTGATACACGGGGATTTGCCAAAAATAGTTTTCGTGTTCAATTAATGTTTGCTCTAAAAACTTCTTTTGAGCTCCTCCAAAAATAATCTCAGTATTCAAACAAATAACGTTTACCAAATCTCCGCCCATTGTAACATTGTACACATTCTTTTCATTTGGGCAATCAAAGAACTTGATTAGGCAATCATTTGATTGCTCGTGATTTCCTCTTGTTGTAATGATTGGAATTATCCTGTTATCAAATCCAGAATAAGAGAATTTGTAATCTTCAAACCAATATCTCCATTTAGTTTCATTGTCAATGTCTGTGTAATCTCCATCAAACAAAATAGCATGAGGTACAAGTTTGCCTACCATTTTAAAGCCCAATACTCTTGTGGGTCTTCTACTTCTTGAATCTCCACCGGCTACTAAAGAGAGTTTTGACGTATTCACATTGGGTGTAGTCTTGAACCAAAATCGTTCTGAAACGCCTTCATTATCTTTCACGACAAAGTAGTAGGCTGTATTTGGCTCTAGATTGATTAATCTAACAAACCTGTTTTCCATTCCCTTGTATTTGTTAGCATGAACAACATGGGCAAGATTTGAGTATTCTAAATATCTGCTAGGTGCAAGGTCTTCTTTACCCCAAAAAACTACCGCCGAATCTCCGCTTACTTGGTTCCAGCCAATTGTAGCCTCATGATCACCATTCTTATTGAACATCACTCTGAAAAAATCCGTTTTTGCATAGGATAATCCCGAGACAAGAACGAATAATAGAAATAGACTAAGATTTTTCATAATACGGCAACAAATGTATAGGATTTCAAGTAGCTTTTAACATTCGAATTAGGATAAATTAAGATGCCGGCTTGCAGGGGCACAAGATTTGCAAGGTAACTTTACATAACAAGGACGTTTAAAAAAGCAATGAACATTAGAATTACACATATATTTTTGGGATTGGGGTTATTGGCTCAATCTGCCTTTGGTCAAGGAAAGTTTGACGACCACTTAGTAGAAGTTGAAATTGAGGAAACAAAAGAAATTTTGACCTTTGTAAAAACCCCCGAACTCTTTGAAGACAGATGGGATACATTGGCACAGCCAAATTTTTGGAAGTTTGTTATGCAAATGTCTCCGGGTACTTCGATTCTTAATGTAAGAAGAACCAGACAGATTTTAGAGATAACATCATTAGCTGAATGGAATAAGCAATCAGATGATGAAAAAGAGGCACACAGACAGTTGTTGCGAGAAGAAAATGGTTTGCCTGATGACGAGCGTATTTTTATGACAACTGGTAAAAGTGATTTCTACCAATTCGAAAAGGTTTTTCCTTCAATTTCCAAGGGAGTGAACTTATTTATTGATAATGAAACTGATCCTTGGTATGCTCAGGCTATTCTAATGATTGAGAGTCCAGGTAAAATAGCGTATTCTAATGTAGGAGCTTTGGGGCCATTTCAAATAATGAAGTCGGTTGCGCGAAATCATGGTTTAAGGGTAGATAAATATGTTGACGAAAGAAAAGACTTTGCAAAATCAGCAAAAGCATCTTCACACTTAATTAGAACCGCATGTATTCCTGAAGGAAAAAGGATCATGAGAAAGTTTAATATCAAAGTTGAAGGAGATACGCAATACGAATTATGGTTCAGGCTCTTGGTTTTACATATCTATCATGCCGGAGCAGGAAACGTAGAGAAGCTAATGGTCAATGTGATAAAGCCTAAAGCAGGAGGGAAGCAGTTGATTGATACAATCTGGCATTCTGAATACGGACAATTTGGGAATTCTTCTCAAAATTATAGCCAGCTAGCTTTAGCTTCTTTATTGATCTTAGATAATCTAATCTTTGAAAAGTGCACATCAATGGATAATTGTACCTATGAGAACTAGCTCTTATTAATTATAAATGATGAGTTATAGATTTTTAATCTGAAAAAGAACTTCAACAAGGTCTTTTTTCGAGTGTTCCGATTACAATCGGGATGTATCGAGAAAAAAAAGACCCACACAGCTTCCATTTTATGGAATTCTTCTAAAAACATGGTTAAGGCTACCGGTTCGGTCTGAGATCCTCTGTTATCATTCTAAGAATGTACCGTTCAAGACGGGGTTGAGGCCTATCATCAATGAACAACTAAGATCGCCCTAAAAAATAAAATACTAAGAACCAAAAACTACTGTATGGGCTCCCTTGCGGAATAAAATCACAATACTACTGAGTAGCTGGATTTGTAGAATAAAGTTAAGGCTATTTAATTGAAGTTGCTCAAAAAATTATGGATAATTGCTTTTCCATTTTCTGTCAAGATAGATTCAGGGTGAAACTGTACACCTGCAATAGGTAAGCTTTCATGTTCAAAAGCCATGATAATGTCATTTTCAGATTCTCCTGTAATCTTTAAAGTAGGAGGGAAGTTCTCTTTTTTTGCAGCCCAAGAATGATACAATCCGATTTTAAATTTTTCTTCAATACCTGCAAATAGCTTAGAAGACGGCTCAAATTTTCCTTTCTCGGCTCTGCCATGTTTTACTTCATCTTGATTATAAATATCTCCTCCAAATTGTTGAACTAAAGCTTGAAAGCCCAAGCACACGCCAAGTATTGGTTTTGAGCTTGAGAACTTTTGAATCACTTTCATTAAATCACCAGATTCAGCAGGCAGTCCTGGTCCGGGTGAAAGCACTAGCTTATCATAAGTTTCAATAGCATCAAAGTTGATTTGATCATTTAATACCACGTCAACCTCACAATCCAGTCCTTCTAAGTAGTGAACAAGGTTATAGGTAAAAGAATCGTAGTTGTCTATGAGTAATATTTTCAATTTGAATGCTTAATTTTAGTGCAAGTTAGACATCATTCAAAACATAAAACGAACACAATGAAAAAAATTATTTCAACTAAGAATGCTCCAGGAGCAATAGGACCTTATTCTCAAGCTGTTAAAACTGGAAACATGTTATTCACTTCGGGGCAAGTTGCTATTCATCCTGAAAGTGGTGAGTTGGTGATGGATGATGTTCAAACAGAGACACATCAAGTAATGGCTAATCTGAAAGCAGTTTTAAGTGAGGCTGGAATGACATTCGATAATGTAGTGAAGACAAGCATCTTCTTACAAGACATGAATGATTTCAATGCGGTTAATGAAGTATATGCTTCTTATTTTTCGTCTGATTTTCCGGCAAGAGAAACTGTTCAAGTGGCTTGTTTACCAAAGAGCGTGAACGTAGAGATTTCAATGATTGCTTTTGATTAACCAGCAGTTGTTTGAGTCTGAGGAGCTTCTTGCTTCTTGTTTTTTCTTTCTTTCCACTTGTAGAACCACCAGGCTCCGACAGTGAAGTATAGGGCAGATCCAATCACCAAGGTCCAGTGAACGATAGTTGTTTCAGCAATGAGGTAATCATAGCCTAAAACAATAAATGTGACAGCTAAAGAACCGATTGCACCTCCAATGTAGAATAGGAATCCGATTCTTTTCTTTCTCCAAACGAGTATGAGACCAACTAACATGATGAAGTAAACTGCGAACTGAATAAGCGAATGAACGGTTAGCATGTTTACGGTATCAGCATATCCATAAAGCTTACTACCTACACGGTGAAATGCTGGGATAACATCATTACGCCAACCTGGCTTCAAGCCATTCATCATCATCAATGATAGGAAAGTCATTAAATACCAAGAGAAAAGGTATACCCACATGATGAAAACGACCCCAACTGATACTCTCGTTAAAAGATTAGGACGTTCTTTTCCTAAAATCAAGCGCTTGATTTTTTGAGGGATTGTAACGGCTACAACTCTTTCTATTTTAGATTCATCAATTGGCATCTACTCAAATTTAATCATTTAGATTTCATCCCAAGGAGTACCGCACCATTTTTTGAAAATTCTTTTTTGGAGATTGCTTGGAGCCTTCGCCTTCTCTATTTTGTAGATAGGGAAGTAGCTTTTATTTGTATGCGGACAAGTTACATTGACAATCTTACCTTTTCTGCTTACCACAAGCTCTATTTGATCATCTTGAAAGTATTCAACCCATTTATCAAGGTCTTTGTTTACTTTGAAGCCATTGATTGAAACAATCTCATCATCCAAAATAATTCCTCCCAAATCTGCTGCGCAGCCTGGATAAAGTTTCTTCACAATAGTTTTAGATCCCTCAATTAAGCACTTCACGCCAATTACATTCGTAGAGAAGGCTGGGTTCTTCTCCATTTTGATCACTAATCCCAATTGCTCTAAAGCTTCACTTACAATATGCTCGAATGAGTGTAATCCGTAATAATAGTTAGCGAAATAATCGCTTAAGTTTTCATTGGCATGCTTCTCTACAATTCCTTGAAAGTCTCTTTCAGTATATCCCTTGTCATTCAAAGCAAAGGTTTCGTACATCTCTTTCATTACATCATGTAAAGAAGCCTTGTTGGCAGAGTTTGTTCTGATTTTAGCGTCAGTCACTAATGAAAGAATGGCACCTTCGTTATAGATAGATACCTTTCTGTTTGGTGCGCCAGCTACATAGCCGTCTAGCCAAGTGTCAAAGCTTGATTCGGCCACAGAATAATTGAATCTACCGAAGTTGTCAAAGTGTCTTTGAAGTAGTTTTTCTAATTCCTTTTTGTACCATTTCCAGTCTTTAACTCCGCTTTCAACCAAGTAAAGATCTCCCATATAAGTGGTAACACCTTCAGTAACATATCCTTGTCGTGAGTAATTCTCTTGTGAGTAATCATAAGGGTGCATTTCTGCAGGACGCAAGGCCTTTACATTCCATGTATGATATAACTCGTGAGAGCTTACTCCTAAAAAATCATCATATAGACTGCCCATTAGGTTGTAAGTTGGACCTAAAGCAATTACCGTTGAAGTTTGATGTTCTACGCCATGATAGGCGTTAATAGATAGAATCTGATATAGGTAATGATAATCAGCAACCGGGAATTTCTCAAACTTCTCAATTTGAGATTTGGTATAGGCCGTTAAATCTTTGATGATTCTTTCTTCATCAAGTTTTACATCACCTTGAAACCATAAATGAAAATTGGTTTTATAACAATTGAATTCTAAATGAGTTAATGAATCTGAAGCAATAAAAGGAGTGTCAACCAATTCATGATAAGAGTCAAAAATCGCTTTGTTTTGCTTGAATTCTTTTCCTGCTGCAATTTTGAAAGCTTCTGGGATTTTTAGGTGTAGCTCACAATTACTTAATTGGCTCTCTACATTATAAATCAAGCAATTAACAGGGTTTACATAAAGTTGTGATTCATCCATGTAAGTTGAACCCGCATTCAACTCAGACGCATAATACTTGTATGAGACGGTAATAGACTTGGCGTCTTTGCAATTGACCTTCCAGCTGTCTTTTGTTATTTTGAATGCTTCTATTTTTTTACCCTTTTCATTGGATACTTTGAAGCCATGAATGTTCTTAACGAATTCTCCTCTTTCATACCTTCCTGGTCGCCAAGTTGGAAACTGCAGTTCAACAAAATTGTCTTTTTCTACATCCATTTCCATTGTGATAGGGATGTATTGAGTGTTTGGATTTTCGTAAGTTATCGTGTATTTCATTGTGAAAGTGTAATTGTCAATTAGCGAATGCGAAGATAATGTGTTTGAGTTCAATAAGAGCTCCAACTATTTTCAAAAATCAATATCAAAATCTTCAACACTCATTTGAAGAGGAGGGCCAGGATTCCCCATTAAACCGATTTGACCTAACGTTCCGGCAGTCCCATTCTTAGCTCCATCTTGACCTTCTAATGGTTTGCCAGCTTCCCCAGCTAAACCTCCTTTGCCTCCTATTCCGGCATTTCCAGCATTGGCATAACTAACAATTCGATTTTCTATTCCTGAAGCAGAAGGATGAATGAAAATATAGATACTACCTCCCGTACCTCCTGATCCCGCATCACCACCATTGCCACCATTGCCGCCATCACCAGGGAATTTTTCTTTGTCTTCTTTCATTCTTCCATCTTTCCCATCTTTCCCGTCAGCTCCATTACCTCCGGCTCCACCATGTCCTCCGTTAGAAAATATCTTTATAGGAAACCCCATATCTTTATTCTTGTAATAGAAGACATTAGTAGTGGAAACATCAGTAACTTTTATTTTGAAGATATCATTAATGGTGTCTTTGTAGATGTGTAAAGTGAGATCATGACCGTCTGCTCCATCACTCCCGTTTCCTCCATCTTGTCCATCCGTACCATTTCTAAACAACATATTACCTTTACCTTTTTCTCCCTCGCTTCCAACATGTCCATTTGCCCCGTTTCTCTTGATAATAAGGTCACCTTTATAATTATATGGAAATGTAGCAGATAAACTGTAATGAACATCTTTCTTAGTATAGCTGGCCTCAAGTTTTACTTTGTTCTCACCAAAACTCTTCTGATATCCTGGAACTGAAACTCGATTTCCGTTTATTTTACCTCCTTGAATCTTATATGTTGTTTCTTTTTCTTTAGTAATGTCTTTAGTTTTACCTGTTGAGTAAACCAAAATCGTCTGAACTCTAAAGCTATGTCCGTAGTTGACATTATCGGTTTCGCTATAATTTATTTGCATTCCTACAGGAGTTCCCCATTTCTTTGCTCCGCAAGAAATAGAAAGGATTGCTACGATAAATGAGAAAATGAGAAGTCTGTTAGGCATAATTTTAAATAGGGGATAAAAATAAAATAAAAACAGAGTCCATCAAATATTATAGAGTTTTCGTTAAATTCGTGCTTCATTTATTGCAAGAAAATTTTAAGATATGTCATACGATATTATAGTATTAGGAAGTGGTCCTGGCGGATATGTAGCTGCGATTAGAGCTTCTCAATTAGGAATGAAAGTAGCGGTTGTTGAAAAAGCTGAGTTAGGTGGTATCTGCCTTAACTGGGGATGTATCCCTACAAAAGCTCTTTTAAAAAGCGCAAATGTATTTGAATACATTTCTCATTCTGAAGATTACGGAATTTCTGTAACTGGATCAAAAGCTGATTTTGGTGCAATAGTGAAAAGAAGTAGAGGAGTGGCAGAGAAGATGTCAGGAGGAGTTAAATTCTTAATGAAGAAGAACAAAATTGATGTAATCAACGGTTTCGGAAAAGTGAAAGCTGGAAAGAAAGTGGATGTTACTGATGATAAAGGTAAAGTAACTGAATATACAGCTTCTAAAGGTGTGATTTTAGCAACTGGAGCGCGTTCACGTCAATTACCTTCATTACCACAAGATGGTAAAAAGATTATTGGATACAGAGAAGCAATGACGCTACCAAAAATGCCAAAGTCAATGGTTGTAGTTGGTTCTGGAGCTATTGGAGTTGAGTTTGCATACTTCTACAAAACAATGGGAGTTGATGTAACGGTTGTTGAATACATGCCGACAATAGTTCCTGTTGAAGATATTGAGGTATCTAAGCAATTAGAGCGTTCATTCAAGAAACAAAAAATGAAGATCATGACTAACTCTTCAGTTGAGTCAGTTGATACTTCAGGTAAGAACTGTAAAGTAAAAGTGAAAACTAAGAAAGGTGAAGAAATCATTGAATGTGATATCGTTCTTTCGGCAGTTGGAATTGAAACTAATATTGAAGGGATAGGATTAGAAGATGTTGGAATCGCTACTGATAAAGGAAAAGTATTAGTGAATGATTTCTATCAAACTAACATTCCAGGATTCTACGCAATTGGAGATATTACTCCTGGCCCTGCTTTAGCTCACGTAGCTTCAGCTGAGGGAATTATTTGTGTTGAGAAGATTTCAGGAATGAATGTGGATTCTTTAGATTACGGTAACATCCCAGGATGTACATATTGTTCTCCTGAAGTTGCATCTGTTGGTATGACAGAAGAGCAAGCTAAAGAAGCTGGTTATGATGTTAAAGTTGGTAAGTTCCCTTTCTCTGCATCAGGTAAAGCATCTGCTGCTGGAGCAAATGACGGATTCATCAAATTGGTATTTGATGCCAAGTATGGAGAGTTATTAGGAGGTCACATGATCGGAATGAATGTAACTGAAATGATTGCTGAGATTGTTTCAATTAGAAAGTTAGAAACTACAGGGCACGACATTATCAAAACTGTACACCCGCATCCAACATTGTCTGAAGCAATTATGGAAGCAGCAGCTGCAGCATATGATGAGGTGATTCATTTATAAGATTATTACTAGAAACAAAAAAGCCCCTTTAGCATTGCTAAAGGGGCTTTTTTGTTTCTTTATTTTCGAGACTATAGAGTTGACCAAGGTCCTTTTAATACTACGTGTCCAATAGTTGTATTATTAGGTTTGTTTACTTCTAAAACAAACTCTCCACAAGCACCATCATTATCAAAGTAGTTAATGCTAGCGTATCCTTGATCTGGCATACTAGAAACCCAGTTAAACCAAATTGTTCCTAAAGGAGTAATGATATTTACTTTAGCCCATAAGTTCTCGTCATAAGCATTGTATCCATAACTACCTTCTTGCAATAACTCACCATTTTTACCGTGGAATTCAGCTAAAATTTGAAAGTTAGTGTTTGTGTCAGCAGCTCCTAATTCATAGTTGTATAAGTTAAGGGTCGCCGTTGAATCATTGGCAACATTCCACTCAGAACGTACGATTTCAACTTTTCCGTTATAAGTGAACGTAGAGTCAAATCCTGATCCGTATTTTTCAATTTGAACAAAGATGTCATTTCCGTCAGTACAAGACTCTTCAAAAGTAGGTCCAACTTCTTCAACAGTTTCTTCTGTTTCTTCGGTAGATTCTTCTGAATCTCCACCACAACTAGCAAGCATTGAAAGTGCTATAACAGCTGCAGAAATTTTGTAAATTTTCATTTTCATAAGGTTTAATTTGAGGCCAAATATAGTATTTCATTCATTGTTTGAATTTATTGTTCATAAAAACCATTGCTGTTGAAAAGTAAGATTATCCTTATTTTCAGACTGTGAAAGAAGAATTGCTAGACGATCCGAATGATGAGTTGGTGAATAAAAAACCATCAGGGAACGAGAAGGAAATTAGAATAAATAGATTTATCATTTCATATCCATTTGAAAATGAACTACTAATTTCAGAACAGAGATCTTCTAAACTATTTTGAATTAAAAGATAGTTGGAAAGGTGCTATTTCTGGTTCAGACTATGAATCTAATGAGCAAGCCAGGGTTGAGGCAAGGCACATTTGTGAATTGATTGCCGAGCATTGTACGATTCCGGTTAGTATTTAAAAGCATTTTGCTACATTAGTAATAGATTCATAGTCAATTGAATAATATGGTGAAAGAGGATAAAGAGAATGTTGCAGCTTTAATCGAAAAGAATCAGAGACTTAATAAGAATATTAAGTTCTTAAATCAACGCAAAGACCATTTAGTAGGTTTAGTTAGAGAGCTTGAAAAAGAGATTAAAGATCTAAGAAAAGCACAAGGTGCTTCTAAATATTCTGTCAAGAAGAAAGGGATTACTGTGATGTTCATTGAACTGGGTGGATTCAAAAATATCAAAGAAGGTGATGATGCAAGTGCTTTGTATGACAAGTTAGATGAGATCTATATTCACTTTGATGATATCATTCATAAACACAAATTAGAACGCGTTAAAATCATAGGAGACGATTATATCTGTGCAGGTGGAATAAAAGAAAAGAGTTCAACTAACCCAGTTGACGTTTGCTTGGCGGCCTTAGAGATAAGTGCCTACATTGATGAACTTAAGGCTGAACATTTAACAGACAATGACCATTTTTGGGATTTGAAAATTGGAATACATTCTGGTAATGGAATCGTTGAAGAAGATAAATCTAAAAAGAAGAAGACTTCTTACGCATTAACAGGTGAAGCCGTAAATACCGTTCCCAGAATTGCCGCAACTTGTGAAATAGGGGAGATCCATCTTTCAGATTACACCTACGAAATAGTGAAAGGCTATTTTTCTTGTGAGTACACAGGAGATTTGCCCGTTAAATATAGAGGCAGTATGGCGCTTTACCTCTTGAAGCGAATCAGAAAACAATATTCTGAAGATAGAAAACGAGGAATTGTTCCCAACGAAGAGTTCATTTTGAGATATCACCTCAAGCAGTTTAACGATCTTGAAGACAAAGTGATTGAGTTCTTGATTGAGAATTTACCTGAGCACTTGTATTACCATGATTATACGCATACGATTGATGTCGTAAACCAGGTTGAGTTGATTGGTTATGGAGAAGGCGTATCAGAAGAACACATCCTCTTGCTAAAAACTGCAGCTTTGTTTCATGACACAGGACACACTATTGAATCAAAAGGACATGAGGCGCATGGATGCGTAATTGCTAGAGAGTGGCTAACAGAGTACAACTATTCAGAAAAGCAGATAGACGAAATATGTAATATCATTATGGCGACAGAGATGCCGCCAAAGCCTGAAACCTTGTTGCAGAGAATCATGTGTGATTCAGATCTAGATTATTTAGGAAGAACAGATTTCGTTCCGACTTCGAATAAGCTTTATAAAGAACTGGAGGCCATGGGAATAATGAACGATATCAACCAATGGAATAAACTTCAGGTTCAATTCTTGTCGGCACATTCATTCTATACCGATACTTCTAACCGTTTACGAGAAGTAAATAAGCAAGCTCAAATTGAGCGCATTCAAAAACTAAATACCGAAGATTAATTACTCTGTAGTGATCCTGACAAAAGCAATGTACTCGTGCATGCACCTGTCGTTCCTACATTCAATTCACAAAATGATAAGGTAATTTGACCATTGTTGTTAATCACATTCAATGGCTCCATTAAAGCTGTATTGTAGGTGCAGTTTGAACCGCCGTCAATTACCTGCACTGTCATGTAGAATTTGAAAGCTTGAATTAAAATGTTGTCATTGTCATGAAAGTATCTGCCTGATTGAGGTTCTTCGCCAAAATAGAAGTTGAAATCAAAATCAGCCGTAGTGACATTCATCTTATAGTGATCAGGTAATAAGATTCCAGTAAGATTCCCTAAGCTGTAAGTGCTTGTTCCGTCTTCAACTTCACCAGGAGCTAGGGTGCAATTGTCAAAATCAGGAACCTGATCTGTGGCAAAGCTCATTTCTTCGCCGTAAGTCAAGCCAGTGCCGTCAGTACTGTAAATAAATGGTCTGAAATAGTAGACTGTATTGGCATAAAGATCTTCTATCACAAAATCAACAGTACTCGCGCCAGTAACTACAGTTGACATGCTGCCGTCATCCAAATTTGGATTCGCTTCGTCATCCCAACAAACGCCAACTTCTGCTTGCGTTTTATTGCCTTTGATATCATAAGTAGCATCAACTGCAATTGAGTTGTAGGTTTTTGTTTGTAATACCACTGAGCTGTACCAGTTTTTAGATTTGTTACAAGATGAAAAGCTGAATGCCAATGCCGTTAAAGCTAGGGCAAAAGTTAAGTGTTTGGAGGTCATGTTGCTGTATTGAGGACAGCAAGATAATTAAAACTAAGCGTGTAGTTGAGGAATGTTAATAAGTTGCCGGATTGTTTAAGTTAGGTTCTGTCGAGGGAGCTCAACCCTTAAGATTTTAATGGCAGAATGTCATTTGTCAAGCTTAAGTTATGGTTACAATCAATTAGAGCCACAGTTAAATCTGTGAGTCGATTTTTAGAAAGGTATATAATTAGCCAATAAAGGTGTATTATCTTGATTCTTAATAATGAAGATGCATAGATTAGCAGAAATCATTTCAAATTTTTATTATGAACAAATTTCTACTTTTATCACTGCTTTTATACACAAACCTGATGATGTCACAGAGTTTGTATACCCTAGAAACTAATAATGTGAGCGCGCTTATTTCTGATGGCGGAACCTTTTTTGAAAATGCCTTTACCTCAAGTCATGCTTATGAAGTGCCTTATGGTTCTAATTCCCATACCATGTATTCAATGAGCTTTTGGATGTATGGCACAGATATGTCTTCATCACATCATTCTTCATATAGTAGCTATTCAAGTAATGTGGAGTTAGTTGCTGGACCAGTGGCTGATGATTATGATAGCGATTATTATCAGTCAAATTTCACCAGTGCAATTTGGTCAGTGACTCAGGCAGAGATTGATATGCATTTGGCAAATTATGGCAATACTGGATATGTTGTACCTTCTTCAATTGCTGATTGGCCAGGGAGCGGAGATGCAACCGAAGGAGTAGCTGCAAACTTAGCGCCTTATATTGATGCAAATTCAAACGAAGTATATGATCCTGAGAATGGTGACGCGCCATTCATTGAAGGAGACAAGGCTGTGTACGTTATTCTTAATGATGTGAACGCTCCTGATGTTGTGGCAGGACCACCCTTAGAAGTTGAGGTTCATGTGATGTTTTATCAATTAGCTACGGCAGATCCTTTGAATAATACCACTTTCTTTAATGTGAAGGTTTTTAATAGAGGTTCTTTCTCTTATCCTGATTTTAAATTTGGCGTTTTTGCTGATTTTGATTTAGGAAATTTTAGTGATGACTATTGGGGTTGTGATTCAACTGATAATTATATGTTCGCTTACAATGCTGACAATAATGACGAAGACGGATTAGGCATAACTGGATATGGAACAAATCCTCCGGCCGCAGGAATCGTGTCTTTAAGTCATGAGTTAAACTCGGCACAAACTTTTAACTCAGGAACTGAACCTGCAGGCTATCAAAACTATTACAATATGATGATGGGTGATCAAGCTAACGGGACGCCTCATACCCATTTTGATGGTCATGAGACGAACTTTCAATATAGTGATCAATTGATCCAAGAATATTCAGAAGTAAATCTCGGGAACCCTCCTGGAGACAGAAGAGGACTTATGGTTGTGAGTCCTGGAAGTTTATTGTCAGGTACTAGTCATTGCATGGATTATGCAGTAGTTTATCACAAGAATCCAGCTGGTGATAACATACAAAATGCTGAAGAATTAGATAGTATTGTTAATTTTGTACAATCCTATTATGATCAAAACATTCAGCCCTGCGATAGTTATATGGCGAGTACGTCAGAGCTTGAACAGCTTGAATTGTCTTTGTTTCCTAATCCTAGTAATGGTACTTTCAATGTTTCGGCAGATGAACCTACACAGCTTGAGATATTCAGCATGAGCGGGCAGCTGATTTATAAAGAGTTATTATCTCCTGGTATCCATGTGATCGACTTAAAAGAAGCTGACGGTATTTATTTGCTTAAGGCAAGTAATGGCAAATCCGTTTTAAGTCAGAAAATAATTATAGAATAAACTTAAAAAGAGTTCTAACAAAGAGTTGAGGCGAAAGAGAACGACGAAGGCTGAGGTGGCTAATCCTTATTCTTATTCTTTCTTTTTTGACTCTTGTCTTTACCAAGGGAGACTTTGAAATCGTCGGCATCACCTACAATTTTGATATTCACATAGGCGCGTCTCTTTTCAGGGTCAACATATTCAATTTCATCTTCTTGATCAGGAGATGTCTCTTCTTTGTTTTTCTTGAAAAGCATTTTGAATCCTGTACCCGATACTAAGCTTAACGGAACCCTCATGTAATACTCCATATTGTAATCCATGTCTTGAGTACCAGATATCATCATGAACCCGAGCGTAGAGTTAATGGTCATGTTAGGGATACTAATCGTACCATTATTGAAATCAATGTGGTTTTGAAGGGTATCAAATTTGACATTGTAAACGTTCTTGTCAACAAAGTAATCTTTCATATCTACGATAGGCGCGTAGTTGACCAGGCGTCCATTTTGTATGAGCACATCCATATGTATCTCAGAATCATCTAAAATTGGAACCATATCAGCATGCATGTGCATTTTACCCGTAATAGTAGTGGTGATTTTACCGTGTAGGTTCTCTGATACTAAATGATCTTGTCCGAAATTCTCAAATTTGAATAAGAGTTTATCTAAGTCAATGCCCTTCAGTTTCAAGTTAGGGCTGAAGTAAATCTTGTCTTTGTCTGAGCCGTTAAAATATCCAGCAACCTCAATTTTACCTCCTGCAGCTTTCATTCTGAGCGTGTCAACATGGATGTAGTGATCGGGAGTCGTTCTAAATCTGCCGTGCATATCATGAAACAGATATCTATGGTAATTCATGTGATCAATGTCTAGATCAATAGTCATGGTGCTAAAAGGAAGTTCATAGATATTGAATCCTGCTTCATGTTCTTCAGGACTTTCAGCCAAGGTACCTTGTGGCTCATTGTAGTTGAATAGTTCGTCAAAATCTAACCTGCTAGCCCTAATACCAAAGTGATTGTCTCGTTTTCTTATCGATTCATCTTCTCCGAAATAGTAGTTCATATCCATTTCAAATTTCGATTTCCCTATCTGCCCAGCTAATTCTTCCATCACTAAATGCTCATCTTCAATATGCACTCTTCCGTTAAAATTCTCAAATTTCATTGGGTGGATTTTCATTTTGGCATCCACCTCAGTTAATCTGACATCTGTAGATTGTAATCCATCATTAAAGTGCAACTCTACTGCGCCATGCAGTTTTAAACCAGTCAACTCTTCGTGACGATAATCTTCAGGAACATAGTTTTCTCCTTTGTAAGAGAACAGATCTTCTAATTGTAAATGTTTTGAAGTGAGATCGAATTCAATTTCTGTATCTCCTTTAGGATGCTCTTGCAACCATCTTTCATAATCTAACAATTTACCATTGAAATGGAAATCAGATTTATCAATCATCCCTGAAAAATCAATGACTCTGAAATTAGTGTCTTCAATAAACAGGTCGGCATGAAAGTCATGAAAGGTATGCGGGTAGTGCTCAAGCGAAGCATATAAGTCTTCAATGAAAAATTCTCCTCTAGGTAAATTAGGTGATTCGGTAAAGTTTCTGGCAGATGATACAAACTTCAGTTTAAGGCTGAGGTCATCAATTTTTTCTTCAACCGGTTTATTGTCTTCTTTTTCAGAAGTTGTCATCTCTTCAAGATCCAATAGTTTTGATTTGATAATCAAATCAGCAATTACTTCGTCTTCAGTGTGGTGAAGAATAGCTGGTAAATCACTTATGTGACCAGATATGTCTAAGTCAGAACCTCCCACCTTTGCCTTAAAGTATTCAATTTTTGCTTCATGTCCTGATACCGTAACTTTTGTATTTAGGGCGGATAACGGTAGGTGATAGGCGGGAGTTTTAAATCCTAAGTCGGTCACGATTAGTTCAGAATAATAAGCTTCATTGAGCTTTTCAACCGTTTTCTCAGGGTGGGTAAGGTCAATGATATCATGAAATTTCATGTGCATTTGAATGTCGCCGTGCAAGTCTTGAAAGCTTGTGGCATTAACGAACTGGGCTAAGAATGCTAAGTCAAAATCAGAATCTAATGTCATTTCAATATCAGGAGATTCAAAGTCTTTTACGCTCAAGTTGGTTTTGAAAGTTCCGGCTTCGGGTCGGGCGGTGAAGTCATTCAATTGAAACTCCATACCGGTTAATCCCTTTTCGCCATTATTGGTAAACATCCCTGAGAAGTTCAATTGATCTACCTTTTTATGAGAAAGGTTGTTTTCAAAATAAGCGTCTTGACAGCTAAATGTAGCATAGATTAAAGGGGTGTTACCCGCACTGGCTTTACCTGTGATTTGCACTTCAAATTCTATTTGGCCAGCATTGTCATATCGTGCAAGGGTAGGTGCGAGTTCTTCAGGAGCCATGGCCATAAAGAGTTCAAAATTCTCTTTGTTACCGTAGAGCACCACATCTAAGTCAAAGTCGTTCGCAATATCTACTATACCTTCGGCATTAAAGGTAGCATGCTCTAGCTCCAGAATAGAAGGTTCAATAAGCAACATTTCGTCTTCTTTTAGGTATTCAACTTGCCCGTCAATGTTGAGGTGTTTGTGCTTGAAAAACGTGGTGTCTCCATCTTTAATGATGTTCATTTCTAGCTTGGCGTCCACGCCTGCAAGTACATGTTCTTCACTTGTTTTAAATGATAAGTCAGCATGTTCAACGAATGATTCTATCATTAAATCATTGGCCTCATTCAATTTGTAGATGTCTATATTAATGAGCTCTATTGACTTTAGGTGGATGTGAAATTCTTCTTCAAGATCTTCAACTGGTTTTTTAGAAGCCAATGCCTTGGCAATATTGAGTTCTCCATCTTCATGCTGAATGGCATGAATGTATCCGTTTTTAAGTTCTAAAACTTTAATGTCATAATCACCCGAAAGCAGTGTCCATATGTCAAATCCTGCATAAGCATCTTCAACATGGAGAATTGGTTCTTTGTGATCTTCCTTATCCTCATAAATCTTGACATTATCTAAATCAATAGAGATATAAGGGAAGTTCTCAAACGGACTTACATGCGAATCTTCTATTTCAATTTCGCCTACGAAATCTTCATTAAGAGTAGTGATGAGCTCTTGCACAATGGCATCTTGTTTCCAATAAACCAATAGCACAACTCCGAAAAAGAGTACGATAGGTGCAATGATCAACCAGATTATGCATCTGCGCCAGAATTTCCATCTTTTTAAAAATCCAAATGTCATGAGGGATTAAAGATAAGATTTTAGTGCATGGATGACGAAAAAAGAAATTAACAAAGTTTCAAAGCAGGCTAAGCTACTTCGAATCATGGGTACTATGAACGATAATCTGCTTGCTCTCTGAAAGAAAAAATCGTGAGTTATACTTTCACTCCAATTATACAGACATCATCAATCTGTTCAAATTCTCCCTTCCACTTTTCAAAGTTAAGGTCAAGTTCTGCCAACTGCTCTTTTAAAGGCAACTGCTGCAAAGAGTGAAGGAGTTCTCTCAATGCTTTGGCCTTGAATTTTTTGCCTTTTTCACCTCCGAATTGATCCACATATCCATCAGAAAACAAGTAGATGACATCATCCGTTTGTAATTCGATTAGGTGAGTGGTAAATGGCTTTGCGGCATCAAATTGACCAATGGGCTGCTTGTCTGCCTTTGTTTCTAAAAGCTTTCCTTTTCTCATAATCCAAAGCGGGTTGTGAGCGCCAGCATATGAAATCATATTGCCTGATAATTTGCAAAGGGCTATATCCATTCCGTCTTTGACTTCTTCTTCAGATTTATTGAATTCACTAATTACAATCTCTCTAGCCTTATCAAGAATAAGTCCGGGCTCAGTAAGTTTGAATTCTCTTACAGCTCTATTGAGGGCTCCATTACAAACTACTGAAACCATTGCACCCGGTACGCCGTGTCCGGTACAATCTGCTGCTGCGAAAAAAACGTCATCTCCAATTTTCTCCATCCAATAAAAGTCGCCCGCAACCACATCTTTTGGCTTGTAATAGATAAATGAATCGTTCAAGTACTCATCAACCAATTTTTTGGGAGGAAGTATCGCTTGTTGAATTCTTTTGGCATATGTAATCGAGTCAGTTATTTCTTGATTCTTGACATCTAATATTTGTCGTTGAAGTTCAACTTCTCTTTTTTGAGAAATGATTAGCTCATTGTCTTTCGCTTTTCGGCGATAGGCGATATAAACAATGGCAATAATAAGTCCTAATATTGCTACTCCAATCCATAATAAAAGCTGTCTTTGATGTTCGTCTTCTATATTAGCCGCAGCTTGTAAGTCTTCTATTTCTTTTTTCTTGGCTAACTCTAGACTGTCTGCTAATGTTTTTTGAGCGTAGTTAAAGGCATATTCTTGATCGAGAATTGCTCTTGTGTTTTCAGCTCCCAATAAACTATCTCTGAGCATTACGTATTTTCTATATACAGGATAAGCTTTTGCCTCTAAGCCAAGACTATCATAGGCCGCAGACAGATAAAGTGTCGATTGTATCTTTGCCTCCATGTCACCTACGTCTTCGGCCAATTTCAAACTTTTTTCGAGTGCAAGCTTTGCCTTTTTCCAGCGATTGGTGTTCAAGTAGATTCTTCCTAATCCTACCAAAGCTCTCGATTCCATTATCAAAATTCCTTCATTGTGAACCAGCACCAAAGAAGAATCATAATATTGTTCAGCAACGAATAGGTCATTAGTGCTGTGCGCAACTGATGCAAAACTTTGATAACACATGGCCATCCACCTAACATTGCCCTGTTCTTTAAATATCTCAAATGCTTTGTGATGATAAAAAGAAGCTGAGTCCCAGTTTTGCAAGTGATTAGCAAAGGTGTTGCCAATGCTGAACAAAGATGCCGCTTCTCCTCGTTTATCGCCACCCTCTAATCTTACTTTGAGGGCTTTTTTGTCATATTTCATCCCTTCTTCAAAGAAATCTTGCAAACGATAAATAACAGCAAGGTTGTGCAGAGCATTTCCTTGTCCACTACCATTTTCAGTCAGTTCGTAAATGTCTAGGGCTTCGTTCTGTAGGGCAATTGCTTCACCTAATTCACCTGCTTCCTTTTTTAGAATTGATAGAACGGTTAAACCTGATGCTAATTTGTTTTGAAAGAATAGTAATCGTTCAGCTGATTGATCCTCAATTAGGGTGTTTTTACGAGCTAAATCGACTAATTGCTCATTGAGTTTTTTATCTAATTCTGAATCGAAATAGTAGATCATGTCATCCCATTCGATTATTGCTTTTACCCTTAGGCTATCGTCTTGATCGGATTCGATTATTGTTTTGAGCTCTTGTACACGAGATTCCTGTTCTTCATTTAGCTGACCGAAACCAAAGAGCGGAAATAATAGGAGTAAGAGATAGAAGAGTGATTTAGGCATTTCCGACAAAGATAATTTTTAATCATGACTTCTGATCTATGAAGTATTTCAAAATCCGCTCAATTTCCACAGATAATTGAATTTCAACATTTTGATTAAAAACGATTTTCTTCATTCGTCATGTGTAGAGTGGTACTCCTATTAGTTTAAAGCAATCCATCAAGCCTTTCTGTGACCCTAGTCACGCCAAGAGCTATTGCTTCATTGTATCTTTGAAAGAAAAACACAAACAATGACAACAATAAATCTAACAGCCGAAATGTTCAGAAATGAAATTTTCGACTACACACAAAATAAAGAATGGAAGTTTAAAGGAGAAGTACCCGCATTAATTGATTTTTATGCTGATTGGTGCGGACCTTGCCAAATGATAGCTCCAGTTTTAGAAGAACTAGCAGCAGAATATGGAGATAAGCTAAAGATTTACAAGGTAGATACTGAAGTTGAGCAAGAACTCGCAGCCATTTTTCAAATAAGAAGTATTCCATCTATGCTATTTATACCCATGGATGGTGAACCGAAAATGCAAGCAGGAGCCTTGCCTAAACCACATTTAAAAGAGGCAATTGATAAAGAGTTGTTAGCTGTAGTTAGTTAATGGTGTTTTAATAATTCAGTAAGGCCCTTTGAGTATTTACTTGAAGGGCTTTTTTGTTTCTATATCTCAAATAATAATGTCTTAAGCAATTGCTCAGCTTCTTCTTATTTCATAACTTTAAGAGATCACCAATATTGCCGAAATGACTTCAAAACAAGAACAGAAAATCAAAGAATTATTAGAAAAGTACAATGATGTTTTGTTGATTTCAATGAAGTTGGCCGTGGCCGAAGATTTTACCAATTTGCTTATTTTAAATAGAGATGACGCCGATTTTGAGTTGAAAGATTTACTCAAAGAAAAGGAGCAATTCACTACTCATGTGATGAAAGAGTTTTTGAAGTTGAATAGTTCTTCAGTTACTAATAAGTTGTCATCAATGGACGAACCAATTATTTCACTTGGCAAGCAAAATAGTTAGCAATAATTTAGGAATGCAGAAGAGTCGTTGGTTTTAATCTTCCTTGAAAGGGTTCTGTAAAATCCGTCCTCAAATAATCCAACTGATTTAATTATATTCACGAGCTATTAAAACCTCATGAAACAAACTCTCGCATCATTATTCTTATTGCTCTGCTGTGCTGGTGTTTCATACGGTCAAGGCGAGAAAGTTCAAATTGTATCGGCAGGTGGAACTTATAAGATCAATAAATATGTTGATCAAAAGGGCTTTTTTGGCAGTGTTTCAGAGTTCGTTTTTCAAGATTCTAAAGGCTATGTTTGGGCATGTACTCGCTCAGGACTCAATAGACTAGACGGTAGCGAAATCGTCAATTTCACAACTCAAGATGGTTTGGCAAATGATACTCCGAGATGCATGGCTGAAGATGAAAACGGTTTGCTTTGGATTGGAACCATTGATGGTTTGAGTGTATATAATGGCAAATCATTCTATAATCTCAACACGAAAGATGGCCTATCTCATTCGCAAATATGGAGCCTCTTACCTTGTAAAGAAGGAGGTATGTTGGTGGGGACCACTTTCGGAATTGACCGCATTTATCAAGGGAAAATTGAATCTTATTACCGACATGATACCATTGCAGGTGTGAACACAATGATGCGATATATGCATTATGACAGCAAAGGCGATTTGTGGTTAGGTACTGATAGAGAGGTGCTCGTTATGAGAGACGGGAAAGTTAAAAAAATCATGGACAGTTTTGCTTCTCAAGGTTGGGCCGAAACCAAAGACGGAACCATTTGGTTAAGCTCCTGGAATCCATATCTAGTTAATTATAAAAATGGAGTGATCACTGAATTTGACATTGGTACGCCGGTAAACTCAATAAAAGTAGATACTGAAGATAATGTGTGGTTAGGAACTTGGGAGAAAGGTTTACTGCGTTTAGAGAATGACTCTTTGGCTACGCAGTTTGATCTCAATGAAGGTTTAACGGTATCTTCAATATGGCACATGATGATTGACAGTGAAGGAACCATTTGGTTCTCTACTTTCGGGGCTGGAGTTGAGCAATTGGTAAATGAACGCTTTTCATTGTATTCTACAAAGAATGGACTCACCAGTGACATAGTCAACGACATTGGTATTGATAAAGAAGAGACCTTGTGGTTAGCAACCGAAGGTGGTTTGACTTCTATTAATAAGAATGGGGAATCAAGAACTTATAGTGAGAAAGAGGGCCTTTCAAACACCAAAGTTCAAGGCCTATTAGTAGACGACAATTCTGATGTTTGGTGCGTGCTATATGAAGAGACTTCAGGACTCTTCAAGCTTCATGATGATCGCATTCAAAACATGAAAAATACTGGTGGCTTTAGGCTTCTTCAAGATAGTCATGGTGCCGTTTGGTGGGGTTCTGATAACAGTGGAGCACTTAGGTTAGATGAGAAAGGTAATATCAAACAAATAAAAGATCGTGAAGGATCTAGAAACAGAGTAGTAGAGGTGGCCCAAACCGAAGATGATAAAGTTTGGCTAGGCGTTTATTATGGCGGATGGAAATATTACGATTACGTGACAGATAGTGTTTATTCCAATATTTTACCTGATTATCTCAGGAAAGAAACAGGCCTTTCTATCGCTTTTGACCAAGATGGTGAAATTTGGACAGGTATGGGCGAGCGTGGACTTTTTCGCTTTAGATTGACCGATAATGAGTTGATCTTAATTGACTCACTTAAAAGAGAAGATGGCTTACTGGCAAATAAGATTAGCTCGCTATTTGTTGAAGATGATGACATGTGGATCGCAACTGATTTAGGATTATCTAAATTCAACTTAGAAGCCTATAAGCAAAACGGAACGGCAAATTTTACTCATCTCACAGCCAAAGAAGGCTTCAAAGGAGAGAGTTATTCAAAAATGTTTAGAAAGAGCGAGAACGAATTGTTGATTGGTACTTCAAAAGGCCTACTCGTTTATCATGAAGACAAAGACAAAAAAATAGAGAGCCAGCCATTTACAATTATATCTCAATTGTTACTTAATAAAACATCTATTGATTGGACCACGAAAGATGCTATCATGAAATCGAACAGCACTGTTCCTGAATCTGTAAACCTAACCTATCTTGATAATCACTTGACCTTTATTTATAAAGGAATCTCATTTTCTGCTCCTGAAGAAGTGCGTTTTCAGTATATGTTAGAAGGCTTTGATGACGATTGGTCACCTTTAACTGGGCATAGTGAGATTACGTATTCAAATATTCCGGCAGGTGATTATGTTTTTAAGGTAAAAGCAAGAAATATTGATGGCGTTTGGGACGAAACTCCCGAAGAGATTTCTATACACATTTCTCCACCTTTTTGGGAGACCTGGACATTTAGAATTTTCGTTATTCTATTACTTTCACTTTTAGTTTTTGCTCTTTTTAAACTGCGTCTCAAAAAATTACAAAAAGCAAAAACTTTGTTGGAGGATAAGGTGACCGAACGTACACACGAATTGAAAAACGCCTTCTTTCAAATTGAAGAAAAGAATCTTGAAATAACAGATAGTATTTCTTATGCATTAAGAATTCAAAGGGCCATATTACCACCGCTTTCTGATTTTGATAAGTTAATGTCCGACCAATTTGTGTTGTATAAACCAAAAGATATTGTAGCCGGAGATTTTTATTGGTTTAACGAAATTGAAGGCAAGTATCTTTTTGCCGTTGGTGATTGCACTGGTCACGGAGTGCCGGGAGCAATGGTTAGTGTTGTTTGTGTAGGCGCTTTAAACAGATCAATTAGAGAGTTTGGTTTATCAAAGCCATCCGATATCCTTGATAAAACAAGAGAATTGGTATTGGAGACTTTTGAAAAGTCAGAAGAAGATGTGAAAGACGGAATGGATATTTCACTTTGTTCTTGGGATGAACGAACTGGAGAGTTAGAATTTTCAGGTGCAAATAACAATCTATATTTGGTAAAAGGTTCAGAGATTTCAGAGATCAAGGCAGATAAACAACCAATAGGCAAATATGAATATGCCAAACCATTTGTGAACCATGCCATGAAATTAGAGAAAGATACTTGCGTCTATATTTTTTCAGACGGATTTGCCGATCAATTTGGAGGGGAGAAAGGGAAGAAAATGAAGTACAAAGCTTTTAGAGAGTTGTTGGTTCAGAATATGGCACTGCCTATGAGTGTACAATTGAAAGAGTTAGATGAAAAGTTTGATAATTGGAAAGGGGAATTTGAACAAGTAGATGATGTTTGTGTGATCGGTGTGCGGGTCTAACTCTTAGCACAATATTACCACACATCTGATAAAAGTGTTCTTCAGTTATTAATAAGTTGTCCTCAATAGAAAAAAACCATATTTCATTAAGCAAGAAGGCTTAGAAAGCTCACTTTGCTAAATCAAACGATTTAAATTCATTAATTCTGCTAATTTTGAGAAACCATTTGAATCAAGCCCAAATTGAACCTCTGGCAAAAAATATCTAACATTGGCATTTTACCTGCCATGGCTGATGCTGATGTAAGGCGAGCTCAGCTCACCAATCGTTTGTTACTCATAGCGATTTTAATGGGCTGTACTTATATTCCTATTTTCATTAAGCAGGGCTCAGCACCTTTGTTGATTCAAATTTCAATCCTCTTATTATCGCTTAGCAGTCTTTTCTTTTTAGTGAAGAAATCAAAGCATCAAGTTGCGGCCGTATTACTTTGTTTTTTATTGATAACGCATTTACTTATTTCGGGTGCTTTAATTGAAGGCGGTACAGGGCGTTACTTTTTAATACTCTTTTCTATTTTAGGATTTGCTATGGTAAGGCCTATTAAATATGGTGTCCTTATTTTTGTTTATTCGGTTTTGGCTTTCTTTTTTGCCGAATTTGCACATTATTTTATTGAGCCATTAATAGTGAGAACGGCCCAACAAAGTGAGCTGGTTTACGTCATCAATATGCTATTGATTTTTATGGGCTGTTTCTTTTTGATCTTTCATTACAAAAAGGGGAATCGCTTGTATGAAAAGAACATCCTTGATCAAAAAAAGCAAATAGAATCTCAACATGATGCTTTGAAAGAGTCGCACAATGAAATTCAAGATTCAATAAGATATGCCAAGAGAATTCAAAATGCGATTTTACCGCCTGATAAAAACCTTGCCGAACTTCTCAAAGATTACTTTGTACTCTACAAACCAAAAGACATTGTAGCCGGAGATTTTTATTGGATTGAATCTCAATCAGGATATACTTTTGTAGCTGTGGCAGATTGTACAGGACATGGCGTTCCCGGAGCAATGGTTTCGGTGATCTGTAATAGCTCATTGAATAGGGCAGTGAGGGAGTTGAAACTCACCGACACTGCCCAAATACTAGATAAGACAAGAGAGTTGATTGTTCAAGAATTTGAAAAAAGTGAAGAAGAGGTGAAGGACGGAATGGATATCACATTATGTGCAATTAAAGGAAACGACTTACAATTTTCTGGCGCCAATAATTCTTTGTGGATTATCAGAGATGGCGAGCATATTTCTTTGAGGGCTGATAAGCAACCAATTGGTAAGTTTGAGTTCTCGCATCCCTTTTCGTCAAAACGTTTTGAGCTTCAAAAAGGTGATCAACTTTATTTAACCACAGATGGCTACCAAGATCAGTTTGGTGGTGATAAAGGCAAAAAGCTGAAGTCAAAAAACATGATTGATTTGCTGCTAAAGTTGAGTACAGAACCTATGCCTGATCAAAAATCGCAACTAGATAGCTACATAGAAGAGTGGAAGGGCGATTATGAGCAGTTGGATGATATTTGCGTTTTAGGATTTAAAATGTAAAATTTAAATTCCTAAATGAGCGGTTTACACTGAGCCTGTAGGATTGTATGCAATTTTAAAATCTAAGTTTCATCCAAACGTTTGAACTGAGTAAAGCGTTAAATAGAATAGATGAATAAATTAATTTTCATAATTACCGCCACAACAGTTTTGCTCAGTTCTTGTCGTAAAGACCCTGCAGTTGTAGGAATAGGTGACGAAACTTGTCCTGACTTTGAGCAAACTTCTGATAGTTATGATGAACTTGTGATTACGGCTGAAACGCATGACGTTCTATTTCAAAAAACATGGACTACTGACGGACCGCACATTGACGAGTTCGTTGATTGTAATTGTGACGGTTCAGGTGATTTTAAAATCTCTTCAACCTCTGACTTCGATTATTATGACGGATTCACTATTAGTCAATCTTCATTGACATTTCAGCCTTCAGTTGGTGAACTTTTTGTTTATACCGAAACAGCAAATGACACTACTTATTCATATAACCAAGATGATACTACTGGCAACTCAATTATGCACACTGCATTAACAACATCTCATTACCAAGAAGGAGCTATTGAGAATGGTGTAAACAATAATACCTATGTGAAAGGGTTTAATTTAGGAGACACTATTAGGTCAAATCATTTCAGCTGGTCAGCCGCATCCATCAAAATGCTGTCGCATTATGAAAACCAGAATTCTTGGTTTTTCGGGGCAGATACAAATGGCTATTATCATGAGGCATATCAAGGAACCATTTATGACCGTGGCATTGTAAATCAAGGTGAATATATTGCTGTTAAGTATGTTGGTGAAAAAGGAACAAAATTGGGGTACATTAAATTTTACGCATATACCTCTGGGTCTCATCCTTACTTTAAGTTTGAATTCATGAGAATGCATAGGTAAAGCCGTCATTTCTCTTCAAAAAACTTCTCAAAAGTACTATAGATATTATCATGCTATTTTTCCAATTTTGGGAAAAAATGGTTCATTATGGGAATTTTTCAAATAAGAAAACATCCTTAATTGGTTATTGTTTAGCGCTTTAGGTGTTTCTGCATGATGTTTGACATGTCTAAACGAAACAGACTCTATGAAAAATTTGCTCAGTTTAATCCTACTCTTTTTACTTAATACTGCCAGTGGTCAATCGGTAATAATAGGGGCTGGGCCAGATGTCAATTCAATATTTGAGGCATCTCCAGTAAATATCTATTATCGCAGGCAAATCTCACAATTTGTCTATACTGCTGCTGAAATTAATGCAGCCGGTTTTAACGGCGCTGGAGATCTTAGTCAAATTGGATTCTTTGTAGAGAATGCTCCAATATATGAAATTCCTGGCTACACCATTAAAATGAAGCATACAGCCTTAACAGATGTGCTGTTAAACGTAGATGATACTGGAATACAAACTGTTAAAAATGGTTATAACTATACCCCAACGGCGGGAGATTGGGATATGATTGATCTTGATAATAATTTTAGTTGGAACGGAACTGATAATATTCTTGTGCAAATTTGCTGGTCACAAGTTATGCCTACTTGGAATTCATCAGGTCAATGCAGGGTGTTCAATTCTCTAAATGGATATAGATATACAAGAGATGATGCTGCAGGAAGTATCTGTGCTGATTTGGCTGCAGTAATTTTAACTACAAAACCTCAGATTAGATTGACCTTTGATCAAACTACAAATTGGGAGGGAACTATTTCTCAAGATTGGAACAATGGTTTGAATTGGTCTGCAGGTGTTCCAAATAATTATATGATGGCTAATATTCCTGCAGGGACACCATTCAACCCTTTGATATCTAGTACAGTTGAATGTCTTGGTTTAGTGAATGAAGGTACGATAGATATGTCGGCAGGTGGCGAACTTTTGATTTATACTGTTCTTAATAATTTGGGAAACATTCAAAATCAAGAAGGTGCTATAAAATTCATAGGCAACGGTTCATGTCAAATAGCTAATGCAGGACAATTTGAATTAAATGATCTTACCGTTGAATCTTCTGGAGGCCTCAGCTTAAGTGGTGATGAAATAGTTTTGACTGGTACCCTTGAGATTACTAAGAGCACCTTAAATACGAATGATATTCTAAGACTTAGGTCTGATGTAAACGGAACCGCGAGAATTGCCGAATTAACTTCTGAATGTTCATTTTCATTAAATATGCTGGATACCTATGGTGATGGTTGGAATGGAGGGAGCTTGGATCTGTTTATTGACGGAGTCCTGAGTGAAAGCTTTGCCGCAACTGGTTTTGGTAGTTCTTCTGATTTTACAGTACCCGCCGGCAGTCTTTATGAACTTTTTTATACCACCGGAAACTGGGAAAATGAGAATAGTTATGAGCTATTAGATGAGAATAATAACGTCATTTTTGCAGATGGGACAAATCCAACAGCTGGTTTAGCATTTGGTGGTGTAGCGAACTGTGCTTTTTCACCTCCAATTTCGGGTGATATTAGCATGGAAAGATATATCGATCCTGGGGCAACTTGGTGGCGATATATTGGTTCGGCGGTAGAAGGTGCGACGATTGAACAGTTCAATGATGACTTTGCAACTGCGGGATATGCAGGTTCTCTTTTCCCGAATTTTAGTTTCATTTCAATTTATAGTTTTGATGAGACCTTAGACAATTTTCAGGGATTCCTTCCCGCAACTTCAGCCTCACAAATAATGGGAGCTGGCCAGGGATGGCAAATTTATAGCGGTGATAGTTTACAGGGAACCAATGAGTTTACATTTGATTTAAAGGGAGTACCTAATCAGGGCCCAGTTTCATTACCTGTTAGCTATACAAACGGTACTGATGGCCAAGACGGTTGGTGTCTTGTAGCAAACCCTTATGCCTCAACAGTTGATTGGCAGAGCACAGCTTGGACTAAAACCAAGGTAGGGGCCGCAATTTATATTCAAGATCCAGATACTCAGCAATATGCTACTTATGTGAATGGAGCCAGTACAAATGGTGGAGCTCCTTTTATCGCTTCTCAACAATCATTTTGGGTAAGAGCTTTTGATACTTCTCCATCACTTATAGCTACTGAAGCTGTAAAGAGTGCAACTGACCAGGCATTTATTAAGGCAAGTAATTTGAGTCCGGGCATGGTTATTAGAGTGAGTGACGGTAACAGTTTTGACGAAGTCGTAATAAGGGATATAGAACACGCACATGAAGAGTTCGATTATGAATATGATGCTGAGAAATATTGGAACACATATCCCTCTGGTCCCCAAATATCTGCTTTAAACACAGATGAGATAGATTTGGCTGTTCATTCTTTTAATAAGGGATTTACTGAATGGTCAATTCCGCTTAGAACTAAAGCTTTAAGTCAAGGCATTCATTCAATTGAGTTTTTTAGTGTTTCTGAAATGTCAGTGCCTTGCATGTATATTGAAGATACTTTTACAGGAGAAAGTTATCCTGTATTAGAGGGTGCATCTTATGATTTTTTGATGTCTGATACTACTTCAATTCCTCGTTTTTTATTGCATATAGGTAAGAACATAGAGATTGAGACAACTGATTTAAAGTGCAATGGAGATGCTGACGGAAGTGTGGTTATAAACTTAGATACAGCTTGGGTATCATATAGCTTGACACATAACAATATTGATAATACTACAGGTCTTGAGCAAGGAAATCCTTTGCAACTTGAAGGATTACAAGGAGGAACTTATAATCTTCAAATAGATGGGGCTGATAATTTATGTGGCCAACCCACTTTTGATTTCTCAATAATTGAGCCTGACGCAATGCAGGTTTCGGCCAATATTAATGATGAAGTATTTGGTTATGATGGGTCAATTGAGTTAGAGGTAAGTGGAGGAAGCGCACCATATGTTTTTGAGTGGAGTAATGGAGCATATGGCGATAGTATCTACGACCTGGTGGCTTCTACATATGTTGTCAATATTTACGATTATTATCACTGTGAGTTAGAGGTTTTTTATAATGTCTCATCACTTATGAACGTCAATGAATTAGCAGATGATATTTCATTTATTTATCATCCTACGACACAATCTATATCAATTATCAATTTATCAACGCTTGAGGCCAATAATTTGATCTTAACGGATATGAGGGGGAGAACGAACCAGCTCAAAATTATAAATAATGGATATGAGAATTATGAGATTTTTCTGCCTCAATTGTCTACTGGTATTTATCAGTTAACAGCTGCTACCAATAAGAACATTAATTTCAGATTTTTAGTCGCAGATTAAAAGAAATTTGTTCATGAAAAAGAGGGGTGCAAAGGTTTAAATGATCTAGGTGAAGAGTGTGGGTTCATAGACACACCTTTACCTTTAGGGGGGCTTTTAAATTCTTTAATGCACTGTAGTAATTGATGTTTTTTAAACGTCAATTACCCCTCTATTTCTTTTTACAAAATAAAGAGACGCATATAGCATATGACCTTGCTTTCAAAGACTACAAATGCTATTCAGATAGCTTGTTTTCTAAAAAGTAAGTGTGAAAAAAAGTAAAGTTTAACTGACTTATTTGTGAATGCGAATGATACCTTCTTTGTCTTCAAGAATTTGGTGGTATTCATCAAGAGTATAAAATTCATTGTCAATCTCAGCAACTTCAAAAGCGTCTTCAAAGCCAACATTAATGTAGTGAGGTAAATCACTAATCACTTGAGCTTCTGTTGCGTATGGTTTTGAATAGTAATGTGCCATTCCGTCTTTTCTAACCACCTTAACTTTGCCAAAGCTTCTCATTTGTACAACTTTGTCGTGAGGAACATGGTTTTCATAAGCGCATATTTCAACTCTGAAAATCACATCTAAATCTTCAATTTCGTTAGTTGTTTCGGCAGTTTCATTTGTTGGATAAACAAATGCAGAAAGTAATACAAGAGCAGAAAATAGTCCTGTTAAATAAAAAAATTTCATGGGGTTTAATTTTTTGGGGTTGCCGCAAGATACTAACTTTTAATTAAAGCCTATCTTAATGATCATTTGTGCCTAGTCGTCTCGCAAAATGATTGACCCCAAAAAGTCAACTTACTTCTCTAACCAAATCTTTGATACTTCTAGTTTGAACGACTCGTTTTTTTTGTTCGCAATTAAAAACCCAATCTCAGATAATTGTTTTCCGTCATAGGCAGGTACATTTGGCTCATACCCTCTAAAAGTTGGTGTTACTTTATTTAAGGGGATTGTAATTGTTTCCCATTTTCCGCTTGTTTCAAAAGCAAACTTGTAAACATAATAATCACCTGACTCTCTTCTGATTCTAAATTGATACGTCTTTCCATCCCCTTTAAGTTTAACCATCACTCTTTTAGAACCCGAAATATCTTTTGAGTCAAAACTATTTCTTACAGAAGTGAATCCACCATTATTTTTAAGTGAAACATCACCTTGAAAAATGGCGAAACCTTCTTCTGATCTAATGAATTGCCCATTTGATTTTCCGCCCATTACGCCATCATTTACGATTCTCCAATTCTTGAACTCTTCTGTGTTTGAGAAATCAGAAAGGTTTTCAGTGAGTTGAAGAGCAAAGAAAGAAAAAAGTAGAATAATCATGTGAATCGTTTTGAGAAGAACAAGCACAAGGGGAATTTGTTCTCACCAAGCCTAGCTAAGGCTCATAAAAGGCGGTTTATTTTTTTACTCATTGCCTTTTTTTTTCGGATTTGTGCAACAAGAAGGATTGTGGTGATGCCTTTAGAACACAATGTTATTCGAGCTAATAATGAAACTCAGGCTTGAACCTTTAGAAGAATATAAGAAAACGGCCAATCATGACGATAAATGTGATGACAAGCGAATAGAAAGTAGGAGGTGAAGATTGTGATTAGTTATTAATGAAATAATCAACTAGCTCATGAGTAACTTGACTTGAGTCAGTTTCACTTTTATAATCGATTCTAACCACGCCAATATCTTTTTTGTAAAATCTGTAGTAACCATGGTAATAAAAGTAATCAGAAGGCGCGTTAATGTGCTGGCTGCAAATACAGACAGTAGAATCCATCATAACACCATTCACCATTATACTTGTATCTCTTGA
The DNA here is from genome assembly GCA_913054135.1 of uncultured Flavobacteriales bacterium. Taxonomy (GTDB): domain Bacteria; phylum Bacteroidota; class Bacteroidia; order Flavobacteriales_D; family Crocinitomicaceae; genus Paracrocinitomix. Next base: position 85,281 of record CAJXJK010000015.1, on the reverse strand, counting down.
AATAACTGCATGAGCCGTACCGTAGCTGCCATTTGATTGGCTATCTTCATAGGTCCAATAATTTGAGATCTCACTGAAAAAATTTGCTGTGCCACTATCATGAGTGTTTACAAATCCATATTCTTTGATGGCCCTCCCATTAGCGCCGTTGGTCAATAATTTTGGCAAATAGTGTAGCGTATAAATCGGATCGGCTTCTTCCCAATAATTTGGGTAATAAGAGTAAACAGCAGTTAAGACATATTCTGCTTCAATGGTATAATTAAAATTGTTACTGTAGTTCCAATACGAGCCCGGATAAGCAGGGAAATAACTCCCAGGAAGAATGGTGTCATGGATAATCACTGGTGCAGGTTCTTCTTCTTCTTCTTCACTCATTGAAGTAGTTGGTTCAACGGGATCTTTTATACAAGCTGAAAGAACAACTATAAAACTGAAAAAAATGAAGAACGATAATTTTTTAGGCATGGACAAATTTAAGTATTCAATTGTATTAACGCGTCAACTAATTTTTTGGTTGGAAGTTTAGAGACTTTAATTTAACCCAAAACATCAAGTCGGCACTTCAAGAGTACTTCGATTCTTCGCTAAGCTAAGCACAACCCGCTCAGAGTGACGCCTTAGGGACCTAGCGCTATAACATATCATGAAGCAAAGGAAACCGGGTATTATGACGATAAATGTCATGACAGGTTCAATAAGCTCTCTTAAAAATTCAAATGAGAAATCCTTAAGATGTTTCGCCGACTTTTAATAGAGGCACAATAATTCCCGCTCTTTAACATATGCTTGAGGTTTTAATGTGTGCAAATAATGCAATCTCTGTATAAAAAAGTCAATCCGCCTCTATAGATTTAAACCTATTTATACTGATAATTTTCTTTAATCAATTCAGCCTCATCACTAGTGAAATACTTTCTTGCTGACATGATGTAATCTTGTTTTTTACGATAACTGTACGTCAATACTTCAATGGGTAATCCATTTTCAGCATACTTATGTTTGTGGTAAAAACTACCTTGAACATCATAGGTGCGAATTCTAGTGCCGTCAGGCGTAATCATATTAGATCCAATCGTCCAGAATGTGGTCTTTATTAATCTCCCTGATTCGTCAAATTCATATTTAGTTTTATCAATAGGATTCCCTTTGTCATCCTCAATTTGTATTAGGGCTAATTGACCATTTTTATGATAGGTATAAATCTCTAAATCTGATTTGAGAACTTTGTCTGCATAAATCTCATGTAGCTGTCTTGTTTTTAATCTGTTTTCTTCGTCATAAGTGAAATATTGCGTAAAAGTAGCTTCGCCATTGTTTAGTGGCAATTCAGAATAGCTCAATATATTTCCTACTTTATCGACAATTGATGAAGTACTGATTTTAAGTTTTTTATCTGCAAAACACTTGGCACTAAGAATGACAGTTGGATGCCCCTCATCATAACTATAATTCCAAGTGAATTGCTTGATTTTATAGTTAGAAATATTCATTTTCACCATGTTCCCTTCCGCATTATATTCTTTCGTTTTTTCTATAGGGTTTGAGTTGTTTGGAAAATATTGTTTTAGCAATGCCGGGTCAGTAGGTGGGATTAATTTTTCTGTAATAATATGTTGTTTATCATCATAGCCATATGTCTTGGTAAGGACTACAGAGAAGCTAGTGTTTAAATGTTCCTCCTTTACTAATAAGCCTTCTTCATTCAAATAGGAGATTATATTAGCTTTTCCATTTCCATATGAGATATACATTTTAATGTCATTCTCTTTAAGAACTTGAGGTGTAACTAGACTATAGGGGTTAGGCTCTGGAATCGTAAAGCTTGATTCTGTACTATAGGGAATGACCTGTGCAATGCTGTAATTAAGGGCACAGAAAGAAATTAGCATTAGGGTTATTCGTCTCATAAGTATGTTGGTTTGATTCTAAAACTACAATTTAATTCTTATTTAGTTCTGATATTCATGCACCATTTCGCCAATTCATGCACGTATTTCTCAATACTATTAACCTTTCCGTCCTTTTGTCATATCTACAAAAGGACCAAAAAATCTATAAAACATATCCTGAAGCAAAAGAAACCGGGCAATCATGACGATAAATGTCATGACAAGTTCGGAATCGTAGTCTTAAAATTGATCAATCAGGTTGCAATTTTCCATAAGTTCATCTTCTTGGACCATTCAATAAGCTCACGTAAAAATTCAAGCGAGAAATCGTGAAGAACTTTCGCCTACTTTTCTGACAGCAGGTCTTGGGTTTTTGTCAGAAAATATCGAAAGTTTAGATTTGGAGCTTTGACATTTTAGAGAGTGTTTGTCGTGTCCTAGACTTTTTTGCCTACTTTTTTTGGTAATGAAAAAAAGTAGGAAGCCAATTAAGACCCAAACCTCCAACAACTCCCAACCCCAAAAAAAGACCCACTTCAAAAAGTGAGCCTCTACTTTAACATACATTGGGTCAAAAGGATGTCAATCCTATTACTATGAAATTGTCTACACACAAACTTATGCATTGAATTCGATTTATTTTTAGGTCTAAACACGCATTTTTTGATTTTCTCTATACTACTAATCACGGAGGGTGGGGAGCTGTAACTATCCCAAATAGATTCTTGTCAGGAAATATTTATAGTTCATCCTTTCAGTTGCTTACCAAATTAATGATTGTTTATAGCAGCAGCATCACTTTTTAAACCTTTTATAATTGTACCTAAAAGCACCAGAATTACCTTTTCTCTGAACCATTTTGACATAAACTTGACCATGATTACCACCTTCATTGATATGATTGAGGACATCATTTTCTGCTGTATCTGAATCTTGTCTGCTGTCACCCACTTTACCATGAGTGCTGCAATAAGCATAATAATATATCATAATTATTTTATTTTAAAATTAAATGGAATTGAGGTTTGAATACCTAAAACGTTTCTTTCTAATAAGCTATTTTCTCTACCATTTTTAAGAATGTCATTCAAGCCGAAGAAAAGTTCAAAATTTACAATAGATTGCATGTCTTTCTTTTTTAAAGCCGCAAATAATAGGCCTCCTCGTAAAGAGTAAATTGGATAGAGATCACCACCAAATGCACTAGCTTTTAAATGAAAACCAACATTGTCTTTTGATCCTAAAAATTGATAATAATCAAAATTTAGGTTAATGTTGCTTACACTTTTTTCTAGTGCACCTGTGTACGCTTTCTGGCTTTTAGTGTAGAAGCTAGTCGCATTAATAGTTTCATTTGTCACTATCTCTCTTTGACTCAAACTTTCAATATTGTTACCATGCTTGAAGTTGAATGAGATTGTGAAGTATCTAATGTTACGAGCTTCGGAGAAGCGTTTAGATGGGGTTAGGTGATTGTTATAGTGCGTGAATGAAACTTTCAGAGTAGGGATTAAATCGTTTTGTTTCTCAACACTGAGAACAGTTGTTTCAGTCAAAGTTGCAAAGCTGTAATTTTCATTTGTCAATCCTCCTTCGAAGGAGAACCAATTCAGTTTAATGTCTGTTGCACGAATCTGGTCTATTTTTTTGTAATTCTTAAGTCTGTCTGCCTGAAATGTGTTGTACTTGGAAATCTTTATTCCGTTTCTATCCTTTCTATGGGCTGCAATTTTTTTACAAGAAAGGTCGTATTCGTTTTGAGCAGAAATGATTTTCTTGTTGTTTTCAACTTCAAGATTAGTGCTGAATACATTTGCCTTTTGCTCTTTTACTATTGCTTCAATCTGATTTAATATTTTCTCCTTTTCCAATCCTAGTTCATTTTTTTTTGCGACTGCATTTAGGCTGTCTGATAAAAAGTTAAATTCTCTGAAAGGCTGTGTATTGTTTGGGTCATCCCTTTTAGTTCTCAATTCTTGCAGTAAAGTGTCACGATATGAATCAAAATTCTTTAATTTAAGTTTGACCAAATTCAATTTTACTTTTAATACTTTCAAAAGCTCGACATTTTTAAGCCCCTTTGTTTTGTCAAGATATGCTTCTCCTTTTCCTTTGATCAAGAATTCAGAACGTGACTTCAAAGAATCGAGTAATTTCTTTTTTGAAATAGAATCCTTCGTGAAAGGAGATAGACTTGTTCTGAATTTCAGTGTGTCCGCAATATATTTGAATTTAATTTCATTATCCTTTCTGATAATGGCTTTACGTTCTGAATCATTGATTGCTATTTCAGGATTGGGAAGAAAATAATGAAGCTTTAGTTTTCCAGATACACCAGTGTTTATTTTGGAATCTGAAACTACATTGAAGACACCATCTTTAGCACCACCCGCGACATTTATAGCAAGTATCATGTTCTTTTTTGGAGCAAAATTGTACTCGAAAGAAAGAGTGTTGTCACTTGTACTAAACCCCACATTATTGCCAATTGAACCATTCGAATTGACATTAGAAATGCGACTAAATTCTTGGTTTAAGATATGATTGATTGTGTTTAAAGGCTTGCTCAAAATGCTCTCATAATGAGATATTTCTTGAGCTTTACAAATTGTAGTTAAGAAAATTAAGGTAAGTAAGAGGTACTTCATTCAATCAGATTTATAGGTTCGCGCCAAATCTATCTAATTTTTATTAATAGATGGAGCGGCCAACACGCTTTTACAAAGCGTAGTTCCCGCAATAAATCTTATTTAAACTCATTCAAGTCAAGAGAACCCAAAATCCTGTTATATTGTAGTCTTGAACCTATCAAAACCCTAAATGCCAAAACCAAAACCTGTAAAAGCCGACATAGATTTCGAAAACGAACTCTGGAAAGCAGCAAACGAACTCAGAGGAGCAGTAGCTGAAAACCAATACAAAGACTACGTACTATCGTTGATCTTCTTAAAACACATGTCTGAAAGGTATGAAGCAAGAAGAGATGAGTTGAAAGGTTTAGTGCAAGAAAAAGGATCAGACTATTACGGACTTTCTGGAGATGATTTGAATTATGTGCTGGAAGACCCAGACGAATACATTTCAAAGAACACTTACATCTTACCCAAAGAAGCCACTTGGGAATATTTAAAAGAAAATGCAGAGCAAGATGACATTAAGGTAAAGGTGGATGATGCCTTTGATTTAATGGATCAAGCCATTTCACAATACCGAGATGATTTGAAAGGAATACTCCCAAGGATCTTTGTAAAAAGCCAGTTGACGGCAGTTCAAGTAAGAGGAATCATCAATTTATTCTCACACAAAAAGTTCTCAGAAAGAGAAAACCCAGAGAGTGACATACTGGGTAGAATTTATGAATACTACATTGGTAAGTTTGCCATAGCAGAAGGTTCCGGTGCCGGACAATTCTTTACCCCAGGCAGTATTGTAAGGTTATTGGTAGAAATGCTAGAACCTTATGAAGGAAAAATCTTTGATGCCGCTTGCGGCTCTGGAGGGATGTTTGTGCAATCCTTAAAATTTTTAGAATCTCATGGAGGCGACAAAAAGAACATCTCCATTTATGGGCAAGAGCGCTATGACGGAACGCTACGTTTATGCAAGATGAACTTGGCGTTGCGTGACCTATCATTTGACGTGCGGATTGGTGACTCTTTATTAAACGACCAATTTCCAGCTTTAAAAGCAGATTATATTATAGCCAACCCACCGTTTAATGTAAGCAAGTGGCATCCTGATCAATTACCAGAAAACGACCCCCGTTTATTCGGGCCAAGAGAAGAATTCACCACAGACGGAAATGCCAATTATATGTGGATGCAAACTTTTTGGAGCCATTTATCAGACAAAGGAACGGCTGGAATTGTAATGGCAAATGGCGCCATGACTTCTAATAACAAAGGAGAGAAAAACGTGCGCCAACACATGGTAGATAATAATATGATTGACTGCATTGTGCGTTTGCCAGACAAGCTCTTTTTAACCACAGGTATACCCGCTTGTATATTCTTTTTGAGCAAAAACCGTGATGGTAATGATGGCGAACACAGAGAGCGAATGAATGAAATCTTGTTCATAGATGCCTCTAAAATGGGTGAAATGGCCAGCCGTAAGTTGCGGGTATTCACTGATGATACCATTGAAAAAATCACTGACACTTATCACAATTGGAGAAATACCAAACCTGATGAGAAGTACGAAGACCAACTTGGCTTCTCTTTCTCAGCCAAACTTGAAGAAGTTCAAAAACAAGATTACAAACTCACACCTGGTATTTATGTTGGTACAGAAGCGGAAGAAGATGACGGTATCCCTTTTGAAGATAAAATGGCGGATTTGAAAGCGACTTTGTTGGAGCAGTTCGAAAAATCTAATGAATTGCAAAAAGTGATTGAAGCGAATTTTGAAAAGATATAAATGGCGATTCGAACAGAAAGCATTTTTGAAAATCTAGTAAAAGAAGTACTTGAAAAAGAGTTGTCTCTCAAACTAGAATCTGACTTTGTTGTCAAGATGGGGCAATCTAGATCTCGATTCGATTTGGCCGATCTTAATGAAGGGTATTACATTGAAGTAAAACACGGATTTACATCCTCTAATCGAGGAGGTTTGTTACAGTCAATCCGTGGGAGATTTTCTGCTGCTTTTCAAGAAGGGAAAAATCAGCATTTTATTCTTGTATTTGGAGTCAATCTCAGCCCTGAAGACAGAGATTACTTTATGAGTAGTTATCAAACCATAGGCTCTGACAGTTTCAGAATATTTGATCAGAATGAGATAATTGATTTAGCTTATAAACACGGTATTCCTGTAAAGAAAACCCTTGATGAAAAAAGGAAACAAACTAGCGCAGAAGCTCAGGGAGATGTCGTCAATTTTAGTATTGCCGAATTTAAACGGTTAAACATTCAGGTTTTTGTTGGAGGCCATTCTTGGGAAGATGAAAACAAGTTGGATGAGTTTATTTCTGAAATGCGCTGGGAGAATGGAAGGGAAAGAAGAAATACACGTGCCGTAAATTCAGCTAATGTTGGAGATGTTGTCTTAATGAAATCCACCTACGTTCAGAACAAAACGAGCTTTTTGAGAATTAAGTCGATTGGAATAATTAAGCATAATCATGAAGATGGTCACAATTTGGACATTATTTGGTTGCAGTTGGATAACTTCATCAATGTCCCTGGGTTAGGCAAATTAAGAAATACATTCCAACTTCTCCAAGAAAAGGATTATCCAGTTTTATTTAGGGAATTAATTGAACATAACCCTTCTTTAATTGACGGGATAATAAAATACAACCTCGACGTTGGAAAGAACAAATATGGGAAAAAATCAGCTGGAGAATCTAAAAAATATTGGTGGTTTAGAAATAATGATGATGAATGGGATGTGCGAGAAAATCACCTGAATGAAAAAAGATTCTATTCAACTTTTAGTGAAAACATTGGACAACGACGAAAACCAGAGAATTTTCAATCCCTTAAGAAGGGAGAATTAATGTTGGCTTTTCAGAAGGGAGCAAAAAGTGAAGTCGTAAGCGTTCTGCAAGTGACAGATGAACTCTTTGATAAAGCTGCCCCTCAAATAGGCTATAAGACAATAGTAAAGTTAGAAAAACAGATTCCTTGGGAGAATATTCGAACGCTCGATTCTCTGAAAGACTCTGAGGTGCTAATTAGCACAGATAATTTAGACGAAATAACGGAACAACAATTTTTAGATATTCTTTCAATTGTCAATTTTGATGTCAATTCCATAAATTCTTCAGAAGAAGATGCCTCACCTATCTCTAATACAGAATTTGATCCCAAGCTAGTATACTTGAAGATTCCTTTTGACATTCTTACGCCTAGTTTGTTGGACTCATCACAATCAGGTAAAAATGAATCTTCTATCATCCACAATATTACAGGGGATCATCAAGTCTTTCTTTCTTATGAGAAATTAGATGATATACCTGAAGAACTAGGCTCTTTTCCCATTTATAATCCAAATGATCCTGAAACCGAGCATCTTATTGAAGACACTATTTTGCCAGCACTTCATGATGATGAACATATCCACGAGCTAATTAAGACTCTTCAAGAAAGACAAGATCGAATAGATACATTAATAAATAGATGGAATGATGATGCTACCGAAGAAATTGAATTTGTGGATACACCTATCTCACTGGTTGATGGCAAAGTTCCTGGAGTTCTAGGCGTTCAAGAATTAGCAAAAGACGTGCATGGTTTGATAAAGCAAATCAAAGGCATGGAGAAAGGGGTTATGTTTGGGATATTTGGGAAGTGGGGAAGAGGGAAAACTTATTTATGGAATAAAATAGAGACAGAGATTGATAATGATGATGATCGTTCATTCACAGTCACTACGTTTCACGCATGGAAGTATCAAGATACGCCAGCATCTTGGGCATATCTTTATGAGATATTAGCTGACAATTATTACGGGCACAGTACATTCTCAAAAAAGGGTATCAAAAAAGATCCTTCTCAGCTAGTAAAATTTTGGCGAAAGTTAAAGTTGAATCAAATTCGATTAGGCCCAAAGAGCATCATAATATTTGGGATTTCTCTGTCCCTTTCAATTATTTGGTATTTCGCAGTACCATTTTCTTTTAAAATTAAATTACTTCTCAGTGTGCTGTCCACATTCAGTTTAAGTATTTTTCTTATCTACAGAAGTTTTAAGGCGAGGGCGTTGGAGTTATTCAAGAAGTACACCAAGAAAGTATCTTTTTCTGAATTTCTTGGAATTCAAGCCGAGATTCAACGAGAGCTTAAATATTTACTCAAAGCTTGGTTAGGTAAAAGTGATCAACGGATTTTAATTTTCGTGGATGACATTGATCGGTGTCGAGAAGACAAAATAATCGAAATCATTGATTCACTAAGAGTAATGCTGGAGGAGCCAGATATTCACAATAAAGTAGTAGTCATAGCTGCAATTGATGAATCCATTCTAAAAATGGCCATTCGGTCTAAATATCATCATTTAGTAAAAGAAATGCACATTAAAGAAGACAAAGATGAGCAAGAAGCAAAACTCGCCTCTATGACTGATGAATACATGGACAAATTGTTTTTGGCCGGAATCAATTTACCTTCTCTGACTTTGCAAAATAAAAAGGATGTTCTTAATGCCATTACCAAAGATAAAGTTGGCAGAGTAAGTTCAAAAAATAAGAAAGCAGAGACTGACACCACAAAACAAAGTGCTTCGACAACAGATAGAGACCTCACAACTTTACTTAAAAGGGAACTGAATTTACTAAAAATATTTTCACAAGGTTTATTTGCTTCTAATAGAACAAATCCGGTAACATCAAAACTTGTAGAAGAAAATAGCTTTGAGATTTTAGAAGCAGACAAAAATTATTTAGAACAAAGTCTAAAGTTTTATGAAACTGCCACTCCGCGTCAGATTAGAATTTTAGTTTATCGTTACTTACTGGCTAGAAAGCTATTACAAAGAAGGTTGCTAAAGATTAATCTACTGAAAGAATGGGATAATCAGAATATTGGTGAAATATTGCCATTGTTGATAATAAAAAAGACACTGCCTGGATCAATCAGTGATATTAAAGAAGATACAGTTTTAGATGATGAGTTGGTTAAGTTTGATCTTCAAAAAGAAATTGAGCTTGAATTAGATGAAATATTGAAATTAGTTGTTGCCTATTAATCGGAAAGTAAATGCCACAAAATTGGAAAACATATAAACTTAGTGAAATTGTCGACTCCGAAAGAGGAATATCTTATGGAATCGTGCAACCTGGAAAAAATGCTGAAGATGGCGTTCCAATACTGAAGGTTAACAATCTAACGGATAAAAACTTCAACAAGAAGAATCTATACCGAGTATCTCAAAAAGTTGAAGAGAAGTACTTACGGACAAGATTGAGAGGAGGCGAACTTCTTGTTTCATTGGTTGGAACGTTGGGTGAGGTATACTGTGTTTCAGACGAATTGATAGGTTGTAACGTAGTTAGGGCATTGGCAGTTTTACCTGTATTAGAAGAATACGATCCCGTTTTTGTCGAGTATTGTTTGAAATCGCCTTATATCCAAAATCAGTTAAATCAAATTGCGACTACTTCTGTTCAGGCAACTATTAATTTGAAAGAACTAAGAGAAGTTGAAATCAAATTACCTGAAGAGAAGGAAAGAAAAGCCATAGCCGCCATCCTCTCCGCACTTGACGACAAAATAGAACTCAACCTCCAAATGAATAAAACATTAGAGGAAATGGCCATGACCCTCTACAAGCATTGGTTTGTTGATTTTGGCCCATTTCAAAATGGAAAATTCGTTGAATCTGAATTGGGAATGATCCCCGAAGGTTGGGAGGTAAAAACTATCGGTGACACTGTTAATATACCGGGTGGATATGCTTTTAAGAGTAAGGCTTTTACCGATTTTGGTGATTATGTGATTAAGATAAAAAACATAAATAATAAAGTTGTGACTGCTCAAGGTTCTGTGTGTATACCAGAAGAAGTAACAGAATCAACAAACGAGAAATTCATTATTCCAGTCGGTGCATATTTGGTAGCTATGACAGGCGCGGAAGTAGGAAAGACAGGCGTAGTTCCTGATTATGGGAAGCGGCTTTGGTTAAATCAACGTGTTGGAATGATTTCAAATCCAAAATTTGAGAATGCAGAAGTGTTGATTGGCAATTATTTACAGAGTGATGAATGCTATCAAATAATTCAAAACCTAGCTTATGGTAGTGCACAACCCAACATAAGTAGTAAAGGACTTGAAGGTATCGAAATAATATTGCCAAATGATTTATCCATCATACAAGAGCCTTTGTCTCTAATGAAAAGTTTTGATGACCAAAAATTGTCAAATTATAATGAAAATATTACTCTAACCAAAACCCGTGACACCCTCCTCCCAAAACTTATTTCAGGAGAAGTCCGTGTCAAACAAGTTGAACAAGAACTTAAAAACGTGCTGTAAATGTTAAAAGAACTCAACATAGAAAATGCAGCCATTGATTGGTTAAAAGGCTTGAACTACGATTACCAACACGGTAATGAAATTGATCGAGACATTAAAAAAGTAGTGCTTGAAGAGCATCTGGCCAAGCACATTGCCAAAGCCTATCCTGAATTGCCGGCACAGGCTCAAAAAGAGGCCGTAGCTGAGTTTATTTCTAATGAGGGTACAGATGTATATTACCGCAATCACAACTTCCACATCAAATTGGCCAAAGGATTAGAGATCTCTTGGAAAGATGCACAGGGCAATGAGAAAGCCACACATGTTTACGCCATAGATTACCAAAACCCAAAGAACAATCACTTTTTAGCCGTCAACCAATTTGTCATTGTAGGCAAAAACAAACGGATACCGGATTTAATTGTCTTTATCAACGGCCTACCCTTGGTCGTGTTTGAATTTAAAAACTGGTTCAGAGAGGATGCTACTATTGCCAATGCACATCAACAAATAGAACATTACATCAAAGATATTCCGGCCTTGTTTGAGTACAATGCCATTACCCTCATTTCAGACGGAGACATCACCCAACACGGTATGTTCTCTTCAGCCATAGAGTGGTTCGCCCCTTGGAAATCAATTGATGGAAAAACTACTTTAGACGGAGACTTTCAGTTAGAAACCATGCTCAAAGGTCTCTTTCCAAAAGAGCGCTTATTGAATTACATCAAGCACTTCATTTTTCATGAAGATCATAACGGCAAACTCATTAAAAAGGGTGCCAAGTATCATCAGTATTTCGGAGTCAACTTAGCCGTTGAGGCCGCTACAAAAGCCATTAAACCTATTGGTGATGGGCGTATTGGAGTCATCTGGCACACCCAAGGTTCGGGTAAAAGTATTTCCATGGCCATCTTAACCGGTATTTTGCGTCAATTGCCAGAGCTGAAAAATCCTACAATAGTTGTTCAGGTAGATCGGTCAGATTTGGATGAACAGTTGCACGATAATTTTGTCTTGGCGAAAGATTTGGTCGGTCAAGTACAACATGCTGAGAGTACAGATGAGTTAAGACAATTGCTTTCAGCAGATTCGGGAGGAGTGATTTTCACGACCATTGAAAAGTTCCGTTTAAAAGGCGGAGATGAAGGGTCTGGAGAAACAGAACATCCTATCCTTTCAGATAGAGAGAATATTATTGTCATGGCAGATGAGGCTCACCGTACCCAGTATGGTTTGCTAGATGGATTTGCCGCCAACTTAAGAACCGCTTTGCCCAATGCTTCATTTATTGGCTTCACGGGTACACCAGTAGATTCTAAAGATTCAGATACCGTAGAGGTGTTCGGAGATGTCATTCATACCTATGATATCAAGCAAGCCGTGGCAGATAAAGCTACGGTTGAGATATTTTACGAGCCTCGCTTGGCCAAATTACATTTAGAGAATCAGCAGATAGATGAAGAAGTAGATGAAATTACAGAGTCGGCAGGTGGAGATTCAGGATCACTCAAATGGGCAGCCATTGAAGATGCAGCAGGTTCAGAAGATAGGGTCAATAAAATTGCGGCAGATGTTCTGAGTCACTTTAAAAATAGAACGACAACATTGCCTGGTAAAGCCATGGTAGTGTCTATGTCTCGGCGTAATTGTGTCAAGATGTATGATGCCTTAACTGCTTTGGAAGGATGTCCAGAGGTAGCTGTAATCATGACTGGTAATATCTCAAAAGATCCAACAGAATGGAATCCACATATCCGCACAAAAGATGCCATGGAGGCCGTTAAAAAGCGTTTCAAAAAACCAGAAGATCCTTTAGAGATTGTCATTGTAAGAGACATGTGGTTAACTGGCTTTGATGCCCCTTGCATTCATACCATGTATGTAGATAAGGTGATGAAAGGCCACAACTTAATGCAAGCCATTACCCGCACCAATAGGGTGTTTAAGGATAAAAACTCAGGTTTAATTGTCGATTATATTGGGATAGGCGATCAGTTAAAAGATGCCACCAATAAGTACACAGGTAGCGGAGGCGCGGGAAAACCAACCATAGATATTGAGCAAGCTTTAGAGATGTTCTACAATCAGGTAGATACCTGTAAAGCATATATTTCTGAGGATGTTGATTATTCGAGATGGCGAGCTTTAAAAGAAATTGAAAAATTCCCACTTGTTAAGTCAGCTTCAAACGAAATTGTAAAATCGGATGATGCAGCTTCCAAATTCATGTCGGAAGAAAAGAAGATGACTGGATTGGTTTCCATTGTAAAAAATCAGGATGATGCCATAAAGGATTATCGGGTGGATATTCTTTTTATTCAACATGTTGCAGCAGCAATTCGCAAAATGAAGTCTGTAAAAACAGAACGCAACAATCAAAGAGATCAAATCAAAGAGATCATTTCACGCAGCATAGAGTCAGATGAAATCGTGGATGTCTTTGCCATGGCAGGAATTGAAAAACCAGATATCTCTATTCTAAATGATGAGTTCCTATTAGGCGCCAAAGAAGACAAAACAGGGCAAGCCATCAAAATAGAGATGCTGCGAAACATCCTGAAAGATGAAATCAAGCTCCGTTTAAGAAAGAACATCAAGTTCTACACTTCTCTTAAAGAGGAGATAGAAAAAGTCATAGACCGCTATCACAGCAATGCTATAGATTCCTACACTACCATTCTTGAGCTCGTAGAGCGTGCTAAAGGCATGCAAGAAGAAGATGTGCGAACAAAAGAACTCGGAATAGAACCAGAAGAAATTGCCTTCTACGATATCATTCACGCCAAGAAAGAACTGATCAAAGAACCAGGTCAAATCAAAGACATTGTGCAAGCAGTAGTAAAAGCTGTTACGAACAATTTACAATTAGACTGGACAAAGAAAGAAAACGCCAAAGCCGCAATTCGCTTAGCCGTAAAGAAAGAACTCCGCGGCAAAGTATCAGTAGAAGAACTAAATAAAATCCTAGCAGAAATCATGGACCAAGCTGAAGGGCAATACTCAGAATGGCCGGCTGTTGGGTAGAAAATAAAACCTATGAAAAACTCATTTTTAACAATCATCTTCCTCTCATTGTCATTTCACGTCATGGCTGACAACGAACTACCCAAAAATTACCCAGGTAAAGACATCATAGGTAAAGGATATAATGTATTCGGAGAATTCGCCAATAACAAAAGTATTCAACCATATCCGCTATTTGATTTCAGTAAAATGGCTAGAGGGCAAAGTCAAGGTTATGATGTTCCAAGAAGGGTGTTTCTGAAAGAGGTTAATGAACATATAATTGAAACAATTGAAGGTTCTTCAGTAAACGAATATGTTACCAACTTAAGTCAAGAAGCAGGTCTAAACTTCAATGCGTTCGTTTTCAAGGCATCATTTGAAGATAATTTCAGCAAAGAGACGGAGAACAATTCTAGCCTATTTTATTACACTTACATGGATTTGAATACGAAATGGCAAGTGAGTCTTGATTCTCGAAATTTAGATACCTTGAAGAATTATCTGGACCCTCAGTTTAAGGCTGATTTGAAAAGTATGAGCCCAGAAAGTTTGTTTCGGGAATACGGCACCCACTTTATTTCGAGCGCCTATATCGGTGGTAGAATTGATTATTCTTCAACTACTCAAACCACTGAAGAAAGTGTCATTACAGAAGTGAAAACTGCTATCGGAGGAAAGTACAAAGCATTAAGTGGTGAACTGACTAATGAAGAGGTTTATGATAATCAATTGAGGCAATATAATACCTCTACAAGGTTATCAGTAGTTGGTGGTGCCGCCGAATTTACTCGTGATATGAAAAATCACCAGCAGTATGAAGATTGGGCTGCGAGCTTGACTAATAAGCCGGCTCTTTGCGGTTTCGATAATAGGAGTCTTAAGCCTATTTGGTTGTTATGTTCTTCATCAGAAAGAGCTCAGCAATTAGAAGACTATTTTAATAATAGCGTTTTAACAAAACATCCATTACCTATATATCATCAGAAGGATGCCGTTCTTGACAACACAGAATTTACTAAGAGTTTTGCTTTTTTCTTTACTGGCTTTAAAATACATAATGACTGTGACCCACCTAGCACTTTTATTGTAGATAAAGAAGGAGAGTTTAGTTATGGTTTAAGTATCTATGTTGATGATAATTTAATAGGGAGTTTTGCTACTAATGAAGGGATGGTACGAAAAGTTTGGTCAGGAAATTTTTTAAGTGTAGGCGAGAGAAAAGATTTTAATGTTGACCTTCATCCAGGAGCAACAGTTAAGGTTAAGTTCTGGCTCAAAGAACATGAAACATATGAAAGTGATGATGTTATGGGACCATATACGCTAACAATTAAGTATCCGTTTGTAAATATTCATAATTATACAGATACGGATGGTACAGAATACTGGAGGAGTGATAAATCACTCATTTATGCAAATGCGGATTGTAATGCTCAAATTTATTTTAGAATGGTACCCACCTACAATCAAACGGCACATGATTTTGGAGCAAAAGGATGGGAGTATTTATGGAATAACGATTTTGAACAGAGTTTAGCTAACTACAAAAGAGCGCTAGAAAATGATAATGCAACCTGGTTCGTTCACTATAATGTTGCGTTGATTTATTTGATTCAGAAAAACCCTCTAGCTTTTGATAAATATAAATTAATTGCGAGTCTTAGTGGCAGTAAGGCAGCTGAAGCAGCCTATAAAAATCTTTTGACTTACGAGTCTCATTACGGGACGATTAGTGGATCAGAAGAGGTGAAGATTCTATTGAAGAATTATTTTTAATGGCGACTATCTGACAACTCTTTGCCACCCCGCTGCGCAGTATTCGCAGCTCTCCTAATATTTACCCCGCTGCGCAGTAGTTGCACTGCTGCCCCATCATCAAATATATAAGGACTAAGAATCACAAATTAATCTGATACTGCACTCTTTTGGTTTTTATAATCTTATTCAATTCTTTCAAAGAGAGTAGGGCATAGCTCATACTTTCTTCGTGCAATGAAACAAAGCAAAACTTATATTGCTCACCAAACTGTGCAGCAATATCAAACTCATTTTGGGTAGCACCAAAAAAGAAGCCTTTGGGTAGCTCAGGCAATTTCTTTTTAGTGGTTTTGAGTTCAATTAAAGTGATTTTTGAAGTTTGTTTGAGTTCAATAATTTCTTCTAAATTAGAGTGTCCTTCAACTAAAATCATATCGAATGCCCTGGCGTATTTGACGTCAATACCCATGAGCGCCATGATTACCTTTCTACTTTCTTTGTCTGGGTTAATGAAGTTTTTGTCTGAGTCAATTAAGAATTGGATCCCAGCTTTTTCAGTGACGTTATTGTTTAGGGTGATGGAGTATGATTTGTTTGATGCCATGGGGTAAGGTAGGGAATTTTGGATTTAATTAAATATTTAATTTAATAAGCTCATTCAGATAAATCTGAATTCCATTCCGTCATCTGTTTTAGTTCGTCCGCTAAACGCGCACTCCTATAACACAGACGTCATCCAGCTGTTCTAAGCTTCCTTTCCAGTTTTCAAAGGCCTTGTCTAATTCAGTTGATTGCTCTCGCATTGAAAGGTGGCTAATGGTTTTTAAGTACTTTTTAAAGTTAGAGGCCTTTAACTTTTTGCCTTTTTCTCCACCAAATTGATCTGCGTATCCATCTGAAAATAGATAGATAACATCTCCCTTTTGAAGATCAACATCATGCGTAGTGAATGATTTTTCGGCGTCAAATTTACCAATGGGTTGTTTGTCAGCTTTAATTTCAATCAGCTCTTCATCTCTCATAATCCAAAGCGCATTGTTTGCTCCGGCATATTGCAACTTATTACCATTTAGTAGGCAAAGCGCAATGTCCATCCCGTCTTTTACTTCTTCTTCTGATTTTTCAAATTCTTGAATAACAATCTCTCTAGTTTTGTCTAAAATATCTCCTGGCTTGGTCAACTTGAACTCTCTCACAGCTCTGTTCAAAGCACCATTACAAATAACTGATACCATTGCTCCGGGCACTCCATGCCCTGTGCAATCTGCAGCTGCAAATAAAACGCCTTCTTCAATTTCTTCCATCCAATAAAAGTCGCCGGCAACTACATCCTTGGGTTTGTAATAAACAAATGTATCTTTCAAGAGTTGATCAACCAATTTAGCCGGAGGCAATATCGCCGTTTGTATTCGTTTGGCATAATTGATACTGTCTCTAATCTCTTCGTGCTGAACTTCTATGGCATCTTTCTGCTGTCTTATTTCATCTGTGGCTATAGCAACTTCTTCTTCTAATTCTTTTTGTCTTTTAAGTAATTTTTTAGTGCGTTGTTTTAAAACAAACCAAATCAATACTAAAGCACATATAACATATAGCACTCTTGCCCACCAGCTGTGCCACCAAGGCGGAGTAATGCTAAAGGCATAGCTCAGTTCGTCACTCCATTCGCTCCAAGGAGTTTTGGTTTTAACTTTAAAAGTATAATCACCATAAGGCATATTTCTATATTCGGCTGAGCTAGATGAAGTGACTTGACTCCAATTCTCATCTAAATGCTCCATTTTATAGCTGTACTGTACTTCACTGGTATTGGCCCAGTCAATTCCTGAAAAATGAAAGGTGAGGTGGTTAACATCATAAGGCAAGGTTAAGCCTTCAGGCAAGTTTTCAAAATCGATTACTTTGTCAAATGAATTTTCATTTAGCTTTTGAACTACCGACTCGTCAGATTCTTGAATGTTTCGGTAATTTACTTCATAACCGTTAAGTTCAAGCCCATTGAGTTGTAGTAGAGGAGGAGCGGCTTCTGAGCTAAAATCATCTAAATCTAAAGAGGTCAAATAATAGCCAGTTCCCCAGCTCATTTCATTTTCTTCATTTAAGTGAACACTATTGCCAAGAAAGTCAATATCAATGAGTCCCTGATTTTTACCAAGTCTAATAACTTCTAGTGAATCCGTTTTGGTGGATGTTATATCTACAACAGAAAGTCCGCTTGCAGTACCCAGCCAAAGTTTGTTTTCATGTTCTTTAATTGACCAAATGTTATCACTGCCTAAGCCATCTTCAACTGAGAAGTTTTTGAAGTTGGTGCCATCCCATCTGTCTAAACCATTGCCATAAGAACCAAACCACAAGTTGCCCTCTTTATCTTCATGAATACTCATGATGTTATTGCTACATAGACCTTCGTTGGTGGTAATAACTTCGGCTTTTTCATCTTTGAATTTGACAAGACCATAACCGTCAACGGCCACCCACATATTCTCATTTACATCTTCATGAACATCCCATACAAAAGCATCCGGAAAGCCGTTTTTTCCTTTGTAATTGGTAAACTTTTCACCGTCAAAAACTGAAATTCCTCCCCACATACAGCCAAACCACATATTTCCTTCACTGTCTTCTTCAATGGCAGATACTCCAGGCATTGTGACTCCTTGCTTACTGTGAAATTGGGTAAAAGTCTCGTTCTCATATTTGTAAACACCATACCCATAGGCGCCAAACCATAAGCTGCCTTTTGAGTCTTTAAATGAAGAAATGATGATAGGCGCAGGTAGACCTCCTTCTCGGTGAGAATAAGATGAATAGTTTGTGCCATCATAGCTGCACAATCCACCACCTTCAGTAGCATACCAAACTATTCCGTTTTCATCTTCTAAAATAGACCATATCCTTGAAGAAGGAAGTCCATTGTCTTTTGTTTTATGTTGAAAACCATTTTCGTTTATGATACAAAATCCACCTCCGTAAGTTCCGGCCCAAATGTCGCCCTTTGTTCCCTGGTGAAGTGATAATACGGCATCATTTGTTAAGCCGTTTGTGGTGTTGTAAATAGAATAGGAGTCTTGCTCCATTTTAACTACTCCTTTTGAGTGAGAGGCTATCCATATGTTTCCTTCGTCATCACAAATAACCTGACGGCATAAAAATCTCGGAAAACCATTGCTATAGCGGTATTTATACAATCTATCGCCATCTAACACTTCAAGTCCATTCTCGGTTCCCATCCAAATTTTACCGCTATTATCAAAGGTGAAATCATGCACTCTAGCATCTATTAGACCGTTCTCTTTGGTGTAAAACTCAAAAGAATTGTGATCAAAATGTCCTAATCCTACTTGATTAGTGCCAAACCAAACTTCATTATTGCTATCAAAATTTATAACCTCAATCTTGCCGGCCGCTCTTGGCTGCATGTGATCAAAATGGTACTGATAAAATCTTCCTTCTTCAAGTTTAGTTAAGGTACCATTACCTAAGCCAAACCATAAATTATTGTCGTGATCTTCAGCAATTGAAAAAACATTGTTTCCTCCAATTCCAGAGCGCTCGCCATACATGCTAAACTCCTGACCATCATATTTTATGGCACCAAATGTTATAGAGGTGAACCAAATGTTACCTTCACTGTCTTCAAAAATTTCAGCTACATCCTTTGCCGGAAAACCTTGTTTAGGACCAAATAAGGTAAAGTCGGTACCATTATATTTTAAAATTCCTTCTCCGTTGGATGCTATCCAGATGTTGCCGTTTTTATCTTCGTGCAAGGCAAATATTTGAGATCCTGTTAATCCCTGGTCTGTCTTTAGGTATCTAATATCAAAGAGGGCGTTATCCATAAAAGCGGGTTGATCTGCCTTGGTTTTTAGCCCCATGGTGCATTCAATTTTTTCTGGACTGGCTATGGTGTCAGTCACTTCAGGCATATTGCCTTCTCCGGGAATTTCAATTGTTAATTCGCCAATCAAATCAATGGTATCAATTTGAGGCATTGCATAAGTGTTACTCTCCTTAGGAGTTATAAAGGGTTCTATCTCAAATGTGTTGGATGCAGGCATAGTGTCTATGTCTATGAACTCTGGCGTAAATGTGATTAGTTGACCTGTAGTAATCGTGTCTCCATTTTGTGCCACCAGTGTAACGGAATCAATAGTCTCTTCAGAAGATTCTGATGGATTT
This sequence comes from uncultured Flavobacteriales bacterium, assembly GCA_913054135.1. Classification (GTDB taxonomy): domain Bacteria; phylum Bacteroidota; class Bacteroidia; order Flavobacteriales_D; family Crocinitomicaceae; genus Paracrocinitomix. The sequence continues at coordinate 65,480 of CAJXJK010000015.1, read as the reverse complement.
GAGCTTGAATTTGAAGTGCAGCCCACAATTACTAGGCTTATTATCAAGTATAAAAAGGTCAATTGACGTTTCACAGATGGGGCATTGAGATGAATCGTAAATATAGAATTTTAGTTCGTTTTTTTGGATGAAATGTTCGCGATACTTTGAATGTTATTTGATGAGTGAAGTTCAAATAATGGAATCTACAATGAATTCCAGTTCGCTCATTTTAAGGATTTTGAGTCATGCTATGGTCGCTAATAAATATTTCATAATTAGTGCTATCTTGTAAGTAAACTCTAATTAAATGAAAGCTAAACTCTTATTCTTAACATTATTGACGGCTTTTACCACTGTTCAAGTAAAAGCACAACTTACCGAAGTATTATATTATGGCGATATCGGTTTCACGACTGAACCCACAACCGTTTTAAAAAAGAAAGAGTTTACCACGGGTATCAATGTTTTTAAACCAAACGAATAGCTCTACGGCACTGCTTTTTTGAAGGTTAAACTAGCTTCTCATACCACTTTTAAATCAAGAGATGGTGAAATTACTGCTCCGCTTTACATTACTGCTGAAAATGGCGAAGAAGTGAGATTAGAACTATCTATTGATGAAGCATCATCTACCAAAAAGGCGGGCTGCTTTGAGATATTACCGGCCGAGCTGGATATGAAAAACGAGAACCACTTAAAGTTGGCTGGATTTTTCAGCAAGCTACCAACGGGTGTATCTTCATTGACCTTTAAAATTGGATCTAAAACGAGTACTATTCGTCCTAACGGAGCAATTTATGGTACTGTGAATGTAGACTTGAATGATGGGCTAGGTGCTTTTCAAGCTTTGAAAGACGAACAAGCAGGGCTTGAAAAAATTGAAGCAGAAAAAATAGAACAAGAACGAATTGAAAGAGAAAAACAAGCTGCAATTGAAGCTAAGAAAAAACAAGCTACGCGAGATGAGTATTACGGATCAAGTGATCTCGTATCTGTAGCCTTTAAAAATACTTGTGATAGAAAAGGTTATGTGAGTACTGAAACAGGAAGTGCTTATACCAATTCTTCGGTTTCCTTGAACGGAAACTCACAGTCTACTTATTCGAAATTACGTCCTGGAGCAAAAAATTATCATGATGGGAAAGTGATTCACACAGTTTCTTCTTCTTCAAATAAAAAAGTAATCAGCTTTTGTCCGCCTAAAACACAGGCAGAGATTGATGAAGAGCGATTTCAAGAAGGGTTTTATGACATTCGAATCACCATCAGAAATAGCTGTTCAGATAAAGTTTATTATAAGAGAGATCAAGGCTCATCATACAGTAATACCTACATGAATAGTAATTCAAGTACCAGTATAACTATGGGTAAAGAAGATAAGATTTGGCTAACTACCGAGAGTGGTGATAACATCACTTTATTGTGGGAAGGCCGCAGCACATCACAAGATGGTGATGAAGTTTTACTTTGTAAGTAAGATTGTGACTGTTCAGCCATTAATTTTGAAAATTTCATAAAGGCAAACAAAAAGAACTTTCTTACCTCCTAAGAACAAATCAGCATCCCCTTTGTTTATAAAGCATAGACACATTAATTAAAAAAGGATGAAAGTGATGATGGGAATAGTAATTACACTGGTCGTGTTATTTACTGCTAGCCAAATATGGGCAAAGAGTTTGACAGCTAAAATTGAAATGTATGAGTATGAGGTGATCAAGAGTTTTGAGAACTTCGAAATAAGAAAATATGCTCCGGCAACTTTCTCTTATGTCACCATTGATGATACCAGTTATGATGCTTCTTCATCTGCAGGCTTCAGACAATTAGCCGGTTACATATTCGGAGGCAATGAAAAAGGGCAATCTATCGCCATGACATCACCTGTTGAAATGGAGATGGATCAGCAAATGACCATGAAGTTTATGGTGCCTGGTGAGTATTCCCTAGAAGATTTGCCGTCTCCAAATAATAAGAACGTAAAGTTTAAGCAAGAACCAGAGCGCATTGTAGCTGCTATCCAATTTTCGGGTTATGCGAATGATGCTAAAATAGAGATGTATAAAACGGCTTTGAATAAGTTGCTTTACGTACATGGTTTAAAACATAATGGCGAATACAGCTTTATGGGATACAATTCTCCATTTGATGTTTTTAACCGACGAAATGAAGTCATTGTAGAGTTGACAAGCATTTAAATAGCCAATAAGATATTCGGGTCAGGACAATTCTTCTTGTAGAACTCTAAATCTTTTTGAGAACACACGCCCGGATAGTCTCCAAGGAAGTCTTGTATATCAATAACAATTTGAAAATGTAGATGAGGAGGGTAATCTCCGTTAACATCTGAGGCACCTAAATTTCCGACTTTACTCCCGCCCTTAATAATGTCTCCTTGCTTAATGTTTTTAATAGATGATAAACTTAAATGTCCATAAAGGGTGTGGAACTTAAAACCCTCAACTTCGTGCGCAATAATGATAGTTGGGCCGTAATCACCATAATTAGTATTGTTATTAAAACTGTGAATTTTGCCATCTACTGGGGCGAAAACTTCAGTTCCCGCAGCTGCCCAAATGTCAATTCCTAAATGAATATTGCGCTCATCTTCGGCTGTCGAATTGAAGTAAGTACTTCTTTGGTAGATATTTCTCTGCTCCAAATAACCTCCCCAAGCAACTTTGGCTTGCGCCTCCTTGATGTGATTATTAATGTATTCGCTCAAGAGCTGAGAAGAGCTTACATCTAACAATTTAAGTTGAGGGTTATCTTGCGATAGGTCAAGTTTTACCCAAGATTTTGAATTGGCTTCGCCCAAATTTATTGGGCTGTTGCTGTTCAATGATGTTAATTGCTGAATGAGTGATGACATAGTTAAACTAGAAATTATCACTCAATTGAATGACAAATACATTTGATGATTAGGGTTTGAATGCGTTTTTGAGATCTCGAAATCATAACGGCCTACAATTTTAAAGCCCATTTTATTATAAAACTTAATTGCTCGGTGGTTGTCAACCCAAACATATAGCCAAATACCTTTTTGGCCTGCATCTTTTGAAATGGAAACGTTAAAGTCAAAGAATAACTTACCCAAGCCACTGCCATGCACTTCTTCTAAAAGATAAATGCGTTCTAATTTTGTGATATTTTGATCGTAGCCTTCAATGCTATGATTCAATCTGATTTTTGAATAACCCACAATCTTGTTTTCCACAATGAGTAAGCGATAATCATTCACTTCATCTTGAATTTCAGCTAGAAAATTGGCCTCTGTAAAGTTTTGAGAGATGTAATTTTCTAAATCTTCTTTGGGAGAACTGTGTCCGTGTGATTGCCTAAAGGTTGTAATTGCAACTTTTGTAAGCTCTACGATATCGGCGGCCCTTGGCTTTTCAATTCTATAATTCACACATCAAAATTAAAAGAATGATTTGATTTAAATACAGAAATCAATTTTGTCGGACAATTGAAAGTGGAGCCGTCAAAAATGACCAATAAGAATTTTTGAAAGAGCGATTTTTCCAATCCCAGGATACTGGGCGATATTGGAATGATTTCGCGGTCAAGAATTTGTTTGGATCATTTTAGGTAAGCTTTCGCCGTCCTAGCCTTTTTTGCTTACTTTTTTTGGTAATGAAAAAAAGTAAGATGATGTTTTGTTTTCAACGTTAATCTTAGAAATTGGTTCTTCAATATAAATGAGTTCAGGAAAGCTCTCTGCTATTCATTAAATTTGCAGCATGAACGAAAATGATTTGTTTAATAAAGACAGCATGTTTTGGAGAGAAGTGAACGCAACTCTTCCTTACGGATTAGCCGAGATTGAACTGTATGAGGCTGAAATGGTGAGAGGTGAAAGCATGACCACAATCAATTGTAATCTGCTTCCTTTTGAAGACGAGAAGGTAGAGTATGAAATGGAGAATGGTGGCTCTTTCTTGAAAACTGAAGTTAAATCTTGGCCATTAGTCTTGCTAACTGATCTTGAATTTTACTCAAACGAAAACAATTCAAAGGCTGATAGAGATGCTAAGGTGTTGAGACTGCCACACGTTCAAGTAAAGTCAATCACTATTAAGGATAGTAAGGGAGTGGTTCTTTGTAAAAAGACGAAATTATAATATGTCTAAAACTGCCATCATACTTGGGAGCTCAGGTTTAACCGGAAGTCTCTTGCTAGAGAAACTTTTGAAGGATGATAGATATGCAGAAATAAAGCTCTTCTCAAGATCTGCCTCAAAGCTGAGCCACCCTAAAATCAAAGAATATGTCATTGATTTATTTGAGCTCGAAAAATCAGCTGACCTTTTTAAGGCAGATGAAGTGTATTGCTGCATTGGTACCACCAAAAAGAAAACTCCTGATAAAGAAAAATACCATCAAATAGATTTCGGAATTCCTACAACTGCAGCAAAGCTGTGTGTATCAAACTCAATTGATACTTTTTTGGTAATCTCAGCAATGGGAGCGAAAAAGGGGAGTTCTATTTTTTATAATAACACAAAGGGGGAGATGGAAGAAGTGGTTCTTGAGCAAAAAATCAAAAACACATTTATTCTTCGTCCGGCATTAATTACAGGAGATAGAAACGAAAAGAGAGCGGGAGAGAAATTCTTTGCGGCCATCTTTGCTTTTTTTAATTTGCTCTTATTTGGTCCCATAAAAAAATACAGATCAATAAAAGCTGAAAGAATAGCTGAGGCAATGCTACGATTAGCTAACAGACCAGTAGAGAAATCAATTATTGAGTCAGGCGAAATTCAAATAATCGCAGATAAATAATCTTATATTTAAATCATGAAAACGGCAACTTTTATCACACTCACATCTCTCTTGATTTTATCCTGTGCTGCAAAATCGGCTGAGGATGCGCAAGGTGAAGATCAGGGGCAAGAAGATACGGTAGCAACAAACTCAGTAGTTGAGGCAGAAACGGATGCAAATTTGCAAAGCTACATTGATGCTAGTAAAAAGGGAGGTAAAATGTCAGACGGCCACAGTCTTGATTTTGTGAAGCCCGTTTTGGATAAGCAGTTCATTTATACTTTTGATGCCGTTGAAGAGTTGAGTTATGGTAAAGTCATTTTACTCACTTCCGACTTAGCGATTATCTCTTTTAAATATGATGGAGATAATGGCTATCACATGCTAGACGGCGAATTCATGGTCGTATATGAAAGAAAATCAGGTTTAGATAAATCAAACCATTTAATTGAGAGCGGTAGTGATTTTGAGCGTCACGCAACTGCAGGTTACAATGAACAAATTGATATGACATCAGAAATTAAAGAGCTTAAAGATGATGAGAACTTGCTGCAGGTGATACTTAAAACAAAGACACACAGATATAACTTCAACACCAAGATCACGAAGTATAAGAATGATGATGAAGAAGATATTTTAATGTTGAGTGAATTCTACGTGAAGCATGATGGTACCCTCACTGCCGACTTTGTTCTCCAAAAATAATTAGAAGCCTGGCAGGGATAGCAGTGGCAGCTTGGTAAGGGTGACGAAGTCACGCTTTGCAACTATAACGAATAGCCCGATACTGACAAACGAAGTGCGCTCAGTAGCCAGCCAACAAAATTGCTTTATTTTTGTTCTCCACTTATGCGTGTTGCCTTCAGTCCTATATACAGATATCAGTATTTACCCAAAGAACATAGGTTCCCTATGGATAAGTATGAGCTGTTGCCACAACAGCTTTTGTTAGAAGGTACTTTGAGTGAAAAGGATTTTTTTGAACCAGTGGCACTTTCTGAGGCTCAAATTTTAAGAACGCATAGCAAAACCTATTGGGAGAAATTAAGAGACGGAACATTAAGTAGACAGGAGATTAGAGCTATGGGTTTTCCCTATCATCCCACATTAATTGAAAGAGGACGACACATTTCGCAAGGGACATTACAATGTTTTTATCACGCAAAAGAAGATGGAGTAGCCCTTAACATAGCTGGTGGAACACATCATTCTTACAGAGATAGGGGTGAGGGCTTTTGTTTGTTTAATGATTTTGCCATTGCTTCAAATGAATTGTTGCATACCAATGAAGTGAAGCAAATAATGATCGTTGATTTAGATGTGCACCAAGGTAACGGGACGGCTTCTATTTTTCAAAAGGATGAACGCGTGTTCACTTTTAGCATGCATGGCGCCAATAATTACCCGCTTAAAAAAGAGGCGTCTGACCTTGATATTGGTGTGCCTGATGGTTGTGATGATGATACCTATTTGAACATACTTTATGATACGCTACCGGCATTGCTCAATAAAGTGCAGCCCGAAGTTGTTTTTTACTTAAGTGGTGTAGATATTTTGAATACTGATAAACTAGGAAGATTGGGAATGACGAAGGCCGGATGCAAAAAACGTGATGAATTTGTGTTTCAAACATGTAATCAAAAAGGAATTCCGGTTGTGGTAGCCATGGGCGGAGGCTATTCAGTTCAAATTGCAGATATTATTGAGGCGCATGCCAATACTTTCAGAGTGGCCAAGCATATATTTGATTGACAATTCCTTATTAATAAGTTGTTGCGGCGATTGCGGATAAATTCGTATCTTGTCAGCCGCGAAAAAAAATTAACACACTTACTATATATAATATGGCACACGAAAATAAAAGTTGGAACGAAATAAAAACAAATGATAGCTGGGCGATTTTTAAAATCATGGCTGAGTTTGTTGAAGGATATGATAAAATGGCTTCAATTGGGCCTTGTATTTCTGTATTCGGATCAGCAAGAACTAAGACAGATAACCCTTACTATCAGCAAGCAGTAGATACTGCAAGATTGTTGGTTGAAGCTGGTTATGGAGTTATTACCGGTGGTGGACCAGGGATTATGGAAGCTGGAAACAAAGGAGCTGATGGAGCTGACGGAAAATCGGTTGGTTTAAATATCACACTACCTTTTGAGCAGTCATGTAACCAATGGGTAAATCACCCGGTAGATTTTGATTACTTCTTTGTACGTAAAGTACAATTCGTAAAGTATTCTCAAGGTTTCATTACTTTTCCTGGCGGATTCGGGACATTAGATGAATTGTTTGAAGCAATTACTTTAATGCAAACAACAAAAATTGAAAGAAGACCTGTAGTTCTTTTCGGAACAAAGTTTTGGGGAGGATTGGTTGAATGGGTTAGGAACACTATGTTAGCTGAAGGAAATATTTCTCCTGATGATATGGAGTATCTTCTTATGACAGATGATCCTGCTGAGGCAGTAAAACACATTGATGATTTCTACAAATCTCACAAATTACGTCCAAACTTCTAATAGAATCAGGATACACAATATTAAGAGGTGCCAGTTTTGGTGCCTCTTTTTTTTGTCAGTAATTCAGCTAGCGGTTGTTATTTTAACAAATATTAAGAATTCACGTTTTTTGGTATGGTGATTGAGAATAAGGAATCGAACTAACTTAAACACTATGAAAAAATTATTATTAATTGCCGTACTAGCTTTCTCGCAAATGGGAATAGCACAAGATTATTTTTTTAGAAATGATGTTACCCTAGGCGGGGCATTCACAATAGGTAAAATGAAATCAGGAGGAATCTCTGTGGCTTCAGAGCCTAAATTCTTTTTTAATGAGAACATTGCCGTTGGCGCAAGACTTGAAGCTGATATATTGTTCGGAGGAAAAGTTTTGGGAGCTTCTGACGAAATAAGTGTAGGGATGTCTTCAAGAGTAGCGATACTTGGAAAAGGTGAATACTATTTCGGAGAATCAATTACAAAACCTTATGTAGGTTTAAATTTAGGATATTACACCCAAGCCAATATTGGAGCTACTGGAACCGGAGGAGCTTCAGTTTCTGCTAGCAGAGGTTTTGGAGGTGCACCTGAAGTTGGTATTGCTTTTGGCGGATTCAGACTTTCAGCTATGTATCACTTAGTACCTGGTAAAGATATTGTAAACGTAAGTGTAGGTGATGCCGTTGAGATTGGCCGAAGCTACTTCGTAGTACAATTATCATTTAAAACATTCCAATTCGGAGGATAAAAAAACACTGATTAACCCTTGAAAAGAGAGGCTCAGCTTAGGCTGGGCCTTTTTTTGTTGAGATGAAACGTTCCTTTTTTCGGACAATCGAATGAGGCGCCGTAAAATTGACCGATAAAGATTTTTGCAGGAGCGATTTTTCCAATCCCAGGATATTGGGCGATATTGGAATGATTTCGCGGGCAACAATCTGTTTGGATCAATTTAGGCAAGCATTCGCCGTCCTAGCGTTTTTTTGCCTACTTTTTTATGCATGAAAAAAAGTAGGAAGGAACATTTGATTCTAATGTTTACTTAATAACAACATAATCAACCGTTTCCAAATCCCAATCAATCACCATTCCCTCAGCAATTTGCTCAGCATTCTCTCTACCATAAAGCAATTCAACCAAGTAAAGTGAAGCCTCAAATGATTTCGCCCCGCCTGCCGAAGTAATGTATTTACCATCATGTACAAAAAGAGTGCTATCATGAATTATTGGCTGGTCATATCGCATTCTCATTTCTTCAATATCTGCCGGAAAAGTAGTGCAATGAATATCGTCTAGAATTCCTGCTTGAGCTAAAAGAAAGGCTCCATCACAATGAGAAGTCATGTATTGAGCAGTTTCATCAGTGTCTAAAATAAAATCAATGAGCGCTTCATTTTCTAAATCAGAATCTAAATGATGCTCTGCGCTTGGTACGACTAAGATGTCAATGTTGGGATACTCTTCATTAAATGAATAGTCAGGTATTATTGTGAGTTGTTCAAATGTCGTGATCGGATCAGTGCTTTCTGCTATTGTAAACACATCCATGGCGTCAATAGAATCTCTAAACTTAGTGTGATGAAAAATATCAAGAGGGGCGGTGAGCTCTGTGTTGTAGGTTCCGTCCATAATGAGGAAGGCTACATTTAAACCTGGACCGTCAGGGTATTTGTTTTCTTCGTCAGGTTCTTGAATTTCAGTGACATCTTGTTCAGAAGTTGAACACGACCAAAGAGATGCAGCAAAAAGAAATAGAAGAAAGTACCTCACGATTAGTGAATCAAGGGCAGTACCACAATTCAGAAGAGTGCTCTAATAAGTTAGAGCAGAAACCTAGACCACCAGTTTTGAAACCTGTACACAATTGTTTCATTGAGTTTCCGTCTAGTTGAAAGCCTGTGAAGTCTTGTACAATTCTAGCTGAAAATAATCCTCTAGCTCCTTTTAGGTTAGTGTATTCAGGTTGAACTTGAGCAATACCAGAAATTGGTTCTCCAACATCCATATATTGCTTTAACTCTGTGTGTGCCGCGGCAATTCTAATATCAATTCCGTTAAATTTACGATTGGCAACATTAGCATCAACAGCAATGTTTTCAGCAATCCAAGTGTAAAAATCAAGTCCGTTAACACTTGCTTGTGTTACTGAAGGTGTCAATGGTTTTTCTTGTTCAAAATCTAAGAATGATCTAGTAATGCTGAACTGTTGAGTACTTGCGTCTTGATAAGTCTCTGTCCATCTAAAAGTGTAATAAAGTGTGTAAGCAGATCCGTTAATTGCTTCTTTTACTTGAAAGTTCCAGTCAGAAAAATCATCATCTTCATCTACAAATGAAGGCGATAAGTTCATTTTGAATGCCGGATTAATTGTGAATCCACTCTTTACTACATCCATTCTTGGCATCAACTCAGTTGAACCAGTAACTTGATGAGCGCCATTTTCTAAATCAATGGTAAGTTCGTAAGTCGCAGAAGAATCTAAATCAGACTCTTCAAAATAATAGATTTTTTGCTCAGGACCGTAAAAAATACCATCAGTACTTTTTGTAGTTACGATTGAATCAGTCATTGTCCACTCTCTCCCAGTTGGGTCACCATCCATAATCTCTATAACCTTTGCATCTACTTGATTAAAGTAATTTGAGTCAGGAATTTGAGCGTAAGTCAAGTTGTTGTCGTCACCTAAGAATGCTTTGGTGATCTTAAACATATGCACATCATCAGTGTGATCAAGTAATCCAAATACTACTGGTTGGATTTCATAATCGCCATTTAAACTGAAATCAGTTTGGCATCCACTCATGAATAAAGTAGAAGATACTATGGCTAATAATGATAATACTTTGCGCATATTTATTTTTTTGACAAAAATAAGAAATTATATGCCTTAAATGGCTCCATTGAGTAAATGATAATTACCGTTCAAATGTTGAAAGAACTACTTTAGATTATAGACCTTGTAAATGTCTTTCTTTTTTGAAATCGTAAATATCAGCCAGTGAGATTAATATTCCTGTTTCTTCAACTCCTCCAAACTCCTGGTTCTGTGCTGTACCAAACGACATCATAGTAGGAGACAGCTGCATGTAGTTGTTGATTAAAGGTGGAACATTCTCATCTCTTTCTCGGCAATACTTTTGTAAAACTTTGAGTCCTTCTTTAAAATCAAGTCCATTCAGCAAAGAAACAATTTCATGATTTTCAACACCCTCATAAATAGGGTTAATCGGCCAGGCCAATTCTTCTTTGTCAGGGAAATATGTTTTCATAAATCCTAAAACCGCTCTTTTAGCTTCATCATTAAACGAAGTGTACATAGTCACTTTTCCGAAGAAATATTTCATGTGTGGATGCTTGACTACGATTCCTCCAAGTCCGTCCCATAGATTGTCTAATGCAAACAGTCCTTTTCTTGGATTGACGGATGGTTGAAAGCTCGGATTCACCCATGATCTGCCTAATTCAATAGAGTAGGGCAAGTATTCTTTCACGAACTGCTCAGAGAAATTAAAATAATGAGCTGTTGAAAGTTCTTTTTGTTCTGGATCAATTGATTTGGCGCAATCAAAAAACCTGTATCCGCCTGTTATTTCTTCATCTTCGGGACTATAGACGATTAACTGCTGATAGCAATTTTCAGAGGTGTCTTTTTCGTCAATGTCAACTGGTAAACCAGTTCCGCCACCGGCCAAAGTGAAAGTGAGTTCTCTTAAACGCCCAATTTCTTGCATTACATTGGGAGAATTATGATGGTTGATAATGTAAACTTCATTATCTAACTTATTCGTTTTTCTCACCAATTTGTCAGGGGTGAGCTCCGACTTCAACAACTCACGATCAATGGGTTGAATGATATGTGATATATCTTTTTCGGACATTTTTAATTCTTCTTTAATTCGTAAACTTTATCTTTTACCCATTGCGCCCATTCAACATCCTTCTTAGATTTATCGAATGTTGTGTGCGGGATAGGCTCGCCAAAAGTGATATTTATTTCTTTATCTGTTTGCTGATATAATTCGTCAACAAGATACAACATTTCAAGATTAGCTTTTATCCCAATTTTTGTTCTAAAATTGGATAGCCGATAAAAAAACTTTGTCAATTCTCCATCAATATGAACTGGAATTATATTGCGTTCAAACTTCTTCGATCTTGTAATAAATGTTTTCTTCCAAGCTAAATCTCGGATGACTCCCTTTTTCTTTCTACTGACTAGTCCTGCCGGAAAAACAAAGACGGCCTGCTCGCTGGCAAAGAGATCGTTCAAAACCTTAAGAGATTCTTTCGTGTTGGTGCCATGCTTGTTAACTCCTACAAACATATCCTTCAAATTATCAATGTTCATCAGGATGTCGTTAACAACAAATTTAAAGTCAGTTCTATAATGCTTGAACTCAGTAACCATTGCCATGGCGTCCATTCCACCTAAGGGATGATTGGCAGCCATAATTACGCCACCTTCTTTTGGGATATTCTCTGCTCCAATGAAATTTACTTTAATGCTAAACTTGTCAATAACGTAATCAGAGAAAGGGATTGCTTTAACACCAATGTTCTCTTTGAGACTTTTGTTGACGTCATCTTCATGAAGGGTTTTCTTGAGATATCTTATTAAGAACCCAGGAATCCACTTGGCAAGCTTTGGATTCTTGCTAGCAATCAATCGCTTGATGTCAATTATTTTCTCTTCTTCAGTCATTTCTGGATGTCATCCATTTTGAGGTGCTCAAAAATACAAAAAACGTCCCCACAAGTGGAGACGTTTTTTACACAATTTATATTGTAAAATTCGCCTAACCTAAGAAAGGATATCTGTAATCCTCAGCTGGTGCAAATGTTTCTTTAATTGTTCTAGGAGAAACCCATCTTAACAAGTTCATGTATGATCCTGCTTTATCATTTGTTCCTGATCCTCTTGATCCTCCAAATGGCTGTTGTCCAACAACTGCGCCAGTTGGCTTATCATTGATGTAGAAATTTCCTGCTGCATTTTCTAATACTTTAGAAGCATGGTTGATAGCATATCTATCTCTTGAGAATACAGCTCCTGTTAAGGCATATTCTGAAGTTCCATCTAAAAGTTCTAAAGTAGCATCCCATTCATTTTCTGGGTAAACATAAATAGTCATTACAGGTCCGAAGATCTCTTCACATAAAGTTCTGAACTTCGGATTCGTAGTTTTAATAACTGTTGGAGAAATGAAATATCCTTCAGATTTGTCATATGTACCACCAATTAATATTTCAGCATCATCTTGCTCTTTAGCGTAGTCAATAAAAGAGGCAATCTTATCAAATGCTCTTTCGTCAATAACTGCGTTAATAAAGTTTCCAAAATCAACCGGAGACCCCATTCTAAATGTTTTCACATCCTCTACAACTGAAGCTAGTACTTCATCAGCAATGTTTGAAGGTATATACGCCCTTGAAGCAGCTGAACATTTTTGTCCTTGATATTCGAATGCTCCTCTTGAAATACCAACAGCTACTTGTTTTGCAACAGCAGATTTGTGAGCAATGATGAAGTCTTTTCCTCCAGTTTCACCAACAATTCTTGGGTAAGATCTATATCCTGCGATATTATCACCAATCTCTTTCCATAAGTGTCTGAATACTCCTGTTGAACCAGTAAAGTGTAATCCGGCAAAGTTTGGATCCTTAAAAACGATATCTCCAGCAACTGGTCCGTCAACAGTAATCATATTGATCACTCCATCAGGAACGCCAGCCTCTTTGAAAAGCTCCATAATTACTTGAGCAGAATAAACTTGTGACTCTGCTGGTTTCCAAATGACTACGTTACCCATCATTGCAGGCGCAGCACAAAGGTTTGCACAAATAGAGGTAAAGTTGAATGGAGAAATAGCAAATACAAATCCTTCTAGTCCTCTATATTCTAATCTGTTCCACATTCCAGGGTTTGAGCCTGGTTGGTCAGTATAAATTTGTTGCATGTAAGCAACATTAAATCTGAAAAAGTCAATTAGCTCACAAGCAGCATCAATCTCAGCCTGCATAGCGTTCTTAGATTGCGCCAACATAGTAGCTGCATTCATTCTATCTCTAAATGGTCCTTCTAAAAGATCAGCCGCTTTTAAAAAGATAGCTGCCCTTTGTTCCCAAGGCAATGATGCCCATTCTTCTCTTGCTGCCATTGCAGAATCAATTGCTGCTTGAACGTGAGAAGCATCACCCATATTAAAATGACCTAATAAATGTGCGTGATCATGTGGTGGATGCATTGATACTTTGTTTGAAGTTCTCACTTCTTCACTTCCAATGTACATGGGAACGTCAACATTTTCTTGACTTCTCATTTTCTTGTACATGTTCAATAAGCTTTCAGCTTCTTTTGATCCGGGTGCGTATCCTTTCACTGGCTCGTTGACCGGCGTAGGAACGTTATATATTGCGTTTGGCATAATTAATTTTGATTTAAGGAGAACAAAAATAATCAAAATTGAGAAGCATTAGGCCTCAAAACACAAATTAAGAAAAGAAGAGATAATAGGGGATGGTCCTAATTCAATTTAGGCTTAGTGACAAGGTTGAATCTAGGTACTTCAACTTCAAAGGTTTCTTGAGAGTCAACCTTTTCAAAAACGTAATGGCCACGCATGAATCCAACTTCTGAATGAAGGTCACAACCTGAGACATAAACATGCTTGCGTCCCGGCGAAAGAATTGGTTGCTCACCAACGATTCCGTCTCCTTCTATTTCTCTAGCTGGATTCAAAGAATCGAAAATAAACCAATATCGAGTCTTAAGCTGAATATCAAAATCATTCTTATTTTCAATTACAATTCTGTAGTTGAAAAAGAATAGACCGTTTTCAGCATTAGAAAGATCTTTGCGATAGATACTCTCTACGCTAATCTTTACTCCATATGTCAATGCGGTTTTCACTTATCCTAATATACGTTTAATTCTCAAAAATATGCTATCGACTAATCGAAAAGCTTTCAACAATAATAACGTCATAAGTATAAAAAGGGTTGGCAAATAATATATCTTAAGTTACTTTTAAGGCGAAAAATAAATTATGGAATACTTTTGGTATATGCATCTAGTAAGAAAACACACACTATGCTAAAGCGCTTTGTCACATTCATATTTATAATATTCTTATGTCCAGTTTTTGGACAGAACATCAAGATTAAAGGTAGGGTCCTTGATATAGATGGAGATCCGGCTTACAACATCTCAATAGCCTTTAATAATTCGCCTAAAAGCGTTTTAAAAACGAAAAGAAATGGAGAGTTTGAGGTCGAATTCACAGTAGGGAAGCAGGATTCACTGCTTTTTCGAAGTGTTGCCTTTGATTCTTACACCTTAGAACTTGACAAGAGGTTAATTAAGAAGGCTGGAAAGAATAATGGCGTGTACGAAGTAGATATTATAATGCCAGACAAGACAATTGGGATTGTTTATGTTACTCCTGATTTACCAGACACAATTGTTGGGGCAGATTATAGTGTTGAAGATTTTGAATACACTGAAAACGGACAATTGGTATTGCTAACTTATGATAAGAACCTTAAAAAAGGGGCAATGTTGAGATTATTAGATAAAGATCTCGAAGAAGTTGATAAATATTACATTCCGGGCAATGCAATTGAACTAAGCAAAGATTATAGAGGACACATTCATTTATTAGCTGAAGAGCGCGTTTTCTATGTTAAGACAATGGAAGAAGACATGCAAGTTTATCTTGAAGACAGGGATTACTACTTTAAGTATGTGGCTCCTATAATTGATACAATAGCCGACAACATCTATTTTTCCAATTACTCTGAAGTTTATCCAGCATTTGATTACTACGAGTTTAACTTAAAGGACTCAACTTATAATGTGATACTTGAAGTAGAGGATACTTTTATGATGGAGTTCTATAGGGCTGAATTTAAATATGTAGATGTTAGAACAAAAATTTGGGCACATCAAAAGCAAATAGAAACAGGGATTGACAAAGAGATTTGGGTAGGCGCAACAGTGTTTACAAACTCTCTATACTATAATCCTGTTTATGCTCCATTATTTAAAACAGGCGAAGACACAATTATTGTTTATGATCACTATAAAAATCGAATGTTCAGGTATACGCCAGAATCTGGCTTCGTAGATAGCACAAGGATCTCTTACCATCTTCAAGAGAGAAAATCAGGTTGGGAGCAACCTTTGCTGCAAGATGAAGTTCAAGGAAAGGTCTATGCAATGTTTGAGAAAAACGGTTTTACATACCTGAGAGAAATAAGCAAAACTACTGGGCATGTGAAGAAGTCATTTAAGCTGCACTTTAAATATGTTGATAGAATTCAGATTATAGATGGACAAGTGTATTATGTATATCGTCCGTTTGAATCTGTACAAAAGAAGTTTATTTATCGAGAGAATATCGATATTTAGTCAGCTCCAATAGCTGATCTGTTTTTCTTCTTCTTTTTATAAGGCTTGAACTCTCTTCGCTTATTCTTTTTACGATCGAGTTTCTTTTGTTTTCTTATTGCCTTCTTGTCTGTATCTCTAATGTCTACAACTGGTGCAGTTGCGTCAGTTCCCCCTCCGGCAGGAGCGTTAGGGTCAACAGGGTCAATCCAAAAGTCATTTACCTCATTGTACTCACTCATGTCACCACCTTCAGATGGGTGCCATTGCTTCACCTTTTTGTTTTGATCATTGTATGCAATAACATCTTCGTCATATCTCCAAATGCCATCTTGAAGTCTATAGGCATCATAAGTCATGTCAGGAATGTAAAAACTATAAATACCTTCTAAGCTTTTTTGTTCCGGAATTAAGTGGTCAAATACAATTCCCCCTAACTTTTCATTTTCACGCATTGTGAAAATTGCTTTTTCTGAATATTCAAACCAAACTCTTCTTACCAATCTTTTCGCTCCCTTTTCTTGTTGAAATAATGGATGTCCTAATCTTAATGTTTTGCCTTTAAAATAAAACACTTCAAGTAATTTCTGGTTTGAACCTTTGTCCTTGCCACTGTATCCCATCACTGTATAGTAGGTTTTTGAACCTTTTTGAACCGGAATGATTTTGTAATAAAGTGCCCCGTACCATCTGTCAGGAGTTAATCCCATAGTTGGGCGAGGAGGAAGTGTGATTTTATCTTCTTTGAATTCAAATACTTGATTCCCTTTTCCTCTCTTTGGTTTTACAACATAGCAGTAATGAGAATGTCTAAGATCTTTAGATTCTATGTTCCAATTGAATATTCTGAAAACCCCGTCAGGAGAAGTTATAGTTGACATTGTTGTCCAACTTTCAAACGGATGTTCCATAACGCCATCATGTTCTAAAAGCTCTTTAATTTCGGCTTGTAGATCAATATTGATAGATTCTTTTTCAGCATCATCATCTGTTGAACGTAGTTGTGTAATGATTTTACCAATTCTAATTTCCTCGGCAACCATGAAGGTGTCAAGGTCTCCACCCTTTGCTGTAGCAAGGATTGGAATAAATAGTAATATGGTTAAAAGTGCCTTCATTTGGTTTAATAACGAAAACCGTATTAAAAGTAACATAACAAAGTTACGTTCTTTTACGCTTTCGGCCATAAAAGGTTCATTTGTTTATTCACACATAAAAGATAAAATAAGAGGCAAAATGTATAACTTCGCCGCATGGATACAGTTAAAATTCGAATTGGAGGAGTTCCTGAACACTTTAATCTTCCTATTCACTTGGCTAAAGAACAAGGTGCCTTTTCATCAAGAGGGATTGAATTAGAATGGACTGACTTTGGTGGAGGAACGGGGCAAATGACTAAGGCCATGCGTGAAGATGAAGTAGACGTTTGTATCCTTTTAACTGAGGGTGTTGTTGCTGATATCATTAACGGAAATCAAGCGAAGATAATTTCAGAATACGTACTTACTCCATTAACCTGGGGTGTGCACACTGGTATAAATAATCCACTCTCTGATTATAGAGATATTTACGATAAACAATACGCCATATCAAGATTCGGATCTGGGTCTCATCTTATGGCAATTGTAGATGCCGAAAGTGCAGGACACAAGTTAAGTAAAGATCAATTCACGGTAATTAAGAATATTGATGGAGCATTACCGTCTTTAGCTGATAACGAAACAGATGTGTTTTATTGGGAGAAGTACACTACAAAACCGTATGTAGATTCTGGTAAACTCAAGAGAATAGGGGAGTATAGAACTCCTTGGCCATGTTTTGTAATTGCCGCAAGAGATGAAATTCTAGAAAAATATCCTGAGCAAATCATTAGAATGCTGAGAATCATTCATGATCAATGTGATCAGTTTATGGAGAATAGAGATGCTATAGCAATTGCTGCGAATAGATATGGCTTGCAAATGAAAGATTGCGAACGTTGGTTCAATTCTACTGAGTGGGCTTTACATGGTTGGGTTTCTGATAAAATGATTGAGAATGTTCTTTATCACTTAAGAACTGCTGAAATCATTGATGAAAATCAAGAGATTCCCGAACTGATTTGGAAAAGAAATTAATGGAGAATCCGTTTTATATAAAAGAGGCTACTGCTCCTGTAGTTCCAATTATCATTAGCATTCCGCATTGTGGAACTGAATTTCCTGAAGAAATAAAAGATGATTATTTAGCTGATCAGTTAGCTTCCCTTGATGATACCGACTGGTTTCTACAAGATTTATACGACTTTGCTCCAGCAATGGGAATCACGATTGTTCATGCTAAGTATAGCAGATGGGCGATTGATTTAAATAGAGATCCCAAAAGTGCACCCTTGTATAATGACGGAAGACTTATAACTGGTCTTTGTAGTTCAACTGATTTTTTAGGAAATCCACTTTATAAAGAAGGGAAAATTCCAGACGAAAAAGAGCAAGAGAGAAGACTTGAAAAATACTACTGGCCTTATTATAATAAAGTCACAGAATTGTTAGAGGAAAGAAAGGCTCAATTTGGAGAGGTTTTACTTTGGGATGCGCATTCAATTAGAGAAAAGGTACTCACTATTAGACCAACTGCTTTTCCTGAAATGATACTAGGAAATGCAGATGGAACATCATCTCGTAAAGATTTGATTAAAAATACATTAAGTGTTCTTTCTTCAACTTATGATGTAAATCATAATGATCCTTTTAAAGGAGGTCATATTACTCGTTATTTCGGAAATCCGTCTGAGAAAATTCACGGTCTGCAATTAGAACGAAATAAGAACTTGTATATGGATGATTCTGAACTGAATTATCATCCCGAAAGAGCAGCCAAAATGCAGTCTGTTTTAAAGAAAAATTTTGAAGGATTAATTGACCTTTTGACTCAAGCCTTTTAAAGGGGCCAAACTAAGCAGTGTGAAAAGAAGAAGAACTGGTTTAAATGATTTCATACTTCTAAACTACAGTTTTCTTAACCAAGCTATCATCTTTATGCGTGCTGAAAATAATCTGACTTATTATTCGTAATTATTAAAGCATTTTTTGAGTCAATCAATTGAGAAGATTATTTTTGTGTAGATGAAATTTTTGAGATTCCTCTTTTTTCCATTTGCCCTAGTTTATTGGTGCATCACATCAGTAAGAAACTTCTTTTACAAGAAAGGAATAATGAAGTCTTCTAGATTTGATGCTGCTACTATTAATGTTGGTAATTTGAGTATGGGCGGAACCGGGAAGTCTCCTCATATTGAATATCTGATTCGTCTTTTGAAAGATGATTATTCAGTAGCAACCTTGTCAAGAGGTTTCGGAAGAACAGAAAGAGGTTTTAAGATTGCAGATGTTAATTCAACTGCGAAAGACATTGGTGATGAACCATTGCAGTTTTTCAAAAAGTACGGTGATCAAATAAAAGTTTCTGTTGAAGCTAATAGAGTCTTGGGGGCAATGGACTTGTTTTTTAAACATCCTGAAATTAATGTCTTATTGCTTGATGATGCCTACCAACATAGAGCCATTCATGCTGATTTAAATATTTTGTTGACTGATTACAACCATCCGTTTTATTCTGATTTTATATTACCCCTTGGTAATTTAAGAGAAGCACGAAGTGGCAAGAAAAGGGCTGACATCATTGTCGTTACTAAATGTCCCGAGCTAAGCGATCAAGAAAAAAAATCTATTATTGAAAGAATAAAGCCTACAGAAAATCAAAAAGTTTTCTTCTCTGAAATAGCGTACGGCCAGCTTGTACCTTTAGAAACCAGCATTGTTCCTACTTCAAATTATATTTTGGTAACCGGTATTGCGAATGCTAATCCTCTAATTGACCACTTGAACTCAAAGGGTAAAATTCTGCATCATTTCAAGTATAATGATCATCATAAATTTAGAGTAGAAGAGCTGAATGAAATTCACAATTTATTTGATAAATTTGTAGGAGAGAAGCCCGTGATTATTACGACTGAGAAGGATGCAATGAGGATTCTTTGTGATGAATTTTCAGAAGCTCTCAAAAATAAGCCATGGTTTTATCAGCCAATAGAAGTGGCGGTTGATAAACAAGAAGCATTTGACAAAGCAATTTTAGAATATGTTAAAGAAAATAATAGAAACAACTGAATTCATTCACGACCAAATTGGCGGAAAGCCTGAGGTTGGAATAGTGCTGGGTACTGGATTAGGTGCCTTAGCCAAGGAGATTGAAGTGACTGATGTTTTAGAATATAAAGACATTCCAAATTTTCCGGTATCAACTGTTGAAAGTCATTCAGGTAAATTGATTTTTGGAATTTTAGGAGGCAAGAAAGTAATGGCTATGCAAGGTAGGTTTCATTATTATGAAGGCTATTCAATGCAAGAAGTTACTTTTCCGATCAGAGTGATGAAGATGTTAGGAATCAAGAAACTGTTTCTCTCAAATGCATCAGGAGGTGTTAATCCTGATTTTGAAATAGGAGAGATCATGATTGTCAACGATCATATCAACTTGTTTCCAGAGCATCCATTAACAGGTCCTAATCTAGACCAATTGGGAGATCGTTTTCCGGATATGAGTGATGCATACAACAGAGAAATGATTGATTTAGCGAAAACCATTGCTTCTGAGAAAAACATAAAAGTATCTGAAGGTGTCTATGCCGGTTTAACTGGTCCTACCTTGGAAACTCCAGCAGAATACAACTATGTGAGAGTGATTGGTGCTGATACTGTTGGGATGTCTACCGTTCCTGAGGTAATTGTTGCAAGACATATGGGGATTCCTGTTTTTGCAGTTTCAATTATCACCGATTTAGGAGTTAAAGGAAAAATTAAAAAAGTCACTGTTGAGGATGTCATTGCTGTTGCGAACAAGCAAGAACCGAAAATGACCGTGATTATGAAAGAATTGATAGCAAGAAGCTAATGGGATTATCAGAAGAAATAAGAAACAAGTACCAAGCGGTTATAGGATTAGAGGTTCACGCTCAAATGCTGACTAAAACTAAGGCCTACTCGAATGATAAAAATGAATTCGGATCGCAGCCCAATACCAATATTAGCGCAATTACGCTCGGGCATCCTGGGACATTGCCTAGAATGAACAAAAAGACCATTGATTTTGCAATCAAAATGGGCTTAGCTTGTGAAAGCGATATTGCGCCCGAGCAATACTTTGCGAGAAAAAATTATTTCTACCCAGATTTACCTAAAGGATATCAAATTACACAAGACACGACTCCAATTTGTACTGGAGGTAAAGTGATAGTGAAAGATGGAGAAGGGGCTGAGAAGGAAGTTGGTATCACTCGAATCCATATGGAAGAAGATGCAGGGAAATCTATCCATGATATTGATCCTTTTAATACACTCATTGATTTGAATAGAGCAGGAGTGCCGTTAATTGAAATTGTATCTGAACCAGATATTAGAAGTTCGCAAGAAGCTTACAATTATCTCACTGAGATTAGAAAGCTGGTAAGGTATCTTGATATCTGTGATGGCAATATGGAAGAAGGTTCGCTTAGGTGTGACGCCAATGTTTCTGTGATGTTGAAGGGGAGTAGTGAATATGGGACAAGAACCGAAACAAAGAATTTGAACTCTATCAGAAACGTTCAAAGAGCGATTGATTTTGAAATCGAAAGACAGATTATCGCCAATGAAAATGGTGAAACAATCAATCAAGAAACAAGAAATTTTAATGCAGTCACAGGTACAACAACCGCAATGAGGTCAAAAGAGGCTGCAAATGATTACAGATATTTTCCTGAGCCTGATTTACAACCAATCAGTGTTGACCAAAATCATATTGATAGAGTGCAGTCAACAATGCCTCCGTTACCGGCAGCATTGTTCAAAAAGTATACTCAAGAGTTAGGTCTTTCGGCCTATGATGCAGAGATTCTCACTGATCAAAAAGAGATTGCATTGTTTTTTGAAGATATCATTTCAAATACGAAGAATTACAAGAGTGCGGCTAACTGGTTGATGGGTAGTGTGAAGTCTTATTTGAATGAAAAAGCTATAGGTATAGGAGAGTTTCCAATTTCGGCGGCTAGAATTTCAGAATTAATAAATTTAATAGATTCTGGAAAGGTTTCTAATAATTTAGCGTCTCAGAAGTTATTCCCTGCAATGTTAGAATCAGATGATTCACCTTTGAAGATTGCAGAGGTAAATAATTGGATTCAAGACTCAGATGAAGATGCGATTAAAAATATGGTATTAGAAGTTTTTGCAGAGAACCCTTCTGAATTTGAAAGATTCAAGGGCGGTGAGAAGAAGTTAATGGGATTTTTGATGGGGCAACTAATGAAAAAGAGTCAAGGAAAGGCTGATCCAAAATCGGCAAGTAAGTTAATTAACGAATTGGCAAAATAAGAGAATGATAAAAATAATTGGAATTAGTTCGGTACTACTTGCTTTAGTGGCTTGTGGAAGCGGAGAGGAAACAAGTTCAGAAGCGGTAACTGAAAATCAAGGTACAAAAATCACGCTTGATATTTCTGGAATGACGGATGGAGAGAAGGTTAAACTTTGGGTTTTTGAAGATGGAGAAGAAAAGGCAATTGACTCGGCAAATGTCCAAGGTGGACAGATCGCAGTGAAAACAGTGACGAAAGAGTTACGAGAATACGTTCTTGATATTGGTGAAAAGCATCAAATGGTTTACTTATTTGCAGACGAAACTGCTGAAGATATAGCGATTAGTGGAGACTATAAAGATATTGGGTCTAATTACACTATTAGCGGTGATCAAAACTCAATTGACTATCATGATTATTGGATGTTTTTGCAGCCAATGCTGAGTGAAGAAGAGTTAGTGACTAAGAAGTTAGGCTTAGTAGCTGCTTCTGATGAGCAGGCGTTAACTAAGCTTCAAGCTGAGCTAGATAGTATGAGTCAAATTCAAAGAGAATACGCAATTGATTATATTGATGAAAAACCTTCATCACCTGTTTCTTGGATTATGCTGCAAGAGTTCTATCCACCAGCTGGTATTGAGCAATTTGACTCATCTGATTTAGGATATTTTGAAAAAGTTGCCATTGCAATGGAAGAGAAATATCCATATTCTGAATATCCTGGATATGTGAGAGAGTCTATCACAAATACTCAAGCACAACTTTCTAAATTAGGTGAAGGCTTAAATGATGCAGCTCCTGATTTGGCATATGAAAACCCAGAAGGAAAAATCATGAAGCTTTCTGATTTAAGAGGAAAAGTAGTATTACTTGACTTTTGGGCTTCTTGGTGCGGTCCTTGCCGAAAAGAAAATCCAAATGTTGTGAGAACATATGAAAAGTATAAAGACAAAGGATTTACAGTTTTTAGTGTGTCTTTAGATAATGACATGAATGCTTGGAAAGCAGCTATTAAGGCTGACAACCTTTCATGGTCAAATCACGTCTCTGACTTGAAAGGATGGCAATCAGAGGCTGCGGCTATTTATAAGGTGAACTCTATTCCTGCAACATTCTTGCTAGATCAGAATGGAGTGGTGATCGCTAAGAATTTAAGAGGTTCAAGCTTGGAACAAAAATTGCTTGAAGTCCTGTAAAACAAAGAAATGACAAAATTATTCTTCATATTAGTTTCATTAAGCTTTACGGCTTTCACATTTGGGCAAACCTATTCAGTTACTTTTCCTGAAAAAGAAGTGAAAACTATTGGAACTGCGGTGATTACTGGTCAATTTGTAGGTGCTGAGAATCAGAAAATCGCATTCGGGAATCAAAATTTAGGAGGTGTGAATAAACCTCTAAGAAACATTCTTTGTGACGAAGAAGGGAAATTTGCCTTGAGCTATGATTTACCCTTTAAAGACTATTATTATTTAAAATTTCAAAATGGACAGTTACTCAATGTAATATTGCATGGAGGAGATAGCATCAAAATTTATGGTGATGTAAAAAACGTACAGAAATTTTCAAATTTTATTGGTTCAGATGAATCAGAAGAGATGAATCAATTTTTGGTGCAGTACGGTGGTTTTAAAAGAATAGAGGACTCTTTGAGAAGGGTAGCGAAATTAGAACCAGCAAAGGGAGATCAACTTAATTCATACTTTCAACCTATTGCAACTAACTTCTATCAAAAAAGAGATAAGTACATTAATACTTATCAAAACTCTCCTGCCTTAATAGTTGCAGTTAATGCTGTTGATCAAAAGAAAGAGTATGCTACCTATATCAAGATAATTGAATTGTTAGGACGATCTTATGGAGAGTCTCCTACGGTTAAAAATATACAGGCTTATGCTGCAAATCTGAAAAAAGAAAGAGAAGCGACAGCATTTTTAGAACCGGGTAATCCTGCCAAAGAAATAGCAATGAACAACCCTGATGGCAAAGAAATGAAATTGTCTGATCTTAAAGGGAAAGTTGTATTGATTGACTTCTGGGCTTCTTGGTGTCGTCCTTGTAGAGCTGAAAACCCGAATGTAGTTAAGCTTTATAATCATTACAAAGATCACGGATTTGAGGTTTATTCTGTTTCGCTTGATGGAAGTCTTGATGCTTGGAAAAAAGCAATTGAACAAGATGGTTTGGTTTGGCCAAATCATGTATCTGACCTCAAAAAATGGAACAATGGAGCTGCGAAAGATTACGGCGTAAAAAGTATTCCATTCACTGTATTAATTGACAAAGAAGGTAAAGTGATTGGCACCAATTTAAGAGGTGTTGCACTTGAAAATCAATTAAAAACTATCTTTGGGCACTAAATGTCACAAAAGAAAATCTATTTCGCATCTGACTTTCATCTTGGAGCTCCCAATTATGAAGCGAGCCTTGAAAGAGAGAAGAAGATCATTCGTTGGTTGGATTCTATTAAAGATGATGCTGAAGAAATCTATCTATTAGGTGATGTTTTTGATTTCTGGTTTGAATACAAAAGAGCTATTCCAAAAGGTTTTGTTAGGATACAAGGAAAAATTGCAGAATTAACAGACGCAGGAATTCCTGTTCATTGGTTCATAGGCAATCATGATATGTGGATTTTTGATTATATCCCTAAAGAATTAGGGGTTCAAATGCACAGAACTGAAATTGTGAAAGAATACTTCGGTAAAAAGCTATTCATTGGGCACGGTGATGGATTAGGTCCCGGAGACAGAGGTTATAAATTCATTAAGAAAGTATTTAGAAATAGAGTTTGCCAATGGATGTTTGCTAGGCTTCATCCTAATTTTGGAATTGGCTTGGCAAATTTTAGTTCAAGAAAGAGTAGGGCGGCTACCGGTACAAAGGATGCAAAGTTCTATGGCGAGGAGAAAGAGATGCTAATTCAATTTTGCAATGGAATGTTAGAGAAAGAGCATTATGATTATTTCATTTTTGGTCACAGACATTTACCATTAAATCATAAGTTATCTGATAAATCTACTTATATCAACTTGGGAGAGTGGATTAACTACTTCTCATACGGAGTAATGGATGCAGACGGAATTCAGCTGGCTTATTTCGAGCAAAGTAATTCGTAAAAAAACATTTTTGAAACCTTTTTGAAACATTGCCGTTTATACTATTGTAAACGGATCAATTATGACGATTACAGGTTAAGGGTTAAGGGGACAAATTTATTTGTTCCCTTTTTTTGTGTTTCAATATTTCAGATTAATAATTAAATCTGTAAATTAGGGCCAAAAATTAGAATTAATGAGCACAGGAAAAGTAAAATTCTTCAACGAGACTAAAGGTTTTGGTTTTATCGTTGATGATGAATCAGGAAAAGAACATTTTGTACACATTTCAGGATTAATTGATGAAATTCGTGAAAATGATGAAGTATCTTTTGAACTTCAAGAAGGTAAAAAAGGATTGAACGCAGTAAACGTTAAAGTTGTTTAATAAAGCTTCAATATAATTTATTACGCCCAGCAGTCTTTTGACTGTCTGGGCTTTTTTTTGCTTATGATAGAACGTAAATGCCCAAAATGTTCTGAATGGAACAAGGACGAAGATCACTGTATTAAGTGCGGTGAAGCCCTGTCTCCTGTTGCCGTGATGGCAAAGCGAGAGAAAAAACGAGTGGAGGAAGAAGCTGCAAAGCCACCTTCAAAGTTTGATTTATTTTTAGAACGAGCGAAGAATTCTAAATACTTGCTTGTGAGATGGGGATACTATGTCATGTATTCTGTTTTTATGGTGATAGGAGCCATTGGTGCTTTTATGGCGTGGTTAGTGGCCATGGCTAACGGCTAATGAAATCTCTATTTTTATCTATAACCATCTTTTTTTCTGCATTGTATCTTGCAATTAGGTCATTGGCTTGGTTTGATTTGTTTGATTCGCCATTTCTCCAGAATCACTTAGCAGATTTGTGTGCAATGCCTGTGGTATTAGGACTCTGCCTATCTTTACTGAAAATTATTCGAAAGAATCATAAAGAGAAATTACCAATCATCTTTGTAATTTCCTTAACTCTTTACTGGAGTTTCTATTTTGAATGGTGGTTGCCTAAGAAATCAATTCTCTATACAGCAGATTATTGGGATGTTGTAACATACGCTTTAGGGGCAGGCATATTTTTAATTTGGCAAAGAGCTCATCTTAATCAACAAACTCAACCGAACGAGGCTGAGAAATAAACATCACTAATGGGGCAACTTCCTCAATAGACTCAAGGAATTCAATCATGAATTCGTCTTCAACATCAAATGTCCAAATACACCTAACAGTGCTTTTCTCTGATTCACTTAGTCGATTTAATAGATGAAAAAATCTGTAAATCATATTAGCACTTGCCGAATTGATATGCTCTAATTCAATTTTTACAGACGTATTCTCTTGAGGGCTTCTAAAATAATCGGTAAGCCAATCTAAAATATCAAAATAGAATTCAGCCGCGTCAATTGGAGTTGAAGATCCTTGAATCACTATAAACCCATCAGGTTTTAGCTGAATTTTTGGAGTCTTATGAGTCGCTTCTCTATAAATTTCTTCTAATGCCATCACAAAATTTTCGACAAAGCTATGATATTTATCTTGAATCTAAAACTTTTAGATGTATATTAATTGTTGATTTTTAATCACTTAGCTCGAGGTGATTTATTTAAAACGGTTTAGTCTATCTAATAAATAGATTATTTATTGATCAAGAATATTATCTGTCGGATGAAGTTTGAATTCAATGTTGTCTACATGAGATTGAATTTGTTCTATATAGTCTGCCATTCCTTGGTCGGTTTTCTCATAATACCAAATGCACTTAACGGTTGATTTTCCGCTGTCCTGCAACCTCTTAAAAGCATGAAAAATTTTAAAAACCATACTTGAACTACTCGAGTTCAAATATCTGAAACTGACGGTAACAAATGTCTTAGGACAGGGAGTGCGGTAGTAGTCGCTAATCCAATCCATAATATCGAAATAGAAAGACGCAGCATCTTCAGGCATTGAAATACCGCCAAAACGTAAATCACCATTGGTGTTTAGTTTGAAATGTGGAGTTTTTTCTGATCCATGTTTTATGAGGTCTTGCATAGGATGAGAATATTGGTGTCTTATCAATTTAGTAATAAATGAAGCACTTTCAAATTATTTTCGATAAGTGAAGGATTTTTGTATACCAAGGTCTAAAAGGTTTAGATGATGCAAATTAACGGCTTGTGTCATTAAATTAATTTTTCCCTTAGTTTGATGGATGTTTGGTCTCTAATTTGATTATCTTGAGTTATGAAATTTTTATTTTGTTTGCTCTTTTTAACTTCCGCAACCTATTCGTTCTCACAAGAAAAGGTTGAAGTAGTTATTGCTTCAGGGCTCGACTGGGCTGTGTTTTCGGCCATTTCATCTGATAAGAGACTTGTTGCAAAAGGAGTCTTAACTTCTTGTTCTGTGTGGGATGCAAAGACTGGAAGACTAATTCGAAACATTCAGTATTCAAGTGATTTAACCAAGCAAGGAGATACCATGTGGTTTTCACCTGATAATCTGACTCTGAATATTAAGATGCCTATGTCAAATGACAAGTTTCAGGTTGATGTTAGAACAGGAAAATCTGAGTTCGTTAAAGGAGCAGCAATGGATTACACCAACTTCGTCTATAAGTTTTCAAACAGGCAAAAGTCTACTTCTCATTTGTATTCCAACAACATGAAAGATTTGACTTTTAAATCGCCTGATAATAAAACAACAATCATTTATAAGAAAATTAAGAATCCAGTTGGTTCAAGCACCACAATGCCGCATGCTTTCGAGATGTATTTAAAAAGTGATGGCGCCAAGGTAGGCCCTTTAGATACAGTTTATTCCGCAAGTTTTGTATTCAGTGAAGATTGCAAATACCTATTTGCCGAACAATCAATTTATAACCTTGATCTAAACAAAAAAATGGCAGAATTGAAAACCGTTCCATTCTCAGGACGTTCAGTTTCATTCTTGCCAGGTACCAGAATTCCAGTGACTTCAGGTATAGACGGAATCACAATTTGGGATTTTCCAAAAGTTAGAAACATATCTCTGCCTAATCTAATCAACTTTAAATCTTCTAATGATGGAAACTTACTCATATGTGAATTCTTAAATAGAAAGACAGATCAAAGAAATTATAAAACTTACGATTTAGAAAAAGATAAATGGGTAGGGAAGGTACTCAAGGTCCAAGAATCTTCATATGTCTTGGATCAATCTCCCAATGGAGATAATTTCGCTTATATCGAAATGAAAAAAGTCCCAGGCACAGAGTTTCAAACAAATTATAAGGTAAAAGTCGTTGATCATAAAAGCGCTAAGGTGCTAAAGACTTTTGATTATGCTAACAAAGCTTTTTTCTTAGATGAGCCTAATAAAATAATTGTTGATTCCTTAAGTGTTACGTGGTTTAAGAAAGATTTGATCACAGGTGAATCTAGTCGGTTTCCTACTGAAGGAGTAGAGTTGGCTACTTACTTATTTGGAGTCTCGCAAGAGCATAATTATTTGTTTGGTTCAAGTAATCATGAAATTAAACCAGGTGTTTACGGAACTAAGTTTATGGTTTGGGATGCTACAAGCGGAAAATTAGTTTTTGAGAATGTAGATGAGAGTCATACTCTTGGAGCAGGTCAGGTAAGTAAAGACAAGAAGTATGTTTGTTACTCTTCGGCCACAAACAACAATGTTTTTGTTTTCGATTTTAAAACAGGGGCGAAAATATTTGAGTTAGAAGGTCACGGTAGTTTAGTAGAAGAGGCCAGATTCAGTGATGACGCAAAGAGGCTTATAACTTCTTCTCTTGATGGAACAAGAAGAATTTGGAACTTAGAAAGTGGTACACCAATGGTAAGTCTAATAAGTACAGGGCCTAAAGATTTTGCAATCGTAACCCCTGATCAGTATTACTATGCTACTAAAGGGGCTAAGAAGATGATCCACTTTGTTAAAGGAATTGACATTTTCCCCTTCGGTCAATTTGATTTGAAGTATAACAGACCAGATTTAATCATTCAAAGTTTAGAAGCTTCGAATTTTGAGATGATAGAGCCTTTCAGAAAAGCATACGAGAAAAGATTAAAGAAAATGGGCTTCACAGAAGATATGCTTGATGGTCAATTCAATTTACCTATGGCCACCATCACCAATGAAAATGATATTCCGTTTGTAACAGATTTGAATACCTTAAAAATTGATGTAAGTGCATCTGACGAGAAGTTTAATCTTGACCGTCTCATTATAAGAGTCAATGAGGTTCCTGTCAATGGACGGGAGGGCATAACCGTAGCAGAAAAGTCTTCTAAAGAGATTTCTCAAAGTTTAGAGCTAGAACTTTCACAAGGAAGAAATGTCATTGAGGTAAGTGCCTTAAACTCTAAGGGAGTTGAATCATTGACCCATTCGGTAACGGTGAATTATGAGGGTGAGAATGTAAACAAACCAACATTGCATGTGTATGCTATTGGTGTTTCCAAATACCAGCAAGATAATTTTAATCTAGAATATGCTGCGAAGGATGCTCAAGATTTGGTGAACTTGTTTGATTCTAAGAATTTAGGTTTTATGGATGTTAAGACACATCTGATAACGAATGAGGAGGTGAACGTTAAAACAATTGAAGCGCTTAAGGCTGATTTAGAAAAGACTAAGGTAGATGACATAGTTTGTATGTTTTATGCAGGACATGGCGTGCTGGACGCAGATCTTAATTATTTCATTGCTTCAAATGATATGGATTTTACCAATCCGGCCGAAAAAGGTATCCCTTATGATTCTTTTGAAGATTTGATGGATGGAATTCCTGCGCGACGAAAATTAATGATGCTAGATGCCTGTCATAGTGGCGAAATTGATAAAGATGAGTTGGTCGCAGTTGAAGAGGATTTGGGGTCAGATGGTTCAGATGGCGACCTGACCTTTAGAGCCGTGAATTCAACCACAACTAAGAATCTTGGTCTCTCTAACAGTTTTGAGTTAATGAAAGAATTGTTTACTGATTTAAGAAAATCATCAGGTACAGTTATTATCTCATCTGCCGGCGGATTAGAATTCGCGATTGAAGGAGGGGAGTGGAACAATGGAGTCTTTACTTACAGCTTTATATCAGGACTTACCGAGATGAAGGCTGATGAAAATAAAGACGGCAGAATTATGCTAGGAGAAATGAATGAATACATCCGAGAAGCAGTCTTCGAACTTACGAAAGGCAGACAACAGCCAACTAATAGGGCAGAGGTACTTGAGTCTGACTGGAGATTATGGTAATTATCCTGCCTCTTCGATCACAACATAATATCTCGGATCATCAATATCTTGTTGAATGTGCTCTTCAAACTTCGGATTCGCTTTTTTAAGTATCGCCACACAATCAGGAGAAAGATGTTTTAGAATGACCGATTTCTCTTCTTTTTCGTAACGTTCAACAAGGTTATGAATAGCTTCAATCCCCGAGTGATCAGAAACTTTTGATTCAATGAAGTCTATTTCAATCTTATCTGGGTCACCTTGAACATCAAACTTAGAGACGAAAGCAGAAACCGAACCGAAAAATAATGGTCCCCAAATTTCGTAAACTTTCGTTCCGTCTTCTTTGAAAGATTTTCTAGCTCTAATTTTCTTAGCATTCTCCCATGCAAATACTAAGGCAGAAACTATTACTCCCGCTATAACAGCAATCGCTAAATCAGAGAGTACTGTGACTACTGATACTAATATCAAGACAAAGGCATCAGCCAATGGAATTTTTCTGATAATTCTAAAGCTAGACCATGCAAAGGTTCCAATTACAACCATAAACATCACGCCAACTAAAGCAGCAATAGGAACTTGTTCTATGAGTGATGCTCCAAACAGAATGAACATCAATAAGGCTACTGCCGCAATTATACCCGACAATCTTCCTCTAGCGCCCGAGTTAATGTTAATGATCGATTGACCAATCATGGCACATCCTCCCATTCCGCCAAAAAATCCATTTAAAATATTTGCTGATCCTTGAGCGATACATTCTCTGTTTCCGTTCCCTCTAGTTTGAGTTAATTCATCAATAAGGTTGAGTGTCATCAGTGACTCAATTAATCCAATTGCAGCCAAGATTAAAGCGAATGGAAATATGGTAACAAACAAATCCCAATTAAGAGGGACTGCAGTAAATAAGTCGGTTTGCAATTGCGGTAACCCACCATTAATTCCACCAACTTGGCCATCAGGAAGTCCATCTGTAATGAAAGAACCTACTGTACTCACGTCCATGTTTCCGAAAATTACAATTGCTGCAACAACTACTATTGCAGTTAGGGCGGCAGGAATCTTCTTTGTCAACTTTGGTAATCCGAACATGATACCCATGGTGAGGGCAACTAGTCCAATCATAGTCCATAGGTCACCTGCGCCAAGTAATTGAGTTTGAAATCCAGGTCCGTCAATATTCGCAATTTTGTGTCCTGCTGCGTCTAAAATAGGTTCCCTAAACATCCCAAATTGAGCCATGCATATTACAATGGCTAATCCATTAACAAAACCCATCATTACAGGGTGTGGGATCAAACGAACAAATTTCCCTAGCTTGAATAGTCCAGCTGAGATTTGGATTATTCCAACTAAAAGTAAGGTGAGAAATAAGTATTGTAAGCCGTGTCCTCCGGCTTCTTCACCAATTTTAACAAGAGCAACCATCACAACTGCCATGGCACCTGTTGCTCCTGAAATCATACCAGGTCTACCACCAAAGATAGCTGTTACTATTCCCATCATGAAAGCTCCGTAAAGACCAACAAGAGGATCTATGCCTGCCACAAAAGCGAAGGCAACTGCTTCAGGAACCAGTGCTAACGCAACCGTTAATCCTGAAAAGATTTCGTTTTTAAGATTCTTCTTTGAGTCTTTGATGATCGCTAGCATACAATTTTAAAATTGGCGCAAAGATAATTCAAAGAAAGGGTACAAGAGAAAAAAAGAAGATTATTCGATAAATGTCTCTAAATCAATAGTTGATTGAATAAAATAGCGTGTCGAATGGCGTCATGTAAACCGAATCTGAACCAGATGATTCACCAACTGCAATGTGAGTAAAGCTGAAATATTGACCTGCTGTTGAAGCGAACTTTACTGAGGTGTCAACTATTCCTCCAAAACCATAAGTATCGGCAGTTGCGCAATCTTCACATCCTTCTTTATAATTGCTTAATAGTAGGTTCAACTGGTCATTCTCACTGGCAGGGATACTATTGTAAATGTTAAACTTTATCCATGACTGTGCTCCCATCTCATAATCAATTGTATTAACGTTTTCAGATGAAATGTCACCCGAACTTAATACTAAATCAGTTTTATAATAATTATCACGCTCAATGTTTACTTTAAACTCTGTTACTTTCTCTCTATCAAAAGTCATAGTATAATATCCATTTGCATCTGTTACGGCACTTGCTGCTAAGTCAAAGTTGTTGGTTGTAACAGAATTATTGAATGGTTTTTGATAGATGCTGACTGTTGCTCCTGCTAATGGTCCACCTGATTGA
Source organism: uncultured Flavobacteriales bacterium (assembly GCA_913054135.1). GTDB lineage: Bacteria > Bacteroidota > Bacteroidia > Flavobacteriales_D > Crocinitomicaceae > Paracrocinitomix. The sequence goes on along the minus strand of CAJXJK010000015.1, from coordinate 32,900 downwards.
TCTTCAGTGATGGTTCCTTCAAAAGTATATTGAATAGGGTCTTTATTGCATGAACTAAGAATGAACAAGAATGTCAGGTATACAAAGCAATTTTTCATCTCTGATAAAATTAGGTTCTTTTTATTGAATTCACAAAGTAGATTACAATTTTTTCATATCTGTTGATTAATCTGGCAGAAAATTTGATTGAAGGAGTATAATCAGGCTCTAATCTAAAATAACTTTGATGATTATGAATCGATTTAAAAAAAACTTAAATTAGTAAAACAAACAACTTCCATCTTATGCCTAAGAAAATTTTAATTTTATTGATGCTTCTCATTTCAGTTCATTTCACTTATGCTTATGAGACACCAACCGACTCTACGAAGAAAGCCATGGTGTATGACATGCCTGAGCAAATGCCTGAGTATCCGGGAGGAGCGGATGCATTAGACGATTTTTTGAAAGCGAACATAAAGTATCCTGCTGATGCTAAAGCAGCAAAAGCAACTGGTAAAGTTTATGTGCAGTTTATTGTAGAAAAAGACGGAACGGTTTCAGAAGCTAAAATTAGAAGAGGAGCTCATAAATCTCTAGACGCAGAGGCACTGCGAATTGTTGAGTTAATGCCTAACTGGAAACCCGGATCAATGAGGGGAAAGAAGGTTAGAGTTCGATATACACTTCCTATTACTTTCTCTTTGAGTTAAAAAGCACAAATGAAGATCACTCTTTTCTTAAGTTTTGTACTCTTTTCACTCTTAGTGCCTGTATTGTCATTTTCTCAAGATGGACCAGTGGTGGACTTTGCAGAACAAGAGCCAAAGTTCCCTGGGGGTGAAGAAGCCATGATGAAGTTCGTTCAAGCAAATATTGAATATCCTAAAATTTCTGTAGCTAATGGCGAGCAAGGTACTGTATACGTTCAGTTTATAATTTACAAAGACGGTCATATAGGGGATATCAAAATAATGAGAGGAGCTACTAAAAATCTCAATGCTGAAGCCATGAGAGTGGTTGGTTTGATGCCAAATTGGCAACCAGGTGAGCAAAAAGGGAAAAAGGTGAATGTGAGATACACTTTACCAATTCAATTCAGATTATCTGAAGAGAAAAAGAATCAGACCAAAAAAGAACAGAGACGCGCAGAGAGAGAGAGGCGTAGGATGTTTAAACACAGTAAGTAAAGGGTCGGTTAAAGCGAAGTCGTAATGAAGAATGTAATAAGTTTATTTGTGGTTTTTTTAGTCGTTCTTGGTTGTGGTACAGCAAAAAATGATGATGCTCCTATGAATAAAGCCCCAGAAGTAAGCAATGATAATGCAGTTTATACCGGCCAGGTAATTGAAAAAGAATTTTACACAAAAGGCGGCAAAGCGACCGGATCCACAGATTTATATTTAAGACTTTCGGTACAAGATTATTTCATCAAATTTTGTGAAAGTAAAGTGACCAAAGAAGACATAGAGAAGCTTAATTTGGGCGAATTTGATGCTATCAAAATTGAAGGAGAAGTTAAAGATGGGGAATGGGATTCATGTGACCCCGAAAACAGAGTTCAAAGTAGAACGGGCTCATATATTGTGATTTACGCCATCTTGTAATTCTTAGCATGATTCTTGTGCATTGTTTTGTATGCGCCTATTAATCCTTTTTCTTTTTATTCCATTATTTGGATATACCCAAAAGCAATATGACTTTTTAGATACGGCGGTATATATCTATGCAGACGAAGGACCTGAATTTCCTGGAGGCGAAGCAGAGATGATGCGGTTTATATCAGACAGTATTGATTATCCAACTTTAAATGGGTGTGGCGCATTTACATCTTACATTACTTTTGTTGTAGAAAAATCAGGAGAAATCACTAATGTTAAACCTGCTAGAAAAGGGAATGAAATAGTGGACTCTTGTGCTGTTGAAGTAATCAAGAAGATGCCAGTTTGGAATCCTGGAATTAGTGAAGGCAAAGCCGTGAGAGTGAGGTTTACACTACCTATTCGAATACATGTTAAATGAGAGCTCTAATGTTCATATCGTCCATTTTATTTTCACTAACAGTATTTACTCAAATAGAACCAGAAGATTCGCTTGTGGTGGAGCCAGAAGAGTGTGTTTTGATTGATTTGTGTGAAACTGAACCAGAATACTACGGAGGGTGGCAATCATTATTAAAGTTTTTAAATCAAAATCTAACTATTCCTGATGACCAAGACTTTTGGGATGCAGTGGTTTATGTGGAGTTTGTAGTTGATAAAACTGGTGAAGTGAGAGATGAGAAAATAGTAAGAGGAATAAATGATGAAGTTGATTCAGAAGTTTTAAGAGTTGTTAAGTTAATGCCCGATTGGTTTCCCGGAACTTATGGAAGCAAAGCAATTAGTGTACGTTATACTTTACCCATTAAAATACATCAAAGATGAAGCGATTCATGATCATATTTCTAATATTGATGTCGTTTGAAAGTATTGCTCAGATATCTTCAGAAGATTCTACTAAAATTTATCCTTCTTATGAGAATGAAATAATTACTTGGGCTGAAGAAGATCCTGTTTTTCCGAGTGGGGATTCAGCTATGGTCGGTTTTATAAAGAGAAATCTGGTATATCCCCAGGAATCAGTTGAGCTTGGGCAAGAGGGGATCGTGTATGTTCAATTTGATATTGACAAGGAAGGATACTTGAGTAATTTTAGAGTATTAAAAGGCATTTCAAAATTACTAGATGATGAAGCATTAAGGGTGGTAAAATTGTTTCCAAAGAAATGGAATCCATATAAATTCGCAGGAGAATATCGATCAACATCCTTTACCGTGCCTATCAATTTTATTCTCAGGAACGAACAAGATTAAATACAAAGCTAACTTCACTCATTTAAATCAGGTCGTCTTTCTGCCGTTCTTTTAATGGCTTGTTCGTTTCGCCATTCGTCAATTTTCTTTGAGTCTCCTGAAAGTAATATCTCCGGAACTTTATGGCCTTTGAAATCATCTGGCCTTGTGTATACTGGCGGGGCCAATAAATCATCTTGAAAAGAATCGGTTAGGGCAGAGGTCTCGTCATTCAATACTCCTGGAATCAGTCTCACAATTGAATCAACTAAAACGGCAGCTCCGAGTTCGCCTCCTGAAAGAACGTAAGAACCAATCGATATTTCTTTGGTTACATAAATATCTCTAATCCTCTGATCAACACCTTTGTAGTGTCCACAAAGAATAAGAAGATTTTGAGAAGTAGAAAGGGTATTACATGTTGTCTGTTCTAATATTTCACCATCCGGAGTCATGTAAATGATCTCATCATATTTTCTCTCTGCCTTCAATTTGTCAATGCAATCTGCAATCGGTTGGCAAAGCATTACCATTCCTGCTCCTCCACCATATTGATAGTCATCAACACTTTTTTGTCTGTGTGTTGAATAGTCACGAATGTTATGAATATGAATCTCAACATGTCCCTTTTCTTGAGCACGTTTCATTATAGAGTCATTCAAAGGACTTTCTAATAGCTTAGGTAGTATGGTAAGAATGTCAATTCTCATAATTAATAGAGGGAATCAAGATAAATAGAAAGAAAGAATAAGATGGAAAAAAGAAAACTTGAAAGCGCTACTTTTTTCAATTCAGGGTCAAAATCTTTGGGGTCCGAAACCTTTCTTACTTTGATTAAATGCAATATGTGAATCAACAATACAGGTGAAAACAACAATGCAGTTAGCCAGTTCTGCTTAATAGATGGCGCTAGCATTAAGATTATTGGGAACCAGGCTACTATGAATAAGATATAGTGGTAGGTTTTTGCACCTTTGAATCCTAAGCGAACTGCGAGTGTTATTTTACCGACCTTTTTATCATTTACCTGATCTCTCATGTTGTTCAGATTTAACACGGCCGTACAAAAACATCCCATAATGATAGAAAATATAATTGCCGGAATGTATATCTCTTGATGATGTAAGAAATAGCTTCCATGAACTCCTAGAATACCAAAGAATATGAAAACAAAAACATCACCAAGTCCTAAATAACCGTATGCCTTCTTTCCAACGGTATACATAATTGCTCCAATGATCGAAAAAACACCAAGTAGCAAGAAGCTAAAAAAGTATTTATCAAAACCTCCAAAAGCAAAGTAGATTAAATAAATTCCTGAAATCAGTGAGAGAATTGAAGTGATAACTATCCCTTTCATCATATCAGCACTGCTCAAAACACCTGATTGTACAGCTCGTTCTGGTCCCACACGTTCATTGTTATCAGCACCTTTTTTTGAATCGCCGTAATCGTTCGCAAAGTTCGATAATATTTGAAGTAGGAGAGTGGTTATTAGAGTGAGTCCGAATAGTTTCCAGTTGAATTCGCTATAACTTCCATCACAATCTTGAAATAAGCTATGCGTGTATGCCACACCATTCCCAACTATTATTACGCTAAAAGATAAAGGAAGCGTTCGCAACCTCATAGCACCTATCCAAGCCTTAGTTTTACTCATTTGTACTTATCTCCCCAAAGGTTTTTAATGGTCGCTTCAATATCTTTCTCTCTATTAGAACTGCCCGATTGATAAAAAGTTGTACCACTTAATTCATCTGGAAAGAACTCCTGTGCAACAAAATTGTTTGCTCCGTCATGAGAGTACTTATAGTCTTCGCCATAACCTAAATCCTTCATCAATTTAGTCGGAGCATTTCTCAAGGGTAGAGGAACCGGTAAATTCCCTGTTTCTCTCACAAGAGCTTGTGCTTTGTTGATTGCCATATAAGAACCGTTTCCTTTCGGAGAACTGGCCAAGTAGATAACACATTGCGCCAAAACCAATCGGCCTTCGGGCCATCCAATTTTATTCACGGCTTCAAAGGTTGTGTTTGCCATCATCAATGCATTCGGATTAGCCAATCCAATATCTTCAGAAGCTGATATAATTAACCTACGAGCAATAAATTTCGGATCTTCTCCTCCTTCAATCATTCTTGCTAACCAATATATTGCTGCATTCGGATCAGATCCTCTAATTGATTTTATAAAGGCCGAGATGATGTCGTAGTGCTGCTCACCATCTTTGTCATACATGGCAATGTTCTGCTGCAATACAGAAGTTACTTTTTCATTAGTTACTTCAATGGGATCACCTTCAAGTTGCGAAATCACCATCTCTAAACCGTTCAACATTTTTCTCGCATCACCACCTGATACTTTCAATAATGCTTCAGTTTCTTTGAGGTCAACATTTTGGGCTTTTAAAACTGAATCATTTTCTAATGCCCTTTGCATTAGACCTGTTAGTTCTTCTTTTGAATGATGTTTTAAAGTGTACACCTGACATCTTGATAATAGGGCAGATATAACCTCAAAAGAAGGGTTTTCAGTAGTGGCGCCTATCAAGGTGATAATTCCTTTTTCAACTGCACCCAACAAAGAATCTTGTTGAGATTTACTAAATCTATGAATTTCATCAATGAATAAAATGGCATTCTTGTTTCCGAATAGTCCTTGATTATTGACTTTGGCAATTATTTCTCTGATGTCTTTGACTCCTGAGTTAATTGCGCTTAAAGCATGAAATGGGCGGTCAACTGTGTTTGCAATAATTTGAGCCAAGGTGGTTTTACCAACTCCTGGAGGTCCCCAAAAAATCATAGAAGGAATGTTGCCTGATGCAATTGCTTTTCGCAAGCCTGAATTCTCTCCCAAGATATGTTGCTGACCTACATAGTTCTCAATGGTTGTAGGGCGCATTCTTTCGGCTAAAGGAATTGCATTCATACCCTTTAAGTTAAAGATTATTTAGAAGATGGACGCTTATGTTTCCATCTTTTGTGTGACCACAACCAAGCTGAAGGTGATTCAGAAATCAATGTTTCTAAAGTTTTGCAGTAGGCATCTGTTATATAGCCTTCTTCTGTGTTTACAGGAGAATCTGTGATCAAGTTGAATTCAACTTCGTAGTAACCACGCTTTATTCTTTTAGCATGTCCAAAGATTACTGCATAATCAAATTTCTTTGCAAGCTTTTCAGGACCCGTATTCCAACCTGTTTCCTGATTCAGAAATGTATTCCAATGTGCGTGTTCAATGTTAGAAGGTGATTGGTCATTTACAATCACTACCATTCTTTTTTCATCAGTTTCCTCTTTGAAAAATGGAATCAACTGTTTCGTTTCAATCAGTCTCATCCCTGCACGTGAACGAGATTTGTAAAGTATTTTATCGTAAAATGAGTTCTTCAATGGCTGATATACAGAATGCGTCTTATGCGATACTTGACCTGGTAGGCGCAAAGAATAATATTCCCAATTGTTCAGGTGACCACAAACCACAATTACATTCTTACCCTTTTTATAGAAGTCTTCTACTAACTCTGGATTTTTTATGCTAGTTCTTTTATTTAGGGCCTTTTCACTAATGCTGACCGATTTGATGCTTTCAAATATAAAATCAACAAATCTTTTATAAAAGTCTTTTTCAATTCTGGTAATTTCGGCCTCACTTTTGTTGGGAAAAGCATTAGTTAGGTTTGTTCTAACTACTTTTCTACGGTATCTGACTACATGGTACGTCAAAAAACCTACTATCGAAGAGAAGAAGTACAACACCCCTAATGGAAAGTAGGATAGTGGTTTAAGTATTATGTAGAATAATATGCGGTCAGCAATTTTTACCATTCACAGTAAAATATAAGCGTGCAAATTTACAAGTATAGCTTAATTCATAGACATGAAATTGTGCTTTTCTTTGAAATAAGTGTGTTTCTTGGATTTCAAAGTGAAATAAAAGCGGAAAAGATTAATTTTGCAAAGAATGACTAAATGGATAAAATATCTAATTTGCTGCTTGTTTTTGACAACTGCGATTTCGCATGCATCAAAGATTAAGAAGGGATTTGAGGCACTTGAGATATTTAATTACTTTGATGCTAAACGTCTTTTTGAAAAGAAGGCCAAAAAACATCCAGTTCCTGCTTATTACGGATTAAGTATAATCTATGCTCGTAAAGACAATCCATTTTCAAACCTTGATTCAGCACACGCAATGATCAGTAGGTCTTTTGAGGCTTTCTCTTCAACCAAAGAAAAATGGAAAATTAGGTATGAAAAATTAGGCGTTGATAGCAATATAGTTTCTCTACAAAGAAATCATATCTCTGATCTGTTTTATGTTAGGGCAAAGGATGTTAATTCGATTTTTGGATATCAAGATTTTATCGATAGAAATGCCTGGAGTCAGTATGTTGACAGTGCCGTGGCATTGAGAAACGAACTAGCCTTTGAGCAAGCAAAGCAAAGAGGTTCGGCGAGTGATTATGCTGAGTATTTAAATCTCTATCCTAATTCAGATTTTTCTGAAGATGCAACTGACCTTTTTCATAGCACTAATTATGCTGAACAAACACAAAATAATAACTTCATTGATTTCGTAAACTTCGTCCAAAATAACTCTGAAAGTCCTTTTATGGAGGATGCTGAGGATAAGATTTATGAAATGTCTACTGCGACAGGGAGTGAAACTTCGTACCGAAACTTTATTATTGATTATCCTTCAAATCATAATGTGAAGAAAGCTTGGATTCATTTGTATAATGCACGAATGAAGGAGAAGTACTCATCTGAAAACATCTTGGCATTTAGTAATGAATATCCTGATTATCCCTACAAGGATGATCTCATGAAAGAATATAATATGGCTGATAAAGTGTTCTATCCAATTAAAACCAAAGGAAAGTGGGGTTATTGTGACAGAGCAGGAAACATTCTAATCGATCCAAAATTTGAGAGCGTTGAATGGTATCAAGAAGGTCTTTCTGTTTTTAGAAAAGGGCAGAAGTTTGGATTCTTAAACAAGTTAGGAAAGGTAATTATTGAACCAATTTATGATGATGCACTTCCATTTAATGAAGGTCATGCGCTAGTAGAGCTTGATGAGCTTTGGGGCTTGATTGATAGAAACGGAGAGTATGTCATTCCAGCCCAATTTGAAGATTTGGGAGAACTCAAAAATGGTTTGTGCTATTTTCAAGAGGGTGATAATTATGGATACTTTGATGCAAATGGTATTGTGCGGTTAAAGCCCCAATACTCTGAAGCTTATGGCTTTGAAAATGGGCATGCTGTGGTCAGTAAGAATGACTACTACGGAGTGATTGATACTTATGGTACAACTTATTTGCCATACAAGTTTGATGAAATTTTTCATTATAATAATGAGTATTACTGTGCCTCATATAAAGACTATTGGGGGATCATAAGTCTCAAATCAGATACTTTGTTGAGCTTCGAATATGATTACGTAGGCAGATTTGATGATGGTTATTCAATTGTCGAGTTAGATGACGAATTCAATTTTTTGGATGAAAAAGGTCAATTCGTATTCGAAGAGTGGATTGAGGTCTATCCTGAACACAGACAATTGGCAAGTTTCAAAAATGGATATGCAAAAGTAAAGTTTGAGAAAGGTTATAATTTAGTAGATACTGCTGGAGTTAAACTGTTAAGAAAAGAAGTCCAAAATGTCGGTGGTTTCAGTGACGTCATTGCTGTTCAAAAGGATGATATGTGGGGATATCAAGACAAAATGAATAAGAAGATTTTAGAATATGATTTTGAACATGCCTATTCTTTTATAGGCGAAAGTGCCGTAATATTTAAAAGCCCATTCTTTGGCCTCATCAATCGATCAGGAGAGTACATAATTGCTCCCTTTCAAGAAGAGCTTAAGTTTATTAATGATTCTACCCTTATTTCAAAACGAATGGGTAAATATGGTATGATGTCAGTTGTGGGCGATACCTTGCTAACTTTTCAATACAATAAAATTGAACCAATAAGCGATTCAGTCGTAAGTATTGAAGAAGGAAGTGAGCTTTTTTATTATAATTTGAAAAGCCGTACCTTTATTAGAAGAAAAGAGTAGTGGATAGGTTTTTAGAATACATAGAGAAATATAAGTTTGCGATTATGGGCACAGCAGGTATCCATATTGCCTTCTTTTTCTATGCGAACTTTGATACGGTTGATAAACCATTCAAATTGATGCCTCCACAAGTTGATATGGTTATTCCTTTAGATGACATTGAATTTGATCCCGAAATAATGGAACAGCTTAATCTCAATGATCCTGCAGAATCAGAAGAGGTTTATAATTTGGCTGCTGATGCTAACGATAGCAGAGAACGTTCATTTGAAGATTATTCAGCTCAAGAGATGGAAAATTTTGACATGACTGACGCCAAAGATTTAGAGGCGCAGTACTATGCTGAATGGGCAGCTACTCATCCTGATGACAATTCTACTGCAGACATCAATAATGATGACAGAAAGAAGCCAGATGATCGAAATCCGGTAGATAAAAGTTTGAAGGAGAATGCTAATAATGCATTTGCAGGAAGTGTTATGGTGAGCTATAGCCTCTCTGATCGAAAGGCACACTCTCTTCCTAAACCTGGATATACTTGTAATTCCGCAGGAACGGTAGTCATAGATGTTAAAGTAGATAAATCGGGTGCAGTTAAGTCTGCTGACTACAATTCCTCGCTTTCAAGATCTGCTGATGCCTGTATGATTGAAAGAGCAGTGACTTATGCTAAGAAGTCAAGGTTCAACCATAGCGGAGGCTCTTCTGCTACGCAATCGGGTACGATAACGTACAAATTTGTTAGCAAATGAGTTTGAAAGACTTTGTGAGAAACATGACTCCAACTTTCTTGTTGGATATGAATCGGAGGCGTAAGAAAAAGAAACGAAATTCTGAATTAAAGACTCAAAAGAACCAGGGCAAATCAATAACAAAACAAGACTTAGTTAATGATCTCAAGCGAGTTGGTATCTTAGAAGGAGACAGTTTGTTAGTTCATTCAAGCTTGAGTAGAATAGGGCATCTTGAGAACGGAGCTCAAACATTTATTGATGCATTAATTGAGGCTGTAGGCTCAGAAGGCAATATTCTAATGCCGACCTCACCAAACAATGTATTTCAACTAAATTACATTAGAAACACACCTCATTTTGATGTTTTAAATTCACCTTCAAAAACCGGCAAGATTACTGAAGTTTTCAGAACAATGCCAGGAGTAAAAAGGAGTTTACATCCTACTGAGCCTGTCTCAGCAATTGGTCCCTTGGCTGATTACTTTATAAAAGATCATTTTAATCAGCTGACTCCTTACAATGAGCAGAGTCCGTTCTTTCGAATATCTGAAAAGAAAGGGAAAATTCTATATGTAGGTGTTAGTTTATCGATGGCAGGCACAAATTTGCATACCCTTGAAGATGCTGTAGACTTTAAATTTCCTGTTTATTATCCTGATGTCTTTGATTTTAAAGTTATTGACGAAGCCGGGAAATCGCATGAGGTCAAAACCAAAGTGCATAACCCTGAATGGTCTAGAAAGCGTAAATGTGATGATTTGATTCCAATGTTTGAACAAGAAGGAGTTCTAAGTAGAGTTAAGATTGGAGAAGCAAATGCCCTGTTGGTCAAGGCTGATGGTTTTTTAACTTCAATGATTAATCAATACAATGAGAATGGGGTAACCATGTATACACCAAAAGGGTCATGAATCTGCCTTCTCCAATTACAGAATTGTATCATCCGTTATTTGAAGAAAACGATATAAAGGTTCTCCTCAAAAGAGACGATCTTATACATCCAATTATCTCGGGTAATAAATGGAGAAAACTCAAGTTCAATGTTGAAAAATACAAAGCTTTAAACGCTACAGCCATTTTAACTTTCGGCGGAGCGTACTCCAATCATATTGCGGCTTGTGCCGAATTATGCGCAGACGTAAAGATTCCTTCAATTGGTATCATACGAGGAGATGAGTTAAACGAAAACTCAAATGAAACACTCAAAGCTGCAGCAAAGAATGGAATGAAATTAATATTTACTTCAAGAGAAGAGTATGCTTTAAGAGAGGAGAAATATTATCACGAAGAATTAAGAAGGAGACATGGTCATGTTTTCATTGTTCCTGAAGGAGGAGCTAACTATTACGGAGTGCTGGGGTGTACTGAGATAATGAAAGAAGTTGAGCAAGATGTAGATTATGTTTTTTGTGCTGCAGGCACGGCGACAACTGTTTCAGGTATTTTATTGAGCACAGAAGCTCAAGTTAGAGCTGTTTCGGCATTAAAGGGAGGAACTTTTTTAGCTGATAATGTGCGAATGAGATTGAGAGAATTTGGTTATGAAAATGATGAGATCGCAGAATCAATGGCAAATTTTGAGCTTTTGGATGATTTCCATCATGGCGGCTACGCAAAGCACACAGCTGAATTAATTGAGTTTATGAAAGAATTCAGAGAAAGCTGTAAAGTTGAACTGGATTACGTTTACACGGCAAAAATGATGTCTGCTCTTTTTAGTCAAATAAAAAAGGGAAAAGTAAAGAAAAACTCTACAGTGCTAGCAGTTCACACTGGCGGCTTGCAAGGAAATAAAACTATATCTAGCTTACTCGCTTAGAACATACCACTCCTCCTTGTCAGGATTCAGGTGAAAAATTGGCTCAAATTTGTCTTCATGAAAGAAAGTTGAAAACATTAGCATATAAGATTTATGCTTCTTTTTAACGTCAAATACGTTTGATCCATTCACCTCTTTAAAAATATAATACAGCAATTCAGAACAATACAATTTATCTGGAGTGTATAAACTAAAGCTGTGATCAAATGCAGATCTTTCACCCAAATAACGATAAGCGCTCTCCGCAACCTTTGTTCCAGCTGAGTCTGTGAAAATAGGGCGACAAATAAACATCATTGAATCTGCGGCATGTGCAACAAATTCATCTAAATCTATCAGCTGAATGCCATCTTGGCTGTCTTCACTGGCCGAGCCACCAATAGTATGAATAACTTGCCATTCATTTTCTTCTTTTACGATAATACCACAGTGTGAATACGATTCTTTGGTGTTATTCATTAAATGAAAAGACAGTGGGCCATTCCCTTTTCTTAATATAATATCCCCAGGTGCCAATTTGCTATAAATGTCTTCAGGTAATGAAGGTGGTACATGCACATATTTAGTTGTTTCTGAAGATTCAGAATTCGATTCACCGCAGGCTAGCGCTATAAAAATCAAAAGGGAAGAAAGAAAAATAATTCTCATAAACAGTCTGAATAAAAAAAACCGTATCGGCTTAGCCAATACGGTTCTTTTATAAATCTATTTGAATTTACTCAGCAGAATCGTCTCCGTCTAAGTTTAATCCCATATCTTTTTGGTAGTTTGAAACTTTCCATGCTCCGTCAACTTGCTTTAAATCATAGTTGAAAGTCATGTCCATTCCTGTTCTTGTTTCTTCACAAGTACAAGTTGCAGTTTCTCCTTCTGTATCACAGTTTACAGATTTGATATCTGTGTCATATGCTTCACATCCAGCATCAATTGATCCTTGAACAGTTTCTTTTGCATTGTCAACAGCCATTTCCATAGCTTTTTCGCAACTTCCGTCAGCTAAAGCTTGAGCAAATGATTTTGTTGTATCTTCTGGAGATGATCCTCCACCACAAGCAGTCAACACTAATCCTGCTACTGCTCCTACTAATAAAGTTCTTAATTTCATAACTTGGTTTTACTTACTTAAATATTAATTACGTGCAAATATATACTGTATTTCCATAAAACAAAATATTTTTCAAATAAAAGTACTTTTTTTGATTTTGAAGATTGTAAATTTGCGCACCCCTAAGAAATTATGGGTCATTGCACACCCTTTATAAGTACAACTATGATTCAAGTTAATAACCTCTCTCTACAATTCGGAAAACGTATTTTATTTGAAGACGTTAATCTCAAGTTTGTAAATGGAAACTGTTATGGAGTAATTGGAGCAAACGGAGCAGGAAAGTCTACGTTTTTGAAGATTTTGACCGGTGATCAAGACCCTACAAAGGGAAGTATTGCAATTGAGCCCGGGAAAAGAATGGCCGTTTTAAAACAAGATCAATTTGAATATGATGAGTTTTCTGTTTTGAATACTGTAATGAAAGGTCATTCTGTTTTATGGAAAATCATTGAAGAAAAAGATGCCTTATATGCAAAACCTGATTTTTCAGAAGCTGACGGAATGAGAACAGCTGAGTTAGAAGCAGAATTTGCAGAGATGGATGGGTGGAATGCTGAAACTAATGCGGCTACATTACTTAGTAATCTTGGAATCAAAGAAGACAAGCATTATTCAATCATGGCTGATATTCCTGCCGAGTTGAAGGTTAGGGTGCTATTAGCACAAGCTTTGTTTGGTAATCCTGATATTTTAGTATTAGATGAGCCTACCAATGATTTAGATATTAAAACAGTTTCTTGGTTAGAGGATTTCTTATTAGATTTTAAAAATACAGTAATTGTGGTGTCTCACGATAGACACTTTTTAGACACCGTTTGTACGCACATTGTAGACATTGACTACAGTAAACTTAATTTATTCACTGGTAACTATACATTCTGGTACAAGTCTTCTCAATTAGTGAGTAGACAAATGTCTGACAAGAATAAAAAGATGGAGGATAAAAGAAAGGAGTTACAAGACTTTATTTCTAGGTTCTCTGCCAATGCGTCAAAATCAAAACAAGCAACTTCTAGAAGAAAGCTATTAGATAAACTTCAGTTAGAAGATTTGAAACCATCTTCACGTAAGTATCCTGGAATCATCTTTGAACAAGAGAGGTTAGCCGGAGATCAGATCTTACATGTTGATGGAATGACCAAAGTGCATGAAGGCGAAACTCTATTCAAAGACTTTAACTTAAATGTTGCCAATGGAGATAAGATTGCATTTATCTCTAAAAACTCTGTGGCTATTTCTGCTTTTTTTGACATCATTACTGGACATGCTGAGGCTGATGCCGGAACCTTTGAGTATGGTACAACAATCAAGACGACTTATTTGCCTTCAGATAATCATGGGTTTTTTGATTCAGATGACAATTTGATCGATTGGTTAAGACAGTATGCTGAGACCGACGAAGAAAGAGATGAAGTATATGTTAGAGGATTCTTAGGGAAGATGTTGTTCTCAGGAGAAGAAGCATTGAAAAGTGCGAAGGTGTTGTCAGGAGGAGAGAAGGTAAGATGTATGCTTTCTAGAATGATGTTTGGTCGTGGAAATCTTCTGATTTTGGATGAGCCAACAAATCACTTAGATCTTGAATCAATCACAGCATTCAATAATGCGCTAATCAATTTTCCAGGAACAATTCTGTTTTCATCACATGATCATGAGTTCGTTCAGACGGTGGCTTCTAGAATAATTGAATTCACTCCTAAAGGCACAGTTGATAAAATGATGCCTTATGATGAATATCTTCATGACGAGAAAATTCAAAATCAGGTGGAGTCAATGTACGCTTAGGATTTAATTAGTTTATAAGAATACCACTTTTGTGGTATTGTGTAGAATCATTCTAAATAACATCTTTGTGAGGTGGAAAATTTCCCCTTCATAAAATCTTTTAACCCTGCTATGAGCGAAGTAGATTTGCTTGATAGCTGTGGGAAAAAGAAGAAGTGCTGTAAAAAGTACAAGAAAAAGGGCCGTCACTGTGGTGGTTGTCCTAAGAAGTAGAGTCTAAAAACAATTTTCTTTCATTTTCTGTTGGAATCACACAATGACCCGCACGAATTTTGTGCCTTCGCTTCGCAATCATATTATACACTCCATCTCTAATGAATTTCGGAATAATCCAAAACCCCATCATCAAAGGATAACCTCCCTTTAACGATTTGCATATCCTCAGGGCTGCATTAGATCTAGAGTAAATCTTGTCGTTCCTCAGAAGATACAAAGTATCCATTTCGATTGTGATGTCGTGTTTCTTGAGCAGGTCTTCGGCAAAGCTTGATTGTAATGTGGCAAAGTGAATGTCTTCTTTTCTTTTTTTGAGGATAAATTGAACTGATGAATTACAAAATCCACAATCACCATCATAAAAAACAATAGGAATATTTTGTTGACTTTCAGACACAGAACAAAATTAGTTATTTTTAAACTCCTAAATTAAAAATCAATCTCATGAAATTTGGAATCTTACTATCGGGTTGTGGTGTTTATGACGGCGCAGAAATTCAAGAAGCAACTATGGCAATGCTGGCAATTAAAGAAGCAGGCCATGAGTATCAATGTATTTCTTTGAACAAAGAACAGCATCATGTTATCAATCACTTAACTGGTGAAGAGATTGATCAAAGAAGAAATATGATGGTTGAGTCGGCAAGAATTGCAAGAGGTGAAGTGGTGGAGGTTAAGAATATTTCTCCGGCAGACATTGATGCCTTGGTTATTCCAGGTGGATTCGGATCAGCCAAAAATTTTTCAAAGTGGGCTTTTCTTGGTCCCGAAGGAGAGATTGATGCTGAGATTAAATTATTAATAGTGAACATGGTAAATGTGGGAAAACCAGTTTGTGCCTTATGTGTGAGTCCTGTTGTAGTGGCTAAGGCTCTTGAAGGTTCTGGCATTTCTGCTAATATGACCTTAGGAAGCGACCAAGAAAGTTCTCCTTATGATATTGCAGGTTTCAATGGTGGCATTGAAGCTGTTGGTGCAAAGGCAGAGATGAAAACTATCAAGGAAATTTTGGTTGATGAAACGAATAAAATCGTCACCGCGCCATGTTATATGATGGATGCGAATATTCTAGAAATTAGAAATAACGTGAAGCAAGCGATTGAAGCCACTATTTCTTTAGCTTAAGTCGCATTAACAAATCGGTCTCTGAATGCTGGTTGGCGTATGTGTGTATGACTTTGCTTACTTCTTTAAATCCATGTTTTTTGTAAAAAGAAATGGCTCTTTCATTTTCTGCATTCACAAAGAGTTCAATTGAGCTCAGTTTATTCTCTTTGGCTCTTTCTTTGGTTTTTTCTATTGCAGACACTCCAATTTTAGAACTTCGAAAATCCTTATAAACGTAAAGTTTTGAAAGTATAAGCTTGTTGGCTTCATGTTCTAAGCCGAGATATCCAATGTCTTTATTATCAATACTGTAAATGAAGTACTCAAAACTAGATGCCAACTGTTTATTCACAGCAGTAACTGTTTGATACTGGCCTATAAAGAAATCAATGTGTTCCTTTGGCATTTGAGGATAGTAAAACTCATGAAATATAGCTCTTGCCATTTTTTCAATTTGCCTTACGTCTTCTTGAGTCGAAACTTTTCTAACTTCTATCATTTTCAATTCTAAATGCAGCAGTTTTTGGGTCTTTATGATCTATTCTAGAAAAACCAGAAGAAATTAAAAGCTTTTTAGAAGCTTCATTGTCAATAGCAGTGAACGCTTCAATAGCATCCAGTTCCATCTTGCTGAATCCTATCTGAGTCAAGACTCTAGCACATGCACTTCCAATTCCTTTATTTCGAAATTGTTCCCTTAAAACATATCCTAACTCTCCTTGATTTTTTTCAAACCCTCTGTAAAAACCAATGGTTCCAACTAATTCATCTTTTAGATAAATACCCCAATTAATTCCTGATTGTTCTTTGTATTCTTTGTCAATTATATCAATGAGCTCTTTCCCGGTCCTTCTTCGTTCAGGAGGATAATAGGAGCAGAGCTCTTCAATTTCATTGAGGTCCTTCATTGAGATAGGTTTCAGTTGGTACTCCTGAACCCAAAATTTGGGGTGATTTTCAAAAACAGATTTATTCATTCTCAGCAATTTTTTTCAAACGAAAAACAAAAAACAATCCGATTAAAGCAAGACAGAAGACCATAATGAAGTTGGCTATAAAACCATCCTCGTATCCATAATTATCTAAAAAGTAACCACTTACAATACCAAAGTATATGTCAGGAGTATAGCCAATTACTGATATCATTCCTACAGCAGAGCCGGTAACAGCAAGAGGTATTCGCGATTTGGCAATTACAGAAAAATACAAGACACGAGCTGCGTAAACCCCCAAGGCTATCATCACGGTTGGTAGAGCAAATATGATCAAAGATGATACTGCAGATCCCAATATTAAGTACAATATACAGCTGATGGCGATTAATACGAAGCCAATTTTCAGCAAGTTAAAATGATTGGTTTTGTCGGCAAAATAGGCTAAGCCAAAACCAACTGCGGCTCTTCCGTATAGCATTACTGTGGAGATTTCTGATGTGAATACTTCATCCATGCCGCCTATTTCATGGGCAAATTGAGGGATGATATCTGTTAGTCTGTAAGCACTATAAGCACAGAACACTATTCCAGCTAACAAATAAACTTGCGGAAATTTAAAAGTGGCCAACATTTCTTTCAGTTTAACCGCAACTGAAGAACCACTCTCTACTTTTTTGAAGAGCCCAAAGATTAATAAGCCAACTAATGCAACAAAGCTTGAGCTCATTAAAAGTACATTTTTGAAAGCTTCTCCCTTTTCAGTAAGATTAGCTATTTCACTTGGTTTCCCCAGGGTTTCAATAAAAATGGCCACAGCTAAAGTAGATATCAAAGCACCTACTAAACCACGCCCCCCATCAAGTAATCCAAATGCTTTACCTTGACCTTTGTCTCCTCCCCAAATTCGAGTGGCCTTAATCATAGCAGCCCATAACAAGAAAATACTCGTGAATCCCCAATATCCATACAAAAAACAAACGCCCATAAAACCTGGTAAGGTTGAAAGATAAAACCCTCCTAATGAAGTTAGAATGAGAGCTGCGCCAATCAGGTTCTTAGGTTGAAATTTATCCGCGATAAATCCACCAAAAATGTAAGCAGCTATCGCTACAAAGCCAAAAATTGAAGCACATATGCCTAATTGTTCATTCGTTAATTCAAATACCGTGAGATAAGTAGGTCTAAATACTCGAGTCAATACGAATGGTAATATGAATACACTCTCTCCTGCAAGAATTAGCAGAAGAATTTGAATAAATGGATGTTTAGTTTCAGTTTGGATGTTTTGAAGATAGAGTTTTTTTATCTTTGCGTGCAATTGATAAGAAATGAAGAAGATTTACAAGTGGCTATTGAACACTATTCCAAGACCTTGGTTGATTAGGTTGAGCTACGTTTTTAGAGTGGTAGCTGCTCCTTTTTATAAAGGTGATAATGTTGAGTGCCCTGTTTGTGAGAAGTCTTTTAGAAAATTCTTGTCTTATGGATCAAAGGTGGCGCACAGAGAAAATGTTCTTTGCCCTTACGATTTAACTTTAGAAAGACACAGAATTATGTGGCTATATCTAAAGCAAAAATCTGATTTCTTCACAAAGCCTGATTTATCTGTAATGCACATAGCACCTGAGCAGTGCTTTCATAAAAAGTTCAAGAATCAAAAAAATCTGCAATACACAACCGGCGATTTGCTTTCGCCGATAGTTGATATGCATTTTGACTTGCATGACATCCCGTTAGATGATAACAAGTATGAAGTGATCTTTTGTAATCATGTGATGGAACATGTTAAAGATGATTTAAAATGTATGCAAGAATTACATAGAATCATGAAGCCTGGAGGTTGGGGGATAATGCAGGTTCCTATCGATTCATCCAGAACTGAAACATACGAAGATTGGTCAATCACGACACCTGAAGAGAGGGAAAAGCATTTTTGGCAATATGATCATGTACGTTTGTACGGAGTGAATTATCCTGATAGATTGAGAGAGGCCGGCTTTACGGTAGATGTTGTTGATTATTCTAAAGAATTGCCTCAAGAGAAGTTTGAGCGTTATAGAATTCCAAAAACGGAATTACTTTATATCGTTAGAAAAGAAGCTTAGTCCTTGGGGAAGCAAAGGTCTTTCGCGATCAAATTTTTGATGTCCAATTGTTTCAATAATTTTCTTACTCTTGACTCATCTTTTTTTGTGAGCTGTGCAGCATAAGTGTTTGCTGCATCACTAAATACCACTTTAGACGTTATGGTAGAGATATAGATTTGATAAAAACTCTGACCTCTCAAATACCAGTTTATTTCAATGTTTTCGTGCGAAGTAAGTCTAGCATCCTTGCTCTGAGTTTTTAGTTTAAGTAAGAATTTAATTAATTGTTTCTCCTGTTTATCGTCTAGTTTGAAGTTGATAAGTTCTTGGTCTACAAAATCATTTTCTTTTCTGCTCATTTCTTTAGAGATCTGATAACTCACTTTATATAAACGCTATCAAATTTTTGAGGAGCAAATCCTTGAGAAAAACTCAATGTGGTTATGAGACAACAAAGAAGCAGGAGTAATTTCATCAATTACATTTTAATACCAATAATACAAATGTCATCTACCTGTTCTTGTGAACCTTTCCAATTAACGAACTCTGTTAGTAGTTCTTCCTTTTGGTTTTCAAGAGGTTGTTCATGAATCTGGATTAAAAAATCTCTAAACTTGGAGTATTTATATTTCTTGCCTTTTTCTCCTCCAAATTGGTCCATGTATCCATCTGTAAAAAGATAAATTAAATCTCCTTCATTAACGTCAATAAGGTGGCTCCGAAAACTTTCTGATTTATCAAATTTCCCTACTGGCTGTTTGTTCGGGGATATGATTTTTAGTTCATGCTCACTAATTAAGTAGAGCGGGTTGTTGGCTCCGGCCCATTCAATCTGATTATTGTCAAAGTTTATTTTAGCGATCGATATGTCCATTCCGTCTCTTACAAAGTCAGACTTTGATTCAAACGTTTCGATTATAATATCTCTTGTTCTGTCTAAAATTTTACCTGGTTCTGAAATTCCAAACTCTCCAACAACTCTATCTAGCGCGTTATGACATACAATACTTACCATTGCACCCGGAACACCATGACCTGTGCAATCTGCAACTGCAACAAGTAGTTCGCCGTTTACTTCCTGAATCCAATAGAAATCTCCACTCACCACATCTTTAGGAAGAAAAAGGACAAAGCTTTCGTTTAATTGAGACTTTAATTTCTCATCAGTAGGTAGAATCGCATTCTGAATTCTTTTGGCGTAGGTAATCGAATCAGAAATCTCTTGGTGTGTGTTTGCTAGAGCTTGATGCTGTCTCTCAATCTCTTCGTTTTTAGTTTCTACCTCAATCTTTTGTTGATGAATCAATTCATTATCTTTCTTTTTGCGTAGAAAACTTCTTAGTCCCACTAAAAACAATATTGATAGGAGAGCTACGCCTCCCCAAAGTGCATAAGCCTGTGTTTCTTGTTGTTTTAATTGAACAGAATTAACTTCTCTCTCTTTTTGAAATTCTAAGCTGTCTTTTAGTGATTCTTTTTGATATTCGTATTGCATACTTTTTTTGTATGCTTCGTTTACATTTTCTTCGCTCTTTACCTTTTCTTTCATCTTGATGTAAAGGCTAGAGTAGAAGAAGGCCTTTTCAAAATCAGATTCATGTTGATAGATTTCAACCAAGGTTTTTGCGCAGTTTTCTAAATCTCCCGGGTAGTTGAGTTCGTTGGCAATCTCAAAACTTTCAAGAGCAAAAATTTTGGCTTGTTCCCACTTGTTCATCTGAATCAAAACATTGGCTAGATTATTTTTGCCTGTGGAAATTCCAATTGCAATTCCCGATTTCTCCCAAGACTCCAATCCCAGTGTGTAATAAGAGAATGCTTTTCCGTAAACAGCTTCTTTAAAGTAAATATCTCCTAGGTTATCATAGGTCATAGCCATTCCTCTCGTATCTGAAATATCAGTACTGATTTTCAAACTTTTCTCATAATACTCTAACGCCCTAAATGGTAATCCTGAATTTTCATAAATCGTACCTATGTTATTGTATGACAATGCAACACCTGCAGGTTCTTTTAGCTCGAGTTTAGTCTCAAGACTTTGTCGGTGGTATTCTAAGGCTTTACTTGTGTCGCCGATTACGCTATATATTACACCCAGATTGTTGAGGGTGGTTGCCGTTCCATTTTTGTTCTCAATTCTTTCATATAAACTTAGGCTTTCATGATAATTTTTTAGAGCTGATATGAGGTCTCCATGTTGATCATAATAAAATCCTCTGTTTGAGATTCCTCCAGCTAAAAAATAAACTAGGGCCCTTAACTCTTCTTCTTCTTCTGTGAGGACCAGTTCAATTTTCACCTTTTTAATTAAAAGCTCATTGTATTTCGGCCAAACTTCTTCGTCCCAGCAATTGTCAACTATGTTTTCAAGCATTGCTAGCTCAATGGTGTCAACCATTGTACTGTGGTATATGACTAATGATGTGTCAATAAGTTCCTTGTCATCATCAGAGAGTTGATTCAGGTTTAAGGAGTCTATTAAGTAAAATTCTTGGTCACCCCAGTTTTGAGATTGTCCTAAAAATGGAAACAAAATAAGGCAAAGTGCGAATATTATTTTATGAGTTGGGGACAATTAATTGGGTTTGACCTAAAGATAATAATTGTAGTCAGAAAAACTAGTTTTATATTTTGATTCCAATTATGCAAACATCATCTAATTGCTCTAAGTCTTTTTTCCAGTTTTCAAATTCACTAACGAGCACTGAACCTTGCTCCCTCATAGGTTTAGTGGCGATTCTTAAGAGGAGTTTTCTGAACTGTGAATATTTATATTTCTTACCGTCTTCTCCTCCAAACTGGTCCATAAATCCATCAGAGAAAAGATAAAGAGAATCTCCTTCTTCGAGTTGGATTTTATGGTTCGTATAATCCGTTTGATTTTTATAATTTCCTACCGGTTCTTTATCTGGTTTGATAATTTGAATTTCAGATGGCTTATTCTTTGAAACATAATAAAGCGGATTGTTGGCACCAGCCCATTCAATCTCATTTGTTTTCTGATTCCAGGCACAAAGAGAGATGTCCATTCCGTCATTTACGTTTTCAGAACTTTGAGATAAAGTCTCAATCACTAATTCTCTTGTTTTGTCAAGAATTTTTGCTGGTTCTGTAATTTTAAACTCTCTTACCGATCTATTCAGGGCATTATTACATACAACCGAAAGCATAGCTCCTGGAACTCCATGGCCAGTGCAATCTGCAACTGCAGTTAAAACAATATCACCACATTTCTCTAGCCAATAAAAATCGCCTGCAACAATATCTTTGGGTGCGTATACAACAAAGGCATTCTTGAGACTTGATTCAACTGATTCATTTGATGGGATAATGGCGTTTTGTATACGTTTAGCATACGTAATTGAATCTAAGATTTCTTTGTTCTTATCTTCTATAATGGTGTTTTGTAGTGTGAGTTGGTCGTTTGACTTCTTCTTTTGGATGTTTGCTCTGATTGAAAAGATGACTAGACCTAAAAGGAGAATTGAGCACCCTGCTACAATCCAAATGATTGTTTGATTCTTCTGGTTTTCTAAGTGTTGTAATTCATTGTCTGCATTCAAGGTAACAATTTTTTTCTCTTTCTCAGCTGTCTCGTATTTCGTGTTCAACTCTTCAACAACTTCAGTTTTGTTTTGCTCATTCAAGGAATCTTTCAATGTAAGGTGAGTTCTTAATGAAAGGTAAGCTTCTTCGTGTCTGCCTGCTTTGTTATAATAGTCTGCTAAATTGTCTAATGACATCATCATATGGCTCTTAGCGTCAATTTCTTCCATTAACGCAATGCCGTCTTTAGCCAAGTTTATAGCTAACGAATAGTTTCCTTCCTTTGCCATCCAGTCACTTTCCATTAGTAGGATTTCGGCTTTGAAGTACTTGCTGTTAAAAATCAAAGCGGCATTTTTGGCTTTTGTAATAATAGAGTCTGATAAAGATCTATCGCCAAATTCATAGGCGTAGCTTGCTGCATTTGCTAAACTGATGCAATAAGCATCTTGACGATTTATTTGATCAAACATATCAGCTGCTTTAATAGAGTATTCTAAAGCAAGTTCATATTCTCCAACTTCTGAATGAGCTATACCCAAGCCAACCAGCGGTACGGCGATCGTAGCGGTATCTGATGTTCGCATGGCGAATTCATATGATAAATTGTAATATTTGGTGCATTTTTCAATGTCATCTAAATCCAAATAGGCGTTTCCGATTGAGTTGTAGGTTGTGGAGATTTGCTTAATGGAATCAAGACTTTCATATATGTTTATGGCTCCAAATAAGAGTTCTAAAGCATCTTTTGTTTCCCCCATTCCTGTTAAAATGCTGCCTTTGAGTTCATAAGCATGTGCCAGGTTCATTTGATTTTGATCTGAAATTGAATGAGCGATTGCTTTATTCACATAAAACTCAGACTTTTCATTATCTACGTTTCTTAGCTGTGACGCAATTGAAAGAGCAGTAATAGTTTTTTCATTAAGCTCTACTTGCCGTACGTAAACTTTTTTGAGACTGTCCAATTTTTCATTGGCGTACGAAGAGGGGTTGAAGCCCAATAGAATAAACAATATGAAGAGAACCTTATTCATTAATTGTGATTCCTTTTGAGAACTTAATTCTACCTAAAACCCAATACATAAAAAAGAAAACTATAATTCCTATGCAAGATCCTGCTACAATATCTTCTACAAAATGCTGTGAAATGTGAACTCTTGAATAGGCTGCGAGAATTGCACAAAGTCCTGCTGCTATTTGAACAAACCTGTATTTTCTGAAAGCGAAAGCTATAAATATGAACAAGGCAAATGATGCCGTGCTGTGTCCTGATGGGAAAGAGAATGCTTGGTGCAAATCAACACCTTCAATCAGTTCCAATTCTCCGTTTTGAAAGTGTCCCGTTGGTCTTAGAAGATCTGAGAATACTTGCCTCTTTAACAATTGCGCAATTAAGCCTGAGATGGCAAGTGATGAAAGGCCCAATATGCCCATAGCGATTTTATTCTTTGTAAATAAAGATGCTACAATTATGACTATGACAGCTGTTATGCCATCACCAACATGAGTGAAATACTTGAAAAATGTATTTGCAGGTTCTCCAATTTCTTGGTTGATAGCAATATGCAAGTCAAATTTATCGGTTATAAAAACTAACGTTAATCCGGTAAACACGAATAAAAGTGCGATCACCATAAAGGGCAATATGGCTCTGAGAAGATTAACCATTAAGTTTGGAGTGCACCTACATTATATCTTTCTGTTGCTTTTTTATGATTCGCCATTTCAATTCCCATTGAAATAACTTTTCTCGTTTCAAGCGGGTCAATAATCGCATCTACCCAAATTCTAGAAGCTGCATAATAGGGCGAAATCTGAGCATCATATCTTGATTTAATTCTGTCAAAAAGTTCTTTTTGTTTGGCTTCATCAACTTCTTCGCCCTTCTTTTTCATAGAGGCAACTTCAATTTGAGTTAATGTTTTTGCGGCCGAAGCTCCAGACATAACAGCCAATTCCGCCGTTGGCCAAGAAACAATCAGTCTTGGATCGTAAGCTTTACCACACATTGCATAGTTTCCTGCTCCATACGAGTTACCCATCACTACTGTGAATTTAGGAACGACCGAATTGGACATAGCATTCACCATTTTTGCTCCATCTTTTATAATTCCAGCATGTTCTGATTTAGATCCTACCATGAAACCACTAACATCTTGTAAAAATACAAGTGGAATATTCTTTTGATTGCAAACCATTATAAAACGAGCAGCTTTATCAGCCGAGTCTGTATAAATAACGCCTCCAAATTGCATTTCGCCCTTTTCACTCTTAACGACCTCTCTTTGATTTGCAATTATTCCAACGCTCCATCCGTCAACTCTTGCGTATCCGCAAACTATTGTCTTTCCGTAATCTGATTTGTATTCTGTAAACTTTGAGTCATCCACCAATCTGGCAATGATATCTTTCATATTATATGGCTTAGTTCTCTCTCTAGGGAACAAACCATATATCTCTTTTTCGTCCTTTTTAGGTTTTTTAGGTTCAGAACGATCGAATCCTGCTGATTCTGCAGCACCAATTCTATCCATTAAATCTCTAATGGTTGCTAAACATTCTTCGTCATCTTTTGACTTGTAATCACAAACTCCCGAAAGAGCAGTGTGAGTTGTAGCACCTCCTAATGTTTCGTTATCAATGCTTTCACCAATAGCCGCCTTAACTAAATAAGATCCTGCTAAGAAAATAGTTCCTGTCTTGTCTACAATTAATGATTCGTCAGACATGATTGGAAGATAAGCTCCTCCTGCAACACAACTTCCCATTACAGCTGCAATTTGGGTGATGCCTTTTGAAGACATTACTGCATTGTTTCTGAAAATTCTACCGAAGTGTTCTTTGTCAGGGAAGATTTCGTCTTGCATTGGTAGGTAAACACCAGCGCTATCAACCAAATAAATAATTGGTAAATGATTATCCATGGCAATTTCTTGCGCTCTCAAGTTCTTTTTACCAGTTATAGGGAACCAAGCTCCAGCCTTTACTGTTGCATCATTTGCAACAATTATACATTGTCTTCCGCTTACATATCCTATTTTAATTACAACTCCTCCTGCGGGGCAACCACCATGCTCGGAGTACATGCCTTCTCCAGCAAATGCTGCTAGCTCAATAGTGTCTGTACCTGGATCAATTAATTTTTCAATTCTTTCTCTGGCAGTTAATTTGCCTTTTGCATGATGCTTCTCAATTCTCTTTTTTCCTCCACCTTCATAAACCTTTTCAAGTTTACTTTCCATGTCTGAAATGAGCATTTTTATTGCATCTTCGTTTTTGTTGAATTCTAAATCTGCTGCTTTTATTGCCATATTATTTTACTGTAGTTGTAGCGATTTCAAATATACTAGTTTGAAGATAGATTTTATCTTTGAACCTCAATTTTCTGCTGAATGAATGTTACAAATTTCAATTTAAGAGTTTACGGATTGTTAATCAGTGATGATTCTGTACTTATAACCCATGAGAGTCGGAAAGGTTTTTTGATGACCAAATTTCCCGGGGGAGGACTAGAGAAGGGTGAGGGAATTGCAGATTGTTTACATAGAGAATTCAAAGAAGAATTAGATATTGAGATTAATGTAGATAGTCAATTTTACGTGAATGATTTTCTCCAAATCTCAGCTTTTAATCCTGCTGATCAGCTTATCTCATTTTATTATAATGTTTTTTCAAATGAACTTGACAAAATCGACCTCACCAAAAGAGGAGTGATGGATTTTGAAGATCAGACTTTTGAATGGGTGAAAATTAGAAATCTAGCTAATGTTGATTTTACTTTTCCAATTGATAAAAAGGTCGTTTCAAGATTGCTTGAACTACATACCTAGTCTTTTCATCACATACCTTTCAATACTTGAGTAGAATTGTGCAGGTGTCATTGTTCTCCAACTGTAATCAGCTAGCTCTCCGCCTAAAACGAAATATGAATCGAGGTTTTCAGACTTCATTTCTTCTAAAACATGCTGTCTTAGGTTGATCATTGCAATCCAGCCATTTGCGTCTTCAACTTCTTCAAACCATTCTTCATAGTAGTCATCTCCATCAGCATGAAAGTTGAGTACATTTTCAGCTATCAATGCGAATTTTGAGATTCCACATTGCATCATGACCTCAATAATATCACGCTTAAAAATCATAATGTCGTTCTGAACGGCATCATTCCATTCTCCAAAAAGTTCAATTACGGCGAATCCTTCATCATAATCTGCGAAAAGTATTTTAATAAAAAGAGAAGGAGAACCAATGTTATCCCATTGCGGGTGAATCAAGTAGTTGTAGATAGAATCAGTAAACTCAAATTCACTGTAAACTCTTTCGTAAAAAGGTGAATGAATATCGTTTTCAGCAGTATAAAATCCGCGCCAATTATAATATGGTTCAATCATGTGCATGATTATTGCAAAGATAATATGGAAAACATTGGCTACAATGAAATTTAATTAACTTTGAAAGCGTTATTTCAAAAACAACATTTTATAATGAAATTATTTAAGAAAGTATTAGTTCTCACTGCATTAACATTAATAGTGACTAGTTGTGGAACAGACAGAACAAGGGAGCAGAAGGTGTCTGCTATGATGAGCAAGATTGACAGTCCATTTTTTGTGGCGAACATGAATCTTCAAAATTTGATGGATAAGTCAGAAATCATGAAAGAGGGAACTATTCCTTTTACTTATATGGAAGTTTTAGGATTCTTTTTGAAAGCTGAAGTTACTGGGATTGATTATTCAACAGATGTTCAGGTGATTGTGGGTGAAGGGGAGTCTTTTACCCCTAACTTTTATGGAATCTTTAAGGTTGGTGATCAAGAAAAGTTTACTGATTTGATGGAGACAGAGGCAAATGCCGAAATCAAAGAAAAAGATGGAATTAATTATGCTATCAAAGAAAGCGAAATGTACTGTGTGGTATGGGATGAAGACATTGCTATCATTTCAAATATTCCAATCAACTTGATGGCAATGCTAAGTGGCGGTGGAGATGAAGGTCAGAAAATGGTGGATAAAAACATTGAAGTCCTTAAAGCTTCTGAAGAGGGAGAGATTGATGAAGAGTGGGAAAAGTTTTTGGGGAAAGATGCTGATATCGCAATGAGATATGATGGTGTTGGATTCTATGATTATTACGAAATGATGCAAATGGGAGAAGATGAAGTTGAAGGAATGGAGGATATGATCAAAGGAATGGCTTATGATGTTTTCGTGAATTTCGAGAACGGATCAATGGAAATGGAGATGGTAGCTGATCTTTCTGAAGATCTTCTAGCGCAGCTTTCTTTTATTCCTCAGGAAGGTGTGAGTAGTGAAATGCTTTCTTACGGAAAAACTGAAAATCCATTAATGGCTGGTTCATTAGGTTTCGAGACTAATGGGGCCATGGATTATTTTAAAGAGCAGTCAGAGTTTGAATATGATAAAATGATGGGAGAAGCTGAAGAGTTAGGCTTGTCTGTTGAAGACTTAAAGAAGTCAATGAATGGTGATATTGTTTGGATGGTTGACGGAATAAGAACTAAAGTTGAAATGATTGACTTTGGTTATGGCGAATCTTTTGAATCGAAAGAGACTGAGCCAATTTCAGCATTTGTAATTGGATTGGATGACGCCTCATACATTAAGACAAAGATGTCTGAGATGTTAGAACTTAGTATGAGTGGTGAAGCATCAGATGAAGACTTAGATTTACCCGAAATGGAAGTTTGGGAAAATGGAGTTGTGAAAATTGACGCAGCAATGATTTATTTGAGTGATAATGCGCTTTTTGCTTCAAACGATACAGCTTGGGTTAACATGATTGCAGCAGGGGAAGGAAAGAAAATCAATAACCCTGATGGGGTGATCAATGCTAAACCATTCGGGATGTATATTGATATCTCAAAATTTGCATCAGAAGAAGAGCTGAATGAAATGCCAGAGCAATACAGAAATCTTTCTGAAGACATGACTTTCTCGTTTGATATAAAAGGAGGGAGAATTGTGATGAATATGAGAGATAAGTCTCAGAATGCATTGAAAGTTTTAACTGAAGCAATTGGATCGGCCTTATCTGATTTTGAAAAGATGTCTAACCCTTCAATGGAAGCGGAACTTGAGCAAGCTGTTCAAGATACTGAAGATGCTTTCAATGATTTAGAAAATGATTTAAATGAAGCGCTAGATGATATTAATTTAGATGAAGTAGAAGACGCAATAAATGATGCGTTTGACGATTTGAATAAATAATCTCAACTATAAGACAATCAAAAAGGGCTGATTCAATTGAATCAGCCCTTTTTTTGAACTATGAAAAAATATGCCGGTCCTCACCGGCAACCCTTATTATGAAATCTTAATTTGTTTCGTTTCTTCTTTCTCTTTAGCTTTTTTACTCTTTGGTAAGCTTATTGAGAGAATTCCAGCTGTTAAGTCTGCAGTGATTTTTGATTCCTCAATTCCATCTGGAATCGTGAAGCTTCTCTTGAATGTATCTCTGCTAAACTCTCTGGTGGTATAGTTTTCTTTCGTTTCTACCTTTTCCACTTCCTTATCTGAATGGATAGATAAAATTGAATCTTTCATTTCAATTGAAATATCTTCCTTTTCAAACCCAGGAATTACCAATTCAATTCTGAAGCCGTCTTCAACTTCTACAATGTTTGATTTAGGTCTTGATCTGAATTTACTTACAGATTCATTTATGTCTTTTAAAGGGAATCCAATTATCTCATTAAATAAATCATCAAATCCGTTATGTGCTCTTCTAGGTATTTTATTAATTCTTTGCGTAATCATTGTTTCTAATTTTAATTGTTCGTTTGGTTTAGCATGTTCAAATAGGGTACCAATTGATTATTTCGGCCAAAATGACACTTGAATAGAAATTGTTCTGCCAATTAGACAGTTTAAGCCGTTTTGAACTGTCAATTCTACTATTTAAAGTAAAAAAGCATCTTATCTCTTAATTGTTGATTAAAAAGAGGGGGGGTTGTTAATAAAAAAGTATGTTTTTTTTGAAAATACCCCCTAAAAAATGGATACCTTCGTCAAAAATTATTAAAAAATAGTTGAAAAATGGCAAATTCTCGTAGTAAAGCTTTTGATGAAGTCTTAAATAGGGTTCCTCAGCACATGAAAACTCCAGATAGAAGAGTTTCTGAATATTTTGGTGAAAACACTTTTCACCTAGATAAAATGAGAGAGTGTTTAACTGAAGATGCTTACAAAATTGTGAGATCAGCAGTTGAGAACGGAACAACCGTAGATAGAACACATGCTGATCAAATTGCGACAGCCATGAAAGATTGGGCTATTTCAAAGGGAGCTACGCATTATACGCACTGGTTTCAGCCATTGACAGGGGCAACAGCTGAAAAGCATGACGGTTTCTTTAAGCCAATTGGTCCTGGAAAGGCAATTGAAAGATTTGAAGGTGATTTGTTAATTCAACAAGAGCCAGACGCCTCTTCTTTTCCTAATGGAGGAATAAGAAATACTTTTGAAGCAAGAGGTTATACAGCTTGGGATCCAACTTCTCCAGCTTTCGTAATTGGTCAAACTCTTTGTATTCCTACAGTGTTTATTGCTTATACAGGTGAGGCTTTAGATTACAAAATGCCATTATTAAAGGCTTTGGATTTAGTAGAGGATGCAGCTAAAGATATTTGTCAATACTTTGATAAGAATGTAACTAACGTAGGTGCGACACTTGGTTGGGAGCAAGAGTATTTCTTGGTAGATACAGCATTATATAACGCAAGACCTGATTTAGTAATGACGGGAAGAGCTGTTTTTGGACATGCACCTGCTAAGGGACAGCAGTTAGATGATCACTATTTTGGATCTATTCCAGAAAGAGCTACTGCCTTTATGAGAGAGTTCGAATACGAATCTCATTTATTAGGTATACCAGTGACTACTAGACATAATGAGGTAGCTCCGAATCAATTTGAGTGTGCTCCAATGTTTGAAGAAGTGAATATCGCCAACGACCACAATTTATTATTGATGGATGTGATGGAGAAAGTTGCTAGAAAGCATAATTTCAGAGTTTTATTGCATGAGAAGCCATTTGCTGGCATCAACGGTTCAGGAAAACATAATAACTGGTCAATGGGTACTAATACTGGGGTGAACTTATTACAGCCAGGAAAGAATCCTAAGTCAAATATGCAGTTCTTAACTTTCTTCGTGAACACAATAAAAGCTATTCATGATAATGCTGATTTATTGAGAGCAGCAATTGCTTCAGCTTCAAATGATCATAGGTTAGGAGCCAACGAAGCTCCACCTGCAATCATTTCTGTGTTTATTGGAACACAATTATCTAAAATGTTAGATGATTTAGAGAAGAGTATTAAGGCTGGAAAAATGACACCAGAGGCCAAAACAGAATTAAAGTTAAGTATTGGGAAGATACCTCAGTTACTACTTGATAATACAGATAGAAACAGAACTTCTCCTTTTGCTTTTACTGGTAATAAATTTGAATTTAGAGCTGTAGGTTCTACAGCAAATTGTGCTCACGCAATGACTGTATTGAATACAATTGTTGCAAATCAACTGATTGACTTTAAAAAGAATGTTGATTCTCAAATCAAGCAGGGAGAGAAGAAGGATGAGGCGATTTTAAAAGAGTTGCAAGTACTCATAAAAGAATCTAAGAAAATTAGATTTGAAGGTAACGGTTATGGTGATGAGTGGGTGAAAGAAGCAGAGAAAAGAGGGCTTTCAAATTTAAAGGATACTCCAAGAGCATTAGATGTTTGGAGTAAAAAAGAGACGAAAAATTTATTCAACAATCACGGTATCCTTTCTAACGTAGAAATGGAAGCAAGACATGAGATTGAGTTAGAGAATTATATTCTTAAAATTCAAATTGAAGCTAGAGTGATTGGCGACCTTTCTAAAAATCACATTTTACCAGCAGCAATAGAATATCAAAATGTCTTAATTGAGAATGTTGAAGGTTTAATGAGTGTACTTGGGGCTAAAGAAGGTAAGGCTGCAGCAAAAACTCAAATCAATTTTATCAAATCAATTTCTAAGCACGTGAATGAAATGAATGATAAGGTTAATATCATGATTGATGAGCGTAAGAAGGCTAATAACATTGAGGATTCAAGAAAGAAAGCTTATGCTTATTGTGATAAGGTGAAATCATTATTTGATGAGATCAGATATCATGCTGATAAATTAGAGATTATGGTTGATGATGAAATGTGGCCTTTACCGAAATTAAGAGAGCTACTTTTTACAAAATAACAAAGCAATATTGGTAACAATTAATCCACTTTTCATTGGTAAGTGGATTTTTTTTGCTCTTGAAAGTATTGATTTTACTCATAAAATGAAATTAGTTTAATTTTTTTCTTGGAGATTAAAAATATTTGACGTTAAATTTGTGGTGTCGAAATACGGTTCTCGTAACATGTAATTCGATTTATAAAGAAGAGGTAAGAGACAGGCTCTGTGACCCTCTGGCAACCATTCGGAAGAAAAGGTGCCAATTCCTGCTCAAAGCATAAGCCGAGAGAAATATAAATTAATTACGAAATGAAGACAACATCAAGAAAAGAATTAAAAGTACGAAAAGGCAGTAGCCTTATTATTTCTTCTGACATTCAAATGTGTTCAATGCTTTGTTGGCATTGTTGCTAGGAACTTTCTGAAATTTCCTGAAATCAATTATTGTGCATAGTTCTATGCGCATCATAACATTAAACACAATTTAGAATGAACAATTATTTTTTACATCACGATAAGTATATTTTAGAGTCAGGTCAATCTTTAGACGGTTTGAAGATTGCGTACACGGTCAAAGGAAATCCATTTGCTGACAAAACAATTTGGGTTTGCCATGCCTTAACCGGAGACAGTAATCCGCAACAGTGGTGGTCAGGCTTGTTCGGTTTGAATCACCTCTTTTCTCCTGTCGACTATAAAATAGTTTGTGCAAATGTGATAGGTTCTTGCTATGGTTCTACTGGGCCATCAGATGAAGAAGAGCCTCTCACTTTTCCTGACTTAACTGTGCGAGATCTTGTCGGCGCTCACAAGTTATTGGCAGATTATCTGAATATCTCAACTGTTGATATTTTGATCGGCGCTTCATTGGGTGGTCAGCAAGCTTTGGAATGGTCAATAGATCAACCAGAATTTGCAAAGAACTTAATTCTAATTGCCACGAACGCAGTGCATTCTCCGTTTGGAATTGCTTTTAACGAGGCGCAAAGAATTGCTTTGAAGTCTGATTTGACATTTGGGTTAAAAACCGGAGGGAGAGAAGGGTTGAAGGCTGCTAGGGCAGTGGCAATGCTCTCTTATCGTTCGTATGAAGACTTTAAGATAAAACAAACTGATGTTGAGCGCAAGGCATTTGGGCACAAAGCAAGTTCTTACATCTCTTATCAAGGTGAGAAATTTGAATCTCGATTTAATCCTTATTCATACCATTTGCTAACAAAGGTGATGGATAGCCATGACGTTTCGAGAGGAAGGATAGGATTTAAAGAAGCGCTTTCAGAAGTAAAAGCGAAGACATTAGTAGTTGGGGTAAGCTCTGATCTCTTGTTCCCATTGAGCGAGCAGGAGTTTATAAAAGAAAATATTCCTAATGCGCAATTAGGTACGATCGATTCAAATTACGGGCATGATGCCTTTTTGATAGAGTATAAACAGTTGGGTGAGATG
>CAJXJK010000014.1 GCA_913054135.1 uncultured Flavobacteriales bacterium | reverse complement strand
ACTTGCATGTGTTAGGCCTGCCGCTAGCGTTCATCCTGAGCCAGGATCAAACTCTCCGTTGTATAAAAAGTTTAAAATGTTGATTGACTGCAGGGTATTAATTCTTGTTTTTGCTATTTCTTATCTTTTCAATCTTTCAAAGAACTTATTCTGTAATATAAACTCGTTAGCTTATATCGTATCTCCTCTTTCCCTCTCTCAATTTTTTCACCCGTCTCGTTAAACGGGAGCGCAAAGATAGACAACTTTTTTTATTCCCAAACACTTTTCAAAAAAAAATATTTTTTTTTTCTTTTCTCAGTACTTGCTTCTATCAAACCGTTGTTCAATTGCGGGGGCAAAGGTACAGTGCTTTTTTTATATAAGTGCAAACTATTTGCAATTAAATTTTAATTATTTTTTTTTCTCATCTAAAACCTTTGAAAATCAGGCTTTACAGAAATAAAATAATTTTAAAAAAAAGAACGAGCATTAGTAAACGGACAGCTTTCGGATAAGTTTCAAATAATCCATATTAATTACAGAAGAAGGTTGTTGTGAAAGTTCTAAATCATTGAGTGCCAATTTACCATCTGTGATACCAACCATTAATTTTGTCTTCCCTTTTAATAAAGCGACAACTGCTGCCTCTCCAAATAGGGCTGCATTGAGTCGATCTCGAAAGGTAGGACGCCCACCTCTTTGTATATGACCGAGAACCGAAACTCTTATCTTTTCATCCAGCCCTTCACTCTTTAAATAGTCTTTCACCCCCCTAGCTCCTCCAACTTCACCTTCAGAAACAACAATCATTGAAGACCGATTCATCTTAATGGCTTGCGAAATCTTATTCTTGATGTCTACCAAATCTTCTTTCTTCTCTGGCATAAAGACTTCACGAGCACCACTTGCAACTGCTGCATACAATGCCAGTTGTCCAGAATTATTACCCATAACCTCAACCAGAAAAATTCTATGATGAGAACTTGCAGTATCCCTTATATTATCAAGAGCACTTATCGTCGTATTAAGAGCTGTGTCAAAACCTAATGTATATTCAGTACCTGATATATCATTATCAATAGTGGCTGGTATACCTATTATGGGAAGACCATGTTCTTTCGAAAATATAGAAGCTCCTTTAAAGGTACCATCTCCTCCGATAGTTATTAAGGCATCAATATTTCTTGACTTCAGATTTTCAAAAGCTTGTTGTCGCATTTCTTTTTCATGGAACTCTTGACATCTATCAGTTCCTAAAATAGTACCGCCTGATTGAAGGATGTTAGAAACATCTTTATACTTCATTTCTTTAATGTCATTTTTAATGAGGCCATTATAACCATCATAAATTCCAAATACATTTAAGTTATGATAAAGACAGGTTCGAACCACTGCTCTAATAGATGCATTCATTCCGGGAGCATCTCCACCTGAAGTTAATAGGGCTATATTTTGTACTTTTGTTGACATGTTAAAGAAATTTGTATTTGCAATAATCTTGATAATATTCCATAACGCCTATTCTCAAGACGAACAAAAATTTTTTGTAGGAGTAAATGTGGGTGTAAAGTTCGCCAATAAAAACTACGCTACACGATATAGTGGAATATATCCCGTATCAGGTAATCAAGGATATTTAGAAACAGTAATCAATCAAACCAACAACTACCAACAGATCTATACTTTGCTCGGAGAAAAAACTTTTCAGGTTCCTTTCGACTCATATCCAACAAACATAAAATATTCACCTGGACTCTTAACTGGGGTTACCTTAGGTTATAAGCTAAGTCCAAACCTACAGATAGGAATTGATGCAGATTTCAGCAAACTTAAAATTAGAGATTTCTTCAGCCTGCAAGTGGACGATCCATCCAACCAAACATCCCAAGCCCAATATCAATTAGGTAATTTATATGGAGAAGAGAGCAGATTCAATGGACGTTTCAATTTCGATTACATTATTGAGGGCGAGACAGTAAATTTCATAGTTGGTGCAAGCGGATTATTCAGTGCCTGGAGAATTGATGAGCACTTTGCCGTTTTCAATGATTATATGATGCCTTTGTTTTCAAAACACAATCCGAATAATAATTTCTCAATTAGAACTGGCGGAAGCGGCTGGGGAGGAGGACTAAATGTCGGAGTAGAATATCGCATAAAAGATAATCTTGTAGGACAATTAATGTATCAACCTTATGTACAAAGGGTAGATTATTTAAATACTAAATCACAGATCGCGGCATTCGGTTCTTCATACATCCCAGATCGATTTAGATTGGAACACGATATTACCTTGAGAATTCTTTGGAAATAATTTTATGGAATTTTATTTACTCATGCATCTAATAAGAAGTTAACCAATAAACTTGTTATTTGATATGTATATTTGATTCATGCTTTTCGGGCTATTTACGAGAAAGAACATAAAGAACTTAAGTGATCAGGAGTTGATCTCTAGGCTGGTAGAAGGTGATCGACACGCCGAGGGCGAACTTTTCATCCGCTACTCTCCATTAGTTATGGGGCTCTGTCTTAAGTATATGAAAAGTGTACCTCTTGCCGAAGACATGATGATGGGGCTGTTTGAAAAGCTGCCTAAGAAAATATCAAACTCAACTATCGAAAATTTCAAGAATTGGTTGTTTAGCGTCAGTAGAAATGAATGCTTAATGGAATTAAGAAAGAAAAAAATAGACACAGCTGATTTTGAAACGAGCCTATTGTTCGCAGAGGACGAAGGTGCGGCTGATTTAGAATCGACCTTACAGAAAGAAGCGGAACTTGAAAAAGTTGAATTTGCGATTGATGAGCTAAAGAATGAACAAAAGAAATGTATACAGTTATTCTATTTGAAAAAAGCCAGCTATGACCAAATTGTGGCAGAGACTGGATATGAACTGAAGAAAGTAAAGAGTTATATCCAAAATGGAAAACGGAATTTAAAGATCATTTTAGAGAATAAAAGTGAGTCATAATAATGAACATATTGATTTCAGCTTATTAGAGAAATATTTCTCTGGTAAGATGAGTGCTGCAGAAAAGCATGCTCTTGAAATGAAGGCACAATCTGATCCGTTCTTAGCGGATGCCATGGAAGGTTATGCAAATAACCCCGAAGGCTTAGCCAATGTTAAAGGTCATATTGACAAACAGAAGAAGGTGAACAAATCTTTTTTTGGATCAAGGACTATCGCAGTTTTAGCAGTTGCTTGTGGTGTTTACTTAATTGCATTTATGTTCTACAAACCTGAAAAGGACAGTGTACAGCTAATTGATGATGACACTCATGAAATGGCCGAAGAGCTTGTTGAAGTTGAAGTGCTTCCTGAATCAATTGATTCTTTTCAAATTGTGAGCAGTGAAGAGCAGATAGGGGTTTCAGAAATAGTTGAGGCACATAGTTCAATAGAAATTGAGAAGACAAATTCTCAGGATTCATTTGTAATCTATCATGATAAAATAACATTTGACGAAGACATTGAGAGTGTGGAGTATTTTGAAATTGAAGAAGAATTCTCAGAGCAGAATATAACTGTATATGCGCCATCTGTTTTTCTTGAGGACCTTTATGTTGTTGATTATAGAGAGATTAAAAGAAGTGGAACGAGTATTAATTATACAAAGTACGAATTAAGTGGAGTATCAGCCGCCTTTGAAAATGACTCTATTAGAAATAGTACTGACTTGATAGAGAAGCAAGTTGAAGTTCCATACGTAGACTACTTAGAAACTTCAATGTATTATTTTGCCGGAGGGAAATTTAAGAAAGGCTTAAATAGATACTTGACGATATTAGAGCAATATCCAAAAGACTTAAACGCACTCTTTTACGGAGGGCACTGCTATTACAACATGAAGAAATATCAAAAAGCTCTCAACTTCTTTGAGCTCGCTCTAGAATATGAAAACGAAAAAGGATTCGTAGCCTTCAGACAAGAATCGAAATGGTACTTAGCAAAAACTTTAATTAAGTTAAAGAATTACGGAAGAGCCAAAAAGATTTTAGACGAAATCATAATTGAAGGCTTATTCTACTCAAAAGATGCTATGAAGCTGAAAGAATCTCTTTAGTCCGTTTAAAAAGTTCTTAACTCCTTTATATTTTATCCTTTCTCTCGGCCTATGTCTATAGGAATTCACTAACTTTGGCGTCCATAATTTTTTAGACAAAGCAAATGGAGATTCCTAAGCAATATGATCCTACCAAATCGGAGGACAAATGGTATAGCCACTGGTCAAACCAGGGTTATTTTCATTCTACACCTGACGACAGAGAGCCTTATACAATTGTAATACCGCCACCAAACGTCACAGGAGTATTGCACATGGGTCACATGCTGAACAATACTATTCAAGATGTTTTAGTGCGAAGAGCACGAATGCAAGGAAAAAATGCTTGCTGGGTGCCTGGAACGGATCATGCAAGTATTGCGACCGAAGCAAAAGTTGTTCAAAAACTAAGAGCAGAAGGAATTAAAAAATCTGATTTAACGCGACCTGAATTCTTAGGCCACGCAATGGATTGGAAAGAAAAATACGGTGGCGTAATTCTTGAGCAACTAAAAAAGCTTGGGGCTTCTTGTGATTGGGAAAGAACCGATTTCACAATGAATCCTGATTATTCTGAATCCGTAATTGATACTTTTATTGATTTATATAATAAGGGCAAGATTTACAGAGGAGTAAGAATGATTAATTGGGATCCTTCAGCTAAAACTGCTCTTTCTGATGAAGAAGTATTACACAAAGAAGTAAATTCTAAACTTTATCACGTTCGATATAAAATAGAAGGTTCAGAAGATGAGTGGTTAACGATTGCCACTACCCGACCTGAAACAATTTTAGGAGATAGCGCAATTTGCGTTAATCCGAATGATGTTAGATATGCTAATCTTAAAGACAAAAGAGCAATTGTTCCTATTGCGAACAGATCGATTCCTATTATTCAAGATGAATATGTTGAGATGGAATTCGGAACGGGTTGCTTAAAAGTTACTCCGGCTCATGATGAGAATGATTACGCTTTAGGAGGAAAACATAATTTAGAAACTATTGACATCTTAAATGAAGATGGTTCTTTGAATAAGAATGGGCTTCATTATGAAGGACAAGATCGTTTTGAAGTGAGAGAGAATATCTCAAAAGAATTAGACGATTTAGGTTATATGGTGAAAGTTGAAGACCATATTAATAAAGTTGGATACTCAGAAAGAACGAATGCTGTAATTGAACCTAGACTTTCATTACAGTGGTTTGTAAACATGAAAGAACTTTCAAAGCCTGCTCTTGATGTTGTTATGGACGGAACGATTAAGTTTCACCCAGACAATATGAAGAATACTTACCGTCATTGGATGGAAAACATCAAAGACTGGTGTATTTCAAGACAATTATGGTGGGGGCATCAGATACCCGCCTGGTATTATGGCAAAGGTGAGAATGACTTTGTGGTGGCGAGAACTGCTGAAGAAGCTGCAAGTATGGCGACTGAAAAATCTGACACAATGATTACAGTGGATGATTTGAAAAGAGATGAAGATGTATTAGATACTTGGTTCTCATCTTGGTTATGGCCGATAGCTGTATTCAAAGGATTGAAAGAACCTGGAAACGAAGATATTAAATACTATTATCCAACAAATGACTTAGTAACAGCACCTGAGATTATGTTCTTTTGGGTAGCTAGAATGATCATTGCTGGATTAGAATATTTAGATGAAATTCCTTTCAAGAATGTTTATTACACTGGTATCGTAAGAGATAAACTTGGACGAAAAATGTCTAAGTCACTAGGTAATTCACCAGATCCTATTGAACTTATTAATCAATATGGAGCAGATGGTGTAAGAGTTGGAATTTTGATTTCATCTCCTGCAGGAAATGACTTACCGTTTGACAGTTCACAATGTGAGCAAGGAAGAAACTTCTCAAACAAAGTTTGGAATGCTTTCAGACTAGTGAATATGTGGGAAGAAAGAGACATTCCGCAACCTGAAGAAAATAAGTTGGCCATTGAATGGTTCAATAGCAAACTTAATGCAGCCTTAGAATCTATCAATGATTCATTTGATAAATTTAGATTATCAGATGCCTTAATGACCACTTACAAATTGGTGTGGGATGACTTTTGTTCTTGGTACCTTGAAATGATTAAGCCAGGATACAAGCAACCGATAGATGCCGAAACTCTTGAACAAACGAAGCAGTTCTTTGAAAAAGTGCTTAGAATGATGCATCCTTTCACGCCATTTGTTACTGAAGAAATTTGGCATTGGTTGAGAGACAGAAAAGAAGGTGAAGACATTATTGTAGCTACCTGGCCTGAAGTTGAAGACATCAATAAAGAAGTCTTGACTGGATTTGAAACGGCATCTGAAATTATTTCAAGCATCAGAAATATTAGAAAACAAAACAATATTCCTAATAAGGTGAAAATTGATTTGTCTGTTAAAATTAATGCTACAAAAGCAGATGGTTTTGATACGGTAATTTCTAAAATGGGTAATCTTGAAAATCTAGAATATGTGGATGAGAAGATTGCCAATTCATTTTCATTTATCGTTGAAAACAATGAATACTTTATTCCTTTTGGAGAAGAAGTTGATGTTGAAGCTGAGAAAGAGAAAATTGAAGGAGAGCTTGAATATGCTAAAGGATCATTAACTATTGTGAGAAAGAAACTGAGCAATGAGCGTTTCGTAAACAATGCACCTGAAGCAGTAGTTGCAAGCGAGAAAAAGAAAGAAGCGGACGCTTTGAATAAGATCAAGATTCTTGAAGAAAAACTAGCTGAATTAAACTAAAATGAAAAACGCACTCCTTTTAATCGGTCTATTCGTTTTATTGACTTCTGGCAAAAAACCAGACGTCACTTTAGGAACTATTGAGCTTTTTAATAAACAAGTTTCTATTAAGATTCCTGCAGCCTTTGAACTAATGAGTGAAGGTAGAATGAAAAAGGTGTACAACAATGCAGTTCAACCTGACCTTGCTTACTCAAACATGAGAAAAGATGTAAGAATTGCTTTTGATGCCGAATCAGTTGGCAGCAAAGAATCTGGTATTCCTACGCTCACCATTCGCTTTGAGAAAATTCTTCAAAAGCTGCATCCAAATGCTAAGTGGAAAGATCAAGGTGTAAAAGTTATAAATGGCCACAAAGTTGGGTTCGTTGAATACATTAATAAAAAACCAAATAAGTTTTATGAGCTGTTGTTCTTCACCTCATATAAAGGACAATTGCTTTCATGCACTTTTCATGCTCCCAAAAAAGGACACAGACCTTGGAAGAAAATAGCGCATGAAATTATGCAGTCAATGACTATAAAAAAATAACTAGATTTAACTAATCAAAAAATTGAACTATGAACTATGATGTTGTTGTAATCGGGTCAGGACCTGGTGGATATGTTGCCGCTATTAGATGCGCACAGTTAGGATTCAAAACTGCAATCATTGAAAAATATAATACACTCGGAGGAACATGCTTAAATGTTGGATGTATTCCTTCAAAAGCATTACTTGATTCTTCAGAGCATTTTCACACCGCAACTCATGATTTTGAAAAACACGGTATTGATGTGTCATCTGTAAAGGTGAACATGAAGCAGATGATTGCTCGTAAGAACAGTGTTGTTTCTCAAACTTGTGATGGTGTAAAATACTTGATGGATAAGAATAAGGTTGAAGTTCACACTGGAGTTGGATCATTTGTAGATAAAAATACAATTAAGGTAACCGACTCTGAGGGAAAAGAAACTACTTTGAGTACAAAGAACACCATTATTGCTACTGGTTCTAAACCAAATTACTTTCCAGGAATGGAACCAGATAAAGATAGAATCATCACATCTACAGAGATGTTGAATCTTGATAAGGTTGCAAAAAACTTAATCGTGATTGGTGGTGGCGTAATTGGATTAGAACTAGGTTCTGTTCATGCTAGACTTGGTGCAAATGTAAACGTAGTTGAATTCGCAGATAGAATCATATCGTCTATGGATTCTTCTGTTACTAAGGAGTTAACCAAAGTATTAAAGAAAGAAGGTTTCAAATTCAATTTCGGACATAGAGTTCAAAATGTAGAAAACACTGGAAAAGGTGTTATTGTGACTGCTTTAAATAAAAAAGGTGAAGAGGTTAAGTTTGAAGGTGACTATTGCCTAGTTGCTGTTGGAAGAAAACCTTTCACAGACGGTCTTGGTTTAGAGAATGCTGGAGTGAAGATGGGTGAAAGAGGAATGATTGAGGTAGACGATCACTTACAGACCAACGTACCGGGTATTTATGCTATTGGAGATGTTGTAAGAGGAATGATGTTAGCTCACAAAGCTGAAGAAGAAGGAGTTTTCGTAGCTGAATTAATGGCAGGAGAAAAACCTCATTTGAACTATAACTTGATTCCGGGTGTTGTATATACCTGGCCAGAAGTTGCGGCGGTTGGAAAAACTGAAGAAGAATTAAAAGCAGCTGGTGTAAATTATAAAGTAGGATCTTTCCCTGTAAAAGCCTTAGGACGTGCAAGAGCGTCTATGGATATCATGGGATTAGTGAAAATTCTTGCGGATGCTGAAACAGACGAAGTACTTGGAGTACACATGTGTTCAGCAAGAGCTGCAGATATGATTATGGAAGCGGTAACTGCAATGGAATACAGAGCAACTGCAGAGGATATGGCAAGAATTTGTCACCCTCATCCAACTTACACAGAAGCAACTAAAGAAGCCGCATTAGCAGCTACTGGTGACAGAGCGTTACACATTTAAAGCATTGCCTCAAGTGAAAAAAACTGGAGTATTACTGGTAAATCTTGGAACTCCTGACAGTCCAAAAACAATGGATGTTAGAAGGTATTTAACTGAATTCTTAAATGATCCTCGGGTCATTGACATTAATGCTGTTGGAAGAGCCGCATTAGTGAATGGCATCATTGTGCCTTTCAGAGCTCCTCAATCTGCAAAGATTTACAAAGAACTGTGGGATATGTGGGATGGAGAATCTCCCCTGCTTACCTATGGTAAAATATTAAAAGATAAAATTCAAGCTAAGTTTGCTGATCAAGATGTGACGGTTGAGTTAGCAATGCGTTATCAAAACCCATCTTTGGATGACGTCATGGAAAGAATGGAAAAAGCTAGCTACGACCAAATCATTGTCGTTCCTCTTTTCCCTCATTACGCAAGTGCCTCAACAGGATCAGCAGTTGAAAAAGTAATGAAGTTGATGCGCAAATGGTGGGCAATTCCTGAAGTTAAGATAGTTGCTGAATTCTTTGATCATCCTGGATACATTGATGCTTTCGTTGAAAAAGCGAACATGCACAAAATGGAAGATTACGACCACGTTATTTTCTCTTACCACGGATTACCTAAACGTCAGTTAACAAAAGTACACCCTGAATTAGAATGTGCTAATTGTGATTGCCACAAGGCCTATAAGCCTGAATATAGGTTGTGTTATCAAAACGAATGTTATGAAACAACTCGTCTTATCGCTTCCAAATTAGGTTTGAAAGAAGATGATTATACCGTCGCTTTTCAATCAAGACTTGGTAAAACACCTTGGCTAGATCCTTATTCTGACCAAATTGTAGAAGAACAAGCAAAGGCCGGATCGAAAAAACTATTGATGTTTTCTCCTGCATTCATTGCTGATTGCTTGGAGACTTCTGTTGAAATTGGAGTTGAGTATCAAGAGATTTTCGAAGAACATGGAGGCGAAAAAGTTCAACTCGTTGAAAGCCTGAATGATTCTGACACCTGGATTAATGCTGTTGAAAGCATGATTAAGGAGAGAATGTAATCTTCATTTCCATTCAGGATTCCAATATCACGAATAAATTATGCGTACATAATAAAATATAAATGTTTGTTGGGCGTCATTAAAGCGTAACTTCGAATTGTGAAAAAGATTTTGTCCTATATATTGACTCCAATATTTTATCTGATTTTCGGATTGATTCTGCTCATTTTCCACCCGCTCCTAGTTTTGTCACGATTAATATTTGGAAAACTTGGAATGGACAGAATGACCTCTTGGTTTAATCTTGCTGTGATGAAATCTCTTTGGATTTTAGGTGCAAATTTTAAGTTCAAAGGTTTCAAGAAACTTCCTAAGGATAGACCAATAGTCTTTTTAAGTAATCATCAATCAATGTGGGATATTCCTCCTTTAATGTGGAAGTTTAGAAGGCATCATCCTAAATTTATAGCCAAAAAAGAGCTGACAAAGTTCATTCCCTCGGTCTCGTTCAACATTAACTTTGGTGGATCAGTTGCAATAGATAGATCTAAACCAAAAGAATCAATAAAAAGAATCACAGCATTCGCAAAAAAGATTAACGCAAAAAAATTCGCCGTTTGTATTTTTCCTGAAGGGACAAGAACAATGAACGGACCAATGAAACCCTTTAAAAAATCCGGAATCGAAACATTGCTCAAAGAAATGCCCAACGCACTATTTGTTCCTATAGCAATCAAGAATACTGGGAAAATTGACTACAAAGGAAAGTTCTTGAAGCGACTGGGAGTAAGGGTAACCTACTCTTTTCTCAAACCCAGAAATCTCACGCTTGAAAATGCAGAAGCAGAATTGGCAATTATGCGTGCCGAAATGATTACGGCTATCGCATAATAGAGCACCAAATTCTAATCCTTATTTATTATATTTGAGTTCAATCAAAGTATTAGAAATGGGAAGAGCATTTGAATTTAGAAAAGCACGTAAATTAAAGCGTTGGGGCGCAATGTCTAAAACCTTTACCAAAATTGGTAGAGAAATAACCAAAGC
This sequence comes from uncultured Flavobacteriales bacterium, assembly GCA_913054135.1. Classification (GTDB taxonomy): domain Bacteria; phylum Bacteroidota; class Bacteroidia; order Flavobacteriales_D; family Crocinitomicaceae; genus Paracrocinitomix. Next base: position 133,205 of record CAJXJK010000014.1, on the reverse strand, counting down.
TGCAAAAGAAAGCGGACCAGACCCAGATTCAAATTCAAAATTACGTATCCTCATTCAAAATGCGAAGGCCGCCAACATGCCGAAAGACAATGTTGAACGCGCCATCAAAAAAGCAACTGATAAGAACCAAGAAGATTGGGACGAAAGAGTTTATGAAGGCTATGCTCAACACGGAGTTGCCATCCTGGTTGAAACGCTAACGAACAATTCTACAAGAACTGTTGCTAACGTAAGAGCTTGCTTCAATAAATGTGAAGGTTCTTTAGGAACTAGCGGAAGTGTTGAATTTCTTTTTGAACGTAAGTGCATGTTTAAAATTGATGCAGGAGAATTAGATATTGAAGAATTCGAATTCGAGATGATTGATCACGGTGGCGAAGAGATTGATAAAGATGAAGAGGAGAATGAAATCATTATCTATGGTCAATTTGAAGACTTTGGAAACATTCAATCTGGTCTTGAGCAATTAGGTCACGAAATCAAAGAAGCAAACCTTGAGAGAATTCCTCTTAACACAGTTTCGTTGAGTGAAGAGCAAGAAGGAGATGTCAATAAATTGATCGAACGACTTGAAGAAGATGATGACGTACAGAGCGTCTTTCATACTATGGGCTAACCTATTCTACCTTTTTATCGTAATACAATCAGTTAATCTATTTAAAATTAAATGGTTGAAGTCTTAGTTTATACTGGCGTATACGGCATTCTCGTAATGTGCATTCTGAATTTCGGGCTCATTTTTGTTGCCGGAAGAAGAGGGATTATATCCTTTATGGAAGCAGTATGGATGATTTGCGCCATAGCCGGAATCGGTCTTTTGGCGTATACGGTAACCTTAAGAAGCATTCTAAGATTAGACTATTTGTATTATGCCGGATTAACAGTAGGCATATTCGGAATGGTAGGACTCTTTATTAGTCTTACTCAAAGATTGATTCGTGGTAATCGTCCTCCTGGATTGCGTTAAGCATGAAAAACATTCTTGTTCAATTCATCTTTCAAGAATGCAATTGCAGCTTCTGTTGGCTGATGTTCAAGCTGAGCAGTAATTTCAAAAATACCTCTACTTAAATCATTTGCCATTGCAGTAGGGGCCATCTTAGTAGCAGACATATTAATAATCTTAAGCACCTCTTCTTTACTATTCTTAGTAATTCTCCAAGCTTCAGGAGAAATGTAAATTTGCTGCGCTAAATTGTGTTCAAACTCTTGTCTTACTGTCTCCAACAATTTTGCTTGAAACGCTCCGGCTGGTAATCCCGGATTGTTTAAACGCATAATCATATTGTTCGGAGCAATTCTCTCTAAGAATAAAACTAGCCTTTGCACTGCATCTACCTGCATAGCCATTAAGTCTTTATTCATTTCTTTTGAAGCTGAAGGTATCATTCTAGCCGCCTGTTGCTGCTCACTCGCTTTCAACTTCAATTTATCTTGTTGTACATCAAACCATTTATTTGAAAAATAATAAGCTGACCCAAATAATGCGATTGCTGGTGAGATATAAACTGCTCCCTTTAAAAATAAAATAACTTCGTTTGACATATGCTGTGCTTTGTGTTTGTAATATTAAGTATTCTTACTCTTTAATGCAATTAGAGATTGAAAGTAACAGTTTAGAATTCGTATCGCCACACTCCCCTACCGTAATAACCAACGGTTAATACTCTTCTTTCTTTTGAATAATGAAGTCCGTGAACTTTGCAATGAGGGGTTGAATAACCAATTTTTTGCCAGTCTCTTTTACCTTTCATTGTTTTTTTGTCTCCCCAATAAATTCCAGTTCGCGTACCAAAAAAGTAGCCCCCATTTCCATCACTCACCAAATTGTATCGTCCGGTGAATGAGAACACTAAATTCTTACTGATGTCAATTTCACGCTTCACTTTTTTTGTAGACTTCTTTAACTTCATGGCATAGATTAACCCAAAATCTTGATCTGTATTCTCAGTTCCATAAGTACCCGAAACATAAGAAATCAACATTTTATTTGGCGATTTAGCATCCAATTGAATTGAAGAAATCCAATCACTTCTTGGTATATCAACTTCGTACCATGAGTGTACTAAAAGAGAATCGCTCAGCATACAATTGTCAGTTCTAAAAACCCTGTGTGCATTCTTAGCCTTACCGTTTTCATCAACTACCGGTTGAATCATGTGAGCAAACATGACGTTAGGATGATCTTTAGAATTGTAAATACCATAAATCGTGTACTTTTCGATATCATGAGAAACTGCGAAATTGGTAACACGCTCTAAACTTTTTCTTTCTCTTGGTTGATTGGTTCTTCCGATATCAATATTTCCTTTACCTGAACCAGTTGGAACTTCGAAATTAAAGAATATCATCTCTTGTTCTTCAGGATGAAGTACAGCCGCCATTTGCCAACCTGATGTTCGAACTCCACTCAAATTATGAAGGTTCTTTTTTGTTCTGCCTGAATCAGCTGAATGAAACATTCCACCTCCCGTATATTGATTTGAAGTATATACAGTTTTTAAATCCGTTTCAGGAATTACTGGAATCAAGCCGTCTCCACCATTAATGTTCTTCCATTCGTAGATGCCATTATTATCAAAGTCTGCTCTATAAGAGCTACCGTCATGAAAGCAACCTATAGCCATTACATTATTATCGGCTTCAGAAACTGCTAATCCCTCTACCTCTGCGATCCCTATTCCCTTTGACATTGAAGTCCAACTTTTCGCATTATCATAAGTAATATAAACCCCTCCGTGTGTAGCCAAATAGATTACTTCTTTATTAAATGGATCATACTTCACATCTTCAATATCAACGTGATATCCGCCTTTAATTCTATTTTCAGCTTTTTCAGAAACTGACCACCTCTTGATAGTGGTACTATAACCAAGCATCACTTCATCATCATTGTGAGGCGAAACAGCAAAGGTTTCTCCCTTACCAAAAATTACTTTTTGATTTTTTAATATCTGCTGATGCTCTCCGTTTTTTAGATTTACAAGATGTAGTTCATCTCCTTTTCTTTTGTAATTGATGAGCACTAATAGTTGACCTCCCTTTGGCTGCACATTTAATCCGTCAACGGCATCAATCATTATATCAGAAAAATCTAACCTTTTGGCTTCATGCAATTTGTTTGAAGGTGCCGTGTATACTGACCACTTTCCATGTTGCATTTGAGTAAAGTAGGTTTGATCACCATAAAAAGACATATCAAACACCCATCCTTTGACGTCAGGGATTCTAGTCCATTTGACCTCATCAGCCAAACAATGCTCAGTTTTATAAATACCTTCAGAAGTATAAACGATCAATTCTTCATCATTTGATGGATTGATTTTGAGACCAAATATTTTTAGGAATTCGGAATTGATAAAAGACTCTTTTCCGCCAATTAGTTCCCAGCTTATTCCTTGATCGAATGTTCTGTAAATACCACCTTTGAATCCAATATTCCCGACAGATCCGTTAGGATTGTTTTTACAAGAATTTGCAAATATGGTACTTGAGCTTGTAGGATGATATGTTGCCATTGAACAACCTGAGTAATCCCAATCATCTGAACCGGCATTATACCATTGTTCGCCACCATTAGTAGTATAGAATAATCCGCCATTTAGGGAACAGGCTAACAAAAACCCTTTGTGGTTTTGATTGACTTCAATATGATCTACAGGGCCTATTCCTGTTGCTGATTGCCTCCTATCTTCAAGTGGTTTTTTGTCTGGACCTAAAAATGTCCATTGTTTTGAAAAATCAAAATCTTGACTGAATGAACTAAAAGATACAAGGAAGAATAAAAGGAACGTTAGCTTAATCATTAATTGTGCTTTTACACAAAAATAAGCTTTATTTCAGAACAGAAATGTGTCCGAAATGGCGATAAGTTATATCTGTTTGATTTTCTCTGAATTCCATCTTCCAAACATATACATCTTCAGGTACAATCACACCAAGGTATGTACCATCCCATCCAGTATTGACGTCTTGACTTTCATACATTAAAACTCCCCATCTGTCAAATATTTGAAGAGAATATCCTAGCGGGTTGAAGCCCGGAAGAAAAATTGGTAAAAAATATTCGTTAAAGTCATCTGAATTTACGGTAATTGCGTTAGGCACATAGAACTGAACCACTTCATTAATGGTGACATACTTTTGAGTTTGATCAGTACATCCATAATCAGTAGATACCGTTAATTCAACTAAGTAAGTTTGTGCTCCAATCTCAGGATAAACATTTGATGGAGTGAAATCTGTTGATGAATTACCGTCTCCAAAGGTCCAGTCATAATACTGCCCTCCTGTAGAAAGGTTTTCAAAAACAACTTCAGGATTTAGTTGATCAGGATCTTCAGGATTACATTCAAAATCAGCCACAGGCAATTCGTAAACGCAAATCAAGTCTTGATAAGTAGTATCAGCAACACAGCCGTTTACTGTTGTAATTTGTGCATAGACATCATAGCAGCCTGGTTCATCATAAACTTGATTCGAAATGGTTCCATTGCCGCTTTGCACTTCTCCATTTCCGAATTCCCAATTAGTTGAAACCAATAAAGCTGGATCAGTATCATTTGAGAATAAGACTTCAACTGGCTCACAACCTTCAGTCACATCTGGAGTAATAACAATTGGTGGAACGGTATGAGTTGTGATAGTAACATCAGCTGTAACAGGAGGTGTTTCACATCCATCTTGTACTCCAACTGTATAAACAGTATTCACTGTTGGATTAACATTTTGAACGGCACCATTAAGAGTAGATAAATCGTTTTGATTTACCCAAGTGTATGTGTATGGACCGCCATCTCCGCCGTTTGCCTCACCTGTTAACTGAACTGCATCTCCAGCACATATAGTTGAGTTAGTACCAGCAATCACAGTAAGAGCGGTAAATTGAAATACTTCTTGACTTACAAGAGCTGAAGTACAACCATTCGCGTCAGTTACAATTAAATCAAAATTTCCAGCAAGTGGAGATACGATACAGTTATTTGCTCCATTTGAAATACCATTGAAAGAGAAATCAAAGGGTGCAGTTCCACCATTGGTTGTAGCACAAACATTAGCTGATCCGCCAATGCAAATAGTTGTATCATTTCCCAAGGTTGCCACTAATGGCTGAGATTCTGAAATCACGGCATTTCCTTGAACAGGGCATCCATTCATGTCTTGCACATCTACTGTTACATTACCAGCCCCAAGACCATTGAATACATTTGCAGCTTGAAAATTGACACCATCAGTTGAATATGTATATGCAGGGGTACCTTGAGAAACAGTTATTGTAATTGCCCCATCAGCTAATCCGTTACAAGTCACATCAGTTACTGCAATATTGTCAATTTGAACTTGAGTTGGTTCACCTACAGTTGCAATCACATTTGCAGGACATCCGTTATTGTCATTTACTTGTACATCATAATTCCCTGGTGCCAAATTTGTGAAATTCGTTCCTGGCTGAAAAGTAGTACCATTATCAATGCTGTAAGTATATCCAGGCACACCTCCTGAAGCAGCAATTGTCAATTGCCCGTCAGTATCACCAAAACATGATACATCAACAGGTATTACATTATCAATATTTACAGCTAAAGGATCGGTTAAAGTTGTATTACCAGGTGTTTGACATCCAGTCGCATCTTCAACGATCACATCATATAAGCCATCAATTAGTCCGCCGAAATTAGTTCCACCCTGAAAGGTCACACCATTATCTACACTATATGTATAAGGCCCTGTACCGCCTGAAGCAGTAACATCAATTTCTCCATCTGCAAAACCGGCGCAAGACGGATCAGTTGGTGTAATTAAATCGATTACCAAAGTTGAAGGACTGTTAACAGTAGCATTACCAGTAACAATACAATTGTTTCCATCTAAAACTTGAACGGTGTAAACATTAGCCACTAAGTTTGAAAAGACATTACCTGGCTGATAAGTTGCTCCGCCATCAATTGAATATTGATAAGGCGCTAAGCCGAGAGAAACGTTTGCCGTAATCGTTCCGTCTGCCTGCCCACAAACCTCATCTGTTACCACTAATGAATTCAACACTAAAGTTGAGTTCGAATTCACAGTAGCAGTTGTTGTGATTGAACACATGTTGGCATCCAACACTTCAATGTTGTACGTATTGGGTGCTAAGCCAGTAAAGTTGTTTCCTGCTTGAAATGTTGTTCCACCATCAATTGAATACTGAAATGGACCTGTTCCGCCAGCTTCTGTGATAGTGATCTCTCCGTTATTGATTCCGCAGGTAGCATCAACTGGGATTGCACTTGCAATTGTCAAGGCCACAGGCTCAGTAATAGTTACAGAACCAGTTCCTGTGCATCCAACATCATCTGTTACCAAAACATTGTACGTATTTGGTGCAAGACCTGTTGCTGTCTGTGTCCCTTGAGTTCCAACATCATCCCATAAATAAATGAAAGGTGCTGTTCCGTTAGTAGAAGTAGCAGTTCCTTGTCCATCATTAAATCCGAAACAGCTTACGTTTTGCTGAGTCATATTAATGTTCAAGCCAGGAGTAACAGTGATGTCAACAGTTGCTTGATCCGTACATCCTGAAATATCAGTCATTGTTAACGTAACTGTGTGAACACCAGCAGTGGTGTAGGTATGAGAAGGATTTTGTGTATTATCAATTGGAGAACCATCTCCAAAATCCCATGACCAATCAGTAATCATATTCAAATCAGAAGTAGAGTTATCAGTAAAATTTACTGTGCCATTTTCACAAATTGAAGTAATATCTGGCGTAAAAGCTGCATTACGATACATACAAGCAGAATGAATATTTGTCACTCCCCCAGTTCCAGCAGTCCATCCAAAGAAAACATCTGTATTACCACCAAAGAAGTTAGTTGACACATCACCATTATAAACGAATATTGAATTACCATCTAAAATGACTTCTAAATTTTGACCAATAGGATCCCATGTAATTTGAAAGGTGTGGTAAACGCAATCTTCAATATTAGGGATGGCAATAGGACCAACGACATCATGCTCATTACCTCCGCCTGAGTTCATTCCGATATGATCACTTGCAATATCGGTTACAACAGCCGGACTAGAGTTCCAAGTATCTATTTCGATTCCGATTGAATTAGCTGAAAGCGGATTAGGATTTCCTCCGTAGGTTCCATAACCAATTCCATTTCCAATTCCTCCTACTCCGGTTCCACTTTCTTGAAGCACGAAAACCATTCCATCTGCTCCCCAAACATCTTCGCAACCAAGGTTAACTTCAAAACTAAAATCAAAGGGATCATTCAAACTTATTGTTGTAGGACTCCATATGGCTCCACCCGAAGCAGCAACATTATCAGTAAGTTGATAACAGTCACAAGCACCAGTGGTAGTTCCTTGGGTCGTCATTTGACCTAAAGAATCCGCAGAAAATGCGCATAGCAATATGATTGGTAGTAGTAGCCTCACGTAAAAAAGAACGAAGATACGACATAAACGTTGGCTTTTTAACGAATTATTTTTTCAGTCTTGAACAGCTAAATGCTTAAAACAAAACAGGTTTGCACGAAATGCACAAACCTTTTCAGTCAATTTCTTAAATTAATTATCTGATAATCAACTTATCAATGTAGGTGTCATCACCCTTTGTAAGGTTGATTAGATAAACACCAGTTTGAATATTTTCAATTGAGATTTCTGAGTTCTCAGAGTGATTTCCTGCATAAACAGTCTTACCACTTAAATCTAAAATTCGAATATCATAATCTCCTGATCCTTTAATGTTGAAGATACCATTTGAAGGATTAGGATAAATCGTAAACCCCGCCTCTGCAAATCCTCCGATACTTGCAGAAGACTTCACATCAAAAGTGAATCTTTCAGTACATCCATTATCATCAGTCACTGTCACAGTGTAGAATCCATCTGTCAAACCAGAAATATCTTCAGTAGTTTCACCATTATCCCAGGCATATGTATATGGTGCTACTCCCCCTGTTACGGTAATATCAATACTTCCATTTCCAGTTCCGTTATCAGTTGTAGTGACACCTGTAATTATAATTTGTGGTCCATCAACAACTGTCACCATGTCCATTTTAGTACAACCATTATCATCAGTAACAGTTACGTTATAAGTTCCTGCTGGTAAGTTAGATGCTGTACTTGTTGTTTGAGACAAATAATCATCCCAAGCATAGGTATAAGCAGGTGTACCATCACTAGCAACTACTGTTGCTGTTCCTGATGAGTCTTGATAACAGATTGCATCTGTTCCGCTCATTGCCAACATAATATCAAGAGGTTCATCAACTACTATCGAATCTTCACCAACACAACCTAAATCATCAGTAACTGTAACGACATAAGTCCCTGGAGCCAGAGCTGTAGCCGTTTGAGAAGTTTGTACTGGCGTATCGTTCCAAGAGTAAATATATGGTCCTGTTCCATTTGTTGGAGTAGCCATTCCTGTACCATCAGTATCTCCGAAGCAAGATACTCCTGAAGAATCCATATCCATTGTAATGTCTGGAAGAATAGTGATAGATGTTGTATTCACATAATCACATCCAAAGCCATCTGTCATAGTTAACTCAGCCGTATAATCACCTGGAGTTGTATAAGTGTAATTTGGATTCTGATCTGTGCTTAAAGGTGATCCGTCACCAAAATCCCATGACCAACTATTGATAAATCCTGTATCAGAATTTCCTGATCCTGTAAATGCAATTGGACTACCTGGACAAACTGAAGAGAGGTCATTTGTGAAAGAGCTGTTACCATAAGAGCAAACTCTCATTTCATTAACTGCACCACCTGTACCGGCTGTAAATCCGTAGTAAAGAGACTCATTTCCTGAAAAGTAAAGATCTGGAATATCTTGACCTAATAATGTAATCTCAGTAACGCCGTCAAAATAAACTACAAATGTGTTTAATGCCTGAATCCACTGAACTCTGAAGGTATGGTATTGTCCATCTTCAACATTTCCACCATCAATAATATTTGGTGGCGCCACATCATGTTCCACGATACCGTTTGTACTTATTCCTAAATGGTCATCTGCAATATCGGTTGCCACAGTTGGAGCACTATTCCAAGTATCAATTTCTACCGCCAAAGACTGATTAGAAATTGGATTTGGGTTTCCGACATAAGACTCATAACCCAAAGAGTGTCCGATATCACCAATTCCATCTGGATTTTCTTGTAAAACGAACGTCATTCCATCTGCTCCACCATCAACAGCACCTAAATAAACTTCAAAGCTCATGTCAAAATCATTGGCTAAATCAAGTGGTTGAGGGCTCCAAATTGCACCTTTTTGGGCAATTGAGGCTGGTGTTAATTGATAGCAGTCACATCCTCCCAATTGAGTTGCAGCTCCTGCCATTGTCATTTGTGAAATAGCAGCTGTACTTATAAAAGCACTGAAAATTAAGGCTAATTTTTTCATTTTTAAATTGTTAGGTTTTTGAGTACCTGAATAAACGAAAGTTACACAAAAAGGTTGGTATTACGATTTTTTCAATTCTGAGATCTTCTTGAAATAAGCTTTCAATACGCCATCATTGTCGCAATTTGAAGTATCAACTTCAAGAATCACAGGTCTCCCATTCTCATGAATTTCAAAGAGTTGCTGAAACGAATTATTTAATTCATTCTCATTTCTAGCCACTAAATAATTCAAGTTATAGGTATCACAAACACCTTTGATGGAAGCTTCAAAAGGAGCAAAAAATGTCTCAGCATGATCTGAATTCTTAGGACCGTCAATAATTTGGAAAATTCCTCCTCCGCCATTTTTTATGACAATTACTCTAAGATTGTCTTTCAGCTTTTGATTCCAAAAAGCATTTGAGTCGTAGAAGAATGAAATATCACCAGAGATTAAGACATTCAATTCGCTCGGGCTCCCAATAGCATATCCTGCAGCCGTACTGCTACATCCATCAATTCCCGAAACTCCGCGATTAGAAAAATATTTAGTTGATCTAACTGGATTGAACAGCTGACAATATCTAACAACAGAACTATTACCCATGTGCAAATTAGCTGACTCAGGAATAGAATCAAGAATTACTTCAAAGGCCTTCAAATCACTAAAACCTGTTGATCTCAAGAAATCAAAGTGAGCTTCATTTGCCATGAGATCTTTTTGTTTCCAAGCACCACCGAAGTTTGACAAGGGTACATAATCTCCTTCGTTCAAAACTGAAATGAAACTAAATGCAGATACTTTATAATGTCCAGGATTTGACTGATAGGTGTCTTCGTTCAAATTGAATTCACCTACCCTCCAACTTGTGCTAACGTCTGATGATCTCAAAAAAGCCTTTATTCTTTTCGAAATTATCGCACCTCCGATTGACAAGATTAAATCAGCCTTAAAATTATCTTTTTCAGATTCACCAATGGCTCCTAATGTTCTATCAATAGAATGAATTACTCTTGGGAAATGTTGAATGTTTGATGTGTTCTCTACTAAAATAGCTACAGAAGGGTCTTCAGAAAGATTCACCAATTGTTGCTCTAAAGATTTGTCAATTCCCATTTGACCAACAATGACCAATTTCTTTTTAGCTGAATTCCAAGCATTCTTGATCTCCTCTTTTTGAGAGGATGTTAATTGTAATTGGTCTTTAGTCTGGGCTTCAATATTTTCGAAATTCTCATATTCCTTAACACCATAAAGTGGTTCAGCAAGTGGAATATTCAAATGAATTGGCCCTGCTGGCTTAGAAGATATGTCGGTAAAAACTTCCGAGATAACTGATGATAAATCAGAATCATCTTTAGTAGGCAAGTCAAAAGAACGCTTTATGAAATTAGAATAGACTCTTGATTGTCTCATAGTTTGGCCATCACCTTGATCAATTAGATCTTCGGGTCTATCAGCCGAGAAAACAACTAAAGGAATTTCTCTGTAATATGCTTCTGCTAATGCAGGTGAATAATTCAATAGTGCAGTACCAGATGTACAACATAAGGCAACTGCTTCTCCTAAAGATTCTGAAAGACCAAGAGCTGCAAACCCTGCGACTCTTTCATCATGAATTAAATAAGTCTCAATTTCAGGGTGAGATTCAAATGCAGTAATCAAAGGTGCATTTCGAGAACCTGGCGAAATAACAATATGTTTCAGATTGTTCTGAACACAGGCGTCAGCAAGTAAAGCGATATGCTCCTTATCAGTTGATTGCATTTAACAAAACTAACAACTAATTAAAGAAATTGTTGATTACTTGGCGAGAAGTCTGAATCCTTTTCCGTGAACGTTTATGATTTCAACTTTCTTTGAGGCACCTAGATATTTTCTCAATTTAGTGATGTAAACATCCATACTTCTACCATTGAAGTAGTTATCATCTCCCCACACGTGGTTTAATGCCTCGTTTCTATCTAAAACTTCACCTGCATTCTTTATTAATAGGTAGAACAGTTCATTCTCTTTTGTTGTCAATTTCTTTGCTTCAGCTCCAGTTGCGAGTATAGTTTGTTGCAAATAATCATATTGAATATCTCCTACTGAGAAGGTTGTTTCCTTTTTACCTTCTTTATAAGATCTTTTAAGAATAGCATTGATTCTTGCCAAAAGCTCTTCCATTGCGAAAGGCTTGGTCAAATAGTCATCTCCTCCCGCTTCAAATCCTGTCAGTTTATCTTCTTTCATTGACTTAGCCGTCAAGAATAATATTGGGACCTCTTGGTCGGTTTGTCTGATCTCTTTTGCCACTGTAAAACCATCTTTAACAGGCATCATAACATCTAAAATGATGAAATCGTAAAGTTGCTCTTTGAATCTTCTTGTTGCAATGTCTCCATCAACACAAAGAGTAACATCAAAGTTTTTTGCTTTCAAATAATTAGACAAGAGGCTACCAAGATTTGTATCATCTTCGGCTAATAATATCTTCACTTTTTCACTCATGATTCATTGTTATTTTAAATGTTGCCCCTTCTCCTAATTGACTTTCCACATCAATTTGCCCATTATGTAATTCGATTACCGCGCTCACATAATTCAATCCTAAACCAAAACCTTTCACATTGTGAACGTTTCCAGTAGGTACACGGTATAATTTTTCAAATATTCTTTTTTGATTCTCTTTTTCAATTCCGATTCCGTTATCTTCAATTGCCAGCTCGAAGCCCTTTTTGGTTTTCCTCAGATCAACAATTGCTTGAGGAGCGCCTTTGCAATACTTGAGCGCATTATCTAACAAATTGAAAAGGATGTTACCAAAATGAATTTTATCTACATTCCAATTGATTTTGTCAAGAGTTCTAATCTTGATATCTCCGCCATTGTCTTTGAACCTGATTTGAAAAGTATTTACTGTATCATCAACCATTTTATTGAGAGCTATCTCTTCAAGATTCAACTTTAATTTGCCTTTATCAATTAAAGCAGTTTGCAACACATTTTCAACTAGTTTCCCTAATCTTTTATTCTCTTGGTCAATCATCCCAATGAAAGACTGCACAGCTTCTTCATCCGCGCCAACATCAGGATCTCTTGCGGCTTCACAAGCCAATGAAATGGTTGAAATTGGTGTCTTGAGCTCATGTGTCATATTCGAAATGAAATCATTTTTAATCTCAGACAACTTCTTTTGTTTAAAGATGGTGGATACCGCAAAATAGAAAGCCAGCAAAACAATCAGAACTAAAATTATCGACCCGACCAGAGTTCCTGTCATGGTTTTCCAAACCATTAAATTTTGTTCAGGAAAAGCCACCACAATTTGTTGCCCACCCGACACCACATCATTTGGATAAAGGTCTACAACATATTTTTTATCCACCAATGAGCTATCAAAGTGAGAACTAAAGTTTTTGAATTCAACTGGCCTACCCGTTTTATCTAAGACATTATAAGTGAATGAGGTGTCAATTTTAAGAGCTGTTAAATTGCGACTCATCAGTGAATCAAGCAGGTAAGGGTTTAGTCTTAATGTGATGTCATCAAAGAAATTACCTGCGAATATTTTCATCATCAATTCATTGATGTGATTGGCTTTATTCATGATTTGACGCTCAAAACTTTTATTGAGTTGAATTGCGAAAGCATTGGTGTCGCTTAAACCTAAAACCGAATTCTCAATGTTAGTTGGAGTGATTTCCCCCAAATTTTTAGTGATAACCTTATGCTCCGTACTTAATCCAGTAGCGGTATCAATTGATGTTCCACTCACAACTAAAAAGTGCATTGGGTCACCCCCTTTAAAAATAACAGTATCCCTCACTACGATTGCTTCTTTCGCCGACATTACTTCACCGAACTCAGAACGAACAAAATCAGTGTAAGAACCTTGAAGTCCTTGCTGATAAGCATCTGGACTCATTAACTGCATTGTTTCGGCATGCTCTAAATCAATAGCTGTTTTATTCAAACAAGTTTGAACATCTTCTTCTAACTTATTGTTGGCTTGCTCATGAACATCCGTCAACCAAAAAAATTGAAGTAGTAGTAGTCCTATGACCGCTACAGACATTAATCCAATTAATATTTTAAATCTATTGCTATTCAATTTTCGTGTCTCTGACTTTCAAAAATAGGGTAAGACTTCTTAATGAGCTTACCCTTTAGGTTTTTTTAACAGATTTTATTTAATTTTGCACCCACTTTATGAGACCGGTCTATTTAATATTAAGAATCCTACTTCCCTACGCATTCACTATCTTTTTCAGAAGAAGAAATAATATCTTTTCTCAAAGAAAATTAAAGGCCCAAACCATTTTCGTTTCAAACCATCCAAGTGCTTTTATTGACCCTTTGGTTGCAGCAAATTCTCAATGGCCAATTATCTTTTTCATGACGAGGAGTGATGTTTTCAAGAAATGGTTGCAGCCTGTAACTTGGGCATCTCACATGGTTCCGATTTATCGAGCTGACAGAGATGGCGCAGGAACTTACGAAAAGAATAAAAAAGTGTTTTCAGGAGTTGCCAAAGTTCTAAAACGTAAAAAATCTGTTATTCTTTTTGGAGAAGGTTATACTGATGATACTTTTATTCGCTCATTAAAACCAATGAAAAAAGGGGCCGCAAGATTAGGCTTGGGAACTATGGACTCAACAGATTGGGAGCATGATATTAAAATACAACCGATTGGACTTAACTACAGTGACCCAAGTGTTTTTAGGTCTGATACCTTGCTAGTTTGTGGAGACCTAATCTTCTTAAAGGATTACGAAAAGGCGTACAAAGAAAACCCTGCAAAAACTGTTAATGACCTCACCAAAGATATCGGTGAAGGAATAAAAAAGAACATTACCTACATTGAAGATAAAAAATTGGCAGATTTTCTTGAGCACATTCTTATTCTAAGTAGGAGAGGAATGAATGCAAAAGAATATAATGCAGGGATATCAATGGAACAGAGATATCGTTACTCTCAAAAGGTTGCGAATACCATTAATGAAAATTATAGTAAAGAAGACCCTAAATGGTTAGATCTCAAAAATGAAACTGATCAATATTTTGATGAGTTAGAAAAAGAGTCATTCACAGAAACACAGGTGAATGATTTCCATAAAGCCGGGAACAAGAAATCACTGATTGAGAACTTCTTATTCTTAACATTTCTTTTCCCTTTATTTTTGGTAGGATTGGTTCACAGCCTTGTTCCTTATTTGATCGTAAAGACAATGGTTGAGAAAATGTTCAAACGAAAGGTCTTTTGGAGTGGCGTTAAGATTATGATGGGAGGATTATTTTTCTTTCTCTACAACCTCCCTATATTTTGGATACTCCCTAAGTTTTTACCGGCCGATATTGGTCGTTGGCCAGCCTATTTCATATGCTTAGCATACTTCCTCATTGTTCCTGCATTCACTTTCATTTGGGCGTATAAATGGAGAAGCTATATGAGAGATACTCTCAAACTAATCAAAGCAGACAAAACCAAATTGAAAAAATATTCGGATTGGAGAGAAAAACTGAAGGCCAAATTACCTGACTTCGGTTTCTAATCAAAATCAGTATAAAGCAGATACTGCTTTCTCATTTCTTTAAACTCAGACAAGGCAGGCTCCCATCCTTCACGGATTTCATCCATTGAAACACCTTCCTTTATTTCATCTTTTAAATGTGAATTACCGGCCAAAAGATCAATGAAATTGTTTTTAAGAAAAAAGGAATCCCCCATCTCGAGCTTGCTATAAAACTCTTGTAAGATGCTCAAATCAACCATCTTCTTTTCTCTTAATTCTTTTATATCATCTTGAGAGAAGTCATAGCCATAACAAGTTTCACCTTCTAACTTAGGTTTTTTCGCTCCTTCATTAGGAGCTGGCTTAAACGAGTATAAATCTTCAAGTACATCTACTTCCATTTTAGGATGCCCGACACATTGAAAAGGGATATCAGTTCCTCGTCCAATACTCACTTCTGTTCCCTCAAAAAAGCATAAGGTAGGATACAAATAAACTGATTGCATGTTTGGTAAATTAGGAGATGGCGCTATGGGCAATTCGTAAAACTCATTGTGATCCCAACCGTCACAGGCAACAACATCTAAATCAAGATTACCAGCTTCATTAATCCAACCCTCACCTTTTATCATTTGTGCATACTCTCCTATTGTCAATCCATGAACAACTGGAACCGGATTCATACCTATAAAAGAACTATGCTTTGATTCTAAGATAGGTCCGTCAACATAATGCCCATTTGGATTCGGTCTATCCAATACAATTATTTTTTTTTCGTTTTCAGCTGCAGCCTCCATCACATAATTTAAAGTTGAAATATATGTGTAGAATCTTGCGCCGACATCTTGAATATCAAAAAGCAAAACATCCAAATCTATTAACTGATCAGCCTTTGGCTTCTTATTACTACCATACAGAGAAATGATAGGTAAACCCGTTTCAGAATCTAAACCATCTTGTACTTTCTCTCCTGCATCAGCTTTTCCTCTAAACCCGTGTTCCGGTGAAAATACCTTCACTACATTCACTCCTTGTGCAATTAGAGTGTCAACTAGGTGAGAAGAGCCAACCATACTTGACTGATTCCCCACTACCCCAACTTTCAATCCCTCTAATCCATCAACGTATTGATCAAACTTTGCTGCCCCTACCTGAACCAAATCATTACAATATAATGGCTTCTCAACCACTACTGAATCCTCAAGAAGTGGTTCTGTTTCGCTCAACTCACCTTCGGTATTATTATCTGGATTCGAAGAACAGCTAAGTCCTATTATAGCAATCGTAACTAAAGAGAAATACTTCATTATTTAAATCTTACATTTGTGTAAAAGTAATCAAATTGAATACCGAATTTTTTATTGCGAGAAAGATAATCAAGGGTGACAGCAACAAGAGTCGTCTATCCAAGCCTATCGTGGTCATCTCTTTAGCAAGCATTATCATAGGTGTTGCAATCATGTTAGTCTCTGTTTCTGTAGTGACAGGTTTTCAAAAAGGGATTAGAGAAAAGGTAATCGGATTTGGTAGTCACATTCAAGTTACTGACCTTTTTCAAAACAATTCAATGGAATCTAGCGCGATTCTTATTGAGCAAGATTTTTATCCAAGCATTGAGGAAACTGAAGAAGACGTAAGACAAATTCAAGTATTTGCTTACAAGCCTGCTATTTTGCAATCAAAACAAGACTCCGTTAGCTTTCAGGCCGAGGGAGACGACAATTTTAAATCTACTCAAGATATTTTGGGTGTTTTATTCAAGGGGATTGACCAAGACTATGATTGGGACTTTTTCAGTGATAAGATGGTTGAAGGTGAATTGATTGATTTTGACTCTCTCAATAATCAGGTGATGATCTCTAAGTATGTCGCCGAAAAAATGGGATTTGAAGTTGGAGATAAAATGGATGCATTTTTCATCATGGGGAATGGACCGAAGAAGAGAAAATTTGAAATTTGCGGTATCTACAACACTGGTTTCGAAGAATTTGATAAAAAATTCATTTTCACCCAAATTAATCACATTCAAAAACTAAATAACTGGGGAGTTCAAACGCTACTCACGGTAAACAAGGATACCTGTATTGATAATAAGTTCGTTTTGAAATCAATTACACAAGGTGGATCAGGTGCTTATCGCTATCAATGGAATAGTTCTGACTATTTCAACGAGAAAGATTACATGCTTTTGGACGGAAGGTTAGAAGAACAAATTCAAGTGGTGAGCACAGATTATGAGAGGGAGATTTATGGACTAACCAAAGAAAAGAATTCTGTTCCCGATACAGCCTACGCAAACATATACCCTCAAACTCCATGTGAGTGCAATGAAGAAACAAGATCTCAAATTGATTTCGTTTCGCAAACAGAAATTAAAATGCCTTTCGGATATATTGAAATAGAACAAGGCACAGGCACACACGATAAGTACACAGGTGGTTTTGAAATTCTTTTGAATGAATGGGAAGATTTAGATGAAATGGATAACATCATTGACCTAAACATACCCGGTCAGCTCACCACTCAAAAAATAACCGAAATGCATCCTGACATCTTCGCATGGTTAGATTTTTTAGACATTAACATTCAAATAATTATCATTTTAATTTTGGTGGTTTCCCTCATAAATATGGTCACCTCTCTGCTGGTAATGATATTGGATAAATCCAACATGATTGGGATTTTGAAAGCCATAGGAGCATCAAATGGAAAAATCAGAAAAATCTTCTTAATTAATTCAATGTTCCTTTTATCTCGTGGACTTTTATGGGGAAACCTTTTAGGCATAGGCCTTATCCTAATACAATACTACGGTCAGGTGCTACAACTAAATCCTGAAGTTTATTATTTAGACTCTGTGCCTGTTAATTTTAATCTATGGCACATTCTCCTTGTTAACGGGATAACGGTTGTCGTTTGCATAATCACTTTGATTCTCCCTAGTTTTCTGATTACCAAGATTGACCCAATTAAGGCAATTAAGTTTGATTAATTTCTTGGTGTTTTTAGCCTTAATTCCCGAATTTTAGGTTAAATTTGCAACTCAAAAATTAACATTTTCAAATGGCTGAAATTGAAATTAGACTCCCGAAAATGGGAGAAAGTGTTACCGAAGCAACTATCACAAATTGGTTAAAAGAAGTTGGCGATACCGTTGAGATGGACGAACCATTGGTTGAAGTAGCTACAGATAAAGTTGACAATGAACTGCCTTCAGAAGCTGAAGGAGTATTAGTTAAAAAATTATACGAAGTAGATGATGTTGTTCAAGTAGGAGATGTTATTGCCGTAATCTCTACTGATGGAGATGCAGCTGCACCTACAACTGAATCAGCTCCTGCAAAAGTTGAAGTTGCTGTTGAAGCCGAAGTGGTTGCTGCTGTTGCAGCTCCAGTTAACGGAACTACAGTTGACTTACCAAAGTCTGGAGGAAATGGTAGATTCTATTCTCCTTTAGTGAGATCAATAGCAAAAACTGAAGGTATTTCTCTTGAGCAACTTGAAGCTATTCAGGGGTCAGGTGAAAACAACAGAGTAACTAAAAAAGATATCTTAAACTTCTTAGAGAACGGTGGCGGAACAGCTGCAGTGGCTCCAGCAAAAGAAGTAGCTAAAGCTGCTCCTGCGAAAGCAACAGCCCCGGCAAAAGCTGCAATTCACACTCCTGACGTTCCAATTTATGAAGGTGATGAAGTAATAGAAATGGACAGAATGAGAAAGCTTATTGCTGATCACATGGTAATGTCTGTTCAAACTTCTCCTCACGTAACTTCTTATGTTGAAGCTGACGTTACTAATTTGGTAATGTGGAGAAACAAGATCAAAAATTCTTTCTTAGAAAAAGAAGGTGAAAAAATGACTTTCACTCCAATTTTCATGGAAGCAATCATAAAAGCAATCAAAGATTTTCCTGGTGTAAACGTTTCTGTTAGTGGAAATAACATCATTAAGAGAAAAGACATCAATTTAGGAATGGCGACTGCTCTTCCTTCTGGAAACTTAATCGTTCCTGTTATCAAAAAAGCAGATACTTTAAACCTTGTTGGTTTAGCAAAAAGCGTTAATGATTTAGCGAATAGAGCGAGAGGCAACAAATTAGGATCTGATGACATTTCAGGAGGTACTTATACAGTAACAAATGTTGGAACATTCGGAAACGTAATGGGAACTCCAATAATTAATCAGCCTCAAGTTGCAATTTTAGCGCTAGGAGCAATTAGAAAAATACCGGCTGTAATTGAGACCCCACAAGGTGATACAATTGGTATCAGACACAAGATGTTCTTATCCCACTCATACGACCACAGAGTGGTTGATGGAGCGCTTGGAGGAATGTTCGTTAAAAGGGTAGCAGATTACCTCGAACAATTCGATATTAATAGAGAGTTATAAACAATACTCGGTATAAAAGTTGAAAAGCCACTCGCCAAAACGAGTGGCTTTTCTTATTTCCTTTGGTGATTGATATATAAACAATTACCAAATTAAACAGGCGTTTAACATATTCTTAGTCCTCTTTGCAGTCTCTGCAGTTGCTCAACCTTCGAAAGAAGAATTACGAGAGCTTCTGAAGGATGCTAGTTTCTCAGATCAATTTGAAACTGCGAATACTTTGATGGATGATAAGGTTTATGCCGAAGCACTTTTTGTTTGGGATTACATGCTTGAAGAATCACCGACAAATTCCAACTTACTTTATAAAGCGGGAATGTGCCACATCAGATTGAATGATGAAAAGAAGGCACTGCCGTATTTCGAGAAAGCACAATATTCTGTTGTAAAAAATTACAATCCTTATTTATCTACTGAAACAAATGCTCCTAATGAACTCTTTTATTATTTAGCAAAGTCATCACATAGTAGCGGTAAAATTGATACAGCATACAGACAGTATGACTATTTCATGAAGAATGTCAAAAAGAAACATGAAAAATATGATTTGGGAGTGCTCGGTTTATCTCAGTGTACTAAAGCCAAGGAATTAATGGCCGACCCTAAACCTTACTTAATTAGAAATATCGGTTCTGTTGTAAATACTGCCGCTCCTGAATATTCTCCTATGGTGACGCTTGATGGTTCTGCATTATTCTTTACTACCAAAAGAATGAGAGCTGATAGTTCAAACCGAAAGTATATCAATATCAACAATGGTCAGCATTTTGAAGATGTTTATGTGAGCTATAGAAACAAAGATGGTAAATGGACAAGTCCAGATTACCTGGCGTTTTGCGAGCCTAGAAAGAATAATGCATCAATTTCAGTATCACCTGACGGCCAGCAAGTATTCGTTTACGAAGATATTAACGGGGGTGACATTTATCTTTCACAACTTGAAGACACAACTTTTAGTACCCCAGAGCCATTTGAGGCTGAAGAGCTAAATTCAGAAGCTTGGGAGACACACGCAACTATTAGCCCTGACGGAAATTATTTATACTTCGTTTCTGACAGAGAAGGAGGACTTGGAGGAAAAGATATTTATAGACTAAAAATCTTACCTGATGGATCTTGGAGTAAAGCTTACAATTTGGGAGAACCAATAAACTCTGAGTTTGATGAGGATTCTCCTTTCTTAGGAGCAGATAACAACACTATGTTCTTTTCATCAAATGGACCTAACAGCATGGGTGGTTACGATATATTCGTTAGTAGAATGGATGAAGATGAGAAATGGTCTGCCCCTGAAAACATGGGCTATCCATTAAACTCGTATGATGACGACATTTTCTATACAACAACTGCAGATGGCTTAACTGGCTTTTATTCTTCTGATAAGTTAGATGGACAAGGAGATAAAGACATCTATATAGTTGAGACTGAAAATTCTTATATCAAAAATGTTGCAATTTTCTCGGGATTCATCCTAACTCAAGACAACAGTATGATTCCTAAAGGGATTACAATTCACGTGACAGATTTAACTGATGCAACACCAACTAAAATCTATCGACCAAGAAGAAGAGATGGAGGTTATGTATTAAACCTAAAACCTTGTCATACCTATCAAATAGATTACAAAAAAGATAAGGTTGACTTTTACAATACCGAATTATACGTTCCTTGTAACTCTTCTTATCAAGAGATCAAACATGAACTACTTCTTGATCTAATCAATCTAGAGGCTAGTGAGCTAGTAAGTCTACCGGTTAACGAGCAAAGGTGGGAGTTCACAAATTCTGAATTCATCAATCAATTAGAGGGAGCTCAAGTATCTATTCATGAAGATGACTCTCTTATCTATAAAGAATTCGTGAATAAATATGGTCAATTCCCTTACAAGAAATTAGACCCGACTAAATCACATTTGTTTAAAATTGAAGAAGACGATATTGACTTCTGTGAAGAGCTGGTATTGAATTTAGTTGATGACAAAAACAATATTCTTGACACCTATACTTTCAATGACGAATGTCAAACAGGTGAAACGGTAAGTGAGTTCAGTGACATCTTGACTACCCCAATATTTCAATACAATTTTGGATACAACAAAGAAAAGTTCAACACTAAAAACGAAGCTCTCAAGCTTTATGTAAGAGGTGTTCAGCAAGTCATTAACGCCGGTAAAGAAGTGACAATTCTAGTGTACTCGTCAGCTTCAAAGGTGCCAACTAGATCATACAAAAACAATCAAGATTTGGCCAATAAAAGATTACAGTCAGGTAAAAGCACCTTGAAAAAAGTATTAAAATCTTACGGAGTTGATACATCTAAAATCAAATTTGTAGATGAATCAGCTAAGGTTCAAGGTCCAGCATATAACAATGATGCTCAGGAGAAAAAGGCTGTTTACCAGAGATATCAATACATCAAATTCGAAATACAATTCTAATATGAAGAATATGTATAAAATATTAAGCATACTTATACTGTTGGTTACTTTCGCCAGTGCTCCAATTAACAGTTATGGCCAAAAACCAGGTCAAGTAAAAAAGTATGTAAAAAAAGGACGAAAAGCTTTTAATAAAGGTCAATACTGGAAAGCAAAATCATATTACGATAAAGTTACTTCATCAAATTCTCAAAAACCTCAGTACTGGCTTGAGGCAGGAGTTGTTTATTATGATTCTCAAGTTGAACGTGAGAAATCTCAGATAATGTTTGAAAAAGCGTTGGAGTTCTCAGCTGCTGAGGGTGACACTATTCCAGAGATTTTTTATTACAAAGCGAAAGCAAATCACTTTAATGGCGAATACGAACAGGCTATTGCCGACTACAACATCTTCTTGAACAATGTTAAGAATAACAAGAAAGGTCTTGCCTTAAGAAAAGAAGTTATTAGAGAAATCGAGATTTGCAACAATGGAGTTGATTTGAGAAATCAAGACAATCAAAGATTTGCTGAAATCATCAACATGGGTCCTCGTGTAAATTCTGACTCGCCTGATTACGCACCTGTTGTTACAAACGACGAAGACCTTATTCTATTCTGTTCAAGAAGACCACCAGGAACAAAGAAAAATGTGGATGGCTTGTATTACGAAGACATTTTCTACACAACCAAAAAAGAAAACGGAGAATGGGTACAAGCAGAGGTTATTGATAAATCTTCAGGATACCTTGCTAAGGAAATCAATGAAGGAAAAGAACATGAAGCGCCAATTAGCTTGTCAGCTGATGGTCAAACACTTTTCATTTATAAGCAAAATAGCATTTGGAAATCCGAATTAGAAGATGATGGGAAATGGTCTATTCCGAGAAGAATGAACAGCAATGTTAATATCGGAACTGCTAACCCTTCAGTATTCATCACAAGAGATGAACAAGAAATGTTTATTGTTTCAGTTGGAGCTGCAGGTGGATTAGGAGAAAGAGATATTTATCACACCACAAAAACTGAGACAGGTGGATGGGCAAAACCGGTTAATCTTGGTCCTAAAATCAATACTCCTTTTAAAGAAGATGCTCCTTTCTTATCAAATGATGGTAAAACATTATTCTTTGCTTCTGAAGGTCACAACTCAATGGGTGGATTTGATATCTTCAAAACAGAACGTGATGAAAACGGAGAATGGGGTGACCCAGTAAACATTGGAGCTCCAATTAACTCTGCAGGAAATGATATCTATTATGTTGAGAATTCAGAAGGGACTTTAGCTTACTATGCGTCAATGAGACCTGGTTCTTATGGATATTTAGATCTTTACACTGCTAGTTTTGAATGTAAGAACATTCCAACCACTGAGGTAAAAGGTTATGCCGTGTTTGCTGAAAATCATCTACCAGTAAACGGAATGATCAAAGTAATTAATAAAGAAACTGGTGAAGAAGCTGGAGTTTATCAAACAGATCCATTAACAGGTAAATACACAATGGTTCTTGCCCCTGAAAACACATATTATCTTGAGTTGATGGTATCTCAAAGTAAATACAATGATGTGCGTCCTCATAGAGAAGAGTTTTTCATTCCTAAGCAATGTGAATACTTTAACCTGTATCAAGAAATTGCAGTTGACTACATGAAAGATGATGGTGGTTCGGTTTACGCACAGAGAGCTCACTTCAAAAACGCTATGTTCGACATTGAATCAGAGATTAAAAAAGAATTTGGAGATGACTTAGACCTTTCGGGTAATGGTACAACACCTGAAAACATCTTTGGAATTACTGGTTATGTTTCTCATGACGCCTCAACTAAGGCACAGGGGGTTGAAGTTTTATTAATGAATAGATCTCACCAAATAATGAGAATGACCGAGACAGATGAAAATGGAAACTTCACTTTTGAGAAAACTGATCCAGAAGGTGAATATATTGTTTACATCAATGAGGATGATGCTAAGATTAGCCAATTTGGTGATCAAATGAATTCTAGCTCTGAAGTTACTGTTGAAGGGATTTTATATGCTTTCAAAAACAAGGAAAAAACAGTTCGTGATGAAATCCCAGTTTACTTGGGTAATACGAATAGAGTTGTTGCTAATGCAACTGAAACTACACCTACTGGTCAATTTAAGATGTCAAACATTCCAACCGATCAGGCTTCAGTAGACATGTTAAACACATCTGCTAATGCTATTTCTTATAATCTTGACTTATCAGATACAGAAATAACTTATTCAGCTTACATAACAAGAATAGATCCTAATAATACTGAATTAGCTTACACTGAATATATAGATATCATAGAGTTGAGAGATATGCCTGATGATACTACGGGAGGAAGTGGTAGCAATGGCGGAACCGATTTTGCAAACATCTTATTCGATTTTGATAAATTTTTCTTGAGAGCAAAAAGTATGACCGTACTAGATGCAGTGACAGCATTTATGAAGGAGAACCCTACAGTTAGTATTCGTTTAGATGGACATACCGATTGGTTCGGATCTGAAAATTATAATGATGGCCTTTCTAAAAGAAGAGCACTTTCTGCTCACAAATGGTTAATTGACAAAGGAATTGCTCCTAATAGAATTGAGAATCAATGGTTTGGTGAAAAGAACCCAACAGTGAGCAATGATAATCCAGACGGTTCAGACAATGAAGCCAACAGACAGCTTAATCGCCGTGTTGAAATCAAGGTAGAGATACCTGAAATGGCAGATTTGTATCTATCTTTGTAAGGAACCTTATTCCTTATCAATGAACTTAAATCTTAAAAAGTCAATTGCATTCTTTGACTTAGAAACTACAGGCTTAAATATTTCGAAAGATAAAATTATCGAAATTTCAATCTTGAAGATAAATCCTGATCAATCTGAAGAGACTTACACCAAGAGGGTGAATCCTGAAATGATTATTCCTGAAGAATCAACTGCAATTCATCACATTTCAAATGAAGATGTCAAAGACTGTCAAACTTTTTCAGAATTGGCTGAAGAAATTAAATCTTTCATTGCAGATGCAGATTTAGCAGGATATAATTCAAATAGATTTGATATCCCGTTCCTTTTAGAACAATTTCTTTCTTTAAACATTGATTTTGATATGAAAGGAAGAAGATTCATTGATGTTCAAACCATCTTTCACAAAATGGAGCAAAGAACGCTTACGGCGGCTTACAAGTTCTATTGCAATGGAGATTTAGAAAATGCCCACTCAGCTGAAGCTGATACCAAGGCGACATTTGAAATTCTTAAGGCACAAATTGATAGATACGAAGAAGTTGAAAATGATGTTGACTTCTTAATGGATTTCACACAACAAGGCAAAGACAAGAAAATTGATTTTGTTGGCCGTTTAGCAGTGAATGCTAAAGGTGAAATCATATACAACTTTGGTAAAAACTCTGGTAAAACTGTCAAAGAAATCTTTAATAAAGAACCAGGCTATCACAGATGGATTTTAGATAATGACTTCCCTTTGTACACGAAAAAAATTCTAAAAGAAGAAACAGACAAGCTTCTTGCTGCCAAAAGAGCCGCGAAAGTTGAAAGTCCTGAAAAGCTATCTTCAAAACTTGACCAATTGAAAAACAAATTCAATCAATGAAAATAATTTGCATAGGCAGAAATTACGCCAATCACGCTAAAGAAATGAATGCAGAGGTTCCTAAGGAACCAATGTTCTTCATGAAACCAGAAACAGCAATTCTGAAAGAAATGAATTTTTACTACCCTGAATTCACTCGTGATTTACATCATGAAGTTGAGGTAGTAATTAAAATATGTAAAGTCGGTAAACACATTGCTTTAGAACACGCCAAAAACTATTACACTCATATTGGCCTAGGAATCGATTTTACAGCCAGAGACATACAAAGAGAATGTAAAGAGAAGTCACATCCTTGGGAAAAAGCGAAGGCTTTTGACAATTCGGCAGTAATCTCTACCCATTTTATCCCGAAAGAAGAACTTGAATTAAACAATATTAACTTTCATTTGAGCATCAATTCAGAAAGAGTCCAGGAAGGTACAACTTCCGATATGCTATTTGACTTTGATACATTGATTTCAAATTTATCACAATACATCACTCTAAAAACTGGAGACCTCATATATTCTGGCACTCCTGAAGGCGTTGGCCCTGTTCACAGAGGCGATAAAGTAGAAGGATTTATTGGTGACAACAAAATGTTTGTGATTAATATCAAATAAAAATTCTTTCAAAATTTCAGTTCAATTAGGATCAAATTTCATGTCTTGAGCCCACTAGTTAAGTGATTTAGACAAAAAAACATTATTGGTAATCAAAAAATATTGTTAAATTTGCCGCAACTGAAGAAATTCAAGCGTTAAATCAATTGTTAATTTAAATTAAAAAGTTATGAAAAAGACATTCCTAAACTTAAGAAAAATGGGATTCGTTTTAGTAGCAGCAACAGCAATGTTAGCCGTATCTTGCGGTGGAGATGCTGAAGAGACTACTGAGTCATTAGAAGATGCATTAGAAGATGCAGTAGAAAATGTAGAAGATGCAGTAGAAGATGTTACTGAAGAAGCATGTGATGCTCCTGAGTGTGACGGTGCTGATTCAACTGAAGCTGTAGAAGAGTCATGTGATGAGAATTCATGTGATGAGGCTGCATGTGACGGTGGTCACTAGAATCCTTAACCCTTAATTGGGTAAGATATTAACCCTGACACTCAATGAGTCGTCAGGGTTTTTTTATGCCCTAAAATCTCTTCAAGAACTATTCGCTCCTTTATTTGTTATTTTTTAGTGTGAATCCGTATTTTTGTTAAACCATGGGTAAAAAGAATTTTCCTGAAGTTAAAATCCCTGACACATTTGCTGATATAGACAAATGGAGCACAAACAGACGTTCTTTTTTAAGAGCAGCAATTGTCGCCGGAGCAGCTTCACAATTAACATGGTTTACTTCATGCTCTGCTAAATTAGAGGAAGCCAATGAGTATTTGACAGCAGAACAGTCTACCGTGCTGAAGTCAATATTAATGATCATTTTTCCCAATGACGGCAATGGACCAAGTGCTGATGACCTAAATACATTTGGTTTTGTTCTTTGGACTTTGGCTGATGGTTTAAAAAAGCAAGAAGAAAAAGATTATATCATTGAAGGTCTAGATTGGGCCAATGAAAAAGCTCAAGAAATTTATTTCGAAAAATATTCATCTTTAGAAGATGAGCAAAAGGAGGCCCTGGTAAAACAATTTACAGAGCTAAGTTGGGGAAAGAATTGGATGTCGGTGATGGTGACTTTAACTTTAGAGTCTCTCCTACTCGACCCTATTTATGGTGGAAACACAGATGAGAAAGGTTGGCAATGGCTTGAACATGTTCCTGGATTACCAAGACCAACTGAAGAAACAAGAGTAGAAGCATTCTTTGAAAATAATAAACCGTTTGATTTATAATGAAAGATGTTTGTGTCATAGGAAGTGGTGCTGGAGCAGGACCAATCATTTACGAGCTAAGTAAAGCTGGATTCAAAGTTATTGTTCTTGAAAAGGGACCATGGATAAAGACTGAGGCTTTTACTAAGGATGAAATGACTGTAACAAGAAGGTCTGCCTATAAACCAAACGCTATTGATGAACCTCAGGTCACAGACAAGCCAAGCAGCTCTGGATTCAAAGCAACCTCCTCAGTGGATTCAAAAAGAGATTTTCAAAACGGAAGTTGTGTTGGAGGTTCTTCGAATTTTATGAGTGCCTATTTTCATAGACTCAAACCAAAAGATTTTAGACTTCTTTCAGAATACGGACCTATTAATGGAGCTAATGTAGCAGACTGGCCTATCTCTTATGACGATATGGAGCCTTACTACACAAAAGTAGAAGAAGTAGTTGGAGTATCAGGAAAAGTAGTTGATCACAAGCATTTAGAACCCAGATCAACTCCCGATTTTCCTCATCCACCATTGATCACAAATGAAATTGCAGATTGGTTTATTGAAGCAGGTAAAAACATTGGATACAATGTCATCCCTGCAGCTCGTGGAATCATTTCTGAACCTAGAGAAAATAGAAAAGCATGCTATCATTCTAATTACTGCGGAAGTTTTGGATGCTCATCAGATGGAAAAAGTAGCTCAAGAGCAGCTCTAATTCCTGACGCAATGGACACAGGAAATCTTGAAATTATTCCTAATTCAAAAGCCTTCAAATTAGAAACTGATGGTAACGGTAAAATAATTAAAGCTCACTACTATAATGAATCTGGAGTCGTAAAGACAATTGAAGCGAAGACCTTTGTTGTTGCCTGCCAAGCAATTGAGAGCTCTCGTTTATTGTTAATGAGCAAGAATGAAGAATTTCCAAATGGATTGGCTAATAATGGAGGCCAAGTTGGTAAAAACATGGTGTTTGCTGGCGGAGGCGGAGGTTCAGGCTATTTCAGATATGATGAATTGAGCCCAGAAAAAGTTGAACAAGCAAAAAACAAAAACACCTTTGTTAATCAATGCATTAAAGACTTTTACGAAATCGAAGACGAAAGCTTTGATCTCTGTAAAGAATCTCCTAACGGTAAAGTTAAAGGAGGTACAATTGATTTTTTGATTGAGCACTCAGCTCCAATGCCAAAGGGAATTAGAAATAAATTTAGTGATGGCTCTCTAATTTATGGCTCTGAACTGAAAGAAACACTAAAAGATTACTTCACTGCCCAAAGAAGAGTTCGTTTTGAAATATTTTGTGATTGGCATCCAAATGACGATTGCTTTGTCACATTAGATGATGAAGTAGTAGACAAATGGGGAGATCCGGTAGCAAGAGTGAGAACCGGATTTCATCAAAGAGATATTCAAATTGGAAACTATCTAGCTGATCGCGCAATTGAAGTTCTTCAAGAAATGGGAGCTGGAAGTATCACTAAATCCATAAATGGTAATCCACCTTCAAACTTAATTGCCGGAGGATGCAGATTCGGAAATGATCCGAAAACCTCTGTACTTGACAAAAATTGCAAGGCACATGAAGTAGATAACCTTTATGTAACTGACGGCTCATTCATGCCAATGGGAGGCTCTGCCCCTCATACTTTTACCATCTATGCGAACTCATTCAGAGTTGCTGAACACCTTAAAAAGGCACTTTAAATTCAATTAAGGCCAGATTCTACTCAATTTTGCCCAATTATCTTACAGGTGAAAACTCATTTTTGATGCAGATTTTTAAAGAATCCGAATTTTCTCAATTTTTTATTTACTTTTTTTCGACACCCCCTATCCTTTACTAACAAAGACCTTAAGAGGTATTCGCTTCTTTGCGGAAGAATTAAATATAGTACTATGTATTGCATAGTACTATATTTTTTATATACCTTTGATGTGAAACAATAAAATGAATAATTGAATTGAGGAGGTGCACATCTTCAAATCAGTAAAAAATCGAAAATGAAAGTAGAAAACACCAAAGCACAAATGCGGAAAGGTATTCTTGAATACTGTATCCTAACTGTGCTATCAAAAAGAGAGGCCTATCCTTCTGATATCATTCAGGAGCTGAAAGAGGCCAAACTTATTGTGGTGGAAGGAACACTTTACCCATTGTTAACCCGCTTAAAGAATGCGGGATTATTACAATATAATTGGGTGGAGTCGTCATCCGGACCACCTCGTAAGTACTACGCATTGACCGAAGATGGTCAACAATTTTTAACTGAATTAAAGAAAACCTGGAATGAGCTGTATGAAGCAGTTCAACTCATTTCAAAATAATTAAGAAGATGAACAAGACAATATCAATAAACATTGCTGGATTTGTTTTCAACATTGAAGAGCAAGCTTTTGAAAAGCTTAGTCTCTACCTTGAATCTATAAAACGTAATTTTCAACACGAAGAAGATTGTGATGAAATCATGTCAGATATCGAATCAAGAATAGCCGAGCTATTTCATGAAAAGATATCCGACAGAAAAGAAGTTATAATTGATTCTGATGTTGAAACGGTAGTGGAAATCATGGGAAAACCTGAAGATTACATATCAGATGAACCCCAAGCACATGCCGGTACTCAATCAGAAGAGCAAGCTGAATTCGTAGAAGCAGAAGAAGTTAAGAGCGAAGGCTCAACAAAAAATAACGGACGCCGAAGACTATACCGAGATGAGCAAAATGGCTCGGTTGGTGGTGTATGTACTGGGCTTGGATGGTTTTTCGGAATCGATCCGGTACTCATCAAAATCGCATTCGTACTTCTTGTTATTTTAGGAGGTTCAGGTATTTTACTTTATATCATTCTCTGGGTAGTAATTCCTGAAGCTAAAACAACAGCTGAAATTCTTGAAATGCAAGGTGAACCAGTGACACTTGACTCCATCAAAGACCATGTTCAAGGCATGAAAGATGGGGTGAAAGATGGTGCTTCAGATGTAAAGTCTAACTTCAAAAAAGCGGTTAACCAAGGAGTAAAAGCAAGTTCAAAGCTTGCCCAGTCACTATCGAAGATATTCGGTATCCTATTCACCATAGGTGGAATTGTTGGTCTTCTTGTTCTCTTTATAATTCTATTTGGAGACACAGGTTTATTACCTCTAGTTGGTACCGAACAAGTAGAAGACTTACCCACACTATTAGGGATTCTTTATCCTGAAAACAGAAGCGGAATGGTTTTCTTCGCAATACTAATAGTCACCTTCATACCAATAGCATCACTGATTTTTACAGGTGTTAAGATGTTATTTGGAATCACTACGAAATACAAAAAGATCGCTATTACGTCCTCTGTGATTTGGTTTATTGGAGCAACCACTTTAGCACTAACAGGAATCGAATTAGGAATGAATTTCAGAAATCAAGTAGAGATTGACTATGAAGTTCCCGTTGAAGTGGACTCAACGAATACACTTTTTGTAGATGTTGCTGAAGATGACATTTTTTCAAACTTCATAGAGTATAATAATGTTTGGAATTATTCTGAGCTCATAAGAGTTGAAGACGAAAAGGTGAGATTGGGATATCCTGAACTTAGAATCGTACATAAAAATGACAGCACTGATTTTGAAGTGATACTTTATAAAGGCAGTAATGGATTGTTTCATAAAGAGGCCATTCATAAAGCTGAAAACATAGATTATAAAATTGATGCTTCAAACAATACTATCTCTTTAGATCCGTACTTTACTATCAACAAAGAAGAACGACTCAGAAATCAGCAAGTAATAGTTGAAATTCACGTTCCGACAGGTAAAAAGATTAAATTTGGAAAGAACATTGATCGAATACAAGTAGATGTTTCAGACGATTATTACCGTCATAATGAAATGTTCAATGGTACCACTTGGTCAGCAACATCTGAAGGGTTTAATTGCTCTGAATGCAGAGATAAAAGAAGAATGTACGATAGCTTTTGATTAACAAAAAGAACATATTAGTGCTCCCGAGATGGTATCCAAATAAATTGGATGTCCAACTCGGGACATTTATTCAAAAGCAAGCCATCTTAATGAAAGATGAATTCAACGTTTTTGTTATTTATGTTCAAGGAGTTCCAGACCTATCAAAGAAATTTGAATTTGTAGAGAATACTGAAAACGGGATTCGGGAACGAATTGTATACTTCAAACAATCTCAGTCTGCACTAAGAAAAGTTACAAACGCCAGGCGCTATAAATTGGCACAAATATTAGCATTCAAAAATGTGGATTTCAAGCCTGACCTATGTCATGTTCACGTCCCTTATCGCTCCGCCTTCTTAGCACTAGATTTACGAAAAAAGGGAGTGCCCTTTGTTATAACAGAACACTGGTCTGGTCACATCAATGGTGAATACGATAAAAAGAATGCTGCCGATATTACTATCTACAAACAAGTTTTAGGTAAAGCGAAAGGCATATCGGTTGTAAGTGAACTTCTTCAAAGAAAATTTAAAGAGAATACTTCTTTTGATTCAATCGTGATTCCAAACTTAATTGAAGAACAAATTGACACCTCAACTAATGACAGGGAAGATAGAATTGAAATTCTTACTGTTTCTGACTTGGTAGATGATACCAAGAATGTCACGGGGCTAATTTCTGCTTTCAAAAATGCGAACGAAACTCATGAAAATCTTAACTTAACCATAATTGGTGGAGGCCCTGATGAAGCACTAATCAAAGCCTTGGTCAAAGATCTTGGATTACAAAATCATATCACCTTTAGAGGAAGGCTTGAACATGATGAAGTAATCAGTGCTTATCACAATTATGATTTTTACATTTGCAATTCAAATTTTGAGACATTTGGAATGACGGTTGCCGAAGCCCTACTTGCCGGTAAACCTGTAATCAGCACAAAGTGTGGAGGGCCAGAAGAATATGTGAATTCAAAAAATGGAATACTCATTGAAACAAAAGACAACAAAGCACTGTCAGCTGCAATTCTAGATATGGTCGGAGAATATAAAAATTACTCTTCTTCTGAACTTTCAAATGAAATTCGAACTAAATTTGGAGCAGAAAAAATTAAATCTCAAATCAAGGAATTCTATTTGAATGCTATCAATGATTAGACCTGCAAGCCCTAATGATGCTGATCAGATTGTAAAAATCTATAATTACTACATTAAAACCAGCACAGTCACTTTTGAAACAGAGTTGCTTTCAGCAAAAGACTTTGCCGATCGTATTGCGACTATACTTGAAAAGTACCCTTATCTCGTTTATGAAGAAGATGGTCAAATTATAGGATACGCATATGCGGGTATTTTCAGAACGAGAATTGCCTATGCAAACTCATCCGAGTCAAGCGTTTACGTTCACAAGGATCATTACCGAAAAGGTATTGCCAAAAAGCTCTATGCTCAATTACTGATAGAAATGAAAGCAGTTGATTTGAGAACTGCAATAGGTGGAATCACATTACCAAATGATGCAAGTGTTAAGCTTCACGAATCTTTTGGTTTTACAAAAGTTGCACACTTTAAAGAGGTTGGCCACAAATTTGACCAATGGTTAGATGTGGGCTTTTGGCAATTGATGCTATAAAAAAGCCCCTCCCCTAGCCGTTGGCATAGAAGAAGGGCTGCTTCTGGTTAAGAATAAAACCTAGTGATGTTCTGAATATTTAAATAGGAAAAGAAAGATAGTTAATCATTTCTATAAATCTTAGAATAAAGTTCAAAAAACCTTGACCAATAAAATTATCTGTAAATAAAGTTTCCTTCTGAATCAACTACGTCATGAAAGCCATGTTCGGCGTATTGAACAATATCACCTACTTTCACATATGCAGGAAACTTTCCTTTTGAATGTTTGACAACACCTTGAATGTCGTCCTTAGTAATGATGTGATCTTCTGTTATTTCTATGACCACCTTAGGCATCAAGGCTTAACTTTGATTGTTTGCCCGATTTGAAGAATTGAATTCTCATTGAGTCCATTCATTCTGTAAATCTGACCAAGACTTACTCCGTATTTCAACGAAATACCATAAAGTGAATCTCCGCTACGAACCTTATGAGTTCTTGAAGACTTATCAATCTTATAGCTTGAACCACCAGTGTTGTGACCTGAACTAGTTGATTTATGTCTTGAAGAACCTGGTCTAAAAATTCCTGAGTGCACCAATAGATTATCGTCTACGTACTTGTCTTGAAAGTTGAAAAGGTTCTCAGGATTGATTGGATTGTCATAAAACCTCACCTCAAAGTGCAAGTGTGATCCTGTTGACCTTCCAGTATTTCCACCTAATGAAATGGGCTCACCAGCTTTTACTTCTTGATTAGGTGCAACTAACAACTTAGAATTGTGGGCATAATAGGTCTCTAAACCATTATAATGCCTGATGATAACAAGATTTCCAAATCCTCCATCATGCATTTGAGAATATCGAACTCTACCATCAAAGGCAGCCTTCACTGTATCTCCAGTTTCTAAATCTATATCTATCCCATTGTGATTTCTACCATGTCTCCAACCGTATCTTGAAGTAATTCTTCCTGGATGCGGAATAGATGAACTATCATGAATTGTATCTACCGTGCATAACCAAAGAGTATCGTTCATGTTCTCTACTTCATTTGAAGTACAAGTGATCGTTCTATCAGTAAGCCAATAAGATTTGTACTGAAAATTGGTGTCAGTTTTTACTAACTCGTCAACATCCGGACATAAAACTCCGTCAAAGTTTCTATCTGATTCGTATTCCCAAGTTCTGTTGGCATAAATGAACATCTTACCATCAGGCGTATCTAATGTATCAATTGGCACTCCTGGTTGAGCGAATGACCCTATCCCACATACTAACAAAGCTACTATTGCTATCAGTCTTTTCATCTACAGTTTTTCACGGTTACGGTTGCAAAAATACCACTTTTAAAATAAAGTGTTGTTAAAACGGATTTATCTTGCAAACAGTTAACGGTTATTAACATATCTAATTCTATAATTTCTACGGCATAAGTGCTCAAAAAGTTCGCTTTTAACTCCTTATTTTAGAACCTTTTACAAAAAAACAATCCTTTTAATCCCAAAAAACAGGTCACTTATCGAAACTATATTGAATAATAGCGGTAAAAAAGGCTTTAATAATGTATTATTCATAGAGAAGACGTACATTTGCACAAAATTTTTCGCGCCGAGTTTTGGTTCTGTCGTATTTAGTGGGTTTCGATAGTTATCGAAATTAGAATTGAGATTTGGCTTGTGTGTACTAACTAAATAAGATTATGACGTTTCAAGAACTCGGACTGTCAGAAGAAATTCTGTCGGCCATTACAGAAATTGGTTTTGTTGAACCAACCCCAATCCAACAACAAGCAATTCCCCATTTATTAAATGATCCTAGTGATTTAATTGGATTAGCATCAACCGGAACTGGTAAAACAGCTTCATTTGGTCTTCCTTTATTGAACTATATTGATCCATCTACAAAAGCAACTCAAGGACTTATAATTTGCCCTACACGTGAGTTATGTATTCAAATCAGTAGAGATTTAGAATCATATTCAAAAAACATTAGAGGTTTGAATGTGGTGTCTGTTTATGGTGGAACTGACATCATGAAGCAAATCAGACAAATTGAGAAAGGTGCACACATTGTTGTGGCAACACCTGGTAGATTGATGGATTTGATTAACAGAAGAAAAATCAAACTGAATGAAGTTGATACTGTTATTCTTGATGAGGCAGATGAAATGTTGAACATGGGCTTCAAAGAAGACATTGATAGCATTCTTGAGAAAACACCAGATGACAAATGTGTTTGGTTATTCTCTGCAACAATGCCTAAAGAGGTTGCAAGAATTGCTAAAAACTACATGAGCGAGCCGTTTGAAATCACTGTTGGTGGTAAGAACGAGACGAACAAAAATATTGAACACCATTCTTATATAATTAAGGATAGAGATAAGTATCAAGGTTTAAAAAGACTTTTAGACTTCAACCCTGATATTTATGGGCTAGTGTTTTGCAGAACAAGAAGAGAAACTGCTGCTGTTGCTGATAAGTTGATGGCTGATGGATACAGTGCTGAGCCACTTCACGGAGATTTATCTCAACAACAAAGAGATAGAGTGATGGGGAAATTCAGAAACAAAACCCTTCAAGTTCTAGTTGCAACTGATGTGGCAGCAAGAGGAATTGATGTTGACGATATTACACACGTAATTCATTATAATCTACCTGAAGAAGTTGAGAATTACACTCACCGTTCAGGAAGAACTGCAAGAGCAGGTAAGAAAGGAGTTTCTGTTGCTTTTGCTGGACCAAGAGAAGGAAGAAAATTAAGCAGCATTGAAAGAATCATTGGTACTTCATTTACTCCACAAAAATTACCATCTCCTGATCAAATTTGTGAAAAGCAACTGATGCACTTGGTTGACAAGATGTCTGACGTTGAAGTGAACAAAGAAGGTATTGCCAAATACATGCCGGCGGTAATGGAGAAATTCGAAGACATTTCTAAAGAAGATTTAATTGAAAGATTCGTTTCTGCTGAGTTCAATAAGTTTTTGAGCTATTACTCAAAATCTAAAAATATTGATGCTGAAGCATCTTCAGGAAGAGACGGTAGAGACGGCAATAGAAGAAGAAGAGACAGAGATGACGACAACAAAAACAGATTCTTTGTAAATCTTGGTGATAAAGATGGATTAAATCAAGGAGCATTATTGAGAATGATTTGTGACAACACAGATTTAAACAAGGGCTCAATTGGTAAAATCGATATTCTTAAAAACTTCTCATTCTTTGATGCTGATAAAGAATCAACAGATGCTATCCTTAGCAAACTACAAAATGTAGATTATGAAGGAAAGAAAATGAATGTTGAGCAAACGAAAAAAGGAAATAGCGGAGGCGGAAAAGGTGGAGGAAACCGAAGTAAGAGAAGATCTGGCGGAGGAAACTTCGGTGGAGGAAACTCAGGAAAAGGAAAATACGCGTCAAGAGAAAGACGTAGAAGAAGATAAAATTTGATTAAAAGACTTTAAGTTAATAAGACACGAATGGAATTAAGAAACATTGCGATTATCGCCCACGTTGACCACGGTAAAACAACCTTGGTAGATAGAATGATTGAAGCTGGTAAAAACCCAATCAAGAGTTCGGGTGAATTAATTATGGATAGTAATCCGCTTGAGAGAGAAAGAGGAATTACAATTACATCTAAGAACGTATCTGTATTTTATAATGATACAAAGATTAACATTATTGATACTCCTGGTCACAGTGACTTTGGAGGTGAAGTTGAGCGTGTATTGAACATGGCTGATGGAGTTTGTTTGTTAGTTGATGCCTTTGAAGGTCCAATGCCTCAAACAAGATTCGTGTTATCTAAAGCTTTAGAACTTGGTTTGAAACCACTATTAGTTATTAATAAGGTGGATAAGGAGAACTGTACTCCTGACGAAGTTCATGAAAAAGTATTTGATCTAATGTTTGAATTAGATGCTAACGAAGAGCAATTAGAATTTGAAACTGTTTATGGTTCAGCCAAAAATGGTTGGATGTCAAAAGATTGGCAAAAACCAACAGATTCTATTGATACTATATTAGATGTTATTCTTGATTACTTCCCACCAAAGAAGTTTGATGAAGGAAACACTCAAATGCTAATCACATCTCTTGACTATTCTTCTTTCGTTGGAAGAATTGCAATTGGAAGATTAACAAGAGGAACGGTGAAGCCAAATCAGCAGATCATGTTATCTAAAAGAGATGGTACACTAGAAAAGCATAAAATAAAAGAGGTATTCGTATTCGAAGGCCTTGAGAAAAGAAAAGTAGAAGAGGTTCAAGTGGGTGACATTTGTGCCATTACAGGAATTGAAGGATTTGATATTGGAGATTCAATTTGTGATTTCGAAAATCCAGAGCCATTGGCTGCATTCTCTATTGATGAGCCTACTATGTCTATGTTATTTACGATTAACGATTCACCATTCTTTGGTAAAGAAGGAAAGTTCGTTACATCAAGACATATCAATGATAGATTAGAAAAAGAACTAGAGAAAAATCTTGCACTTAAAGTAGAAGCGACAAGTTCTGCAGATAAGTGGAACGTTTTTGGACGTGGAGTAATGCACTTGTCTGTACTGTTGGAAACAATGAGAAGAGAAGGATACGAAATGCAAGTAGGACAGCCACAGGTTATCTTAAAAGAGATTGATGGAGTGAAGTCAGAACCAATTGAAGATTTAACTATTGATTTACCTGAAGAGTTTTCTGGTACGGCGATTGATGCTGTTACTAAGAGAAAAGGTGAAATGGTAAGTATGGAACCTAAAGGTGCCAGAATGATTTGTAAATTCTCTATTCCTTCAAGAGGAATTATCGGCCTAAGAAGTTTGATGATGACTCAAACAGGTGGAGAAGCTGTTGTAACACACAGATTCACTGGTTATGAAGCTCATAGAGGTGACATTCCTGGAAGAATGAATGGTTCTCTAATTTCAATGGAAAAAGGTTCAAGTGTTCCGTTCTCATTGAATAAATTACAAGATCGTGGAAAATTTTTCATCCAGCCAAACGTTGACATATATGAAGGTCAGGTTATCGGTGAAAACTCAAAAGCAGGAGATTTAGTAATTAACGTTACTAAAACTAAACAGCTTACTAATATGCGTAAGTCTGGTACTGATGAGAAAACGAAAGTGATTCCACCTAAAACCTTTTCTTTAGAGGAAGCTTTAGAATACATTCAAGAAGATGAATATGTTGAGTTAACTCCTGAATCAATCAGATTAAGAAAGATTTTCTTAAGAGAAGCTGAGAGAAAAAGAGGGGGTAAAATCAATTTCTAACATAAGCTTGTGTTGATAAACTTGTTAATAAGATTAACAAGACCCAAGTTATCGGCGGCAGCTTCCTTTTATTTTTGTTAGGGTCGACTTAATTGTTTACCTTAAAGAAAGGAGTTTATATGTTTGATGAAGAAGATGATGATGAGCAAGGTTTTGATTCCCAATTTAATTCGGAGTTAGAGCGTTACGAGAAAATGATGGAAGACAAAGAAGTCTACTATTTCGATACTGAGATATTAGAACAAATCATTGATCATTTCATTATTAAAAACCAACTTAAGAAAGCCTTGAGAGCTATCTTATTTGCACTTGACCAACATCCATCTAATCATATTTTCAACTTAAGAAAAGCGCAAATATTTTCTACAACAGGGAAATTAAAAGAAAGCCTTTTACTTCTGCAGGAACTAGAGAAAACAGAGCCTTTCAATATAGAAGTCTATGTAACTAAGGCAAGCGTTTTTTCTCAATTGCGAGATCACGGTAAAGCAATCAAGTATTTTGAAAAGGCACTTGAAGTAGCGCAACATCACGATCAAGCTTGGGAAGTTGAAGACATATTATTTGACTTGGCTCTAGAATACGAAAACGAACATGATTATCAAAATGCTATAAAATCTTTGGAGAAATTGCTAGAGACTTCCCCTGACAATGAATCGGCTATTTATGAAATAGCTTATTGTTATGAAAGAATTGGCAATTTCGATAAGTGCATTGAGTTCTACACCAGATATATTGACAACAACCCCTACTCTTTCACTGCCTGGTATAATTTAGGGAATATCTATTTTCTCAAAAACAACATTGAAAAAGCCTTGTGGGCATATGACTATTCAGTTATTATTAATTCTGAGTTTTCGTCAGCGCATTTTAACATGGGTAATACCTACATGCAAATCAATGAATATCAAAAGGCACTAGAATCATATGCAAAATGCGTTGAAATTGACGGGGATGATGCGCTAACTCTTAGTTATTTGGCTGAGGCTTATGAAAGATTAGAAAGATATGATGAGGCCATTGAGATTTACGAAAAATCGAAAGCATTAAATGATGAAATTGCAGAGCCTTGGCTTGGAATTGGAATCATCAAAGAACTAACTGGCAACAGAACTGAAGCCATAAATTACTTGAAAAGAGCTGCCGAATTGCAACCTGAAAATGCGAATTATCGCTTAGTATTAGCTGAGGCACTTTATAAAGAAGAAAGACTCATAGAGGCAGAAGCAGAGCTAGAAGCTGCGCTTCAAATAGAAGCAACATATGATGATGCAATCATAATGCTCGCAAAGCTAAAAGCTCAATTCAGTCTTGATGACGCCATTGATTTTATGGCAACTTATGAGAACTTAAGCCAACTGAATCTTAAGGTTAGAATCTATTTTTGTGTGCTCCTTTGGCAAGACGGACAAAAAACAGAAGCACTGCATCTTTTTAAGAAGGAATATTTAATTGACAAAAACTCGGCTAAAACACTATTTTTGTACCTGCCTGAGGCAGAACATATACCAGAATTCATACACATACTTGATTTAGATAATGAACAATAATTTTAACCTTACATACATTCCGAAAAGACCTGATAAACCAAGAGAATCAGGAACTACAATGATGATGGACAAAGGATTAAGTCTTCGACAAATTGAAGATTTAATTGAATCAAGTGGAGACTTTTTTGATATCGCAAAATTTGGTTTTGGAACAGCTTTCGTAACAAAGGATCTCGAAGAAAAGATCAAGCTTTATCAATCTGCAGGGATTAGACCTTATTTTGGAGGAACCCTTTTTGAGTTGTTCATTGCAAGAAATAAATTTGATGATTATCGTAAGTTAATAGACAAATTCGGTTTAGATCTTTGTGAGGTTTCTGACGGATCAATCATTATTCCTCATGAACAAAAATTAGAGTACATCAGTAAATTAGCCAAAGACAGAACAGTAATGTCTGAAGTTGGATCTAAAGATGCTGGAATTATTATCTCTCCTGCGAAATGGATTAAAATGATGAGTACTGAGCTTGAAGCTGGTTCTTGGAAAGTTATTGCCGAAGGAAGAGAAAGTGGAACTGTAGGAGTTTTTAGACCAAATGGAACTGCACACACCTACCTTATCAATAAGATTATAGCGAAAATTGATCCAAATAGCATTCTTTGGGAAGCACCTAAGAAAACCCAACAAGTTTGGTTTATCAGATTATTCGGAGCAAACGTTAATTTAGGAAATATAGCTCCTAATGAAGTTATTCCTCTCGAATGCCTAAGACTAGGTTTAAGAGGAGACACATTCTTTGAATATCTTCCTGAGAAAATTGGAAAAAACCTAAAGCCTGTAGGAGATGAAGTCACAGAAGACGACTAAAAAAAGTTTTCTTGGTCTTGTTGCAAGGGGATTAGGAATGGGAGCGGCTGATGTCGTTCCAGGAGTATCTGGCGGAACAATCGCCTTCATTACAGGAATTTACGAAGAGTTTCTTGAGACCATTTCAAACCTTAAATTAGGTTTGTTCAAAACATGGAAAAAAGAAGGGTTCAAGGCCATGTGGACTCAAATGAACGGCAATTTTTTAATCGCCATCTTCTTAGGAATAGGAATTTCAATTGTTTCTTTAGCCAAGCTTCTCACTTACCTACTCGATACTGAACCTATATTATTATGGTCTTTTTTCTTTGGTTTAATCATTGCTTCAATATGGCTAGTTGGTAAAACGGTAGAAAAATGGAATTTTCAGAATGCTTTCGGATTGATATTGGGAGCAGTGATTGCGTTTATTATTACATTGCTTTCACCTTCAAGCGGCTCTGAGAGTTACTTATACATCTTTCTTTGCGGAGCATTAGCCATTTGTGCTATGATATTGCCCGGTATATCAGGAAGCTTTATACTATTACTCTTAGGAGCATACACCACAATCTTAGGGAGTCTTACTGGTATCATAGATGCTATTAAAATAAAAGATTGGGACGCATTAATGTCAAATGGGGTTCTCATTGCAATTTTTATGGCCGGCTGTCTTTTTGGATTAATCAGCTTTTCAAAGTTGCTTAACTACCTATTTAAAAGGTCCAAAAACCTAATAATTGCAATATTGACTGGTTTCTTAGTGGGTTCATTAAATAAAATTTGGCCTTGGAAAAACACTGTTGAATGGACAATCGACAGGCACGGAGACCGAGTTCCAGCTGTTCAAGAGAACATCAGCCCAATGCATTACTCTGAGATTTTAGGCGACAATAAGCTAATAGGAGCAATATTATTAATGCTTGCAGGACTCCTTCTAATAATAGTGCTAGAGTACTTTGGAGGCAAATCAAGAAAGAAAAAAGTAGTTGAGGGATAATTTTTAACCGAAACACCCGAATTCGTTAACTCTAATTGAACAATTTTGTCGATTTTTACGTTACGATAAATAACTCTTTTTCAATTTAATAGAGAATGAAACCATTATTAATCACTTTGCTTGTTATATGTTTTGGCCTTGGCGCTAGTGCACAAGATAGACCTGCATACTTTGTTCAGTTTAAGATCTTGAAGGTTAGCTCTGAAGTAGAGGCCCAAAACATTGATAAGAAGCTC
Source organism: uncultured Flavobacteriales bacterium (assembly GCA_913054135.1). Taxonomy (GTDB): domain Bacteria; phylum Bacteroidota; class Bacteroidia; order Flavobacteriales_D; family Crocinitomicaceae; genus Paracrocinitomix. The sequence goes on along the minus strand of CAJXJK010000014.1, from coordinate 91,663 downwards.
AAAGGGAAAAAAGGAATCATTTCAACTAGAACTGATCACATCACGAGTACTTACTTCGCAACATTGAGCGCCGAAGCTGAATACGACTTCGATCAATTCGAAAGTTGGTTTCAAAAGCTTGGCTATGAAATTAGCTGCTTCAATATAGGTATACACGGAAACGGGGGCATGCGATCACCACATGAACTGAAAAATTGTGAAGAAAATAACACTAATAAGTAAGCGCGTTATATAACGCCTAAGAATGAAAAAAAAATAATTTTAAAGCAACCTCGATTAAGAGGCGAACGTTTACCTATCAAAATTAAGTCAAAATGAATAAATTATTAACGTTTCTATTTTTCGCATTTGTAACAAGCACAGCTTCTTACTCTCAATGCACTACAGATGATGCCCTTTATTTGATGACAGCTAACTATACTCAAGCTGAAATTGATGACATGGCAGCTAACAGTCCAATGGAATATGAGAAGACACTCTACTACTATTCTCAGTCTTGGTATTATGTGCCATCTGCTAATCCAGATCCAAATCTTTCAATGGATATGATTCTGATTACAAGATTAGAAGACCAAAGATTACAATCTACAGAAGTAGAAATTGTTGTAAGTGGAACCAATGACATTATTGTGTTGAAATCACAAGATGAAGTTGATACTAAACTTGCTGAAATCGAATCAAATTACTAAAAGATATATACGATCTACAATTAGAAGTTATGAAAACTCTTAAAAAAATATTTCTTGCAGCATTGCTTACGTTTTCTTACGGAGCAAGCGCTCAATGGTGTACTCCAACTTACGGACCACCATGTACTTCACCAGGTGTAAATGACCTTATTAACAATTTCTCTACTACAGGTGGTACTACAAACATTTCAAACCTTAATTCAGGATGTAATTTTCAACCTAATAACTATATATACTATGCAGGTATGCCGTTGATTACAACTCCAGGTGCGAATATTGGATTCACTGTTCAATCAGGAGTTCCCTGGTCTCAAGGGTTCTCTATTTGGGTAGATTGGAATAACGATTTTGACTTTGATGATGCTGGTGAAAAGGTATATGAGTCTCCAAATGCTTCTACAGCTCCATTCAACGGTAACTTTACAGTACCTAACATAGCGAGTTGTGCAACTTACAGAATGCGTGTAAGATGTGAGTATGCTCAGGGTGGTGCTACTATTAATCCATGTGATTATAACTACTACGGTGAGTGTGAAGATTACCCATTAATTATTGAAGATTGTGAGCCAACTATTTGTGAAGGTGAGACAACTACTTTAGATTTTTCAAATCAAGTAAGTGGTGTTGTAACTGGATATTCTTGGGCTCCAACTACTGGAGTTTCTGATCCAAATGGTGGACCAGTTGTAGATGTATCTCCTGTTGACACGATTGTATATGACGTAACAGTAACTACTACTACAGGTTCTTACGTAATTTCTTTACCAGTAAATGTTGTTCCTCAAGTAACGCCTGATGCAGGAATTGACGATTCACTTTGTCATGACTTAGCCAATGGCGTAATGCTAGACGGTACACCTGACCCTCTTAATGCGGGTGCCTTTAATTGGCAACTAGGAAGTGCAACCACCTTTGGTGGCGGACCTGGAAACGCAGTATTTACTGCATCCAACTTAGATGAAGATCCGACGGCCACGGCCAATTTACCAGGGTACTATGAATTTATCTTATTCCAAGAAGATGAGCATGACGTTTGTCCTGATGGATCTGATACAGTATTTGTATACTACTCTGACGAATTCCACACATCTGTTTTAACTGATCCTTTATGTTTCGGAAACTTAGATGGAGAAATCATTATCAATTCAGATGCTACTGCAGCATATGGTAACTTAGGAGCTGTTAATTACTCAATTGATGGTGGTACTACTTTCCAAACTTCAAATACTTTCACAGGATTAGGAGCTGGAACTTATGACCTAGTATCTCAAGATTATTTAGGATGTGAATACACTACTACAGTCGATTTAGTTGATCCTGCTGAGATTACAATGTTAGCTTACTCTTCTGATACTACTATTTGTCAGAACGGAACAGCAGTAATGTCTGCAGTTGGTCAAAACGCACCAGCAGGTGGAACATACACTTATACTTGGTCTGACGGAGGTTCTACAACTTACCAAAACTCAATCACTCCTGCTCCGGCTGGAACTGACATGACGGTAGATGTATTCGCTACGACAGATTTAGGATGTATATCTAACACAATTTCATTTAACATCACTCACCACGGACCAATATTGTTATCAATAACTGCTAACGATTCAATTTGTCCTGGATATGATTCACAACACACTGTGAGTGCATCTGGTGGATTCTTAAACGGAAACGCAGATTACTCTTACTCTTGGACTGAAAATGGAGCTCCAATGGCAGGTAACTCTGATGTAATTAACATCAACCCAACTGTTAACACTACTTACTGTGCAACTGTTGCTGACGGATGTGAAACTACTCCTGAACAAATTTGTACAGACGTAATCATGAGAAATGTACCTAACCCGTTATTTACTTCTGATTTAACTTGGGGATGTAATCCAACGGATATCACATTCACAGACGCAACTGATCCTATTGATTCTGATTCAATCAACTGGTTAATCAACGGAATCTACTACTATAATGTAGATCCTTTGACAATCACTTTTGATGAAGTAGGAACTTATGATGTTTGGTTAGAAGTTTATTCTGAGTACGGATGTTTCAACTCAATGACTGCAACTGATTATATCGAGATTCATGATGTTCCAGAACCATTGTTCTATGTGAACCCTAATCCGACTACAATCTTTGATACAGGAGTTGAAATGAACAATGTAACGCCTGGTGCTAACAATACATTCTTATGGTCTTTCCCTGGTGGATCACCAGCAAGTTCAAACTTAGAGTCGCCTTCAGTTTATTATCCTGAAGGAGTTGTTGGAGAGTATCCAGTAGATCTAGTGGTAACAAACGAATGGGGATGTGCTGACTCTGTATCTTCTACAGTGCATGTTGTAAGTGACGTATTAATCTACGCTCCTTCAGTATTCACACCAGATGGAGATGAGTTTAACGAGTCTTGGAAAGTTTACATTGACGGAATTGATATCTACGACTTCCACTTAGTTATGTTCAACCGTTGGGGAGAGCCAGTTTGGGAATCATACAATCAAACTGCTGAATGGAAAGGAACTTACGGTCCTGATGGAATCGAAGATGGTTCATTCGTTTGGTTGATTGAATGTAAAGAGATTTCAACTGATAAAAAATATGAATTCAGAGGTCACGTGACTGTACTGAAATAAAATAATCGTTCTAATTCACTAAAGCCTTCTCGATTCTATCGAGAAGGCTTTTTTAGTATTTAGAACCACAAATTAAATATGATAAAAGAATTAAAATTAGCTGTCTTGATTGATGGCGACAACATACCTTCAAAGTATGTGAAAGAAATGATGGAAGAGTTAACCAAATATGGTACACCCACTGTCAAAAGAATATACGCCGACTGGACAAAACCACAATTAAATAAGTGGAAGTCGGTTTTGTTAGAAAATGCCATTAACCCTATTCAACAATACGCCTACACGACAGGCAAAAATGCGACCGATTCAGCAATGATTATTGACGCAATGGATATCTTATATTCTGATAGCGTTGATGGATTCTGTTTAGCATCTTCGGATAGCGACTTCACTAAGCTCGCTACAAGATTAAGAGAATCAGGTAAAAAGGTATACGGAATCGGTGAAAAGAAAACACCAGACCCATTTATTGTAGCCTGTGATAAGTTCATCTACTTAGAGATCTTAGGTTCGAATGAAGATGTAGGCACAGACCCGAAAAACAAGAAGAAGAAAAAAGCTGTAGATCAATTGACTCCAAAGACCATGTCTTTCCTCAAAAACTCAGTACAAGATGTTGCAGATGATGACGGCTGGGCGTTCTTAGGAGATGTTGGATCATTCATTTTGAAGAAACGACCAAATTTTGATGCACGTAACTATGGCTTTGAAAAGCTCAGTTCATTGTTTAAATCAACTGGTAAGTTTGAAATGGAAAGAAGAGAATCAGGAAACAACAGAAACAAACTCGTTTACATTAGAAACAAGCGATAACTAAATTTTATCTAACCTTTTTTGCTTTAGATTTGAATCAGTTTCACCAGTATTGACTGTTGTTGCTGGTTCAAAAAGCAACACCTCAACTTCTTCTTTCGCGACTGGTCTATGCTCTATGCCTTTCGGGACCACAATGATCTCACCTTCAGATAAGTCAACTGACTTATCTCTAAATTCCATTGTAAAAGAACCTTTGAGCACCATAAACAATTCATCTTCATCTTGATGTGAATGCCATACAAACTCGCCTTGAAATTTAGCGACTTTAACATGTTGCCCATTCATCTCAGCCAATAGTCTAGGGTTCCAGTGGTCAGAGAACTGTGATAACTTTTCGTTCAGGTTTATTTTATTCATCTGGTTCAGTTATAATTTCTTTAACTCTCCCCACTATTCCATCTTCAGTCATCACTTTAATCCCGTGAGGATGATGTTTTGATTTGGTTAGGATACGTTTGATAATACCCCAAGTGAGCTCTCCACTCCTTTGGTGATGCTTTTGAACTATTTCAACCTCATCTCCTATGTGGATGTTTTTTAGATATTCATTCGCAGACATAGAATAAAGATAGGGGAATTCGTTGAGTTCAGATTAAAAGCTTCAGTAATGAGCTTATAACAGGCTAACAAATGTAGATTTCATAAACGCCTTCATAACTTCAGTTTCCTCCAAATTTCCATTCCATCCTCCCAATCGTAGGCATTGTAAACCCATTCTCCTTTATAGAATTCAATCACACCTTCCATTGATTGATCATTCTCATCTTGATTATAGAAAACATATTCGTGCACACTGAATGTGTTGATAAGATCCCAGCCATCTGGAGCAAGAGAATAAATTCGGCATGTGTTAAGGTTGCTCCAATCTGCCCATTGAACCACTAAAGCAATTTCGTCCCCCGGCCTTCCATTAACGTCTCCAAGATTGACGATACCATGTAAACCAAAAACTTGACAACCATGTGACAACATTAAATCAGGAATTTCATTTGTAGTTTTAAGCTCCAATACGGGATCTAATCGACAAACTGTATCTACCAAACCTCCATACTCATTATAAAAAACAATTGAATCAATACGCTCGTGGGTGATGGTACTAATGAGGCTTTCATAAAGCATCTCTTCTTGACCGTCTCCATCATAATCACCTAAAGTGTGATGTCTTTCAAATTTTCGGACATATCTAAACTTCCTTTCGACAGGGCAATACTTAGAAATCTTCTTTTTAGGAATATAGCTTTTCGAATGTCCTACATAAGGACAAGTGAATAAGATGAAAAAGGATAGTATGAAGCGTGTCATACCGAAATCTAGTCAAAGTAGATCTCAGGATAACTCTATTTAGGCCTGTTTAAGACATGAAATTATTATCCGTCTAAAAAGAGTAATTATTCAATTACTATTCGCTTAAAGATAGACTGACCATTCTCAAGAGAGATCTTAACAAGGTAAGCTCCATCTTCTAAAGTCGTATTGCTATAGTTAATGTAGTTTTGACCTAATCCATCTATCTTATCAACCAATTTCATTTGAACATCATACACTTCAACTCTAGACATTGTATTCTCACCTTTTAACAAGATGGTGAATACTCCAATTGAAGGATTCGGATACAAAATCAAGCCGGCTTCTGAGCCAAAATCAGAAATACCTAATGTAGATTCAACTTGAACACTAATTGAATCAGTACATCCATTAGCGTCCGTTATCCAAACGATATAATTACCTGTAGCTAAACCATTAGCAGTGTCAGTGTTTTGCGCTTGAGGGTCATTCCAGAAATAAGTATAAGTCGGAACTCCACCTGTTACTGTTACCCAAGCTTCTCCATCTTGAGCAGTACCATTTTCTGGAGTTGAAAAGCCTGTAATTGACATTGCAGGTGGATTGGTTACCTCAACTGAATCTTCAGTCACACATCCATGCACATCAGTTACATCAACATAATACCAACCTGAAGCCAAACCAGAAACATCCGAAGTCACATCAGTTGTTGACCACAAATATGTAATCGGACTCTCACCTGCAGCTAGTACAGTTGCCTCACCATCAGTTCCGTTATTACAAGATGGTGAATCAGATATCATTGCAGTTGATGGTCCTTCTAACTCATCAATCCAAATTGAATCTTCATAAACACATCCTAAAACATCTGTGAATTGAACACCATAGTATCCAACTGCTAATCCTGTTACCTCAACAGTCGTTTCAGACCCTTCCCACATAAATGATGTAATATCAGTATCTAAGTTGTAAACTAAACCTGAACCAGAATCAGCTCCGCAACTATCTACAGCTGTCACAACCATTGAATAATCAACATCTGCTTCGATAATATTTACTGGTGATGAAGTAGTTGAAAAACCATAAGCGTTCGTCACCTCAACTGTGTAAGTCGTATTTGGGAATCCGTAAATACTTTGAGTAGTTTCTCCTGTTGACCACAAATAAGCTCCGCCAATTCCCGCAGTCATTAAGGTAGAATCTCCAGCACAAATAGTTGTTTGAGCAACTACAATTGATGTATCAATAGGTGCTGTTTCACCTTCAACCACTAATAAGGTTTGATTTACTGGCAAGGCATACAAAGTATCGATCCAACCACTAGGCCATAGAGCCGTAAGCGTATCAACTGTTGTCACAGTATCTAATCCAAAAAATTCAGTGAAAGAATTTTGGGCGATATAAGCTTCACCTAAGCATGTGAAGTTCCATTGCGGACCTTGATTGTGCACAATTTTAAGCTTTACTCCTATTCCATCTCTGTTACTCACTGTTCCCTGCGTGTTCACTTTAAGCCAGTTGTTAGCGTTACCGTCATTCGCATAAAATAATGTAGATGTGCTAGGCTCCATGTTATGAACGATTAAATCAGCAAATCCATCATTATTATAATCACCCATTGCATTTGCCAAGCTCCATAAAGTATCACCAGCAAATCCAATTGCTGCCGGAATCTCAAATGTATCTTGATCAAAGATATTCTCATAATAAGCCGAAGGCAAAGGCAAACCTGGTGCATCTAACATTCCTGAAACGTAAAGATCTTCATCCATATCATTATCTCCATCAATCCATTGAGCTCCCCAACCTACGGCCTCCATCAATGTTCCGTTTTGAGCAGCAATGTCAGTAAAAGTTCCGTCACCATTATTTCGCATGAAAAGATTACCTACAAAAGTGTTAGTCACATAAATATCCAACCATCCGTCACGATTGTAATCTCCAACTGTACCACTCATAGCGTCAATCGCAATATCATTACCTGATGCTGCTGAAACGTCAGTGAAATTTCCTGTTCCATCATTTTGATAAAGTCTATTATCAACATGTGGTTTATCATTGGCTATAAAGAGATCTTGGTCATTGTCATTATCGTAATCCAAGAAAACTGCACACATTGCTAAGTCAGTTGTATCATAAACACCTGCAGAAACTGTAATATCAGTAAATGTGTAATCTCCATTAGATTGATACAGATGACAAGCCAAAGTATCATTACGAGCTGAGATAAATAAATCTAAATACGAATCATTATTAATGTCGGCCCAGATAGAGCCAGTAGCATCATATTCAGGATAATCAATTCCAGAACCAACCGTTATCTCAGTGAAGGTTAGCACTCCATCACATCTCCATAATCTTGGAGGTGCAAATTCACTCACAGCAAAAAAGTCTAAATCACCATCATTATCAATATCCACCCAATTCACTGACATAGCCTCAGTAGTGTCGCCTAGCGTAGGAATAGAGATTTCGGTGAACGCTCCTCCAGTATTTTTGAAGAACCTTAGTGAATCACCTTCTTTAGTTGTGAATGTTAAATCATCCCATCCATCCTGATCAAAATCACAAAAAGTGACTCCGCCCGGAAACTCAAATGGTAAACCATAACTAAAATCTAAACCTAAACTTGCGGCCATTTCTGTAAAAGAAGTTTGAGCCATTGAAGTAATCGAAATGAATATTCCGACAATTAAAGAAAGTGCTTTCATAGTGCTTCAGAATTAATCAAAAATAGCAAATTAAATTCTTGAAAACAAGACGAATAGGAAATCTAGAAGGATGTGTGATAAATCTTACTACTTATCGAAATTCTCTTCAATTTTATACTGTTGAGAGATTGATCCTGTAAGACGCATTAAGTCATAATGTGTTTGAAGAAGCTCAAACAAACGATCGTAATAAGATAACTTTGATTGCTGATAACTTAGCTTGATATCGTTTAAGTTAAAGACGTTGATGATTCCAAGATCATACTTTTCTTTCCCCAACGCCCAAAGCTTCTGAGCGTTTTCAACCCTTTTAAATGACATTATCTCTACTTTGTTTCTTGTTTGATATAATTCAAAGTTTCCTCTTAGTTGATGAGACATTTGCATTTGAAGCTTTTCAATCTCTAAACCAGCCAGATCCTTTTGGATAACAGCAATTTCTGAATTTCGTTTTCTGTTCCAACCTTGAAATAAGTCGTATCTCACATTGATATTGGCACTATGCGACCATGCGTTCGTATTTGCAGAGAAACCTTGGTCACCAAACAATCTGAAATATCCCACCGAAGGTGTAGTACCCAAGCCCAATGTCACAATCGGATAAAAGGCTGACTTCTTCGCTCTAACTTCCAATTCTTTCAACTCGTAGTTAATGAATTGATTTTTTAAATTTGAGTTATTTGCCAGCATCCCTTCCCTTAACTCATCATAAGTTGAATTGGGTGAAGTTATTTTCAAAGAATCACTGAGGTCGTAAAGTATCTCAACATCTTCGGCCATTATCAAGTTTAAATTTCTCTTCGCATTTCTTAAAGACAAATTTTGAAGCACGAAATTGGTAGAATCAGTCAATACTTGATTCTCAAACTCAAGCAAATCAATGGTGGTAGAAACTCCCATCTCATTTTTCATTTGATGATAGGCCAGTTTATCTTTTGAGTAATCCAACAGATCTTTCATCACCTCTAGCTTTCTCTCCTGCACTACAGCAGTATAATAAGCAAGAATAATATCATAGATAGTAGACTCAATAACAACAACTGCATTTCCTTTGGTTTGCGCTTGCATCATATCAAATCGCTCTTTATTGATTCTAATACCAAAACCACTGAAAATGGTCCAATTCATATCAAGCGAAGCCGAGAGATTATCATTCAAAACCACTCCTGGAATAAAACTCGCAGGGTTATTAGAATTGTCTTGAAGCCCAGTATTATTATTAATATTCAATGAAAATGTTGGAACCATACCAGCCATTCCCCAAGAATTTTGAGTTTTAGCTACCTCATAATTCCCAGCAATTAATTTGATATCATAATTGTTCTCGAGTGCCTTTTCAACGGCTTCAATCATTGTTAGTTCTTGCGCCTTGGCAACAAACGAAAAACATATTAATATGGCTACTAATCCCTTTTTCATTTTAATCTAAATCCCTCTTTTCTTCGTGTTTTTTACTAATCAAAACCGGTTCAACTTCTTCTCCAGGTGGTATTTGTCGATTACCCCATAAAAGAAGTAACACTTTCTCAAATCCAATTTTCGGAAAGAATACAAAAAATGGAAAGAGTAAAAAGCTTATTAAATAAATCATTTGAGTAACGAATAACATCAAAACTCTACTGACCACCGTTCCAAATTGTGAAATCTCTTCTTTTCCACCTTTACCTTCTAAGATCTCTTTGTCGTTCAACACATAATTCCAAGCTCTTCTCATGTCATTATGAACGAGTATAACAGCCGGGAAGAAAAAGAGAATAAATACTGTACCAAACAATAATCCGAAAGCAATAGACACAGCCATTGGAATTAAAAATTGTGCTTGAAATGATGTTTCTAGTATTAATGGCAATAGTCCTGCTACCGTTGTTACTGATGTTAATAAGATTGGTCTAAACCTTGACTTGGCGGCATCCATAGCTGCTTCCCTTGTTGGCATGCCTTCTAAGATATTTCGATTATATGTATCTAAGAACACAATTGAGTCATTAATTAGAATTCCAATAAGGGCAATCATCCCAAATGCTGACAGAATAGAAACTGGTAAGCCTATTATTGAATGCCCTAGGATTCCGCCGGCAACTCCAGCAGGAACAACCAATAAAATTAGAAGTGCTTGCCAAACAGAGGCAAAGTTCAATGACATAATGATGATCATTACTACGAATAAAATCATGACATTTATCTGCATTGACGCCAATGCTTTTTCTGATCGTTCACCTTGTCCTCTTTGAATAATTTCAACTCCAGGAAACTCTGCATTAATTTTTGGAATCACTTCATCAACAATTTTACCATTAACGTCTCCAACCTTAGTAGGATCATCTACGCTAGCGTCTACAACTATTTCTCTTCGCCCATCTCTTCTTTTCAAGCTAACTGGTCCTCTCTCAATCGTTTCTGTAACAAGGTCAGATAGCAATATCTGTTTGCCGTCAGGGCTTTTGATTCGGATGTTATTTAAATCTGATTGATTCTCTCTTTCGTCCTCTTGATACCTCACCCATATTTTAACCTCTTCGGTTCCAACAATAACCCTCTGCGCTTCTTGACCAAAAATTCCTTGTCTAATTTGACGCGTCACTTCATAAATTCCTAATCCTGAAAAATCAGCTTCTGGTTTCATTTTAAGATTAATCTCTTTTCTACCCAAAGGCTCATTGTCTTTAAGATTACTTACCAACGGAATTTCGGCCAAGTACTCTTTAAATCTGTCCTTAGCTGCTCTAATTTTAACATCATCATTACCTGTAAATGAGAATTCGATCGGCTTACCAAAATTGTTAATGTTACCACCAATAAACACGTTAGATGCCAACTTCGTGTTTTCAATGGTATTGACTTTATCCATTATTCTAGTTAACAATGAATCAACTGGAGTTTTCTTTCCTTCACCATCAATTATCATTGTTATTGAGCCCGAATGGAATCCAGTTTCACCAATACTTTGAGCCGCACCAAGCATCACCGAATATTCACCCAATAAGGTATCGCCAGTTTCAGCAGCTAATTCTTCATTCGCTTCTAGCACATATCGTTCTGATTCTAATAACCATTTTTTTGTCACTTCTTTTCCGGTACCTTGTTCAAAGGCAACTTCAAGTAACACCCTATCAGGTTTGATTTCAGGGAAAAAAGTGAAATTGATCAAGCCGGCAAAACTGAAAGATATAACGAAAATGGTGAATAAGAGCGGCATTAAAACATAAGCTCTGTAACGATCTACCACAAACCTTAAGACATCCATAAATATTTTGTCTTTCAGATAATCAGTTGCTTGAGTAATCTTTGATCTAACTTTAAATCGTCTTGTTCCCTTTTTAGCTTTGGACAATACCTTTTCACTTGCCAAGTGAACGGGCAATATGATAAAGGCCTCAATGAGTGAAAAGGCTAATGCCAGTATTACCACAATCGGCATTTCACGCATCATTTCCATCTTCTCAACGAAGAGTAAAATTGAAAAGGCTGCAATTGTTGTAAGAACAGAAGTAAACACAGATGGCATTACTTCCATTGAGCCATCAAGTGCTGCCCTGAATGGATTTTTTCCTTGTTCAAAATGAGAATAAATATTCTCGGCAATAACAATTCCATCATCAACCAAAATCCCAACTACCAATATCATCCCAAAAAGAGAAATCATATTTATGGTAAGCCCTAATTGAACGGCAATGATAAACATCCCTAAAAAGGAGAATGGAATACCGAAGGCTACCCACAATGAAAGTCTGGTACTTAAGAAAAGTCCTAACATGATCAATACGAGTATCAATCCTACAATTCCGTTATTGGTCAAAAGGTTGATTCTATCTTGCAATGATGCTGCGAACTCATATTCTAAATTAAGTTCGGCTGGGTGATCTGCTTCATTATAGTCATCAATATATCCTTTTACGAAATCCGTGATCTCCCCTAAATCTTGATCTGGTGTTTTCTTAATATCAATTGAGATAGCTGGATTCTGATCAGCAAATACTTCAAAAGAATTTTCTGAGAATTTCATCTCAGCATCTGCCACATCTCCTATTGTGATGATATCACCTTCGGCTGTGGTTCTCAAAACTATTTCTTCAATCTCTTCAGGATCTGTTGTTCTCTCTCTTGACCGAACAATTAACTCCTCTTCACTGCTTCTTAGAATTCCACCAGTCAAATCCTGATTATTTCTTTGAATTGCTAATGAGATTTCATCAATTAAAATTCCATACTTCAATAAATCAGCATCTCGCACCTTTACTACTAACTCTAGTTCAGGAAATCCTCGCAAATCAATTAAAGAGATGAGACCTGAAGCGTATAAATCATTCTCAATATTATCTGCCTGCTCTTTGAGCACCCATAAATCTTTGTTACCTCCAAGCCCCACAGTGGCCACCATTTCTGACATTGGGTTCGATTTCAATCGAGTGACGGTTGGCTTCTCAGCACCTTGAGGAAAGGAGTTAATGCTACCTACAGCATTCTCTACGTCCTTATAAACTTCATCCATGTCAGCATTCTCAAAGCCTTTTACTTTGATAGTCGCAACATTCTCAGAAGAAGTAGAAGTTATAATTTCAACCCCATCAATACCTCTCAAGGCTTGCTCAATTTTAATGGTCACCCCCTCTTCCATCTCATCCGGAGAAGCACCTGGATAGGCCACACTGACAATTACAGTTTTCGGATCAAGCTCAGGAAAAAACGAGCGATTCATATTCATCAAACTAAATACCCCGAACAATACCGTAATCACGATTACAGCATTTGCCCAAATTGGCTTTTTGATGAAAAATTGAACTAGGCCTCTCATCTTATTTAATTACAACTTCGTATTTAGATGAGTCTGAAACATTCAATACTTCTTGAGTGATTACAATGTCCTTATTGTTTAATCCTGAAACGAATACTCCCGAAGAGTTCTCATTGAGTACCATCACTTTCTTGATTGATATGCTCGAATCAGCTTTAGAATATGTATAAACCTGATTGTCAAATATTGAAATCTCGGGAATTCTGCATCCCGTAAATTCTCCCGCCTGATCAATAGCGACTTTAATATATTCTCCCTCTATGAACTTTTCATTTTCATTAGGTATCGGTTTTATATAAACATCAACTGACTGTGTGCTTTTATTAATAACCTCTGAAATTCGTACCACTTTCCCCTCACCTTTCAATCTTCCTGTACTTGAGTATATTTTTGAAGTGCTTCCTATTTCTAAATCTCCAAGCTGACTTACTGGTACAGAAACAGCCAATTCAAAATCTCCTGTTGCCACTAAGGTCAAAACCTTAGTACCAGGATTGATTACTGAATGTTCACTCACATACGCCATGGTCACTACTCCCGAGAATGGCGCTCTCACGTAGAACTTTTTTAACTGCTCTTCAAGTCCTTTTATCGCGAAGTATTCTGTTAAAACATTTCTGGTAGATATGAATATTTTCTCTTTATTACTTTTCCAAGAAGGTAATTGAGGGATGGATTCATTTAGCTTAATTGAATTAATATAATCATTCCATTTATCAAACTCTGACGGAAAGTCAACTTTGATATCAGGCAGCATATTAGCTATGATGTTTATATATGCACTCTTTCTTGATCGAATATTTAACCTGGCTTCGACATCATTGAATCTGAATAACAATTCTCCCTTGCGAAACGTAACTCCAGGCTTTAAATCTTTTTTTCCTTGGATTAGTTTTCCTTGAATTTCAGAAGATATGTCCACGCTCTGAAAAGATGATACTGTTCCGTAAGCTTCAAACGAAAAGTTCTCAGTTGTGTTTTCGATTGCTTGCGCTTCTACCGATTGAACAAACTTAACTTCTTCTTTAGTGTCCTCTTCTGTTTTATTGCCTCCAAAGTTGAGTGTCATAAATACACCCACATTGATGAGCACAAAAATGGCAATGATAATTATGTGTCTAAGCTTCATAAGCGCAGTTTCGAAAATCAAAAGTATTAATCGAATATTCATCTACCATGAATAATCGACTCTAATTTATTTTTTATCAATCAAAACTTTATTGAGAACACTGAATAGCCTCATAAGTTCAATGAAAATGAGTGATAAATGTTTTTGCGATAAACGCAAATAAATATTATGGCTTGTGAAATTCAATTCTAAAACGGTGTATATCACCCCTAGATTTGTACCAAACAAAATTAATAAACATGAAAACAAAAAAGATTTTTTTAAACGTTCTAATGCTGTTCATCTTTGGACCTTCTGTATTAGCACAATCAGCCGCAGTATCAGAATTAAGTACTAGCGGAGTAGGATTAACACCTGAATTAGCAGGTAAATTAACAAGAATAGAGTTAGTAAAAACGGAAAAGTATACCGTGCTCGATCAGTTTGACATGGCTTCGGCTTTAACAGGTAAAGACAACTTTAGTTCTTGCTATGGTAAAAACTGCCTAATTGATTTAGGTGAAGCTTTAGAAGTAGACTTTATGTTATCAGGAAGCATTGATGCTTTTGGAGATAAGATTGTAGTAAACTTGAAATTAGTAGATGTTGCCGGAAAACAAATTCACAAAACGACAACAAATGAATTTCAAAATCAACCTGAAGAAGCATCAAGAATGATCAAAATCACTCTTCAAGAACTACTTGGATTACCAATTGATGAAGTAACTAAAAAGCAACTCATCTTTAATGATGATGTAATTACTTCAACTAATATTGGAAGAATAAACAACTCAGGGCCAAGATTCGGAATAGCTGTAGCAGGAGGAGGACTTTCTGACTTTTTAACTAGAGAAGAAATTGATGGTGGAGTAGACATCTTACCTGGAATGACAAATATTGGGTATCAATTTGAAGCACAATATATTGGAACTGAGAATTTCTCTGCCTTATTTGAAGTGATTCCTAACATAGGAGGAATGGAGCAAGGACAATTTGTACCAACATTAAGTCTATTGAACGGATTTAGATTTGGGAAATCAGGTTGGGAGTTTGCATTCGGACCTAGTTTTGGAGCAAGAAAAGTGTTAACAGGATATGACAATGCTACTGACGGAGTCTTTTATACAGAAGACGAATGGTTTTCTAAAGACTATGAGTCATGGAGAGATACTCCTGGAAATGTAGACTCTGAAACTGGAAACTGGATTAATAATTACACAGCACCAAGCAAAGATATCTATACAAAAAGATTAGATACAAGAGGTGATTTAGAATTTAACACCAACTGGCTAATGGCAGTCGGAAGAACATTTAAGTCTGGCGCTCTAAATATTCCAGTTAATGTTTATTACTCAGGTAATAAGTATGGAGGCGTGATCGGAACAAGTGTAGGTTTCAACGTAACAAGAAGCGAGAAAAAAATCAATCAAAAAACATTTTAAGTAGTAAGTCTTAAACAGATAAAAACTTTAATTATGAAAACTTTAAAAACATTATTCACCCTAGCTATTCTTTTGTTCTCAGGACAATTAATAGCACAGTCTGCAGCAGTTGGATCTATTCAAACATTCAAAGTATATGCTCACTCTTCAACAGCCGAAAAATTGGTTTCAATGGAGTTAGTTAAACTAAATAAGTATAACGTTCTTGATCATTTTGACACGCAAGAGGTACCAGACGTTGATCAATACGATAGCTGCTTTGCAAAGCAATGCTTAATTGAATACGGAAAAGCGCTAGAGACAGATTACATCTTTTCTGGTTCTATTGAAAAGCTAGCTGGTAAAATCATCATCACTCTTAAAATGATTGATGTTCAAAACGAATCTGTGAAGAAAACAGTGAGCGAAGAGTTTGCTGATAATGAGAAAGAGTTGCAAAGAATGATCAGAGTTACTCTTCAAAAAATGCACGGAATCCAACCAGAAGCTGAACTGTATGAGCAATTGAAATTCCAAAATGAGGTAATCACTTCAAAAAACACAGGAAGAATCAACAATTCAGGACCAAGAATGGGAATAGCCTATGCTCATGGTTCAATAGATGAATTCTTGACAAGATCTGAGTCAAGAGGTGGATTAGAAATGGCACCAGTATTTTCGAATATCGGATATCAATTTGAAACGCAATATGTGGGTACTGAAAAATTCTCTGCCATTTTCGAGTTCATTCCAAGTTTAAACGGACTTGAGCAAGGAAAATTTCTTCCAAGTTTCGCCGTAATGAACGGATTTAGATTCGGAAAACAAGGATGGGAATTCGCATTCGGACCAAATTTTGGATTAACGAAAAGATCTGAAGGATTTTTTGATCACCATGGCCATTATGCTACAAGCAATGATGATTACGGAAAATACTGGTCAAAAAGAGACTTACAAAATGCAGGTCATGGCTACACAGCTGCTGCTGTGAAGGAGAATGGATACTTATTTTCTTCAACAGCCGATTTAAGAGGAGATCTTAAGGTGAGTACGAGATGGGTGATGGCTTTCGGAAGAAGTTTCAGATCAGGCGCTCTTAATATTCCAGTTAACGTTTTTTACTCTTCGGTTAAAAAAGGTGGAATGATTGGGATGAGTGTTGGATTCAACATAACAAGATCAAAAAAAGCATTGAACCAGTAAATCAATCTGTAAGGTTTTGTTTTACATGTAGGGGATCATGGCTAGCGCTATGGTCCTCTTTTTATTACCTTTAACAAAACTACATTTATGAAAGCCGCTTTTATTTGTCTCTTCATTTTCTTCTCAATTCAGCTTTTCGCGCAAGAACCTTATCTCGAAAATAAAACATATGAATATGAGGAGCTTCAAGCTGAATACAAAGCATTGACTAAAAAGTATCCCAATCAAGCAAAACTAGTTCAATTCGGAACTTCTGATTACGGTAAGAATATTCAACTTTTCATGATTTCAAAAACTGGGGCCTTTCAACCAGAAGAGTTTAAAAGTAAAACGGTACTGCTTATAAATAATGCCATTCACCCAGGAGAGCCTTGCGGAGTTGATGCGTCTGTTAAACTCTCTAAGGATTTATTAAAGGATCAAAACCTCCCTGAAAATGTGGTCATAGGTATCATTCCTATGTACAATGTAGGTGGCGCTCATAACAGAAACTGTTGCAGCAGAGCAAATCAAAACGGACCAGAAGAATATGGATTTAGAGGGAATGCGAAAAACTTAGACTTGAACAGAGACTTTGTTAAATGCGATTCTAAAAACACACAAACTTTTTATAAGATTTTTCACTTTTTAAATCCTCATATTTTCATTGACACGCATACAAGTGATGGAGCAGATTACCAGCATGTGATGACACTGATCACTAGTCAAACAGACAAAATGCATCCTTGGCTCAAAAAAATTACGGATACCGAGATTAACCCTCACCTTTATTCTGAAATGGCTAAGTCAGGCTATGACATGGTGCCCTATGTTCATTCGATTAAAAAAACTCCTGATGATGGAATTGTAGATTATTTAGAGACTCCTCGCTATTCTACCGGATACACCAATCTTTTTAATACGATTAGCTATGTTTCAGAAGCGCACATGCTTAAAACTTACAAAGAGAGAGTAGAATCAACTTATGAACTTCTCAAAATTACCATTGATTACATGGAGAAAAATTCGCGTAAACTCTGGGAGCTGAAGAGAAAAGCAGATTACAATGTTGGGCAAAATGAATACTACGATCTTAACTGGACTGTAGATACCAACAACTTTGCTGAAATAGATTTCAAAGGATATGAGGCTGAAACAAAGAAAAGCGAAGTAACGCAAATGGATCGGCTTTTTTATAACCACAACAAACCTTACACCAAAAAGATTAAGCATTATAATTCTTATAAATGCACTGACTCAGTCACCCGTCCAGAGTATTATGTGATTCCACAAGCTTGGAAAGATGTAGTCGTTCGTTTACAATTAAGTGAAGTGTTAGTTTACAGACTTTTAGAGGATATGGATGTTGAAGTGGAGTCATATTTTATTGATGACTACACAACAGGAGATAGGCCATATGAAGGTCATTATTTGCATAAGGCAATTCAAGTTCAAAAAGAATCAACTACGATCACTTACCACAAAGGTGACTATGTTATTCCGACAAGAAATGAAAAAGCGCGTTTCATTATTGAAACCTTAGAGCCTCATGCTCCAGATTCATACTTTGCTTGGAATTTCTTTGATGCTATTCTTCAGCAAAAAGAATGGTTTTCGGCATATGTTTTTGAAGATAAAGCAATGGATGTCTTGGCTGCGAATCCTGAATTGAAAAAGGAGTTTGAGCAAAAGAAGAAGGACGATAAGAAATTCAGAGAAGATGGATGGTCACAGTTGTATTTCATTTACAAGAACTCTGATAATTACGAACGCACTTATAATAGATATCCGATAAGCCGTAAAATGGATGAATTCAACCAAGACGAAATTGAACTCGCTACCAAATTGTTCAAGTAGCTATTTCTTTTTCTTTGATTTGAAGAAATAGATCAACAAGACTGGTAAAAAGAATAAGTCTGAGATTAAAGCAAAGATTAGAGTACAGCATATCAGTAATCCTATATAGAAAGTCCCTAAAAACTCAGAGAAGACGAGCATCAGGAATCCAGCAGCCAGTACGAACGTTGTCAAAACAATGGCTCTACCTGTAGACAAAAAGGTTCTTCGCATAGCAAACATTAAGGATCTGCCTTTGTTCAACTCAATCTTAAGTTTTGACATGAAATGAATGGTGTCATCTACTGCTATTCCGAATGAGATGGTAAATACTAGAGCGGTTGAAACTTTCAATTCTACCCCCGCAAAGCCAAGCATTGCCCCCAACATTACAAGCGGAAGAATATTCGGAATCATGGCTATTATAACCATCTTTACTGAGCGAAATAAGAAGCCCATCAACAAAGAGACAATACCTACAGCAAGCCCTAATCCCCAAAACAAACTTCTAGACAATTGACTCATGTTTCTGTCTAACAAATGTCCAGTTCCTGTCAAAGTAAAAGATACCAAGTCAGCATTTACATTCTCATTAATAAATGCCGTTAATTTCTTATTTCTCCGATTCACTTCTAACATCCCAACATCACCCATGGTGCTGGCAATTCTACCATATTGTTTTGTAGAATCAATGATAACAGCTAATTGCCCCGTTTTATCCCTTTTTTCAATCTTTTCAAGATATGTCTCTGCTTCCTCTTTCTCCGGGAAAGCGTAATATTCCTCTTGCCCTCCGTTCCAACTTCTATTTGCCAATTTCAAAACAGAGACTATCGAGAAGCATTGTTTTAAATCGTATTCAGTGGTTAAAAAATCCTCTACTTTATTAATTTCAGATAACACCTCATAGTCAGTTATCTTATGTCCTTCTTCTACTTCAATGGCTAACTCAAAAGGGCGCAAGCCCATAAATTCTTTATCAAAATATTGATAGTCTTTTCTTAAAGCATTCTCTTTTTTCAGGTCTTCAAGAAGAAAATAATCAGCAACCACAAGAGTAGATCCATAAATAGAAAGTCCTAGTAGGATGACAAAACCTATAAGAAGTTGTTTTCTCTTTCTGATCATCCATAAAAAAGAAGGATGAAGTACTCGGTACCAAAGTGTTTCTTTGTTCTTCTTGGCTGCAACTTTAGGTGCTGGAAGTAACACTAAGAGAGAAGGCAATAATGTGTAAGCCAGAACAAATGCCAACAAAACTCCAATTGCCGTGTAAATACCGAAGGCTTGCACGGGTTGCATATCAACAAAAAGCAATGTTAAAAACCCAACTGCGGTAGTTAATGAAGTCAATAAAGTTGCCTTTCCAACTTCTTTGTATGCTGTTTTTACAGCATCTTCTTTACTCCTCCCAGATCTTAGTTCTTCCAAGAATTTACTGACCAAATGCATTACGTCAGACATGGCCACCACAAATATAATTGAGGGTAATACTGTAAGAATTAGATTAATTGGTTCACCAACCGTCCCCATAAATCCTAAAATCCAAAGCATTGACATCCCAACTACCGTTAAAGGCAGCCATAATCCCCAATTTGATCTGAAGGCAAGGATTAGAAAGAAAATCACTAAAATAAAAGAAAGTCCAATGAACATGGCTGTTTCAGAAACCATTTTATCCACATAGTATCCCATCCCAATTGTTCGGCCTGCATACTTATAATCGTGAAACTCATACTTTAACAGTAAGTCATCAATGCTCTCTTTTAGCAAATCACATTTTTCTTTAGACAAGTATTCCTTATGCTTAACATTGAGCATAAGTGCGGTTCCGCTTTTATCTATAAAGGGATTATAAATCTCTGGGTGAGTATAAATTCGAGCAGAATCAATTGCATATTTTGAGGGCTCATCTATTCGAATGTAAGGTCGCGCCGGAATTGTAAATAGATCTGTCTTGACGAACTCCTTCATGGTCGTTAAACCTTGCACTCCCTCAACAAGGGAATCGTCTTTCAATTCTTTAGTGAAGGCATCAACTTTCTCAAGATAATCTTGGTCAAAAATTGATTTGTCATTGATTAGAGAAATTAAAACGAAGTCATTATCCGTTTCAAATCTTTTTCTGTGTTCATCAAAAAACTCAGTTTCAGGATCCGTTTTACTGAAAAAAGCCTCAAAATCATAGTCAAACTCGACTTTGGTAATCATGAAACCAAAGAAAATACTAACCAAAAGCACTGCTGCTAGTGTGATTTTTGCGATATTTTTAATATTCCCCAACCTTTTGTAGTTTTAAAGCGTGAACAAATTTGAACATTTAAGACCAAAATCTATAACTAGAAACAAAGAATTATGAAAAAAGTTTTACTCAGCTTTATGGCTCTTTCAAGTTTAGGTGCATTAGCCCAAACTTACGCAGCTGCCGATAGCATTACCGTTGGAGATGCACAAAATTACTATGTAATGGACAGTTTAGCGGCTAATTTAGACGCAACAACAGGTGCTGGTGTTACTTGGGACTACAGTACAATTACAGGATATCCTGGTTCGCCAACGAACTTAGACACAATTATTGCTGCTGCAGACAGCCCTCAGGCGGCTAGTTTTCCTAATGCTTATTACAATGACGTAATGAATGGTGGAACTTCAATATTTTATGAAAACCTAGATGATTCAGTGGTTTGTCATGGTTATGTATTTTCTGTAGACGGAAATGAGATTACTATTAAGCATGATGTAAACATCATGAAAACTTTAGAATTCCCAATGAATCAGGGAGATAGCTTCACTGATATTATTGAAGGTACTATAGATGTTCCTGGTTTAAGTATTGCTGGTGAACCACAAGTTGGTTCGGTTACTGTAACTGCTGACGGAACAGGTTCTATTAACATTGGTGGAACAATCGTTCCTAACGTGATTAGAATTAAGTTAGTTGAAACTTTAACTGCTACAATTACACCTCCACCACCAATCCCGGTTCAAACAGGAGATGTAACTAGAACAGTTTATTCTTACTACGACCACACTTCGCAATCATTACCTGTGTTCATTCACGCAAACATTGATGTGCAAGCAACTGGATTTGGAGGAGACTTTCAAGCAGTATACTCTACTTTTGATGTGAATTCTTCATCAGGAATTAATGATGAAAAAGTTGAGCAACCTTTGGTTTATCCTAACCCTGCTTCTGACTTTATCAACTTTGGGTCTAACTCAATTGAAAAAATCACTTTAACTGACGTTTCAGGAAAAGTTGTTTATGTTGGTGAAAACTTAGGTTCATTCACAAAACTTGATGTTTCTAAATTCAAAAGAGGAACATATGTTTTAACAACTGTTGAGAACGGAAAAAAAGCTATTCAGAAAGTAGTGTTCAAATAATTCTGATTCAGGTATGAGAGCCTGACTTAGAATTGCATAAATTTGTAACTCACTCAAATAACTATCAATATGAAAAAAGTTTTACTTGGTATTTTAGCTTTAGCTTCTTATGCGGTAAGCGCCCAAACTTATACAGTAGATGATACCCTCTCAGCAGGTGATTCTCAAACATATTATGTTGCTGATAGCTCGGCGGCTAATTTAGATGGAATCTCAGGAGCCGGAGTAGCGTGGGATTACAGCACTCTAACTACTTATTCAGGAGTAACATCTTTGGATACGATTAAGAACGCATCTGACTCACCAAATTTCGGAAACTACCCATTAGCTGATTATCATGATGATTTAGCTAATGGAGCAGCTAATTTCTTCACCAATTATGAAGATTCAGTAGTTTCTTACGGATACATTGCAGTCATTGATGGCAATGAGGCATTAGTTATGTATGATACTGACCCTCTTAAAATGATGGAACTTCCTATGGTACAAGGTCAAACTTATTCTGATTCAACTTATGGAACGGCAGAAGTTTATGGAAACTCGGCTACTACAGCAGGAAATTGCATTGTTACAGCTGACGGAACAGGAACATTAGAATTAGGCTACACTTCTTTTCCGAATGTGATTAGAATAAAACTTGACGAAACAATTGCCGCCGTAATTGACTTAGGAATGTTAGGTATCGCGAATGGTACACTGACAAGAACCATTTATTCTTATTACGACCTTGCAAATCAAAATGAAGCAATTTTAATTCATGCTGATATCCAAATCAACTCAAACTTGTTTAATGGTGGATATACAGCTGTTTACTCTTCTATTAACTTAGAAGATGTTGGATTTGAAGAAAGTTTATCGGCAGACGAAGTAAGTTTATATCCTAACCCTGCAAATGATATAGTGAACATCACTTCACCTGAAAACACTGCAGAGATTTTAATTTTGAATGCGATTGGACAAGAAGTTAATTCTATCAAAAATCCATCTCAAAATGTAAACCTTGAGGTTTCAGAATATGAAACAGGAGTTTATTTCGTTCAGTTCAAAAAAGGTGATGCCGTAATCACAAAAAAGTTGATCGTGAAATAAGATTAAAAACTTTATACTTAATCCTCCCTTCATTTTTGTTGGGAGGATTTTTTTTGATGTAAATTTGCATAGTGAATTCAGAAATAGACCAAGCGGTAAAAACAATAAAAGAAGGTGGAGTCATACTTTATCCCACTGATACTATTTGGGGTTTAGGCTGTGACCCTAAGAACGAGGAAGCAATTGATAAGATCATTTCAATTAAAAAGAGAGCAGATAAAAACGGCATGCTAATCCTTGTAAACTCTGAGCATCTTTTAGGTAGATATGTCAAAGAAATACCAGAAGTTTGCTATGATCTCATTGACTGTGCCGACAAACCTTTAACTATTGTATACCCGAACGGACAGTATGTATCACCCAAGCTTTTAGCCTCAGATAAATCTTTGGCAATTAGGCTAGCAAAAAATGATTTTTGCAATAAACTCATCCAAAAATTGAAATCAGGTATTGTTTCTACGTCTGCGAATATAAGCGGCGAACCTAACCCAAATGGTTTTAACGAAATAAGTGATGAAATAAAAAATCAGGTTGATTACGTAGTTTATCTTCCTGAACTTTCAAATAGCTCACAGTCTTCTCAGATCATTAAAATCTCTGAGAAAAGCGAAATCCAAATCATCCGAAAATAGTGAATCTTAAAGAACATTTATCGCATCCAATTTTCAAAGCAATTTCTGAAGTATCTTCTGAAAACGGAACTTCTACTTTTGTAATTGGAGGGTTTGTGAGAGATCTTATATTAAAAAGAGTTTCTAAAGACATTGATTTCGTGGTATTGGGAAGCGGAATCGACCTAGCTCAAAAAGTTGCCGAAAGACTAGAGGTAAAGAAAGTGGCTTACTATAAGAATTTCGGAACTGCCGCATTTGTTTTTGACGGACTAGAGATTGAATTTGTTGGCGCTCGAAAAGAGTCTTACCAAAGAGACTCAAGAAAACCAATAGTTGAAAACGGCAGTTTGCAAGACGATCAAAACAGAAGAGACTTTACGATTAATGCACTGGCAATAAGTATAAGTAAATCTACTTTCGGTGAAGTTCTAGATCCATTTGAAGGATTAGAGGATATCCAAAAGAAGATCATTAGAACGCCTTTGCAACCTGATCAAACATATTCTGACGATCCTTTAAGAATGATGAGAGCTGTGAGGTTCGCATCTCAACTCAACTTTAAAATTGAAGCAGAATCTCTCGAATCTATTCGAAAAAACGCAAAGCGACTTGATATAATATCCAAAGAGAGAATAATCACGGAACTTAATAAGATCATACTCTCTTCAAAACCATCTGTAGGATTCAAATTACTTTTTGACACCAAACTTTTACATCAATTTTTCCCTGAGATGGTTGCCCTTCACGGAGTCGAAGTTAAAAATGGTAAATCGCATAAAGACAACTTCTATCATACCTTAGAAGTGCTAGATAACATTTGTGAAGACACTGATGATTTATGGTTAAGGTGGGCAGCAATCATGCACGACATTGCAAAGCCTCCAACTAAGAGGTTTAACGACAAAGTTGGATGGACATTTCATGGACATGAAGACCTTGGAGCAAGATTAACTCCGAAAATTTTCAAGCATTTAAAACTTCCTCTTGACCATAAAATGAAGTATGTTCAAAAGCTTGTACGACTGCATTTAAGACCAATTTCACTAGTAAATGGTAATGTAACAGACACTGCTGTAAGAAGATTACTGTTTGAAGCTGGTGATGACATTGATGACCTCATGACCTTGTGCAATGCCGATATTACCTCTAAAAACGATTTCAAAGTTCAAAAATACAAGGCCAACTTTGAGAAAGTGAAGAAGAAACTGAGGGATGTTGAAGAAAAAGATCAGATCAGAAATTTTCAACCTCCAATCTCTGGTAGAGAGATTATGGATATTTTTCAACTCACCCCTTGCAAAATAGTTGGTGATTTGAAGAACGAAATAAAAGAAGCAATTCTTGAGGGGAAAATTAAGAACAATTACAATGAAGCATATGAATTCATGCTCATTAAAGCGGCAGAAATGAATCTTTCTGTTCCCAAAAAATAACAGTTAGACTTCACTTTTTCTTGTGGATAACTCAATTCAACCGTCCTAAAACGTCACCTAATCTCACATATCTTAGCGGATTAAGAAATTTGGTAGAATGTTAGGCAGTTTAATAAAACGGAAAATTGGAGCTGAAAAGCTTGCAAATGTATTCGTGAATTCAATTTTCGAAATCACTGAAAATAGTTTTGACACTATTCAAGAAATGATCATTGAAGATCCTGCTTTCGTGTACATTCCAAACATGAAAGAGAATAGCTCAGATAAGTTTCTTTTGATTGTCACTGTGGGGAATCTTAATTTTTTAACTGACCATTTCGAAGTTGAAGAAGCCGCAGAAATTCGAAAATTTATTATTGAGAAGTTCGCCAACATTTATGAAATGACCTTTAGAGACTTTGAAGACTTACTGAATGAAACGGCAAGCTCAATATCTAAAGTAAATCACCCTTCGAAAAATGTCTTGTACGGCATGTCGAAGGCAGTATTTCATGAATTCGAATTAAACGACTACCAAGAAGATTATTTCAAGAACATGAAGACCCCTAACCCACTCTTTCTGAAGAGAATGGATGAACTCATGTCCAACTTCCTATGGGATTGGGATCAATTCTTCAGAAAATACAAATTGAATTTGAACTAAATATTCAGTTCGTAACCCCTTCTTTTTTACCACTTTAAATTCTAGATTCTCAGTTTATTTTGATATCTTCACAAGTCAAATTTATAAACTAAACAAACCATGAGAAAAATTTACCTAGGTATAGCCTCTTTACTGATGCTATCCACTGGTTTTGCTCAGGATAATCAGCATAAAGCTAAGCCGATTAACCAAAGCACACCTACTACCATTGGTTCTCAAGTTCTTCCAAATGCCCACGGCAATGGAAATCAACAGGGAACTGTAAACACGAAATACAACAATAATGACAACCCTAACAATGGGAATCATAATTGTAAATCACACGAACTAACCCAACAACACTACGAAGAACAAGGTGTTTGGGATCAGTTCAATGCTGATTATTTAGATGCTGCTTCTCAAATGCAGTGGTCTAATGGAGGGTTTAAAACTCCAGGTTCTAATACAATTTCAATTATTTTTCACGTAGTTCACGAAGGTGAAGCTGTTGGTGTTGGAACCAACGTTTCAAATGCCGACATCATGAATGTCTACAATGATTTAGTTGAGGATTTTTCATTAACAAATGCAGATCAGGTGAATGCCAGAACAGGCGCACCTTTCAACTTTTCGCCTGCAAACGTTGGTATTAACTTTTGTTTAGCGACTCAAGATCCAAACGGTCTTCCTTTAGCTGAAACAGGTGTTACTAGAATTCAAACGACTGAAACATGGTTTGATCCGGACGATAATGGTGAAGTGAATGCCATGAAATCTGCTCCACTTGGTCAACCAATTTGGGATAGAAATGATTACCTAAATGTTTGGATTTGCGATATTTCAAATGGTGCGGGTTCTGGAACAGCAGGATATGCTTACAGACCTACTACTACGTACCTACCGAATTCTGCTATTGACGGAATCGTAATTGACTACAACTTAGGTGTAAACAATGACAATATCTTAACACACGAAGTTGGTCACTATTTAGGGTTAGATCACACTTGGGGTGGGTCTGGTAACTGTACATTAGATGACGGTTTTACTGACACTCCTCAAACTGCAGGACCATCTTTTAACTATGGTGGCTCTTGTTCAGGAACACAACAAGTTTGTTCAGGTGTGAATACACAATATGAAAACTACATGGATTATTCTAACTGTACTGTAATGTTCACATCTGAACAAGGTGCATTTATGGATTTAATCTTAAACGGAATCAGAAGTTCTTTACTTCTTTCTCCTGGATGTGATCCTGCGGGACCTCCAGTATGTGATTTCACATCAGTACCAGCAGGACCAGGTCCTGTTATTGTTGCTGAAGGTGGAACAGTGGTTTTCCAAGATGCATCAAACGGCGACCCGACTTCATGGGCTTGGACTGTTGCTGGTGGAACACAAGGTGTTGATTGGGATTATACAGGCGGAACAACTGCTGCATCTGAAGACCCTCAAATTACCTTTTACACTGTTGGGACTTATGATATTACAGTTGTTGCAACTAACGGATTTGGATCTTGTACAGGATACACTGAACTCGGATATGTATCTGTAGTTGCGCCAGCCTCTGGTACAGATTGTGATACATTAAGAAATTATGCCTTGACTGAAGGTCTTGCATGGTATAGCGCTCCTTCATCAGGATATTTCGGTGGGCACGCAGAAATGTTTGCTGGATTCCCAATTGATGAGTGGGCTGAACCTCACACTGCAACATCAACATCTGAAGTAAGGAGACTACTTGTTCCTTTTGCTCTAGTAAGTGATCAAGGTGGATCAGTTAACTTTTATGTGAGAGATGGTGACAATGGTACTGAACCTGGAACAATCTTAGCAACCGAAACGGTTGACCTGGCTGATTTAAATGACTTTGCATACAACTTTATCGACTTCGCCACTCCACCTACTGTAACTGGATTATTCTGGATTGGAATGGAAGTCGATTATACCGGTGTTCCGCAAGATACTGTAGCAACATTCTTTGCTGATATCGTTGCGAGACCAGCAGGAATTGGAACAACAAGAATGAGAGAAGGTGCTACATGGTACCAGTCAGACGAATACTATGTTGCACCAGGGATTAACATGTCAATTGCTTGGGATGTACTATTATCGAATGGTCCTGCACCAACTGCAGTTTACACAAACTCTGCTGTACCGGTTTGTCCTGGAGGAGAAGTTACAGTAAACGCATCTGGTTCAACAAATGCAACAGGATTTGATTGGCTATTATTAAGTGAACCAGAATTACCTGGTCTAGATACATTATATGATCAAGAAGCAAATTCAGGTGCAACATTCACTATGAACAACTTCCCTGGTCAATACCAGTTAAATGTTTATGTTGATGGATCTTGTATGACTGCAATTGATTCATTAGAATTTGATGTAAACGATCCAATTGGAGGATCTGTTAATTCAACAGCTACAACTTGTGGACTTAATAACGGTACTATTACTGTTACTGGTGCTTCAGGTGGAGACGGAGTAAACTACGAGTATAGTTTAGATAACGTTAACTTCCAAACTAGTAATACATTCACGAATTTACCTTCTGGTAATTATGATGTTTACCTACAAACAACAGGAGACAATTGTATTGCCTCAGCTGCAGTGACTATTGCGGCTTCTACTCCAATATCAGGAACGGCTACGGCAACTGTCGGAATCTGCCCTGGAGGAACAGCTACTTTAACTGCTACAGGTGGTTCAGGTGGCACTGCTTATACTTGGTATGATGGAACAACAGTAATTGGAACTACGGCTACAATCAATGTTTCTCCAACTGTTCAAACTCAATATACTGTTGAAATCAGTGATGGAACTTGTACAGATGTACAATACTCTTTAGTAACAGTTAATCCTTTACCAACTGTTGACGCAGGTGTTGACCAAACGATTTGTGCTGGATCTTCAGCTACATTGAGTGGATCAGGTGCTGTTTCATATACTTGGGATAATTCTGTAACTAATGGTGTAGCATTTACACCTGGTGCAACAGCAACTTACACAGTAACGGGTACAGATGCTAATGGATGTGAAAACACTGACCAGGCAGTTGTAACTGTTTCGGCTGCACCTACAACTTCAAATTTAGCTGAAACTTGTAACGGTGGTAACACTGCTTACACAGTAACATTTGATATTGCTGGCGGAACTGCTCCTTACAATGTAACGGGTGGTGCTGGTTCATTAGCTGGTTCTACATGGACTAGTGCTTTGATTACTTCTGGAGTTTCTTATAGCTTCACAGTAACTGATGCAAATGGATGTACTGCAGCTATCGTTTCAGGAGTTCAAAACTGTGCTTGTACAACAAATTCAGGTACAATGGTTACTTCTCCTTCAATCGCTATTTGTGGAACTGGAGCAGCAACTGCTACTCACAACAATGACGAAACATTTGACATTGATGACGCAATGCAGTTTTACTTGCATGATGGATCAGGTCCTTCTTTAGGAACTACAATTGGTTCTGCTTCAACGCCTACTTTCTCTTTCGGAGGAGGTACAGTTTACGGAACAACTTATTACATCTCAGCCGTAGTTGGTAACGACTTAGGTGGAGGTGTTGTAGATTTAACTGACCCTTGTTTATCAGTAGCTTCTGGTACACCTGTTGTTTGGAATGATCTTCCAACAGTTGATGCTGGTTCTAATGCAAATGCTTGTGCTGGAACTTCAGTTACATTAAGTGGTTCTGGAGCGACATCATACTCATGGGACAATTCTGTGACAAATGGAGTTGCTTTTTCACCTTCTGCTACTGATACATATACTGTGACAGGAACAGATGTTAATGGATGTATTAATACCGACATGGTAACTATTACTGTTTTAGCTGCTCCAGTTATTGGAGCTGGAACTGACCAAGTGGTTTGTCCTGGTACTTCAGTTACTTTAAACGGAACAGGTGGTGTATCTTACATTTGGGATAACTCAGTAACTGATGGTGCTGCGTTTACTCCAACTGCAACTACAATCTATACTGTAACAGGAACAGACGGAAACGGTTGTACAAATACAGATATGGTGACGGTAACAGTGAACGCTTTACCTACTGTTGATGGAGGTGTTGATCAAACTGTTTGTGCTGGATCTGATGTAACATTATCAGGGTCAGGTGCAGATACTTACACTTGGGATAACGGAGTAACTGATGGTGTTGTTTTCAACCCAACTGCTACTACAACTTATACAGTAACTGGTACAGATGTTAATGGATGTACGAATACAGACATGGTAACTGTTACAGTAACTGCTGGTCAAACTATCGCTGGGGTTGTAACTCATGATGATGGAACTTCTAACGGAGCAATTGATGTGACAATCACAGGTGGAACTCCTCCTTATACTATCTCTTGGGATAGCGGAGAAACTACTGAAGATATCACTGATTTAGCTGCAGGAGATTACACGATCACAGTTACTGACGCTAATGGATGTGTAGTACCAATGACTTTCACAGTTCTTTCAACTGTTGGAATTGGAACTAATATCTCTGAAGAATTGACAATTTACCCTAACCCAACTAATGGTGTGGTAAATATCAAATTAGACGGAGACTTCGCATTCACAATCTTAGATGCAAGAGGAAGATTAGTTGTTTCTGAAGCAACTTCTGACAACTCAACAGTTGATTTATCAAGATTTGAATCTGGTGTTTACTTCATCAGAATCCAAAGAGATAACGAAAGTGTTGTAAGAAAAATCATCTTAGACTAATTAGATTATAAATTTGAGAGACGCCTGCCCTATTTGGGTGGGCGTTTTTTTTGTTACTAATTCTTCGTCTGTGAATTACAAAAGTAACCGCATACGATTGCAACAAAACCAGAAAGGATCATTCATTACGTTGAATGCTCTTTTTTTTATCCTATTTTTATGTAAGAATGGCTTTGATTTAAAACTATAAACCATGTTAAAGAATCGTCTTATCATATTAGCAAGCATTGCACTAATCTCGGCCTGCAATCAAAACGATAGAGATATTGAACAACTTGCTGAAGAGGAAACTGAATCAACAGACACTCTCGATCCTTACCAAAATTATGACTGGAACAATTCTCAGGATGATGATTCATCACAGTTTCAAATTTCAATTGATAATCAAAAAATAGTTCTTGACATCCTACTTTTCGGAGACAGCTGGATAGTTTCGCCTTTGGCAGATAATTATCCATACGGTAAAATGGAAATTAGACTTGAAGAGAATGTAAATTGTAAATTAGGAGAAAGGATCACTCAAATTCCGCAAGAGCTAAGAACGGACTTAGATCTTGATGAACCCTACACGATAATCAAAGAAAAAGCTACCATCACGCAAGAACTTATTATTGATGACGTTAGTGACTTCGAAGTTGAAGGATCCGTAATCTATGTTCTAGAGCCAATTTGTGATATATTCAAAATCGAATTCACAATAAAGTCAATAGACTCAGAGATCTCTCTTATTCAAAAGGAGGTTATCGCGAACGCAACTTTCTAAAGGTTTTTATCCAACAAATAAATCATGGTTGCCATGGCCGCGGCACCTAAATGCAGCTCTCTTTTGTTGACATTCTCAAACACATCTGATTCGGCATGATGAAAATCAAAATATCTTTGAGAAGATATAGACATACCCAATTGAATCATTTCAGGATAATATTCGAGCATTGGTCTAACATCTACTCCACTATAACCTGGATCAAACTTATACAATTGAAAGGCTTTCAAAAGAGGTGCGAATTGTCTCACCATTGCAACTTGATCTTCTGAACCGGTAACATCAAAACCAATTGGTAGAAAACCACCTCTATCAGTTTCTATAGCACATATGTGCTTCTCCTTTGCTTCAGAACTTAATTTTGCATAGTTCTTTCCCCCAAAATTACCGTTCTCTTCATTCATGAAAAGAACGCACCTCAAAGTATGTTTTGGCTTGTAGCCGAGTTCTTTAAGAATTCGAAGTGCCTCAATGCTATGAACTATTCCAGCTCCGTCATCATGAGCTCCTTCTCCAACATCCCAAGAATCTAAGTGGCCGCCAAAAGTGATGATATTATCATCTTTAGAACCTTTCATTTCAGCAATAACATTATGAGAAGTCTCTTCAGGATAATGTCTACAATCCATTTCCATTTTGACTCTAACTTTTCCTTTTTCTAACCAAGTATTCAGCAAATCTGAATCTCTTGTACTAATTGCCGCACCTGCAACACTGTCTACTCCTGCTTCATAAGTCATTGAGCCTGTATGTGGATGATCATCTGTTGAAGACCCCAATGATCTAATAATTACACCAGCAGCCTTTAATTTAGATGCCGCATTTGTTCCTTCATGTCTTTGAGCTATGCATCCACCATATGCGGCAAACGTTCGAATTTGTTTTTGATCAAAAGGCCTGTTGAAAAAGACAATTTTTCCTTTGACTTTTTCTTCTCCTAATGCCTCCAGCTCTTCAATTGACTCTACTGCTAAAACATCTCCTTCAATTAATCCATCAGTACCAACCGAACCGCCTAACGCAATCATATGAAACTTGAATACTTCTCCATCTTCATTAATCATCCATCCTGCCTCTTTCGTTCCTCTCTCCCAATGTGGTACTTGAATTTCTTGCAAGTAAACTTTATCAAATTCATAAGACTCCAACAAATCTTTCCCCCATTGAACTGCCATTTTTGCTTCAGCCGAGCCTGTTATTCTCGCTCCAATGTCTTTGCAAAGTGATCTTAAGTTTTCATGAGCTTGGCCCTTTTCAAGCGCTTCATCATATATTTTTCTGATAAAAAGTGAGTCTTCATTGGCGAAAGACGCAAATGATAATGCGATAATAAAAATGGATAAAATTGATTTCATAAAGCCTTGATTAGTTTTTAAAATTAACGAAAGATATCTGGCTTTACTATTGAATAATGATAAATGGCTAATTCCAGATATTCCCAGTAGAATAAACTTTTACAGAATGAATATAAACCGGTGAAGAAGGATTCCTATTCCAAAAACTAATCATGAGATCATCTCCGTCTTCAATAAACTTCGGAATTTCAAACGTAAAATATGCACGTTCGGCATCTATCAACATTACCTCCAAATCTCGCCCTTCCCAATAATCTTCACCCTGAACATTCTTAACAGCAACTCCACTTCTCTTCGCACCAAAAGATGCTGTGAGCTGTGCGTCATCATTTACACTTGCAATGACTTCTACCTTAATGTATTTTGAATTGTGGTCACTTATATCATTCAAATTGAAGTGATACTCTGGGCCATAAATATTATCTCCACTTAACTCATAAGAATTGTAAGGATATTTAATGATCTTGCCCTCAACAAACAACTCCTTATTGAATACCCAATTAGACTTTTCTCTTATCGGAGGGAACCTAGCCTCTAAGTGTTGATATAGTCTGATTGTAGGGTGGTCAGTTTTACTCAATAAATAAACAGAAGCATTATTATATTTTGTACCGTCAACAATGTTAGGATAGAACTCTAGGCAAGTTTCAAAAACCTGAGGTAGTGTTAGTCTTGCCGAATACCCAATTACAAGATACTCTTCAGTTCTTACTTTCAAATCTTCTCTCAACTTAGCAGCATCTCCAAACTCCAAAACATCCCAATCAAAATCAATTTCTTCATCCCACTGATTTGCATAAAAATTCATGTAGTTAGGGTTGTTCAAATTGTA
Source organism: uncultured Flavobacteriales bacterium (assembly GCA_913054135.1). Classification (GTDB taxonomy): domain Bacteria; phylum Bacteroidota; class Bacteroidia; order Flavobacteriales_D; family Crocinitomicaceae; genus Paracrocinitomix. The sequence continues at coordinate 58,377 of CAJXJK010000014.1, read as the reverse complement.
AACCGTATAGATATTGTCTTCGCCATAAGTGTTATTCCAATCAACAATATCTACCGCTACTTCTTCAAACAATTCATAATGCATATTACCAAACAATCCTTTTTCATAAACTGTTGATGTTAAAATCATAAGCGAAAGAACGAGCATCATTGCTTTTGGAATCAAGAATTTACTCATGAAGAATCCTAAGATTAAAAACAAAAAAGGAAGGGCAAACAACATTACGGGGAACTTTAATACAGGAGTTCCCAAGTAAGAATAGATAAATCCAACAGCAAATATGCCGAAGAATAGAACGGCAAAATAAGTCAGCATTTTTGACCATTTATCATTTGATCTCTTATTAAAAACCAAAGCCATAAGCACAGCAGATATTATTGCCACTACTAGTAAAAAAGACTCGTTGAGTGCGTGAAAAATAAATTGTAATAACCAATCAGATTCTGGTGGCGCTAACCATTGTAATCCGCCAACCTCTAATTGAAACTGAGTGATTGGAATGTGAGGAATATAAAGAAGAATCCCTAACACACCTGCAATGAGAATATATTTTAAGTTTCGCTTATTCGCGAAAATCAATCCTGAAATCCCCATCCAACCAATAAACATGAAGGCAAAATGATGCGTATACATTGCACCAGCAAAGCCTAGACCCAACAGAACTGCATCTTTATAAGATTTTTCTTCAGCAAAAAGTATTTTAAGATAGTACCAGGCAGCAAGTAAACTAAAAAATAAGCCAGGACTATAGGGCCTAGCAAATTCTGAATTCATTATTGGGAAATAAAGAAAAGAAAGGAGAATTGCTGCATAAATACCTGTTTGCTTATTTACCCATTTCAGCCCAATTTTATAAATCAAGAGAATGGATAATACCCCAAGGATTACGAATGGAAATCTCATTGGTCCTTCATTCATTCCGAACATCCATGACCAGCCCTTCATAAAAACCTGAACTCCCGCCGGATGCATATCTCCCGACATGACACCTTTATCAAGTAAATCAGAAAAGTTGTGGTATTGTAATCTATTGATCGCGCTTAATTCATCATTAGAATAGGAATGAATCAAAGAAATTGAAAAACGTAAAACGAAACCAACAAACAGTATGATTGATATTTCGATATGACGTTTGACGAAGTTCATTAATCCATTAATCTTTGACGACTACTTTCGTAAAGCATTATTCCTGCCGCAACTGATACATTTAATGAAGCAATTTTACCCGACATAGGAATCTTTGCCTTCACATCACATTCGGTCAATAATTTTGTTGATACTCCATCTTCTTCAGAGCCCATTATTATTGCAGTTGGTAATGTAAAATCAACATCAAAACAGTGGCTCTTTGTCTTCTCAGTAGATGCCACAATTTGCAGGCCAAGTTCTTTCAATTGGTGAACAACCTGAGATAAGTCTGCCTTTTGACAAACTGGAATGGTATTCAAAGCTCCAGCAGATGTCTTAATCGCATCAGAGGTCACCGTTACACTATCTTTATGCGGAATCACAATAGCATGCACTCCATTACATTCTGCAGTTCTCGCCATTGCTCCGAAATTTCTTACATCAGTAAGTCTATCTAAAATTAAAATCAAAGGTATTTCACCCACCTCAAAAAGTTTTGTAATGATAGGTGTCAAGGCATGGTATTCAACAGGAGAAACCTGTGCAACAACTCCTTGATGATTCTTACGAGTAAGCCTATTCAATTTATGAATTGGAACAAATTGAAGGTTATATTTTTTATTTGCTAACTCTTCTTTAAGCTCTTTAAAAAGCTCTTTGTTCATTCCTCTCTGAATGTAGATTTTATTAATCGGACGTTTTGCTTTCACTGCTTCTATTACAGCTCTTACTCCGTAAATAATATCCTCAGCTTCTTCGTTTCTCTTCTTATACATGCTTCAAAATTAATTAATTCAATGCGGCTGCTTTCTTTTTTTTGGTCAAAATCAAATAAATTACACCTAATGCCCCTAATACTGCAGCAAACAGAAAGGCGTTAAAGAAATTGTTTGGATTGTTATCATAGATCATCTGTCCAAAGAAATTCCCGGACAGAAAACCTAACTCTAATGCAATAAACATTGTTCCCATTCCTCTACCTTTAAAAACTGGGTTTGCAATATCCGCAGTCCAAGCCATTATTGCTGGCGACCCAATGGCAGCTCCAAATCCGTAAACTAGAGAGCTCAGTAAAAAATGAGATTCTGACTGGGCTGACCCTGTAACTAAACAACCAATTACCAAAACAGATAAGCTCACATACAAATTTCGTCTAGCTCCCCACAAATCAACAAAACGACCTGCTATGAAGCGAGTGAATACAACAATTAAGACATTCACCAAAAAGAACATTCCTTTATTTTCAATTCCAAGATGCTGTGAAAAATCAGGTACTAATAGAAAATATACTCCAGCTACGTTAGCAGATAAAAACATAATTACTGAAGGCTGAAGTACCTCTTTACCAACGATTTCATCTCTTTTTGGAATTACCTTATTATATAAAGAATGGTATCCTTTATCTATTGCATTCTGTTTTACCAACTTCTTATTCTCCTTAATTCCAGTAATGAGAAGAATTGAAATCAAACCTAAAACTCCACAAGTAATGAAGAGACCTTCCATTTCAAAGGCTGCTTTTACAGTGCTCCCTAAGGCCTGACCTAAACTAAAACCAATGGTAATTGTAATTCCAAAAATCCCCATGGCCTCTCCCCTCTTACCTTCTGGAATAACGTCAGCTATTAAAGCAGTTGCGCCAGTTGGTTGAAAACCCGTGCTGAACCCATGAAGAAAGCGCAGAAATAAAAAGCCTGCAACATTCATGAAGAACGGATATGAAAAGGAAACAATTACCGAAATAATCACCCCAATATACATCACTGATTTACGACTGATATTGTCAGCAATTTTGCCTGAAAAAGGTCTCGTTATTGCTGCCGCCACTGTCCAAAGACCTAATATCATCCACTTATAGTCTTCACCACCAAGCGTAGTAATGTACTCATTCATCTCAGGAATAAGCATATTAAAACTAGAGAAAAACAGGAGCATATGAAGACACAGAATCCAGAAAGATCTGCTGTAATCTTTTAAGCTTGAAAAATATGTTTTCACCCTACTCATGAGTTTGCAAAAGTAGTTTAATAATCAAAGTTTGAACATAAAAAAAGCCCCTATCCGACAAGATAGGAGCTTCTGATTTTAATTGCCACACATGCTTATTCTTTGCAGCAATCTTTCCTTCTCTCCGCTTTTTTCTCTTTACGTTCTTCTTTCTTTTGTTCAACGATCAACTTTTGATCTGCCGTCAAAACAGCATCTACTTTAGAACGTGTTGATTCTTTTTCGCTTTTTAACTTCTCTTTTAGAGCTTTCATCTCTACATGAAGCTTTTCCATTTCTTTCGCATGGGCAAGATTAATCTCGCTCACTTTAGCAACTTGAACCTCTGTCAAAGACAAAGTTTTTGTCATATGCTTTGTTCGCTTTTCTGCCCTTTCAACAGGCGTCAATTTTTCTCTTTCCTTTTTTTCAGTTTTTTCTATTCTTCCGTCTTCTTGTGCGAAAGATGTCATTGATGCTAATCCGATCACTAATGTTATAATTCCTAACTTTTTCATTGTATTGTTTTTTAATTTCTGCATCTATGACCGAGATAAACGAAAAAGGTTTAACAATGGCTTCAAATAATGTTAAGATTCACCCGAAAAAGACCCATTATTCCATCTTTCCGATAGACTTTTATGAATATCGCCCTAATCTCAGTATTTTGAAGCAACGACTATAGATTTAACTACGTCTTGTTGTTAACCAATAATTATGTTCATGAAAAAGCTACTACTTATATTTGGCATTTTAGTCTCAGCATCAACTCTGTATGCGCAAGAAATTTGCAACAATGGTATTGATGATGATGCAGATGGAGATATTGATATGAATGATGCAGATTGTGCATGTTCTGGAATTGGAAGTGGCTCGTCTTCAGTAACTTCTTTGATACCTAATCCTTCTTTTGAAGATTACACATGTTGTCCTAATGGAGTAAGTGATTTGCCATGTGCCGTTTCTTGGCAACAGGCATCAAACGCAACCTCAGATTATTTTAACACTTGTGGATATACAGGAATTTTCAATTCACCAAACTTACCTCTTCCTGGTGGAGGAGCTGGATATGGTGGATTCTATAGTAATTCGAACTGGGAAGAAAATATTGGTGCTTGCCTAAACTCTCCAATGACTGCAGGAGTGGATTATCAAATGGATTTAAACTTAGCTTGGTCAACGGGCTCTACGACTTTAACTTTATCAATTTATGGAACTCCAAATTGTGGAGATTTACCATGGAACACGAGTACATGTGCACCAGGATCTGGTGGATGGATGTTGTTAGGTACAACTACAGTTACTTTTGCTGCCAACCAATCATGGCAACAAGTATCTGTAAACTTCACACCTCCTGTTGATATTGCTGCTGTTTCTATTGGTGGACCTTGTGGAGGTCAACAAGCAGGATCAAACTATTACTTTTTAGATGAATTAACATTAGCTACTGAAGCTGCATTTCAAGGCGGAGCGATTGTTGAAACTGGCGGATGGTGTTCAAATGATTTAGACTTAGAAGCTGACATTGATACTATTGGTGGAGCTTGGCAATGGTATGATGCTGGAATAGCTATTCCGGGAGAAACAAATCAAAACCTTAACGGAATGACTTATGGACCTGGTGACTACACGGCTGTTTACACGCTTAATGGAGATTGCCAAAGTGCTGATCACACAATCACTATTCCTGCAGCTCCTGTTTCAGATTTCAACTTTACAAATCAATGTGAAGGAAATCCTATGCCATTCACTGACGCCTCAACAATTGCTGCTCCAGAGGTAATCACAGCTTGGGATTGGGATTTTGGAGACGGAAATACTTCTAACCTACAAGACCCTTCTAATCCTTTTGCGAGTCCTGGGACATATACAGTTTCATTAACTTCTACTGATGGAAACGGTTGCCAAAATACTTCAACACAAGATGTAACTGTATTCCCTAACACCACTTCTGACTTCGAATTCTTAATTGGAGGAGTTTCTTCAAATGCTGGATTAACCGGAGGTTGTATTGGAGATGATATTTCATTTGTGAACAACTCAAGTGTTGCGGCACCTAGTACAATCACAACATGGGCTTGGGATTTTGGTGACGGAACGACATCAGTTTTGGAGAATCCTCCAAATAAGACTTATGCAGCTTCTGGAAATTATGACATTACCTTAACAACCACTTCTGATAATGGTTGTCCGAATACTGTTATCATTCCAATTGTTATATCTGCGCCACCAGTGGTGGCTTTCACAGTTCTTGATGATTGCGAAGACATTACAGCTGATTTTACCGACAATTCAGTTGCGGCTTCTGGAGTAATTGATCAGTGGGCTTGGGATTTTGGTGACGGAAACACGTCTACTGCTCAAAACCCTTCAAATCTTTATGCTGCTGCCGGAGCTTATACAATTGATCTTACCATAACTACTGATGAAGGATGTTCGGCGTCAATTCAAGGAAACACTACTCGTTTTGGACTTCCTACTGCAGACTTTACGGTAGCTGATGTTTGTCATAACCAACAAATTACGGTACAAGAAACTTCAAATATTACAGCCCCTGATGTTATTTCCAACTACGATTGGACATTAGGAGATGGAAATACTGGTGCTGGAGCAACAGCTAATCATACCTATGGTGCCTCAGGAACTTTTGACATTACCTTAACAACTACATCAAACAATGGATGTACTGATGATATCACACATCCTGTTACAATTTACCCTGAGCCGGTTGCCGATTTCAATTCTTCAACGGTATGTGTTAACACACCACCATCAAGCTTTGCTGATATGTCTGCTATTTCTAGCGGTACTATTGACAGTTGGGATTGGGATTTCGGAGATGGACAAGTTGGAACTGGTCAAGGAACTCAAAATATTTATGGAACAGATGGCAACTTTATGACAACATTAACTGTGACTTCAAATTTTGGATGTGTTAATTCAATTACGAAACCAGTAACGGTATATGAAAAACCAACTGCCGGATTCGTATCAGACCTTAATCAAGCTTGTAGTCCAGCTGATATTCAGTTCTCTGATCTTTCTTTTAGCGCATCAACGGCTATTACACAATGGGATTGGGATTTCTTTGGTGGAGCTTCAACTGGTGGTTCTAACCCAATTGTGAATTATGTAAATAGCAGTATGAATCCTGAATTATATGATGTAAACCTTATTGTTACTAACAGTGTGGGATGTAAGGATACTTCATTTGCTACAGATTATATTGAGATTTTCCCATTACCAGAATCAAGATTTGTATTTTCTCCAAATGTTTTGACAATTACAGAATCTGAAACTCAGTTCCAGAATAGCTCTATCAATGCTGATGAATATGATTGGGATTTTGGCGATAACAGTCTCATTTCTAATCAAACAAGTCCATCTCACACATATCCTGATAATGCTCCTGGTTCTTACGTAGTAGAATTAATTGCATACAATTATGGAAGAATGTGTTCAGATACTAGCACTGTTGTAGTAGATGTTCAAGATGTTATTATCTTTTACGTTCCAAATATCTTCACTCCTGACGGAGATGACTATAACGAAACTTGGAAGCCGGTATTCTTTTCAGGACATGATCCTCAAGATTACCACATGGTTTTATTTAACAGATATGGTGAAATCGTTTGGGAGTCTTATAATGCCAATACAGGTTGGAATGGACATTATGGAAATGGAGGACTTGTTGAAGACGGAACTTATATTTGGAAAGTTGACTTTAAAGAAACAATGTCTGATAAGAGACACCTTTATGATGGTCATGTGACTGTATTAAAGTAGAGTATTAGAAACAGAAAGAAGTATGAAAAAATTATTGAGCCTATTGTTGGCAATCACTGTAAGCGCATTTACAATGGCGCAAACACCTAACAACTGTGACGATTATACAACAACCGGACCTTCAGGTTCTTCTTTCAACCCCAGTCCGGATGCCACTTGTACTGCAAATGTACCAGGATTAGTAAATGGATCTGCCGCATGGTCAGGAACTTCATGTACTGGAACCTTGGTTTCAACATCTACTAGTGGTGCTGTAACTTGTATGACTTTAGCATACACGGCAGTAAACACAAATGATTTTGCCGTTATCACAACTGATGGTGGTGGTGTATTAAACATTACAGGAATCAATGTTGGTGTTGCAGGAACTACAATCGGACCTTACAATTGTGGAACAGCTCCTTATGGAGATGTATCAATTACAGTTTGTTCAACTATTCCCTTTACAACTGTTACACTTACGAATACTGGATGTTCTTCAGGATGGGTTATAAACTGTGGAGGATGTTCTGGAACAATGCCGGCAGTTGGAGCAGATGATTTAACTACATCTCTTTGTGGTGGAACAATAGATCTTAACTCTTTAGTTACTGGTGACCCTGGAGGTACGTGGGAAGAAATTACTTCTTCTGGTCAATTCACTCCTGGAACAGGGGTATTTGATGCCAATGGATTAACAGCAGCAACTTATAGTTTCCAATATATTCAAACTGATGGTTGTGGTGCGTATGACACTGCTTACTTTGATGTTACAGTTGGTGGATCTGGATCTGCAGGAGTAGATGGTGGATCAACTATTTGTAATACACCAGGAAGCACAGTTGACTTAGATAACTTATTAGTAGGAGCTGATCCGGGAGGATTCTGGGAAGAAACATCTTCTTCAGGACAATTCACTCCTGGTACTGGAGTATTTGACGGAAATGGATTAGGAACAGGAGCATATACATTTGAATACATTGTACCTGCAGTTGCACCATGTTTAGCTGACACAGCTGACTTTGTGGTAATTGTTTCTCCATTACCAAATGCTGATTTTGAATGGGAAATTAACGGAGCTACTTCTCAAAATGGAGATGCTGGTGGATGTATGACTTTCCCAGTTAATTTCACTGACTTTTCTTCAATAGCAATGCCAGGAACAATTGATGGCTATTCATGGGACTTTGGAGACGGAGGATCATCTACTGATTCTGACCCAACTTACCAATATACAGCAGGTGGGAATTACACAATTGAATTAACCGTTACTTCAAATGGTGGATGTTCACATACTTTCTCATTGCCAATTGAAATCTTACAAAGCCCGAATATGGCAATCAACTTTAATGAACCAACTTGTAATCTATTCACTGACGGATCAATCGTGGTAAATACTACTGGTGGCTCAGGTTCAGAAGTATTTATCATTTCAGATTCACTAGGCACGCAATTAAATACTGGTAATTCAAATGCTGCGAACAACTTGGGTGAAGGATGGTATTATATTAATGTAGATGCCGGATCAGGATGTGCGCAAATTGACTCTGTGTTTATTGACGACCCAGCTGAAATGACTTTAGATTTAGAGGTTACTGATCCTGCTTGTTTTGGAGACCCAACAGGTACTGCCGAAGTTGGATTTGTATATAACGCTACAGGTGACCCAAACAATATTTCATACTTCTGGAGTCCGAATCCTGGTGGACAATCAGGACTAGGAGCTGATTCAACTGGATCAATGGGAGCTGGACCTTATACGATTACTATTAATGATGAAAATGGATGTTCTGAAGTATTTGATTTCAATATTACATACCCAGACGAGTTAGTATTTAACGACATAGGATCTGAACCAGCATATTGTAGACAATTCAATTACCAATCAGGTAATGGAGTTGTATTTGCTTCGGCTGCAGGTGGAACGCCTGATTATGATTATCAGTGGACTCATATTGAAACTGGAAACACTTCTATCAATACCACTTGGGGTGGACTTAATCCAGGAACTTATTCAATGACTGTAATTGATAATAATGGATGTGTTTTAACTGAAGAAGTTGTACTTGATTCACTAAATCCAATCTCTGATTTTGAAGCAGTTTCTGCACAATTTACTGGCCCTGCTGCCTATGAAGGAACCGCTCCTGTTAATGTGACTTTCCTTAATAACTCATTGAATTTTGCAAATCCAAACAATCCAAATGCTGATACTACGTTCTTCTGGAACTTTAATCATGACATCACGAATCCTGGATTTGGTTGGCAGATATCACATGATCCAACCGAGTCATTTGACACTACATATACAGGTGAAGAGATTTACCAAGTATGTCTTGTGGTCATAAATAAAAACGGATGTACAGATACTTCTTGTAAAGATTTATTCATACACGAATTGCCATTATTGACCACACCAAATGTGTTTTCTCCGGGAACAGATGGAGCAAATGATTTATTCACTTTTGAATTCAAATCACAAGCGGTATCAGAATTCGCAGCTGTAGTAGTTGACCGTTGGGGTAAGAAAATGTTTGAATTCTCTGACATAACAGATGGATGGAATGGAACTTCACTTGGAGGCAATGACGCCAATGACGGAGTCTACTTCTATACTTATGATGCCGTGTTTACAAATGGGGAATCTCAGTCTGGTCAAGGAACAATACATCTGATCAGAGGAAACTAAACTGACTAAAATCATACTATTAAAGGCGTTCTTGACACAAGGACGCCTTTTTTCTTGCTTGAAAATGTCGTACATTTGTGGCGCATTATTCTTTTAACTTAAATTATTTATAGCATGCAACTGTATAATAAACTAAGTGCCAAAGAAAGAGAAGCTTTGATTGATCAAGCTGGCGAAGATCGCCTGACAATCTCTTTCTATGAGTACCACAAATTAAACAATCCTGAGATTTTTAGAAACCACCTGTTTGTAGCTTGGAATGAGCTAGATGTTCTAGGTAGAATCTACGTGGCCAATGAAGGAATAAACGCTCAGCTATCTGTTCCTGCTCCAAAATTTGAAGCTTTTAAGGAACACCTTGATAGCATTTCATTCTTAAATGGAATCAGATTAAACATTGCGGTAGAACAATACAACAAGTCATTTTTGAAGCTCAAAGTAAAAGTGAGAAACAAAATATTGGCTGATGGATTGACGGATGAAACTTTTGATGCATCTAACAAAGGAAAACATTTAAAAGCTCAGGAATTCAATGATATTATTTCTCAAGAGGATACAATCTTGATTGATATGAGAAATCACTATGAAACTGAGATCGGACATTTTGAAGGAGCTATCACTCCAGATGTTGACACCTTTAGAGATTCTTTACCTGAGATAGTTAAGGACTATGTTGAAGAGAACAAAGAAGACAAGAATATAGTAATGTATTGTACCGGAGGTATTAGATGTGAAAAAGCAAGTGCATATTTTAAACATTTGGGTGCCAAAAAAGTATTTCAATTAGAAGGAGGAATCATTGAATATGTGCGTCAGGTAAAACAAGACGGCATTGAAAATAAATTCATTGGCAAAAACTTTGTTTTTGACGACAGAATGGCTGAAAGAATTAGTGATGACATCATTTCAAATTGTCATCAATGTGGTGAAGCCTGTGATACGCATTCAAACTGCGCAAACGTTCACTGCAATCTTTTATTCATACAATGTGAATCATGTAAAGAGAAAATGGAAAACTGTTGTACTGAGGACTGCATGACTGTCAATCGATTACCTACCGAAGAACAAAAAGAATTAAGAAAAGGAAAAGAAGTGAGTAATAAAATCTTCAAAAAAGGAAGATCAGAAAATATTAAGTTTAAAAAGGTTGAAGTTCAATAATTGAGATTTGTCAGTAGCTAATATTACAAGTCTCACAAAAACTAAACTTTAAAGCATTATATTTGTTTAAGCTTATAAAAGCATAATCTATGGACAAATTTGAACAAGCATTTAACCAGATAATCGAAGATGATTTGAAAGTTGAACCAAGAGATTGGATGCCAGAAAAATACCGTCAAACTAACATTCGTCAAATATCTCAACACGCCCATTCTGAAATAATCGGAATGCAACCTGAAGGGAATTGGCTTCTTAGAGCTCCCTCATTGAGATCAAAGCAAGTATTGTTGGCGAAAATTCAAGACGAGGCTGGACACGGATTATACCTGTACTCTGTTGCAGAGACACTTGGTATTTCTCGTCAAGAAATGAATGAGCAATTACATAATCAAACAGCCAAGTATTCTTCAATTTTCAATTATCCGACTGTAACATGGGCTGACATGGGTGCTGTGGGATGGTTAGTTGATGGAGCTGCGATCGTAAACCAGGTTTCATTACAAAGAACTTCATACGGACCTTATGCAAGAGCAATGGTTAGGATTTGTAAAGAAGAATCATTTCACCAGAGACAGGGATATGAAATCATGTGCCAAATGGCATTTGGTACAGCTGCTCAAAAGGAAATGGCACAAGATGCTTTGAACAGATTTTGGGAGCCAGCATTAATGATGTTCGGACCTCATGATGCCGATTCGGTACATAAAGGTCAATCAATGGCTTGGAAGATTAAGAGAGAATCTAACGATCATTTAAGGCAAAGATTTATTGACAGAACTGTTCCTCAAGCTGAATACCTAGGTTTAACTATCCCTGACAAAGGATTAAAATTCAATGAAGAAACAGGTCATTATGAAACAAGCCCATTCAATTGGGATGAATTTTGGAATGTTGTAAACGGAAACGGACCTTGCAATCAAGAACGTTTAGACCACCACAAAAAAGCACACAATGACAATAGATGGGTGCGTGAAGCAGCCGAGGCGTATGCTGAAAAAACAGAAGCTCAAGTAGCATAATTTTATATAAGACTAGAAAATGGAAAAAGGAGATAAAGTTTGGGAAGTTTTTGTACAAAAAAAATCCGGTTTACCTTTTAAACACGTTGGGAGCGTCAGAGCTTACGACAAGAAAATGGCTATTCAAAATGCAAGAGACCTTTATACAAGAAGAAGTGAAGGAAGAGCCTTGTGGGTTGTACCCGTTGAAGCAATAGTTTCTGTACCGCTTGATAATGCTGATGCATTTTTTGACCCGGCAGATGACAAAGCATACAGACATGCAACTTTTTATGTAACACCAGAAGGAGTTAACCACTTATAATCATGAAGATTACAATTGAAAATAACGAAGCAAAGTTCTTATTTAGAATTGCAGATACTTCATTGATTCTCGCCCAAAGAATGGCTGAACTTTGCAGTAATGCACCATTCCTTGAAGAGGATATTGCCATATCAAATTGTTCTCTTGACCTTTTTGGAAGAGCTGAAGAATTATACAAAATCATTGCTACTATAGAAGGAAATAAGTTTACTCCTGATGATTACGTTTTCAGAAGAAATGAAAGAGAATTCTTTAATATCAAATTAGTTGAACAGCCTAATGAAGATTTCGCCTGGACAATTACGCGTCAATTCATGCATGATGTTTGGGCAAAAGAAGTATTTACCCAATTGTCATCTTCAAAAAATGAAGAATTGGTAGGTCTTTGCAGCAAGGTTTTGAAAGAAATTGAGTACAGTCTTCTTCACTCAAGAGATTGGATGTATAGACTTGGATTAGGAACAGAAGAATCAAATAAAAGAACCCAAGATGCCATAGATCATCTTTTGAAATATGTTGAAGAGATCTTTAATTTTGATGATTTAGATAAAGAATACTTTTCTGATTGCGCCAATATTGAAAGAGTTTGGCAAGAAGAAATTAACCGAGTATTTTCTGAAATTAATATTGAAAGAAAAGAGATACAGCCATTGTCAATGAGAGATTTCAGAGATGGATTTCACTCAGAGCATATTGGTCACTTGTTAAGTATCATGCAGTATCTGCCAAGAGCATATCCTGACGCTAAATGGTCGTAATTGACATCAATAAAAAGTACCCTGAGATCTGGGAATTCTTAGCTGAAGTTCCAGACCCTGAAATACCTATCATTAACTTAGTTGAACTAGGGGTTGTCAGAAATGTAGAAAAAGAAGGTGACAAAGTAATTGTAACCATCACTCCTACCTATACTGGATGTCCTGCTAAGAAATTATTTGAAGACTTAATTAGAGAAAAGCTAATTGAAAAAGGATTCGAAGACGTTCAAATTGACACCACACTTTCCCCTGCTTGGAATACTGATTGGTTGTCTGAGGCTACAAAAGCTAAGATGATGGCAGATGGCATTTCGCCTCCAACAGATGATAACAAAGTGGTTACCTGTCCAAATTGCAAATCAACAAACACTAAAATCATTTCAAAATTTGGTTCTACACCTTGCCAGTCTTTTCATTCTTGTAATGATTGTCTTGAGCCCTTCAACTACTTTAAGTGTCATAGATAATTGAAAGATGTTATCTTTATAAGGATGATGCGATTGATTCTCATATTCATTCTATTTAATTCATTTTCATGTCTTTCTCAAAAAGACTCATTATTGAATGCTTTAGGGGTTTATGAGAAACTTCAAGAAGGCAAACTTCCGGCTTCAGACACCAACTTGGTAATACGTCTTAAAGGTGAGGTCAAAAAGCAAATCTATTTAGATCCTGAAAAATCAATGGACTACTCAAGAAAGATTTATGAGTTGTCTCAATTACTTGAATATAAGAGCGGAATTGGAGTCGGAATGCAATTAATTGCTGAGAACTTAATGGTGATGGGAGATATTGACTCATCACAAACAGTAGCATTTCAGGCCATAGACTATTGCGAAGAAAATGGATTGGTAAAAGAAAAAATCTCTTGTCAATACGCTTTAGGGAGTAGCTATTTCTATCAAAGTGAATATGATAAAGCTTTAGACGCCTATTTTGAATGCTATGAATTTGCTAAGAAAAATCGTCCGAAAGCTCAAGGACATGCAGCATGCGGAATTGGGCTAGTCTTTAGAGTAATTGAAAACAATGAAAAATCTAAAGAATACTTCGAAGAAGCTTATCAGCTAGGAAAAGTATACAAAGACACCACAGATATTCTTCAAGCATTGAATAATTTAGGAATCATTGCTAAAAACGAGAAAAATTTTGAGCAAGCTCATAAATACTACGAAGAAGGAATTGACTTATCAATTGCCAACAATAACTTAAGACGAAAGGGAGAAATCTACTATAACCTTGCTGTCCTTTATGAAATTGAGGAGAATTTTGACTTGGCAAGCGAGTTCATGGAGAAAGCTGCAGCCGTAACTAAGCAAATAGGTAACGACAGAGGAATTGCTCTAGATTACTACAGTCTGGGGAATTTTTATATGGATCGCAAGCAATATAAAAAAGGACAGTTTAACCTTAAGCAAGCCTTAGAGTATGGACTTAAATCTGGCTACAATGAGCTTATAGTTGAATCCTATGCATCTCTCGCGATAGCCGAAAGTAGATTAAAGAATTATAAAGACGCTTACGTTTTTATGAATAGAGCTTACCACCTCAAGGATTCTCTAGATTTGGGTGGATCTAACAGCCAGGCCTTGCAAATAGAGAACGATCAATTGTTAGCTGAAATAGCAGAGCAAGACTCCTTAGAACTCGTCCAAATAGAGAAGCAAAACGAATACGAACAGAAACTATCAGATGAGAGAATAAAGTCTAAAGATTTAATGCTTTGGGCATCAGGAATGGTTATACTTCTTGTTATTGTCGCGCTCTATCTAATGTTCAGAAGTAGATCTCAACTGAAATCGAAAAACAAGATTATCACTGATCGAAACAATCAAATTCTATTGCAAAAAGATGAGATTGAAGAACAACATAAAGAGATAAAAGACAGTATTAATTATGCCAAACGAATTCAGACAGCATTGCTTTCGGGGAATGACGAATGGGATAAAATTTCACAGAATCATTTCATTTTATTCAAGCCTAAAGATGTTGTGAGTGGTGATTTTTATTGGGCTCATCACTTTCAAGAAGAGAACTTATCTGTTTGGGTAACTGCTGATTGCACTGGACATGGAGTTCCTGGTGCTTTTATGTCAATGCTAGGTATCGGATTTTTGAATGAGATTGTTATTGAAAACGGAATCAAGGATGGACCCAAAATTTTGGCGCTTTTGAGACAAAAGATAATCAAAGCACTAGATCAAAAAGGAGCAGACAGACAGCAAAAAGACGGTATGGATCTGGCCTTGTGTATTTGGAACAAGCAAACGAACCAACTTCAATACACTGGAGCGAATAATCCTCTATGGATTTTACGAAAAAATGAGAATATAAAAGCAGGTGAATTTGAAAAAGTCTTAGTTCATGAACCATTTACTTACGGACTTATTGAAATAGCTGCGAACAAGATGCCAGTTGGCTTTCACACTGAAGAACAAGCAGACTTTAAGAGCCAAGATGTTCAACTATTGAAAGGAGACCGAATCATTTCTTTTACTGATGGATATGCCGATCAGTTTGGAGGAGATAAAGGAAAGAAAATGAAGTATAAGCCTTTCAAAAAACTCATCATTGAATCTCAATCAAAGCCATTTATTTTGCATGGAGATTTGCTCACCACTCACTTTGAAAAATGGATTGGTGAATTTGAACAAATTGATGATGTTTGCGTAATTGGAGTGAGCGTAGAATAGCGAAGTCCAATTTAAGCAGTTTACACTGAGCCTGTCGAAGTGTAATTGGAGTGAGCGTAGAATAGTGAATCACAGCTGTGCGTCAGAATGATACTTGCCATCCACCCAAACTTCAATTCTCTCTAAAAGTCCGTCATCTCCATAAATATAGTGCTTGCCTCTCCAAAATTTAAAATCCTTGAACTCACCCTCTAACCATATTTCATCATTCTCATCATAAATCATGTGGTATCCATCTTTGTAAGGTGGACCGAAAGTAGCAGGCACATCTTTGTAGCCATCATTACCGACATCTAACACTCCATTTTCAACAAATTTTCCTTTCTTCCAGATCTCTATTTGAAGTAAAATGCCGTCTTCATCATAAACATATTTTTTGCCGTTCCAAAGTTTGCCATCTCGGTATTCTCCATCCTCATTAATTTCATCATCTCTTTTTGGTGGATATTTTCGGTTGATATAATCAGGAATTTTAATTGGATCAAGATTTTCAATGTCTCCAAGCTTCAAATAGTTTCCATTTTCCCAAATTTCCATTTTGGTGAACAGTCCATTTTCATCATAGTGATAAAGACGACCGTTAAAGAGTTTTCCCTTTTTGAAGTATCCTTCCATCCATAAGTCGTCATTTTCGTTATACAATCTGTTGTACCCATTTGGGTCAAATTTAATTGGATCGATTATTTTTCCAGGAGGCTCAATATCGTCCTTCTTTCTACAAGGTTCTTCTTTATCAACATCTCCCTCAGTTCCAATATTCAAGGTATCGGTCAACAAACAATCATTTTTATAGGTGTGACCACCAGCCGGAGTTCCATCATCTTCGTAATCTCTAATCTCTTGAATGCATCCCGAGTAATAGTAGCGATAAGATTTAAATTGGGTCACACCATTTCGTTTAAAGTATTCAAACTGCTTTCGGTCGATTCTTTCGTTTGTATCGCAGTTCTCATAATAATATGAAGTCCAGCCTTCTTCTCTCCCATCTTCATTGAAAAACTTGTATAGAAGGAGCCCTCCATTCTGCGAGTATTTTTTTAGAACCTCTTGCTGTTTTCCTTTTGCAAATGAACCTTCTTCACGTTTCACTCCATTCTCCCAATATTTGATGTAAGCGCCAACAGGCCGTCCTCTTTTATAATTTGCAATCAATTTAATCTTGCCATTTTTAAAGTACGTTAATTGCTTGTCAACTTTTCGATTCGCAACAAACTGACCTTCGCTTATTTTGCAGGTATCACAATAACCCATACTGGGTCTGATTTTTCCAGTGATAATCCAATATCCGGTTTTCTTTCCTTCAGCATCAGTACAATTTAGGGTGTCTGATTGCCCATACACCAAAGGTGTATGCAGAAATAATCCGCCAATAAGTGAGAGTAACTTGAGCATGTGAGGGTTGTTTGTGGATAAACCTTTGAATCAATCATTCGCCAGCTTATTAACAAAGAACCTATTCTAGCACTCCATCAGAGTGATACTTACCGTTTTTCCAAACTTCAATTTTCAATAGAATTCCGTCAGAATCGTATTTGTATAGCTTACCGTTCCAAAGCTTATCTGCTTTAAACTCACCATCCATCCACAATTCATCAGCTTTGTTGTAAAGCTTATTATAACCGTCTCTGTTATATCCTTTACCGTCTTTGATTTTACCTTTCTTACCTGAAGGTCCACCACTTCCTGAAACAACTTTTTGACCTGCCGGAGGATTCACTCTTTCTTTATTCTCAGGAGGCCCAGGTTTACCGCTTGCGTCATAAGCAATCGTTTTCTTAACATCTCCATTATTATAGTAAGTAGTAGCAGTTCCTTGAATTACACCATCTTTTTTGGTCATCTCCATTTGTAATGACCCATCATCATAGAAGTACTGTGAAGTACCATCTTCTTTACCGTTGGCGTTAAATGTTTTTTTCTGAGTTACGATTCCTTCAGCATTTTGAACAATGAAATCACCCGTTTGCTTTCTGGCATTATAGGTTCCTTTTTCTCTCAAAACACCATTGTCATGATACTTTTCATAAGCACCATTCGGTTGTCCGTTTTTGTAATTTGCTTTTAATCTTGGAGTTATGCCGTCAGGATAATATTTAATCCATTCGCCTTGTTTTCGACCATCTACATATTCACCTTCTTCAACTTTACAAGTTGGACAATGCCCTTTTTTAGCATTATCACTCCCGAAAACAACCCACGTGCCTATTTTTTTACCTGAGGCATCTACCTTATTGTCTTGAGAAAAAGCATGTTGCGCGGGAATTGCGAACATAAAACTTAAAGCGAAAACATAAAATCCATTCATAATTGGCTTTAAGGTACAAAAAATTACAACATGCTACAAGTAGTAATTTATTCCGAATCCTAGAAGGTAAGAAAGCCGTCCAGAACGATAATTTGAAGCAGAAAATTGGAATTCATATCCAACTTTAGCAAAAAATTCAACTGATAAATCTTTCAAGAAATTGTCTTCAGACAAGGCCGCTTGCATTTTCAGAGGAATATACGGCATAATAGAGTATACCGAAGCAAGTTTCATTGAATTATTGTAGGTAGAAGCAAGTTGTGATCCGTAAACAGGACTTTGAGCATTGGGCACAGAAATCGTTTCAACATAAGCAGCATTTCCGTTCTCATCATAAAGAGCAGTAGAGAATAACCTATCTTGTGTCAAGTCTAATTGATTGTCAATTGAAAAACTCCCTAAAAGTCCAAAACCAGTTGAAAAACCTGTTTTGCTTTCAGATGTAGACATGCAAAATTCAGTTGATAAACCAACATTTTTAAGTTCTGAGTAATATCGAGTATCAAGTCGATATAAGGTATCAGATGTATAGACTTCAGTTTGACCAGCTTGGGTTATAAATATTGAATCACCTTGCACCCTATAATTCTCTGAAAAATTGTACGTTAAGTTTTGTCCAGCGGCAAAAGAACCACCCAAATTCAGATTAAATTTCTTGAAGATGCTTAAACTCTTTTCCTTAAGAATCCTGAATTGCAATCCACCATTAACAAACTGCCGAGCATAGAGCTTATCAGATGTTGTATTCAGTGCAGTTGAATTCTCTATAAAAAAGTCATTGCCATTTACTGAAGATTTGAAATTGCTGTAATCTAAAGACGAAGGTTGGAGCATCTGCACACCAACATTAATATTAAAAGCCTCAAGGGTTTTAACATCTTCTTGAGAATAAGAAAGAAGAGAAACAAATATGATTAAAGTGCAGCTGAATTTCATACAATCAACCTTAGGGTCTTAATAAATAACCCCGAACTTCTCAGATTATTGCCTCTTTCTCGATAATTTTGAAGCTCATTCCCTTTTATGATACAAGAAAACGTTAGCCTAAAAGCTCATAATACCTTCGGATTGGATGTAAAGGCAAAGCGATTCGCTACTTTTAATTCTATCAATGAATTAAAGTCATTATTATCTGAAAATCAGTCATCTGAACTTTTTATCTTAGGTGGTGGAAGCAATGTTCTGCTTACCCAAGATGTTTCGGCACTTGTACTCAAAAATGAATTAAGAGGAATTGAAATCACTTCAGATTCGGATGATGTCACACTTGTCAAGGCCATGGCTGGGGAAGTATGGCATGATTTCGTAATGTTTGCAGTTGAACAAGGCTTAGGAGGGATAGAAAACCTTTCACTGATTCCTGGAAGTGTTGGTGCGGCGCCTATGCAGAACATTGGAGCGTATGGTACTGAAATTAAAGATGTTTTTCACTCATTAGAAGCCCTGAAAATATCCACGGGTGAAATAGAAGTTTTCAATGCAGATCAATGTAATTTTGGATACAGAGAGAGTGTATTTAAAAGAGCCATGAAAGGTGAATACGTAATCGTATCAATGACTTTGAGACTGTCACGAAATTCTAAAATCAACACTTCATACGGCGCAATCGAGGCTAGATTGAGTGAGATGAACGTGACTGCACCTACTATCAAAGATGTATCAGATGCCGTGATTCACATTCGTCAGACGAAATTACCAGACCCAAAAGAAATAGGAAATTCGGGAAGTTTCTTTAAAAACCCTGTAATCTCTAAAAAGCAGTTTGAAGAACTAAAGTCCAAATTTCCGGATGTAGCTAATTATCCAGTTGATGAAGACCACATTAAAATCGCAGCTGGCTGGTTGATTGATCAGGCCGGATGGAAAGGAAAGACCCTTGGTACTTATGGCGTACATAAAAATCAAGCTTTGGTTTTGGTTAACTATGGCGGATCACAAGGAAAAGATATCTATCAATTATCAGAGGATATTATGGCCAATGTGAAAGAGATCTATGGGATTGAATTGGAGAGAGAAGTGAATGTGATTTAGTACCTTACCATTCCTTGAATCATGCTTTCGTAAGGATGTTTTGTATCCTCTTTATTTATCGCTTTGCCATTTACCACATTAAACTGATGGCATTCTTTGTCTTTGGCCTTAAATCGGACTTTATTTCCCTCTAAATAATTGTTAATGAAATACTGAGGACCGCAAGAAGAACCTCTCAATTGCCAAATGCCGTAACCCGTAACTTCGTTGTTGAAAAACGTATTATAAGGCCCATTGAAACCGTGAGAATTATCAATAACAATGGTTTGACATTTGTTGAATTCAAAGAGATTAGCATATGCAAAATTACCATGCAGTACAATGTCTCCAGCACTACTTGCAGGTAGTTTGACGTCTGTCCAATAGGGATTTGTAGACTCATTCAAGGCTATGTAATTATGATTAGCTCCAGCTTGTAATAAAATTGAATGTCGTAAAGAATCAAATTTGCTTTCATAAACAAAGCAGGATGATGTTGCAAACTGCATGGCCACTCCATAACCTTTTCCTCCATTTCCGTAATCATGAGCCTTTTCTAATTTACAACTGTCAACTCCACTATGTGTCGAGAACTCAAATAATACATGGGCATAATTAGAATTGATGCTGTGTACATTTTTCACAAGACAATTGTAGGCATATCTAAAGCAAATATTTGAAGTCTGCGCTTTTGTCTTTGAATTGTTAATTATTGTGAGGTCAGAAATCACCACATTATGAATGGGCAACATTTTAATAAGATAGGCATCACTATTGTAATCTCGCCAAACTTGATCTTTCAAACTTATTTCATTTTCTAAAACTTTGTCAACTTCAACCAATTGACCCGTTTTACCCTTTGCCCACCATGATTCGACTAGGACATCATCATTGTCTCCGAGTAGGTAAAATTCATTCTTTTGGATATTATTTGATATTTCACTCAGATGACAATACTCATCCTGAATGAAAGGCCCAGATTCTAGCTTAAAAGTGTCTTTCGTAATACGACCTTGAGCCAAAATTGGATCTCTCTCATTTTCCAATTCGAAAATCAACTTTGTTCTAGCACCACTGCCTTTTAATGCACAATAAGACTTCAGTCTAATTTGCTTCTTAAAATGATACTCCTTTTCAGAAAAAAGGATGGTCAAATTGTCGCCTCCAAAAGATAAAATGGCCTCCAGAACCTCGTCATCAGAAACATTACCACCTAACTCCGCTTTTTTGAAATCAAAATCAACAATTTTTGATTGAGCCTCTTTATAATTAATCAGTCCTCCAACTCTTGTCCATTCGCAAGAAGGGAGCACAAACTGTGCAATACCAACTGATGATTGAATCAGAAATGATATGAACAGAATATACTTCATTTACTGCATGGCCTCAGCAAAATAGTCCATCACCTTTTTGTTCTTCTTATAGGCATCTACTACTTGATTTAAAAACCCATCTTTCAAGGCTTCATTAGGTTTCATCTCTGTAAACCAATAAAACTGCTTATTCATAACGATATCATGATTCGCGGCAGTTTCTTTAAATTCTTTAGGAATCACTTTATTTTGTTCACCTCTCAATTCTCCGAAGGTGGACTTGAAATCTTTATCTGCCAGAAGTTTTTCTATTTTTTTCGGATTCGAACAAATCGTTTCTCTAATATTATAAAGTTGTGTTTTGTCTGGTTGATACACTCCGCCGTAAACGCGGCAATGCTCAGGACTCACCTCAACATACAAACCAGGGTATGCCTTATCTTTTCTTCCTTTCGGAGAAATAATGGCAGAACGATTTAATTTGTACGGAGTCTTGTCTTTAGAAAATCGGATATCTCTGTTGATTCTGAAAATGGCATCTTTTGGCGCGATTTCAATCTTCTTGTCAATCTTTTTTACCTCATCAATTAGATCTGCAACAAACTTGTCAAAAGGATCCTTCACTGAATCTTTATATCGCTTTCTGTTCACGTCAAACCAATCTTTATTATTGTTTGCCGCTAATTCCTTAAAAAAATCCATGTAGTCTTTACTCAAATGTGCCATTGTGATTCAGAATTTATGATTGACTCTAATTTAGTTATTCTCTGACGGTTTTGACTCAACTAAAATGAATAAATTTGCGACATAATTTAGATCAGATGGCACAACAAGTAAGTATTGAAAGTATTGAAAAGGCGTTGAGTAAAATTGACAGTTTAGATGAAGCGGCATTAGATAAACTAATTGAAACTTACACTTTGGACCAACAGAATTTGGTTGATTATGTGCTACAGGCAGGATTAGAGTATGAAAACGAAGATTTAAATGTGTTTTCAATTTATTACTTCGCAGTCATTACTGAAGCTTTTTACCAGCAGGAGTTGAAAACGAAAGAACTGTCAACTGAAGAGATTGAGGCCTTTCATGAGCCGTATTTACTGGCTTTAGATGCGGTTCATACAAGTGAAGATTACGAGCCAATGAACGATCTAATTCAGCAACATAACTTACAGCAATTCATTATTGAGGAGGTTGAAGCACCTGATTCAGATGGCGTTATACTTGATGAAGCAACCCAAACACAGCTATTTATTGTTGTTATCTCAATAATTGGCCTCTTAAATTCGTCAGTTAGTGATTAAACGCATTTTTCGACCATTTTGTCGAATTATAGGCAATCATTCGTCTATTTAGTCTAGTATTCTGTAACCTATTTGCCTATCTTTATGTAAACTTAGTATTACTTACAAAGTAAATTTATGTCGGTAAACATTGAAGCATCTATAAAAACTCCCGCTATTAATATGAGCGAAACGGATGGAAGCATCTCTATAAAAGGGATTTCTATTCCTGAAGATCCGCATGAGTTTTATGGACCTTTGATTCAAGCTATTTCAGAGTACAAGACAACTCCTGCAGAGCGAACAGCCTTGAATTTACATTTAGAATACTTCAATACTAGTTCTACACTCATTATCAGAAACTTAATTAAAGAACTTCACGGAATCAAAACTAAAACAGAATTGGTTGTGAATTGGTTTTTTGAATCAGATGATGAGGACATGAAAGAAGCAGGTGAAGAATTTGCATTACTATTTGCAGATATTAAATTCAATGTTACTCCGGTTGACTCATTTGCATAATGAGTCTTTCTCCAAAAGAAATTATTGATAAAATGATGGCAGCTGACAAAATGAGTCAGTGGCTTGGTATATCCATATTGTCTTATGATCCTGGAAATGTTTCAATCAAGATGACCGTGAGGGATGAGATGGTAAATGGCTTTGACGTAGCCCATGGCGGAATAACTTATTCTTTAGCGGATAGTGCTTTAGCTTTTTCCGCAAATTCACACGGCATCAGATCAATGTCAATAGAAACTTCTATCTCGCATCAAAAAATGGTAAAAGTTGGAGATGTATTGACTGTCACCAGCAAAGAATTATCCTTAAGTAGAAAAATTGGAGTTTACGAAATGTCAGTTATGAATCAAAATGATGAATTAGTTGCTCATTTTAAAGGAACGGTATATCGTTCTAGCAAAGAATGGGACTAGATTCTTTTCTTTCTATATTTCTCAATTAAAACCACCGCAATAGCTCCAAGCGTATACGCCAAGAGATCCAATGGGTCAAATGTGCTTCCTATTACAATTCTAGCTAATCTATTACCTTCAAGGCCAAGTACCTCAACTAATTTAAAATACTGAGCAAACTCTACCATAAAGGCGAAAATTAAAACTCCAATTACCGCATTCTTCATGTTCAATTTAAAGAATGTGCGAACGAAACAATAGAGTAAGATCACGACAAGCAAGTCACCAAAGAAAGGTCTAATAAAAGAGTCTTTGAACACTACTGCGATCAGTACCTCAACTAGAAAGATGCTAATGAAGGCGAGAAAGTATTTCCAATCAAACTTCATTTGCTAGAATTTCTTGAACTTTCAATTTCAATATAGGCAATAAACTATCTTGAAACCACGGGTTTTTGGTCAGCCAAAATCTATTTCTTGGAGAAGGGTGAGGTAGCACAAAGGCTTGAGGTAAATAAGCCTCAAAGTTTTGAACGTTCTCGGTAAGATTTCTTTTCGGATTTTCTAAGTAATAATTTTGAGCGTAAGCTCCTATTAAGATTGAAAATTTGAGGTTTGGTAGTTGATCGGTTAAAGGTTGATGCCATTGATGGCATTCTTTTCTAGGAGGTAAATCACCACTCCTTCCTTTCCCTGGATAACAAAATCCCATTGGTACTATTCCGAATAAATCAGGATTATAAAATTGTTCATCTGTAACTCCAAGCCATGACCTCAGGTTTTTGCCCGATTGGTCATCCCACGGAATACCAGAGGCGTGCACCTTGGTTCCAGGCGCTTGTCCAACAATGAGAATTTTACTTTTCTCAGAGACGCTCAATACTGGATTGGGCTCAAGAAAGTCTTTACAAATGGTACATTGCCTAATGTCCTTTAAAAGGGAATTAAGCTCTTTACTCATTTATGCTTCTTGCTTAACCAACATCCAAACACCAGACTTTAACAATGGTTCAGCTGCTTTGAACTTCATTGATTTAGTTTCGCCGGTTTGCATATTTCTAATCTCAACCTTATCGTTTCTACCAATTTTTGGCTGAACCACAATTGGTTTACGCTTAGGTGGAGCTTGTCTTTGTTGCTGATTTCCTGAATTAGCCATTGCCTCTTCATATCCTTCAGAACCAGAGAACTGTTCAGGTTGTTGCTTATTAGCAGACGAATTTCCGAAAGCACCTTCATTAGATTCAAACTGAGAATTTTGAACTTGCTTCGTTTGAGTTTGTTGCGGCAGATTGGCCTTAGCCAAGAAGCCAATCACCTCTTTACTCATCTTACCTAACATCCCTGTAAACAGGTTGTACGATTCCTTTTTATAAATCACCAAAGGATCTTTTTGCTCAATAGATGCATGTTGAACTGCAGTTCTCAAGTCATCCATTTGACGTAAGTGCTCTTTCCACTCATTATCGATAAAGCCAAGTGTGATTACCTTTTCGATTTGAAGTTTCATGTTCTTCCCTTGCTGCTTGTTTGTTTCTTCAATATCAAGAATACATCTGATTGCCTTTTCGCCATCAGTAACAGGGAATTCAACATTTTTAAATTGCTGCTCAGGATCTTTATTCACTTGCGTCATGAATTGATTCACCTTAGCTGCCATTGCATTCGCCTTGCTCTCGTAAGCATTCATTGCATTATCAAACACGGCATCAATTAACTGAGATGGATTCGCAGATTCAAATTGCTCTCTACTAACTGGAGATTCAATTTGTAAATACTGAATTACATCTAATTCAAAAGAATCAAAGTCTTTCGCAGGGAAGTGATCATTCACAACCTCTTCAGCTACATCATAGAACATGTTAGAAACATCTAACTCTAATCTATCTCCGAATAAAGCATTTCTTCTTTTCTTATAGATACCATTTCTCTGAGCATTCATTACATCATCATACTCTAGTAATTTCTTACGAGTACCGAATGCATTCTCCTCTACTTTTTTCTGCGCTCTTTCAATTGATTTTGTAATCATTGAGTGCTGAATAACCTCCCCTTCTTTGTAGCCCATTCTATCCATGATTTTCGCAATACGGTCTGAACCGAATTTACGCATCAATGAATCTTCAAGAGAAACGAAGAATTGAGAAGATCCTGGATCACCCTGACGACCAGCACGACCTCTTAACTGTCTGTCTACACGTCTTGAATCATGTCTCTCTGTACCGATAATTGCTAAACCACCTGAAGCTTTTACCTCATCAGAAAGCTTAATATCTGTTCCCCTTCCGGCCATATTGGTCGCAATGGTTACTTTTCCAGCATGACCTGCTTCAGCAACAATCTCTGATTCTCTTTGGTGATGTTTTGCATTCAGTACATTGTGATCAATACCTCTCATTCGAAGCATTTTACTCAACAACTCTGAAATCTCTACGGTTGTCGTTCCTACTAGAACTGGACGTCCGCCTTCTACTAATTTATTTACTTCATCAATTACTGCATTGAATTTTTCTCTCTGCGTTCTAAAAACAAAGTCTTGTTCATCTTTTCTAGCAATTGGTCTGTTTGTTGGAATCACTACAACATCTAATTTGTAGATATCCCACATCTCTTGTGCTTCTGTTTCAGCTGTACCTGTCATCCCTGATAACTTATGATACATTCTGAAGAAGTTTTGTAAAGTAACGGTTGCATACGTTTGAGTAGCCGCCTCAACTTTTACATTCTCTTTTGCCTCTATCGCTTGGTGTAATCCGTCTGAATAACGTCTTCCGTCCATGATACGACCAGTTTGCTCATCAACGATTTTAATTTTACCGTCCATGATTACATACTCCACTTCTTTTTCAAAAAGCGCGTAAGCCTTCAACAATTGATTCATAGAGTGAATTCTCTCAGACTTCACTTTATAATCAGCAACTAATACTTCTTTTTGTGACAATTGCTCTTTTCTATCAACTCCTGATTTTTCAATCTCGTTCATAAGAGTAGCCACATCTGGCATGATGTAATAATCTGAATTTTCACCTTTACTCAATAAGTCAATTCCTTTTTCAGTAAGGTCAATTTGATTATGCTTTTCATTGATTACAAAGAATAGTTCTTTGTCAATTTTCGGCATTTCTCTTTCTCTATCTTGTAGATAGTAGTTTTCAGTCTTTTGCAATTGAGCTTTGATTCCAGGCTCAGATAAAAACTTAATTAAAGCTTTATTCTTTGGTAACGCTCTATGACATCTCAATAAGGCATCAGATCCTTCTTGTAATTGTTCTTTGGTGATATCACCAGAATCCATTCCGGCTAATTTCTTTTTAGCTTCAATGATTAACTCATTAACAAGCTTTCTTTGAGCCGCTACTACTGTTTCAATTTTCGGTTTTAATTCGTTGAATTCATGAACATCTCCGCCAGCAGTTGGTCCTGAAATGATCAAAGGTGTTCTCGCATCATCAATTAAAACTGAATCTACCTCATCAATAATCGCAAAGTGATGTTTATGCTGTACAATTTGATCAGGGTTTGAAGACATGTTGTCTCTCAAGTAATCAAAACCAAATTCGTTATTTGTTCCGAATGTAATATCAGCTCTGTAAGCGTTAAATCTTTCAGTAGAGTTTGGCTTGTGCTTATCAATACAATCCACAACTAATCCGTGAAATTGATAAAGCGGCCCCATCCACTCACTATCTCTTTTTGCTAAGTAATCATTCACTGTTACCAAGTGAACACCCTTACCAGCAAGTGCATTTAAGTAAACTGGTAAAGTCGCAACTAATGTTTTACCCTCACCTGTTTGCATCTCTGCAATGTTTCCTTTGTGTAGAACTGTTCCACCATAAAGCTGAACATCATAGTGAATCATATTCCATTCTACCTCAGTTCCGAAAGCGTTCCATTTAGTTTCCCATGTAGCTGTTTCTCCTGAAACAGAAACGAAATCCTTGTTTTGCCCTGCTAATTCTTTATCATAATCAGAAGCAGTTACCTCAATAGTGTCATTCTCTGTGAATCTTCTTGCAGTTTCTTTAACTACTGAAAATGCTTCAGGTAACAATTGCTCAAGGATAACCTCTA
This sequence comes from uncultured Flavobacteriales bacterium, assembly GCA_913054135.1. Lineage (GTDB taxonomy): Bacteria > Bacteroidota > Bacteroidia > Flavobacteriales_D > Crocinitomicaceae > Paracrocinitomix. Next base: position 30,976 of record CAJXJK010000014.1, on the reverse strand, counting down.
ATTGCTCATCTACTTCTTTCTTAAGCTTATCAACTTTAGTATAGATGGCGTCTTTTTCTTGAAAATCCATTTCAGGATTATTCTCTACCTTTTCTTCAAGAGATGTAATTTCGTCCTCAAGCGCTTTGGTACCTTCTTTAATTTTATTTTTAAACTCAGCAGTTTTAGCTCTAAGTTGGTCGTTTGTTAACGGTGTGATAGAAGGTTCAACAGCTTTGATTCTATCAACATAAGGTTGATAAATCTTGTTGTCTTTGTTCTCTTTTGATCCTACTATTTTCTTAAATATGTTCAGCATTTCGTCTCAATAAATTGAATTTGTAAAAATAAGGTCTTTAAATGAAGTATAGAGCCTTATTCAGAACATTTTTTAGGCATAAATTATACCAATCAATTTTTACCGACAGTATGTCGCTAAGCATAAGGGATTAGGACCTTATTTGGCAGTCAATTGAGTTTTTACTGACAGAAGCTGTTGCTGCAACCTATTTTTAAGTCGATTCGTTTTGATAAAAACTCAAAAAATGAAAAAGTTATTTCTTTTGACTCTTAGTTTCCTTACGCTTCACTGCGCCAATAGTCAGTGCAGTGGCTATGATCTTACAATTACTTCATCAAATCCGATCTGTTATGCCTTCAGTGATGGTTCTTTGACGGCCATAACGACCGGAGGCAATGGAGGTGACATCTATACAATTACCGATTCTCTAGGTAATCAATTGAACCTGACAAACACTGTCAACAATTTACTAGAAGGATGGTATTATGTCCACGTTGAAGACAATATGGGATGTGAATTAGAAGACTCTGTCTACCTTGATGCTCCTGATCAAATTGATATTGACTATTCAATTACAAATCTCATATGTCAAAATATTGAATCAGGCTCAATTGAAGTGGACACAGTATATAATGCCACGGGAGATTATAATTTCATTTCGTATTACTGGGCACCAAATCCAAATGGAATGAATGGAGTTGGGCAAGACAGCATTGGAGGATTAGCTGATGGAACTTATTCTATCACAATTAATGATGAAAACGGTTGTTCAAATGTTTTTGATATTGATGTGTTATCTCCTCCCGCATTAACCTTTGCTGATTTTGATTTTGAGCCTTGCTCAGGAGGAACAAGCGGGGTGGTTTTTATGTCGGGTGCAGGTGGTACACCTGATTACGAATATACCTGGACCAACTTAGGCACTGGTGACTCAGCCTCAAACACTACTTGGGGAGGATTAAGTGATGGATGCTATGAAGGAACAATAACAGATGCCAACGGATGTTTTATTAAAGACACAGCATGTGTAAGCTGTTTATCTGTTGCTGAATTAGATTTCGAAGTTTCAATTTATCCAAACCCTTCAAGTGGATTGATAACCATTAACAGTAACTCTCAGGAAAATATGCAGTTGATATTGCGCAATATGAATGGCGCCGAATTGTATTTTGATGAAAATTATCTTTTCGGAACCGCAATAGACTTCAGTGAAATTAGAAGTGGAATCTACATCTTACAATTATCACAAGATTCTAAAACAAGTAATTATCGTTTAATTTTAGAGTAAAAAAAAATCCCGACTCTAAGGTCGGGATTTGAATTAATATTCGTCTTCGTTGAAGAAGAAGTCTTCTTTGGTGGGATAATCCGGCCAAATTTCTTCGATACTTTCGTATGTCTCTCCTTCGTCTTCGATCTCTTGTAGATTCTCAACTACCTCTAAAGGTGCTCCACATCTCATAGCAAAATCGATTAGCTCGTCTTTTGCTGCTGGCCAAGGTGCATCTTCTAAATATGATGCTAATTCCAACGTCCAATACATAGTTTATTGTTTTTAACTTTTTTGCAAATGAAGTTTTATTTATCTATAAATCCAAACTTTATTGAAAAAAAGTGCAATTTTTGTTAATAATTCGTTCTATAACCCTTTACTTTTGGGGAACCCAAGGGATTTCCTCTGCTCCTAATTTATGAGTTAAATACCTGCTATAAACGAACAAGTAATCACTAAGACGATTTAAAAAGGCAATTATTACAGGATTTTGTTCAGCTTCTGCGTCCAAAGCAACTACTAATCGTTCTGCTCTTCTGCACACACATCTTGCGATATGACAAAATGAAACTGTTTGATGACCACCTGGTAGTACGAAAAACTTCATTGGTTCAAGTTCTTCTTCCATTTTATCAATTGAGTTCTCTAGTTGCTCTATGTCTTCAGTTTTTATTTCTGGTAGCACCATTTTCGATTTCTCGGGATCAGATGCTAACCAAGAACCCAAAGTGAAGAGTCTATCTTGAATAAAGATCAGCTCTTTTTTGAAATCATCAGAAATAGAATTGTCTCTGAGCAAACCTATGTAAGAGTTCAACTCGTCTACCGTACCATAGCTATCAATTCTTAAACTTGATTTTAGTACTCGTGTACCGCCTATTAATCCGGTTTTTCCTTTATCTCCTTTTTTCGTGTAAACTTTCATTCTTTGTTTATTGGTCAAGCTGACAAATGATTCGAGACTGGAGACTCGAAACTTGTTCGCTCTTAAAATTTTAAAATAAAATGTTGCTTCTCCTGTTCTTTCCTTTTCAAAACGATTCCCATTCTTAATAGTTCAATACTAACATGAATTTTTTCAGATTGGATAATCTTTTGCCATGCCTTTTCCATTCCTTCGCTCCATCTAATGTCGTCAAAAACCAAAAAAGTGTCATTGTGGGCATGATTTAAAAACTTCTCAAAATATTTTATCGTGGCCTCTTCTTCATGATTTCCATCTATGTAAATAAGATCGTATTCTTTATTTGTCAATTGAGAAAAGCTACTTTCAAACTCCCCAACCTTCATGTCAACTGAAGTAAAGCCCAATTTATCAATGTTGGCCTGAGCATTTCTTGCTATTTCGGGGCAACCTTCAAGTGTAGTAATATCTGCCCCTCCCGAACTAATATATAATGTTCCAATACCTAATGAAGTTCCTAGCTCTAAGGCATTTTTTAAATCATAGTATTCTACAACTCTACTCAGAAGCCGACCATACTTTTTTGAAATTGCGGCATGCTTAGCTAAGTCCGATATTTTACGCTTATTAGAATTATGGATTCTTGATCCCGCTCCAAAATCTGTGATTTCAATTTCTGAATGATCAGCCAAGAGTTGTTTTCTCAACTTTTCAATTTCTTTTTTCTCAGAGAGATGAGCTTTCTTTAAAACTTCATTATAAAATTCAAAAACGAAAGGAGAGTGTATTCCATGAGCGTTTACTGCTTTGAATTTATATTTGAGTCCGCTTTTAAACATGGTCTGGCCTTAAAGATTTTATTATTTTTGATAGGCTTAAACGAAATTAATGGAATTAAGAGATAAGATAGCAATAGAAAGAAGAAAAATCGAAGACGGTAATCCTGCATTAGATTTAAAGGCGGCTTGTAAAATTGGAAATGGAATCATACAATTATCAGATCAAGAATTGAATGCGCTCAAATCATCTTTTGAAGAATCGCGAAACGACTTAGATATTTGCTTCTTCACTCCTGCTTCAGGTTCTGGCTCAAGAATGTTCAAGGTATTCTTTGAGTATTTATCTGAAGGATATCCTTTTGATGAAGGCGAAGCCATTGACAGGTCAATTGCTATGCTGGATAAAATTGATCAACTTCCTTTAAGAACATTGTTATCAGAAAAATGGATTGTGCAATTGCAAGATGGTGGCATGAGGCCTGATGAAATTATCGATCATATGATTTCTGAAGGTGGATTAAATTTGCCTTCATTGCCTAAGGGACTTATTCCATTTCATTACTACGAAGCAAAAACCCTTAATCCTTTTCAAGAGCATTTAGTTCAAAGTGAGCAAGTTGGCGGAACACTTTCAAAGCTTCATTTCACAATCAACAAAGATTTTCAAGGCGATATAGAAGATTCATTGGCTGAACTTTCAACTAATTTGATTGTTAGTTTCTCAGAACAAAATCCTGACTCTCATGCCATTGCTTTTGATTCAGAATTGAATCCGGCAAAAGATAAATCGCTACAACATATTTTAAGGCCTTCAGGGCACGGAGCATTGATAGACAATCTAAATAAGATTGATGCCGACCTTATCCTTATTAGAAACATAGATAACATTCAGCATCAGAAAAAAGCTTTTCAATCGGCTAAATACCGTTCAGCTTTGTCTGCCAAATTAGTTGAATTCAGAGATGAAGTATTCAATGTTTGCTCAAAAATAGACAAGGATCAATCTTTTGAAAGCTCAGTAAAAAGTCTCAATGACAAGTATGACCTTCGACTTTCTGATGAAGAATTGACTAATCCAAGAATGGCATATGATACTCTCAATAGACCTTTAAGGATTTGTGGGATGGTACGAAATGAAGGCGAGCCAGGAGGTGGACCTTTTTGGGTTAAAGATTCTCAAGGCAAAGAAAGCAGACAAATCATTGAAAAATCTCAAATTTCAGATAGCGAAGAACATCAGAAAATGGTGCAACACTCTACTCATTTTAACCCTGTTGAATTGTTTTGCTCGGTTCGTAATTTCAAGGGAGAAAAATTTGACTTATCGGCATTTGTAGATGAAAGTCAATACTTCTTAGTTCAGAAAACTCAAGATGGAAAAGATATCCAATACATTGAAAAACCAGGCCTATGGAATGGAGCAATGGCCAATTGGTTGACTTTGTTTGTTGAGATTGATAGCGCTTGTTTCAGTCCGGTGAAATCTGTAATGGATTTATTGAGGGATGAGCATTTGGGTTAGATGACCATGTCGTGTTTCGATCGTCCAGCTTCGCGGACTTGTCGTGTTTCGTTTTTCGGGGCGAGATGACAAAGGGTATTTCGAAACTCGAGACTGGAGACTCGGAAAGGGGTGACAATTTCGTGTTTCGATTGTCCAGCTTCGCGGACTTGTCGTGTTTCGTTTTTCAGGGCGAGATGACAAAGGGTATTTCGAAACTCGAGACTCGAGACTCGGGAAGGGTTGACAAATGGTTGTTCGAGACTGGAAACTATCTAGCAATCACAATTGGTATTGCATCCAGACTTTGCAGCTTTCTTTCTCAAGTTCTTTTTGTAGAATCTAAAAGCCAAGTAGGCTACTGAAACAGCAGCTAAGGCGAAGACTATATATTCTTGAGTTCCCATTAACTTAAAATCTGATAAGCGATTAATGCTGAAAAATAAGCTAAAGCCGTCATGTATGCAAATTGAATTGACGTCCATTTGATGGATTTGGTCTCTTTATAGGTAACAGCCACTGTACTCAAACATTGCAATGCGAAGGCATAAAATAATAATAAAGAAATACTGGTAGCAAAACTAAAGACGGCACTTCCATCACTCCTTTTTTGAGTCTTTAAACGATCACGAATCGTCATTTCTTCTTCTGAATTAATTGAATATATGGTAGACATTGTTCCTACAAATACTTCTCTTGCGGCCAAAGATGTTATTAATGATATACCTATTTTCCAATCATAGCCAAGAGGTGCAATCGAAGGTTCGATAGCCTTACCAATTGAACCTAGGTATGAATTCTCAATTTGAATTGAACTCACCATTAAGTCTTGTTCTTCTTCATTTAAATGAGAATATTCAGATACTACAATCTGTTCTGCATTATTGAACTTGTCTCCCCCATTGGTTGCAAGTACAAAGAGGATGATAGATGTGGCTAGAATTATTTTACCGGCATTCCAAACAAAGGCTTTAGAGTTATTCCAAACAGACAATAAGACATTCTTGAAATCTGGCATTAAATAGGTAGGCATGTCAATGATTAAAGAACTCTTGAATTCAGTTTTCAAAATCCATTTAAACACTAATGCAGAGATTAGAGATAGTACCACTCCCAAAAAGTACATTGCCATTAATGCCAAGCCTTGCGCATTGAATATGCCAAGCATTGCATCATCAGGCACAACAAGGGCAATGATCACCACGTAAACGGGGATTCTAGCCGAACAAGTTAAAAGTGGGGTTATCAATATGGTGATTAATCTTTCTTTGTTGTTCTCAATAGTTCTTGCCGCCATTATTGCAGGTATCGCACATGCCAATCCTGAAATCATAGGTACAACACTTTTACCACTCATGCCGAACTTTTGCATGAAGCGATCCATCAAATAGACTATTCTCTGCATGTATCCTGACTCTTCAAGAATTGAAAAAAGGAAAAATAAAATGGCTATTTGGGGAACGAAAATCACTACTCCACCTATTCCCGGAATTATGCCTTCAGAGATTAAATCAGAGAAATATCCTGATGGTAAAGAAGCTGTTGAAAATTCAGAAAGTGCAGCAAATCCATTATCAATCCAATCCATAGGATAAGAGGCCAACCAAAATATCGCTTGAAAAATGAGCAACATAATTGCCGCAAAAATCATGTAACCAAAAATTGGATGAACAAGAATCTTATCGGCTCTTGTAGTGAAGTCAGTGGCCTTTGATTTATCTTGACTAACAGACTTTTCGATAATCCTACTGAGAAATTTATATCTCAATATGGATTCATTAGTATTCCATTTCTTTTGTTCTGCAGATGATAAATCACCCAAAGATCCATTCGTCATTTTGACAAAAGCCGAATAAGTTGATAGATCGCCTTTTTGAGCATTCACCTTTGAAAGCTCATACTCTTGAATATAATGTGGCTCTCTCGAAGTCACAGTAATATCTTGCAGTAAAAGATCTTTTAAATCTTGTAAGCCCTTAGACTTTTTTGCAGATATCTTAACGACATTAACAGAGAATTCTTCTTCTAATTTTTCTACATCAATTGCTATTCCTTGCTTGTCAGCAACATCTATCAAGTTCACGACTAAAACAACCGGAATATCCAGATCCCTTATCTGATCAAACAAATAGAGTGTTCTTTTCAAATTAATGGCAGATGCCATTACGATCAATTTCTCGGGTAGCTCAGCTTTTGGAGTGTTCAATAAATAGTCTACTACTAGCTCTTCATCTTGAGATTTTGCAAACAAACTGTTGATACCCGGAAGATCGATTAGCTCAAAACTTTCACCTTCATGTTTGAATTTCCCTTTCTTCTTATCAACTGTGACACCCGGGTAATTCCCAGTCTTCTGACGTAATCCGCAAAGGGCATTAAACAAAGTTGTTTTCCCAAGATTAGGATTCCCAAGAAGGGCTACTTTATGAACTGAAGTCGCTTTAGTTTCCACTTACTTTATAATTACAGTTTCTGCTTCAGCCTTACGCAATGAAATCAAAGAACCATCAATTGAAACATAAATGGGTCCGTTAAATGGTGCCTTATTAACTACAGTCATTTCAGCTCCTGGTAAAAAACCAAACTCAAAAAGTTTAAGTGTAACATCACTCTCAAGCACCTGATCAATAATCACAGATGAATTCTTTTTCGCTTCAGATAATTTCATGCTCGACAAATATAACTAATGAGCAATCTATTTAGAACTATTCTAGATAGAATACCTTCTTTGAGGTATAAAAAAAAGGCCCCAATTAAATTGAGGCCTTTTTTATATAAATATTTTGGAATTACATATTTCTGAAATTCTTTCCAGGATAATATGCCATTGTACCTAAATCTTCTTCTAATCTTAATAGTTGATTATACTTAGCGATTCTGTCAGAACGAGATGCTGAACCAGTTTTGATTTGTCCAGTATTTAGAGCGACAGCCAAATCAGCAATCGTACTATCTTCAGTTTCACCAGACCTGTGGCTCATTACTGATGTGTATCCGTGTCTTCTTCCTAGACCAACTGCATCAATAGTTTCAGAAAGTGTTCCGATTTGGTTTACTTTAATCAAGATTGAATTAGCTATTCCATTATTAATCCCTTTTGCAAGTCTGTTTGTATTGGTCACAAATAAATCATCACCAACAATTTGAACGTTTGATCCAATCTTATCGGTAAGCAACTTCCATCCATCCCAATCATCTTCAGCTAATCCATCTTCAATTGAAGTAATAGGATATTTCTTAGTCCAATCTGCCCAGAAGTCAACCATTTCGGCTGCTGTTCTTTCATCACCTGTAGATTCAAAAACATATTTACCTTCTTTGTAAAACTCAGATGCTGCTGCATCAAGTGCAATTAAAACATCTTCTCCAGCTTTGTATCCTGCTTTACCAATTGCTTGCAAAACAAACTCAATAGCTTCTTCGTTAGAACCCAAGTTAGGTGCGAATCCTCCTTCATCACCAACATTAGTTGAATGACCTTTATCTTTTAATACTGCTTTCAAATGGTGGAATATTTCAGTTCCCATTTGTAAACCTTGGCTGAATGAATTTGCCCCAACAGGCATCACCATAAATTCTTGAATATCAATTTTGTTGTCGGCGTGTGAACCTCCATTTAGAATGTTCATCATTGGCACAGGAAGCGTGTTTGCTCCTACTCCACCAATGTATCTGTATAATTGTTGTCCTGATTCAATAGCAGCAGCTTTGGCTACGGCTAAAGAGACACCTAAAATTGCATTTGCTCCAAGACGCTCTTTGTTCTGAGTTCCGTCAATAGATCTCATGAAATTATCAATAGAAGCTTGATCAAATATGTATTGACCTTTTAATGCTTCACGTATTACCGTGTTCACATTGTTAACCGCATTTTTCACTCCTTTACCAAGATAAAAAGCTGGATCACCATCTCTTAATTCAACAGCTTCATGAATACCAGTTGATGCTCCTGAAGGAACTGCTGCTCTACCCATTACTCCGTTAGCCGTAAATACGTCTACTTCAATTGTTGGATTTCCTCTTGAGTCAAGGATTTGTCTTGCGACAATTTCGTTTATAACGCTCATTTTTTAATTATGAATTTATAATGATGAATAACTAATTGTCTGCAAAACGGCTGATTGGATCACGAAGTTGTACGACAAGTTCAGTATCACTTATTATTTAACTTTTGTTTAGATTAAACCATTTCAGCTTTCACCGTCTTCATATTCTCTACGAACTGATCGAAAAGATATCTAGAATCATGTGGTCCGGCAGAAGCTTCAGGATGATATTGAACAGAAAATACTTTTTTGTTCTTCATTCTGATTCCTGCAACCGTGTCATCATTTAAATGAATGTGAGTTAGTTCAATTTCAGGGTTTGAATCAATTGAGTCTTTTGAAACAACAAAACCGTGATTTTGAGAAGTTACTTCTCCCTTACCTGTCAATAAATTTTTCACAGGATGGTTGATTCCTCTATGACCGTTATGCATTTTCTCAGTTGATAGACCTTGACTTAATGCCAATACTTGGTGACCTAAACAAATTCCGAAAACCGGTATATCAGTATTCACTATCTTCTTTACTAATTCAATTGTCTCTGGCATTGCTGATGGATCACCAGGTCCGTTTGACAACATGAATCCATTTGGTTCAAACGCCATCATGTCTTCAACAGATGAGTTCATTGGGAATACTTTGACATAGCATCCTCTATCTACCAAGCAGCTAACAATGCTATTCTTAACTCCAATATCTAACAAAGAAACTCTGAAATCAGAATTCTCATCTCCTGATGTGTATGCTTCTTTTGTTGTTACTTCTGAAGATAACTCTAGACCTTCCATAGAAGGAACTTTAGCCAATTCAGCTTTTAAACTATCGATATCTAAATTATCAGAAGAGATGATAGCATTCATTGCTCCAGCATTTCTAATGTGTCTTACTAAAGCCCTTGTATCTATATCAGAAATACCTGTACAGTTATCATTCTCCATGAAATCCTGTAAAGAACCATCACCATTATACCTTGAAAAGTTTGGTGAAAACTTCTTAGTTACTAAGCCTGCGATTTTCATCCCGTCAGATTCTACTTCATCATCTTTCACTCCATAGTTACCTATGTGTGCAGTGTTCATGACAAGAATTTGTTTGTGATAAGATGGATCTGTAAAGACTTCTTGATAACCGGTCATCCCAGTATTGAATGCAATTTCACCGGTTGTTGTTCCGATTTTACCGATTGCGTTTCCTTTAAAAACTGTACCGTCAGCTAAAACGAGTACTGCAGGTTTGTTGTCCATGTTTGGATTTTAACTGTAATTAGTAATCGGGAAGTAAAGTTACGATTAAAGGATTGGATAGAATGCAGATTGTTGAAAACTGTTGTCGTTTTTTTGAAAGTTTTTTTTGAAGATGTCTTCTTCTAATTCAGAATTCATATTTAAAACAAAAAAAGGGAACCACCATGTGATTCCCTTTTCAATAATATATCGGAATATAAAATTGGCTTTTCTGCGCCAATTTTTACTCTTCTTCTTCTTTCTTCGCAGCAGCTTTTGGAGCAGCTTTCGCAGCAGCACCAGAACCACCTCTTCTTGATCTTCTAGTTGTTTTCTTAGCTTCACCAGCTCCGTAGATTTCGTTGAAATCAACAAGCTCGATCATACACATCTCAGCATTATCACCTAATCTCTTTCCAGTTCTGATGATTCTAGTGTATCCACCTTGTCTTTCACCAACTTTTGGAGCGATTTCTCTGAACAACTCAGTAACAGCATATTTGTTACCTAATGTTTTAAACGCCAATCTTCTTGAGTGAGTTGAATCAGTTTTTGATTTTGTAATCAAAGGTTCAACAACTGATCTTAAAGCTTTCGCTTTTGCTAAAGTTGTGTTGATTCTTTTGTGCTCAATTAATGAAGCAGCCATGTTAGATAACATTGCTTTTCTGTGAGAAGCTGTTCTTCCTAAGTGGTTGAATTTTTTACCGTGTCTCATTGTTTAATTTTTTTACCGATTAACCTGCTTTAGAACTAACCGATTGTTTACTATTTGCTTTACCTTAATCTTTCTATTCACTTCCCTCACAAGGATTTTGGGAAGACTCGAAACGAGTCATTTTCTCTGCTCCCAGTAGTGTGTACTGGGAGCAAAAGAAAGATTTTATTTACTCTTTGTCTAATTTGTATTTAGAAACGTTCATTCCGAAAGCTAATCCTTTAGACTCAACTAGATCTTCTAGCTCAGTTAAAGATTTCTTACCGAAGTTTCTAAATTTCAACAAGTCGTTTTTGTTATAAGAAACTAAATCACCTAATGTCTCAACATCTGCAGCTTTTAAGCAGTTTAATGCTCTAACTGAAAGGTCAAGATCAACTAATTTAGATTTTAATAATTGTCTCATGTGTAATGAAGTCTCATCAAACTCTTCAGTTTCTGATTTGATTTCAGTATCTAGAGTGATTCTTTCATCAGAGAACAACATAAAGTGGTGAATCAAAATCTTAGCTGCTTCTTGTAAAGCATCTTTAGGAGTAATTGATCCATCAGATTGGATGTCGAAAATTAATTTTTCGTAATCCGTTTTTTGCTCAACACGGTAATTTTCAACTGTGTATTTTACATTTTTGATTGGAGTAAAGATTGAATCAATTGCGATTGTACCGATTGGTGCGTTAGCGCTCTTGTTCTCATCAGCAGGAACATATCCTCTTCCTTTGATGATCTCAACTTCCATATTGATTTTCACTGAAGGTTCCATTCTACAAATAACTAAATCTGGGTTTAGTACTTGAAATGCAGTAGTGAATTTTCCTATGTCTCCAGCAGTTAATGTATCTTGTCCTGAAACAGAAACGATTACTTTTTCAGAATCAGTTCCTTCGATTTGTTGTTTGAAACGAACTTGTTTCATGTTCAACACCATCTCAGTAACATCATCAGTCACACCCTTGATAGTAGAGAATTCGTGATCAACTCCGTCAATTTTCACTGCAGAAATTGCAAATCCTTCTAATGAAGAAAGTAAAATTCTTCTTAATGCGTTACCAACTGTAATACCGTATCCTGGCTCTAATGGTCTGAATTCAAATTGACCTGTGAAGTCATCTGATTCGATCATTATTACCTTGTCTGGTTTTTGGAAATCTAAAATAGCCATGTTTTTCTTCTTTTTTAATTGTCTGCAAGTTGCGCGATTTGAAAGACTGAAGAAGTCAGACAAATCCTTTGGCGAGCAGCCAATGGTTATTATTTAGTTATTAATTTATTTGCTTCGTAATATAGACTAGCTAAAAGACGAAAGACAAAAGTTGCGCAAATATACGTAGCTTTTGTCTAAGTCTAAGAACTATGTTCTAATGTTATTATTTCGAGTAAAGCTCGACAATCAACTGTTCTTTGATATTTTCAGGAATCATTTCTCTGTTCGGAATGTTCATGAATTTACCAGACATTGTTGCTGAATCCCAATCTAACCAGTCGAAACCTGTTTCTTTAGCAGCTAATGCTTCAGAAATAACTTCCATTGATTTAGACTTCTCTCTTACTGAAACTACATCCCCAGGACGTAATGAGTAAGAAGGAATGTTACAGATTTCACCATTAACAGTGATGTGTCTGTGAGAAACTAATTGTCTTGCACCAGAACGAGTGTTTGATAACCCTAATCTGTAAGCAGTATTATCCAATCTAGATTCACAAAGAACTAACAAGTTTTCACCTGTAATACCTTTCATTCTTGAAGCTTTCTTGAATAAGTTAGAGAATTGCTTTTCTAAGATACCGTAAGTATACTTAGCTTTTTGCTTTTCCATTAACTGTACAGAGTACTCTGACTGTTTTCCTCTTCTTTTGTTAGGACCGTGTTGTCCTGGAGGATAATTTTTTCTTTCTAATGATTTGTCATCTCCGAAAATCGGGTCTCTAAATCTTCTTGCAATTTTGGACTTTGGTCCTGTATATCTTGCCATTTCTGTTTGTTTTTTAGATCTGTGGCTAGGAATTACACCTTATGCCAATGGTCTTATCTATTAATATATAAATTGATTATACTCTTCTTCTCTTAGGAGGACGACAACCGTTATGTGGCATTGGAGTAACATCAATGATTTCTGTTACTTCTACTCCATTGTTGTGGATAGATCTGATAGCAGACTCTCTTCCAGAACCAGGTCCTTTTACATAAACCTTAACTTTTCTCAATCCAAGTTCAGCAGCTTCTTTAGTACACTCTTCAGCAGCAACTTGTGCAGCATAAGGAGTATTCTTTTTAGAACCTCTGAATCCCATTTTACCAGCCGAAGACCAAGAAATTACTTGTCCTGACTTATTAGTTAGTGAAATGATGATGTTGTTGAAAGACGCTTGAATATGCGCTTCACCTACTGCATCAACTTTGACACTTTTCTTTTTTGCTTTTCCTGTTTTTGCCATTTTTCTTTAGCTTTTGACTTTGTTGTCTTATCGGTTTTCAACTTAGTTATCATGGTTTCGGGGCTACGAGAGCCTCAGCCACCTGCTGAGCTAAGCATCCAACCAGACTTACAGCCTGATCAATTATTTAACAGCTTTCTTTTTGTTAGCAACTGTTTTTCTTCTACCTTTTCTTGTTCTAGAGTTATTCTTAGTTCTTTGTCCTCTTAATGGAAGACCAGCTCTATGTCTAATTCCTCTATAACATCCGATATCCATCAAACGCTTAATGTTCAATTGAACTTCTGATCTCAATGCACCTTCAACTTTAATGTTTCCGATGATCTCTCTCAGTTTTCCTAATTGATCATCATTCCAATCTTCAACTTTGATGTTTTCATCAATACCGCATTCCTTTAAAATTTGTGCAGCAGTACTATTTCCGATTCCGTAGATGTAAGTTAAACCAATAACTCCTCTTTTATTCTTAGGTAAATCTATTCCAGCAATTCTAGCCATAATTCTCTATTATTTAGATTCAAGATTTGAGATTACTCTCTCGTCTCAGATCTATTTTATCCTTGTCTTTGTTTAAACTTAGGGTTCTTCTTGTTTATCACGTAAACTCTCCCTTTTCTCTTCACAATCTTGCAATCTGCAGATCTCTTTTTTACTGATGCTCTAACTTTCATTTTTGCTCTTGTTTTGAGTAGACATTTTAATTTCGGATTGCAAAACTAATCATTCTACTCGAATTCTATTACTTATATCTATAAGTTATTCTTCCCTTCGTTAAATCGTAAGGAGACATTTCTAATTTCACTTTATCACCAGGAAGTATTTTGATGTAATGCATTCTCATCTTACCTGATATGTGAGCAGTAATAACGTGCCCGTTTTCTAATTCTACTCGGAACATTGCATTTCCTAATGCTTCTACAATTGTTCCGTCTTGTTCTATTGAAGGTTGCTTAGCCATAATTACATTCCTGAAAATTCGTTAGCACCTCTTCTACCTCTAATTTTTCCACCTTCCATTAAACCGTCATAATGTCTGTTTAATAAATAAGTTTCAATTTGTTGAAGTGTATCTAATACAACCCCTACCATAATCAGCATTGAAGTACCACCCATAAACATTGCAAATCCATCACCAATTCCGAATAACATTGCGAAAGCAGGAATAATTGCGATTGCTGCTAAGAAGAATGATCCAGGGAATGTGATTCTAGATAATATTGTATCAATGAAATCTGCAGTTTCTGTACCTGGCTTAATACCTGGAACGAATCCGCCATTTCTTTTTAAGTCATCAGCAATTTGCTTTGGATTGATCGTAATTGCCGTATAGAAATACGTAAAGATGATAATCATCAATGCAAATACAAAGTTGTATGCAAAACTTCTGTAGTCAGCTAAAGCACCAAGCCATGAGTCACGACCAATCATTGTTGGTACGGTCATAATTGCTTGAGCAAAGATGATCGGCATTACACCAGAAGCGTTTACTTTTAATGGAATGTAAGATCTTTGACCACCTTCAGCAGCATTTGCATTTCCTACAACTCTCTTTGCGTAATTGATAGGTACCCTACGGACACCTTGAACAATGAGGACTGTCACCATAATAATTGCGAAGAACACAATCAATTCAACAATAAACATGAACATCCCACCAGCGCCAGTGTTTCTTTCTAAGAACTCACCAAATACTGCACCTGGGAATCTAGCCAGGATACCTACTGTAATTAATAATGAAATACCATTACCAACACCTTTGTCAGTAATTCTTTCACCTAACCACATTGCAAACATAGTACCCGAAATCAAGATCATAATTGAAGTCGTCCACCACATAAATGTATCATTATAAGCTCCACCTTGCTGTACCACATACATTGATAAGTATGATGGTGCTTGGAAAGCACAAATGATAATAGTTAAGATCCTTGTATAACCATTAATTTTTCTTCTTCCACTTTCACCCTCTTTTTGCATTTTTTGAACAACCGGAACGGCCATACCTAACAGCTGCATAATAATAGATGCAGAGATATAGGGCATGATACCTAATGCCATAATAGATGCTTTCGAGAAAGCACCACCGGCAAATAAGTCAAGAAGCCCTACCAAACCTCCAGTATTAGAACCGCTCGCTAACGCCGCTTGGTTCACACCAGGAAGTACGATAAAAGAACCTATTCTATAAATTAGGATAAGACCTAAAGTAAGAAGGATTCTATTACGAAGTTCTTCAACTTTCCAAATGTTCTTTATATTTTCTATAAACTTTTTCATTCAGGTGATAATCTGTAATTAACAAACTTCTGCTGTACCTCCAGCTGCTTCAATAGCCGCTTTTGCACTTGCAGAGTATCCGTGTACTGTAACCTTTAATTTTGCTTTCAACTCACCTCTACCTAAAATCTTAACTAAGTCGTTTTTAGAAACAAGACCGTTTTCTTTAAGGATTGCGTGTGTGATTTCTTTTACTTTTTTCTCATCAGCTAATTTCTGAAGAGTGTCAAGGTTGATGCCTTTATACTCAACTCTGTTGAAATTTGTGAATCCGAATTTAGGTAAACGTCTTTGAAGCGGTTGTTGACCACCTTCAAAACCAATTTTTCTTGAATAACCAGAACGAGATTTAGCCCCTTTGTGACCTCTACCTGCAGTTCCTGCAGATCCAGATCCTTGACCTCTACCGATTCTCTTCTTGTTCTTTGTAGAACCTTCAGCTGGTTGTAAATTATTTAATTTCATTTCTTTTAATATCTATGATTCAGTGAATCAATTATTAATCTACGATTTCAACTAAGTGCGATACTTTTTTAATCATCCCCATAACTTGAGGTGTACCTTCTTTTTCAATCACTTGGTTCAATTTCTTAAATCCAAGAGCAACTAAAGTTGCTTTTTGATCTTTCGGGCGATTGATTGCACTTCTTGTTTGTTTTATCTTAACTTTTGCCATGGTATCTAATATTAACCGTTAAACACTGTGTCCATTGATACTCCTCTGTCTTTCGCTACTTGAACTGCATCTCTCATTTGGCTAAGCGCATCAAATGTCGCTTTAACTACGTTATGAGGGTTTGAAGAACCTTGAGATTTTGCTAAGATATCTGTAATACCTGCGCTTTCTAAAACCGCACGCATTGCACCACCAGCAATAACTCCAGTACCATGAGAAGCAGGCTTCAATAAAACTCTAGCTCCAGAATACTTTCCTTTTTGTAAGTGAGGAACAGATCCGTTAATAACAGGAACTTTAATTAAGTTCTTTTTTGCGTCATCAACACCTTTAGAAATAGCTTCAACTACCTCTTTAGCTTTACCTAATCCGTGACCTACGATTCCGTCTTCGTTTCCAACAACTACTATTGCTGAGAAAGTAAAATTACGTCCACCTTTGGTTACTTTAGTAACACGGTTTAAGGCAACTAATTTGTCTTTTAACTCAATGTCTGTTGATCTAATTTGTTTTGCTTTCATGTCTTCTTAAAATTTAAGTCCTCCTTCACGTGCACCATCAGCTAAAGATTTTACTCTTCCGTGATATTGGTATCCATTTCTATCGAAAACTACTTTATCAACACCTGCTTTAGTAGCTTTTTCTGCTAATTCTTTACCTACGATTGCCGCAGCTTCAGATTTAGACTTACCGTTAGCAGCTTTGTTTTTGTAAGATGAAGAAGAAGCTAAAGTTTTACCTTCAACATCATCAATTACTTGCGCATATATCTCTTTGTTAGATCTAAACACGCTCAATCTTGGCTGCGTAGAAGTTCCGAAAACATTTTTACGGATTCTTCTTTTAATTTTTGCTCTTTTTTCTACTTTCTTTGACGCCATAACTTAATTATTTAGCGGCTGCTTTACCAGCTTTTCTTCTAATGTACTCATCTGAATATCTGATTCCTTTTCCTTTGTAAGGCTCAGGTTTTCTCAATGATCTAATTTTAGCAGCAACTTGTCCTACTAATTGTTTGTCATGAGACTCAAGTGTCACCACAGGAGCTTTTCCTTTTTCAGTTTCAGCTGTTAACTTAATTTCAGCAGGTAACTCCATAATTACTGCATGCGAGTAACCGATTACCATTTCTAATTGTTGCCCTTTTGCAACTGCTCTATAACCAACACCATGGAATTCTAATTTCTTAGACCATCCTTTAGTCACACCTTCAACCATGTTAGCTATTAAAGCACGGTATAAACCGTGTTTTGCTCTGTGATCTTTGTGCTCAGAGTTTCTTGTCAATTTGATTTCACCATCAGCAATCTCAATGTTCACTGCTTCTGAATCGAAATCTTGAGTCAATTCTCCTTTAGGTCCCTTTGCAGTAATAATGCCTCCGTCAATTTTGACTTCAACACCATCAGCAACACTTATTGGGTTATTTCCTATTCTAGACATAACTTAACCTTCTAATAATTTAATAAACGTGGCAAATAACTTCACCACCAATGTTTTGAGTTCTTGCTTCTTTGTCAGTGATCAAACCTTTAGAAGTAGAAATGATTGCTATTCCCAATCCGTTCAATACTCTAGGTAGCTCAGCTGCTCCGCAATACTTTCTTAATCCTGGTTTACTAATTCTCTCGATTTTTTTGATAGCAGGTACATTTTTATTGTACTTCAAGGCAATTTTAATAATTCCTTGTTTATCATCTTCATCAAATTTGTGAGAAAGGATATATCCTTTTTCATCTAAGATTTTAGTAATCTCTTTTTTAATTTTTGATGCAGGAATCTCCACTACTTTGTGGCGAGCCATTTGTGCATTACGCACACGCGTCAAAAAATCTGCAATTGGATCTGTATACATTTGTTTTTGTTTAAGACTTGAGACCGTCTTATAAATAATGTGGTCCCAGTTTCTATTAATTTTTCTTTTTTACCAGCTAGCTTTAGTAACACCTGGGATTTTCCCAGCCAAAGCCATCTCTCTGAAAGTAACACGAGAAATTCCAAATTGTCTCATGTACCCTCTAGGTCTTCCAGTTAATCCACATCTATTGTGAACTCTGATTCCCATTGAATTTTTCGGAAGTTTTTGCAAAGCCATCATAGCATCCCAATCACCTTGTGCAGCCTTCTTTCTTAATTCAGCTCTTTTCTCAGCATATTTGGCAGCAAGTGCAATTCTTTTGCGCTCTTTTGCCTTCATTGATTCTTTAGCCATCTCTTTAGTTTTTTGTAAAAGGGAATTTGAATGCGTCAAGCAATGCTTTAGCTTCTTCATCAGATTTCGTTGAAGTAACGAAAGTGATATCCATTCCTAATATTTTATTTACTTTATCAATATCGATCTCTGGAAAAATGATGTGTTCAGTGATTCCCATGTTGAAGTTTCCACTTCCGTCAAATCCTTTAGCGTTTACACCTCTAAAATCTCTAGTTCTAGGTAGTGCTACGTTAATGAATCTGTCTAAGAATTCATACATCTTTTCACCTCTTAAAGTTACCATAACTCCAATTGGCATTCCTTTTCTCAATTTGAAATTTGAGATATCTTTCTTAGAGTAAGTTGTAACTGGTTGTTGTCCAGTAATCGAAGCCATATCTTTCATAGCAGATTCAATTACTTTTTTATCAGCAACTGCTTCTCCTAACCCTTGGCTAAGGATAATCTTCTCTAGTTTAGGTACTCTCATGTTTGATTTGAAACCAAACTTCTCTTGTAATTGCTTTGCAATTTCGTTAGAGTACTGCTCTTTTAGTCTTGGTGTATAGCTCATTACTTAACTACCTCCCCGTTCTTTTTTAAATATCTTACTAATTTTCCGTCTTCGTCTTTGCGCCCGACTTTAGAAGCAACTCCACCAACAACTAACATCACATTTGAAATGTGAACACCAGCTTCAGTTTCCTCGATTCCACCTTGTGGATTTGCCGCACTCGGCTTCACGTGTTTTTTTACCACGTTTACACCTTCAACGATCACACGGTTTTTGCTTCTGTCAATGCTAAGGATTTTTCCCTCAGAACCTTTTGACGTTCCGCTGATCACTGTTACAGTGTCTCCAACCTTTACGTGTAATTTCTTTTGCATTTCTTTAATTTTTAAAGTACCTCTGGCGCTAATGAAACAACTTTCATGTATTGTTTGTCTCTAAGCTCTCTAGCAACAGGCCCGAAAATACGAGTACCTCTCATCTCACCAGCTTCGTTTAACAATACAACCGCGTTATCATCAAATCTTATATAAGATCCGTCCGGTCTTCTAATTTCTTTTTTTACTCTAACAACAACTGCCTTACAAACCTGTCCTTTTTTGACATTTCCTTGAGGCATTGCGCTTTTAATAGAGACAACAATCTTGTCACCAATAGAAGCATATCTTCTTTTAGTTCCGCCTAAAACACGAATACAAAGAACTTCCTTGGCTCCACTGTTGTCTGCTACTCCTAATCTACTTTCTGATTGAATCATTAGTTTTCTTATTTAGCTCTTTCAACAATTTCTATTAATCTCCAGTTCTTGTTCTTAGACAATTTTCTAGTTTCCATGATTTTAACAGTATCACCGATATTACAGTCATTGTTTTCATCATGAGCCACGAATTTAGTCGTCTTCTTCACGAACTTTCCGTACATAGGGTGCTTCACTTTACGCTCAACGGCAACCACAATTGATTTCTCCATTTTGTCGCTAGTTACTAGCCCAATACGTTCTTTTCTTAAATTTCTCTTATTCTCCATTACAGAAAGTTTTTTTAACGATTCATTACTTAAGCTTTCGCTTCAGCAATTTCTCTACCTTTTAATTCTGTTTGTAAACGAGCAATAACTCTACGATTAGCTCTTAATTGCAAAGGGTTCTCAAGAGGAGTTACCGCGTGAGCAAGTTTCAACTTATTTTGTTGAGTACTTAGCTCTTCGATCTTCTCTTTCAAATCTGCCAATGACAATTCTTTAATTTCTGCTGACTTCATCTCTTAAATTATTTCTCTACGTAATCTTTACGAACAATGAATTTACATTTTAGTGGAAGCTTTTGTGCTGCAAGTCTCATTGCTTCTCTTGCAGTTTCTAAAGACACCCCTTCACACTCAAATAAAATTCTACCAGGTCTGACAACGGCTACCCAATGGCTTGGTGCA
Source organism: uncultured Flavobacteriales bacterium (assembly GCA_913054135.1). Lineage (GTDB taxonomy): Bacteria > Bacteroidota > Bacteroidia > Flavobacteriales_D > Crocinitomicaceae > Paracrocinitomix. The sequence goes on along the minus strand of CAJXJK010000014.1, from coordinate 10,731 downwards.
CCTTTACCTTTACCCATCCTTACCTCTGCAGGCTTAGCGGTCACTGGTTTGTCAGGAAAAATACGAATCCATACTTTTCCCTCTCTTTTCATGTATCTGGTAACGGCGATACGTGAAGCTTCTATTTGACGAGATGTTAACCATCCCGGCTCTAATGTTTTAAGTCCAAATGATCCGAAAGCGATTTGGCTACCTCTTTGAGCCATCCCTCTGTTTCTTCCCTTTTGGGCTTTTCTAAATTTTGTTCTTTTCGGCTGTAACATGATTGTACTGCTTTAACTAATTATTTTCTTCTATTCTGGAATTTCGGATTTCTCTTATTTCCTCCACCTTTCTTTTGTTGTAAACCAACATTTGGAGAAAGATCTCTACGTCCGTAAACTTCACCTTTACAAATCCACACTTTGATTCCGATACGACCGTAAGTAGTATGCGCTTCAGAAAGTGCGTAATCGATATCCGCTCTAAATGTATGAAGTGGAGTTCTTCCTTCTTTATACATTTCTGAACGAGCCATCTCAGCTCCGTTTAATCTTCCAGAAATTTTAATTTTAATCCCTTCTGCTCCCATTCTCATAGTTGAAGCAATCGCCATTTTGATAGCTCTACGGAAAGAAATTCTACCTTCGATTTGTCTTGCAACAGAATCAGCAACCAGCTTAGCATCAAGCTCAGGTCTTTTGATTTCAAAGATGTTAATTTGTACTTCTTTACCGGTAACTTTCTTAAGCTCTTCTTTCAACTTATCTACTTCTTTACCACCTTTTCCGATAATTACACCAGGTCTTGCGGTATTGATAGTTACTGTAACTAACTTGATGGTACGCTCTATAATAATTTTAGAGATACTAGCCTTTTGCAATCTTGCCATAAGGTAGTTTCTAATCTTATCATCTTCTACGATTTTATCTGCGTAGTTATTTCCACCGAACCAATTAGACTCCCATCCTTGGATGAATCCTAATCTATTTCCTATTGGATTTGTTTTTTGTCCCATCAGTTATTAATTTTTTACGCTATCAACTATGATAGTAGTGTGGTTTGATCTTTTTCTAATTCTGTGTGCACGTCCTTGAGGCGCTGGTTGAATTCTCTTCAACATACCCGCGTGATCAACTTTGATTTCAGAAACGATTAACGTTTCGTCTTCTAAGTTTTTATCCTCGTTCTTTTGCTCCCAGTTAGCAATTGCTGATCTCAATAACGTTTCTAATCTACCTGCGGCATCTTTAGAATTGTGTGAAAGGATGTTCAAAGCTTTATTCACTTCAACACCTCTTACGATATCTGCAACTAATCTCATTTTTCTAGCAGAGATAGGGCAATTGTTCAATTTCGCGATTGCGATATTTGACTTTTGCTCTTTTAACTGCTCTGCTTTTAATCTTTTTCTAGCTCCCATTGTACTTATGTTAGACTATTACTTCTTACCTTTTTTATCGGCATGACCTCTAAAGGTTCTTGTAGGAGCAAATTCTCCTAACTTATGCCCAACCATATTCTCCGTCACATAAACAGGAATGAACTTATTACCATTGTGAACTGCGATTGTAATTCCTACGAAATCAGGAGTAATCGTTGATGATCTTGACCATGTCTTGATTACATCTTTCTTTCCAGACTCTACTGCAGCATCCACTCTCTTCATTAATTTGTAATGAATAAAAGGAGGTTTTTTTAATGATCTACTCATGTCCTATTATTTTTTTCTCTTTTCAATTATGTACTTAGAAGAGTATTTCTTCTTCGATCTTGTCTTGTAACCTTTAGCCGGTTGACCATTTCTTGATCTAGGGTGTCCACCTGAAGATTTACCTTCACCACCACCCATTGGGTGATCAACTGGATTCATTACAACACCTCTAACTCTAGGTCTTCTTCCTTGCCATCTGCTTCTACCAGCTTTACCTGATCTAGTTAGCATGTGCTCTGCGTTTGAAACAGATCCGATTGTTGCTAAACAAGTCAACAAAATCATTCTAGTTTCTCCTGAAGGCATTTTCACAATTGCAAATTTTCCTTCTTTCGCATTCAATTGACCGTAAGATCCAGCAGTTCTTGCGATAGCTGCTCCTCTTCCTGGTTTGAACTCAATGTTATGGATGATTGTTCCTAAAGGAATATCAGATAAGAATAAGCTGTTTCCAACTTCTGGTTGAACTCCTTTTCCAGAATTCAATACTGTTCCTACTGCTAAACCTTCTGGTGCAATAATATATCTCTTCTCACCATCAGCATAGTAAAGTAATGCGATACGAGCCGTTCTATTCGGATCATACTCGATAGACTTCACAGTTGCAGGAATACCGTGCTTATCTCTTTTGAAATCGATAATTCTGTATTTCTTCTTGTGTCCTCCACCTAGGTGACGCATTGTCATTCTACCTTGGCTATTTCTACCACCTGATCTATTCTTCTTCGCTAACAAAGATTTTTCTGGCGTTGATTTAGTGATATCACTAAAATCGCTAGCAATCTTGTGTCTTTGACCTGGTGTAATCGGCTTTAATTTTCTAACTCCCATTTCTCAAATCTTAAATGTTGTCGTATAAATCGATTGTTTCACCTTCGGCTACTGTTACAATCGCTTTTTTCCATACTGAATTGGTTTGCTCGGCAACCCCTTTTGCAGTAAACTTTCTTTTTGGTACTCCACCGCCGTAAGTCATTGTTCTTACTTTGTCGATAGAAACCCCGTACAACTCTTCGATTGCTTTCTTGATCTCGATCTTATTAGCTCTTCTGTCAACTACGAAAGAGAATCTATTCATCTCTTCGCTATCGATAGTCGCTTTTTCTGTAAGGATCGGCTTTTTAATAATGCTGTTCATCACTTAAAAATTAATTTAATGTGTTTTCAATTTTCTCAACAGCACCCTCGATAATAACCACCTTATTCGCGTTAACGATTTCGTAAGTGTTTAAGCTATCTGCTGTTACTATATTTGCTCCTTGTACGTTTCTAGACGATTTGTACACGTTAGTGTTATCTTCAGGAAGTACGATAAGAACTTTCTCGTAAGCCAAGTTATTACTTGACATTACGTTCATGAATTCTTTAGTCTTAGGTGCAGCAAAATCCATTGCGCTCATTACGATAATGTCTCCACTTTTCGCTTTTAATGATAAAGCAGATTTTCTTGCTAACCTTTTAACTTTAGTATTCAATTTGAAATCGTAATTTCTTGGTCTTGGACCAAAAACACGACCACCACCTCTAAAAACAGGAGACTTAATTGATCCAGCTCTTGCTGTACCAGTTCCTTTTTGTTTCTTAATCTTTCTAGTTGATCCTGCAATGTCAGCTCTCTCTTTCGATTTGTGCGTCCCTTGTCTGTTAGCAGCTAAATACTGTTTTACATCCAAATAAATTGCGTGATTGTTTGGCTCAATTCCGTAAATTGAATCAGCCAAAGTAACTTTCTTAGAAGTTTCTTTTCCTTTGGTATCTACAACTTTAATATCCATTACGCCTCAATTGTTACGAAACCACCTTTAGCTCCAGGAACAGATCCTTTTACTAAGATTAAGTTTTTATCAGTTAATACTTTTAATACCTGTAGATTTCCTTGCTTCACACGAGCGTTACCCATTTGACCGGCCATTCTCATTCCTTTGAATACTCTCGCAGGGTAAGAAGCAGCTCCAATCGAACCTGGCGCTCTAAGTCTGTTGTGTTGACCGTGAGTCGCTTGACCAACACCACCAAATCCGTGACGTTTTACTACCCCTTGGAAACCTTTTCCTTTTGAGATACCAACAACATCCACGTATTGTCCTTCTTCAAATAATTCTACATTGACAACATCACCTAAGTTCAAGTCGTTCATTCCACCGAATTCAACCAATTTTCTTTTTGGTGTAGTCTTCGCTTTCTTGAAGTGTCCTTGTAAGGCTGCAGGTGTATTCTTCTCTCTTTTGTCTCCAAATCCGAGTTGAATAGCTTCGTAGCCATCTTTTTCTTGAGTTTTAACTTGTGTAACAACACAAGGACCAGCTTCTATGATCGTGCATGGCATTGCCTTGCCCTCGGCACTATAGATGCTAGTCATCCCAATTTTCTTTCCAATTATCCCTGGCATATTTTATTTATTAAATCGTTTAATTACTTTAATTAAACTTTGATTTCAACGTTTACTCCACTAGGAAGTTCCAATTTCATCAAAGCGTCTACAGTTTTAGATGATGAACTATAAATGTCTATCAACCTTTTGTAAGCGCACAATTGGAATTGCTCTCTAGCTTTTTTGTTTACGTGTGGAGACTTTAATACTGTATAAATTCTCTTGTGAGTTGGTAATGGAATTGGTCCACTAACTACAGCACCTGTTGCCTTCACAGCTTTCACGATCTTCTCAGCAGACTTGTCTACCAAGTTGTGATCGTATGATTTTAATTTTATTCTGATCTTTTGACTCATTTCTTTTCGATCTTATATAATTATGCTTCTACTTGTCCTTTTGCTTTCTTGATAACATCTTCAGCAATATGTTTCGGAGTTGTCGCGTAATGCGAGAATTCCATTGTTGAAGTTGCTCTACCAGATGATAACGTTCTTAAAGTTGTTACATATCCGAACATTTCAGAAAGTGGCACATCAGCTTTAATAACTTTCGCTCCAGATCTGTCATCCATACCGGCCATTTGACCTCTACGTTTGTTCAAATCTGCTACGATATCTCCCATGTTCTCTTCAGGTGTTACTACCTCAACAGCCATGATTGGTTCTAATAACTCAGGAGATGCATTTTTCAATCCGTTTCTGTATGCCATTTTAGCACAAACTTCGAATGATAATGAATCTGAATCCACGTCATGGTAAGAACCATCTCTCAATTCAACTACTAAAGAGTCAATTGGGAATCCTGCTAATACACCATTCTTCATTGATTCTTTGAAACCTTTTTCAACTGAAGGAATAAATTCTCTTGGAATGTTACCACCCTTAATACTGTTGATAAACTCAAGACCAGTTTTCTCAGGATCAGTTTGAGGCTTGATAGTAACTTGCATGTCAGCAAATTTACCACGACCACCAGACTGTTTCTTGTAAGTCTCTCTGTGCTCAACAGTAGCGTTGATTTTCTCTTTGTATGCTACTTGAGGTTCTCCTTCGTTCACTTCTACTCCAAACTCTCTTTTCAATCTATCAATCAGTACTTCAAGGTGAAGCTCACCCATTCCTGATATTACAGTTTGACCTGAATCTTGGTTAGTAGTGATTTGGAAAGTAGGATCTTCTTCAGCAAGTTTTCCTAATCCCATACCTAATTTATCGACATCAGCTTGAGTTTTAGGTTCAATTGCGATACCAATTACTGGATCTGGGAAATCCATAGACTCAAGAATGATAGGTGACTTCTCATCACATAAAGTATCTCCAGTTCTAATATCTTTAAATCCAACACCCGCTCCGATATCACCAGCTTCGATAAAATCGATAGCATTTTGCTTATTCGAGTGCATTTGGAAGATTCTTGAAATTCTTTCTTTCTTGTCAGTTCTTGTATTGAAAATATAAGAACCTGCATCTAATCTTCCTGAATACATTCTGAAGAAACAAAGTCTTCCTACGAACGGGTCAGTTGCGATTTTAAATGCTAATGCTGCAATTGGTGCTTCTGGATCTGGCTCTCTTGTCGCCGGCTCATCAGTTTTAGGGTTGATTCCTTCAACAGCTCCTTTATCGTAAGGAGAAGGTAGGAACGCCATAACCGCATCCAACATTGTTTGAACACCTTTATTCTTGAAAGCAGAACCACACATGATCGGTTGAACCGTCATTTCGATTGTTGCTTTACGAATAGCTGTGAACATTTCATCTTTAGTAATTGAATCAGAATCTTCAAAGAATTTCTCCATTAAAGCTTCATCAGACTCAGCTACTGCTTCGATTAATTTATCTCTCCACTCTTGTGCTTCATCAACAAGGTCAGCAGGAATTTCTACTTCTTGATAAGTAGAACCCATGTTTTCCTCATCCCAAATGATTCCTTTCATTGTGATCAAATCAACAACTCCCTTAAAATCATCTTCAGCTCCGATAGGAATTTGTAATGGTAACGGATTACCACCTAATCTTTCTCTAATCTCAGATACACATCTCATGAAGTCTGCACCAGCACGGTCCATTTTGTTTACAAAACAAATTCTTGGAACACCATACTTATCTGCTTGTCTCCATACAGTCTCAGACTGTGGCTCAACTCCTGAAGCAGCACAAATTAATGCAACAGCCCCATCAAGTACACGTAATGAACGCTCTACCTCAACAGTAAAGTCAACGTGACCAGGAGTATCAATAATGTTAATTCTGTAATCTAAAGTATTGTCAACAGGTTTTCCTTGTACCGTTGGGTACTTCCAGAAACAAGTAGTTGCAGCAGAAGTAATTGTAATACCTCTTTCTTGCTCTTGCTCCATCCAGTCCATTGTTGCAGCACCATCATGTACTTCACCAATCTTGTGGCTTACTCCTGTATAATAAAGGATACGCTCAGTTGTTGTTGTTTTACCAGCATCAACATGGGCCATAATCCCAATATTTCTTGTGTGTGTTAAATCTCTTTTCTTAGCCATGACTTAGAATCTAAAATGTGAAAAGGCTTTATTTGCTTCAGCCATTCTGTGCATATCTTCTTTCTTCTTGTAAGCAGCTCCTTCTTCTTTCGCAGCTGCAAGAATTTCACCAGCTAACTTTTGTGCCATTGTTTTTTCATTCCTTTTTCTAGAATGAGAAATCAACCAGCTCATAGCTAATGATTGTTTTCTGTTATCTCTTACAGGTGTAGGTATTTGGAAAGTAGCACCACCAACTCGTCTACTTCTCACCTCAACACCAGGAGTCACATTAGTTAAAGCTTTTTTCCAAACATCAACTGGACTTTCTTCCTCAACTTTCTCTTGTACAATATCCATTGCATCATAGAAAATTTTAAATGCTACACTCTTTTTACCGTGCATCATCATGTTGTTTACGAATTTTGTCACCAAAACATCTTTGAATTTTGGATCAGGTAAAATCGTATGTTTCTTTGCTTGTCTTCTTCTCATGATTCCCTAATTATTTCTTTGGTCTTTTAGCACCATACTTAGATCTTCTTTGTAGTCTACCTTCAACACCAGCAGTATCTAAAGCTCCTCTTACAATGTGATATCTTACTCCAGGTAAATCTTTTACTCTACCACCTCTTACTAACACAATAGAGTGCTCTTGTAAGTTGTGACCTTCACCACCGATATAGGCATTCACCTCTTTACCGTTTGTTAATCTAACCCTAGCAACTTTTCTCATTGCTGAATTAGGTTTCTTAGGCGTAGTAGTGTAAACTCTCACACAAACCCCTCTTCTTTGTGGGCAAGAATCAAGCGCAGCAGACTTTGACGTCTTAACTTGGGCTGTTCTCCCTTTTCTTACTAATTGTTGAATAGTTGGCATATTCTAAATACTATATTTTCTTAATGTTTCCCAATATTTTACACCCAAATTCGCAAAAATTCGGAGTGCAAAGGTATTAAGTTTTTTTTATAAAACAACATTTGATTATAAATAATTGAAGATTTTTCACAATTCTCTGTTGAAAGACAATTTTACCTGATAAATAAGCCAAATGTTACGATAAAAACCGAATTTATTTTTTCCAGTAAAAATCAGGTCGATTTTGGGTTTGAAACCAAATTTTGAGCTTTGACCTCTTTTCGACAAACTAAAAATGATTTATCAACAAAGTTCAAAGGAGTTTACTTTATAATTAGTTTTGTTATATGAATTATTTGGAGACATTAAATCCACAACAATTAGAAGCAGTTAAAAACACTGAAGGACCTTCAATGGTAATTGCCGGAGCTGGATCAGGAAAAACACGTGTTCTCACTTATAGAATTGCCTATCTAATTGAAAAAGGGGTTGACCCTTTTAACATTCTTGCTTTGACCTTTACAAATAAAGCAGCCAAGGAGATGAAGATTAGAATTGCGGAGATTATTGGTGAATCAGAAGCCAAGAACTTGACAATGGGAACTTTCCACTCTGTGTTCGCTAGGATTCTGAGACATCATTCTGACAAGATGGGATACCCTTCAAATTTTACAATTTACGACACACAGGATTCTAGAAGCTTATTAAGGACTATTATAAAGGAATTAAAACTTGACGACAAAACGTACAAGCCAAATTTGGTTCACGGCAGAATTTCATCAGCAAAGAACAATTTGATTTCAGCTGCAGGCTATGAAGCGAACACTGATATCGTAGCCGAGGATAGAATGTCAGGGAAACCGAGATTATTCGAAATTTACAAGGCATATGAAAAAAGATGTTTCAAAGCAGGCGCAATGGATTTTGATGACCTATTATATAAAACGAACGTTTTGATGCGTGACCATCCTGATGTACTACACTTTTATCAGCATAGATTTAAATACATTTTGGTTGATGAGTATCAGGATACCAACTACTCACAATACTTAATTGTAAAAAAACTGGCGGATGTCTTTCATAACATTTGTGTAGTTGGAGATGATGCCCAAAGTATCTATTCTTTTAGAGGAGCCAACATTGAAAACATCTTGAACTTCAAGAAAGATTATTCTGATGCTAAAACTTTCAAGCTAGAACAAAACTATAGGTCTACACAAACAATAGTGAATGCCGCTAATAGTATTATTGCCAAAAATCAAGAACAAATTCAAAAGAACGTTTGGACTAGTAATGATGAAGGCAATAAAATTAAAGTGATCAGAACGCTGACGGATAACGAAGAAGGTAAAGTAGTCACTAACATGATCTTTGACACAAAGATGAATGAGCAAGCAGCTCACTCAGATTTTGCCATTCTATATAGAACCAATGCTCAATCACGTTCATTTGAAGAAGCTTTGAGAAAGCTGAACTTACCTTATAAGATATATGGTGGTCTTTCTTTCTATCAGAGAAAAGAAATCAAAGACCTTTTGGGGTATTTCAGATTGACAGCTAATCCACAAGACGAGGAAGCATTAAAGAGAGTTATTAATTACCCGAAAAGAGGAATTGGTAAAACAAGTATTGAGAAGATTATTGTTGCTGCCAATCATTATGATATTGGCTTATGGGATGTTCTCTCAGACCCTGTTAAATATCCTTGCGGATTGGCAGGAGCAACTCAAAACAAAATCAACGCTTTCGTTACCGCTATAAAGAGTTATAGAGTTGAACTAGAAAAAATTGATGGGTATGAGCTTGCTCAAACTATCGCAAAGAGCTCAGGGATTTTAAAAGAACTTTATGACGACAAGTCTCCGGAGGGCGTTTCACGATATGAAAATATTCAAGCTCTATTGGCCGGTATAAAAGAATTTACTGAATCAACAGCAGAAGGAGAAACGGCTTTTTTAAGTGACTTTATGGTTGATGTCGCTTTGCTAACAGATGCGGATGACGAAAAGGATGAAGACAAGGACAAAATAACTTTGATGACGATCCACGCCTCTAAAGGGCTGGAGTTTCCATATGTGCATATCGTTGGTCTTGAAGAGAACCTGTTCCCTTCTCAAATGGCTTTGAATTCAAGATCGGAACTTGAAGAAGAAAGACGTTTATTTTATGTTGCTCTCACGAGGGCAGAAAAGAAGGCAACTCTTTCTTATGCGACAAGCAGATATAGATGGGGAAACTTAATTACGTCTGAACCGAGCAGATTCATTGAAGAGATTGATACCGAATTCTTAGAAGTTGCGAATCCTTCAAGAGGAGGCGGACGCTCGTTGAACCAAGTAAACTTAGAAAAGCGTGTTGCTAAATCTTCAAAAACAATTTTCTCTGACAAGGCCAGAAAACTTAAAAAAGTAAGTTCAGTTGATACGAAACCAAAATCTGGAACGGCGGCAAACCTTTTAAACCTTAAAGTTGGATACAATGTTATTCATGAAAAATTCGGAAAAGGAAAAGTAATAGGGCTCGAAGGAACTCCTCCTGAAAAAGCTACGGTTTTCTTTCCTAAGGTTGGGAATAAGCAGCTTCTGCTGAAATTTGCTCGATTAGAAGTTTTGAGTTAGTCGTTTAGATAACGATCCTCATCACCACCTTGGTTCCGTTCGCTTTTCCTTCATTATCTTTTAAGTCGATAATTTCAAAAGGAACAAAGTCGGCATCCTTATTCAAATTAGCCAGCCTTTCTTGAGTCACTTGCAATGCAGTTGATTTGTGATAATTCTCTTTTTGTGCATTTATCTGAGCTGCCTTAGCACGACCCCTCCCATTATCTTGAATGTAGCATTCAAGAAGATGCTCATTCAATAATGTAAAGCCCACTTTTATCTCACCCGGATAATCCAACTCTTTCAAGCCGTGTATTATACAATTCTCTACGAATGGTTGAATCATCAGTGGTGGAAGAATTTCTTCAGCAGAATCAATATTTTCATCCATATCAATTATCAATTCCACATTTAAATTGGCTGTTAACTTTTCTAATTGAACATAGTTCTCCAAAGTCTCTATCTCATCATCAATTGAAATGAATTTCTCTCTAGAATTCTCAAGAACCCTTCGCATCAATTTGGAGAACTTAGCCAAAGCATATCTCGCTTTGTCAGAATCATTGAGAATAATTAAATTATGAATAGACGTTAAAACATTAAAGATGAAATGAGGATTCATCTGCAATCTCAAGGCTTGCTGCTCGAGTTCGATCAGGTTCTTCTCCATTTCGAATTTCTCTGTCAACGCTTTATTCTTTTTCTTGATTCTAT
>CAJXJK010000013.1 GCA_913054135.1 uncultured Flavobacteriales bacterium | reverse complement strand
ACCCAGGAGTTTTTGTATATATATTAAGCGGACAGCTCATCAATGGTGACCTTGTCCAACAAAAAGGAAATATTACTTTAATTAGATAATCAAGATATGAGAAAGTTAACACTAATTGTCGCTACGGTTATAAGTGCTTGGTCTTACGGACAGGATATTCACTTTTCGCAATACCAAACACAACCAATGACACAAAACCCTGCTTTGGTTGGGGTAAAGTTTGATTTCGCAGCAAATGTCAACTACAAGGATCAATGGAGACAAATTGGATCTCCTTATAAAACCTTTGGTGCATCTGCAGATTCAAAATTAAACAAACATGCAATTGACAGAGGATTTTTCGCAGCAGGCGTAAATTTCTTTTCTGACAGAGCTGGTGATTCAAAGATGGGTACCACTCAAGGAAACATTGCTTTGGCTTACCATCTAAGAGTTGCAGAACACCAAACACTTGGATTAGGATTGATGGGTGGTTTTGCCCAAAGAAGTCTTGATTACACGCATCTAACTTGGGGTAATCAGTATGATGGAACGAACTATGATGCCGACATTACTTCAGGTGAAAACTTTGGTGCCAACTCATTCACTCATTCAGATTTTGCGGCAGGTTTGGTTTATAACTACAACAATAAAGATGGGCACATTAACGTGACAGATAATCATGACTTGAAGTTCAACGCAGGGTTTTCTGTGTACCACTTGTCAAGACCTAAGTATTCGTTTTTAGGGGCAAACCATAGATTATATATGAAGTTCGTACTGCACGCAGATGCCGTGATCTCAATTGCAGAGACAAGATATGCATGGCTACCAGGAATCATGGTGTACTCTCAAGGAAAAGCCAAAGAGTTGTTGATTGGTTCTATGTTCAGAATTAAGCTTCAACAGGATAGTAAATACACAGGGAACAAGAATGGTTCTGCAATTTCTATCGGAGGTTACTTGAGAGCAAGAGACGCATTCACTCCAATGGTATTGTTTGAATTCCATCAATTCGCTATGGGTGTTAGTTATGATATTAATATCTCTGGATTAAATCAAGCTACCAACACAAGAGGTGGCCTTGAGTTAACACTTAGATTCACGAACAAGAATCCATTTATGGACGGGAAAATGAAGTCTGTATCTAGAATTCAGTAAATGAAAAATCTTTTTCTGACATTACTAATATTCAGCAGTTCTCTTGGCTATGCCAAGGGAACTGCTGGTTTTTATTACCTTGACGGAAAGGCCTACAGTGCCAATGAGACCATACTGGCTAATGCTCTTCTCAGTTTTACACTTAATGAAAAAGTGTTTGAATATAATACGGATGAAAAAGGGAATTTCAGCACAAGAATTTATTGGGTCATTCCGTGCAAATCAGGTATGAGTCTTGCTCAATCCAAAAAAAGAACTGCTGAATTGAACCCCGATAAGATTCATTTCAATTTTAAGTGTCAGGGCACCAGAATTAAAAATCATTGGAAAGAATTTACAGACGCCTCATACAATAAAGAAAAAGAGAATGTAATGAGACTAGATCTTCATTTTAAGATCTGATTAGTCAGTTCTTAAAGAACCCAGAAACCTCCCAGATGAAAAAAATACTGTTGTTGATAGCCGTTACACTCAGCTACTTCTCTTTCTCTCAAGACACACTTGATTATAGCGTCTTGAATAAAAGAATGCCGCTTAACCTAAATGAAACAGTTATTTTCTTGCACAATGTTGCGCCTTACACTGGTGTTGCAATAACCAAAAGAGAAGATGGTAGTATTGAAAAAATCAACCAATTTAGGTCGGGTAAAATGTCAGGTGACCAACTTAAATACTACCCTGATGGAGAATTAAAAGAGAAAACACCTTACGCAAATGGTTACAGAAATGGATTCTATAAACTCTATTTCAAAGACGGACAAATGAATTCTCAGATGCACTTTGAAGCCGGAATATTAGTCGACACGTCTAAAATTTGGTATTCAAATGGAGATATTCGCTCACTCTCGGTTGAGGATCGCGAGAACCCGGCAAGAGGCTACTACATTTCTTATCATGATAATGGTGAAAAGGATTTAGAAATTGTCAAAGGATATCAAACTTCTTGGTACCCAACTGGAAAGATGAAAACAAGCGGAATGATGAAGTTTGGAAGACCAGATGGTGAGTTCAAAAAATACAATGAGAAAGGAAAGCTGGCCACTATTGAAATTTGGGAAGACGGAAAGATTGTAGAGACTATTGTGAAGCGAAAACCAAAGAAAAAGAAATGAGATATTCAATCATTCTCATCTCCCTGATATTATTAAGCTGTAATGAATCAGACGAAAAAACTGATTTAAATAATGATGAAGTATTCACGCTTTGTGAAGAACCTACGCTCGATCCTGATACAACAAGTTTTACATACTTCGTCGGTCGTTTCCCTGAAATGGTGGGCACTTATCATTTGAATCATAATGATCTCTGGGAAGGAGTTCCTTTTTTTGATGAAGCTCAACAAGAGTACAATTACGAACAAAGTTATATCTCTTATTATTTGGCTGACAAATGGCTCATGAAAGACAGTTTAACATCTGATCTGGGAGACGTGCTCGTGGATTCTAGAAGAGGATTGAGAGAAGGAGATGACAGATGGTACATGCTGCATTATGGTATTAGAATTTCAACAGAAGCTCATCATTACCTTCTTGTTCATTGGTACGAAAAAACATCCGAAATAAATGGCGGTTATTGGACTTCTTATTGGCTAGATTTTTCGAGGGAAGGAGAATTAAATGAATGCCTCAAATTAGGCAGAGAAGGGATATACACTTCAACTAATAGTCGCGAAACTGAAGAAGGATATTTCTGGTCAAGATTCACCTCTTTTGAATCAATGGAGATGACCATTAAATCAGAAGATGATATCAATGTTTGCATACAATCTAGATTAGAAATTGATGGAGATTTAACCGAAGAAGAAAGGGCTGCAGTTAACGGAACAACTGTTGTGAATGATACAATCGTAGGATATGTTGAATACTACGAAGACAAATGTGTTGAATATTAGTTCGCCTGCCTATAGGCTGCTGGAGACTGAGATGTCCAACGTTTAAAAGATCTATTAAAAGCAGAAGTATCTGAGTAACCCAGTAAATCTGCAATCATCTTAATCTCGTATTGCTTTTGACTCAGATAATTCAAAGCCATCTCCTTTTTAGTGGATTCTAAAACTTCTTTAAACGAAGAGTTTTCTTCCCCAAGCTTTCGTTGAAGTGTTCTTGAACTCAAATTTAAATTAGTCGCAACCTCCGATACAGTAGGGAAATTTGGACTCATCAAATTCATAATTGAGCGCTTAACCTTACTTTCAAATCCTTCTGTTTCTAACAAAGAATCTAACTGCTGGTTTGCATACGCAACAAGAATTCGCAATAGATTAAAATCACTGGTAACAACCTTAGCTTCTACTTGCTCCTTAGAGAACAACATGTATGTATGTTCACAATTATACTCTATTGGGCACTTAAATATTCGTTCATATTCATTGTGAGTATCTGATTTAGCGTGGTCAAATCCTACCTCTAAAGGATAATAATTTTGAACCGTCAATAAATGAAACTCTCTTAAACTAAAAGCCAAAGTTCCATCAATTGTTTGTTTCGCAGCCTCTTCTGACCGCAGTTTCCATTCAGGATCAGGAATAAAAGCCAATAAATATCCCTTTTCAGTTTTTTCTAATTCCATTGGTAGAGCACGACAACCCAAGTTTGCGAATTCGCAGCAATATTCAAGGGCTTCTTTTACTGTTGATGATGTTTGAGAAATCTGACCTACCAAACCTGCCGCAGCTAAGTTTAAGTTCTCTCCTGCGTGTAATCCAAAAAGTGGGTCTCCAGTATCTATTAATATTTTCTCTAAAACCTTATTATATATATCGGCATCCACCCTGCTTTCTTCATCACACAAAAAGGCATAATCATGACCGCTTAAACCAATCAAAACTTCAAACTCAGCACCTCTCTCAGATGCAAATTGAATCATACTCAAAAGAAATCTTCCACTAAAAGTCATATGCAAATTTAATAATTGGCGCGAAATGTCAACTCATTGACATAAACTGATAAATAAAGATCACTTCAATCTACTGACCTTTGAATAAACATTTAAGATATGAGATCAATCGAAACAACAATAGTTATAGAAGCTAGCACATCAAAAGTATGGGGAACCTTAATGAACTTTGAAAATTATAGTTCGTGGAATCCATTCATCATTGACATTCAAGGAACGGCAATAGCAGGTCAAAACTTGAAAACGCAAATTAAAATTGGCGATAAAAAGGTTCAAAAATTTAAGCCAAAAGTTCTTGTAGTCAATGAGAACGAACATTTCAGATGGAAAGGAAAGCTCTTTTTCAAAGGGCTCTTTGATGGTGAACATTACTTCATAGTAGAAAAGATGGATGACAATAGAACGAAGCTCATACATGGAGAAAACTTCTCAGGACTCTTTAGTAAGCCCATTCTTAAAATGATAAAGGAAGATACTCTTAAAGGGTTTGCACAGATGAATCAAGCGCTAAAAAGCAAAGTAGAATCAAAATAGTAGTTATGAATAAATTAAAAACTGTCTTATTATCAAACGCCTTGTTCTCAATAACCACAGGGCTAATTGCTATACTAATGAATAATTATGTGGGAAGCTTTTTCTCTTATCAAGAACCGATTGTATTTTACATTTTAGGATTCGGTCTTCTGGGGTTTGGCTCTTATGTCGCTTTCACAGCTATTAGGAGAATTGACAATAAGAAAGAAATCAAAACTATCAGCTTTGCGGATTTCGGTTGGGTAATTGGTAGCATAATTCTTCTTACAATAAACCCTGTTGATTTTAGCCTTGAAGCAATTTCGGTAATCTCAATAATTGCAATAATTGTGTTGATCTTTGGACTACTGCAACAAAAATACAGTAAATAAAAAAGGCCTCTTGAGAACAAGAGGCCTTTTCATTTATTTCATTAAATCGACAGAGCGTTGAATGAACTTGGTGAGTTCTTCACCCTTAAGCATGCCTTGCGAGAGCATTGCTAAATCAGTCAATTGCTTAGCGAGTTTTTGTTTGTTGTCTTTTTGTTTCTTGAGAATCGAACCAACTAACGGATGATTTGAGTTTACTTTTAAATCATACATTTCAGGCATCTGTCCCATGAAGCCTCCACCACCCATTCTTTGTTGTTCTTGCATTCTTCGCATGAACTCAGGCTGAGTAATTACTATTGGCGCTTCTTTTTCGCTCATGCTTTCAAACGAAACAGTGAACTTCTCTTTCTCAACTACTTCTTCAAAAATAGGCTTCAATTTCTCTTGCTCCTCTTCTGAAAGCTTTGAAGGAATCTCTTCGTCCTTTGCTATCAAGTTATCTATCGTATCAGAATCAACTCTTGCAAACGAAACGTTCTCTAATTTAGATTCTAACTTTTGAATATAGTGTGGAGTCAAAGGGCTATCCATAATTGCTACATCATAGCCTCTATCTTCAGCAGCTTGAATAAACTGGTGATGAGCATCTTGACTATGTGCATAAAGAACAACTAACTTATCATTCTTATCTGTCTGAATAGGCTTGATTTTCTCAATGTAATCAGCAATTGTAGCCGTTTCACCTTTTGAATTTTTAATCAAAGTAAACTTCTCTGCCTTGTCATAGAACTTATCGTCTGTTAGCATTCCGTATTCTACGAACACTTTTAAATCATCCCATTTCGCTTCAAAATCTTCTCTGTCATTTTTAAACATGCCAGCTAACTTATCAGCTACCTTTTTAGTGATATGTGAAGCGATCTTCTTTACATTACCATCAGCTTGTAGGTAAGACCTTGATACATTTAAAGGAATATCTGGTGAATCAATCACACCATGTAGCAGTGTTAAAAATTCTGGAACAATCTCTTCAACAGAATCTGTAATAAATACCTGATTCGAATACAATTGAATTTTGTTCTTTTGAACCTCCATTGATTCTTTCAACTTCGGGAAGTAAAGTATTCCTGTTAAGTTGAACGGGTAATCAACATTCAAGTGAATATGGAATAAAGGCTCATCAAATGTTGCAGGATACAACTCTCTGTAAAACCCTTTGTATTCTTCATCCGTCAAATCAGAAGGAGACTTAATCCAGGCTGGCGCAGTGTTATTGATGATTTTATCAACCTCAACACTTACTTTCTTCACATTTCCTTCTTCGTCTTTCTCTCCTGATGGATCATCTTCTTGAACGGTTGATGTTCCAAACTTAATGTCTACTGGTAAAAACTTACAGTATTTATTTAGAATACCATCAATTCTTCCCTGCTCTAAAAATTCTTTTGATTCATCTGAAATGTATAATACAATCTCAGTTCCTCTATCTTCTTTTTCAATATCTGAAATCTCAAATTCAGGAGTACCATCACTTTCCCACATCACTGATTGTGATCCTTCTTTGAAGCTTAATGATCTAATTTGAACTTTATCAGCTACCATAAAAGCAGAATAAAACCCTAATCCAAAGTGACCAATAATTTGTTCGGCTCCTTCTTTACCTTCATATTTCTGCACAAACTCTTCAGCTCCTGAGAACGCTATTTGATTGATATATTTTTGGATTTCATCTTCTGTCATTCCTATACCTCTATCCTTTACGATTAGGGTTCCAGCATCTTTGTCAAGAATTACCTCAACTTTTAAATCTCCAAGATTTCCTTTCGCTTCTCCACTCGCCGACAATACCTTTAATTTGCTTGTCGCATCTACCGCATTTGAGATTAACTCTCTTAAAAATATCTCATGATCACTGTACAAGAATTTCTTGATCAGTGGAAAGATGTTTTCCGTTTGAACGTTAACTGTTCCTTTTGTTGCCATTTTGTAATCTATTTGTTTGAATTCACTATGTCAATAGATGTGCCATTGATATTTGACTGCCAATATGACCTAAAGTCAGTAAAGACAGGCGTTTATATTGTCACTTTTTATGACAAAACGTACATAAATTACGTACTGAGATTGTATCTTAAAGTATATTAAATAACATACTTTATGACAGAAACAATTATCATAGCAGGCACCTCTGCTTTATTAGGTGGACTTATCTCTTTTGGATTACAAATCCTCAAATTCAGACAAGAAATCAAAGCTCTTCAAACTGAATTTAAAACAGATTTTGTAGCAGAAACTACGGCAATTCATTTTCTCAGCCACAAAGGCTACACAGATCGTTCATTCGAAACTTTGAGAGAGAGACTTGGTGGATTTGAAGATGATGAGCTGAGAAAAATTCTTGTTAGAGCTGGCGCAGTAAGGTTTTACAGAGAGGATCAAGAGCCTGGTGAATGGTGGAGATTATTAAATAGAATGGATGAGTTCATTGAGAAAAAGAAGCAATAAATTGCTTCTTTTTTTTTTGCCCACAATCTTCATAATCGCTATATTTAGTGGAGCTCTAACAATTTCTATATGAAGAAAATATTACTCTTTACATTATTCCTTCCAATCTTGACATCAGCACAAAACCTGACCCCTGAGGTAATTGGAAGTAGCGGGGACCACTACACGGCCGGCTCAGCTCAATTGAGTTGGACAGTTGGTGAAATAGCCATAGACACCTACAATGGTTCA
This sequence comes from uncultured Flavobacteriales bacterium, assembly GCA_913054135.1. Lineage (GTDB taxonomy): Bacteria > Bacteroidota > Bacteroidia > Flavobacteriales_D > Crocinitomicaceae > Paracrocinitomix. The sequence goes on along the minus strand of CAJXJK010000013.1, from coordinate 147,753 downwards.
TCCAATCAATTAACTCAAGGTTTTCATCAGCCCGATCGTGGTACAGTATCAATTGATGAACTATCAAATGATTTAACCATCAACGCATATCCAAATCCTTTTAAGTCTTCAATCAATGTAGGTCTTCTTAATAACGAAGAGCAATACCAGATTTCAGTATATAACGCCGTAGGTCAACTTCTGATTTCTGACTCTCATATAGGAGGAGGGCCTAAAACCCTTGATTTTGAAGAGCTAGCCAAAGGAATTTATCTAATTGAATTCAAAACAAAATCCAAAATACTTAAAACCATCAAAGTCCAAAAACTATAATTATGAAAAATATTCTTACTCTTATTTGCCTACTTTTTCTTGCCGTTGGTGGATTTTCACAGGCTCCTAACTTATTCAAATATCAAGCTGTAGCAAGAAATACGGCTGGAGATATTTTGCCAAACCAAAGTGTTGGATTTGAAATTTCAATTCTTCAAAATAGTTCTGGTGGAACCTCAGTTTATACAGAGACACATGCCGTAACGACAAACGAACACGGGTTAGTAAACCTTAGTATTGGAGGTGGTGCTGTATCATCAGGAGATTTTACAACAATTGATTGGGGAGGCGCAGTATACTTTCTTCAAATCAAGATGGATGCTGCTGGTGGAACTGCTTATGTTTTAATGGGTTCTTCACAACTTCTTTCTGTTCCTTATGCACTTAATGCCAAAACAGTGGCTTCTATTGATTGGACAGATATCGATAATGTGCCAGCTGACATTGCTGACGGAGATGATGATTCAGACATTTTAGCAGGACTTGCGTGTTCAGCAAATGAAATGGCTGTTTATGATGGTTCTAACTGGAACTGTCAAGCCATCCCGAATTCAACGGCTGGTCAAGGAGCAACTGATGCCTATGGTACAGCTCAATTAGTTCTGACTGCGGCTGTCACTTCTTACACCCTTATTCCTGGCTTAACACAAACAATTACTGTACCTGCGAACTCTAAAGTAGTTGTGAGCACAAACGGTGGAGTTCAAGCAGTGGGTACTGGAAATAACCACGCTATAGCTGACATAGCAATATTTGTAGATGGTGGTCTTGTAGGGTCTGGAGGGCAGCAAAGAGTAATTGCAGCCAACACGACAGGTCTTGGGAATATGTTAGATAATTGGTCTTTCGGAAAGAGCTATGACTTATCTGCTGGATCACATACAATTTCGGTTATGGCCAAAGATGGCGTAGGAACACTTGATGCAAACGTATCTGGAACAAACGGATTAATTCAAGGTGTGCTTACAGTTGTCATAATAAATGAATAAATTGCATTAACAAATGAATTGAAAATATTGGTTTCAATACGATTAACTCATTTTGTTGTTTCTTTAAACGTCTCGGCTCTGTCGAGACGTTTATAATTTCTAAAAGCCCCTAACTTTTGCTGTCCTAATACGTATCAATAATCCCGTCTGTATTGATTTTGGTCCTTGATTTGCATAAATTAGAATTATCTAATGAAAATTGTGCGCCATATATTGTTGATCGCACTGCTGTTAGGCGGTTTAAATTCAAACGCCCAAAACTTACGTAAAACTTATTTCGCAATTGGCTTGTTTACTGGCGCTCATTCACAACTAATTACTTATGCCTTCATACATACAGTAAACGGGCAAGTGAGTGGAGCTGAAGTCGTGAGAAAAGATCGTTTCGTTTACTCAGCCCTTGGTCATTGGCCTTCTTCGGCTAATATTAAAAAAGAAAACCTATTTGAAAAGTTTAAGGTTGATAGTTGCTTTTTATTGAAAAGTGAATCAAACAAAGTGCTCGGTTATTATGCTCCCGTATTTGAGCAACTGTGGAAAATTAAATTCTATGAGCACCCTTTCAATTTTGATTCAGAAGGTTGGAGCCAAGGCCAATACAAACCTTCACTCTATCAAAAAGAATTTCTTCAGAAAGAATATGGCGTTAAAAACGTCTTAACTGACTATATTTATGGCGATAGCCTGTTCAAGTTGCTCAAAGATGTACAAAATCCCGTTTGGGTTGCTAAGTACAGATTTGTAACAAAAGACACCACAAGCGGACCCTAGATGTCAGACTCAGATAAAAAGCCAAAAAAAGAGGTCATTGCAAAAATACTTGCGAGCAAAAAGGCCCATGCAAATAAAATCCAACCTGCTCTTTTAATTGAAAAGTTAAAACAAGGTAGCAAGTCAGGATTATCAGAGGCTATCACTCTTATTGAAAGTACGAAAGCAGCTGACATTCAAAAAGGCCAAGAGCTCTTGAAATTAGCACTTCCCCACTCCGGTCAATCAATCCGTATTGGAATTACTGGCGTACCGGGAGTAGGAAAAAGCACATTTATTGAAAGCTTCGGTTCATATCTTATCGAACAGGGAAAAAGAGTAGCCGTCTTGGCCATTGACCCTACCAGTGAAAAATCAGGCGGTTCTATATTAGGAGATAAAACCAGAATGGTTGAACTATCGGCTAATGAAAATACCTTTATAAGACCTTCGGCTACAGCCGGTTCACTTGGCGGAGTTGCAAGAAAAACGAGAGAATCAGTATTGCTTTGCGAAGCAGCTGGATTTGATATCATACTAATTGAAACCGTAGGTGTAGGACAATCTGAGATTGCTGTTCATTCAATGACGGACTTCTTTTTACTGCTCATGTTGGCAGGTGCTGGAGACGAATTACAAGGTATCAAAAGAGGGATAATGGAAATGGCTGATGCTATTCTCATTACCAAAACAGATGGGAAAAATGTTAAGATGGCGAATTTGGCCAGAGCAGAATATAAAAATGCATTGCACCTCTTTCCTGCAAACGAAAACAACTGGATTCCTAAAGTAGAAACTATCAGTTCTCTTGAAAAGAAAGGAATAGAAAAGGCTTGGAATATTATTGAAGATTTCGAATCTCAAACAATTCCTTCGGGCTGGTTTAAAAAGAAAAGAGACGAACAACAACAATTCTGGATGAATGAAACAGTTAAAGATTTGCTCTTAAACGACTTTTATCAAACGAGCGGTTTAAATGAATTCAAAGAGAAATGCATCAAACAAATGATGTCAGGAGAGATTACATCTTTTCAAGCATCCGAACTAATTATCAACTACTATCACAAAAACAATGATTGAATTCACACTAAAAAAAGATTCAGAATTTATTGAACTCAACAGGCTATTAAAAGCCGAGCAAGTTGCACAAACAGGCGGACACGCAAAAATATTAGTTTCAGAAGGTGAAATCATTGTTAATGACGAAGTTGAAACCAGATTGAGAAGAAAGTTGCGTAGCGGAGATGTCGTAAAACATGAAGACATAGAAATCAAAATTCTTTAATTATCTTGTTGTCGATTGAATATGAGCTATAACGAAGACAAATTTAAAGACCATATAAAAGCTGTTGTTAATGCAGGTTTAGAAGAGGAAGATATTTCAGAAAGACCTTTGACCCTTGATGAGTTAAAAGAACTAGCTCTGAGTATGGGCATGACCACAGAAGAATGGGAAGAACTTCAAAAAAAATCTCATGTCTACCTGAAACTAGCAGATGATCATTTATCTGCCCGGAACTATACAGAGGCCATAGCACAAGCTGAACAAGCGACTGCTATTAATCCCTACATAGAAAACGGAAATGCCGTGCTGGCCAAATCATACATGATGCATTGGATGCAAACTCATGATGATGCCGATAGAGATAAAGCTGAATTTCATGCACGTCAAGAATTGAAGGTTGACCCGCACGATCAAATGGCTGTTCAGGTTTTAAGTACGATCGAGAAAAAGAAAAAGATCCTAGCATCTGATTCAGGAAATAGAAAGAAAATTGTCATTACGATTGCTGCCATCATTGTTCTTTTTGTAATTCTTGGAATCATTTTCTCAAATAGTCCTTCGGCCAGTTCAAATAATTCGAACAGCACAGTCAACAACAGTACATCAAATGATAATTCATTTATTGAAGACCAATTAATTGAATCAGAAGAAGAAGTGAATTCTAAATGGGACATGGTTCAAACAGCCATTGACCGCAGAAACAACCTTATTCCTGACTTGATAGGTGTCTTAAATGCATCTTCAGAAGCTGAAGCATTAAATGCCACAATTTCAGATTTGCAAGAACAGATAAAGGAGGCCAAAGGTGAAGCCAAATTTGAATTAGAAAACAGTTTAACATCTTCATTGAATGAAGCAAAAGCTCTAGCGAAAGAGAATGGGGATAGTGAAAATGTAAAAAATCTGATGATGCAAATTGAAAGCTCAGAGAATAGAATTTCACTTGAAAAGAAAAGATATAACGAAGCAGTTAAAGCTTATAATATCTTGTTGAAAAAGAATAAAGACCAATTCCCAGAATATGAAATCAAACCTTATTTCAGCAACTCTTAGAAGTCTATTAATTACAATCTGTTTGGCACCAACTATTTTGGTTGCTCAAGATGAGGTTGACTCAATAATACCTTCTGATAGCCTTTTCGAAGAAATAGTCATTCAATCTCCTTTTTTAGATTTATTTGAAGGAATAAGTCAAGAAGATATTGACTCAAATTATGCGGCGATCAATACTGAAGGCCTAATTGGAGATGTTAATTTAGTTCCTGACCCAAGAACGGGCAAAGTGGATTACAGTCAGGTATCTGACCCTCATAATATGTTATCTCAATGGGGAATTGACACGCTTGATGCGATAATGAAAATTGTAGAAGAAGAGACCGGCTATCAAATGGCAGTTGTATGTCTACATTCTATTGGTGATAATACACCAGCCGAATTTTCTGCAGACCTATTTGAACTTTGGGGAATTGGGCAAGCAGGTGTTGACAATGGATTTCTAATGCTTATAATCAATGACATTCACAGGGTAGAATTCACTACAGGTTACGGAACCGAAACTGTGCTCACTGATTTACAAGGTGAAGACATTAGGCAAAACGAGATGATCCCTTCATTCAAAAAGAATGATTACGTGACAGGAATTATTAGAGGAACTCAAGCGGTTGCTAATGTTTTTTACGGCCAAGGTAAAGACTACAGCATCTCTTACGACAGTGACAACAATTACGAATACAACTACAACACCTCTTATGACGACACAGTTTACGAGTACAATGGAAGAGCTTGGTATGAAACTGGCTTATGGCCTATTTACCTTTTACTTTGTGCTATTATGCTTGGGTTCTACTTGCTGTTTTTGATTATTGCAATGCTGACAAAAGACTACTATAAAAAGTATCATAGACTCAAATTCTTCACGCTTTACATAGTTCCTATCTTATTTCCCGTTCCTATGTTACCATTACTTGCTTTGAACTGGTATTTAATGAACAAATGGAGGAATGCCGAACGATTCTCTGAGAAGACCGGAACGTTCATGTTCAAACTTGATGAAGAATCTGATGACGCCCACTTAAAAAGGGGCCAAATCAAAGAAGAGGATGTGAAGTCAATAGATTATGATGTTTGGGTTACCGAAAATGATGAAGACGTACTTATTCTGCCCTACAAAAGATGGTTCTCAAAGTATCGTAAATGTCCAAAATGCAGTCATAAAACATATTTCAAAGAGTATGATAGAACGATTTCAGCCGCAACTTATACCAGTTCTGGAACTGGAGAACGAAAATACTCTTGTGTAGGCTGCGGACATACCAAAATTACAACCTATACAATTCCCAAAAGAGTGAAATCAAATACTTCAAGCAGTAGCGGGTACTCAAGCGGCGGTGGATACAGCAGTGGTGGAAGTAGTGGTGGATACAGCAGTGGAGGTGGATCTTCATGGGGAGGCGGATCTACCGGAGGCGGAGGTGGAGGAAGCAGCTGGTAAGTTGGCATAACTTTTGAATATTAATCGATACAAACCGATTAATAAAATCAAATGAAATCTGTAATTACTCTTTGTATACTTTTTGCAAGCGTTGGAGCATTCTGTCAAATAGACAAAAACAGAATTAAAAAGGCTGCACCTATTGAGTTAAAATCTGCTAAGATTACTGAAGTGACTGCAAATAGACAAAACGTTGACATTACAGGACAATACGAAATCACGAAGTATTCTCAAATTTCTAAAAAGACGATTCCGGCAAAAGAGTTAAAACTTCTAATAGGAACTCTAGTAAAGGTTAACGACACTGCCATTACTGGTTCTGAAATTGACCCATTCAACTTTGAAATATTCGAAATCACTAAGATGAACAGCTCTGATTACATCTTTCGTCAATTTGAAAAAATCTTGAAATCACCTGAGCCAAACTTACCTGAAACAGTGCGTATTCATAAGACTGACAATGACGACTGTTATGGTATCGTTCAAATTAATAGCAGCAAAATAGCCATCCCATACAATGGTGTTCTCTTGTTCTTAACAAGAAAATAATCTCGTTACTTTTTCAAATTCGTTCATTCTATAAGTGAGTTTTACTTTTTGTAATTAACTTTACTCCATGAACGAAAAACCTCTCATATTAGTCACTAATGATGATAGCATTGAAGCTAAAGGAATTGCTTCTTTGGTTAAAGCTGTTGAAGGATTAGGTGACATTGTAGTTGTTGCTCCTGATACTGTTCAAAGCGGAATGGGACATGCAATCACAATTCATGATCCACTAAGACTAAAAAAATCAGACATTTTTGGTGATGTAGAGGCATACACTTGTTCTGGAACTCCTGTTGACTGCGTCAAAATTGCGATTTATGAGGTGCTTAAAAAGCGTCCTACAATTATAGTTTCAGGAGTGAATCATGGTTCAAATGCCGCGACAAATGTGTTGTACTCAGGAACTATGTCAGCTGCAGTAGAGGGAGCAATTGAGAACATTCCTAGTATTGGATTTTCTCTCTTAGATTTTGATAAGGATGCCGATTTTGATGCTTCAATTCATTATGCAAGAATTATCACAAAGGCTGTGCTGGATAATGGCTTACAAAAAGGGACTTGTTTGAATGTCAATATTCCGAAAGGAACAATTGATGAGATTAAAGGATACAAAATATGTAGACAAGGAAGAGCTTATTGGGCGGATCAATTTGATAAGCGTAAGGATCCTTTTGGAGGGGAATACTTTTGGCTCACCGGTGAATATCAGAACACAGACAAAGGAGAAGACACAGATCTTTTTGCTTTAGATCAAGGGTATGTTTCAGTCGTTCCAACTCAGTTTGACATGACTGCACATCACCTTATTTCTAACTTAAATGAATGGGAGATAAAATGAAAGAGAAAATTGCAAAATTAGATAAGGTATCAATCGGACTTATATTTGGTATTATCTTGCCGATTTTAGGATTTTTCGGATCCTATTTTGTAAAAGGCGGAAACGTAACTTTTGATGAATATGTATCGCTTGCGACTAATATGAATGCCGATCAACAAGACATTCTAATATTCTGCCTTATTCCAAACATGTTCATGTTTTACCTATCTAATTTCAGATGGCAACTGAATGAATTCACAAAAGGTTTAGTTGGCGTCACGATTGTAGCATTAATTGCACTAATCTTAATGACTCAGCTTTAATCTTCACTCCTTATCTGACGGATGTCAGATATCTTGAATATCCCAAGGGCAAAGGCTAATACAACTCCTATCATACCACTTACTATGGTTCCCATTATCGGGTAAACAACTAAGTCTGAATTAAAGTAAGCATAAAGTCCTCCGAAAACGAGAGCTGTGAGCGCTAGTAATTTCAAGTAGATTCCTATTTCAAACTTAACTTTCACAATTCGATACACCAATACTAGCTGTATTACTGCAGTAATAGATTGTGTAATCAAAGTGGCGCCGGCAGCTCCTACCGCCTTGTAATCTTGAATTAAAACGAAATTCAACACAACATTTAAAGCCAAACCAAAGAGTGCCATGTAATTCAGCTGTTTCAAACTTCCATTCGCGGTTAACAATGTTCCAAAAACATAGGTTATTGCAACAGGAACAAAGCTTAAAATCAATAAACTGAATGACATAACTGATTCCCAACTTGCACCTTCATATCTCGCCTGAATGAGTCCTGAACTATGAAAAAAGAGAACGAGACTTACGATTATACTAATCCCTACCAGAATTCTAAATGCCAAATACATCATTTCGCTAACGTCTTCTTTCTTTTTTAGCAGTCTCGCAAAGATTGGTAAGAGTAATCCTGCAAATAGCAATGCAAACATATTTACGGCATCCAGTATCCTAAATCCTTGAGCATAGATTCCTGCCTGGGTGTCCCCATCATCCAGCATTCTTTCTAACATCACAGCATCAATTCGGTTATACATCATCATTAAAAATATGAGTAATGCATAGGGCAAACTCTGTCTTAAGATGGCCAAGGAGAAAGTCTTTTTCAAGCTAATTCTTATTTGCTCAATTTTACGACTGAGCATACTCACCGAGATAAGCGCAGAGATTCCGTAAGCCAATGTTTGGGCATAAACGAACCACTCAATTTTAAAGGTATCCCCTACCCAATTCGTCCATAAGAGAATGGAGACGAAAGCAATGAGTAAAGCTCTATCTAGTATAGATATTAGCGCATCTGTTTTGAATAAATGAAGTCCTGCGAAATTTGATCTTGAGAATTGAATTATGGCGACTAAAAACTGGTTTACCAATAAAATAGCCAGAATGTAAAACTCATTAGCATCATACCCCATAATAGCGCCACTAATCAATGTAAATGCAGCATAGAGTGAAAAAAGAGCAAAGCGTAAAGTGAGGATTTTAAAAAAGTGCTTTGCCAACAATTGCGGATGCTGGGCTATGTTTCGCGTATTGTAATTGGTAATACCCAAATCCAACAAAATGTTAAGTAAAAATGAGAAGTTTAAAAGGGCATAGTAATTACCGTAAACCTCTTCTCCCACTCTATTTTGAACCTCAGCATCTATACCCAATATATAAAAGGGCTTGACCAATAAATTGAGCAAAACCAGTAAGAATAGGCTGGATAAAAACTTTCCTTTCATAACGACTATTAATGAATACGTCTTTTACCGTAAATTGTTTTACATTTTTATTAGTAGATTCATAAAAAAATCAATTATGAAAAAGTTCTTCCTTCTTACGCTCTCACTCATTTTATCGGCTCAGTTCGCCTTGGCTGATTCACCTTTAACTTCTACTCCATTTTCTAACGCATATAAAACCAATAAATATGTGATGTTGGCTAATGAAAGCGGCTACTTCAAAAAGACTGAAAAAGCTTTAGGAAGCAAGAAAGTTTCGAGCCTTGATAAAATACTTATGGTCAATGCAATTGGCTGGGGAACTAAGTCGGTTGGTTCTTTTGAGGCTTATTTAGTAAGCAAGAGAAAGGGTGTTAGTACTAAGGTATTCGATTACTTGAAAACAGTTTCTGATGATGTACCGGCTGAGAATGACGAAACAAAACTCTTAAGTGCAGACGATTTAATGTGCTGGGCATATTTTCAAGCCTTATCAGATTACAATAAACCAGCTTTAGCAATTAGAGCAGCATTTTTAGCTTACAAAAGAGATCCAGCAAACATGTCTTACGGAGTTGTTCTAGGATTGGTAGCAGCACAAAAAGCCTTTGATAGAGACTGGTGTGATGTTTATCAAACTGCAAATCAAATGGTTGTTGGAACCGAATATTCGAACAATCAGCTAAATGCTGAAGCAGTTAAAATCATCATGGATTACATTGGATTGTACAAGCAGGATTGCAAGGAGTAAATCACTCAAAATGCAACAAGCCATTAGAATACCTAAAGTGAACTCTATCTTCTTTAATCAAGATAACGAGATTATCATAATCTCTGTCTAGGTATCCTTTCCACTCTTGTCCATCAACTTCTAGTTGATAGGTGTCACCCTCTTCTCTCAATGAGTATTGAATATCAGATGCCATTCCTGAAGTTTCTTCAGAAGTAAGATTTGATTCTAAAATGGGTTTACGATCTATTTTAAAGGATACTTCATTCTCATGAAAACCATAAGTAAAAACAATCTTGAGCCCTGCAGGAGGATCCAAACTAGGCTTGCATTGTTCTTGTACTAGAATGTTCTCCTCAAACTTTTGACAAGAACTGATGAAGAATATGAACAAGATGAAAAATACTTGATTCTTCACGAAGATTGTATTAGGCTTTTCCTGCCTTTTTAGCTCTTTTTGCAGCTTTTTTCTCTTTCGCAGTTTTGGTTGGAGCTTTTTTTACTGCCTTTTTAGCGTCTTTACCTTTTCCCATAATCTTAAATATTAGCTATTTTTGATTCCGTTTTTGTTTTCGGCGTTAATCTCTTTATCAATTCTAGAATCTCCTTTTTAGGAGGCATAGGTAATGAGAGCAAATAAAACTTGAGTTCTACGACAGATTCACACAACTTTGAATTACGCCTACTTTTCCCATTTAAGTCATATTCCATACAACGATATGATCCGTCAATTTTTTGAACTGCAACTGACATTTCAGGATAGGTAAGCCAACTCTCGTATCTCATTCTTTTGTTTTTTTTGTAACGTAATTGCTCTTTGAGCATTCTGTGATTTTGGATAGAGACTGATTCTCAAAACACTATCGCTTGGCAAATGAATCTTCACTTCAAGCTTCGTTTATCCGATTAATTAATCACTTACTAAATATAGGATATTATATGACTTAAAGCACAAAAGTTGAAAAGAAAGTCAAATCTTTTTTTGGTACCAATCTTGAACGACTTGGTCAAGAAAGACTTCTGACTTAATGTGATTAAAATGAAGCGGTTTATTCAGGTCTCCAAATAAAGGAAAACCACCTCCTAACAAGATTGGAATGGTAGTGATTCTTAATTCATCTATCAATTCGGCTTTCATGAAATCTTGAATGGTTCTGCCTCCATCTATGTATAAAGTGTGATAGCCTTGATTGTGAACTTCTTCTAAAATCTCTCCCGGATTGCCTTTTAAAATGGTGACTCTATCCCCAAGTCTTTGAGGAACATCTTTTAGAGTCGTACTCAATACAAATACATGTTTTGAATAAGGCCATTCACCTTCAAAAGAAAGCACTACCTCATAAGTTGTACGACCCATTACGATAGCATCTACCTCTTTCATTAGATCTCCGTACCCCATGTCAATCCCGTAAGGGTTGGGCACAGAATGAAGCCAATCAAGTTCACCATTTTTCCCTGCAATATAACCATCAAGGCTGCGGGCTATGAATACTATGTTCTTTGATTTCATTGATTGACTTTAGAATTGTTCTTCAATAAATATAGGTAATTAAGCATTTCGAAATTTATTTTGGCTTTACCTTTTAATATTTTAAAAATGCATTATATTTGCAGCCCAATTGAAGAAAAAATGGCGTGGTAGCTCAGTTGGTTAGAGCGCAGGATTCATAACCCTGAGGTCGGGAGTTCAAATCTCCCTCACGCCACTAAAAACCAAGATGAATTTCATCTTGGTTTTTTTTATATTAGATGCCCCATTCCCTCAATGTTATTATAGCTATAATCTCCATTTGACATGTATTAAAATTAAAAAGTTGAGCAGGTACAAGCTTGAGAAATCATCTGAAACGTCTTAATTTTGAAGTACCCACAACATCAATTATGAACAAGATTATCCTCTCTTTATTATTTGCGGCCCCCTACTTTTCAAGGGCTCAGAATATTCCTGTTGGATTTTCAACTATCTTTCATGACAAGGATCAATATTTCGTAACTTCTCCTTTAAGTGCGCATTATTCGAATCCAGGATCCGTAGGTGTTTGGAACAGTTTTTCAGCAAGTGTATATTCTAGGATTGGTACACAAGAAGATATGTTTCATTCTTCTAACTTAATTCAACTTGAAGGCAATCACACTTTCAGCAATGACAATAAAATTGGAATAGGCTTAAATGCTAATACTAGTTTTTTCAGATTTTCATCTTTGTCTTCATATTCAGGAATTGGAATTCCAATTAATTACCAATTTGGCTCAAAAGAAATCAGCTTTTCATTTGGAATTGAACCAGGAATGGATGCTTGGGCCAGTATGAATGATGTTCCTGGCTCAGCAATCACATTAAATCCGTATGCAAAAGTTGGAGGATTATTCAGGCATTCTCACTTTTATATTGGATACTCACTTGATAGTCGATTTGGATCTGATATTCAATTGGGAGGGATATTCGACTTTGAGAAAGCACAATCAATTACAACTTTAAGGCATACATTCACTGGGAGCTCCTTTGAAGATATTCTGTCAACAGATTACATTGAGTTCATTAGTTCTGTTAAACTCCTCAAAAACAACATTTCACTTGGTGCCGGATTTAGATACGTCAGTTTGTTAAATCGTAAAAAGCAGGCCCTTTTAGTGCTTGGTTATGAATTTGAAAAGTGGAAATTCTCTTATAATCTTCAAATCACCGATCACGAACATTTTTCAGGTACCCAATTTGGTCATCAATTTGGAGTCTTGTATTCAATACCTCAGATTGGTTTAAAATAAGTTCAATAATCTGTAAGTAATCACTCATAAATTCGACTCAATTGTATGAGAAAACTACTTCTTTCAATTATTGGTATTTCTGTAATTCTAATTTCAACCTTAGCTTGCCAAACAGCTGATAATACATCAGCAATGGAAACATCTAACAAAGATGATTTCAAGGGTATGCAAAGGGCTTACTTTGCAAGTGGTTGCTTTTGGTGTGTTGAAGCAGTATTTGAAAGCTTAAAAGGTGTAAAAGAAGTATACAATGGATACTCAGGAGGACACACAAAAAACCCTACCTATGAGGATTCTAACACAGGAACAACTGGTCATGCTGAAGCCGTAGAGATTATTTATGATGAAAAGGTGATTTCATTTAAGCAATTGGTAGATGTCTATTTTGGATCTCAAAACATTGAGCAAGTAAATGGCCAAGGAAATGATATGGGCTCTCAATACAGAAGTATCGCCTTTTACCAGAACGAAACCGAAAAGAAAATCATTGACGACAAGGTTGCGGCCCTAACGAAAGAAGGATATAAGGTGGCAAGCGAAATTAAAGAGTTTGACAAGTTCTGGATGGGTGAAGATTATCATCAAAATTACGAACGCCTGCACCCAGATAATGGATACATCAAAGCTGTTTCAATTCCGAGATTAAACAAATTCAAAAAGAAGTTTCCTGAATTATTGAAATAAGAGTAAGCTGCCCAACTGAATCATATTGAGAGCCGTTATGTCATTTGATGGCTATTCACAAAAAGTACTTTTATTTTCTTCTATTTTTAACGATAGCGGCTTGTCATGGCGGACCAAATGATTTCTCCTACAAGTATGAATTCACTGGTGTTTCTGTTTTCAATGGTCATAATCTGAGCGAAGACCCAGAAATAAGCACTTTAGACTCTATCCCCTTAAATACATATGTCACTGAAGTTATTTTAGCACATGAAATTATTGCCGAGGGGCACGGAATAGCAGATTGGGATCATCCTCCTGAAAACTTGAATAGAATTGACTCACTTGCCTTAACTAGCAATGCTGATTTTAATGTTGACTACCCAGCAGGATCTTTACTCAATGACAATTTCCTTTACTTCAGTTCTTCTTATTTCAATCTTAAACCTCTCGATAATTTTCATCCTACTGAAGCAAACTCTAATTATGAAAAACCAATTAGCGATACCCTCCATTTTGTACTTATGGAGCAGGCAGCATATGCAACCACCCACATTTTCAAAATAGAACTTTTTATGAATGATGGCACAGTGTTAACTGATTCTACAGATCAAATTAAACTGTACTAATAATGAAATTGCCCTTTCTACTAAACTTCATCTTCCTCGCTACCAGCACCTTTTCTCAAGAAAAAGAGGATAAGAAGGTTCGAATGTCAGTGATATTCAATGGTGGAGTCAATTTTGAAAACAGTGCTGATATTCCACAATCCGTGGCTTCACTGCCTTATGGTATAGACCTTGCTGAAAATCTTTTTAAAATTGGTGGCTATTTTAATTTCGGAGCAAGGGTGACTTTTTATAAAAAGTTTTTTCTTGAAGCTACTCCTGGTTTTAGAAGTCGATCTAGAAATGCTGAAGATTTTGAGTTAGCCTTTCAAAAACTGTATCCAGATCACCAAGTTTATATTAATAGAGAAGTAAGAGGAGTAAATCGTCTTGGACTCCAAGTAACTGCTGGCTTTCACTTTTATACTCCTCACCTTACAATCACGCCTACCCTATCAATGTCTGCTTCAACTAGTAACTATGAAGGCTTTAATTATATTTTGAGAACCATGTCTACAAACTATCTTGAAAGTTTTCAAACTCGAGTGAGCAAAAATCCCGAGTTCCCGGTAAGCATAGGCCTATCACTAAACCATCCAAAACTATCTATGCTAGAGCTAGTCACTCAGTTCGGATTCTCAAATTTATACAAGAAATACTCTGTGCATCAATTAGAAGTCGGTGAAACCAGTGGTTCAGAAGAATTATTCTCACATGAAATCAAAAGGTCACGACTTTTTTGGAGTGTTGGAATAAGATTCGCAATAAAAGACAACTAGGCTAATCGACCTGAATTTTCGGTAATCCTATATTCCATTTTACTGCAAATACCCTTACGACTATTACCACGAGTATTGTGAAAGCAAAATTAAACTCGATCGGAAGTCCCAAATAGTTTAACAACAAATAAAAACTTGCTCCTATCAAACCTGCAGTGGCATAAATCTCTTTTCTAAATATCAAAGGAATCTCATTGCACAATACATCTCTTATCATACCGCCCATAGTGGCCGTGATCATTGCACATAAGAGCGCATAAGTTGGCTCAATCCCGTAAGAGAGCGCTTTTTCTAATCCGGCAATAGAGAATATTCCCAGTCCAACCGCATCAAATAAGAAGAACGTCTTTCGCAAATGCTGTAGCCTTTTATAAAATACAAAAGTTATAAGTACGCCAATCAAGACCGTAATCAGATACCATTTATTCTCCATCCATCCTACAGGTTTGGCTCCAATTAAAACATCCCTCAAGGTTCCGCCACCCAAGGCCGTAACAAAGGCAATAATACAAACACCCATAAAGTCAAACCTTTTGTTGGCTGCGGCAAGAGCACCACTAATTGCAAATACAAATGTGCCCATTAAGTCTACAAAAACAACTGCATTCATAATCTCGAAATTTGGCGGCAAACTTAGAGAATTAAAAAATGGTCTTCATCCCATATTATGTTTAGTTTTTAATACTCAAAAGACAATGCGATAAATAATAATTACGAAAATCACAAAAGCCCAATTCGACTGGCGTTATTCAGTAATGATTTTGTCTTATAAGTGGCAATATTTGTAAGGTAAAACGACTACTTATGAAAAATTCGACAAGAAGATCATTCATTAAGAATTCAGCTCTAACAGCTGGATCTCTATTCTTGTTCTCACCTTTCAAAGCTCTGTTCTCACAAGAATTAATCAAGAAAGAAATACCAACATGGAGATCGTTAGTAGAGATTGCAAAATGGTGTCCTACGGTTCACAACTTACAGCCGCATCAAATAAAAGCGATTAGCGCAACTGAAGCCGAATTGTATTACAACCCTAAAAGATTGTTACCTGTTGAAGATCCTCAATCTATTTTCAGTACGGTTGCCTTAGGAGTCTTCATTGAGCACTTATCAATCGTAGCTGCTTCTTTTGGTTATACAATTACTGTTGAAAGCCTGTTTGAACCATTAAGTATTAAGGCTACAACATCAACTTTGTTTGCAAAGCTCAAAATGATTCCTTCATCAAAAGAAGAAAAACTAGGAGTTGAATTAATTAAACAAAGAAGAACGTGTAGAACTGATTACTCTGATCTTGAATTAGATGAAACGGTAATTGAAAATTTGAAACAAGAATCAATTATGTACGGACAAGAGTTCTATCATTCCTCTGACTCAGAATTGGCTGATTTCATTACTAAAATCAATCAAGAGACACTCTTTACTGACCTTGAAGATAAAGCAACAAGAGAAGAATTAGACTCACTTTTTAGATATAATGAGGCAGATGCTGAAAGCTTGAAAGATGGGCTTTGGACGAAGTGCATGGGATTCTCAAGTAGAATGGCAAAATCAGTTTTTAGAAATCATGAAAAATGGACAAAAGGACTAAGAAAGAAAATGCTATCAAAACATTATGGTTCCACCTTTAAAAACACCACCAACATCTGCTGGATGAAGGGAAAATTTGAAAACATGAAAGATTGGGTAGAGAGCGGAAGATTACTAGCAAGAACCTGGCTAACCATCACCAAAGGCGGAGCTTATCTTCAGCCCTTTGGATCTCTAATAACAAATGAAAGTGCCTACGCACAAATAAATTCAAGACTAGATAAAAATGCGGGAGATCAAAAAATATGGATGATTTTCAGAGCAGGATACTCAAAGCAACCTAAGCGCAGCTTTAGATTAGATACTAACGAACTTATAATCTCATAAATTATGAAACATTTAATAATTACAATTTACGCGAGAATTGTTGAAGCATACAGAAAGCTTACAATGATTTCAAACAAATCAATCAAACTGATTTACATCCCTGGAGTTAACAAGTTGAGAGACTTTAACAGCAAAGCAAGAGCATATTTAGAATTTGTGAAGGCAAAAAACAATGTGCCAGCTTATCGTGATTTTTTAGAAAGCATGAATTTTGTCAAGCCTACATTTTCAGGTTTAACCCCTAATATCCATGAAATACCTGTAATAGATAAAGAGAACTATATCAAAATGAACTCACTTGACTCAATGTGTTCTGGAGGAATGATTCCAGAGAAGAACATCATCATTGATGAGTCATCAGGATCAACAGGTAAAGCGACTAGCTGGGTTCGAGGAAAAGTAGAAAGAAAAAGAAACGCCAAGATGATTGAGTTTGGTCTTAAGAATTTGGTAGGAAACGAACCTCTTTTCATCATTAATGCCTTTGCTTTAGGACCTTGGGCAACAGGAGTAAACGTAACTATGAGTTGTGTTTCATTCTCAAAACTCAAATCATTAGGACCTGATAAAGACAAAATTGTCAATACCTTAATGGACTTTGGAAGTGGTCAAAAATATGTGATCATGGGATACCCACCTTTCTTGAAATACTTAGTAGATAACGGTGAAATCAATTGGGAAGATTATGACATTACTTTCATTTTTGGAGGAGAGTCAATGACTGAAGGATTAAGAGAATACCTATTAAATAAAGGGATTAAGAAAGTGTTCAGTTCACTGGGTGCCTCTGACTTAGAATTAAATATGTCGGCCGAAAACGACTTCACTATTAGTCTTAGAAAATTGCTGAATTCTAACGAAAAATTAAGAGAAAAAATGCTTCAACATACCGGAGCACTACCTATGATTTTTCAGTACAATCCTGCTGACTTTTTATTTGAAAGTTCTGCTGAGGGTGAGCTTTTAGTCACCATTTGTAGACCTGGATATGTTACTCCTAAGGTGAGATACAATCTGCATGATAGAGGTCATACTTTAGACCTAAAAGAAGTATATAAATTGTTAGATGAATGCGGGATTGATAGAAGCGAGATTGTCAAACCCCAAACTGACTTGCCTTTGTTGCTGCATTACGGACGTGCTGATATGACAGTCTCATTCTTCGGTTCAAACATTAGTCCTACGGATATACAAGAGGTTATTTATAAGCAAGAAGCTTTGAAAGAAGAGGTGAACTCATATTTTTTAGAGGTTGACGAAGATGCTGAAGGAAACAAAAAACTTATCGTTTCGCTTGAGATACAAGAAAACAAGAGTAAAGACCACATTGCGATAAAGAAGATAAAAGAGACCTTCTTCAACACTTTGGGTAAAATAAATCAAGATTTCAGAGAAGCTTTGAAGATGATTCCGTCTAAAGAACAGATGGTCATTCATTTAGAATCGTTCGGTGAAGGCGTATTCAGTCAAAACGATATTAGAATTAAAGCCAAATACATTGACTAACGAATACATCAGAATAATAGACCATTGTTACATTAAAAATGCCATCTATCATCTGAAAACCTTTTCATTAGGAAAAAAATACTATCTTTGCCACCCGCCGAAAAAAGGTATCTGTTCGTCATGAACGGGAAAGTTTGAAAACGCTAAGTAGGTGGTTATTAATATTTTGAGATGAGTGACAAAGTGAAATACGAAATGGAATTTGAAGTAAAATCATCTACTTCAGTTTTATTCAATATGATATCAACTCCTAGTGGGTTAAGTGAATGGTTTGCTGATGATGTAAACATCAAAGGAGATGATTTTATTTTCTTTTGGGATGGAGCAAGTGAAACAGCAACAATGCTTAGCAAGAAAAAAGGCGAAGCAGTTAAATTTCAATGGGAAGATGACGCAGAAGAAGGTTTAAAAACTTACTTTGAAATCGCTATTAAGATTGATGCTTTAACAAATGATGTTGCCTTGATTATTACTGACTTCGCTGAAGAAGACGAGATGGACGAAGGTAAACTACTTTGGGAAAATCAAATCGGATCATTGAAAATGGTGCTTGGGGTCTAAGAAATCCTCTTTTTCTACATACTTTTACGGCTAATATTACGTTTCTGAAAATAAACTAGATCTTGAAGAGATTACATATTTTCATTATTAAATCGTTTATCGGGCCGTTCTTGATTACGTTTTTCATTGCCATGTTCTTTTTGGTGATGCAATTTCTATGGAAATACATTGATGATCTTATCGGAAAAGGATTGGAGCTTTCAATACTTCTAGAACTTCTCTTTTACGTTTCTGCAACATTGATTCCATTAGCCTTGCCGCTTGCTGTTCTGTTCTCTTCTATCATGACTTATGGTAATTTGGCCGAACACAATGAACTTACGGCTTTAAAGGCTTCTGGGATGTCTCTGATGAAAGTGATGAGACCCATGTTCTTCTTTGTCTTGCTCTTAAGTTTGGGAGCATTCTATTTCACAAATTACATGCTACCTATTGCTAACTACAAATGGCGAGCAATTATTTATGACATCACAGAGACCAAGCCTACTTTCGGAATAACGCCAGGAGTCTTTTACAAAGACATTGATGGATATCACATCAAAGTAGACAAGAAGAATGACAATACAGGAGAGCTAGAAGGTGTTCTCATTTATGAAAATGGCGAACAAACGGTAGCAAAGACCATCAAATCTAAGAATGGTCAAATGCTTAGGTCAGATGACAACAGATACATGTTTTTGAAGCTGACAAGCGGAGTAATGTATGAGAAACTGGCTCCTACCGTAATTCAAAAAGATAAATATCCATTTCAAAAAACCTTCTTTGAAGAGGCAATTATAAAGTTTGATTTATCAAGCTTTGAAATGGAAGAGTCAGATGAAGACATGTTCAAGAGAGAATTTGAAATGATGAACTTCATTCAACTTTCAGAAGCCATTGACTCCATCTCAACAAGATATGAGAAAGAAGATGACGACTTTTCACGGGTCGTTATCAATCAAATGGTGACCTTAAATAACAGTTTTGAGATTGACAGCACGCTTGACTCAACTTCACAAGCTATGGTGCCTGACATGGAACCTATAGATACGATTATTAGATTAGACAGCTTGCATGAAAGCGAAATCACACAAGACTTGACAGCAGCTCAAAGTGAAATTAGAGGGACTAAGGATATGCTCTTTGGTAATCAAAGAATGGTTGAAGCTCATAGAACAAATCTCGATCAGTATAAAACGACTTGGCATCAGAAATTCACACTTCCTATAGCAGTATTAGTCCTTTTCTTCATAGGTGCACCCTTAGGTGCGATTATTAAAAAAGGTGGATTGGGAACTCCACTTGTTTTCGCAACACTATTCTTTTTGCTCTACTACATCCTAACCATCATGGGAGAAAACATGGTAGCCTCTGGCTTCATAACTCCTTGGAAAGGCATGTGGATGAGTACCATAATATTGAGCCCATTGGGAGCGTTCTTAACTTATAAGGCCGCAAATGATTCTGCTCTCTTTGATTTAGATGTTTATAAGAAGTACTTTCGTAAACTACTCAGAAAAGATTAAGGTAAAATGAAAGTCTTACAATTATGCAATAAACCACCTAAGCCAGAAGTTGATGGCGGATGCATTGCAATGAGTAGAATTTCTGAAGGCTTAATCAACAAAGGAGTTCAGCTAAAGATATTGACAGCTTGTACGGATAAGCATCCGTTTTTAAAAGAACAAATTCCGGCCGATTTTCAAAAGGCAACAAATATTGAGGGAATTTATTTGGACACAAGAGTAAACGTAATTGATGCCTTCTCTGCCCTAGTAACCTCTGATTCATACAATGTGAATAGATTCTTTTCGCCTGATTTTGATAAGCGTATTAAGGAGCTATTGACAATGGTTGAATATGATGTGGTGCACTTAGAGAGCTTGTTTATGACACCTTATATCTCGTCAATAAGACAATGTTCTTCGGCAAAAATCATTTTGAGAAGTCATAATTTAGAGCATTTAATTTGGGAGAGACTTGCAAATTCAACAGGCAATAAAGCCAAGAAAATGTACCTCAAACATTTGGCTAGCAAGCTGAAAAAATACGAATGTAAAACCATCAATGAAGTTGATGGAATTGCTGCTATAAGTAAAGAAGACCACGATAGATTTATTGAGTTTGAATGCAAAAAACCAATCATCTCTCTTCCGTTCGGAATTGAATTGAAAGATTATACGATCAAGAACGAAAAGAGAAGTAAATCAAATAAGTTATTTCACATAGGCGCAATGAATTGGCAGCCAAACAAAGAAGCCATTAATTGGTTTACTGACACAGTGTGGCCATTGTTAAGAGAAGAAGACTTGAGCCTACATTTGGCTGGGAGAGAAATGCCTACTTATATGAATGCGCTTGCATCTGACAAAGTTGTTATTCACGGCGAAGTAGATAGCGCTCAAGATTTCATGAATGACCATGACATTATGATTGTACCGCTTCTTTCAGGAAGTGGAATGAGAATTAAAATAATAGAAGGGATGGCTTTGGGTAAAGCTATAATCTCTACAACTGTTGGTGCCGAAGGCATTGATTGCACTCATGGCGAAAACATCCTTATTGCAGATTCTTCTGAAGAGTTTGCGAAATGCATTAAGTCGCTAATTTCTAATCCAGAGAAAGTAGAGAGGATAGGAAAAAACGCAAGGGAGTTAGTCGAAAAAAAATTCGATAACTCAGTTATCATTGATCAACTTTTAAACTTTTATAAATCGTAATGAAGTTGTTCGTTATTCTTTCTCGGTTTCCTTATCCTCTTGAAAAGGGAGATAAATTGAGAGCGTACTATCAACTGCAAGAACTGTCAAAGAATCACGAGATTCATCTTCATTGCCTTTCAGATCAAACTATCAAAGCAGAATGGAAGGCAAAAGTTGAACAGTTTTGTACTTCTGTAAGCATTCATCCACTCAAAAAGCATTTGATTTATTGGAACACAGCCAAGCAGTTGTTTGGTACCAAGCCGTTTCAAATTGGATATTTCTTTCAAAAAAACATCTACAAGAGAATCAATAAAAGCTTAACTGAAGTAAAACCTGATCATATATATTGTCAATTGATTAGGACAGCTGAGTATGTCAAAGATATTCACGACATCCCTAAAACTCTTGACTACATGGATGCCTTGAGCAAAGGAATGTTGAGAAGAGGAGAAATTCAAAGCGGGCTAAAAGGTAGACTTTTCAAGATAGAAGGAAGAAGATTGAGCGAATATGAAAACAGAATATTTGACTACTTCAATCAACACACCATCATATCTAAACAAGATAGAGATTTGATAAATCATCCTGACAAGTCAACAATTGAAGTCATTGAGAATGGAATAGCCGAAGATTTTTTCGATTACGAGAGTACTGAAGGCAAAACACATGACCTCCTATTTACAGGGAACATGAACTACCCTCCAAATATTGAGTGCTCTGAGTTCATATCAAACGATATCTCACCGCTATTACCCAAGAGTTCTATTAAAATATCAGGAGCGTCTCCTCATCAACGAATTCTTGATTTAAAAAAGAACAAGCAAGTTGAAGTAACTGGCTGGGTAGATGACATTAGAGACTCTTATGCATCTGCAAAAGTATTTGTTGCCCCCCTGTTCATTGGAACCGGGCTACAGAACAAACTTTTAGAAGCCATGGCAATGGGATTGCCGGTAGTCACAACTCCTCTTGCAAATAACGCCTTGAAAGCTGAAGAGAATAAAGAGATTCTAATTGCCGATAATGCTGAAGGGTTCAAGAAACATATCACAAACTTACTAGAGAACGAGAATTTGTACAACTCCATTTCTCAGGCTGGAAAAGAATATGTGAAGTCAAAATTTAGCTGGCAACAATCTGTTGCTAAACTTGAAAAGCTATTGTCTTAATCATTCTATCACTTCTACTTTTTATTTGGATTACAATAAAGATTAAATTTTCGTTTATGAAACAAAATCTAATTAAGGCGGTTATTACAAAAAGCGTATTTTTGTACCATGGAAACTGTTGAAATGGAAGTTAAACTGAACACTATTGAAGAGGCTGTAGCCGACATTAAAGCTGGAAAAGTAATCATAGTCGTTGATGACGAAGATCGTGAAAACGAAGGTGATTTTTTAACAGCTGCAAGAAATGCAACACCAGAAGTTATAAACTTCATGGCTACGCATGGTAGAGGATTGATTTGTGCACCCTTAATTGAAGAAGAGTGTGATAGATTAGGTTTAGAGATGATGGTACAATCAAACAGTGCCGCATACGAAACGCCTTTTACCGTATCAATTGACCTTATTGGTCATGGATGCACAACCGGTATTTCTGTTACCGACAGAGCTAAGACAGTTCAAGCTTTAATTGATCCGAATATTAATCCTGAAGAATTAGGAAAACCAGGACACATTTTTCCGCTAAGAGCGAAGAAAGGTGGTGTTTTAAGAAGAGCAGGACATACGGAAGCGGCAATTGACCTTTCAAAAATGGCTGGATTTGAACCTGCGGGAGTGATTGTTGAAATCATGAACGAAGATGGTTCAATGGCTAGAGTTCCTGACCTATTAGAGATTGCGAAGAAGTTTGATTTAAAAATGATTTCGATTGCTGAGCTGATTGCATATAGAATGCGAACAGAATCACTAATTGAGAAAATGGTAGAGACGGATTTAAAAACCCTTTGGGGAGATTTTAAATTAATCGCTTTCAAACAAACCACTTCAGACGAAGAGCATTTAGCAATAGTAAAAGGTGATTGGTCAGCAGATGAGCCAGTTTTAGTAAGAGTTGAGTCTTCATCATTTAATCACAACTTATTAGATGCAGTGAGATCTGACAAGCAGTCTAATTTAAGTGCCTCTTTAAAGATGATTGAAAAAGAAGGAAAAGGAATCTTGATTTTCATTCAACAAAAAGGAAAAGAAGTTGGAATTATAGAGAAGCTGAAGTCGTACAAAGATCAACCTAAAAATAAAGGTGACAAAAAAGATTACGGAATTGGTGCTCAGATTTTACTTCACTTTGGAGTGAATAAGTTGCGCTTAATTTCAAACTCAGCAACAGTGAACGACACTGTTATTAATCAGTACGGATTGGAGCTCACTGAAGTGGTACCTTTTGGTTGATAAATGCAAAACATGACAAAACGATTTAAGATTTCGGTTGCCCTAATTTGCTTGATGACTTCTTGTCAAGTAGAACCCTCAATAATTGGTACTTGGAGCATAGAAAAAGTACAATTTGAGGGCAACGAACCAATGAAGACCAGTGGAATGCAAACATTTGATGAAAATGGTAATTTCAGTCCTGGCTTCACGACTGAAGGAGTTGAACATCTAGGAACATGGGCTCTGTCATCAAATGAAGACACTCTTCTTCTCAATAGGTATGAAGACTCTACCAGCCGGCTATTTATCAAAGAACTTACGGATTCAACGCTTATTCTTTTTGGGGAAGGAACGACCTTCTATCAGAAGAGATATGAAGACTAAATTACTTCACCAAATTCTTAATGGCAGATTCTAGC
Organism: uncultured Flavobacteriales bacterium; assembly: GCA_913054135.1. Lineage (GTDB taxonomy): Bacteria > Bacteroidota > Bacteroidia > Flavobacteriales_D > Crocinitomicaceae > Paracrocinitomix. The sequence goes on along the minus strand of CAJXJK010000013.1, from coordinate 123,805 downwards.
GAAACATTTTCAAGCTTAGAAGTAATCCAAGCTCGTAAATCAAAGTATTCTAATATTACGTTCTCTCTATCAATTTTCAAGAGCTTAGCGAGCTTGGTATCAAAGTTTTCGAAAATAGCTCTCTGCTCGGCGTCAGAATTGATTCTAGCCAATGATCGCATCTCTTTCATAAACAACTTCTCAACTTCGTAATCCTTATCATGCTTATTCAAATAACGAGCAGTTGACTTCATATCGTACTCTAAGAAATCATGATTATTCAATTCAAAGTGAATGACCAGATTGAAAATACGTGCAAACGAATAAACATCTTGACGCAACATTTTTTCATTGTCGTTTAACACTTCATTAATGAACTTCAAGGCTGTTCTGTACTCTCCCATTCCGAAGTAGGCATAGGCAGTACTATAAGTAAAGAGTAGCTTCTTTTCTTTATTAATTTTATCTTCAAAACGAGCTAAACCTTCTTCAATTTGAGGAACCAATTCAAGTGTTTTTTTGAAATTACCTTGGCGATTATAAAGCTGCATTTGTCCAATGAACCTAGAGGTAAAGAGACGAACTTTTGAATCTAAAGAATTATATGTTTTCTGTGTTTCAAGCTCTAATAATTGAGAAATCAACTCATCAGCTTTTTCAAATTTATAGCTATCAATGTAACAGTGCAATAAGAAGCTCAATGTGTAGATATATCTGGTTTGAAGATCTGATTTAATTTTAGGGTTACTATCCATTACAGATTTAGCCTTCTTAAAATTGACCAAGGCATCTTCGTAATCTCTAATTGAAGCCGCACACAATCCTTTAATATAATAGCAGATGGTAGTTGCTCTAGTTGAAATCGCGGTATTCTTACCTTTAATTAAATGATAGTCTGCGATCTCAGCTACTACTTCTCTCTCTTTCTCGTTTCTTGTAAATCCACCTGATCTAAAGATGTAGTTGATCTTAGAATAAAGAATGTGATACTCAGCTAAGTTTCTCAGCTTTTCAATCACTTCAGTTTCTTCTTTAATCAACTCATCTAAATCTTGATTAAAGACGCCAGATTCATAGGCTTCTTCTAACAATTTTTTCTCCCAGTTGATCAACTCAAACCAATAGTAAAACTTCTCGTAATCCTTCGCAAGAGCCTTTGCTCGTCTTACAAACTTATTACACTCTTTGTAAAGCGCCTTCTTATATAGAATCTCAACATTCTTAATTTCCTGCTTCAGCTGAGAGCTAACAGTTCTATCAGAATAATATGCTCTTAAACTTTTAAGCAATAACTTATAAAGGTGATTTTTCTCTGAAGGCAGATGCTTTACAAAAGTCTCATTTTTAAAATGGTTTTTTAATTCCTCTTCATCATATTTCTTTTGCTTTTCAATAAAGTCAAAAATCTTGAGGTAATTTTTGTCTCCAGTTTGCAAAGATGAATTCAATTTGAAAAATCTTTTCTCTGACTTTGTCAAAGATTTGATCAAACTGAAAAGTTCAGTAGATGGCTTCATGGTAGTAACTTTTTTACCTGGTGGTTAATCCAGATAGGATTTCAATAGTTTCTTGTATTAAACTTAACGTATTAAATCGATAGATTGTTGGAAATAAGCAAAAAAAACATTCTGATTTTATTTAACTGTATGTCTCAGCTAGTTAAATGTCAAGTTGTTTAATCTATGGATTTAGTAGAACACGATTAAAAATCTACCATTAATTATGCAGACATAATTATTGAAATCCTTGAAACTGAATCGAAACATAAGAATTCAAGAGTGGAAGTATATAAAAACGGAAAGGGTCTGCCTAAGCAAACCCTTTCCCAACAACAAACCAAAAACCCTCTTTTTATCGATTCACGATTATCGGAGGATAACCTTTGTACCTTTTGGTAATGTCTGATCGGCAGTATCGCCGAAATTGTATCTTAAAAGCTTCTTTAATTTGATTCCCTCTTGTTGAGATATATCTCTTAAAGTAGTTTCTTTTGTGCAAATGAATACATTGTATCCTCTTCGCGATCTATTTCTTTTTGGATCCAAGTAAATGATCTCTCCTTCAATCAAAACATCTCTTCGTCCTAGGTCATTATACTTGTATAGTTGCCAAATTCCTAATTCAAATTCTTTGGCTATTTGATAGTAAGTATCGCCCTTTTTTACTCTTACGTACTTTCTATCATATTTGTTCTCTAAAAGTTCATGTTTTCTTTCAGCAACTTCTATTAAATGAAGCTCCTCTTCTTCAATCTCCTTTGGAGAGTCAATTTTTGTAATTGGCTCATCAACTTTGATTTGAATATCTTTTTCTTGTCTTGGCAAGTAAGGCATCTTATCATACTTAGCTAAGTCAAACTTCTCAATGATATCAATTAGTAGATGAGCATACTTTGGGTTAGTCGCATAACCGGCAGACTTCAATCCTTTAGCCCATCCTTTATAATCTGTCAAGCTGAGGCTGAATAACTTTGAATAACGATCTCTACCCGTTAAAAACTTTGAATGATCATCATATGATTGTGCAGCCGAAACGTAACTTCTAAAACATTCGTTTCTCAAATCGTCATCTTCGTAAATACGCTCTCCGTCCCAACTCTTGTGACATTTGATTCCAAAATGATTATTTGCTTCAGTGGCTAAACGACTATTTCCGTTAGCGCTTTCTAATATTCCTTGGGCTAAAGTAATACTTGCCGGAATCTCATGAGAATTCATTTGTTCAATGGCAGTAATTTTCCATTTCTCAATGTATCCTTGTGTAGATTGCTTCTCAGCTTTGGCAACTTGCCCTATGAAGAATATACTCGATATGATGAGTAATTTGTTCATGATGTGTTTTGTTTGTTGTTGTCCATACTATTACGGACGAGTATAAAAGGGGTTACGTTTTATAAATCAACAAATTAGAGAGTTTACCTCCTAATCACCTTTAAATAAAAGGCTTAGCACAACCGAAAAAAAATGAAATTTTATGTATTTACAAGATTGGAACTTCTCTTTTGTAAACAAATTCTGTATCTGAAGAGTCAGCTTCTGAGAAGTAAAAACCTTTTCTATCAAACGTCTTTAATTCGTCTCTCGTCTTTATATCTTCTTCAATAATAAATCTGCTCATATGACCCCGAGCAAGCTTAGCATAAGTCATATTCACTTTATATCCACTTCCGTCTTTAGCCTTGTCTTTAAAAATGGTCGTGATTACAGCTCTGTTCAACTTATCTAGTTGAGCAGCCTTAAAGTATTCAGATGAAGCAGCATTTACCAAGATTTCATCTTCGTCCATTTCTGCCTCAATTTGAGTTCTGATTTTATCACCCCAAAACTTGTACAAGTTTGTCACTTTAGGAGTCACCTTAAAACTTGTTCCCATCTCTAAACGGTAAGGTTGAATAAGATCAAGAGGCTTAAGTAAACCGTAAAGTCCTGAAAGTATACGCAACTTCTCTTGCCCTTTTTGCTGATCTTTTTTTGACAAATCAGTGAAATTCATAGCTTGGTAAGCTGCACCAGTAAAGAGATATCCAGCAGGTTTTGAGTTTGAATCATCTTGCTTCCAATTTTGATATCTATTATAATTGAGATTTGCCAAGTCATCACTCACGCCCATTAACTTCTTAATCTGGCGGGCTGAAAGTTTTGCCATTTTACCAGCCAATCTGTGGCTTTCATCTTGAAAAACATATTGAGTGCAGCCTTCTTTTGAGAATTCAACATCCTCATTCATTGACTTTGCTGGAGATAAAATAACTTTCATAATTCAAAAATACTAAAATCTCTTTGTGTACCCATGACAATAAGGAGTTCCTCCTTTATTTGAATAGTAATGCTCATGATAGCCTTCACCTTTCCAGAATTTTGATGCCTCTGTTATTTTTGTAGCAACCTTTAGCCCTTTAGACTCAAGTATCTGAACCAGCTCTTCGGCTACTTCCTTTTGATGAGCATCCAGGTAAAAAAGTTCTGTTCTATATTGTGTTCCAATATCTGGTCCTTGACGATCAATTTGGGTTGGGTCATGTGTCTCAAAGAACAACATTGCCATAGTTCTGAAATCAGTGACTGAAGGATCATAGGTTACCTCCACGGCTTCTGCATGTCCGGTAGAACCTGTGCAAACCTCTTGATATGTTGGCCTGTCTTTATGCCCACCAATATAACCTACTTGGGTTGAAATCACACCTTCAGCTTTCTCAAAAAAGTACTCTGTTCCCCAAAAACATCCTGAGGCAAATATTGCAGTTTCTGTCTTATTCATTTTAATCTTTTATTCTTTGACAAATTGCATTGAAATTGAATTCACGCAATGTCTTGTGTTTTTACTTGTAAAACGCTCCCCTTTAAAAACATGCCCTAAATGTCCTTGACAATTAGTACAAACTATCTCTACTCTGTACCCATCTTTATCAGGGATTTCAGTTACTGACTCCCCAATAAAATCATCAAAAGCGGGCCATCCTGAACCCGAATCAAACTTACTTTCTGATTCAAACAAGGGTGCATTACAACGCTTACACAAATATGTGCCTTTTTCATGATTATCTGTGTACTCACCTTTCCAAATCATCTCTGTTCCTTTATAAACGATCACTCTCTCCTCTTCTGAAGTTAGTTTGTTCCACTCTGAAGAATCCATAGTAACTGTATATTTTGAATCTGTAAAAACATTTGTTGAACTGCTGTCAGAGGACGTTTGATTCTGAGCTTGACTACATGCTCCCAAACTCAGACCCAAAGGGACAATCACTGACAAAATTTTAATTATTTTCATACTATATGATTTGAACTTTAGACGATTGAATATTAGTTCAATTACAATTCAATTCTTAATTAAAGTTAAAACAAAAACAGACTGAAATAGTTCAATTAAAATTTTAGTGATAAAGCTAATTAATAGGTCAGAATTGTTAATTTTACCTAATGCGTCCGCTCAAAAAATATTTTGCCATTTTGATTATAATGGTTGTCATTCCAATCTCATGGGCAGTTGGTAAGAATTTCATTACAGATGCCAGCACAGAGATATACGGCTACATCCCTCAAGAGGCAGATATTGTTGTTGAAATAAACAATAGAAATTTCATCTCTGAAATTATGTATCAAAGAATATATAATGAGGATTATGTGAATAATACGGTGGAGGTTGAAGAAGAGGACATCCCAACGGGAATTGATTATTTCTCAAAGGTCATTCTATTCAGAGAACAATGGGCCGAAGAAAGCGTCTGGATTGGAATTGTTGCTGTAAATAATGACTCTGAGTTCAGGAATTTTGTTGAAGAAAAAATTGACGATTCTCATATTGTTTTTGGTGATGATCATGCGATTATTCAATTAACGGCAAGCTCTGATCAAGCTGCAATGGATGAGCATTTAAAGAACATAGCGAATAAAAAAACCAAGCCATTCACTGCCAGAGTTGATCTGAGAACCAAGTTTGATAAGGATAAAGAGATTAATTGTTTCCTTATTCCTCAGTCAAGAAGCCATGTGAATAATCAAATAGCTGAAGGTGTACTATCAATGGACTTTCATTATGACCACATTGATATAGATGGAGATTTTACAACAGTTCATGACTTTGTTGGAACGCCTTTTACAAAATACCCTTTGAATGAGGATGTTGCCTTAAGCTTGAGATCTTCACTAAATGTATTTAACAGTATTTGGTGGTTCTCAAAAGAACAAATTGAAGATGTGCCTGAATATGATCAAATAGCTATTGATTATGACGGAGTTGCATTGAGAATTTGTGATAAGAACTGGGGTTACCCTTTTCCTTTCAAAAGTTTCCCTGAAATGCAAATGCAATTTGATTACTCTCAGCCTGAGCAATGGAAGCAATTCATGGCAGAGGTGATCAATGAAGAAAAGGTGAGAATTGATACCATCACTAATTCATTAATAACTGAGCAAGGCGCATTTTTTAAGTACGATTTAACTGATAACGCTTTTCAGCTTTCAAGAGCGGGGACAAACTTTAAGGCTGATGAATCTGAGAATCTTTATTTTGACTTTCAAATGAAATTTGAGCAACTGATAAGTAATACTGTTGTTGAAATTGACGAAGAAAACCCACCGACAGCAATGGAAAGCGCCTTAATATCTATGGCAATGGAAGGCGAGATTGAAGGTCTTCACACCTTTGATAATATTGAGCAGGTTAGATTCAAAATGATGGAAGACGGAGAAGAAAAGATTAAAGCTGAAGGTCATGTTCAAATGAAAAACAGAGACGGACAATCTATTGTAGAAGGAATGTATTTTATAACTGAAGCCTTGTTTTATATTAAAGCCTTTTTAACTCCGGCTCCGACAAGTGATCCTGATCCGGTTGTGATTACAGAAGAGGCTCCTAGCGACACTATATCAGACACTGCTATCCAATAGCAACTTTTAGTTGATCCAAGTAATTTCTGAGCTTCAACATCCTTGAACCGTACCAAGAAAACATTTCTCCATCTACCAATACTATTTTCGCATTAGTCAATTTCTTGAATTCATTGATATGCTCTTCTTTAAAAGGGTAAGGCTCTGAGCTTAAAAAAATGTAATCTACATCAAGTTCAGAAAGTTGAGAAGAACTCAGTTCGATATACCTTGGAGAAGCAATCACATTCTCAAAGCCGGCAAAAGAAATGACTTCATTAATAAAATTCGAATGTCCGCACACCATGAAAGGATCTTTCCAAATGAAGTAGGCTACCTTACCAGAGGCCTGCTTAAAGTCTTCAAATGATTCTTGAATGTTATCTATCAAATCAACTGCTTGTTGCTCTTTACCGCAAAGGCATCCAACATGCTCTATCATTTGATAAGCATCAGTGATTGTAATGATATCAGAAATATAAACGTTAAACTCTTTTTGAAGGGCCTCTATCTCTGCCTGAGTGTTCTCCTCCTTATTTGCTATGATAAGATCGGGCTGAAGGCCTCTAATCACATCTATGCGAAGATTCTTTGTTCCTCCTACCCTCTTCTTTGAAGTAAACCATTCATTAGGGTGGATACAAAATTTAGTAATCCCTGCGGTTTCATCTTCTAATCCGAAGTAATGAAGTAGTTCAGTTTGCGAAGGCACTAAAGAGATAATTCGCTTCGCAGGCGATTTTAATGAAATTTGATTTCCTAATTGATCGAGAATCTCAATCACTAATTAATAGTGTTGATTAAATCATGTCTTGTGACAATGTGATATTTACCATCACCCAAATCAACTAATACAGCTGGCGTTTCTTTGCTCACCTTTCCTGAAATCTCTTCAATCTTAGTATTAGCCCCTACAATTGGTAATGCAGGTAACATAATTGAGCTAAGAGCACTATCCATTATAGAATTGTCATCAATAATTTGCTGATATAATCTTGTTTCGTCAACATATCCCGCCATTACACCATCTTTAGTGATTGGAATTTGAGAAATGTTATACGTTTTCATTTTGGCAACAGCATGTGACACTAACTCTTCAGAGCCACAAGTAACTAATCCTTTATCTCCATGTTGTCCAACTAAATCCAAAGCATTCTTAAATCCTTCATCAAGAAATCCTCTTTCTCTCATCCAGTCGTCATTGAACATTTTACCAACATATCTAGAACCGTGATCATGGAACAACACAACCACAATGTCACCTTCTTTAAATTTATCTTTCATTTGGTTAATACCAGCAATTGCCGCTCCTGCAGAATTACCAACAAAGATTCCTTCTTCTCTTGCTAATCTTCTTGTATAAACAGCAGCATCCTTATCGGTCACTTTTTCAAAATGATCAATCACTGAAAAATCGACATTCTTAGGAAGAATGTCTTCTCCAATACCTTCAGTTATATAAGGGTAGATTTCGTTTTCATCAAAGATTCCTGTTTCATGGTATTTCTTAAAAACCGAACCATAAGTATCAATTCCTAAATTTTGAACATTTGGATTTTGCTCTTTCAGGTATTTTCCAACTCCAGAAATAGTTCCCCCAGTTCCAACACCAACAACAAAGTGAGTGATCTCACCTTCTGTTTGTTCCCATAATTCAGGACCAGTTTGCTCGTAATGAGCTAAAGCATTAGAAGGATTGTCATATTGATTAACATACCAAGAGTTTGGAGTCTCTTCTGCTAACCTTTTAGAAACTGAATAATAAGATCTAGGATCTTCTGGTTCAACATTGGTTGGACATACTACTACTTCAGCTCCAACTGCTCTTAAAATATCCATCTTCTCTTTTGACTGTTTGTCACTCAGAACGCAGATAAGTTTATAACCATACTCAATACAAGCTAGTGCTAAGCCCATTCCTGTATTCCCTGAAGTTCCTTCAATAATAGTTCCGCCCGGCTTAATTAAACCTTGTGCTTCGGCATCTTGAACCATTTTAAGCGCCATTCTATCTTTAACCGAGTTACCTGGGTTAGTTGTCTCAACCTTAGCTAAAACTGTTGCTTTAACATCTTTACACAGATGATTGATTTTAATGATCGGCGTGTTTCCTATTGTCTCAAGAATATTATTGAAATACTTCATACTATTTTTTTGGTGGCACAAAGTTAATAATAAGCTTGAGGTCTTGAAAGTTTGGGCATAAAAAAACCCTGACTCCTCATTGAGGGTCAGGGTTAATTTTATAATCGATTTCCTTATCTACTAGAAGTAGAAGTGGAAATAAACTTGTGAGTTAAAGTTATCAATTCCAGAAGAAATTGATCTTTGACCTAAAGATTCGATAGTTTCAGTTCTAATAGCTCCGAAAGTTCCGTCACCATTATCAATGAATGCATCATACTCTTCGTAAGAAGTTTTTGATTTACCTCTTTGGCTCAACATCAATCTCCATCCGAACTCAGTTCCGACACAAATTTTTGGAGCAATGAAGTACTCAATTCCAACGAATCCTCTAACACCAGCTCCGAAAGTAGCAGCATTTCTTTGTTCAGTAATTCTACCGTAGTCAGAATTCCAAACAGCTCCCATTCCTCCAGCCGTTGACGGCGTAGGGTTAGATGCACTTAAAGCATTTCCATAAGTGTAGTGAGAGTGACTATTTTGCCAAGACAACATTGCCTCACCTCCATAAACACCTCTTAATCTAGACTTACCTCTTCTCCATTCCCATCCAGCAGATACGAAAGTAGCAGAGTTATTACTTCTAAATTTATCTAAAACTAATGAATCAGGATCATTAGCTCTGTCATCATATACTTCAAAGTTATTTGTGAAGTCTTGACCAGACTGAGCAATGTGCACTCTGATTGCATTGTTATCAGAAACCATGTATTTACCAAAAATACTGAACTGACCAGTTGTTGGACTGCTCAAGAATGTACCACCAATACTGTTAAAAGTATTGTTGTTGAACATGTTTCCAGCAAATGCAGTAAGTGTTCCAATGTTAGTTCCTATACCTATAGCATATTCACCTTTTACGGGTAGCAAATCTACTCCCTTTTTATTTTGTACTTGCTCGTTAGTCTGTGCGTTTACCGAAGCGGTAAGACCAAGACCTAAAGCAATCATTAATATTTTTTTCATCTTTAAAATCGTTTTAATTTATAATTTATTGAAATCGTAAATTATTAACGACTAAATATTGGTAACATCAATGTAGATATCGTACTGCTCTAATTCTCCAGCTTCAATACCACCTTGACTCTCACCATCAATACCTTGGACAGAGAAAATAGAAGATGCAGTTGAATCTACTGTGTTGTCAAAGTTTGGAATAATTTGGTCATCAACGAAATCATAGAATCCGAATTCAATACCAACTGTATTCATTCCAGCACTTTCGGTAGTCAATTCAATCTCATAAGTACCGTCAGCAGCAATTGCTACACTAGTCCATACCATTTCACCTTCACCATAAGGTCCATCATAGTAAGCCCAAGAAATAGACTTTCCAGCTAAAGGAGAAGCAGCATCACAAATTTCCCAGAAACCTGTAGAATTAAGTCCGTCATTCCAGTTAGCGTAAACTGTACCGAAAACTTTCCCTGTAGCATACTCATTAGCATTACCGTTTACCAAAGAAACAGATGCTTGATCTTTCTTAGAGATAACTGCTCCAGAATAAATAAATGCATTAACAGTTCCTCTTGTTACTTCTACATTTTCAGTTAGACCTGAAACACCGTCCTCAGCCAAAGCTATCCTTGTCGTATACAAATCTTCGAAACGAATGGTAACATTAAATCCATCTTCAGTTGCTGGAAGAGTGAATGAATAATCTCCGTTCGCATCAGTCGTAGCAGTATATGTTCTCACTTCGTAGTCATATCCAGCAACTGGGTTCTGAACGTAAGAAGAAGTGTTGACTTCGATATAAACTGTCATACCTTCAACGCCTTCAGGGTTAAGGTTCTGAACGTAAATACCACTTTCGAAATCGTCAGTCTGATCTAAATCAGCCCAAACATTACCATTAATTGTAGCCTCTCCTAATTCAGAAGTTGCAGGCTCATCTTTTTTACATGACGTAAGCGCTATCGCAGCAATCGCCATAATTGAAAAAATTTTTCTTTTCATAACAAATTTAAATTAATTTTTCAGCAAATATAATGCTAAGTGCGACATGTGCAAACTTTTTTTTAAAGCACTTATCCAAATAGCAGGGTTAATAATTACTCTGTTTAACGTAAACTAGTTGGAATAGGTTTGGTTCAACTAAGAAATTAATCGACAATTAATTTCTTAAACCTAACGCGCTTAGGACCTACGTCACCTAATCGCTTTAATTTATTTTCTTCATATTCTGAGAATGTACCTTCAAACCAATAAACTGAAGAATCATTTTCAAACGCTAAAATATGTGTACAAATACGATCCAAGAACCATCTGTCGTGTGAAATTACCACAACACAGCCTGCAAAATTCTCAATCCCTTCTTCTAATGCTCTAATAGTATTAACATCTAAATCATTGGTAGGCTCATCTAACAAAAGAACATTCGCCTCTGTTTTTAACGTCATTGCCAAGTGCAACCTGTTTCTTTCTCCTCCTGATAATACTCCTACTTTCTTATTTTGTTGAGGTCCTGAAAAATTGAATCTACTTAAGTAAGATCTTGAATTGATCTTTTGATCACCTATCTCTATATATTCTGTACCGCCAGTCACCACGTCAAAAATTGTTTTTTCAGGATCCATCTCTTTATGATCTTGATCAACATACCCTATCTCAACCGTTTCTCCAACCTTAAACTCTCCTTTGTCTGGCTTTAACTCATCCATGATCATTTTGAAGATGGTCGTTTTACCTGCACCATTCGGCCCTATGATCCCTACGATTCCGTTTGGAGGTAATGAGAAATTCAAATCACCATATAATAGCTTTTGATCAAAGCCTTTGGCAACATTCACCGCCTCAATTACATTATTCCCTAATCTTGGTCCGTTAGGGATTGGCAGTTCTAATGTTTCTTCTTTTGATGCAGATTCTTCTGCCATCAATTTATCGTAGTTATTTAAACGAGCTTTATTCTTAGCATGTCTTCCTTTAGGGTTCAACCTCACCCACTCTAACTCACGCTCTAAAACTTTTCTTCTTTTTGAAGCGCTCTTCTCTTCTTGCGCCATCTTCTTAGTTTTTTGATCTAACCAAGAAGAATAATTTCCTTGCCACGGAATACCTTTTCCTCTGTCTAACTCTAAAATCCAACCAGCTACATTATCTAAGAAGTAACGGTCGTGAGTAATTGCGATAACAGTACCAGGATAATGTTGTAGGTATTGCTCTAACCACAAAACAGATTCAGCATCCAAGTGATTGGTTGGCTCATCTAATAATAAGATGTCAGGATTTTGAAGTAAAAGTCTGCAAAGTGCAACTCTTCTTTTTTCCCCTCCTGATAATGTTTCAATTTTTTGATCTTCTGGCGGACATCTAAGCGCGTCCATAGCTCTTTCTAGTTTGCTATCTAAATCCCAGGCATCTAATTGATCTATTTTATCTTGAACTTCGCCTTGTCTTTCAATGAGCTTGTTCATCTTATCAGGATCGTTCATGATTTCTTCATCCATGAACCCATTATTGATTTCTTCAAACTCTTTTAATAAGTCAACCGTTTCTTGAACTCCTTCTTGAACTATCTCTTTAACAGTCTTCGCTCCGTCAATCACCGGCTCTTGAGCCAAGTAACCAACTGAATGCTCTTTTGAAAAAACAACCTCACCTTGATAAGCTTTGTCTAAGCCTGCAATTATTTTAAGGACAGTAGATTTACCAGAACCGTTCATTCCGATAATCCCAATTTTAGCTCCATAAAAGAAAGACAAATAGATGTCTTTGATAATCGGCTGTCCGGTTGGTGTTTGCTTTGAAACGCCAACCATTGAAAAAATTATTTTTTTGTCGTCTGACATCTTTCTAGTTTTTAAGTTCTTTAAATGATTGTGTCATTCTATCCATATCTTCTGAGTAGCGATCAATTTGATCAACCAGGGTCCATGATAAAACTTGATAAAATCCTCTTTCTCCTTGAACGACCGCCAATTCATAGTAAATTGAAATCGTCAATTCTTCATTAATTTGTTTGTTTCCTTTGAGTTTTGAAATAATGGCTTGACTACCATTTAAGTCAATTGGCTCTTCAGACTCTTCAATCATTTCAACATCCGTTAACCCTTCTAATAACTTCTCTTTACAAATTTCATGGTAGTTCTTACAATTCAGCTCTACTTTAAGTTCGTAACTCTCAATTTCTTCAAAGGTCTCTGGTAATACCAAGATGTAATTCTCAAATACTTGCTCATCTTCTTTTATTACCTCTCCATATTTAATAGATGCCACAGCATTGAGTTTTGGCATCTCTTTCATTCGGTTAGGAATTTCTATTTCGCAAAAAACTGAATCAGTTTGCAGTGTCCAAGCTAGCTTTTGACTTTCATCAGCAATTTCAGTCAACTCTTCATTGAGCTCGTTAAAAACATCTGCTAGAGTCTCTTCATTCTCTTCAACTTCTTCAGGTCCTGAACAGGCCAATAAACTCATACTTGCAAATAGGATGAAAACCTTCTTCATTCTTGTTAAGATTTTAGTGTTTCACAAATCTAATTAAAATAACTTTCTCTATTCATTTAAGGGGATTGAAGATGCTCACGAAATAATCCTTATTTTCGCATCTATATTTGAGATGAAAATTGCATTATTTGGATACGGAAAAATGGGCAAGGTGATTGAAAAAATTGCTTTGCAAAGAGGACATGAAATCACTGCTAAAGTGAGCTCTCAATCTCCAATAGAATCATTTGACTTAAGTGACACGGATGTTGTTATTGAATTTTCAAGACCAGAAAGTGCCATGAACAATATTGAGTATTGTTTGAACAACAATTTGCCAATTGTGATTGGAACCACCGGATGGTACGAGCATTTTGAAAGTGTTGAAACATTGACAAACAGTCAAAATGGTGCGCTCTTGCACGCCACTAATTTCAGCTTAGGAGTTAATATTTACTTTGAAATGAATAGAAAGCTGGCTGAAGTGATGAATGCTTACCCAAGCTATGAAGCCGAGGTAGTTGAGATTCACCATACTGAAAAGTTAGATGCACCAAGCGGAACCGGGATCACAATTTGTGAAGACATTATTCAAGAAAGTAATCAATACCAGAAATGGGAGAATGTTAAAAAATCTCAAATTAATGAGTCAGGTACACTTTCAATTGCATCTGAGCGTTTACCCAACGTTCCGGGCACTCACGAAGTGAAATGGGTATCTGAAATTGACACAATAGAATTAAACCACACAGCACATAGCCGAGAAGGATTTGGCTTAGGCGCAGTGATTGGAGCAGAGTTTTTAAAAGATAATAAAGGAGTATTCACCATGCGTGATGTTTTAAAGTTTTAAGATGGAATATTTAGGATTAATTATAGGTTACCTTATCATTTTCTTCACACCTGCGATAGGACTGTGGCAGAATAGAATGGAAGATATTGGCAAAAAGAAAACTGATGCTTTTATTCCGTTCTACAACTATTTTCAGTTACTTAAAGCGTGTAAGCTGCCTTGGTATTGGGTCTTCTTTTTATTATTCCCTGGAGTTCAATTCATCATGTGGGCAAGTTTGAATGTGACTTACGTGAGAAAGTTTGGAGAATTTGATTGGAAAAAAACAATCTTGGCTATCCTTTTTCCTTTTCCTATTTTTTGGAAGATTGCTAAAAACAAAGAGGAATACAGAGTTGCCGAGCCAACGAACTGGGATGTTGCCAGACAAGTTGACGCTAGAACACCTTCAGATCACGTGGCCTTATTTTTCGCCTTACCGGTAATCGGACATGCAATTGCACTGCCATTATCAATGCTAGGTTTCAAAAGAAAGCCAGGTAAAAAATCAATGTTTAAAGAATGGGGAGATGCCATTTTGTTCGCTATCATTGCGGCTGCAGTAATTAGAACCTACATTTTCGAACCTTACAAGATTCCGACAGGATCTATGGAGAAAACTTTATTGGTGGGCGATCAACTTTTTGTAGACAAATTAACTTTTGGACCAAGACTACCAATGACTCCATTTTCTTACCCGGTGGTACACAATAGCTTTGCTCCTTTGTTGAATGTAAAATCATATGTTGGTTTACAATCAATTCCTTACACAAGGCTTCCTGGATTCAGGGATGTGGAAAATAATGATGTGGTAGTATTCAACTTCCCTGCGGGAGATACTGCTATCAATGACCCTAGAATGCCAAATGGATTAATCGGTCACACTTATTCTCAAATATTGATTGATGAAGCCTATTACATGGCTCAATGGAATAGAACAGAATTTGAAAAGAACAAGGATTATTACATCAACAAGGCCAGAAAACAGATTAGAGACAAAGGAATTGTTAAAGCGAATGTTGAGCAAGTAATGCAAAGATCAAACGCGCTTGGCAACCCTATGTGGGATACGCTAGGGAACCCGGTGTTAGATATCCAAAGAGGTATTGAACTAGGTGGACTTGGATCAAATTTATTGGCAAGACCCGTTGATAAAAAAGAGAACTACATCAAAAGATGTGTTGCTATTCCTGGAGACAGTATCAGAATTAAAAATCAAACTTTGTTTGTTAATGGTAAAAAAGCATGGACTTCTCCAACTGCTCAGTTCGGAGATTCGCCTATCCCTTTAGGACATTATCACGAAGAATTAGCTACTACTCCGTTTAAACCTTCAGAGAAATTCTTGCAATACTTCCCAATCTTCCCAAATGATCCTCAATATAATTGGTCAGAAGATAATTTTGGACCTCTAAGGATTCCGAAGGCAGGAGATGTTGTAGAATTAAATGCTAAAACTATTCCTTTATACAGAAGGATTATTCACGCTTATGAAGGGCATGAACTAGCAGAAAAAGAAGATGGTATTTACATTGACGGTAAAAAAGTTGACAAATACACAATTGAAGGTAACTACTATTGGATGATGGGAGATAACCGAAACGGATCGGCAGATTCAAGGTTCTGGGGATTTGTACCTGAAGATCATATTGTAGGTCATGCTGCCTTCACTTGGCTTTCAGTTGGTGAGAAAGGAATGTTTGGTGGAGGAATGAGATGGAGCCGAATGTTTAATGGAATTGAGTAACGCAAGCCTTGCTTGCTTCGGGCGAGATGATAAATGACGTTTTTCGTTTTTCGACTCGTGGTGACAAATGATTTTCGAAACTGGAAACTCGGTCAATTTGACAAATGACATTTTGCGTTCTGCAAATTGGAGATGACAAATGACGTGTTTCGTTTTTCGAGTCAGGATGACACTTCGACTTCGCTCAGTGCAGGCAAATGTTTTTTATTAGACTGGATAAATGATATAATTCAAAATGATAATTCTACCAACTGCGTACTTCCCAAATCTTGAATACTTCAAAATTTTATTTGAACAGGACACAGTGTTCGTTGATGGATTTGAACGATACGAAAAACAAACCTTCAGAAATAGAACAACTATCCTTACCGCAAATGGTGTTTTAAACTTATCAATTCCCGTCGTTAGGCCAAACGGAAAAAACACCTTGATTAAAGAGGTAGAGATAAGCAATGCCGAAGATTGGAGAAAAGATCATTTAAAGGCAATTGAAAGCGCTTACAGAAACACGCCTTACTTTGAATACTATTGGGATGCGATTTGTGACATCATCAATGCTGATCACAAATACTTATATAAACTCAACTTCGATCTTTGTGTACACCTCATTGAAAAAGTCGGTTTATCGCTGGACTTTGAACAAACTTCAGAATTTATTGACTTCTTAGAAAATGATTGGAGAAAGGTTTTACATCCAAAAAAGCAATCAAAATTTAAGAGTAAACACTACATACAAACTTTTGAAGAGCGCTTTGGCTTTCAAGACAACCTTTCTGTCTTAGACCTACTTTTTAATGAAGGACCAAATTCAATAAGTATTCTTCAAGAATCTAATTAATCTTCTTTGAAGTTAGGTCTTGCTGGAGTGTAAGGAATTCCGTTTTCATTCAATTTGTTCTCCAAAGCTATAACTGCTGCCGAAATTTTAGAAAAGTCGCTTTTAATCTCAACATATTCTTCAGTTACAATTTTATATTGCTCTCTGTGAGAAGAAGTAGGATTTGCTGTTGAATTCCAACTTTGATATTCAATCATTGAAATTCTACTTCCGGTAGATGTTTTAGTTTCAACATCTCTAGACGACTTGTGGCCATCTCCCCAAAGATCAATATTCAAGTCATGAATCATTTTCTCAGTTGTCTTAACTTCTTTCATCCACTCTAAATCTGCTCCAGGATATTGCTGAATTGCAGACTTGATATACTTCAGTCTTTCATTCATTTCACCAATTTGTTTTGATGTACCCCAAACTTGTCTCTTAAGCTCTGCCACTTCTTTCTTGAACTTGACATTTGCTTCAGTTTGTCTTGCCAATGACGAATTCTCTAGCGCCTTAATTTCAAACGAAGAAGGCTCAATTAATTTCGAGATCTCACCATTATCAGCCATGTACATTTCAACTGTATATTTACCAGGCGTAACTAAATACCCTCTCTCAGGGCTAGAGTATCTACCAACTTTTCCTTTATTCAGTTTTACTGGCGCGCTTCCAGGATATCTCAAATTCCAATTCACACGATTAATTCCTTTTGACGCTTCTGATTTGAAGCGGTTAACCTCATTTCCAGCATCATCCTTAATCACGAAAAGTAAATATGCATCTTCATAATTGTCTTCAGCCACAAACTCTTCATAAGTTGGATATGTAATACTACCACCATCTTTCTTAGCTTCTTTTTCTTTCTCTTGTCTTTGGGCCTTTAATGATTTTGGAGTTTCTTTTAGGTAATAAGTAAAAGTTGCTCCAAACTTTGGATTCTTTGCAGCATAATGTGAAGCTCCTTGTGATCCGGTCCCTCTTAAACCTAAAGGATTTGACTCAACATATTGAAGAGCTGTTTTAATTGGGAACATTGCCGCATCCTTTTCAGTAAAATCTTCACTCAAAGTTCTTAACGGGCTGTAGTCATCTAGCACATAGAAACTTCTACCAAAAGTTCCTAGAACGAGGTCATTTTCTCTTTCTTGAATGGCAATATCCCTAACAGCTACTGTTGGTAATCCGGCAGAAAGCTTTACCCAATTAGTCCCGCCATTAACCGAAAAGTATACTCCAAACTCTGTACCTGCAAATAATAAGTTCGGGTTCACATGATCTTCTGCAATTGCATACACTGACCCTCTTTCAGGCAAATCGCCAGCAATTGATGTCCAGCTATCACCTTTATCTGTACTTTTTAGTAAATAAGGCTTAAAGTCTCCCTTCTTGTGATTATTGAAAGCAGCATATACGGTTCCTTCGTCATGCTGAGAAGTCAATAACATATTAACATAAGTCATTGAAGGTACACCTGGGAAGTTATCCTTTTTGCTCCATGCTCCACCTCCATCAGTTGTCACATGAATTAATCCGTCATCAGTTCCAGCATAAAGAAGTTTCTCATTCTTAGCAGACTCATCAAATGCTACGATATTTCCAAAAATAGTAGTTGACTTGTTCTTCATCACTACATCAGGAGATTGTACTTCTCCCATTACTTTCATTTGATTTCGATCTAATTGTCTCGTCAAATCAGGAGAAATTGTCTCCCATGTATTTCCTTGGTCATCACTTTTGAAAACCACATTGGCAGCAAAGTAAAGTCGTTTGTGATTGTGCTTAGATACTAATAAGGGTGCATCCCAGTTCCAACGATAAGGTTTTTCATCTTTCCCTTCAATTGGTTGGATACCTGTCTTTTCTCCTGACTGACGATCATATCTCACCAACCATCCGTATTGTGCTTGCGCATAAACAATGTTAGGATCTTCAGGGTCAACCTGAGACTCAAATCCGTCACCACCATTTGTGATGTACCAATCTGAATTCTGGATTCCTGCATTATTAATTGTTCTTGATGGTCCACCCAATGAGTTGTTATCTTGAGTACCGCCATAAACATTGTAAAACGGCTTATCATTATCTACGGCCACTTTATAGAATTGAGTGATTGGCAGGTTGGCTTTAAACTCCCAAGTTTGGGCATGATCATACGTTTCATAAACTCCACCATCACATCCAACAATCCAATGCTTTGTATCATTCGGGTTAATCCAGATGCAATGATTATCAACATGCTTACCTTTTTCGCCCGTTTTATTAAATGATGCACCTCCGTCTTCTGAATGATGCAACCAAGTATTCAAACTAAAAATTTTGTCTTTATCTAGCGGATCACATACTATTTCTTGATAGTAGTTTCCGGATGTTTTATAGCCAGATCTCTTTGACCAATTCAATCCTCTATTTGTAGATCTAAAAAATCCACCAGCATCACCTTCAGCTTCTACAATGGCAAAAACATAATTGTTGTCAACAGGTGAAATTGCTAAACCTATTCTTCCCATTTTTCCTTTAGGTAAACCAGTCGTTATTTCTTTCCAAGTTTTACCACCATCTTCAGTTTTATACAGAGAACTCTCTTCACCTCCACCAACATAGGTAAAAACGTGTCTTCTTCTTTGATGAACTGCTTCATATAAAACATCTGGGTTTGTAGGGTCCATAATTAAGTCACAGCTTCCAGCCTTATCTGATATGAAGTGAATACGCTCCCAGTTTTCACCTCCATCAACGGTTTTATAAACTCCTCTTTCTCCACCATCTGACCATAAAGGACCATAAGCAGCCACGTAAACGACATCTGAATTTCTTGGGTCAACAATCACTTTAGAGATATGCTCTGATTTCTCTAACCCCATGTTTTTCCATGAACTACCGCCATCAGTTGACTTATAAACGCCATCACCATAAGCAACAGACCTTTGATTGTTATTCTCTCCTGATCCCACCCAAACTGTATTTGAATTTGAAGGGTCGATTGTCACACAACCTATCGAGTAAGAACCTTCTCCATCAAACACTGGATCGTATGTAATTCCGTGATTTGTAGTTTTCCAAACTCCACCTGAAGCAACCGCAATAAAATATTCACTTGTATTATCAGGATTCACTGCAATATCAGCAATTCTACCTGCTGTCAATGAAGGTCCAATACATCTAAACTTTAATCCAGAAACTAAAGAAGAATTCACCTTTGACTTGGGCTCGTCATCACCATTTTTCTTCTTTTGAGAAAAAGATGGAATTACTAAGCCGATAATTAGAAGGGAGGTTAAGATGGATTTCATAATCTGATTTTTTCTAAATTTAATAAAGATTCATTGGCCAAACATCTTTGACTGCATGAATGTTCAAATATTGATGCGAATGGTTTAATTTCGTTAAACAATGGCAATCAACTACAGACTTATAGAACCAAAAGACAATGAAGCACTATCAAGAGTGATTAAAACTTCATTAGAAAAACTAGATCTCGCTTTAGATGGAACAGTTTATACTGATGAGGCTACTGACTTCATGTTTGACGGATACCAAAAAGAAGGTAGCGTTTATTTTATTGCCGAAGAAGATGGTAAACTTCTGGGTGGGTCAGGGATTGCTGCCATACCGAATCAAGAAGATAATAATTGCGAATTACAAAGAATGTTTTTGAATGAAGATGCAAGAGGAAAAGGAATAGGGCAAGCTCTAATGAAGAAATGTATCGACTTTGCTAAAGATTTCGGTTATGAGTTGGTTTACCTTGAAACCTTTGGTGACATGCATTCGGCAAGAAAACTATATGAACGAAGTGGTTTTAAATACGTTGAAGAATCAATAGGTAACACAGGCCATTTCTCATGTAACATATACATGACCCTTAATCTTTAAACTGAAAAAAGGAAACGATCTTACGAATCATTTCCTTTTCTCTGCAAAACTATAAAACCCGAGAATGCTCCTCAGCAATTCTCTGGGACAAAGTTATGTATTAACTTCTCGAAAGCCACTTCAGCTTATCGAGAACCTAGCCCCGTTTAACGATAATTTTCTGACTTCCAACTTTTTCATCATCAGACAACCTCAAAAAGTAAACGCCGTCATGAACGTTATAATTAATCAAATTCAATTGGATTTTGGTTGGGCTAACATAATTCTCTTTAATTACTACTCTTCCTCTGGCATCTAAAAACTCTAATGTTACATTTTTAGTCCATGCATTGTTCAGTTCAATGATCAACTCTTCAGTTGCCGGATTAGGATACACCTCAGCACCTTGTAAATTATTGAGTAATCCTAAATCATCAATCACATTGATCACCATAGATGTTGTGTCATTAGGACAGTTTCCGTTTACTGCAACTAGTTCAACATCATATGCTCCAACTGCCATGAATTGATGCCATGGGCTGGCATCAGTAGAAATGTTACCATCTCCGAAATCCCATAAATATCCGTTTGCATGTAGAGATGTGTTTGTGAATGTTACGAAGGCATTTGAAATGTCAACCGGGTTACCAGAAGGTGAAAACTCTGCTTCAGGAATAGTGTCAATATTCACAAAAATCGTTTGCACATCAGTATCTGTGCCTCCTACTCCGGTTGCAGTTAAAGTAATATCATAATAGCCAGTTGCAGTATAGGCAAAAGTTGGATTCGCATCAGTTGATGTAGAAGGTGTCGCTCCTGGAGCATCCCACGAATATGTTTGAGCATCCACACTTGAATTTTGAACAGTCACAGGCTCGAAAGAGCAGATGTAAGAATTTTGAATGATAAAATCAGCTTCTGGAGTAGCAGTGGGTGGTACCAACATTTGCCCATCTGAACAAATAGTGTCAGAAATCAACCCTGCTCCATTTTCGGCGTATACGCAAACATAGTAAGTTGTGCCTTCAACTAAACTTAATCCTGAATGTGTCACAGTATCACTATACCAATTGCTCGTGTAAGGAACGATATCTTCTAAATTAGGAGCAGTTCCTATTGAATACCAATAAGCCGCAATATCAGAATTTGGATCAGTTGTAGGTGACCAATTCGCAGATATCTCAGTGTTCGAAGTTATTGTACTAATGTCGGCAGCTAGCCCATCATTGATGGTTGCTATTGGCAAGGGTTCTGTCCAGTCTACATTAACTAATTGCTCTCCAATAGAAGAAACATTTGCAGCACTATCAATTGCAATTGTTTTAACTTTTGCAGCATGTGTTGAAGGATCAAAATTTTGTTGTTGAACATCATTTCCTGCATTAATTGTTACTAGTTCAGAAGAAGATCTATTATGATAAACTTTCAAATTATTCACATCCCAAATTGCATCTCCTGATCTCATTGAAATTGAATTCCCAGTTGTATAAGGAGATGGATCTAACCAACTCGCTTCAAGCACATCATCCAGATAAAATTGGATTAAGCCTGTTGTTTTATCATAGACAATCTTGAAATCATACCATTGATTATCATTTAAAACAAAGGGCACATCTTCTTCAAGCGTAAATACATCACTTACGGTTTTATAAACCTGAATCTTATCATCATCTGTTCTTAACCAAATAAAATAAGAATTACCTCTGTTTGTCAAAGTAGGGTCATCACACATAAAGTGAAACCCAGCTCTCTTGTTACCTCCTGTTCCGGAGACTTGTCCTGAAAAATGATACAACCATTGATCGTAATTATCTTGATCAAGATTTGCCCAAATATTTGTATTGGTATTCAGCTCATCTGTTTGTTGAAGTACAGATGAATTAATTTCCCAAGTACCAACTTGCTGTGTCCAATCTGGATGAATGGCAACATCAAAATTATCTGAAAAGAATCCGTTATCATCATTTGCTCTCCACTCGGTTCCGTCAAAATCAATTACTTGATAAAACTTATGATGAACTCCTGATCCGCCAGAATTATCTGCATCTGTAAAGTTGGCTGTAAAATCTGTGGTATGCCAAATATTAGCCACGTCAACTGAGGTACTTGGAGCAACAACATCTCCTGGAGTAGGTCCTGGAACTGAAGTCCAAGAAATTTCCCAACCGGCATCTTGGGTTGCACAATCTGATCTGAATTCTACTAATATCTCAGCCCCAGTTGAAGTTATTGAAGAAGGAATTGCTGTACCAGTGTAAACTCCAATTAGTGGGTCAGTAACTTCGTCACCATCATAGATGTACATGTAATCCCAATCTTGCTCCAAACTGAACTGCACAAAATTCAAGGTCACACTCAAAACATTGGTAGGTTGAAATAAATACAATTCTCTTTCATCATCAGAGTAGTCCCCCCCTGCTCCACCAGAATCATAATGCGTCCCTGAAGCAGTGCTTAATGTTGTTATTGTTGGATTATCATTAATTAATTGATAAAAATACTCCCAATCCCAATTGATTCCCGGGTCAGTATGTGACTGACTTGGAAAGTGTTGATGACCTTTTATTTTTGTACAAGCACCTAAGGTATTCAACCCTGTAGAAGCCGGCCCGAAATAAGTTCTCAAAGGATTGATGCCATAACCTGATTGGGTAATGTCTTTACACAAATCGGCTGAAGAAGTGTACAATGAAACAGTATACCAAGCTGGATTATCGACATAACCTTCGTGCTCTATTCCTATAGCGTAAGGATTTGCCGAACCAACATGCCAACCTTTATCGGCTTCATAAACCATCTGCGTAACTTGCCCGTCAGTTGATCTTACCACATAATGATAAGATACATTTGAACTGCAGTTTTGTGCCCAGCTAATTGCCCCGGCATAACTTCCTTGAATCGTATGAATAGTAATAGCTGAAATTGCCGTTCCTGCTCTTGAAGAGAAGTTACATGTTGGTGTAGCCACCCATAAGGCTGGCCCGTATTCTAATGATTTGTTTTGAGATTGAAATTGCGCTCCATTTTCATCCAAGACTTTCTCTTGTGAAATATGTACTTTTTTTGAAGATAAGATTTTTAAATTCTGCTCCCCATAAATACTCTCGAGGTCAATAGGATGGGCAGGCAAATTATAAATTGCTTGATTCTCTTCATCTCTCATAAATTGAAAAACAGCATAAGTAAAAGATGCAAGAGCGTAATTATTCACTTCATTTCCATCTTGCGGAATTTCACTCATTTCTCTTAAGATTGTTTCGTGAGCTGAAAAATCATCCAACGGCATTGAATTCTCCAAAACAAAATCATTGTAGACTTTTGCATAAGCCATTATATCTGTTGCAGGATTCCCCATTTCATTTAATGGAGTATTTGAGTGCTCAGCAATCACGGATAAAGTATTGTTAAAGTAGCCTTGTCCATCAATGGTTAACCCCATAACGCCTTGAACAGTAGGTAAACCGATACAGCCAGGCTCAGAATGATCAATATTTGTGAATCTCGTTTGCACGAAAGAAACACCTTCTAAAATTCCTTTTGGAATATTCGGGTATGCCGCATAAGCTGCATCAAACTCATTTTCATAATTATTTAAGGATTGAGCTATAGAATTTGAAGTGCCACCTAAAAGGATTAAGATGAATATTAGAGCTATTTTTTTCATAGAGTTTTTTATAATTCAACTCCACAAAATAGCGATTTTCAAGGTTTTAGAGGGCCTAAAAGTTAAAAAAGTTATGAACGCATAAGATTATTCTTCTACACAACTGATTGTCACCGATTCGGTTTGACCTCCTACGGTCTGTGAGTATGATGTCTCTGTTGGCGCATCATCATAATTGTCTCCACAATACTCATCAGTTGTTGAAGAAATTGTTTGATTTGCTTCGCTCTCAATTAGCGTGTTGCAACTTTGACATTTTTGACAAGAGTAAAATGAAATTAGCAAAACCAAGATCAATATGGATTCTCTCACCTTCATTTAGTAAGCTCCATTGAATTTTCTAAAGAACCACTCAGCAGTCAAAAGTGCCATGATGATAAAGAACAGGATTTTGTAATCTATCAAGTCATCAAACTTTTTCTCTTGGTAAACTACAGTTACTAGATCATCTCTTGTTTTAATATCTTCAGATAATCTATCTAACTCCTTTGGTCCATAAAATCCTCCCGAAGAATTCTCAGCCATGTTTTTCAATAACCTATGATCAGCCTGAGAATTGAGCGATTCTAGCTTTATCTCTCTCACTAAAAAGGTTCCACTCTTTTCATAATGTTTTGATTGGAAATCAGTACTTGCTGTCCAGTTATATATTCCCTGTTCTAGTCTACCTAAATCAAGTTGGTAAGAATTTGAAGTTCTCACAAAGCTTGGCTCAAAAACTTTACCGTCATCTTTGCTGAATTTAAATTTGACCTCAGGCTCATTGATTAATTCATATGATTGATTGTAGAGTTCAGCTTTCACTTTTACAGCCTGGCTTTCATTGTATTCATTGTCTAATTTAATTTTGAATGGATCCTTGTTTTCTTTAACAGCTAGGTAGGTCACCAATTTTGAAATAAACTCTGAGAAGTTATCAGTAGTCGAATTCTTCATCTGATCATGTAATTTCCACCTCCAAATACCTTCTCCGAATATGGTTCCGTTTCGATTGGCGCCATTTTGACTAAAGAATATGAGCGGTTTATCCAGAGTTATATTTCCAATTTTTTGATAAGCAAGGACATCTGCTGCCGCAGAAAACTGAAAACTACCGAACGGACTTTGTAAGGGAGGAGCCGAACTCAGCAACTGCAGTATCTTCGGGCTTAACAGGATTTCTTTAAAAGAAGAGTTATGCTCAAAACCGATATCCTCGGTATCTGATTGCGAACCAGACACACCTGCTTTCGCTTGAGAAAGGGCAGATAGGCTGGTTTTATTACCAACAATAAAGAGACATGGCGTTTTTCCTGATTCCACTTCTTTTGATAAAGTGCTGTTTTGAGTTGAGTAATTATGGAGAATTGCTAAATCGTAAGCACCTAGGCCTTTTACATCTTGAATGGCCTGTACATCTACTTCATAATTCTTATTATTCTCAATTACAGATCTAATGGCAGAAATATCTGGGTGAGGACCATCATGAACAATAAGTACTTTTTGTCTACCATCAATCACCTCAATGTAGAAGTTAGAGACATTGTTTTTAACAGAAAACTCATTCTCCAACTCAGAAATTCTTACAGTATACTTTTGAAAACCAACTGAAGTAGCTTTCAATTTAAAATCGAAATTTAACTTGGTCATTCCGTCAGAAAAATCAACCTGCTCTTCCATCAAAACCTTATCGTTTTTAAGAATTTGAAGTTTAACTTTTTCTCCAAAACATTTAGTTTGTCCCACTCCTACTGAAACCGGAAATTCATTTCCGACAAAGGCGATATCATTGTGCTTAACGAAATCAATTTTCACATCACGCACTTCACTCGTATCACCTAAACCAACTGTGAAAATTGGTAAAAAACTCTTTCGGTTTAAAGCATAGATCGGGTTGGATCCCGTGTTGTATATTCCATCAGAAGCGAGGACAATTCCTCCAATATTGCGATTTGTATATTGGTCAAAGATGTCATCAAACACTTGTGATATATTGGTGGTTTTACCCTCGTATTCTCCACCCAAACCTGTATTCACCTCATTAGAAAAGGAATAGTTTATTACATCAAAGTCTTCTTCAAGGCCTTTTGAGAAGTTAGTAAGTGAAGGAACAAATTCATTTTTATAAAAACTAGAATCTCCATTATTCAAGATAGACTCAGAATCGTCATTAGCGACAAAAATGATTGGCTTTTCCTTTCTTTCAGTAAAATTTTCATTAACAATTCCTAAGAGCAAGAAAGAGATGAAAAAAACCGCGATAAATCTAAAAATAGCCATTAGCCATTTGATAGATTTCTTCACCTCATCCAGCAAAGAATCCTTTCTGTAAAGAAAGAAGGCATATCCGAATGCTAGTAACAGGCATCCAACGATCCAAAAAGGGTGATATGTGTAGAAAAATTCCAATTAAAATTCAGCTAAAAATAACAAATACTTTTCGCTTGTATCAAAAATAGTATGCAGGATATCTTAAAATTCATTTGCATTCGTATTTTTATATCCAAATTAAGTGGATGAAGTTTTTCAAACTACTCGGTATAGGATATAAAAACTATTGGAACGGACTAAAGTTCGTATTCAAGCATAAGCTGTATTGGTTTGTGATTTTCCCTATCCTTTTATTTTGGGGGATTTTTGAATTAGGAAAATACTTTGAAGCTCTTGAAGGCTCGGTTGGTTATCACATTAAGCATGACATGGATCAAATTGCCACATTGAATGGTTTGACATGGATGACTTTGAAGATGATCTTCTATCAAAAGATGTATTACCTCTTCACCAAATTTGCCTTATACTTTGTCATTATTTTGCTTTCACCTGTGCTAGCAGTGGTTTCAGAGAAGGTTGAGGCCATTCTGACTGGCAATAAATACCCTTGGAATTTTTTGCAATTGGTAAAAGATATCAAACGTGCAATACGATTAAACTTACGTTTGATGCTCGTTGAATACACTATTATTTTGACCGTAATTGTCATTGGTATGTTCTTGGATGGTGCAGCCAATTTCATTCTGGTGTATGTCATTCCTATAATTATTGGATTCTATTTTTACGGATTTGGATTCATTGATTACGTCAATGAAAGAAGAAGACTTAACATTGCTCAAAGTATTCATTTTGTTGGTCGTCACAAAGGGCTTGCTTTCGCATTAGGTTCAATATTCTCTTTATGCTTTTACTCTTTTAACTATTCGTGGAAAGCCTTTTTAGCTTTAAATCCTAATGACACGGATGGACAGTTATTATGGGGAACCATTGCTGTATTATCATTCATAATGGCCGCAGTCGCTCCGCTAATAGCAATTACTTCATCAACCCTTTCAATGCACGAAATTGTTGATTTAGGTAAAAACAAATATGCTGTCAAGGGAGAGAAAGTTGAAGGCGAAGACACTGAAAAAGAATCAATTGGCACGGAAAATGAAGTAAACAAAGAGGAAGAATAGGATACTTCTTCTGAAGAAACTTCAAATTAGTTATATTTGGTTAAATTATTGAAACATGAAAAGAATACTCTTTTACACACTACTACTCTTCTTATCGGCCAATGCAAATGCCATGACACCTCCTGATTCTACTTCAACAATTTTTGAAAAAGGAACAGCTCAATATTTGATTACTGAGGGAAAAAGAATGTATAACGAAGGACAGTATAGAAATGCACTCGTCAAATTCAGAGAAGCTCTTGTAAAAGACAAAAAGAATCCATTAGCAACTTATTGGTTAGGTGAATGCCATATGGCTTTAGGAAACTATGAGAAAGCAAAAAACTACGCAGAAGAAGCACTAGCGGCTGATCCTGAAGTGGATGCTGAATCAGGATATCTGTTAGCTAAATGTTATCATAGATTATCTGAGCTAGATAAGGCCATTGGTCACTACGAATCAGTAAAAGCAAAAGTAACAGAGTTCAGACAAAAAGAATTAGAACTTGATTTTCACATAGCCGAGTGCAAACTGGCTAAAGAACTAATTGAGTCACCTGTAAAAGTGAAAATCACAAATATGGGAATGGATGTGAATTCGGCATTTGATGATTACGCCCCAGTGATTTCACCTGATGGCAAAACATTATACTTTGTAAGTAGACGAGCAGATAACAAAGGCGGTGGAGTTAATCCAGATGATCAAAGATACTTTGAAGACATTTATATTTCGTTTTGGAACGACACTACCAAAAGTTGGACAGAGGCATCTAATAGTCATGAGGTAATTAGAAGACTAAATTCACATGGTTTTGATGCGGTAAATTACATCTCTCCTGATGGTAAGTACCTTTACATTTCGGTGAATACAATGGCCATGGCTAAGCCAAAGCCAAAATCTAAACACACAGATATTTTCATGTGTAAATTGAACAACAGAGGTGGCTGGAACTCTCCGAAGTCAATTGGAAAACCAATTAATTCTTTATGGTTTGATGCCTTACCGTCACTAACAGCAGACGGAAACACTATGTACTTTGTATCAGAGCGTAAAGGTGGTCAAGGAAGAAGTGATATTTGGACTTCTGTAAAGGTTGGGAAATCATGGGGAAAACCAACAAACTTAGGAGCAAAGATCAACACTAGTGGACAAGAAACTACAGTATTCGTTACGCCGGATGAAAAATATTTATTCTTTAGCTCTACTGGCCATGTTGGTATGGGTGGATATGACATCTTTGTATCTGAAAACAAGGATGGTGAGTGGAGCACTCCAGTAAATTTAGGATATCCTATTAACACGGTTTCAGACGAAACTCACTTCAATTACAATGTTGAAATGAAGAAAGCATTTTACGCTACATTCTCATCTTCAACCAATGGTGGCTTGGGAGCAAGAGACATCTTCCAAGTAGATATGTCTGACTATAAATTTGAATTTCCTTCTGAATAAATAGAGAGTTTAGAAGCAATTTTTCAATTATGACTGTTAATAAAGATGTCATTTTTCTTGATTTACACTATCTAAATGAGTTATCTTTAATTTCATAAATGAAGATTTATCTGAAATATATTTTGCTCACCTCAATCCTTTTAGGTAGCACAAGCTCGTTTTCACAAGGTCAAATGGATACCTTGAGTGGAGTTTTTAGACCTAGAATTGGACTTGGAGTTGGAACCATGCAGTATTATGGTGAAATCCAAGATTATCAAAGAAAATTCGTGCCTACTGTAGCAAGATACTACGGAACAGCCTATGTGAATTTTCCAATGACTAAGTATTTCAATGCTGAATTTAGTGCTTCATATGGTAAAATTGCCGCAAACGAAAGGTCTTTAGAACGAAATTTCAATTTCGAATCAAGAGTTAGAATGGCCGGAGTACAGTTGTACTACAACTTCTTTCCCTTATTCACGAATAAAAGAAACTTATTTCATCCTTATGTTGGTGTAGGTTTTGCATCATTTGAGTTTTTATCTAAAACTGATTTGTTAGATGCAAACGGTAATCCATATTACTATTGGTCAGATGGATCTATCATGAGTACCGCTGAAGATAGCCCATTAGCTTCAACAGCTACAGAAATGTATAGAGATTATACTTACGAAACTGATTTGAGAGAACAAAACTTAGACAGCCTTGGAGATTATCGTGAACAGAGTTTTGCAATTCCTTTGAGTTTAGGAATGGAGTGGCATTTATCTCCAAGATGGGACTTTAGAGTTTCTTCAACTTTCTACTTCACATTTACAGATTTAATTGACAACATTTCTCAAGCTGGTGTTGGGCCGCAAAGGCATGGTGATGGATACAAGGATAAACTTTGGACAACCACTGTTTCTTTGAGTTATGACCTTCAATTTCCAACAGACAAAGCATTTGATCCAACTGATGATTCTGACATTGAATTATATGCCGATTTTGACCAATCGGATTGGGATAAGGATGGTATAATTGATGCCCATGATGAATGTGCTGACACACCAATAGAAGCTTTAGTTGATGAAAAAGGATGTCCTTTAGATGGTGACGGAGACGGAGTTCCTGACTACAGAGATGATGAACTTGATACACCAGAAGAGACTTGGGTAGATGAGTTTGGTGTTACCATGAGCGAAGAAGATATTGCCAAGCACTGGAGAGAGTTCAATGATTCAACAGGATATGACCATGATTTTATTGAAAACAAAATGGTAGTTGAGTTTGGTCACAAAGGTCAACCTAAATTAGTTGATCCTTATGCCAACGGAAAAGCTAAAATGTCTTATGTGGTGATTATTGGTAAAGAGCAAAAGGATGTTTCGGCAAATGAACTTCATGAATACCTAGGATATAACGATTTCAAATCTGAGACAAGAGGAGACACTGTTTATTACATTTTGGGAGAATACGAAAAGATTGAAGATGCTGTTGCGGCAAGTAAAGAATTACAAGATAGAGGAATTGACGTAGAGTTAATTGCTAGAGATGGTTCACAAAAAGATAAGTACATCCCGGTTGACAAAGAGGTAGTTGACAAGGTTGATCAAGCGAACCTTGAAAATGGTTATGAAGGACCAGAAGTTGCGACTGAAACTGAACAATTGTTTAGAGTACAATTAGGAGCCTTCAAAAAGAAAGTAGACAAGGAGAAACTCTTCCCAGGTATAGATGTCACAGAGGTGACTGCTAAAGATGGTATCACCAGATACTACACAGGTTCATTTGATAATTTTGAAGATGCTGAAGTTCTTAGAAAAGACGTTAAGGGTCAAGGATACAAATCTGCTTTTGTTGTTGCTTATAAAGGTCAAAAACGTGTGACACTGAAAGATGCTGGTGTTGAGACTAAGGATTTACCTTACAACTATAATGAAGATAATGAGAGACAGACTTTCGTAGACCCACCAGACAAGGACACGACAACTACGAATACAAATACATTTGATATGTCAGGAGTTAAGTTCAGAGTCTTGATGACGTCTACAACAGGAAACTTATCAAATGAAGAGCTAGATATCCTTTACAATATTGGAGGAGTTAAAGTTGACAAAGCCTTTGACGGAACATTGAATTACTATTCAAAACAATTTGATACTAGAGAAGAAGCAGATGCGGCCCTTGAGGACTATAAAACTTATGGTCTTGAGAATATGACTCCGATCTACGAATACAAAGGCGAATACCTTACTGAAGAAGAATTCAAGGCTAAGACTAATCAGTAGTTACTGCCATCTCAACTTCTGTTGAATCAGAACTGTCTTCATCCTCACCATCATCTGGCAATCTTTTGAGTGCAATGTAAACAATCACACTTGCCAAAATCATTATAACGGCTGAAGCCACATAAGGTGCGCCATAGAATTTTACCGGAGCATCATCAGCTGAGAAGGTGAAGAAGAGCGTAGTGTAGATTAAAGGGCCTAAAACTGCTGTTAAGCTAATCATACTCGTTAATGCACCCTGAAGGTTCCCTTGCTCGTTTTCTTTAACCGAATTGGACATCAATCCTTGCATTGTTGGACCAGCAATTCCTCCAAGTATGTAGGGAATTAAGGCAATGTACAAGATCGTTTCACTAAAAGCCACAGAGATACCGAACAGACCTACAGTTGACAATACAAATCCGGCAAGAATAGCTTTCTTCTTCCCAAACCTTTTAACCACCTTACCAACAACAACCGCTTGCACGATTCCTACTAATAAACCAACTACCCCTAAACTCACTCCAATCGCGGCCGGGCTCCATTCAAAGGCCGTCTTCGTGAAGAAGGTCCAAATTGATTCCATTACTCTACCAGACAGTTGAACCAGTATAAATGCCAGTATTAATAAACCTAAACTCTTGTATTTTGATAGATGTTTCAAAGAAACACCTGGAATCACATTTCGCCAATTGATCGGCCTTCTATTTTCAGGTTTTAACGATTCTGGAAGAACAATTAATCCGAATATTAAATTTAGAAAGGTCATAATGGCTGCAGCAATGAAGGGAACCTGATATCCCCATTGTGCGCAAACTCCACCAATCATTGGTCCTAAGAAAAACCCTAAGCCAAAGGCAGCACCAAGTAAACCAAAGTTCTTAGCCTTATTTTGAGGTGTGCTCACATCAGCAATGTAAGCTGCAGCAACTGTATGTGACGCTCCACATACTCCCGCTAACATTCTACCAACAAATAAGAGGGCTAAAGTTGGAGCGAAGGCTTGAAATAAATAATCAACTCCAAGACCTGCTAAGGCTATAAAAAGAACTGGACGCCTTCCAAATCTATCACTCAATTCACCTAATAAAGGAGAAAAGAGGAATTGCATGATGGCAAAAGAAGCTATTAAAAGACCTCCGTCTAAACTGGCCTCACTTGTCTGTTGACCGGTAAGTGCTTCAATTAAATCAGGGAAAACCGGAATAATTATCGCAATCCCCATAATGTCAATGAGGACGGTAATAAAAATAAATAAAAGAGAACCCTTAGATGTTGCTTTTTGCGCCATAATTAGATGGCAAAGATATACATTTCAAATTAGGCTTTATTGACCTAAAAGGTGGATATTTCCTTGGCCTTTGAGTTCATCTCCGTTCTCAGCAACACCTTCATAAGTATAGAAATATACGCCGTCAGGGCACATATTCCCTGCATTGTTTTCTCCATTCCAAGTGTCAGTAATTGAATTGAATTCAGTCACCACTCTACCCCATCTGTCAACAATGATGCACGAAAACTCAACGACCGCTTTGGCATAAAAACTAAAAGTAAATTCATCATTAGAACCGTCACCATTAGGCGTAAACACATTTGGTGGTGTAAAAGCTAATGGATCAAACACGAGAATTTCTTTGCACGTAGTATCTGAACAACCGTTCTTATTTAACGCAACTAAACAAATCTCATAAGTACCGCCTGTTGTATAAGAAGTGTCAAATACTTCATTCTCATCATGAGAAATCAACCATCCTAAACCTGGATTTAGTGGATCGTAATTAAAATTCCAAAAGAAAGTAGTATCGGCGTTTGGGTTATTTGGGTTAGCATAATTTGAAGATTGATTTGAAACAGTCACGTCAACCACCGCAGTACCTTCACAAATTCCAGCAGTTAAAAACTGAGGAGAAGTAATATCATAATCGGCCTGTGGATTCAATGAATCTAAAGTTATCGTTTGCTGTAGCACACAATTGTTATTGTCGGTTACTGTTATTTGATAATCTCCCGGGTTTAAGCCTCCCCAAGTAGTATTGTTAGTTGTAGTAGAAGTTTGCAAATTCGTCCAAGTATAATCGTAATCTGGTGTTCCGCCACTTGCTGCTGCGAAAACCACTCCGTTACCAGATTGAAACACTAACTGTCTACAGAAAGCTGGGTCAGATCCCAATTCCTGAAAGAATAACGAATCAGGGTATGTGATAGTGAAGTCAAAAGTTTCAGTACATCCATTTTCGTCATTAATAATCAAAGTATAATCTCCTCCGCCCACGTTCATTAGTGAATCTTCTCCGATTCCGTTTTGGCCTGGATTAGGTGCCCAGAAATAGCTGATTTGTCCGTAAGCACCTTGATAATTATATACTGTATCTGCAACAGCTAAACCTGTTGGAACACCATAACACAAAGGATCTGTAATATCTAAATCGATATCAATTTGAAGTGGATCAACCAAGAAAACTGAATCTAAATAATTGCAAGGGAATTCATCTGTTACATTCAAATAATACCAGCCGCCACTTAAATTGTTAGCCGTATTTGAATTGGCCACATTCACTACGTTACCCTGAGAATCAGTGATAACGAAAGTTTGATTACCAGTTGCATTGGAAGTATTAATTGTTGCTGAGCCATCACTGAAACCAAAACATGAAGGATTACTGCTAGTAATTACCCCCGTTAAAAGACAATTTCCTGTCACAACTATTTGAATACACTCTTGATCGTCACAAGGAGGCACACCAGCATCATAACAAATATTCCAAGTTCCTACACCCGCAACAGCCGGGTCAAACACCCCTGTAGTAGCATTTAAGCAAGCACCACAATCAGAAGACCATGTTCCGCCGGCAGGAGTTGCTGCCAAGTTTTGTGTACCGGCAGTTGGAGCAAACGGACCAGCTGGCGTTACATTCACCGTTGGAGTTGCATTTACAGTTACCGTCACAACATCTGATGCCGTACATCCCAATAAATCTCCAGTAACCGTGTAATTAACGACACCTACGCCCGGAGCAAACGGAACTCCATCCACTACGCTATTATCCCAGCTAAGAACAGCAACATCAGGGTTATTAGCTGTTAAAGTCACAGACTGTCCTTCGCAAATTGTTTGATCAAGACCAGCACCTATTGTTGGTGAGCCGGGTGTTGTGATGTTAATAGCCGTATTGTCAATTGTTATACATCCTGAAGAATCAAGGGCGAAGTTGGTATAAGAACCAGGCTCTAAACCAGAAATAATAATCTCCCCCGAACCGTTAGCTGTAAAAGTAGCTGGCCCCACAATTCCTCCGTCAAAATAAGCCAAGTCATAATCTTCTCCCCCTGTCAAACCACTCAACGTTATTACCCCATCAAAAGGTGCTGTACAAGAAGTGGCATCAGTTCCTACAACTGTGAATGTTGGACCAGAAGTCACTACAACATCTACTTCATCAGTAACACTGCAAGCTCCGGCAGTTGCCGTTACCGTATAAGTTGTGGTTCCCAGAGGTGGTGTAAAAGCAACACCATCCGTAACATTATTATCCCAAGAAATAACTGCCATATCTGGGTTAGTAGCCGTTAAAGTCACATCTTGACCATCACATGTTGTTTGATCAAGTCCTGCATTCACTGAAGGACCTGTTGTACAAGCTACTTCAATATCATCAATCAGCCATCTTTCACTTGCTGCCCATGATTGAATAGTCACTCGAATCTGTAAACTTGCTCCTCCATTAATACATCCTGTAGAATACATTAAAGAATCTGTGACATCATCTGCATGGATTACACTCAAATCAGCACATGGACCTGCGCAAAAGAAAGAATTTGATGGTACTTGCCATCCCGTGTTATCAACGTTATATTCTAGCTGAATCCAATCAACTGCATTACAACCTGTACCACAACCTTCTAAAGTACCTTCTTCTTTAATCTTTAAGTTGATTTCAAAAAAAGTACATGAAGAGATATCAATTGCTGATGACTCAAAGGTTGCAGGACCATTTGTATCTTGGCCTTCTAGCTGACCTCCTTGAATGTTATAGTAATCTCCAGCATCAATACAATCTGGACAAGTGGCTGTCCAAGCCACTGTGCCTACATCATCAGTACCAGCAGTTGAACCATCACCTTCATCAAAGGATTCAAAGAATGTGGTTTGAGCCGTAAGATTATGGGCCAGGATTAATATAAATACTGTAAGTAAAGTCTTGAGGTATTTGAACATGTTAGTTTTTTCGTGGATAGCAAATTTACGAGCTATTTAACAGAATGTAAAGAATCTGTGTGAAATTTCTATCAACGAATTGTAAACAAAATTGAGGTTGGATTGGTATTTGATGTCTTCATTCGTATAAATTTGCATTTATGAGATACATTATTGTTTTAGCTTCAAGTTTTATTCTAACAGCTTCTTTTGCTCAGGAATCGCTTCTTTTGGGCGAACAAAAATCTGAAGATGTTTACTTTGAAAAGAAGACAGATGGGGTAGAAAAGATTATCAAATATATCTCGAAGTACAAGAAAAAGGGAAATTACAAGGATTCAATAATGATTGGATTTGAAGACTACAACCCAGATGGTACACTGAAATCAAAAACAGCAATTAGAGGTAAAGGTGATAAAAAGACTTATCAGCAATTTAAGTACGAGTATGCCAATGAACAGATGATTTCGTTTCTATTCATGCAAAGTGGACGAGATGGAAGCTATGGAAGGAACGGAAAGTTTGAGTATGACAGTGAAGGAAGGCTAGCCTTGCAAGAGCATTCAATGGCCAATATCAGATATGATTATCATGAAGATGGAAGAATGAAAACGAAGTCATACTTCTATAATAATAAAGGGGCTGATGAATCTAAACCTTGGGTCAATTATTACTTGTACGATAGTCTTAATCATCTTAAGCATGTCGATACTGATCCGAATAGCACCAAACAAACTACTTTCTATAACGAGAAAAATGAGCTTGTGAAAAACGACTATTACCCGGGGGTGGCCTATTCAACCTATAAATATGATGAAGGAGGAAATTGTACAGAGCAAGTGGATTATGAGGTAGGAAAAAAAGGTTGGGATTCAATAACCTACATTTACACTTACATGCCTGATAACAAGATTGCCACTTCAGGAACAAAGGATAAAAAAGGAAGAATTTGGCTGAGTGAAGAACATATGTACTCAGAAAATGGAAACCTAAAGTCAATTCTGTATTATCGAAAAAATAAAAGAAAGACGATTAAGAAGTTTTTCTATGAATATCCTAAAGAATAGACATCACGACCTTTATTAGCTCTAGTTGCTCGTCATAGTGACCTTTTTGAGCCTCAATATTGATATACTTAATTCCGTTTATTCCACAATAAACAGATAGTGAACCGTCATTCACAAACTTCCTATTGTCTTGAAGAATTACATTAATGTTCTTTGCAACTAACTTGTCGTAATATTCTTTTTCAGTAGTGTAAACAAAATCATCCGGATCCATTTCAGGGTTCACATAAACTTCAGCAGTATTTTGAGCCTCATCTCCACCGGCTTGGTAGCTTTTGATTGAATAGTTGACGTCCGTATTATTGTGCATTGCAATAATCACCTCACGAGACTTCAAAAAATCTAAGAAGAGATTAGCGAACGTCTTTACCTGCTTTGCTGCTTTGAGACTATACTTACCTCCATCTTTTAGCGTTTTTCTTCTCCCTTTTCGAGTATATATTCGATTAGGGTCAACCGAAAAAGTTATGGATCCGATATCGAAATTAAGTCTTCGTGTATTGAGATGAGCTATTCTTATAAAATGAATTGGGTTCTCTTCTCCGTAAGCCTCAGTGGTTTCTATTGACGTTATTTCGTCTTCGTGAACATTTAAAAAAAGTACCTTATCGTCAGTCTTACCATATTGCTGGATAATCTTAAACGAGTGCTTTCCGATTTTAATTGTTTTTACCATCAATGAGTCTTCATGTGCGTAGCTGTGCGCACTGCACAACAGCAAAACAAAAATAAAAAGAATTGGTTTGTGAATCACGGCTTATTTCCAAATTCGTATTACTGGAATTTCGGAGTCGTCTTTAATTTTCCCTCCTTCAACCATATAGTTGAATTCTCTTAAAGAAAAGAGATCATTCTTATATTGAACCACATGTCTTGCTTGATCAAATCCTAAAGAAACAAATTTAGGAAGCTGTTTGGCTGCCTCTTTTTCACTCAAAAAAGGTGTTGTATAATACACTGACCCCGACTCTGTGCGAATAGGGCTCACATCACCAATTTCGCGCATTAATTCAACTAATTTGACCGGAACAGATGATTTGAAAGTTCCTAATTCAATGAAATGAATTGCTTTTGAAGTATCAACTTTCTTTGGTTTGTCTTTAACCCAAGAGCTTTGCGGTGATGCAATAGCCATTGAAGATACGAATAACAGCAGGGCTGCAAAAAGTACTTTGGTTTTCATAATGTGAAGTTTGTTGTTGCGTATTCTTTTACCTGCTTAAAGGTCAAAAGGTTACGAACGAACTAACTTAACTCAGAAGGACGCTTTGCAATAAAATCAATTTTGCCTTTAAAAAATCTATTCAATTCATCACACCAATGCTCATCTGCATTAGCTACTTCAGTTGATGATTTAAAAGCTAATTCTTGTTGGGTTAGCTGAATACTATCGACCATAGCTCCTTTCTTGATTAAGAACTGGATTATTGATAGTTTAGGGTTACTGATTCGAGCTGATGCTCTATAAATTACGCGGGTTTCCATTATAAATACAAATAGGGTTTGTGGATTAGGATACGATATCTCAGTATTTGAGGTTACAACTGCTTTCTTTTTTTTTTGAGAAAACTCAGAAAGCATGAGCAAAGTTCGAATGCTTATTATAAATTTGTACCAAATTATTTGGCCTCGTAGTTTCCCGACGATTCACTTCGTTTCTGTCGGGAGAGCCGTTTCACTGCGAGACCAGCAAAATAAATTGGCCTCGTAGTTCAACTGAATAGAATTCCACATTACGGCTGTGGCGGTTGCAGGTTTGAATCCTGCCGAGGTCACAAAAAGCTCTTCTCACGAAGGGCTTTTTTTGTATCCAACAATAAAAAGCCCCAAAATAGAGAGTTTCAGAGAAATACCCATTTTTTCTGAATTCAAATGATATCGATTTGCTTGCTAAAAATAGCCAACAAATTAGCCAACAGCCTAATTTCAAAAACTGTTGGCTAAAATTACGTAAGTAGCTTACGGTTTGGTTCTGTACTCTTGTCTAGTTGTAGTGTTGAGCGTGTTGACATTGTAACCAAATACCAAGTATATGAACACAACACAAAAACTGAAAATTGTATTCCATTTGAATATGCAGCGAGCAAAAAACTCAGAAGCTCCTCTGTATTGTAAAATTGTAATTGACAGTGCCAGGGCACAATTCGCTACCCCATACAAAATAGATCCTGCAATTTGGGATAAGAAAAATATGTTTCTCACGGGTAGCGGCTCAACTCAAATGGTAGTGAATGCTTACATCCAGCAAGTAAAAAGTGAACTAAACAACCATTTCTTAAGAGCAGTAGCATCCAATAGAATTATCTCTGCAAAAGAATTGAAGGCTGAGTATTTAGGAATTGAAATTGAGCAACCAAAAAAGAAAACCCTAAGTGATGCTTTTGATTTCCACATTGCCAAGCTTCAAGAAAAGTTGGATGCTAAGTTGATTCACAAAAACACCATGTTGAGATACAAGGCTACGAAAAGTAAAATGCTTGATTTTATAAAAGCACAGTATCGCATTAATAGTATTGCACTAGATGAATTGAAATATTCATTCATTACCGAATTTGAGCATTATCTTCTGACAAAAGAAAAACTCTTACCCAACACAGCCCACAAAAACCTCATCAACCTGAAAAAAGTGATAAAGGTGGCTGTTCAATTAGAATGGCTCACTGTTAGTCCATTCACCCAATTTCAATGCAAATACCGTAATCCAGAGAGAGTATTTCTGACTCAAGATGAATTGGATAGGATTAAAAACAAAACCTTTACAATTGATCGTTTAACCAAGGTGAGGGATGTATTCTTATTTCAATGTTATACCGGCTTTTCATTTGCAGACATCTTTAAGTTTGACCAAAATGCCTTATCAATTGGTATAGATGGTGATTACTGGATAACGACTCACAGAAGTAAAACAGGTAATCGTGAAAGTGTACCCCTACTCCCTATCGCAATGGAGATTATTCAAAAGTATAAGGATCATGAAGAGTGTATCCAAAAGAATACCCTACTACCAGTCAATACAAATGAGCGCTACAATTCATACCTCAAAGAAATAGCAGATAGATGCGAAATAAGAAAGAACATCACAACACATGTTGCACGTCATACATTCGCAACAACAGTAACGCTTTCAAATGGGGTTCCAATCGAAACAGTATCAAAGATGTTAGGCCATACAAAATTGGCGACTACTCAGATTTATGCTAAAGTTTTAGATAGAAAAGTAAGCGAAGACATGAAGGTACTGAGAGAAAAACTGGACCAAAAATCTGATGAAAAACAGAAAAAAAATAAGGACGTAATTTGATTACGGAATGACATGCTTTATTTGTTCTCTTCTCCAATAATTGAGTAAGAACAATAAAAGAACAAAAGCATGGAAGAATACATATCAGCAACAAAAACCTTATGTGATGAACTGGAGCAATTACATGTAGAAGAAGCTGATGTAAGCTACAGAAGTACGAAAGCTGCAAAGCTCATTCGTAAAGTATTAACCTCTTTTCGCAAACAGATTTGTGAAAAGGGGTTTTTAAATGAAGAGGACGAAATACACTTCTTCAAATTCGTAAAGCCCAGGGTAAATTCTTACCTCATCTTCTTTTCAGTACTGCATGAAATTGAAACTGAAAAACACATGGTGAACGAGCAAGAGTTCAAAGATTGTGTAGATAAGAAACAACGGATGTTTAGGTACATCATGAAAGAGAATCCAGAGTTTGTTTCTTACTACCGTGCTGGACTCACTCACTTGGATAGGATCTACTTTTTGAGAGGCGCCAATTTGAGCGTGATGTCAAAACACAGTACGAAACAATTAGATGACCCAGACTTCAATACTTCACATGATACCGTAGCGGCTAACATCTTAGCATTTGATTTATTTCAAAAGCATCTCTTTCCAAAATCAAAACTCCAACCTCAATTCACACCGCCAGCTCCTAAATTAAAATGGACAGGTAACAAATTAGACCTGGTTGAATTAATCTATGCACTTCAAGCATCAAACGCATTGAATTATGGTCAGGCCGAATTGAAAGATATCTGCTTGTCCTTTGAATCTATATTTCAAATTAAAGTTGGTGATTTGTATAGATCCTTTCATGACATTTCAAATCGTAAGAAGAAACAAATCAAATTTGTGAATACACTTGAAGAAAGGTTGCTGAATAAGATTGAAGAGTTGGATGGGTTTTATCCAGATAACTAAAAAAAGGGACACACTTTAAAATGCATCCCTTAATCTAAACTATATAGCTATGAAACTAAAATGGAGACTTATAAGCTTGATTATTCAAATATGAATCATCAGTTAAAGTCTTTAAAAAATTTATTAAATCTGCTTTTTCTGTTGCATCTAACATTAAACCTGTTGTTGTAGTCGCATCAAGAGCCGGGTCAAGAGTTGCAGACTGTTGGATGCCGTCATTATAGTGATCTATAACTTCCTCTAAAGTTGAAAATCTTCCATCATGCATATAAGGTCCAGTAACTGCTATATTTCTTAATGATGTTACCTTGAATTTCCCTTTGTCGTTTGGATCTCCAGTTGCGTCCTGTCTGCCTTCATCAGTCATTGTGCCATCTGTATCTAAACCATTATTCATGTATTGGTCATTTTCAAAATTAGTTCCAGAATGACAATGTGCGCAATCTGCTCCTGAAGTTGCAGGAAAGAATTCATTGTACTCAGCAAAGAATAAAACTCTTCCGTTTTCTTCACTTGCTGTCAGAGTTTCTGTTCCAGCCAAATATCGATCATATTTGCTGTTATCTGAAACAATCGACATCATAAAAGCCTCTAAGGCTAGTGAAATATTCAGAGAGGTAATTGCCCCACCGTCAAAAGCTCTTTTAAACTGACTGATATATAAGGTATCACTTCCTAATTTTGAAATCACGTTTTCAAGCGTTTCATTCATCTCTAATGGATCCTGAATAGGAAGTATTGATTGATGTCTTAACAACTCCGCTCTTCCATCCCAAAAGAAACCATTTTCATTCCAAGCCATATTGAAAATCGCCATGGCTTGTCTACCACCTTGAAGTCCTTCAACACCAGTTGAAAATTGATTTAGATCAGAAAAACCATCTTCTTGCACATGACAAGTAGCACAATTCATTGAGCCATCTTTAGAAAGCTGATTTTCATAGAATAACATTCTTCCAAGTTCCACTTTCTCAATAGTCAATGGATTGTCCGAAGGTAGGTTTGGTACAGGTAATGTATTATTCGTGTATTGCAGACTGTATGGTGTTGAATCATATTCTGCCACATACGGTTCTGGGTCTTTTTTACAAGATGTCAAAACAATGAAACCACTCAATACCAATAAGGATGTTATCTTTTTAAAATTCATAAGGAATTAGTTTATTACAACTCTTTTTGTTTCAATGGCAATACCTGATTGATCAAGAATGGTGAACATAAATATTCCGGTTTGGTTTAATTCAACTTCTTGCGTTAATGCATCAGCTAAATTGATTGTTTGTACAATTTCACCTAAAACATTTGAAACTTGAACTA
This sequence comes from uncultured Flavobacteriales bacterium, assembly GCA_913054135.1. Lineage (GTDB taxonomy): Bacteria > Bacteroidota > Bacteroidia > Flavobacteriales_D > Crocinitomicaceae > Paracrocinitomix. Next base: position 82,054 of record CAJXJK010000013.1, on the reverse strand, counting down.
TAGCTGCAGTAGCGTTAGCTTCTACTTTCAACGTAACTAATCCTGTAGATGGGTTTGGATAAACACTCCAGGCAGCAGTTGGGCTATTCGTTTCAATTCCTACTGCATAATTACCAAAAACAAAATCTCTCCAATTCTCAAGAGTTTGTTTAGCCTCACCTGTTGAGCCGTGCGAAATTGTTCCTGAGTTCAGGTCTATATTTTCAACACCTCTTGTATAATCAGCATTTAAATCCATAACTAATACGCCACTCTCGTCAACTACATTTACATCTTTCTCTATTTCAAAATAGTTTTCATTTCCTAATCCATGTAACTGAAAGTTTTGAGAAAAACCACTTCCTCCAAAACCTTCGTATGCTACGAATCTATATCCTGCGGTCCAACCCCAATGCATTGAAGGAGATTTAGGCCCAAGCGGATGATCCACTGAGTATAAAGAAGGGTCTTCATTGTTTGTAGGCTCTTGTATTCCTATGTAAAATTTGACCGATTCAATAGATGTTACCGAATAACTTCCTAAAGGGATAGATGTAGCCAATTCGGTTCCAGGCTGAACCAAGGCAACTGTATCCAACGGAACAGCTGTTTCCATTCCACCGTCATGCACAATAGTTACTTGTGATAAGTAATATTCTAATCGAGTAGTTTTGTATTCATGTCCTAAGTTATTTTGAGCAACTTGATCATATGCAAAATTGGCTGATCCAAGTTTGTGATTAATTCTTAGGGTGACATCTGTCTGAGCGAATGTGGCTGCAGTAATTAATGTCAAAAGGCTTAGTAAAATTCTTTTCATAGTCAATTTAGTTAGTTCTTATAGTTGTCAATTCGGGCTGGTTTTTCCGTATTTCAATTCTTTTTACTCTACCTAAAAGTAAAACTAATTGCTTTAGAAAGAGGAGTTAGATACTTTCAACTTTATCTGATTCTTGCAAACCCAATTAAAAAAAACATGTAATCACTTGTATGCCAATCATTAAGAGTCGATATGAAAGGAAGGTATGATTAACCGAAAACCAAACTTTATACTGATTTTTTTCTGTTCCTTTCATTAGAATGGCTTAACTTTGTGAATAGATAATGAAGTCTTTACAAAAAATAGGAGCTCTTTTATTAATCCCAGTGATTCTTTTTTCATCATTTGGATTTACAATTGATGTACATTATTGCAAGGGCGAAATTAAAAGCATTGGTTTTTTAAGTCAAGCCGAAGCATGTGAAATGGCAAATTCATCAAATGAAATAGATGAAAATTTACCTCCTTGTCATCAAAAAAAGCTTAGGGAGAAATTAGAAAAAGAGAAGCGCTCTGAAAATTCTAATGGCTCAATAAAAGGGCATTGTTGTCATAATGAGACGTTTATTTTTGAATCCAATCAAGAGATTGAAGAAAATGCGGTTGAAATAATTAGCTCTGACCTTCAATTGGTAATGATCGCATGTATTTTTTGTGATTATTCGTTTTTCTCTCAAACTACTTCTGAACCAGTTTATGCTGAGTACGACCCGCCCCGGATTAGGCAAGACTTTTCCGTCCTATACCAATCCTTCCTAATTTGATTTAATTATTGTTTTGAACTGTCTGCAAACCTTATTTGCGGACCAATTTTCTATTGTTTCAATTCAATAATTATCAATGTTAAATCGTATAATAAAATTCTTTCTTGACAATAAACTTGTTGCTTGGCTAATGCTGTTGCTTTTCATTGTGTGGGGTCTAATTACATCACCATTTGAAATCGATAGTGGCTTACCACGTGATCCTGTTGCAGTAGATGCAATTCCTGATATTGGTGAAAACCAACAAATCGTATTCACAAGATGGATGGGGCGCTCACCCCAAGATGTTGAGGATCAAATAACTTATCCATTAACCTCAGCGTTATTGGGAGTTCCAGGGGTTAAAAGCGTTCGTAGTAATTCAATGTTTGGATTTTCGAGTATCTATTTGATATTTGATGAGGATGTTGAATTCTATTGGAGCAGAAGCCGGATTCTTGAAAAATTGAATTCTTTACCTTCTGGTCTTCTGCCTGATGGCGTGCAGCCAGCTCTAGGTCCGGATGCTACTGCATTGGGTCAAATTTACTGGTATACTCTTGAAGGAAGAGATAAAGACGGAAATGCAACTGGAGGTTGGGATCTAAATGAAATCAGGAGCGTTCAAGATTTTTATGTAAAGTATGCAATCCAATCTGCTGAAGGAGTTTCTGAGGTGGCATCCATAGGTGGTTTTGTACAAGAATACCAGGTTGATGTAGACCCAGATAAAATGCGGATTTATGATGTTTCGCTAGAGCAGGTGATGGCCGCTACTAAGCAAAGCAACTTAGATATTGGAGCTCAAACAGTAGAAATCAATAAGGCTGAATATTTTGTTAGAGGGCTAGGTTACGTGAAGTCGCTTGAAGATATTGAGAGCAGTGTTGTTAAAATGATAGACAATGTACCAATTCGTATTAAAGATGTAGCAAATGTTCATTTAGGTCCAGCAACTCGTAGAGGCATTTTAGATAAATCAGGTGCACCTGCCGTTGGAGGAGTTGTTGTTGCAAGATATGGTGCAAACCCGATAGAAGTAATTAACAATGTCAAAGAAAAAATTGATCAACTCTCTACCGGTTTACCCACAAAAACACTCGCAGACGGCACAGTTTCTCAACTAACTGTAGTTCCTTTTTACGATAGAACGAATCTGATAAAAGAAACAATAGGCACCCTTGAGGAAGCTTTGAGCCTTGAGATATTAATAACAATAATTGTAGTACTCTTGATGCTCTTGCATTTGAAGTCTTCTTTATTGATTTCGGCAACATTACCTGTAGCAGTTTTGATGTGCTTTATCGCTATGCGTTATTTTGGAGTAGATGCTAACATAGTTGCTCTTTCAGGAATCGCTATTGCTGTTGGTACCATGGTAGATATGGGTATTGTTATGACTGAAAGTATGATTCTCAAAATCAAAGAAGCACCAACCACCCAGTCTATTAAAACATCTGTCTACTTGGCAACAACTGAAGTAGCATCAGCTGTAGTAACCGCGGTCGCAACAACAATTGTAAGCTTCTTACCTGTTTTCACAATGCAGGCGGCTGAAGGCAAATTATTCCGGCCCCTAGCGTTTACCAAATCCTTTGCATTAATAGCATCTATTATGGTAGCTATAATGATTTTACCTCCTCTTGCTGAACAACTGTTTAAGTTGAAAAGTAAAGGTAAGATTGCACCTTACATCACGAACGGCATCTTATCTGTTTTTTCAATAATACTCTTATTTACTGCTTATTCTTTTTTCGGAATATTTGGATTGATTGTCGGGATTACTGGAATGTTGACCCTTAAACTTAAGGATACTAAATCTGAGTCTTGGTTAATACGTTTTGAATATTTTAAGAACATACTATATGCTGCTATTGTAGCTTGGCTGCTAGCCACCATTTGGATGCCACTGGGCGTTAACAAATCAAACTTCACGAATTTTATTTTTGTAGCCCTAATTATCGGAATGCTCATTGGCTTCTTTTATGTGGTTATTCATTTTTATGAAAAAATCCTTAGATTTTTAATTAAGATTAAGTACGTTTTTGTCGGATTGATATGCTTGCTATTGTTTTCTGGCTATCAAATATTCAGCAAAACTGGGCAAGAATTCATGCCAAGTTTGAATGAAGGCTCTTTTCTTTTAATGCCAACATCTATGCCTCACACAGGCATGCAGATGAACGAATCAAATCTGAGATTGCTAGACATGTCAGTGACCGCTATTCCTGAGGTTGATATGGTTGTTGGAAAAGCTGGGAGAGTTGAAAGTTCTCTAGATCCAGCACCAATGTCAATGTACGAGAACATCATTCTTTATAAACCTGAATACAAAGTTGATGATGATGGAAGAAGAATCAGGTATTTGGTAAATAAGGAAGGTGAGTATGAAAAAGATTCAACGGGTAATTTAATCCCACATGAAAATGGTAAATACTTTAGACAATGGAGAGATCATATTCAATCGCCAGATGACATTTGGGATGAGATTGTGGCAGCAACCAAACTACCTGGATTAACATCCGCTCCCAAACTTCAACCTATAGAAACTCGCTTGGTAATGTTGCAAACCGGAATGCGTGCTCCAATGGGTGTAAAAATTCAGGGCGGAGATTTAAAAACGATTGAGGCTTTCGGAAAGGAAATAGAAAAATACCTAAAAGAAGTTGAAGGTGTGAAAATTGAAGCGGTTTTTGCAGATCGTATTGTGGGCAAGCCCTATCTCATGTTAGATATCAAAAGAGATGAGATAGCAAAGCATGGTCTATCAATAGTTAGTGTTCAGAATCAGATTCAAACTGCAATAGGTGGAATGGTTATGACTTCAACGGTTGAAGGACGAGAGCGGTATAATATTCGGGTGCGCTACCCTCTAGAGTTGAGAGATAATCCAGATAAAATCAAGAATATTTTAATCAATTCTCCTGCTGGCAATGAAGTTCCACTTGGAGACTTAGTTGAAATAAAGTACGAACAAGGCCCTCAAGCGATTAAAAGTGAAGATGGTTTTTTAATTGGATTTGTGCTTTTTGATAAACTGGATGGATTTGCAGAAGTTGATGTCGTGCAAAACGCTCAAAAACTGATTACTGAAAAAATTGAAACAGGTGAATTAGTCGTTCCAAAAGGCATCACTTATCGATTTGCAGGGAATTATGAGCAGCAACTGAGGGCTAACGAAAGACTAAGTTTAGTTGTTCCAATCGCTTTAGTTTTAATTCTTTTAATACTCTATTTCCACTTCAAATCCATCATGACTTCATTGTTTGTGTTTTCGGGAGTGTTTGTAGCATTTTCAGGTGGATTCATTATGATCTGGCTGTATGGTCAAGAATGGTTTATGAATTTTGATGTATTCGGAACCAATATGCGTGATCTATTTCAGATGGGTACAATCAATTTAAGTGTCGCCGTTTGGGTAGGATTTTTAGCGCTCTTCGGTATTGCTACAGATGATGGAGTATTAGTAGGAACATTTTTGAAAGACAGTTTCAAAAAGAATAAGCCAAAAACAAAGAAAGAAATCAGAGATGCAGTTGTTGAAGGTGGATTACGTAGAGTCAAACCAGCAATGATGACCACAGCAACAACAATACTTGCGCTATTGCCAGTCCTGACTTCTACAGGTAAAGGAGCCGATATTATGTTACCTATGGCCATTCCTTCTTTTGGTGGTATGGTGTTGAATGTGGTAACCATGTTCACAGTTCCTGTATTGTATTGTTTATGGCAAGAATGGCGATTAGATATTAAAAAATTAAAAACACAATCAGATGAAAAATAGAATTATCATATTATCACTATGCTTATTTAGTAGTCTATACTCTTTCAGTCAAAGCTTGGATGATTTACTAAAGAAGCTTGTAGAAAACAATTCAGAATTAAAAGCTGTTCACAGCCAATTCTTGGCCGCTCAAGAAAAAATTGAACAAGAAAGTCAATTGCCTAATGCTTCTTTTGGAGTAGGCATTCCGGCCTTAAGGCCAGAAACACGCCTTGGTGCTCAAACAACCATGATAAGTGCGTCTCAAATGTTCCCCTGGTTTGGCACATTCAAGTCTAAAGAATCTGTAATGATTGAAATTTCTGAAATTAAGTATCAAGAAATAGTAAGTCTGAAGCTTGATTTATTCTATCAAATGAAAGAAGCTTATTACAACCTTGCGAGTAATCTGCAAAAAACAAAGGTGCTGGAAGAAAACATTAATCTTTACAATGCATTAGAACAAATTGCTTTATCCAAAGTCGAAAGCGGAAAAGCTACAACTGCAGATGTTTATCGCGTGCAACTGAAAAGGCAAAAAGTAGAACAGGCTATTATAGAAATCGACTTTCAGAACCAACAGTTAACGGCAATAATCAATCAATTGTCAAAAGAACCTCTCGAGAATGAAATCATCCCCTCAGAAGACTTCAGTGAAATCGAGCCACTCAATTTTGACACTTCGGCTTTTCGTATTACCATTCAAAATCATCCCAAAATTGCAAGCTTAAGTCACCAAAGTTTAGCCTCTGAGAACCGACAATCATTAAGTCAAAAAATGAATGCTCCAATGATTGGCTTTGGTATAGACTATAGTTTAGTGTCGGAACGAACGGATGCAAACCCGATCAATAACGGTAGAGACATACTAATACCCAAAATCATGCTTTCGATTCCGCTTTATCAAAAAAAGAATAATTCAATTCAGAAAGAAGAGCAGCTTATTCAAGAGAGCCTTGATTTTCAAAAAATTGCTTTTGAAGATCTAATTATGCGCCAGCTCATCAACATTAAAACTGATTACGACAAGAATTTAAGTCAGATACTCTTCTATGAAAAACAGATTGTCACTACAGAACAAACAATTGAAATACTTATCACAAACTATAGCAGTGGAGCTACCGGGTTTGATGAAATCTTGCAGCTTTATAACGAGCTTTTGGGTTACCAGCTGGATATTTTACAAGCCAAACTACAAGTAAAATTAAACATATCAAAAGTAGAAAAGCTAACCGCCTATTAACACAATACAAAAACCTAGAAAAATGAAACATACATATAAAATATCAGGCATGACTTGTAATGGATGCAAGAACCATGTTCAAACCACATTAGAAAATATAGAAGAAATAACACAAGTGAGTATTGACCTGAATGAAGGTACTGTTGAAATCGAAATGAAAGCGCACATTGCTTTAGAGGATTTACAAAAACCTTTTGAAGGATCTAACTACATGATTCACTCAAAAGATGCAGAGATTCAGAAAAAAGAGAAAGCCGAGAAAGGTGTTAAGGGTACTTATTATTGTCCAATGCACTGTGAAGGCGACAAAACTTATGATGAGTCAGGAGATTGCCCTGTTTGCGGGATGGATTTAGTAGCTGAGGCATCTGTTGGTGGACAAGCTGAAGAGTACACCTGTCCAATGCATCCTGAAGTTGTAAAAGATGCTCCAGGTTCATGTCCGAAATGCGGAATGGACTTGGTTCCAAAAGAGTCGAGTGAATCTGCCGAGCAAAAAACGTATAAAAAATTATTGAAGAAATTCATTATTGCCGCGGCTTTCACACTTCCCATCTTTTTGATTGCCATGTCAGAAATGCTCGAGAATAACCCTTTATATGATGTAATGCACATGAAGTACTGGAACTGGCTCCAATTTGGTCTATCTATCCCTGTTGTGTTCTATGCTACTTGGATGTTTTTCAAAAGAGCTTACAATTCAATAAAAACAATGAATTTGAACATGTTTACACTCATTGGCATTGGTGCTGGTGTAGCTTGGTTATTCAGTTTGTTTGGTTTGATTTTTCCAGATTTATTTCCAAATGATTTTAAAACTGAATTCGGAACTGTACATGTTTATTTCGAAGCAGCAACAGTCATTTTAACGCTTGTTTTATTGGGTCAGTTGTTAGAGGCTAAAGCGCACAGTAAAACTAACAACGCAGTAAAAGAACTTTTAAAACTGGCACCAAATAAAGCCATTAAGATTGAAAATGGTGAAGAAAAAGAAATCAGTATTGATGACATCAAAATTGGTGATCTTCTAAGGGTTAAGCCTGGTGATAAAATTCCTGTTGATGGCGTAATCACTGATGGTAAAAGTTCTGTTGATGAATCTATGATAACAGGAGAACCAGTTCCCGTAGACAAAGCGGAAGATGATAAAGTAACGTCAGGAACTATAAACGGAAATCAGTCTTTCGTGATGAAAGCAGAAAAAGTAGGTTCTGACACCTTACTTTCTCAAATCATTCACATGGTTAATAATGCAAGCCGGAGTAAAGCTCCTATTCAAAACTTAGCTGATAAAATCTCAGGATACTTTGTTCCTGTTGTGATTGTGATTTCGATTATCACTTTCATACTATGGAAATTTTTAGGTCCTGAACCTACATTAGTTTATGCTTTTGTTAATGCGATTGCTGTTTTAATCATAGCCTGTCCTTGTGCCCTTGGATTAGCAACTCCAATGTCAGTAATGGTAGGTGTTGGCAAAGGTGCGCAAGAAGGTGTGTTAATTAAAAATGCCGAATCTCTTGAGAAGTTAAATAAAGTTGATGTTTTAATTGTAGATAAGACTGGTACAATTACCGAAGGAAAACCTTCTGTTGAAGAAGTAATCTCAACCTCAACTTACTCCAAGGACGAGCTCATTCAATTAGTGGCGTCCGTCAATTCTCAAAGTGAGCATCCTTTGGCTGAGGCAACAGTAGAGTACGCCAAAAAAAGCAAAGTAGACTTTTTAAAGATTGATGACTTTGACTCGATTACTGGTATGGGTGTAAAAGCCATCATCAATGATAAAATTGTACTTATCGGTAATGAAAAACTGATGTCAGAGCATTCAATTCAAGTAACAGGAGAAATTGCAGAGCGTTCAAAAGCACAACAAGAAAAAGGTAAAACTGTCCCATTCATTGCCGTCAATAGAGAGTTAGTTGGCTTTGTAGTGATATCAGACGCCATAAAAGAGACTAGCCGACTTGCAATTAAAAATCTTAAAGCAAAAGGAATTAAAGTGATAATGATGACAGGTGACAATGCATTTACCGCAAAAGCAGTCGCCGAAGAAGTTGACTTAGATGAATTTGAGGCAGATTGCTTACCTGAAGATAAACTTAAAAAAGTTGAAGAATTACAAAGCAAAGGATTATTGGTAGCAATGGCCGGAGATGGTATAAATGATGCCCCAGCTTTAGCCTTGGCAGATGTTGGAATCGCTATGGGTACAGGAACAGATGTCGCAATAGAGAGTTCGGATGTGACTTTAGTCAAAGGAGACTTGAGTGGCATTGTGAAAGCAAGAACGCTAAGTCATAAAGTGATGAGAAACATTAAACAAAATCTGTTTTTCGCATTGGCTTATAATACCATTGGAATTCCCATTGCAGCTGGTGTTTTATTTCCATTCTTCGGTTTGCTATTATCACCCATGATAGCGGCTTTAGCCATGAGTTTCAGCTCTGTCTCAGTTATTGCTAATGCACTTAGATTAAGAGCTCAATCAATTAAATAAATTAGTTATGAAGAAATATTTATTAAGCGCTGGGTTTTTAGTTATTGGAGTTTTTCTTGGATGGCTCTTGTTCGCAGGTAGTAATTCAAATGAAACTGCTAATGAACATAATCATACAGCTGATGCGAATGAAATTTGGACCTGTTCAATGCATCCTCAGATTCGCAAAAATGAGCCAGGAGCTTGTCCGATTTGTGGGATGGATTTAATTCCTTTGGATGAAAACTCAAGTGACAACCCCTTTGTCCTTGAAATGTCAGAGGAAGCTGTCAAAATTTCACAAATTCAAACCACTTTGGTAGGAGGAAGTAATTCCCAAAATTCTGAATTAGAACTCTCAGGAAAAATTGAAGTAAATGAAACTAATTCAGCGAGTCTAGTAACGCATATTCCTGGTAGAATTGAAAAGTTATATGTCAGTTATACAGGTGAAAAAGTGAACAAGGGTCAGAAGATTGCTTCAATATATTCTCCGACTTTAATTACAGCTCAAAAAGAATTACTAGAAGCTCAGAAAATCAAGGACAGCCAACCTCAGCTATTCGAAGCAGCCAAAAACAAATTGAAGTATTGGAAAATTACTAAAAGTCAAATACAAGAGATTTTATCTCAAGAAGAGGTGATAGAAACTTTTAACATTTACGCGGCTTACTCAGGGGTTGTTAATGAGAGAAAAGTATCGGTTGGTGACTATAAGCAAGAGGGGAATGTACTTTTTGAGATCCAAAACTTAAATAGTTTGTGGGTGGTTTTTGATGTTTATGAAAAAGATATTTCCACAGTTAATGTTGGTGACATCATTTCCTTTTCTACAACTTCAAATCCAGGTAAAAACTATGAGTCGAGAATTGTATTTATAGACCCTGTTTTAAATGGTCAGACAAGAACTGCCAAGGTAAGAGCTGAGATTTCTAATACTGCGTCAAATTTAAAACCAGAGATGTTCGTTCGTGGCAAGTTAATTGGCAATGAGGTGAAATCCTCAGAAATAGTTGTTCCGAAATCTGCCGTAATGTGGACAGGTACTAGATCTGTAGTTTATGTTCAACTTGAAAACACAGAAATTCCTTCTTTTGAATACAGAGAAGTTGTGCTAGGTGTTTCAATTGGGAACAATTATGAAATAAAATCAGGTTTATCTGTAGGTGAATATGTCGTCACTCAAGGCGCATTTGTAATTGATGCCTCTGCGCAGTTAAACAACCAGGCGAGTATGATGAATCAATTCTCTAGTCCTGACAAGGGTAATGCATCTGATGACATCCCAGATTATGTTTCATCAACCTCTAAAGAATTCAAAAAGCAGTTAGAGTTAGTCTTAAATAGTTATTACGCTATCAAAGAAAGCTTAGTTAATTCAGATATAAAACAAGCAAGTATTGCAAGTAATAAGCTGCTGTCAAATCTTCAAAAAACAGATATGGCACTTATTAAAGGAGCTGCGCATATCTATTGGATGAAAAAAATGAATGAACTCACAGCACAGGCAAAATCAATAGAAAACAATGAAGAAATCGCTGAACAAAGAAAAGCATTTACCCAGCTTTCCTCAACAATGATTGTAGTGACAAAAGCCTTTGGTATAGGTGGTAAATCCTATGAAATGTATTGTCCTATGGCCAATAATAAAAAAGGAGGGTTTTGGCTAAGTAATGAAAACAATATTAGAAACCCTTATTACGGGGATAAGATGCTAGGCTGTGGCGAAATAAAGAATGAACTGAAATTTAATTAAAACGAAAAACCCATTTTATGAAATCAATTATTGCAGTAATTAATGGAATTGAGGAGAATAAGTCATTGCTAGCTTCTGCTGTTAACTTAGCAACATTTTTTGGAACGGATATCAAATTGGTTTGTTTCCTTGAGGCTCCTGTTGGCTGGGAAAAACTGAGGCGTGCCGGCAGGGATAAATTCCCAGAGGTGAAAGAAAACATAGCGCACGCTAAAGAACTGATGGATTCTTACTTAAAGGATATTCGCAATTTGGGAATTGTGTCTTCTAAGGGTTTCTGTTATTATCAAGATCAAGGTGGTAAAGTAATTCTTGATAATGAGCACTCGAATCTAATTTTGGTCCAAAAAAAATCATTGAATATTAAAGGAATCAAGAACACAATTGTTGGTTTAGATGAAAATGTCTTGGTTCTAAATGAAGAATTCAATCCAACTGACTTAAACTTCGGCCTTTTTAATTCCAGTTTCAAGACTGAATCGGAACTGACACCAGAAATTCTATGTCGCTTTTTAGATCAAAAATTGTTTTCACTCAATTTACTTTATATAAATACTAAACTGGTCAATGAAGATTCAGCCATCAGCATTAAAAACATGAAGAGAGTTATTAATAATTGTGCTTTAAGCAAAACTAAAATCTCTATTTTTTATGCGGATACTCTAAATAAAGGGCTGTTATCGTTTGTAGAAGTGAATGAAACAGACATTATTATTAGAGAATTGTGTGATAAACTCTCTCTAACTGACCTAAACCTTAACTTTACACCAACTTTGTGCATTAGGCGATCATGAAATTTATAAAATCTTCTATACTAGTATTAGTTTTACTGTCAGGCTTTAGCTTTATCAATACAACTCTAAACAGTAAAGAAATTGAGCCGTACGTACTTGATATTCCTACAGGATTTCCAGAGCCGGTTATCCCAGAAAATAATCAACTGACTACATCACGAATAGAATTGGGCAGAATGCTTTTCTATGATCCTGTTTTGTCTGTTGACAGTTCAATTTCTTGCGCTTCTTGTCATAAGCAATCGTTGGGTTTTGCGGATGATAAAAAGATCAGCCCAGGTGTTGAAGGCAGGTTAGCCATGCGTAATGCACCAACTCTCACCAACGTAGCTTATAATCCGACACTTTTGTTTGACGGATTTTTAGAAACACTTGAAATGCAGGTACTAGTGCCAATAGAAGAGCATCCTGAATTTGCAAACAACATTGTTGAAATCAGCAAAAAACTTGCTAAAGACACATTATATTCTAGATTAAGCATAGAAGCCTATAATCGCAAAATAGACCCATTCGTTATTACACGATCAATATCCGCATTTGAAAGAACTTTAATCAGCGGAAATTCAAAGTATGACCAACAAGTATTTCAAAAGAAAAAGGTCATGAATAAATCTGAGAAAAGAGGCATGAATTTATTTTTTAAAGAACTGGAATGTGCCTCTTGCCATGCAGGTTTTAATTTCACCAATTTCACCACACAAAATAATGGTTTGTACGAAGTTTATTCAGATTCAGGGAGACAAAGAGTCACAAAACTAAAAGAAGATAGAGCCATGTTTAAAGTTCCAACTCTGCGCAACATTGCACTAACGGCACCTTATATGCATGACGGAAGTATTGAATCTTTAGAAGAAGTCATAACCCATTATGAAAGTGGAGGCAAAAATCATCCTAACAAGAGTGAAAAAATCCAGCCTTTTTTGCTAACGAAAAGAGAAAGAAAAGACTTAGTTAATTTCTTGAAGTGCCTTACAGATGATAGTTTTATTACAAATCCAGATTTCTCAAATCCTTTTGATTAATTGAAATTTAGAAATGATTGAGGTAAAAATACGTCTAAACAAATGATAATTAAATTGAAAATTCCAAAATGACAAAGCAAAAGGAATCAAAAGGCATACTTGGTTTAGGAGTCCTAACAGCAATAGCTTCTTCATTATGCTGTATTACACCTGTGCTCGCCTTGATTGCTGGTAGTAGTGGAGCTGCATCAACATTTTCTTGGATTGAACCTGCTCGCCCGTATTTAATTGCGCTAACAATTGTGGTTTTAGCATTCGCATGGTGGCAAAAACTAAAGCCTGTAAAAGAAGATGATTGTGGATGTGAAGTTGAATCCAAGCCTTCATTTATGGCATCCAAAAAGTTTCTATTGATTGTAACTGTATTCGCGATTGTTATGACACTGTTTCCTTATTACTCTTCAATTTTTTATCCTGATAATACCCAGACCAATATGCAAATAGATGTATCAAATAGAGAGGAATTGATCATAGGAGTTGAAGGAATGACTTGTGACGCATGTCAAAACCATATTGATCATGCAATTGGACAAGTTGATGGTGTTGTTTCAGTAGAAAGTTCTTATTCCAAGGAATCTGCATTTGTGGTTTATGATAAAACTAAAACTGACGACAAAGAAATAATTGATGCCATAAATAGCACTGGATATAAAGCAATAGAAGATGAATAAAGAGATAATTTTAGAATCAAAATTGACATGCCCTGAATGTGGCCATAGTAAAACAGAATCTATGCCTACAGACGCCTGCTCATGGTTTTATCAGTGTGAACAATGTGAAGTAATACTGAAACCAAAAGAAGGAGACTGTTGTGTTTATTGTTCTTATGGTACGGTTCCATGTCCGCCAATTCAGGAAAATGGAAGGTGTGGCTCTGAAGGGTGTTGTTAGAAAACTTCTATCAACAAGTTGTAATTCAAGATTCAAGAGTTGGATGGATTTTATCCGGATAACTAATTATAGGATTTCTTATTTACTAACAACATCAACCTCCAAGCCCATTTCAATACAAAGTGCAATGAACTCCTGAATTTTAAGAGGTTCATACATAAAGTATTTACCAGACTTTAGTGAGTCGTTTGAGAGCATTTGCAGACATGCCGCAGCAGCAGGAATAGCCGTGGCCACATAAATGTCCTTGTGGAATCCATGCACTTCTATGGTTGTATTTTCGTCTTTTCCACCAACAATCAATAAGCCACCTATTGGAGGTTTTGTGAATTTTCTGATAGACCATTGAAATAGCTTTACGCCTGTGGATATGGGTAAAATAAACCTCAAAAGAACTTTCCACATTAGGCTAACCAAGTTTGAAACCCTATTAATCCCAGCATGATAGTATTCAAGGTTTTTGATCTCAGCATCATTATGAATGTTAGCCAATTCAGGAATCCAAACCGGAACTGTAATGTGCCTTCCAAAACCAAGTGGGAACGAAATCTTTTTTGTTTTAAATCCTTTGACCTTTGACCAAACCCCATCTTTCAATATTTGGGGTTTTTCATTATGTCCGAGAAGGTCTTTAACACTGCTTTCGGGCATTTGATTATCTCGATAGATCATTTGGATATAAACCGAATCAATCTGTGGAGAAATAGTTTTTAAATATTTGATTAAAACGGCTGGCATTCCTGGTTCACAACCTGCATCTACAATAAAAGTTGTATTACTTTCTTCAATTTCTGATTGCTTCTCTTCAAATGCCTGGTGCTTTTCAGTCCCTGGACTGATATCTAGATACAATGAACAGCTGCTCAAAAGCACAGCTCCAATGATGTTTTGAGATGTAATAAAATTTAGAGGTGAAGCAACTACTACTAAATCCATCCCTTCTAAAGCTAAACTTATGGATTCAGTATTTGTGAGATCTACAACCCGTGATTCCAGCCTAGTTGTTTGGATAGACTTATTGATTTCTTTAACACAATCATTAGCTTTATTCAAATCTCTTCCAGCAATTATGATGCAGTGATCTGAATTCTTGGCTAAAAGTAACGCAATGTTCTTACCAGCACGGCCGTAACCACCAATTATGAGAATCTTTTTGCTTTCCATTATTCAAACTTCATTCTTTGAATTCTTATGGCATTGAGTATTGCTAAAAGTGCAACACCAACATCTGCAAACACTGCCTCCCACATTGTAGCTATTCCACCAGCACCTAAAATCAAAACGATAAGCTTTACACCAAACGCAAGAACAATATTTTGAATGACAATCTTCTTTGTAGCATGTCCAATATCAATTGCCGTGTTAATCTTATTCGGATGATCTGTTTGTATCACAACATCTGCCGTTTCAATTGCTGCATCACTACCCATAGCTCCCATTGCAACACCAATATCGCTCATTGCTAAAACGGGCGCATCATTGATTCCGTCTCCGATAAAGACAACAACCTTTTCAGGATCTGTCTTGATTTCTTCTACTTTCTTTACTTTGTCTTCAGGAAGCAAACCACCAAAAGCTTGTTTAATATTCAATGCATTCGCTACTTTTGTGACGATACTCTGCTTATCTCCAGACAACATTACAGGCGTAATATTTCTCTTGTACAACTCTTGAATTGTCGCTTTTGAGTCTTCTTTGATTTCATCTGAAACAGTGATATATCCAGCATATTCCCCTTCAAGTCCAACAACTACTATACTTTCTATAATGCTATTTATCTCTTCTGGATAGGAAATATTATTGACTTGTAGCAATCGCGTATTTCCAACTAGGACTCTTTGATTCTTGTAATCAGCTTGAATTCCATGACCTGGAATTTCATTGACATTTTCGACAATCAAATTAACCTTATTATCTGAAGCTTGCACTATTGCTTGAGCAATTGGGTGAGTTGAGTTTTTCTCAATGGCTGCAACTAGATTTAAAAAATCGGCTTGGTTGAGTGATTCTGATTGTATCTTTTCAACCTTAAAACTTCCTTTGGTTAGGGTTCCAGTTTTATCCATTACCACAGTATTCACTTTGGTTAATGCATCCAAATAATTTGACCCTTTGAAAAGTATACCATTTTTTGAAGCAGCCCCAATTCCACCAAAATATCCAAGCGGAATTGATATCACCAAAGCACAAGGACAAGATATCACGAGAAAAATCAAAGCTCTATATAACCAGTCATTAAAGATGTATTGATCAACAAAAAAGTAAGGTAAAAGCGTTACTGCCGCCGCCAATCCAACTACAATTGGTGTATATACTCTGGCAAACTTCCTAATGAACAACTCTGTTGGTGCTTTTTGTGAAGCAGCATTCTCAACCAATTCTAAAATCCGAGATAAAGAACTATCAGCATAGCCTTTTTGAACATGTACCTGAATAACGGGTCCTTCATTAATCATTCCTCCTAGTACTGCTGCATCTTTATCTAATTCTACCGGCGCACTTTCGCCTGTTAAAGCAGCTGTATTTAGTACACCATGTTCTGAAAGTAGAACACCATCAAGAGGTACTTTTTCACCTGAACGCACTTGAACTATTTCACCTATTTGTACATTTTCTGGATCTGTTTCGTAACCCTTCCCATCTTTTATTACAATCGCCTTATCTGGTCTTAAATCCAACAATGCTTTAATGTTTCCTTTTGCTTTTCGAACAGCTGCAGATTGAAATAATTCACCTATTGAATAAAATAGCATGACGGCTACACCTTCAGGATACTCTTCAATATAAAAAGCACCAACTGTTGCAATTACCATGAGAGTGAATTCAGAAAATACATCTTTCTTCAGTATGGCTTTCCAAGCATCTTTAATAACAGGAAAAGCAACGGGCAAATATGCGAGAATGTAAAGTGATAATCTTGTGTATTCTTCGTACCAATCAGCTTTAACCGTATTATCCAGAATGACAGCCGTCATTAATAAAATGAAAGTAATGATAGACGGAATATAGGGTTTCAGGATTTTAGAAGCGCCACTTCCTTTGGCCTTTTCGGCCTCATCTGCCATTGCATGTATTTTGTCTTCTACATCACAGCATTCAATTTCACCTTCAGAATTGTAAATGTGAAAATGTTTTTCTGTTTTGGAAGATTCGTTTTTCTCTAAATCCATCTTCTAACCTTTTTCTTATAATCAATATAGTCTTGTCCGTGGATACCAACAAGATATTCCTCTTCTAATCGTGTTTGAATTTGAAGAATGAAATAACACAATACGAACAGCATAAAAGTGACTGCATTTGGTGCAATAAAAAATACACCCATATAAATTAATAGGACACCTAGAAAAACAGGGTTACGTGATAGTTTGAAAACACCCTTATCAACTAGGATGGTTTTTTCTTCATAATCAATTCCTATTCTCCATGAGTTGGACATTTGATATTGGGCAATAATTGTCCAAACAAAAGCTAAAATTAATATCCCGGCACCTGTCCATTGTAATTCTGTGATAACCAGATAATCCATACCTCCGAGATAGCGAGAATAAATATCTTCAAAAAATGTAAATAATATAATAACACAAACACTTAAAGCGGTCATAATTTTGAATACGAAACCAATGTAATCATGAGCATTTCCTGACCTGCTAAACACGAAAGGATTTTGCCCTGTACGCTTCCATTGCACATAACTTCTAATAACAAACACTTGAAAAAAGTATAGCAACATGAACGTGGGTAAAAAAACTTGAAATAATGTCATCTCTTTTGTTTTAAAATTCGGTTGGGAGTAAAAGCCCTCCCAACCGATTGAATTAATTAATGGTCATGGTCATCATGATCATGTCCTTCGTGATCTTCTCCATCATGGTCGTGTCCATCATGGTTCTCTTCTGTTGTTGTTTCTTCTTCGCCTCCACAAGATGGCAAAGTTGCAAGTCCGAATGTCATTAATGACATCATAGCAATTGTTTGAATTGTACGTTTCATAGTTTATTATTTGTGTTTATTATTTAAGTTTTTAATGACTGTGTTCAGCTTCTTCTTTCTTCATTTCTGCAATCAAATTATAAGCATTATTCCATGCAAAAAAGGTTCCTGGTTCCAATGGTTTTAATAATTTAATTTCAACCCATCCATCCTCAGTAATTCCAGTCGTAACTTCTATCGGTTCAAAAGCCCATTGCTCTTTTCCGTGATCCTTTTCTTTTTTAGCAGAAAAAATGAAATACTTATCCTCTTCTCGCACCAAACCTTCTTCGGGTATAGCATAACTCAACACATTATTCGTGTATATTTTTCCTCTTACATACATACCAGGAATCAATACTCCATCTTTGTTTTCAATTTCGGCATGTACATGAATTGCTTTTGGGTCCTTCTCAAAGTTTTGGCCAACAGAATAAATCTCAGCCTCCAATTCTTGTCCTGGCATTGATTCAACATTAAACCTAACTTTTTGACCTACTCTAATCTTGTGTGCATCTTTTTCAAACACCATTAAATCAGCATGAACGTGGTCTGAATTAACAATCTCAAACATGGGTGAATCTGGATTTACAAATTGTCCAATCTTTATTTCGACCAAACGAACAAATCCATCAATTGGACTTCGTACAGAAACAGTTTGAGAAATTTCATTCTTCTGCAAACGTTCAGTTCCAATACCAAGAATACTCAGCTGTGCTTTTAAACCAGCAACAATACCCTTTTTAACTTTTAATTCAGATGCAATTTTCTGAAATTCTTTACCAGAACCAACTTTTTCACCATACAATTTTTCTTGTCGATCATGTTCGATTTGCAGGTATTCAAGTTCATTCCAATTCGTGATATAATCAGTCTGTAATTGAATAAGATTTGGATGAGTTAAATATGCGAGTACTTGACCCTTTTTAACCTTTTGGCCTTCGATTACCTTGATAGCTTTGACGTTTGCACCAATTACTGCAGTTACTTCTGCTTCATTTTGTGGTGGAACCTCTAACTCTCCGTTTGCTGTGACAAATGAATTCATGTTGCGTAAAGCAAGTGTGTCTACTTTCATATCGAGAGCAGTGAATTGCTCCATTGAAAAATGAATTTCTTCACCGTGTTCGTCTCCGTGTTCACCACCATGGTCGTGACCATGATCATGACCGTCTCCTTCACTGTGATCATTTTCTGAACCGCCACATCCTACTGCCAAAAATGTCAGTGCAAGAACCAGCGCTATTTGTTTTATTAAAGTTTTCATATTAATGTTTTATAATGTTATTCACCAAGTAAGTACTGTAGTTTGACCACAGATTGGTTGTAATTATTCAATGCGTTTAAATGATCTAGTTTTATTTGGATGCCATATTCAAGTGTCTGAAAATATTCTATGTACCCAATGGCGCCAGATTCGTAACTTTTTTGAGCGTTACTTATCATTAAATTGGCTTGAGACAAACCAACCGTTTTATAAAAACTCAAACTATTCAAGTTTGAAATGACTTGTTGTAATTGCAGTTCGAATTGATTACTCAAGTTAGTGTAGTAGTAGTCCGCATCCACTTCAGCTATTTGCTGTTCTATTTTTGCAGTTTTAATAGCAGACTTATAAGACCCAAAGAATATCGGAATCGTAACTCCAACTTGTACACCTGAAAATCTATCACCAAAGCCTCCAATACTGCCATTTGAAGTTGGATTCCCAATCATTGATTGATTAAAGTATCCAACAGAAATATCTGGAAGCATTTTAGATTGATTCACTTTTATTTCTGCTTTGGCTATATTAATTTGTTGATTCGTAAAGGCTTTAAGCGGATTACTATTCAATTGTGAAGTATCCTTATCCATAGAAGCATCTAACTCATTAAAGGCTCCAGTGATAAACTGCATTTGAGTTGAATCATTCAACAATATTCTTAATTCTCTTTCTTGAGAATAAATCTCGGCTGATATCATTTGTATCCTATTTGAAATTTCAGCTTTCTTGGTTTCTGCCGTTACCTTCTCTAACAGTGATGTTTCTTCAACTTCATATCTCAAGGTTGCCGCATGAACAAAAACATCCATCAAAGAATCGTAGTAAACAAGCAAATCCTTTTTTGCATTCAAAAAGCCTAAATTATTCCAAGACTGCCGGATGTACCAACGTAATTGATTTTGTACCACTTTTAATTGTAATTCAGAACCTTCTACTTTTTCCTTAGCCAAATTCCATTGAGAAAAATAGACTGTTGGAAATTCAAAGCTTTGATTTACATTGAAGCCGAAATCATTTTCAAAACTATTGTATTGCCCATATTGCATGTCAAGATTAGTTTTGCCAGGATTAAAAGCTGCCTTCTTGTTTTGTTGACTTAATTCAATTCTCGATTTAGCAATTGTGACATTTGCATTGTTTGTCAATCCGATATCAATTGCTTGATCAGAAGATTCTACTGTTGTTTGAGCATTACTTAAAGCCGGTAGCAACATCATCCCAATTAAGACAACACCAACTGCTAAAAGTGAGCTATTCTTCGTTTTCATATTTTTCTTATTTTTTTCAGTCCACCTGTAGAGGATTGGTAAAACAAATAGTGTCAAAAAGGTTGCCGTCAGCATCCCTCCGATAACAACGGTAGCTAATGGCTGTTGAACTTCGGCACCTGCAGATGTTGATATTGCCATTGGCAGAAAGCCTAGAATATCTGTGAGGGCTGTTAACAAAATCGGTCTGATTCTTCTTTTAGCACCTTGTTTTATTCTTTCATCCAAATCATTAACTCCCTCTTCTTTCAATTCGTTCCAGCCGCTTATTAGCACTAAACCATTTAGAACGGCAACACCAAAAAGCACGATAAAACCAACACCTGCAGAAATACTGAAAGGCATGTCTCTCATCCACAAAAAGAATACTCCACCAATGGCTGCAAGAGGTATTGCCATGAAAATCATTAAGGTTTGTTTCAGAGATTTAAGCGCCATAAAAATCAATAAGAGAATGAGCGCCAAAGCAACAGGCACAACTATTTTTAAACGATTACTAGCCCTTTCAAGATTTTCGAAAGCACCTCCATATCTGATATAATAACCTGTTGGTAATTCTAGCTCTGCATCCAGTTTTTCCTGAATCTCTTCAACTAAAGACTGTACATCTCTATCCCTCACGTTTATCCCTACATAAGTTCTTCGATTGGTATTATCTCTACTAATTTGCATTGGTCCAGATTGATAGTCAATTTCTGCAACTTCTGACATTGGTATTTGCGTGCCAGATGCAGTTGTGACATAGAGATTCTTCAGATTATCAATACTTTTCCTGTGCTCCTCATCCAACCTTACCACCAAATCAAACCGCTTTTCTCCTTCAAAAATTACTCCTGCTTTTCCTCCAGCAAATGCCGATTGAATCAAATTATTTAAGTCAGAAATTTGAAGTCCATGTTTTGCAATGGCATAACGATTATAAATCACCGTAATTTGTGGAAGACCTTTAGTGGATTCCACTTTCATATCGCCGATTCCTTCAATTGAACTAATTAAAGACCCAATCTCTTCTGCTTTTTCTGCAAGGATGTCTAAATCATCTCCAAATAACTTAATGGCAACATCCTCACGAACACCTGTGATTAGCTCATTAAAGCGCATTTCAATGGGTTGCGAAAATTCGAAATTGACACCAGGCACAATTTGAACTGCTTTTTTCATTTCAGAAATGAGTTCTCGTTTACTGCTAACTGTTGTCCATTGATCTTCGGGTTTAAGTATCACAAAAATATCAGCAATATCCATTGGCATAGGGTCTGTGGGCACATCTGCAACACCAATTCTACTGATAATGTGATCAACCTCAGGAAATTTATCTTTTACAATTTTCTCAATTCGCGTAGTTGTTTCAAGCGTCTCTGTAAGAGAACTACCTGGTTTTAAAATGGCATGAAATGCAATATCACCCTCATCCAGCTGAGGTATAAATTCACCTCCCATATTTGTAAAAGTAAATGTGGCTAGAGCGAGTAAAGCAATGCTCGAGAGCACAACCCATTTTCCAAATTTAAGAACCCTACTTAATGCTTTTTCATAGATATTTTCAAGCCATGAAACCACTCTATCACCCCAAGACCTGCGTTCACTTTTTCCTACTTTTAAGAAAAGAGCCGACATCATAGGCACATAGGTTAAGCAAAGAATCATTACCCCAACCATTGCAAACATAAATGTGAGTGCCATTGGTTGAAACATCTTGCCTTCAACTCCTTGTAACGCTAATATTGGAATAAAAACAATTAGGATGATGAGCTGACCGAAAAAGGCAGAATTCATCATTTTACTGGATGTCTTAAAAGCTACTTTATCTCTACCGTCTTGATTTAAAACTTGCTTCTTAATGAGGATACCATGCAGGGCAAACACAGTAGCTTCGACAATAATTACAGCTCCATCTATAATAATCCCAAAATCAATTGCACCTAAACTCATCAGATTTGCCCATACACCAAAAATGTTCATCAGAATAAATGCAAAAAGTAATGAGAGTGGTATCGTTGAGGCAACAATTAATCCACCCCTCCAATTACCAAGTAAAAAGACCAAAACGAAAATGACAATCAGGGCTCCCTCCATTAAATTTTGGGTAACTGTGCCAGTTGTTTTTGCAATTAATTTACTTCTGTCTAAGAATGGTACTATTTTAACCCCTTCAGGCAAAGACTTCTGAATTTCATCTACTCTAGATTTTACATCCTCAATAACATCATTTGAGTTCGCACCTTTAAGCATCAGAATCATACCACCTACAGCTTCTCCTTCACCATCCATTGTTAGGGTACCGTATTTAACGGCTTTACCAAATTGTACTTTACCTACATCTTTTATTGTGATTGGTATACCATTGACATTCTTAATTACAATGTTTTCAATGTCTTTCAGGTTTCTTGCTAAACCTTCACCGCGAATAAAGTTGGCATAATGGTCTTTTTCAATATAAGCTCCACCAGAGTTTTGATTGTTATTTTCAAGAGCGACAAAAACTTCAGAAATCGAAATGTCCATAGCTCTTAATTGATCAGGATCAACGGCCACTTCATACTGCTTAATGTCACCACCAAAGGCATTGACTTCAACAACACCTGGCACCATTGCCATTTGTCTTCTCACGATCCAATCTTGCATGGTTCTCAAATCAGAAGAAGAATAAACATCTTTGAATTCTTCATCAACCTGCAATGAATATTGATAGATTTCACCCAAACCTGTAGAAATAGGTCCCATTTCTGGCACGCCAAATCCTGCAGGAATATCCTGCTGCACCTGAACTAGCTTTTCTGAAACCAATTGTCTCGGCAGATAAGTGCCCATATCATCATCAAAAACGATTGTAACAAGAGACAACCCAAATCTAGAAACAGATCTGATCTCTTGCACTCCTGGTAAGTTTGACATGGACAACTCAACCGGATAGGTAACGAACTGTTCTATATCCTCTGTGCCTAAATTTGGCGATTGAGTGATAACTTGTACCTGATTATTAGTGATGTCAGGTACGGCATCAAGCGGAACTCTACTAATGCTCCATATCCCAGTGACAATAATGGCTAAAGTGAACAAGCCAATAATTAACTTATTGCCAATGGAAAATTGTATAATACGATTTATCATTATTAAAAAATTATTCTTGAATAAAAGAAACTGACTGTTTTAAAAAACAATCAAAGCGCAGCTATCCTAAGATGCTGTACAAAGCCAATGATTTCGGCTTAACAAGAATAAATTGGGGGTCCCCTATGGGAAAAAGAAGATAAATGAAACTGCCTTTCAAAATGAATTGGAGGTCCATTTACTTGATTTGAAGTCGATACTATTTTCTGTCCAATTAACTCATAAGAACAAAAAACTGCAAAAGCCTTTGTTTGGCTTTTTTCAGCACTAACTGTTGTAGAGTTTTTGAAAAGAAAATTCTCTTCACTTATCACGTCATGCGAATGACTACCAGTACTATGATGTTCAACATCACTAAAAAGACAAGCTAAGTAATCAATCCAACCTTCATCATAATGATCACCATGTGCAACATGATGGTCGTGTTCAAGGTCAGTATCATCAATTGAATGATCATGTTCATGATTGTGCGCGTGTTCATCTTCTAATACTCCATCACAATTAATCTCACAATGTGGCGCAAGCGAATGCCCAAAGCTCAACAAATAAGCAAATAGCAGAGTGAATGATATGGTAGATTTTAACATGCTCACCTAATCAAAGATATTAATTTATAAGTAGAGTTAATATTTTCTGACTCCTTTTTAGCCTAGAACTAAGTGCATCCATATCAGAACATTCCAAAATAAAAAACACCCAAGATGCACCCAACTTGGCAAAAACTCAAATCAAACAGCCGCAATTTTGTCCAGAACATTAAAAACAAAATGATATGGCAACAAACATTATTACCCCAGATGATTTAGAACAATTCAAATGGGAATTACTGGCAGACATTAAAGAGTACCTGGATAAAAAAGAAGGTGGCACTCAAGTTCAAAAAGAAGAAGAGTGGATTAAGTCGCACCAAGTACAAAGACTGCTAGGTATTTCACCAGGCACTCTACAAAATCTTCGTGTGAACGGAACCATCCCCTATTCAAAAGTTGGAGGAGTCCTCTTCTATAAAAAGGCAGATATCCAAAACATCCTGGAGCAAAACATGAGAAACCGTGATCAATCAATTACTAACCAATAAACCAAAAGCATTATGTCAAAACACTGCAGAATTAAATCAACTGAAAACTTAGATAACGTAATCAATATTAGAACCGAATGGATGAACGGTTTAGAAGTCAGTCATGCTTTAGGGATGAGCTATAAAACACTTTTACGGTTGCGCAAAAGTGGAGCACTTCCCTACAGTAAGGTGAACGGAAAGATCTACTTCAAAAGAGAGGATGTAGATAAACTTCTAGAAAATAACTACCGCCCTTTTTATTGTGTTTGCTGTAATAAAAAATCTGCTTGAAACAATCAGTAAACTATATCAAACACCTTGAATCATGGGCAGACAGAATCTGTTGTGATGATCGGCTAACGCCTCATCACATCAGTTTGTATTATGCTATGTTTCACCAATGGAACTTGGCTAAGTTCAAGAATCCGATTTCCATTTGCAGGTCCGAGCTAATGCTCGCCTGCAAAATAGGATCGGCCAACACTTATACAAAGTGTTTAAAGCAATTGGATAACTGGGGTTATATTGAATACAAACCTTCCTATAATCCCGCAAGAGGTAGCTTGGTTAACCTGTACAATTTTGATAATAGTACTGGTAAAGGTACTGATAAGGGTACTGATAAAGGTGCTGTAATAGCAGTGCGACCTTCATTAAACTATAATAAACTTTATAAACAGTATAAACAAGAGAAAGCGGAGAGCTTTCGAAGACTGAAGCCTGATCGGGAAGATCAGAAAGCTGAAGGAAAACCTTCTAAACTAAATAAACAGGAGAGTAAATCAAGATTTACTCCACCCTCACTTGATGAAGTAAAAGAGTTTTTTCTTGATTTAAAAAGTACAGTAAGTGAAGCAGAAAATTTCCATAATTATTTCGAATCCAATGGCTGGCTAGTAGGTGGTAAAGCAAAAATGAAAAACTGGCAAGCTGCCGCAAAAAATTGGCTCAAACGTTCCGCAAAATTTAACAGCTCTGAAAACGGAGCTAAAAACAGGCTCCATACAAATGATGACAAAGAATATTCAACACCGCTCTAACTCTTCCCCCTTTGGAGGGGGAAGAATTGACGCAGAAAAGTCAATTCGGGGGAGGATAAATACCAAATTAAAAATGAATCACTCAGTAAAACCAAATATAGAACCACCCTTTAAAATCGTAAACAATTATCGCCTTTATGATTTTAAAAAGTCATGGGCTTATCTGGAATTTCTTGGCCGCGAAAAATTTGGGCCAAAATTCAAGCTGCAAGAAAGTGATCGTGATATTATTTACAAGCTCTTTATCTACTTTATAGGTGATGAAGAAAATTGCAAAAAGCATGGGCTTGAATTGGATAAAGGAATTTTATTGAATGGTCCGGTTGGTTGTGGTAAAACTTCACTAATGCACCTCATGAAAAAGTTTGCCTTCCCAAATTCATATGCAGTCAAATCAACAAGAGAAATTGCAGCAGAGTTTAATCAGTTCGGTTACTCAGTTATTCTTAAATATGGAAAAACTCCAAAACGGATTTATTGCTTTGATGATTTAGGAGTAGAAAACAACATGAAGTATTATGGTACAGAGTGCAACACCATTTCTGAAATATTGCTCCAGCGATATGACTTGAATCTAATTGATGGCACAGTAACACATGCAACAACCAACCTCAACGCAGAAGAATTAGAGAAACTATATGGCAATAGAGTTAGATCAAGAATGCGTGAACTGTTCAATTTGATATCGTTTGATCGGGATGTTGGCGATAAGAGGAGATGAATATCTCCTAAAAGTGGAAAAAACCGTAATTATACGCTTGGACAAGAACTTTAGAAATCGTAATTTGTAGGATTTTGCCTGCCTTTGAATACATATATGGTCTTTTAAAGTGAATAATGACAGAGTTTTTAAATACAGATAGATTAATAGAGCGCATTCCGGCTTTAATGATGCAGGCAAAAAAGGATTTGATTATTGTAGTGCCATTTATTCAGCTCTCGGAATCAATGAGAAAGGCACTATCCCATGCAGATACGAAAAATGTCGAAATAACGATAATTTGCCGATACAAGGAGGTCAAACCAAAAGATGCTAAGTTTTTAGAATCTCTCAAAAACATTAATATATTTTCACATCCTAATGTCCATGCTAAATGTTACTACAACGAAGAAAACGTAATCATTACGTCATTAAATCTTACATCTCATTCTGAAAGGAATAACAGAGAAATGGGGGTTCAGGTGTATAAGTATGAACAATTCGAGGATGACATGGACGCACCATGGGAAAACGAAGAATTTGAAGACTTTGAAAATGACCTTGTAACCGAGTTACAAAACTTACTTAATGGTTCAACTTATTTAGTCAAATCAGCAAGTTCACAGAAAGAAGGATTCAATTGCTCATTGATGACCACACATAGGGACCGGCTAGAAGAGTTATGCAAAAAAGTTAATAAAAAATTTAGCCCAAAAAGATTCCGTGTAGAGGATTTGGAATATGTTGACTACCTAATATGTGAGAATTATTTTGACAAGATTAATTTAAGAATTAAGGATATTAATCAGCGTTTCGAATTCGAACCAAATAAAGGGGCTATCTCTATTTGGAACAAAAAACTTAAACCGCTCCATCAAAAATCCTTTGAGATTGAATATAAAGGTGAACAATTTGAATTCACAATTTATCTCAATACTGGAGCCAAGCTGAATATAGTTGGTTACCATGAAGAATTAGAATTAGAAGATTTATTAGTTGTTTGGGAAAGAGTGCTCTCCAGAGTTTCAAATTACTTCACTCCTGAATTATTAAAAATATAAGCAGTCTTTATCAGGACATCTAATCTTGGCGTATAAGGCGTTCGTCAATCTCTTCATTTTGTTTCGCAAACCATAATCAAAAGGGTATATAAACTCTCTTCGCTCGCCCTTGTGCTAATGTTTTACTCCACACATTCCGTTCAATCCTCACCCGGTACTTTACTGTCACCCCAAACCCCAAAAAGGTGTTCGCTAAACTCACTTCAAGTTCTTTGGGGTGCCACTGCACCTTAATATTTGTGCTCGCCTGCGGGTCGCTACGGGCTAATCGGGCTGTCACAGTTTGTGTATCTATGTTTGTCAGCAAGCTGCGCAAAGGATTGCTTAGCACACTTCTCAAACCACACGCAAGCATTACTCCTTCCATCACCTTCATTATGTTTCACTCCATTGCGCCTCCTTCAGTCGCAAAACTTGCCTTTACCATCACACGTCAAAAACTCCGCCAGCCCTGCTGTAAACAGTTGCATTCAGTCATTCCTTCCAGTCATTCACCTGCATGCACCCTTGCTCCACTCGCAGTCGGCTCGCGCACATAAGCCAACGCTTGCTCAAGGCTGTATAACCTGTCTAGAAACATTAGAATATTCCGCACTCAGGAAATGAAGTGCTACTATCAAACTTGGAAGATGTCGTGCGTCCTCTTCCAGGAGGATCATCAAAAAAGTAAAAGGATAACGCACCATCACCGCGCAGTCCATAATCCTTTCACTTTTTAGATGTTAAAATTTAGGATGTGAAAAAAGGGATACCAAATTTGATATCCCTTTGAATTTTTGAATGAGTATCTACTCACTTTTTAGGCCCTTTCGAGCGATTAATAAATTTGTTTTTGAGCTTCTTCCAAGCCCATTTGCACAGTTGAGTAATTACAAAACTGGCAACTGCTCCAACAGCTCCCAGAACAATAGTTCTTGTGATATCTGTTGTTTCCAAATTGGGGAGAATTGCCAGTAATGTTCCACCAATTGTTCCGGCAACTGTATCATTTTCTATGTGATGCAAACCTGCCATACTTTGGTTTTACTCTTCACAATCAGCATCATCTGCAATTGCAGCTTGACTCATTGCTGTAGCTACCGTGCCACCTACAATTAAGTATCCACCAATGGTAGAAACTAATGCCGGTAATGCAACTGGTGCCGCAAGAATTGTTGTTCCTGCAGCAGCTACAACTAATCCAATGATGCGCAACTTCTTAAAGAAAGGCGGAGTATCAACTCCACATCTCTTGAAGTAAGATTTCAATTTGTCTTTAAATCGTTCTTTCTTCATTTTAAGGATTATTGCACATCAACAATTGCTAACGCATTGAATGCTCCGTTTTTGAGTGTGTATTGATCACCATTCACTTCTTGGTAAAATTCAACCATCAATAGGTATAAATCTGTTCCAGTTCCTGAAGGTGTTCCAGCTGGAGTCAAAAGAACGTTCGTTGAAGTTGCATCAATCGGAAGATTGACAGCATTACTCTCTTGAAGGTCGTAATCACCAGTTGAAAAATCAACTTTTACCCAACCACCTCTTAAAGTGATGTGAGTTGCTCCTGGTGCATTGTTTAAATCATTGACCGGAATCAAGTTATTTAAAGTGATAACACCAGTACCCAAATCCACTATGTAAGGATTGAATAAAATAGAACCCAAAATCGCTTTGTCATTCATGTTGAAGTTTTTCAACAATGCCTTGGCTGGCGCCCCGGCAATTGCAACTCCAACATTTCTCTCTCCTCTGACACTTGCTGTGTCCAAATTTTTAATTTGAGACATCAACTTTGTCATTCTTGAAGTCACACGATTATCAGAAGCATTCTGCATCATGGTTCGAATTGCATCTCTAAGTAATTTCCCAGATTTTGCAGAACCACCAAATTCAGAACCATTCTCTCTCGTTCTCACGAAAGCAGGATCCTTTTTAATTCGCTCACCATCAACTCCGCCTTTTTCACGGGCCAAGTATCCGTCTTTACTTTTATAGAAGGATAAATCTCCGATTTTCCCTTCCAATTTGATTATGCCTTTCTGTCTTGCCATAATATTTGTTGTTGTTCGTTATAGGTCTGTCTCCTGGTCAACCATTTCACCAGCGCGCAAAGCAAATATTCACAAATGGCAACGGGCATCAAAATCTTGGCTTCCGCTTCATAAACTATATGCCGTTTTGTGTTAAAATGACCTATTGAAATGGGAAGATGAGGTACTAATTTTGTATTGAAAGAGTATAGATTAAGTATAGATAGTGTATGAAGAGAGTAGTAATTTATCCAAAAGACATCATGATCATCACAGGAAAGAGTGAAAGATACTCTCGTTACCTCATCCAACGCATCAAGAAGCATTTAAACAAAGAACAGCATCAAGTTGTTTCTATTTCAGAATTCTGCGCTTATATGGGCTTAAAAGAAGAT
This sequence comes from uncultured Flavobacteriales bacterium, assembly GCA_913054135.1. Taxonomy (GTDB): domain Bacteria; phylum Bacteroidota; class Bacteroidia; order Flavobacteriales_D; family Crocinitomicaceae; genus Paracrocinitomix. The sequence goes on along the minus strand of CAJXJK010000013.1, from coordinate 52,681 downwards.
GCGATTGAGGGTTGTATTCTTTGATGTAATTTGTTGCTAAATGGTATATGAATCAGTATCTTTAATGTCATACGTTCTTTAAATCACAACAACTAAAAACAAGATTTCTGCAAGCAAATTAGCAAGCAGTATTTTTATCAATTGATAACTAACTCATTTAGAGCTTAATATAATTGGCACGGTAATCCTGCCGAGGTCACACTGATTAAAAGCATCACCCATTGGGTGGTGCTTTTTGTATTTAGTACGTTGAAAGTTCACTTTCATAAGGACTCTATACAAAAAGAACCAAATGAGTGCAACGAATTGATGATTTTAATCCACTGCACTTCGTACTCAAAGGAAAAACGAAGTCAATCCTGCCGAGGTCACAAAGAAAAAAGTCCAGCGTAATCTGCTGGACTTTTTCGTTTATTGTTTCCTTAATTTCAATGTTTCGATTCCCTCATCTGTGGTTATCTTGATCAAGTAAGGGCCACTTTTCAATACGGAACAGTTGATTGTGGCTGAATTCGAGTTTATCTGATAATCATTTACAATTCTTCCGGTCATATCAATTAGCTGAATTGATTTTATCAAATCTTCTCCAGTAATCGTGAAATCTGAATTAAATGGATTTGGATAAACATTATATTTCCTTTGAGAAAAGTCGATTATACCTGCTGTAGTCAAATGAATAGTGGTTGCTGTATTCGTTCTAATCGCGGGGTTATAATCAAAATAGATATCAGCAAAGTTGTCAATCGTCTGACCTAACCCCAGTGTTCCATTTTGCTTTATTCTAAATTTAACCATTCCCATTGAGCCAATTGGATCTGACGTGCTATCGGGTAGCATAATTCCAGGAAAAACAAATTTGGCAACATTTCCATCAGAAATTGTCAAATTCATTGGTGAATGACTGGTTGTAATAATTTCCATACTTGCTATTTCAAGATAATTGGCCGGAAGAGTATCAATAATTATGACATCTTGTGCAGGAGCATTTCCTAAATTTTGAAAGTGAATTTCATATTCTAAATACGATTCGCCCGCAATATCAAATAAAGTATCTTCACTGACCCACTTATAATTGGGGTCATATGGTCCAACGACAAGAGAAGTAGTCGATTTGACGTTATCATTTGGCGTTTGATCCCCAGTTGAAGGGTCTATATTACAAGTTGACGTTAAAGGGTCATCAATTTGCATGGTAGTAGGGATATTAAAGTGTATGAAAATATTTCCAATATCTCCAGGGCTCAAAGAACCAAGATCCCATGAGCTTGATTGCCCGGTCTGGCTTGTCGGATTGGGACTGGCCATTAAATAACTCAAACTTGGGTCAGCGTCTAAAGTAACTGTCGCTGTTTGTATCGTTGTTCCAACATTTTTATATGTCAAGATATATCCAAGAACGTGACCCGCTTTTGGATTAGTTGTAGGTGATATATCGATTCTAAGATCATCCATATTTGGTGTTGGATAAAATCCAAAATGATTAAGAGTGTCACATTCTCCCAATCCTGTAAAGGAAGCGTTTTGTGGTGAAGATGTGGTTAATGTATGATATAAAGGAGGATAAGGAATGGATACATCATAAGAACCATCCATTGTAAACAAGCTATATTCACCACTGTTATTTGTGGACACCACATAATTATTAGCATCTAACTGTACCATAGTATTTGGTATACCACTTTCACCATTATCAATAATTCCGTCATTTGAATCATCAGTAAAAACTATTCCCTTAATGACATTTGCACTGTCAGTCATTTTTCCGACATATCCATTACTGAAAATCAATGATTCATTTGCAATAACAATTGGATCGGCACCAAATCCAGAAAACCAAATATTATTACCAGTTGTCGCATGAATACCGTGAGTATAATGTGAACTTGTACTTCCAGAAGAATTAAGCGCCCAAATCACAGTTCCTGATGAATCAACTTTTGATATGAAAGTTTTTTTCAGAGCATCAGATATCAGATTGTAGCTCCCCATTGTCATACTGCCTTCGAAGGTACCTGTCCAAAAAACATTTCCTTCAGAATCACAGTCTACTCCAAGCCCTTCATCCAAACCTGTTCCACCAAACATTTCGATCCAAGCCCATGTGCCGTCAGAATTTATTTTTCCAAGTAAAGCATCTCCACCTCCATTTGTACTGCTTACGACAAAAGGTCCATATGTACCTGTACTCCCAGAAAGTGTAAAGTAGGAGTTCCCCCAATCGTCAACTGTCATGTCATAGCAATTCCCACCACCATCAAACATAGTGGTCCAAACTTCATTTCCATTTGAATCAAACTTGGTAACAAAGTGATCATTCGTACCTGTTAAATATGGAGCTCCATTAATGTTAAGGGTAGTCGATCCCATATGACCACAAACGAAGGCATTTCCTTGTGAGTCAGCAGCACCTGCATAGGTGATTTCCCCACTAGTACCAGTACATGTACTCAACCATAAGGGGGTCCCAGAATTATCAAACTTAATGACAAAAACATCTGAAGCACCTGATACAGACATGGTAAGCCCTCCCCAATCAAAATTTGAACTAGCAGCATCACCAATTACGTAAACATTTCCTGCACCATCTGAGGCTATTGAATTAGCATCATCATTGTTAGATCCTCCACCCCCATTACTTGCAAATAAAGGTGTACCTGTAGCGGCATCTATCTTAACCAAATATGCATCTTCACCTCCGTTAGAAGTTATTGCATGTACTCCAGCATTAAATGTTCCACTGAACGTACCTGTTACCCAAACATTGCCAATGCCATCATATACTATTTCTCCAGCCCAATCACTATCTGCTCCGCCTATTGAAGTGGCCCAAAGAACATTTCCATTTGGATCAAACTTTACAATAATCTCATCTTGATTTCCAGCACTAGTGTAGTTGTTCCCATTTATGGTTATTGTTCCTCCATATTGTCCTATTGTGTAAGAATTATCAAACTCATCTGCTGTTACACCATAGGACGAATAAGCATCTGGAGACATCCAATCAACAACTTGAGAATAACTATTATTAGTAATAAGCGAACAAAAAAGTGAAATGAAAAGCAATAAGTTTAAATTCATGAAGTAGGTTTTGAACAAAAAAACGAAATATACTTCTTATTAGTTGCATGATTTTAAAAATGTTCGAATATCAACTGGATATCCTCCTTCAAAAAGTTTGAACTATTTCCAGGATAGGTCACACTAATAAAGCACTTCCCGAAAGGGCAGTGCTTTTTTCATTGGATCAAATCAAACTTGTTTGAATTTGAGAACTTGGAAAAAGTGCTGTTGTGAGCGAAGCGAATAAGTGCTTTATCCACTGCATGTCGGGCACAAAGGATCATTAATAATAATCCTGCCGAGGTCACTAAGAAAAAAAAGCTTGCAGCATTGCTGTGAGCTTTTTTTGTGTGTTGAACTGAGCTTGCTCAAGTGAAGACACAAAAAAAAAGCTTTAGCGATTGTAAATCGCAAGCTTGATTCTCGGAATTCGGAGCTCAAGGGATCATGAGTGAAACGAATAATCCTCGAAACGGATTTCACTCAGCTGAGAAAACAATTTATTGACGTACGAACTTCTTTAACAGATTATCATAAGAAGATAAATATTGAATGAAGTAAACTCCTTTATCTAAAGAAGCTGTATTAAGGGATAAAGTTGAATTCTCATTTAGGTTTTCATTATTAACCAAAACAGTTTTGCCATTTACATCCATGATCTTGAGTGTTCCGTTATAATCTTTCAACCCATTAAATACCACATTTAAATCATTCTGTGTTGGATTCGGATAGACAATCATCTCCTGCTCAACCTCCCATTGGTTAATTGTGTTAAAGCCAGAAATCGTAACTGGCGCTTCTTGCGTGCTTTCAACTAGCTGGGTATTCATGTTTATGTATTCAACATCTACATTACCCGTGAATTCAGTGTCAGGACTCAGTAAAACTCCATAACGCTCACCTGGGTACAATTCAACCGTGTCTGTATTAATTGCTGACGGTAAAGGTCTACCATCTGAATCAATTAATTGTGCATTTAAAGATGCTGGAAATATTACGCGATTACCATAATTACCAATATTGGCCAATCGCATATATATTGCATCATTTACGGACCCTTCAATACTCGTCTCAGGGTTTGAAAGTTGCGTTTCGGTCTTTCCATTAATCATAAAATACTGCGGAACGTAATCTAAAATTTCTACTGTTGAGCCAGGCACATAAGGGTCATTAATGATGTCATTTTGGTGCCAGTTCGTATCAATCTCTGAAAACAACCATGCATTTTCGCTATCAAAGGCATAACCTCCATCCCAAGTAGTGTTACCACCATCTGGTGGACGCACAATTAAAAGTCCATACATCCCAGCTTGAACATGTAAAGTAGAAACCACATGGCAATGATATAAGTAGGTACCTGCATGCGGAGCAATAAACTGATAATGACCAACCGAATCATGCGGAATTGAAAATGATAAATGTGGAACACCATCTGTAGCTTGATCAACATCTAATCCGTGTAAGTGAATAGTATGATGAGCGGCCTGAGAGAAATTGTGCATTCCTAGATCTACGCTATCTCCTTCATTATAAATCAAAACCGGCGAAGGCAAATCAATTGGCGTCCCAATCAATTCAGTATATCCCATTAATCGAATCACATTGCCATCATAAAGCTCATGCTGCGCGAAGAAGTCCATCTTTGAATAAAGCAAGTTGGTTGTGACCTGTGCTCTTGCAAAAGAAGCTAAGAAGAGCATTCCCAATACGATATGTCTGAATTGAAAACTCATGGTGAAATTAGCATTGTCATAAACATTCCGTTCGCGTACAAGTTGTTTCCGGTAACTGCAACCAGATTATGATCATGAACAGGATATTCTCCTTCTTTGTCAGGAACAATTCTTAATACCAATGACTGCATTGGATGAATTGGAAAAGTATCTTTTTCTCTACCCACTTCAAGAGCACTTTTACTTGAATATAGGATAGTTGCATGATATCCATGTAAATGCATAGAATGTACACTATTACCGGTATTGCTCATGTAAAGTATAAGGGTATCACCAACATTACCTACAATTCTTGCTAAAGGATCAGCATTAATATCAGGATTACTATTGCCGTTAATAGTGAAGAAATCGGGCTCATAAGTTGTCCAATCTACCGCTACATTATGAAGCAGGTTGTCATTCCAAGTACTATCGTGCTCTTTGATATTCCAGTAAAAACTGTCATGTGAATGATCCTTCACAATAATCATCCCTGCTAATCCAAGATATTGATTAGTTGGTGCATTTAAGGGATCATGATAAATGTATCCTCCGGCATTCACAAATTTATAGCCAACCAATACGGAATCCCCTGCAGGAATCGTTTCAAAGGTGCTAGCATAGTCTTCAATTTGAAAATTATGATCAATGCTATCGAAGTTAACCACCCAAAGGCTCAATGAGTCATCTTGATTTAATTGAAGAATTGGATTGTTTTGAGAAAAGGCATTGAAGTCGTTAAAGGTACGATACGGAAAAGTGGTATTATCTACACAGGTCATGCTGTCTGAAAGAATGTAAATCTTCTCTTCTACAGTTGCAGCATACGAGCTCAAACCTAGAATTAAGACAACAATACCAGCAAAACTTTTCATCCTTATCGAACTGAAACTTTACGTGTACCGATCACTTCTCCTTGAGATAAGGCCTTAACTACATACATTCCAGAAGGTAATTGAGAAATGTTGATGCTCTCATTTAAGTTTCCATTCAGTTCAAATGTTTCAGTCAATTTACCGTCAACAGCATAAAATTCTAATGAGCTCAGCTTATCTGAATTTGAAATATTAATTGTCTCTAACGCAGGGTTTGGAAACAAATCAAAAGACCCTTGAGTATTCAAATCATCTACGCCAAGTACAGATTCAATAATCCAAACGGCAGTATCGCCATCAGTTGGATTGTCAAGATCGTAGACTCTAATTTTTAATTCAGCACTTTGTGTGCCTCCCATTGGATTAACTGTCCAACGAACATAGCCATTCGTTGAGCCCGAAATAGGTAACATAGGTGCTGTGAATCCCACCTCAGGAACAATTCCTAGACATGCACCTTCAACACAAACCATACCGTCCCAACTAGCAGGCACATCTTTATAAATGACTTCAATTCCAAGGTCTAAAGTGTCTCCTGTAAGATTAATTTGCTCAATCTTTAATAAAGAAGAAGTTGTTGAAGGAACTGTTGTTTGAATGGTGTCATTAGGATACCAATCAAATGCAGTTTGACTGATGCCACTAATAGAGAACATTAAACCAAAAACCAATAATATATTTTTCATAATCTTAAAATTAATCTCCAAACTACTTTATAACCACTCTTTCAGTTTCTAAAATCACTCCTGCTTGATCCAACAAAGTAAACATGAAAACACCTGATTGTTTCAAAGTAATTTCTTTAGTAACCATATCAGCAATAGAAATGTTCTCTACCACTTCACCTAATACATTCGTAATTTGAATTGAAGTAGCTTTAATGTCTGCACCAATTTGGATATTCACCAATCCAGTTGATGGATTAGGAAAAACACTCCAATTTATGGCAACATCATTGCTTTCAATACTAACAGCATAATTACCAAAAACGTGATCTCTCCAGTTTTGTAAAGTAGTTTGTGCTTCACCCGTTGAACCGTGTGAAATAGGGCCTGTAGAAACATCAACATCTTCAACTCCTTTAGCATAATCACCTTCAATGTTCATTACCATTACTCCGCTTTCATCAACAACATTAACAGCTGTAGCAACTTCAAAATAATTTGCATTACCTAAACAATGTAACTCAAATCCAGTGCCGAATCCTGAGCCAGCATCACCTTCCATAGCAACAAAAAAGTAACCTGAAGACCAACCCCAATGCATAGAAGGAGATTGTAATGCTAAAGGATGTCCTGTAGGGTAAAGCGCAGGATCTTCATTGTTCGTAGGAGCAGGAACTCCGATAAAAAACTGAACGTGTTCAATGTTTGTAACTGCATAGTTCCCTAAGGGAATCAAAGTAGAAATCTCATCTCCAGGATTAACTAATGCAATGGTATCCAAAGGAACCGAAGTTTCCATTCCGCCATCATGAACAATAGTCACTTGCGATAAATAGTATTCTAGTCTGGTTGGTTGAAAATCTTGTCCCAAGTTATTTTGGGCAGTTTGATTTAAAATAAAATCGCTCCCTCCCAATTTATGGTTAATTCTCAATGCCACATCTGTTTGTGCATTAGAAATGAATGCCGTTAAAGCAATTATTGAAAGTAAAATTCTTTTCATGTTTACAGTTTTTTTTGGGTTTACCTTATTTAGTAAAGGTAAGATTCAATACCTAGATAATCAAAAACTTAAATTAACTCTTTTATGCATTATTGAAAACCTAACTCCATATGAATTGTAAACCACTGAATAAGATTCAGTTGCGGAACATATGATAAAAAAATCATAAGTCACTAAGAAAGAGGGTGCTTTGAAATCTTCAACTCATTAAAACATTCGCTCTTTTAGTCATCTACTAAGAATATTGTATCTTGCCATCAAATCATTTATATGAAATATTTCATTCTGCCTTTTTTACTCCTTTCCAATTTCGTTTTTGGACAAGATTTTTCATTCACATCAACAGACACAACCTTTTTTGGAGAGGTGACTGATTCTGACTTTGATTGTAAATTTCTCATCAGTAATGACAGTACTGGCTCGTTCCCAATGTCATGGGAGATGACATCTGAAAATATGGAAACTGGATGGGATTACTCAATTTGTGACCCCGATATGTGCCATCCTATTGACTCAACAGGTGGCTCATTTATACTTTCAACTTCTGTAATCAATCGCTTAATGAATATTCATTTTTACCCAAATGGAAACTTTGGGCAAAGTACGGTTAGCGTGAAGGTTTGGCAAGATAATGATCCGGCAAACTTTACTACGCTTAGTTGGACTGGTGTTGTTAGTGCAGCAGGCTTGAATGAAACAGAAAACAATCATGTAACTGCTATATACAATAACTCAACCCAAGTGATTAGCCTAAATTTCGAATTTGAAACGGCCGAGCAAAGAAAAGTAGAAATTATTGACTTAAATGGTAAAGAAGTATTCTTTGAATCATTAAATCAATCAAGCGGTAATCATGAGATTAACACCCATTTTACTTCTGGTATTTACATTTGCAGAATCTCTGGGAAAGAAGGAGTTTTATTCACTTCTAAAATAGCTATCCCGTAAATTTTGTGAAGAATCGGATCATAAAAATTTCAGGAATCTTTTGTTTAGCGATACTTGTATTGTTGGGCATGAGTTTGTCTTCACAAATAGCTAAGAAAGCAGAGTTGGATCCTTACAAATTGGAAATCCCAGAAGGCTTTCCGGAGCCAATAATTCCTGAAAACAACTTACTAACTTCTGAAAGAATTGAATTGGGCAGGATGTTGTTCTATGACCCGGTTCTCTCAATTGATAGTACCGTTTCTTGTGCTAGTTGCCATAAGCAAGATTTAGCCTTTGCTGATGATGTACATATAAGCCCTGGTGTAGAAGACAGACTTGCAGCCCGAAACGCCCCCACTCTTACCAATGTCGTATATAATCCGACTGTTCTTTTTGATGGATTTTTAGAAACACTTGAAAAGCAAATTTTGGTTCCTATTCAAGAACATGCCGAATTTGCACATAACATTGTAGATATTAGTGAAAAGTTGGCGAAAGACAGCACGTACTCTTCAATGAGTTGGAGGGCCTATGAACGCAAAATTGACCCTTTTGTCATAACAAGATCCATCTCTTCATTTGAGCGCACATTAATATCTGGAAATTCTAAATATGATCAAGAAGTATTTCAGAAGAAAGATGTCTTGTCTAAATCTGAAAAAAGAGGAATGAATTTGTTTTTTGATAAACTAGAATGTGCTGAGTGTCATTCGGGATTCAACTTCACAAATTTTTCAACTCAAAATAATGGTCTTTATGAGGTATACGAAGATACCGGAAGGATGAGAGCTACCAAACTTGAAGAAGATAGAGCCATGTTTAAAGTTCCGACTCTGCGCAACATTGAGCTAACTGCGCCTTATATGCATGACGGAAGTATTGCAACTTTAGATGAAGTAATTGACCACTATCAATCTGGCGGCAAGAATCATGTCAATAAAAGTGATAAAATCCAACCATTTACTCTGACGAAAAGAGAAAAAAAGGACTTGATAAACTTCTTAAAGTGTCTAACAGATGATGACTTTATTTCAAATCCAGATTTCTCAAATCCATTTGAGTAGAGGCTGGCTCATTCAGTAATAATAGTTCAGAAGCTTTCTGTTCAAGAACTGCAAAGACATAGTCTTACATCTAAGAATATTTTAAAATTTAACGAACTGTTTATCAGTCTTCAACTAAAAGCTTATGGAAATAGCTCGTTTGCATTTCTGCTATCATCTCAAAATGTTATAAATTCGTAGGTAATTGCAATGCCTTTGAAGGTGAAAAAACTCTGGAATAAAATATCTTTTGTTGGTGTTAACACACAAAATGAACTCACGTTTAAAGATCAGAAACGTTTCGTTTTTTTCAATCAAGTATTGTTTGTTGGCTTTTTTGCAGTACTGTTTCAAATAGCTGCTACATGGGACTTCATTGGAAGTAAATCACTAATTTTCTTGTTAGCTGCACTAATGATTTTAGTAGCCTTTCAATTCAATAAAAGAGGGCATTTTAACGTCTCAAGACGATTCTTCATACTCACTATTTATCTTCTAGGTCTTTTACACCTCTAGACTATTAGGCGGTCAAGGACTTTATCATATAGGCGTATTTTCAACATTCACATTTAGCTTAATTCTATTTGACTTAAAGAAAGAAAAATTAGAGATTTTCTTGGGCATTCCATTTGTATTAACAATTCTCGCAATCGGAGAATTCGATATAGTTGACACCCCTGACTTTAGCAATCATCCGGCTTTAACTATTACCCGTTTTAGTAACCTGTTAAGCTTGATAGCTCTCAATGCCGTCTTTATCATATTTATTATCCGACTGAATCGAAAAACTGAAGTTGAACTCTTCGAAACCTTAGAGGAGAAGAATGAATTATTAGAAGAGGTTAACTCAAAATCAGCTTCTTTAGAGCAACATAAAACCAAATTAGAAAAGAAGGTAGAAGATCGGACAAAGGAAATTAAAGCGCAAAAAAATATTCTTCAAAGTCAAAATGAAGAAAAAGAATTATTGCTCAAAGAGGTTCATCACAGGGTAAAGAATAACTTACAAGTCATTGTTAGCTTGATTAATCTTCAACTTGCAAAATTTGATGACAAAACAACTTCTGATGGGCTTAAGGAGACACAATTAAGGGTATTATCAATGGCTTCGGTTCACACCAAAATGTATGAAACATCTAACTTTCAAGAAGTGACCATATTATCTTATTGCGCAAAGTTGATAGAAAACGTAAGAGACTTATATGGCTACGAAGAAGTAAGTTATGATTTGAATATCCCTGAATATATTCGACTTGACATGGAAACAACAATTCCGGTTGGATTAATATTGAACGAAATCATATCAAATTACTTTAAACACGTTTTAAAAAACAAGAGTGGTAATCACTTTAACTTGAAAGTCAACGAGGAATCAGACACTCATTACAAAATAACTTATAAAGACAATGGTTCTGGTTTTCCGGAAGGAATGAATCTTGAGGAATCTAACTCTCTTGGAATGCATCTAATCGAAAGTTTAGTAGAACAAGTAGATGGCGAATTTGAATTTTTCAATGATGAAGGAGCGCGATACAGTTTTACGATTCCTAAAATTGTAAAGGCATAAGAAAAGCCCAAGTCGTGAGAGCTGGGCTTTTCAATAATTTATCTTCACTTAAATCATAATAAACCATTGTCCTTTAGTTTCGTCATGTGCCTTATCAGGTTTACCAACAGAAACGTATTTGATTGCTAAGTAAGAAATGTGAATCTCATTTAGTCCGTTATGAATTACCAAAACGTGTTCTTTAAACTCTAAACTAAAGTCTTTCTCCATTGAGAATTTATCTACATTATTATTGTTCACAATGTTAAAATGAGAGTGGGTATCAATTGTAATCGCTCCGCAAGCCGCTTTCAAATCTTCTTTCTTCATTTCGGCATTTGCGATAGAAGTCATCATTACAAGACTTACTAATAAAAGAGCTTTTCTAAGTAAATTTTTCATATTCTAAAGTTTAATTTTTAGGAAGATAACAATTCTAATTGATTTTCATTTGACCTTAGATCTGAAGGAATACATTTTTGTATATTTATCAAAACAGCTAGTTATGAAGTATTTGAGTTTATTTGCGATAATCTTATTTGGATTTCAAGCCACTGCCCAAAGTGGAAAATTGAGAACTTACACATCTGAAGATTGGGATTATTGGGAGATTTCAATGGATGGTAAATCGGGAAAAATCAGAACATATACTTCTGAAGATTGGGACTATTGGGAATATAACTTTGGAGGTCAGTCAGGAAAGATTCGCACCTACACTTCAAATGATTGGGATTATTGGGAAATTGGATCTCTTAAGTTAAGAACGTACAGGTCAAATGACTGGGACTACTGGGAAGTTTCAGGCGGAAGCAGTTTAAAAATCAGAACTTACACATCAGAAGATTGGGATTACTGGGAAGTGAGCGGAGACGCATCCGCCAAGATTAGAACCTATACTTCTGAAGATTGGGATTATTGGGAAGTAAGTGGCAGTTATAGTTCACTTAGTGTGGATGCCAAAATGGCTATGGTTTTCGTTCCTATTTTCACAAGTGCTATTCACATGCGTGGCATGAATAAATAAGAAATTATGGTATTCATTTGGCGTGGAGCCGGCATCATGGTTCCAATTGTATTGTTTATTTCTTGTTGGATTTGCAGTTACTCATTTGAAGACACAAGACTTGGAAATCCTGACTATATGGGATGGTCAATTTTTTGGGCGGGCATTCCTTTATTCGTAATAGGAGGACTTTTAGCCGCAGGTAACTTACCTGACCCCGAAACAGAAGAAAAACCACCTAAGCAGTACAATGATTTATTTTGGATCCCAATTTGGATTTGGGGTCTATTCTTTATTGGATTTGGACTCTATCTTTAATTAATTACCGTCTATCACCTGACCTGAACCAGATGTTGAAGTAGCCATTAGAATTGGAGATCCTTTAAATACCAAATTTCCAGATCCACTTAGTTGTGCATTTAAATCATAGCTCACTGAAACATTAGCATTACCTGATCCACTCATCCTTGCCACTACTTTTTCAGAGATAAAATCGTGCTCTCCAAAATTTCCTGAGCCAGACAAGGTCAATTCTAATTCATCACAGCTACCAGCAATGTCAAAGCTTCCTGAACCACTTCCGTCTACATCAAGCTTATCAAATACTTGAACGGTTTGTACATTAATATTTCCTGAACCGGAAGAATTCAAACTGGCTGTTTCGGCATTAATAGCGTCATGATTAATGTTTCCTGAGCCCGAAGTAATTAATTGGATTGAATTAAAATCATGGCCCTCATCAAAATCTAAATTAGCTGTGGCTGAACCAGAAGTTTCTACATAATAAACATCATCATCAGAAACAGTAAAAATCAAATTCTCTTCGTTTAAGATTATCTTGTTTTTAGATAGGGAAATAATTAAAGTCTCCTCCTCTACTCTGATATCTAACAATTCAAGAATCTTCTCAGTGGCTTGAACTTCAACTAACCTATCAGGGCCTTGTGTGTAATTAAGAACACCGGCCGTTTCAATTTTAATCTTATCAAAATCAGGAACTTCGAACCTCTCTGTTTTATTTTCACCTTCAGAGGCATCAATCTTTTTACAAGCGTTGAGAGTAGAAATAGTAATGGCTACAAGAGCCAATGATTTGAATAATCTAATTGAAGTCATAAACGTAAATTTGGTTAAGTTTTATCAATCAAGATTTGTACCAAATAATGATTAATGAATTTTGGCCGTTAAACCTCTTTCATTTAATGCCTGTCTGAGTGGTCTAAGCTTTTTGAATTCACCGCTTTTAACCGCACATTTGCCATTATAATGAACAATCCAAGTGCATTGTTCAGCCTGAACCAATTCATGCTCACAAACTTTAACTAGTGAATTTATTACATGATCAAAGGTGTTTACGTCATCATTATAAACAACCAAACTTCTGTTTTTTTCAACTTCAACTTTCTGTTCTACCTGAACTTGTTCTAATACTTCAGTTTCTTCCATCACTTTAATTTTATTCTACACCTAAAATTCTCAATGCTTTTTCTACACTTATCTTATCGTACTTATGGAAAGCAGATACTTTAGCATCTACAAAGCCTTCAGACTTAAGTTTTTCTGCTCGTTGAACTGCTTCGTCATATGAATATGTGTTTTCAGTGAAGAAAAGTACTTCATTATCAACAGTTTCTTCTTTTAATATAGTTTCATCAGGGTGATTAAATAAAAGCTCGGTAAAGTCACCTGGAACTTCTTCTAAGAACCTTCCTACATCTACTCTAAAGTATACCGCCTCTTTATTATATAAGTAAGGATCTGCATCTACCCCTTCAAGGTTTTCATAAATGGTAAGCTTACCAATAGGTTCTCCGTTCACAATTTTCTCAGCTTGAATTAAAGGAATCGCATCATATTGGTAAAACGATACAATTTGCATATCCTCAAATCCTAATTCAGCATATTCATTCAATCTATCTTGCATATCATCAAAGTCAGTAATCTTAGTTGAAGTCAAATAGGTAGCACCTTCAATGTTTTGGTTTGTTTCGAGTAGATCTTCAGTTTGAAGAATGATTGTTGCATACTCACCCGGAATTTCATCATCATATTTACCCATTAACACTTTATAGTAAACACCTTCAGGGAAATAAGTAACATCATTCACTAAATCTTCTTCTTGTTTCAATGAAACGATTTCTCCATTATTGAATCCTTTAGATGACAATTCATCTTTTCTAGCTTCTGCTTCATCTCTTGAATCGTAAGTACCAACGAAGTACAATACATTATCCTTAATATCAGAAACCGATAAAATACCTTCATTTTGATTATCCAATAATAAATCAGTGAATGAAACTGGCACTTCACCTGTGTAGTAACCTAAGTTAACTCTATAAGGAGGGCCTAAATCACTATCATTTTGATCAGCTAGCAATCCTTTATCATCTTCATTATTTGTTCCGCCATCATTGTTGGTTCCGCCGTCATTGTTGGTTCCACCATCATTGTTTGTACCTCCGTCATTGTTGGTTCCGCCATCATTGTTAGTACCTCCATCATTATTAGTACCTCCGTCATTATTCGTTCCGCCATCATTATTTTGAGGATTTACATCACTATTTGAAGAATCAAAATTCGCAGCTTTATTGGCCTCAGAATTGTAAAATGCATCTGGACCTTGAGATGATAATATTGAGAAGGCTTGATCAATTGTAATTCTTTCTCCATTGAAGTATGCTGTAACAAAGGCGTCACTTACTCCGATACCAACTACTTCATCTTTTCTCTCAGTTGCAGCATCAAGAGAAGTGTATTTACCAGTTGAGTAACGTATGTTTCCGTTTGCTACTTTTTGACTGTTAAGCGGTTGAATATTAAATAAAACTGCTGGCTTAACTGGTTTTCTGTAAACTCCGATTTGAACTGTATAGAACAGACCTTTAACGATTTCAACTTGAGTCGCTTCAGCAGCCTCAGGGAAGTTCGTGTAATAAGAAACTAAATCCTCTTCTTGTTGGTTGTTAGGCTGAACTACATCTCCGCCATTAGAATCTACAGGATTACCGCCATTATTGGTATCACCGCCATTGTTTGTGTCTCCTCCGTTATTGGTATCTCCGCCATTGTTAGCAGTGTCTCCACCATTATTCGTATCACCTCCGTTATTAGTATCACCTCCATTATTGGTATCTCCACCATTATTTGTGTCACCTCCGTTATTTGTGTCTCCTCCATTATTAGTAAAGTTCTCACTTTGAACTGTACCAATACACTCAATTTCTCCTCTTTCAATTTGTCTTGCTTCAGAGATTGAAATTCTTTCTCCATTACAATAAGCAACTACGAAGGCATCTCCGTATCCCGCACCTCTGATTTGACCTCTGGCGTTATTGGCTGAGTTCTCTTTTGTGAAATAACCTGCCATATAACGTGTAATTCCATTTCCAAGTTTTTGACCAGATACTGGTGCGAACTCCTTGTAATGATTAGCTGGTAACTCTTTTCTGAATGCCCCAACTTGAACCTTATAAACTAAACCATTTGTTTTTTGATCCATTGGAATTTGCTTATTCTCATCATAAATTGAGTTATCAGTAGCCCTGAATATATCTGTCGTAAGATTTGTAGGCGCTTCGAAGTCAGCTGATAATGAATCTTGAGGTTGAACAATTACTTTGTCTCTTGGTCCGATATTATTATTTGACATTGCAATCATGTCATCCTTGATATCCGAATTTTTGTCAAGGATGTTGTTTGCATCCGCCATATCAGAAATCGCCTTGTCTTTATAATTTCTTTGAATAGCTCTTAAAGAGTCAATCTTTTCTTGATCAGATTTAATGTCTTCATCTCCTGCGATAGCACTTTCAACAGATCCACCATCAGAATAACTTACAACCGCAGCTTTTATTTTACGTTTTTGGCTGGTCTTAATATCTTGAATTTGTTCTTCTATTTCATTGGCTTTATCAATGTTATCTTGAGCAGAGTTATTTGCATCAACAAAGTCTTTATAGTCTTCATTAGTTGCAATATCGTCTATTGTTTCGTCATCTGGATTATTGTCTGAACCATCAATTTGCACGGCAAGAATTTCATCTTCTTGAGATTCAATCGCATCTGCTTTAGCTCTAACATTTGTAGCTTCTTGTCTTAAATCAGCTGCTTTTTTATCAGCCGCATCAGCTTGACGAACAACTGCTTCTCTGTATTTTTTCTTCACTGTTGTTGAGCTATCTCTCAAGAAAGCAGCTCTATCAGTATATCCGTTAGCTTCAACATCAAGTTGATCAGCTTGATTGTTCAATTTGGTTGATTTTCTGTCTTCAGGATTTTCTGGAACCTCAACTATTACTTCTGATTGGTCTTTATTAAAGTTATCTACAACTCTAGCAGTTTTAAATACTCTTGTTGCTTGCTGAGTTTTATTTCTAGCCTCTTGTTCTTTATCGTTTGCTTGAGTCAAAAGGTCGTTTGCCTTGAGTGGATCTTTTTCATCATCTGCTTGATCTCTCAAATCAGCTGCTTCATCCATTAGGGTTTGAGCATCTTTCAAATCTCTATTCGCCGCAATGATATCGGCGTCATCAGGATTGTTGGCTGTGGCCGTTTTCGCATCAATTTCAGAATCGTCTTTCTCATTGACATACTCAGCTTGATTCGCAGGACCTAGATCAGTTAACACTTCGTTTTGTACCCTAGCCAGTTTCAACTTGCGCTTATCAATATCACCTTGAATTTTATTTTTCTCTTTATCTGAAGTTGCGTTTGCTAGGTCTTCTTCTAAACCAGCAATTTCATCTTTCAGCTCTTTGATTTCATCTAAATCGCCTTGGTGATCAGCCAAAACATCTTGACCAATTTCAGTGTTGTAATCATCAGGTGTTAATTCATCTATCGGCGTTTTATTGTCAGCACTGTCTGAAGATCCACCCATTCTCGCTAATAAGTCATTGTTCTCTGAAATTTCATTTCTTTTAGCCTCCTGTAACTCTTCAAGCTTTGACATTTCATCTGAAATTGCATCTGCCTGTACTGGGTTCTCTTCAAGCTCTTCTTGTAATTCATCAATCTTATCGTTGATTGCATTAATCAGTGCCTTGTTCAATGTGTTTTCACCTTCAAGTCTATCTTTCTCAGTAATTGCGTCAGAAGATTTAATTTCAGCCATATCACTTTCATAATTTGGCATTAATGATGCAATTGTAATTTCAGGACGCTCACCTAAGGCAGCATCAACAATCTCTTGAGAAGAATTGATTTTAGATTGCGTATCATCTTTAATGCTGTTTAGACTTTGAATTCTTCTGTCAATTTTATCAGCTGATTCAGGATTTGAAGATTTCAAACCGTTCATTTTCTCAATTTCAGCATCTAACTTATTGATGAGTGTTTTGTTGATTGCGATTTTGTTTTGCTCTTTAGTAATGTCATCTTGCAAGGCCAAATTGATGTTATCTAAATCATCTTCATAAGAAGGGAAGATTTCACTAATTGACGCCTCTTCATTTATATCAAGAGGATTTGTATTTGTAGTATCAGTTGTATCTGGCCCGACATCAGAAACTTGTTCAAGCTCTCTAATTCTATCTTCTCCACGTCTAACTTCAGAAGCCTTATCCATTCTCATCTTCCCAATATTTTCTAATCTCTTATCAATTTGATCGGCTAATTCAGGTTGGTCATTTTTCATTTCAATAAGACGATTTATCTCTTTGTCTATCCTATCAATGAACTCTTTAGTTAAGCTTACTTTATCCTTTTCTTGTTGTAGTTCTGGATTAGCTGAATTGTTAATTTCTGCCATTTCAGCTTCATAATCAGGGTCAATATCTTCAACGTTTACGGTTTCATTGATTTCAACAGTACCAATAGAGCCTCCTAAGTCATCCACAATTTTTTGACTAGTAGTAATCTTATCTGTTGTCGCATCTTTCATGTTATACAGATCTTGTATTCTATTGTCAATCTTATCTCCTAAGTCAGGATTCGAAGTTTTCAGTTCATTTAACTCTTTGATTTGACGGTCAATTTTATTCATCAATCTGTTATTCAAATTGATTTTATCTTTCTCTTGATCGAGTTCAGAACTTGACGAATTTTCAATTTCAGATAGTTCGGTGTCGTACTCAGGGTAGATATCCTCAACACTTATGTCTTCATCTAACTTATAGTCAGCTGGATCTCTTGAACCTGCAGAGGAAGACAGTTCATCAACAATGTCTTGACTTGCATTAACATCATCTTCTTTAATAGACTTAATGCTTCTCAGCACATCTTGACGCTTTTCAATATCATCAGCCAAATCTGGCTTGTCTTCTTTTAATTGATCAAGCCTATTCATTTCCTGATCAATTTTAGAAATCAATCTATTATTAAGATTAATCTTATTCTGCTCTTTTTCTAACTCTTCATCTCCGCTTTCATTGATAGCAGCCATGTCAGCTTGATAATTTGGTAAGATATCATCTACTGAAGGTGAAGTTTCGATTGCTGCTATTTCTTGACCTTTCACGATTGGATCTTCAGGATTATCTTCAATCTGCTTTTTGAGATTATTAAGCTTATCCTTTTCATCTTCTAATTCTCTATAGTTAGGACGGTTTGGATCATCTTTCAATTCTTGATCAATGATGTTAATTCTATTGTCAATGGCTTCAATAGTCTCATCATTCAATTCTCGAATTGCTTTATTCTTATCCTTTTCATCTCCGATATCATTAATCTCTGTCATCCTATTTTCATAAGAAGGATTGATATCTTGAACTTCAGCAAGTTCTGTAGTCCCATCAGACTGAGGATTATCTTTGAGCCAATCATCATTCTTAACAATGTCGCCGTTCAATTTGTCATCTAACTTTTTAAGATTCGTTAGCCTTTTTTGGATGTCTTTGTTCCCCGGATTCTCATCAGCTAATTTTGTCAATTGCTTGATTTCATTTCTAGTTTTATCTAATAGCTCTTCGTATAGCTCATTCTGTTTTTTCCTTCTGCCGAACTCATCATCAATCTCATTGATCTCATTCAGTTTTTTATCATAGTCATCTACCAATTCGTCCGGTTCAACTTTGACATTCAAATTATCAACATCAATAACTACAGGATCAACCAATGGTTTATCAAGGTTATTTTCTAGATCATCTTTAAATTCAACAAGCTCATCTCTTTCTCTCTTAGCGTCATCATTATCAGGGTCATTTTCAAGAATTGCATTAAGGTCTTGGATTCTTTCATTCGCGCCATCAACAATTTCACCATTCAGATTTCGCATTGCATTTTTGCGTTCATCTTCGTCTTCAATCTCATAAATCTTATTGACTTTATTTTGATAATCATCATCAAAGTCGGCAACAATATCTTCAGGATCTTTAATCTCTGAATCATTTGCTTTCAACCAATCTTGGTCATCTTTAATCTCATTGTCAATTTCATCTTCAATTTCTTGAAGATTCTTCAATCTGTCTTTGATGTTATCGTTATCTGGATATTGATTTGCTAAATCATTGAGCTTATTTTTTTCGTCTTGAATCTCATCTTTCAGTTCTTGATTAAGCCTAAGATTGGCTTTCGTTCTTTCACCTTCATCTGTGATTTCATTGATATCTTTTTTCTTGTCTTCAAAATCTGGAATAATCTCATTTACCTCAACGTCAGCAACTATGTCTTGCGGACCAACAATAGTTCCGCCTAGCTCTGCCTCCTTTTGATCTTTTAGATCTTCGTAATCTTTAATCTCTTCAAGAATTCGTTCTTTTCTGTCAGGAGAGGCAGTATTTAAATCTGCTTTTAAGTCTCTAATTTCTTTGTCAATCTCTTCTGTCCACTCTTCTAGACTATATTTTTTTCTGTTTTCATCAGATGCAAAAAGGTCAACTTTGTTACCTGCCCCATTTTCTTGAAGTGTTTCATCAATTGCTGCAATACTGTTTGTTAAATCGTTATCCTTAACCTTTTGTGAGATGCTCGACTTATCAGCATCAGACAATTCATTAGCATAAGTTGAACCGTCATACTTATCATCTCCCACTTCAGTTGCCACAGTAATTAACTTATCCGTTCCAGTGTCGGCCGTTACTATTTCTGTATACTTCTTTTGTTTGTTGTTAAGTTTTTCATCTACCGCACTGATTTCAGATTCGATTTCTAGAATTTGATCTTCAATGACTTCTTGATCTTTCTTCTTCTTGGTATTTGCCAGCTTATCTTCTAAGATTTTCTTGTTCTTTTCAAGCGTCTTTTTGTCACCTTGAAGTGTTGTAATATCATTGTTCAGCTTGTTCGCCTCTTTGGTTCTATCATTACCAGATGAAAGGATTTCTTCAATAAGATCTGGTTTGATACTTCTGTCTTTAACGTGTTCAGAGAAGAAATCAGTGTTTTTATTCACCTCTGCAGCAAGAGCTTCTTTATCTCCGTCAGGAACAGCTTTAATTTCGTCCAGTACTTTCTCTCCTTTGTCAACTTCAATTTTTCTGTTAGTAGCCGAAATCGTTAATTCATTCCCTAATTCAACTAGGTTTTTTGCATCATCATTTAGGGTTTCAATATCATTTTTGAGTTTAAAGGCATCTTCGTACAATTTCTTTTTCTCAGTTGGGTCATTTGAATTGTCGGCCTCATCCATGATCTTATTAAGCTCTATCATCTTTTCATTGGCTTGATCACTTTTCTCATTGGCAAGATTGAATGCTATGTTTGCGTTTTCCTCGTCTTCAGCTAAATCCATTTTAAGATCTTCAATCTTGTCTTCAACAGTCTTTTGAACATCATCTTGAGTAGAGAATTGGTTCAATCCGTTATCGACAAAAATTTGATCAGTAGCTCTTTGGTCATTAAGAGAATCAAGGTTGAAGTTTTCAGCATTAGGTTGAAGTTTAGAGAGCTCTCGATAAATTTGAGCCATCACAGTAACCGGATCATCAAACTCTTCATCAAACTTATTATCAATCAATAATTCCAATTCACCATCATCAGTTCTTGTCAAAGTGATTTGCTGTTTAAGTGGTCTTAATTCTTGTAATAAAGGAACATCAACAACAGCATAATGTGTCACATCAGAACCTTTGACGGTAACAAAGTATTTATACTTTCCTCCTTTTGGAAATGTGATAAAGAAATCTCCATTACTTGCCTTTGAATTGAAAGTTCCTATTTGAGTTCCTGAAGAAAAATCTTCAATTTCAATTGTAATCTCCTTGTTGCCTGGCACCACCGAGTTAACGAACTTACCTTTGATAGCTGCAATTTGCATTTTGATTCTTTCAACCCTCACGCTATAAACGAAAAGCTTGTTATCCATACTCTCTCTTGCAGATGCGAAGTAGGCTACCTTATCTTCTTTATCAACCACATACATGATATCATCATCAGGAGATGAGATGGCAAAATCTAAATTCTCAGGAGGTCCAAAAGAATCTTTCTTTGGATCATATTCTGATCTGAAGACATCATATCCTCCCATTGAGTTATGACCTTTTGAACAGAAGTAAAGGTATTTGCCGTTTGGATGCATGTATGCGTAGGCATCATCTTTACTCGAATTTACTTGTCCCCTAACCTTTTGAGGTAAAGAGTAGCTGCCATCGGGCAATTTTTTCTTTTGGTAGATATCAAGCCCGGTAGAACCATCTTCTCCATAACTTGAATAAAATACGTTTGGTGAATTTGCCGGAAAATGAATGACTGATCTATGCCCTTGCTTCTCGTCATACTTAGTTCCGAACCTGTCAGTAACTAGAATCTTTCCACCAATCTCAGACATGTCATACAAATCGTAGAAGGCATCCTCTCCAATTTCTCGTTTCTCCATGACAATCATGTCGGTCACATTGCTCAACAACTTTCTACCGAAACGACATGCGTTAAGCTGTGCGTCAACATCAAACTCTTTGAGTTGACTAGAGGAAGCCTCATTTTTAAACTTATTGTAATACTTTTCAGCTTCTTTAAATTGATAATTGAGATGGTAAGCACGACCTAAAAAATAATAAGCTCTTTTGTCAATGCTTGGGTTTGAGACGGCGTACTTCAACTTATCAATGGACTTCGTTTTATCGTGCTCAGCAAATAAGGAAGTTGAACCGTACTTAAAATTCCAGTCATGTTGACGGCTATATTTTCCGGTTACTTTGTTGTAAAGTTCGAAGGCTTCTACATAAAGACCTTGGTCGAAAAGCTTATCAGCTTCTTTCTTGATTTCTTCAGGGGTATCTTGCCCCATAGCAGACGTACTGCTCAAAATGAACAGCATTAAAAATGATATGGACTTTAAAAACAGTCTCAAAACTAAGGAGCAAACACACGCATGCGCGTATCATACTTATGATTTAGTACGATTTTTATCAAGAAAGGTTCATTTTTCTTGAAAACCGAATACAAAATAGCAAAAACCTAAGCCTAAAACCTATTAAATCAGGGATTTTTTGGGTGAATTATGGGCGTTTTTTAGTAAAGCGCTATTTGAGCATTTTTTTACAGCTCTTTATACACTTTTTCACCTTCAAATTTTTGAGTTGTTCTTTGTCTGCAACCGCCATGAAACGCTCGTAGTAGACAATTGCATTCGCATAGTCTTTATTGTTTTCATAGGCCTTACCCATAAAAAAGGCAATTTCCTTATCAGATTTACCGCTCTTCTCAGCATGTTTCAAGTATTTTAACGCCTGTTCGTTATCTGGATTCGTCATTACAACACATGCCCCGTACTTGTAGGCTAAATCGACATCTGCAGGCTTAATATCTAATAATTTCTTATACTTTTTTTGAGCTGCCGAATACTCCTGTGACTTGAATAATTTATTAGCTTCTTTCAGTTCCTTTTTAAAATCTTGAGCAGATCCAAAAAAGGGAATTAAAAGTAAAAATATGACAAAAAATGACCTCATATTATTCACCAAATAAACCTTTGAACGTAATCATTTTATCAGATTTTGTTCTTAAATCAAAATTCAATTTCTTCACCTTTTTCTTATCGTCTTTTAGCTCAACAATGTAGTTTTGTAACTCTTTATTTGAAGATGTAATTTGCACCATTGTGATGTTTTTACGTCTTTCAAATCCGAAGAAATAATAATTTCCTGGAGGTCCATCTTGAGTTCCTGGAAGCTCAACTAGGTATCCCATTTTCGTTCCAATGTTACCACCTTCAACTGAATATTGTACTGCCCAACGCAAAGTGAAATCTTTAAAAAGTGGATCTCCAAATGTTGAAACTAAACCAGTTATTGGTTTAGAAATAAAGCCTCTTGCTCTATCATTCCATTCTAATCTCAGATTTGAGAAATACATTGGTGCAGTTGCCATTTCTTTTGGTAACTTCTTAATCGAAGAGGCACCATCAATGGTATATTGCTCTTGCATATTCTCAGCCTCCTCTTTAGAAACCAATTCGGTTACAGCTTGTTTCAGGGTCGTTCGATCAAAATCAATTGCACCTAAACCTTCAGTTGCCTTGATATCTTCTGTCACCAGATCTATCACTTTCTTATCCATATAGAATTCAAGACCACCCGTTAAGTTCATTGTCGTCTTTTTAGTAGACGCATCATAACCTACAACTCCGTATGGTTTGAACTCAACGTCAGGTAAATTCAGGGCCATATCAATTTGTCCATCCCCTTCCATACCACAACTTTCAATATGAAGAGAGATGTAATTTCCTTTTTCAGCTCTGTTAATCAACTTCTCAGGACTCGCAATTCTAAACTCTTTTGCGTCTTCATTATAATTCAACACTCCTGAAGCCGTAAACATTGTATAATCTCCCACACTATCAAGAGCAGATAAAAATGCTGGATAAACCTTGATGTCATCCATATCGGCTGCGTTTCTTCTAACCAATCCAACTGCAATAGCGTTCCCTTCTAAATCCTGCATTTCAGTAGAAACTGGAATCTGAATATTATTTGGATCAACTTCTGTTCTAAACTTCAACCAGTTTTTAGCAAACTCATCACAATCATGATTAATTCGGGTTGCTCCATCAAAAGTCAAAAACTGATCAGATGCTGCTAATTCTACGCCGCCATAAAAATCAAATCTATCACTGAGGTGGAAGTTTTTGTCTTCATCAATTTCACCTTTCGCTCTTGTTTGCAATAAGGTATCAGGTTGGATGTCAGCAAAGAATATAATCTGCTCTTCACCTTTACTATCTATGTATGGATACTTACCAGAGGCTTGGTACTTTTTACGTGCTTTGATGCTCACATGTGCTTCGGTAATCTTATGATACTTAGTCACAGAATTGGCTAAAATCTCAGCCCCTTCAAGGTCATCCATTTTGGCTTTTTTACGAATAGTCAGTTTGTTGTCTGGAGGGAATATTCTGGCATCTGCAACATCTACAAACTCAACCTTGTCACAATAAATGACATTCTCTTTTAATACAAATTTTGCTTTTGGAGCCCTAAAGTTAAGGGAGTCTTGGTCAGGATGAATTGAGAAGAAGTTTGATCCAGCTAAATCCAATCCACCGGCATCAATATTGATATCTGCTCCTGACTTAGAGAGTTCAACTTCATCATTATCCATCAACCATGTGAACATATCCATATAACAGATATATTGATTTTTAGGGAACTCTACAATCGTGGTTCCGTCATTAGATTTGAACTCACCTTTTCGCTCTTTGAAGTCAACATGAGCGTTCAAATTTGTTGAATTAAAGTCAAGCGGATTCTCAACTCCAGGTTCAGGCTTCCCTACTCCTAAGAGATTAAAATCAGAAGTATCAGCATCAATTACCCAACGACCATAATTGAATTTTCTAGAACCCAACTCAGCCTCTTTGAAATACATCAAACCTCTACCTGTCATTTCTTTCTTAGTCAGATAAGTTATTCCTTTCATTTCAGCCTCGCCGTTAAAGAACTTTAAAGGTTCTCTCACTGCTCTTGCTTTAAGTATTTCATCTTTAGGTACAAAGGTGACCATCACGCCATTACCAACTACATCAGGAACCTCCATTCCTTCATCCTTGGTCTGTCCTTTATTCGTGTATTTAGACATTCCCATTGTTGAATCAGGGAAAAAGATAAAGTTTTCAGATACGGAAGACGAAGTCATGAAATCAATTTGACCTGCTCCACGAAGCCCTTCATTACTTAATTTAATTTCATTGTCAAACTTTGCATAATCCCCATAAAAATCAAATCCTGATTCGGGAGCTTGTGTTTTGAACCCAAAAGAATAATCTTCTTGAATTCTCAACTCTTCTTTAAATGTTGGGAAAATTCCGGCCGACCTAAATTCACCTTTGATTGCCATGGTTTCTTCTTTGAAGTCGTCCAAACTATCAAACACAAAAGGATCACATTTAAAGTAGAAATCAGCTGAATCATAAACACTTTCGTAAACATAACTTTGGTCATAGAAAACATAAGAATCTTCTGAAACGTGAAGTATTGGGTACTTATGGAATCTTTTCTTCTTACGACCTGATCTATTAGTTGTATCATCAACCGCTATATAACCTTTTAGACCTTCAAAATGCGAGTACATAGGAATCAAGCCTTCTCCTCCGAATATTGGTCGAACTCTAAATAAGGCCGCGTCCACCTCCATTAAATTAATTCTAAATTTCTCATAATCAAAAGACCCTTCCTTTAGGTAAACTTCTAATTTACCTGAGCTAACGGCTCCTTCAAAAATGAAATCAAGATTTTGCTTAACCAACAACTCTCCTTTTGAAGGGAAGATGACCGTTTTTTGTGTTGGAGAAATTTGAATTGGATCTACTTCATTTAGAGAAAGATCCATTGATGTTAAGTTGAAATATCCAAAATTTTGAACTTTAGATTTTCTTTTATTTAATGAATCAGCTCTGACATTAAAAGCTTTCGCTCTTTTATCTTCTCTACCGTCAGGTGTAATTTCTGATTTTTCAGGAATCTCTAATAAATTACAGTTAAAGACGATATGGTCATAATCGCTTTTTCCTGATCTTGCGTCAATGTATTTCTTCAATTTTGGTTGAAGTGTAATTTCTTTTCTAGCTGAAGAATAAGTTATAAAACCTTGGTTAGCCAAGTCAAGCAGAATTGGAATAGCTTGATCATTAGTGAATCCCATTGCACCTGATATTTTGTTTACAGGCACAACATCAAGGTCATATTTATAAGCGTAATCCCAAATTGCAACCAATGGGTGCTTCGCATTCATTCCTTGAATCTTATTGTAAACTCTTTCAGAATAATAATTTTGAGATTCAAAAGTTGCGTACTTTCTTGGCGAATTTCTATGCCACGTTAAATCTAAATTAGGGTCACCTTTTGTCCAAATTATGCGGTCTACATACATATCTAAACCGTGATAAGAATCTTTAAAAGGTGCTTGAGCTAGTCCTTTATTATCTCTCATTAACTCCATAGAGACATTTTTGCCATCTTCTCCTACCTTGTAATTCATTGTTAAACCAGGATGAAAGAGTGAATCTTCTTCATTTGGATACATCACCACTTTGCAATCAACTGATTTTGCTCCCTTATCATTCACTTTGAAACTCAAGGCTGATGCTTTAACGAAGGGTTTTCCGTTTTGGTAAAACACCAAACTTGCTGGATTCTTATCGTAACCTACCCCTGAGAAATCGGCTCCTGACAATGCAAATCCACCAACATAATCAACCTCTGGCAAAATGTTTTTACGCACCACTTGCTTTGAGTAAGAAGTGAATGAAGGATATATTTTATCTGTTTCTCTATTGTACAACTTCGCCATATCTTTGAAGTCACCAAAGAGAGGTGTGTCGTAATACTCAGTGTGTACTTCAACTGAGTCACATTCTAGTTTTGTTTGCTTCATTGAGAGAATGTAGTCAGTAATATCGGCGTAATTCTTTGCTGGATCCAACCCTGTTCTTCCCCAATCCATTCTACCACTTCTTCCTGTCCATTTATTAATGAACGGTTCAAAAATTCCGTTTGTCCCTTTCACTACCATTGAATCGAAGTAAGGGTTTTCTTTTTTCCCTGCATTTCTATCCATCATATAGCAAGCAAGGTCACAGTTTTTAAATATAATTTTTGGTCTGTTTTTCTCAAAGACGAAGGTGTACTCACCTCCCTTTACTTGCCAGACGTATTTTGGCACGTCATAAATTGTTCCGTCTGAAAAGAAGCCTTCACAAACTTTAATAAACTTTTGAAATTGAGATACCTTTTTACTATTCAACAGTGCGTCAATTGTAGAATGCCAAGTCTCAAAACTTTCTTTGGGTTGGTCAGTAAGTACAAATGAGTGCGCGGATATCAGATATCCGTACATATCTGGAAATGCCGGTCTTCTTTTTTCTTCAATAAGATTACAGGTGTTGACTATTTTATTTTGATATTCAGAGCTGAAATTTGTTAACCAATTTGGTTCAAACTCCTCCATGAAAGCTTTCGTTTTGACTCTATCTGCCGCGGTTAACCTCTTGTCAATTTCTTTTAGAAATGTCGCAGGATCGTTAGAAAACTGTGCAAATGTGGTTCCGCCAATGCTTAATAGGGCGATCAAAAGTAAGGATCTCATATACTATATTTAGTTTGAGATGAGCTAATTAGCGCGTAAACTGCATCATAGCCCACTCATCTTTGTTAAAGGTATATTCAAAAATAAAGCCATGTTTAGCGGCTTCCATTTTCAAATCTTCAGCGTCAGTACTAAAAAAGCCACTTATGAGCATTTTTCCTCCCTTTGCTAGGCAAGATGAATATACTGAAAAATGTTGAATCAATATATTCTTGTTGATGTTTGCTATGAGCACATCAAACTCTTTTCCTTTGATCAATTGATCATCTCCGAGCGCCACTTCAATCATACTACAATTATTCAATTCAACATTCTCAATTGCATTTTTGTAGGACCATTCATCAATGTCTGGAGCAAATATATTACTTGCCCCTAGTTTCTCTGCTAAAACAGCTAAGACTCCAGTCCCTGTCCCCATGTCCAAGACTCTTTTATCTAGTAAATCTAATTCAAACAGTCGTTTTGAAATCAGCCATGTTGTTTGATGATGGCCGGTACCAAAAGACATTTGAGGCTGAATGGTAATCTCCATACTCTGAGAAAAATTCTCTTTATGAAATGGAGCTTTTATCACTAGCTTGTCTTCAACGAAAACTGGGTCAAAATTCTCTTCCCATTTAGCGTTCCAATTTTGATCTTTGATTAATTCCCATGACATTTCGGTTACATCTTCAATGTCATTTATGTATTGAATTTTCTCTTTTTCAAAATTGTTTTCACGGATATAACTATCCAAACCTGATTTGGTTTCAACAAAACTTTCGAATCCGGCTTGATCTAAATCAGAAATGAGCACATCTCTCCAAGGATGCACCCTAGAAAACTCGATTTTTAAGCAAATGTAATCCACTTAGAATGAATTAGAAATATCACAGAAATCTGCTCCAACTAAAGAAGCTCCACCGATTAATCCGCCGTCAATATCTTTTTGACTGAATAACTCTTTGGCATTATCAGGTTTACAAGAACCACCATATAAAATTGGAACTGAATTGGCGATCTTCTCACCAAAGTTAGCTTCTAATCTTGCTCTGATGAGTCCATGAATTTCTTGCGCTTGCTCAGAAGAAGCTGTTTGACCAGTACCGATCGCCCAAATAGGTTCATATGCAATAACGCATTTCGCCACATCAGGAGCAGGTAAAGAAAACAATGAATCTTCTAATTGCTTCATTACAAATTCTCGATAAACATTTGAACTTCTAACTTGTAATTGCTCTCCACAGCAAAATATTGGAGTGATATCATGATTGATTAGAGCCTTGACTTTTTTCGCTAAAAGATTATAATCTTCATTAAAATTGTCGCGTCTTTCAGAGTGTCCAACTAAGCAGTATTTAATATTCAAGCTCTTAAGTTGCACAGGACTGATTTCACCTGTAAAGGCTCCTGAATCAATAAAGTATGCATTTTGTGAACCTAATTTAATCCAATCGTGTGCAGCAACTAGTTCTGCAAAGACACCTAAATAGGGTGCTGATGGGCAAATTACTATTTCAGCATCTGCATTAAACTTATCTTTATTCTGAATGAGGTCTTGAAGAAGATTTTTTGCTTGGGTGTAATCCAAGTTCATCTTCCAATTTCCTGCAACTATTTTTTTTCTCATTTTCCTTGAATATGGTCTTCAAAGATAGAATCAAAATCTGGAATTGAACGACTTGGCCACTTATCAATTATGGTTCCTTCTTTAAGAAGCACTAAACCAGGGTTTGAACGAACAATGATTTTTACTTCAGTTCCGTCAATACTCAAGAAAGTGGCATCAAATTCAAATTTCTCTTTCAGTTCAGCCACCTGCTCATCTGTTGCTGGTGTTAAGAC
The DNA here is from genome assembly GCA_913054135.1 of uncultured Flavobacteriales bacterium. Classification (GTDB taxonomy): domain Bacteria; phylum Bacteroidota; class Bacteroidia; order Flavobacteriales_D; family Crocinitomicaceae; genus Paracrocinitomix. The sequence continues at coordinate 23,564 of CAJXJK010000013.1, read as the reverse complement.
ATAAAATGGAATTTTATTCTCTTTGGCTCCAGCCAATACCAACTTCAAGTCATCCATAGCGGCTTCGTTCATTGATTCAATATCTCTGATGGTCATCATGAACATGACTTTCTCTGTTTTGAAAACCGGAGTCATATCAATATCCCAACTAGCATGAGGGTCAGATAAAGCAACATATGGCTCACCTGCAGTATACATTGAATCGGGATAATAAAGCGTATCAAAATCTATAGCGGCAATGGTGTCACCACCGTATATTGAAGAAACCACCATTTTCTCTTCGTAATAGAAGTCATAGTCCATTTGAATTAAAGAATCAATATATGCTATTTGCTTCTCGTCTTCAGAAAGAGCTTCATAATTTATTATTGGCTGAAAATCCATAATTGAATGTGGTTGACCTTCATCAATAGGAACATCTTTTCTTTCTAGCATCTCATACTTAGTTGTATCAGAGTATTTCTCCCAATTGTCCATGTATTCCCCAAGAGGTACATTTATTTCTCCTCCGTTCTCTAAGTCAGAGTAAACATAAACCATATCAATAACAGCATCTCTACCGTTATTCATCTGTTCATGAATATTGTTCCCAATAGCGTATGCTCTGTAATCTTTAACCGGTAAGTACATTGAAGTGTAAAGCGAGAATATAAAAGAAACGACTGTGACATAGAGCGCCATTTTCCAAGCTTTGCCCATTTTCCCAATATTGATCCGCCCGATAACGAAGGCACCCAAAAGAGCAAATAGTGCAAAGAAGATAGGGAAATACCAGCCGAATACCCATGAGAAGAAAATAATCACAACCATCGAAGAAACGGTCATCACCCAGTTTTCTTTAACTGTATTCATCTCAATTTTCCATTGATTAACAAAGATGATAAGTACAAAGTAAAATAGAATTAGATCTTTCCAAAAGGACTCTAAAGGAGTTAAGGATCGGCCAACCGACCCCTTTAGGGCATCACCAAAGCATCCGCAATCGGTCACGCAATCTCTAGAGAATTCTTGACCTAATTGTAAAGCCAGCTCTTGTTGTTCAACACAACTTGAAGTATACCATGTTAACCAAGTAAAGAAGAACATCATCAAGACTAATGACCAAGAAGCCAATTTAATCTTACCACCCAAAATTAGGGCCGCGCCGAGTACAATTTCAACAATGCAAATGAAGATTGATAACTCGAGTACATATGGAGCAAAAGATTCTACAAAGGGATAGTCTGCACCTAAACCTATTGGTGAGAAATATTCTTCTAATTTAAACGCAAAACCCCATGGGTCATTCGCCTTAACCAAACCTGAAACTATGAATAAGCCCCCAACAAGAACCCTTGAAACATATGAGAAAAGGTAGAGCCCTTTCAACATCACCAGGCCTGCCAAAGAAGCTACAATAAGAAAGGTCCCTGCAAGTTTAAGAATGAAACCGTCTTCGGTATATTCATGAAATCCAATAACGACCAAGACTACACCAACAATATTCAGTATAATCCCAACTACATTCAAAAGTAAAGAACGCCCTTTGACATCTAACTTTTGATTTCTTAAACGCATGTCTTCCATTTCTTCAAATATTAAACATGAATGCATGAAAGCGATTCATGGTGGTTTTGGTATCTTAAATTTACAACTCTAATCAAGCGATAAAATCACTTTAACAGAATTCTAACATTACTTTTTTTCATTAATCAAAATCAATGCAAAAACTGCATAATTCAGCATGTCCAGATAATTTGCGTCAACCCCTTCAGATATTAAAGTTTTGCCGTCGTTATCTTCAATTTGCTTAGTTCTCAAGATCTTCATCATAATCAAATCAGTCAACGAACTAACTCTCATATCTCTCCAAGCCTCTCCGTAATCATGATTTTTCTTCTGCATCAAATCAAATGCAACATTTGTTTTCTCTTCGTATCTTTTAACAGCCTCGTCTATTGGCATCTCTTCATTGTTAGACGCACCAAGCTCAATTTGAATTAATCCCATAGTGCAATAATTCACAATTGCAATGAACTCTCCTTCAATATCTTCGCCAACCTTATTGACTCCAGTTTCTTGAATTGTTCGAATACGTTGAGCTTTAATGAAAATTTGATCAGTCAAAGAACTTATGCGAAGAATTCTCCAAGCTGTTCCGTAATCCGTACCCTTTTTCTCAAAAATTGAACGGCAATTCGCGATTACTTTTCTATATTGCTCAGCAGTTTTACTCATCTTAGACATTAATCAATTTAGCGGTGAAAGATACATTTTTTTGTTCAAATTTTCAGTTGAATTTCAGAGGGAATTTAAAGAGTTTTCAAGGCCCTATTATAATGGGCATTTTGAATGTCACTCCTGATAGTTTTTATGCAGAGAGCAGAAAAGAAAATGAATCTGAACTACTTGAGACTGCAAAAAGGATGATTTCAGAGGGTGCGAGTATTCTTGACATTGGCGGATACTCTTCAAGACCGGGGGCTGAGCATGTTAGCACAGAAGTTGAATTGGAAAGGGTAATACCAGCAATTAAGTTGCTATGCTCAGAGATTCAAGACGTCATTATCTCAATAGACACCTTTAGATCAGAGGTAGCAGATGCTGCTTTAAAGGCCGGTGCCGTAATGGTGAACGACATATCAGGTGGTCAAGCAGATGATAAAATGTTTGAAGTTGCAGCTAAACACTCGGCGCCTTACATTCTAATGCATATGAGAGGAACTCCTCAAAACATGCAAGACGACACCACTTATGACAACCTGATTAAAGACATCAATTATTTCTTTTCAATTCAAATTAGAAAGGCTTTAGATGCGGGCGTAAAGGACATCATACTTGATCCTGGATTTGGATTTAGCAAAACGACTGATCAGAACTACGAATTGATGCAGAAATTAGAGATGATGCATTTATTAGAAAAACCTTTGCTAATTGGGATTTCAAGAAAATCTATGATTTATAAAAAACTAGGCGTCTCTGCAGATGAAAGTTTAAACGGAACATCAACTTTGAACACACATGCTTTAAACAAGGGAGCGCAAATACTGAGAGTTCATGATGTAAAAGAGGCCAAAGAATGCATTGACTTATTGTCTGCTATTCATTGTGGGGGATAACGGTCACCTTGAATTGAATTACCGTAATTTCTTTTTTCGCATTGCTGCTAATCTTCACTTTTCTACTTTGAAAGCCATATTTGGCATTCGTATCAAAGCTCAAATGAATTTGCCCTTTTTTACCTGGAGCAATTGGTTCTTTTGGAAAATCGATTTTTGTGCATGAACAAGCAACTTCATATGAGTTGATCACCAATGGTTCATCACCAGTGTTTTGAAATTCAAAATCATGCTCTAAAAGCACACCTTCTTGCGTATCTGGAAACTTAACCGAACGGTCTAAAAATGAGAATTCCGCACCACCCGTGAAGGCGAATGCGGAATTCATTGCTATTATGATCGCAAAAAATAGCCTCATTAAAAATTATTTATCAGTAGGCGTAACAGTATTTGTGTCAGCTGCTTTTGCCTTGATTTGTCCTTTAATTCTAATTACTTTGTTTGGCTCGTTTCCGGCGTTAGAAGTAATTGTTACAGATTTGTTGATAGGTCCAACTCTGTTAGTGTCGTATTTTACTTTAATTTTTGCAGATTGACCTGGAGCAACTGGCTCTTGAGGACAAGAAGGAACTGTACACCCACATGAACCTTTACATCTTGATAAAATCAAAGGTTGGTTACCTGTGTTAGTTACAACAAACACACATTCACCATTTCCACCTTGTTCCATTGTTCCGTAATCGTGAACATCTTTATCGATAGAAATAACTGGTCCGTTAGCTCCTACTTCTTGAGCGAATGAATTGAATCCGATCATTGCTACTACTAGTAAACTTAGGGTAAAAATTGCTTTTTTCATTTTATTGGTTTTTTAATATCCGACTTCGGAAATTGGTATATAAATTTATTTATTCTTAGTTATTTGTTGGTCCGCCAGTACTAATTGGAGCAGATCCTTGAGGCTTAGCCTTAACATTTCCTTTAATTCTGATCACCTTTCTTGGTTCGTCAGCATTAGAAGTAATCGTTACCGATTTATTAATTGGCCCTACTCTATTCGTATTATACTTCACTGAAATCTCAGCAGATGCTCCTGGAGCGATTGGCTCTTGTGGGCAAACTGGCACTGTACATCCACATGAACCTTTACATAGAGAAATAATCAATGGCTCTTTACCGGAGTTAGTGATCGTAAATATACAGTTACCATCATCTCCTTGAGTAATTGTTCCATAATCATGAACATCTTTGTCCATTGATATTTGGGCTGCATTCTCATTTTGAACTTGTTGAACAGTAATCCTTGTGTCGTCTTGAGCGTTAGCAGAATTATTAAAAGCTAAGAAGCTCAGGGCTGTTAATGCAAGTGTAAAGGCGATCTTTCTCATAGTATTTAATTTAATCTTTTTATATCGGTTGATTTGTACAACACAATAACGATACCAAATATACAAAAGGTTGTTTGATTATGACAACTTTAACATTTCATTAACAAGGATAAAATTCACTGTTAATAGTTTTTTTCTTATTCATAGAAATATTCGATTGTTTTATCTTATCTTTAGGTAGAGCGGACGAGTTTCTTTCTGATTCACAGAACAGTCAGTTGGTATTCACTAATTTCGCTTAAGCAATAAACCACCTCATTAAATTATCAATGATAACAAGTAGTGAAACCGCTTTAAAAGGATCCTTAAAAAAGTATTTTGGATTCAATGAATTTAAAGGAGAGCAAGAAGCGATCATCCAGAATGTTTTGGATGGAAATAACACCTTCGTAATAATGCCAACAGGTGGTGGTAAATCTATGTGCTACCAATTGCCTGCATTAATCTCTGAGGGAACGGCAATAATCGTTTCTCCGCTCATTGCTTTAATGAAGAATCAAGTAGATGCAATAAGGCACGTTAGTGATTCTGATGATATCGCGCACTTTTTAAATTCTTCATTAACAAAAACTGAGATTAAAAAAGTTAAAGACGATATTACAAATGGTAAGACCAAGCTACTTTATGTAGCACCCGAATCTTTAACAAAGCAAGAGAACATAAACTTTTTAACTGGAGTTAAAATTTCTTTTTTTGCTATTGATGAAGCCCATTGTATTTCAGAATGGGGACATGATTTTAGACCAGAATATAGAAGACTAAGAGAAATTTTTGAAAAGATCTCTGACGTTCCGATTATTGCTTTAACTGCTACAGCTACACCAAAAGTTCAGCATGATATTCAAAAGAATTTGAACATGTTGGATGCTATAGTCTATAAAATGTCATTTAATAGAGATAATCTATTTTATGAAGTAAGACCAAAGCGTGAAGTTGAAAAAGGAATTATAAAGTTTATCAAGGAAAGACCTGGCAAATCAGGTATTATATATTGCCTCAGTAGAAAAAAGGTTGAAGAGATTGCAGAGGTATTGAAAGTGAACGGAATAAATGCACTGCCCTATCATGCAGGCTTAGAAGGGAATTTAAGAGCTAAACATCAAGATATGTTCTTGATGGAAGAAGCAGATGTAATTGTAGCAACCATTGCATTTGGAATGGGGATTGACAAACCAGATGTGCGTTTTGTAATTCATCACGATATCCCTAAGAGTTTAGAGAGTTATTATCAAGAAACTGGTAGAGCGGGCAGAGATGGCGGAGAAGGACATTGCCTTACATTTTATAGTTATAAGGACATTGAGAAGCTTGAAAAATTCTTGCACGGTAAACCTATTTCAGAACAGGAGATTGGGAAGCAGTTATTGCACGAAACAGTAAGCTATGCTGAGACATCAGTGTGCCGAAGAAAGTACATCTTACATTATTTTGGTGAAGTTTTTGACGAGAGTAAGTGTGAGGAAATGTGCGACAATTGCAAAGATCCTAGAGAAAAATTTGAGGGCAAAAATGACGTCAAGTTATTCATTGAAGCTGTTAGCTTTTTGAAAGAAACACAAAAGGCGAATTACGTTTGTAATTTGTTGATTGGAAAAGAGACTTCTGAAATAAAGGCCTATAAACATGTTGATACTCCTTTCTTTGGAAAAGGAAGTGAACAAGACTTTACTCACTGGAATGCAGTTGCTAGACAGTGTTTAGTTTCAGGTCTTCTGACCAAGGAAATTGAAAGTTACGGAACCTTAAAAATCACAAAAGCAGGAAGAGCTTTCACTGAGAAACCAACTTCTTTCATGCTATTAAAAGAACATGACTATTCTGCAGAGGTAGATGAAGGTGCAGTTGTTGTTCAAAAAGGAGGAGCTGCTGCAGATGAAGGATTGTACAAACTCCTACTGGACCTTAGAAAGGAACTTTCAAAAGAAAAGGATATTCCGCCATTTGTAATATTTCAAGAACCTTCTTTACAGGACATGGCTGTTCAATATCCAATCAATATTGAAGAACTAACGAATATTCAAGGAGTTGGGCAAGGAAAAGCAATCAGGTACGGAAAACCTTTTATTGAATTAATATCTAAATATGTTGATGAGAACGACATAGATAGACCGCAAGATTTCGTAGTAAAATCTATCGTGAACAAATCAGGAATGAAGGTTCACATTATTCAAAATGTAGATAGAAAAATGCCTCTAGATGCCATTGCTGCTTCTCAAGGAAAAGAAATTGGCGCAGTTATTGCTGAGATAGAAGCAATTGTAAGTTCTGGTACTAAAATAAATATTGATTATTATATCAATGATATCCTTGATGAAGATGATCAAAGTGATATTTACGAGTACTTTTTAGAAGCTGAAACTGACAGTTTAGATGAAGCCCATGAGGAATTTGAAGGGGATTATGACGAGGACCAATTGAGGTTAATGAGAATTAAATTCATGAGTGAAATGGCAAATTAGTTTGTCTTTAACTCAATTAATATATAGATTTAAAAATCTTAAAAAACCAAAACACATTCAGATGAAAAAATTTTTAAACTTAAAAACTCTTTTCGGAGCAGCAGCAGTTAGCCTAGGAGTTTTCGCTTTAAGTAGCTTCATGTCAGAAGACAATGAAAACGATACAGAAATGACTGGTAACACAGCTTGTGAAGTATACGGAAAGATCAAATTTGTTGATTACGGAGAAGATTACGAAGTAAAGAAAGTTGATTACGGAGAAGATGTAAAAATCAAATGGGTTGACTATGGAGAGGATAGCAGAGGAAAATGGAAAGAAGTTGATTACGGAGAAGATTTCAAAATCAAATGGGTTGATTACGGAGAAGATTTCAAAGTGAAGATTGTTGATTACGGCGAAGGCTGCTAATAACAACTAAAGAAAATATAAATCCCTCATCCTTTATTGGATGGGGGATTTTTCGTTGAACCTAATAATAACCTTTGCACCATTTGAATTCTTGTATTCTACTTGACTGTTCAGCTGCCCTGTTAATGCGTTAATTATCTCAGAACCAAGGCCAGTCTCATTTTCAAAGCTAAATGTCTCAGGGAAACCAGGGCCATTATCTTGAATAGACAAGACGTACTTTTCTTCTGCAATTTTATCCAAATCAATTGTCAACAAAGGCTCTGCTACGTTTGAAAAAGCATGTTTAAGTGAATTAGAAATTAATTCAGAAACCACCAAACCTAATGGTATTGCCGTATCTAAAGGCAGATTAACTTCAGGACTATTCACGACATATTTAATAGTCGGGTTAATCAATTTTTGTGAGGCGACAACTTCTTCTAAATAAGATTTAAAACTAACTTGAGTAATGTCCTCATCTTGATAAAGTTTTTGATGGATTAAGGCAATTGCCTCTACTCTTCGTTTACTCTCTTCTAAGACATTTACAATTTCTTCATCCTCTACTGTTCTCGACTGCAAAGACAACAAAGAAGTTATGATTTGTAGGTTATTTTTTACGCGGTGATGAACCTCCTTTAATAGAATTTGCTTGTGTTCATTTTGTGCCGAAATCTCTTCATTTTGAGACTCTAATTCATCATCCTTTAGATGAAGTGCTCTACTAAAGTACAGCATTATCACCACCACAATTGAGGCAGTACCACTTAAATTTATAAACTCAAGAATCTCTTGAACATCAACTGCAACATCTATAATTCCATCAACACCTGATTGAAAATACCAAAGCAATATTCCAAAAGCCAACATGATGACATTAAATACTATAATGACCCCTACTTTCCATTTAGAATTCAGCAGAAAGACCAAAGGCAAGAGGAAAATATAATAATAGAAACCTGTTTCCCATCCTAAATGAATAGTATGAATTGCGACTTCTGCACATACAATTAACGAAAGTGAATAAAAAACAATGTTGGGATTGAGTAGACCTTTTTTCAATGCTGGCCAAAAACCTAGAAATAAAATGGAACTAATTATCGGACTAAGAATAAGCACTCCTCCACCGACAAAATAAATCACAACAGAAATGTACACATTGGTCACGAACCCCATTAAAATTGCTGGGAAAAGGGCAAACTTAAAACGTTCTTGACTTGTAGGCATAAGTACTCTTAATTATCCAGCCACTACCATCAACATCTCATCTTCAACAAAATACTCATTCGCTAACTTCTTCAAATCATTCGCAGAGGCTGAGTGAATTGCTTGAATAAAATCGTGATAATATGATGATTTCAAATTGTTGAAATAGATATTCTTAAAAATCTCCATTTGAGATAATGGACCGTCAGCTTGTCTCAAGAACTCACCTAACATGTAATTTTTAACCTTGAGCAATTCGTCTTCAGAAACTTCAATTTCACAAAGTAACTTAAGTTCTTTCTTTATCTCTTCAATAGTATTTTCGTTCACATCCTTCCCTACTTCGGTAGAAATGAAAAAATAACTTGCGTCTTGAAGAACTGCCATTCCTGATCCAATTCCGTAAGTATAACCTTTATCTTCTCTGATGTTTGCCATCAATCTACTTCCGAAATAGCCCCCGAGAATAGTATTCAAAAGTTGAAAATTAAAGTAGTCTTTATGATTCTTATCAAACATTAATCTACCCACTCTGATTGCAGATTGAATAGCGTCTTCTCTCTCAATTTTGATTAAGCCTTTAGCCTGATTGTTAACATCCGGATTGATAACCTTTCTCTCCTCTACAAATTCATTTGCCCAATTTAAAATCTCCTCTACAAAAGAGTCAGATACATCTCCAGTAATGAATATGACCGGTTTCGTCTTATAAAACTCATTGTAGTATGAGATCAAATCTTGTCTTGTCAATTTGTCAAAATCCTCTAAGTCAGCAATTTGCCCATAAGCCGAATGTTCGCCATAGAGTTTCCTATTAAAGGTTCTGCTACACAACACTTTTACCTTTTCTATATCGATATTGAATTTACTTTTAGCAATACTCAACTCCTTTTGCAACTCACTTTGAGGGAAATTAGCCTTCTCAAATGCATCCTTCACTAAAGAACATATGTCCGATATTTTATCATTTAAACCATATATGGTCAATGCGGCGTGATCTTTATCAACCTCCAAGGAAGTGTATCCACCATAAAAATCTATTTCTTCGGCAATTTGATTAGAATTTTTCTCGGCAGTTCCTGCAAAAATCAACTTGTTCGTAAAGTTCGATACTAACTTCTTTGTTTGATACTTTGTTCCAGCCGACCATTCAAAATCTACCTTGACAGAACTATCCTTGACATCTCTCATTAAGAATACCTCTACTCCACTCGCAGAAACCTTTTTTTCTGGAGCTATTATCTTAAGATCTTTCGCTTGAGTGTATTCTGGTGCTACGCTTCTGTTCATTTCTGTGCTTTAATTCTTAAGGTTGAAGAGTTGGTTGTCACGAAAACTCTTTTTGAGAAATCTCTTATTTGAGTTGATGTCACCTTATCATATTCATTTAATTCTTCGTTAATAACATCCAACTTGCCCATCAAATCAAACATTGCAATATTCATCACACGATTTAATAAGGTTTGTTCTGAAAACACTTTGGCTGTTTTAAATTTGTTAAGAACCTTTGTTAGCTCTCTATTTTCAATTTCAGTTTCTCCCATTTCATTAAGAATCTTCCAAATTTCGGCTTCTGCTTTTTCAAATGAAACTCCTTGATTCAAGTGCCCCGAAACTATAAATAAGCCATCTTCCCAGCCTGCAGAAACATAAGCAGATAGTGTTGTAAATAGCTTTTGTTTATCAATCAGTTCACTGTATAATCTTGATGAACGACCTCTTCCTAAAATGTCTGATAAGAGGTCTCCGCAAAAGTGCTCTTTAGACTTTCTATTCCCCATTCTGAATGCAATATATAAGGCATCAGCAGGAACCTTTCTTTCAACTTCAAGCTGACGAGCCTCAAGTTGAGCAGGCTCATTTGGAATATCTCTCGCTAATTTTGGTCTTGAAGGAATATTTCCGAACCACTTTTCACTAAGCCTCTTGACTTCATCTAATGCTAAATTCCCTCCTACGACTAATGTTGCGTTCTGCGGTCCATAATGAGTAAAAAAGAAATCTTTGACATCTTGCATTGTTGCATTCTCAATGTGCTCAATATTTTTACCAATTGTTGCCCACTTGTAGGGATGAGTTTTATAGATGAGAGGCCTCAAGAGCAACCAAACATCTCCATAAGGTTGATTAAGATATCTCTGCTTAAACTCTTCAATTACTACAGATCTCTGAACTTCTAAACTTTTTGGAGTGAAGGCTAATTCCAGCATCCTATCACTTTCTAACCAAAATGCAGTTTCGATATTTTCTACTGGCAAAGTGTCGTAATAGTTTGTGATATCATTGTTAGTAAAAGCATTACACTCTCCACCGGCTAGCTGCAATGGGGCATCAAAATTTTCAATGTTTTTTGATCCTCCAAACATTAAATGCTCAAACAAATGAGCGAATCCAGTTCGGTCTTCGCTTTCATCTCTAGCACCAACGTCATAGATGATATTAACTACTGCCATAGGAGTAGTTTCATCTTTATGAAAGATAACTTTTAGTCCGTTATCTAATTTAAACTCATCAAATTTGATCATTAAAAATTGTATTTATTTGATCCAAGATCTGCCCTTGCTTCTTGAAATTCTTTTACGATTTCTTCAACAATTTCTTTTGCCGGCATGATATTATTGATTACTCCAGCGATTTGGCCAATCTCTAATTCACCTTCAACTAAATCGCCTTCAAACATTCCTTTTTTCGCACGACCTCTTCCTAAAAGAGATTTTAATTCGTCATTGGTAGCACCATTCTCATAAGCCGATTGTACCTGATTGAAAAAGTCATTCTTAATCAGACGTACCGGAGTAAGCTCTTTCAAAGTAAGCTTGGTTCCACCATCAACTGTTTGAACTACCGTCTTTTTAAAAGCTTCATGTGCCGAAGACTCATCACTGGCCACAAATCGAGATCCGATTTGAACAGCATCTGCACCAAGCGCCATTGCAGCCAACATTCCTCTTCCAGTACCGATTCCTCCTGCCGCAATTAATGGTACTTTGAGCTCTGATTTTACAATCGGAATAAGCGTCATAGTAGTTGTTTCATCAATTCCGTTATGACCTCCAGCTTCGAAGCCTTCGGCAACAACAGCATCTACACCAGCTGCCTCAGACTTCAAGGCAAATTTTAGTGAAGAAACCACATGGACCACTTTGATACCGTGATTTTTTAAATGAGAAGTCCAAGTTTTAGGATTTCCGGCGGATGTGAAGACAATTGGAACTTTGTGCTTAATAACTGTTTCAATGTGCTTTTCAATGTCGGGATAAATCATAGGTAGATTCACAGCAAAAGGTTTACTTGTTGCGGCCTTACATTTCGCTATTTGATGATCTAAGACATCAGGATACATTGACCCTGAACCAATTATACCTAAACCTCCTGCATTGCTCACCGCTGAGGCCAATTCCCAACCAGAACACCAGATCATTCCAGCCTGTATGAGGGGATATTTAATCCCTAATAATTCTGTTATTCTATTCTCTTTCATTAAGCCATTAAAGATAACAAGATTTTGAGGATGATAATGAAAATTATTTTGTCTTACTTTTTTTTCGTAATTTAGTGCTTTGCCCGTTGAAAATTGGCTAGTTTTGCCTAATTATTTGAAGAAGATGAAAAAATTATTTGCTTTATTATTCATTGTGAGTTTGTCTCTTGGAGCAAACGCTCAGAGATACAACTTAGGTTTTGGAGTTAGAGCTGGTGTTACCAACTTTTTAGGTGACATTGGAGGAGGAGATGTTGCGAGAAATTTTGTTTACAATTTGGAGTTAAAGGATACTCGTTGGTCTGCAGGGGCATTTGTTAGATATAGATTTCACCCATTATTCGCAGTGCAAGGATCTTATACCTATGCGAGAATTCAAGGAATGGATTCGAACTCTGAAAATAGAGCAAGAAGAGGAAGAAACTTGAACTTCACTAATGACATTCATGACGTTAGTGCAAAGTTTGAATATTATCCTCAAATACTTTCGGTTGCAGATGTAGGATTTAGGGGTAGATACAGAACGGATTTTCAAACATACTTTTTTGCAGGTGCCGGAATTTTAATTCATAACCCGAAAGGCCAAATTGGTGGTACGGGTCAGAAATATAAATTAAGACCTTTGATGACGGAGGGAACTAAATATTCTCCAGTTGCTTTCCAGATGCCTTATGGAGGTGGATTTTATTTTACTCACAAACGAATTCACAGAATTGGTTTCGAGTTTAGCTGGAACTGGACATTCACTGATTACTTAGATGACATTTCAGGAGTTTATGCTGACCCAAGCGCTATGGCAGCAGATCCATTAGCGGCACAATTAGCTAACCAATGGGTTTCACAAGGAAATGTACCAGATGCTGTTCAATACGGACCTGGTTCACCAAGGGGCGACCCAACAGATCGTGATAACTATATGTTGATGACAATTTCTTATAGCCGTTTGTTCAGAACTAAAACTGGATTCTACAGAAAGAATTATTCTTGGATGTACGGAAGAAAGAGAAGATTTGGTGGTACGAAGGCTAAGTTCTAGAACTTTGTCTTAGAGAGATTTTTCTTCATTTCAACAATCATTATTTATTTTAATAAAATCGGTTTCTAGCGTAACTTCTCGGTAGGATTAGAGTAAAACAGAAAGGTTAATCGTTTACCTTGAAATCAAGATTTAAAATATTCCTCAAATGGAGCGGCAGAGCCATGCTCCTGCTAATCGTGTTTTTTCTCGGAATGTATTCGTATCATAATGAAACGATTCGGGATTTCATCTTTTCTGTAAAGAACGTCAAGAATTTGAGTTATTCGAATTATCAAGATGGAAAAAATGCATCCCCAAATGAGATTAACCTGCTTATTCCTGACAGCTCTCAACAAGTGTTGAATGATTGCCAATCGAGAGCAATGGATGCAGGAATTTTGAGAGATGAAAACAAAATTGAAGTGCCTGCACAATTGGTGTTTTCAAAGGATACTTTCAATATCAAGATGAGACTTAAGGGAGACTATTCAGATCACTGGTCAACTGAAAAATGGTCATATCGAATTAAAATGTCAGGAGACGACAGGTTAATGGGTATGAAATCATTTGCAATTCAATCACCCGAAACCAGAGGTTTTCTAAATGAATGGTACTTTCATAAACTCATGAAAAAAGAGGGCTTAATAGCTTTGCGTTATAGTTTTGCAACGTTAAAAGAAAATGGAAAAGACAAAGGTGTATACGCTATTGAAGAAAGCTTTGACAAACAATTAATTGAACTAAACAACAGAAGAGAAGCTCCGATCTTGAAACTTGATGAGTCAATATTAATTGACAAAAGCATTCTCAATAAAAATGATACATATTCTCAAGAAAATCTATTCTTGATGGCTAAAGTAGATGTTTTTAAAAGTAAGAGGACACTTAAAAATCCTATTTTATTTGACCAATACAAAAAAGGGAAATATTTGATCAATGGTTTGAGAACTAAGACGGTTAGTCTTGAAAATGCAGTAGATATTGACAAGGCAGCAAAACTTTTTGCCATTGCAGACTTAACCGGTGGACATCATTGTCTTCGTTGGAAGAACGTGCGATTCTATTTTAACCCTGTAATTGGCAAACTTGAACTAATAGGTTTTGATTCAAATTCAGGTCATATGATTTCGGACATTTACTACAATCGTTGGTACAATGATCATATCGGAGAATTTGAGGTAAAAGTTTGGAAAGACATTTTCTTTGAAAACGAGCATTTTGTCAACACCTATTTCAAATACCTCAGAAAATATAGCCAAGAAGAATTTTTGCAGAATTTTCATGAAGAAACCTCCGGAGAAAGGGAACTTTATCTCACTTACATGTACAAAGAAAACTCATCTTATAAATTTTTCATTGATCATTATACTTCAAATGCTTCAGTGATTAGAAATAAACTGAAGGAATTTGAAAGCACTGAAGAACCAGAGTTCCACAAGTATTTTGTAAACGTAACTTCTAACAGAACAATCACTCAAGGGCTTACCAAATTGGAGTTGAATTTGAACAATAATTCTTATGAGGAGCTAATCGTTTTTGGCGCTTTTGATACCAGTGAGACAAAGATTTCATCAGATCAGAATATTACAATAGATGGAAGAGGGTTGAATCAAAGGGTGAATGAAAACAAGTTTGAACTGAACCTAATAAACGCTATTGATTCGAATCAAATAAAACTTAAGAGAAATGACAACCGTTGGGTCCACAGAAAAATTAAAGTGGGTTATTCTTTTGTAGGACAAACTGATACATTTTACACAAAAATAGAATCATATTACGACTGCCATTTGAATTTGAACCATAAAACAGATTTTGAAGATATCATTGCTTACAATGATGAAGATAAAACTGCGCGAATTTCAAAGGGTAATTATCAAATAGCTAACGACATTGAAATAAAGCCAAATTATTCTTTACACATTGAGGCAGGAACTCAGATGGATTTAATCAACAATAGTGTTCTTGCTGTAAACGCTCATTGCGAAATGATGGGAACAGAGGCGGAACCAATTATTATTTCATCATCTGATAGCAGTGGTTCATTCTTAGTATATCAGAGCTCAAATAGATCTAAAGTAAATTATACCATCTTTAACGCATTGTCAGAGTGTCATTCGGGGAAGTGGCATCATTCCGGTTCAGTCAATTTTTATGAAGCAGACGTAGATTTAGACAATGTAACATTTAGCAATAATAGTTCAGAAGACGCATTGAATGTTATACGTTCCAAATTCACGCTTTCAAACTCTAACTTTGAACACATATATTCTGACGCATTTGACGGTGATTTTTGTCAAGGCAAACTTACAAATCTGACATTCAACGATATAGGTAATGATGGAATTGACTTTTCGGGAAGTATTATTGAGGTAGAAAACTTAGTAATTAGCAATGTAGGAGACAAGGGAGTGAGTGCCGGAGAAATGAGTTCTATTCGCGGAGAAAAGATTTCAGTTTTAAATGCTGAACTAGGCTTGGTGAGTAAAGACTTATCATCTGTAATACTGGATGATGTAAAACTAGATAACGTGAGGGTTGGATATACTGCTTTCAAGAAAAAAGAAATGTTTGGTCCGGCTAAGATTGAACTCAACAACTACAAAACCACTAACATTGAAGAGGATTTCTTCCTTGAAAATCAATCAAGAGCAGAGATAGATGGAATCACAATAGAACCCAACCATGCTGATGTGACAAGCTTATTGTATGGAAATCAATTTGGAAAAAGTAGCAAGTAATTGTGAAAGTTTCTGTCATCATACCATGTTACAATTCTGCCGACTTCATTGATGAGACTATCCAAAGTATTATTGATCAAGACATTCTCGAGATGGAGATTATTTGTGTTGACAATGGATCGACTGATCAAACTCTGAACATTCTAAATGAACTACAGAAAAAAGATTCTAGAATTACAATAGCGATTGAGCCTAAAAAAGGAGCATCATTTGCTAGAGCCAAGGGCTTCAATTTGGCTAAAGGTGATTTCATCCAATTCTTAGATTCAGATGATATCATTAAAACAGATAAGTTAAACATCCAAATGAAGGCTATTGAAGAGCAAGATGTTGACTGGGTAGTGTCAGACAGAAGTGTTCTAAACCATTATTTAACCAAAGTACTGGAACAACATAAGTTTGAACACATAATCGGAAATGAAATTGAAGTGGGAATTTCTGAGGTCATCACCTCTGGAAATCCGCTTTATAAAAAATCAGCTTTGGAAAAAGTTGGAGGCTACACCCCTGACTTAATTGTTGGTCAAGACTGGGATTTGCACATCAAATTGATAATTGCAGGACTCAAAGTTGGCTATATAAAGGGAGACTTTTTTCATTCTAGAAGACTTAAGGAATCTCTTTCTTCAAACTGGGTATTTGTCAGTGACACCCTCTGCGCTTTGATAATTAATTACAAGGATGAATTTCTAAAATTCGACATAAAGAGCTCTTCAAAAGCTATGAACAAGATTCATCAAACCTATCTTCAATCATTAATTCATAGTGACAATTCTTCTCAGAAAAACACATGGTTAAAAGAATTAGAATTTTGGAATCAAGTTTTTCCAATTTCTATTTCAGAGCTTGGAAAACTCAAAGTTGTTTTTAAGGTGTTTGGATTAAGAACTTACATTAAAATTGCAAGACTTTTGAACTAAGCTAGGCAATTAATTAGCTTTTCTTGATAGGTCTTTTTATTGTAATTATCCTTCACCATTTGGTTTGCTGATTTACCCATTAATTCTCTCTTTTCGCCCTTCGAATACATGGTTTCAAGAGCATCCAATAATGATCCTTTTTCATCTTCTCTTTCAACAAATAAACAATGTTTGTTCGGCTCGAATATATCAGAAACTGTATCAGATACAGGAGATATGAAAGGAATAGAGGCTTGAGCATACTCAAATAGTTTCAAAGGAGAGCCATACCAATTAGAACCTGGCATAGTTGCAATCGTGAATATGCTTTTATAGTGGTTTAACTCCTCTTCATTCACAAAACCTGTCATCTCAATCGCACTGCTTGCATCAGAAGAAGAAACCATCTTCTTTATTTTATTCCATTCTTCTCCATACCCCACAAGAATCAACCTCGCATCATTATGACGTCTATAAAATTCTTCGAAAGCTTGCACAAGCAAGTCGAGTTTATGCCAAGAAAGAAAAGAACCAATAAAACCTATGTAGAACAGATCTGAACTTACTCTTTCAACGTGATTCTCTTTAGTGAGCACACATGGAAGAATGTTTACCTGTCCTTTTATATCATACTTTTTTTCAATATATTTTTGGCAAGGTCTTGAATAGTACATGATTTTATCAGCTGATTGAAGAGTCTTTTTTTCTGATTCAATAATTGAATTCCAATTCCAAGTTTTAGTTCCATACATTTCTATGAATTGCTCATCTACCGGAGAATCAAAAATAACTGAAAGAGAAGCAGACCATAATTCTGACAACCTCACTCCTATTGTAGATCCCACTGTGTGAAACTCCACGATTAAATCAAAAGGTTCAAGAGTCGCCAATTCTTCATACAATTCATTCTGAGATTTCAAATACTTCGTCATGACCAGTGAATGGTAAAACCACGGCCACAACTTAACGATATCCTTAATATGTTGAGAAACGCTCTTCTTTTTGATCGCAACACTGTGATCTTCGTTTACATTTGGCTTATTTCTGAAATCAAGTACAACTTCATGTCCTTCGGCTTCAAACGCTTGTTCAATCTGCTTCAAATATGACAAAACAGCAGACTTCGGGTTATGATAATTAAAATTGGGAATCCCTATCAATATTAGAACCCTCTTAGGCATTCAATTTCTTTTTAATCAATTGAATCCCTTTTTTAAAATCAACTTTTGGAGTCCAGTCGAAATCATTATTTGCAAGTTGAACACTACTTCTAGTTTCAGAAATTTCATTTTGTCTGATCACTTCATCTGAAATCACGTCCAAGTTGGTCTCAAATACCTCTTGACAAATACTTATTATCTCTCCAACAGATAAAGAAACTCCGCTACCTACATTGTAAATCAAATTTGGACTTGAATCTAAAAGCAAACTTAAGAAGTCAATTAAATCATCAATATAAACATAGTCTCTTTTAGGAGCTAAATCCCTAACCTTGATTTCTTTCTGATTCCTAATCTGATCAATGATCTCTGGAATTAAGAGTTTTTCGTTTGCTAGTGTGCCGTAAACGTTAAATGGACGCACAATGGTGCAATCTAGACCAGAATTATTTGAGTAAAACTTACAAAGCTCTTCAGCCATCATCTTGCTCATACCATAAGGGTTCGCCCACTTCACATGATGCTCTTCATCAATTGGCAGATAATCAGGCTTGCCATAGGCGTAACTGCTCACGAATACTAATCGAATCTTATTTGCAATGCAGAAATCTATCACCTTTTGTGTTCCTAAAACATTAGCTTCGATAAAATCTGCTGGGTTCTCCCAACTATCAGGCACAAAACTCTTAGCTGCCAAATGATAGAAAACATTTATAGATGACGGGGCAGAAATTTTCTCAAAATATTCGTCCTCTTCTACCCTCAAACCACGCTTTTGACCTATGATTTCATAATTAAGGGATTGTAATTTTCGGACAAGATGTTGACCAATTGCCCCAGAAGATCCTGAAACAAATACTTTAGACATCTTTTAAAAATAAGTGTTTGTTTGATTCAAATTGTTCTGTAGCCTCTATGTAATCATCTGGTCGTCCAATATCCAACCAATAACCGTCAAAGCAATTAACAGTTGCGTTCTTTTCGGCTTTTATTAAATCAAGCATCAGTGTATCGAACCCATAAGGTTCATTGTGAGGAATATAGTTTAAAACTTCTTTATTAAGCATGTAAATCCCCATACTAACTTCAAATCGTGTAACGGGTTTCTCGTGAAAATCTGTCAATCTTTTTTGATCACTTACCTCCAGAACTCCGTATAAATTAACATGTTCTCTCACGTAAGAACTAATGGTAAATATTGAATTTGATTTAACATGCTCATCATGAAAAGCTGCAAATTTCAAATCAGTCAAAATATCACCATTCATAACCAAAAAATTATCTGGCAAGTCGTCAATTAGGCTTAGAGGGCCCATTGTTGAAAGCGGTTTGTCCTCAAGAGAATAATCTATTTTCACATTCCATTTAGAACCATCTCCAAAAAATGCTTTAATCATGTCAGCTTGATGATTGACTGTCATTGTTATGTGATCAAAGCCAGCATCTACTAATTGCCTTACAATGATTTCTAATATTGGATAATCTCCAAGCGGAACCAAAGGTTTAGGTAACACGATTGTATAAGGTCTCAACCTTGTCCCTTTTCCTCCAGCCAATATGATTGCTCTTTTAGACATTGTAAATATTTGTTTTATAATTCTTCAAATTATCTGGGTTTGTAAACCATTCGGCAGTTCTCCTCAGACCTTCTTCTATACTAACTTCAGGAACAAATCCGGTGAGTTCATTGATTAATGAATTATCACACCAAAGCCTTTGAACCTCTGACTTACCAGGTCTAATTCTTGAAGGATCCACGACAAAATTCACATCAGAATTCATTACCTTTTTAATCATTTCAAAGGTGTCGTTAATAGAAATTTCAAAGTTTGAACCAATATTGATGGTTTTTCCAATCACTTTATCAGACTCGGCAATTGCAACAAACCCTCGGCAAGTATCCTCAACAAAATTGAAATCTCTCGTAGGAGATAAATCACCTACCATAATTTCTTTATTTCCGGCTGCAATTTGCGAAATAATAGTCGGTATTACCGCTCTCGCAGATTGTCTTGGTCCGTAAGTATTAAAAGGTCTTGCAGTCACTACAGGCAAATCAAATGCATTATAAAAGCTCATTGCCATATTATCAGCACCAATTTTACTAGCAGAATATGGTGATTGAGGTTGCAAAGGATGCTTTTCATCTATTGGAACATACAATGCACTTCCGTAAACCTCAGAAGTAGAGGTGTGAATTATTTTTTCACAACCATTTTCCATGGCTGCTTGACAAACATTCAATGTACCGCTTACGTTTGTTTCAACATAAGACGTAGGCGCGACATAAGAATATGGGATTGCAATTAAGGCGGCCAAGTGAAAAACAACATCAACACCTTTAGTCATGTGTTTACAATAGTGTGGGTCACGTATGTCACCATTTAATACTTCAATTTGGTCTAGACAACAAATGTTTTCTAACCATCCCCAATAATTGAATGAATTATAAACTGAAAGTGCTTTCACTTTACAGCCTTTTGCCACTAGCATCTCTGTCAAATGAGATCCAATAAATCCATCCGCTCCTGTAACTAATACCGTTTTCCCTTCTAATTTCATTCTTTTCTTTTAATCAAATCTATTAATAATTTCACTTATTAAATCCTAAGACGAATATTTAATCTCCTAAGATGTGGGCATACAATTCATCAAGATTTTTCTCTTCAGTGAACTTCGACTTGAAAAAATTAAATGCATCCGCCCGAACCTCCTCGTTTTTGTAAAACTTAGTTTGAAAAAGCTTAATACTCTCAACCACTGCATTTACATTAAAAGGTTCTTTTATCTCTATAGTATGAGATTCACTCATAAAATCGTTCACGCCACCAGCTGGATAAAGGATTGTTGGTATTCCTCGACTTATCGCTTCTAAGATTGCCATACCGAAACCTTCTGATTCACTCAGATGAATGAAGGCATCACATAAACCAGACTCATATTCTTTGATTATTTCGGCAGGATTGACTGCCCCTCTCAATTCAATCTCTATGTTCTTAGGTAAATCATTAACTATCCTTTTTATTTTATCCTCTTCAGGCCCATCTCCGAAATGAATCCACTTGAGCTCAAAATCAATTTCATGAAGTGCCGAGGCAAGAACATCAACCCTTTTAATGGGTAACAAGTAAGAACAAGAAACTAGAGTTAGCTTTGAGCTAAGAGATTTCAATTCAAAATTACCTTCTTTAACACCATTATAATTGCAATGGATCTTTTCTGGATAAACATTTTTAGCCCTTAAATAATCACGCCCAAATTCAGAAACCGCAAGTACTTTTGATGAATGTTTGAAAATGTAATTTCTGAAAGGCATATAATTTCCTTCTCTTCTCTCATCAAAAAGGTCATAGCCTCTATTTCGAATAGTAAAATTTATCTGAGGCAATCTCTCGCGAACAAATGCAAGAGCTAAGGCACTTTCATTCATCCAAGTAGAATAGTAGTAATCAGACTCACTGGCATTATGTGAATCAAACATTTGGATGAACTGCTTTGATAGCTTCATTGATTGCGCAGCTTCGCTTCTGAGTGATCTACTTTTTCTTAAAATATGAACTCCCTTTTTCGACTTGAAAATTTCAGAAACTAGAAGTTGGATGAGCCTCAAATTATCTCTTAATGTCAATTTCGATTTATTCAAATCAACTTTTTCCAACACACAATTTGAAGGTAATTCTCTTTCAATGTTTTCTAGAGGGCCAAATGGTACTACAACAATCTCTTTGAATCTTTTTGATAATCCAATAATTTCAGCTGCAACAAATTCCTCTTTCAACCCAAAAGGATATTGAGCAGTAAAAAAAAAGAGCCTATTGTTGTTTTCTGTCTTCATCAGCTATTTCCTTATGCATTTCTTTAATCCATAAATTAAAGTTTTCAAGTTTAATTGTCCTGTTTTACGGGCAAACTTTAATGCTTTCAAACCAGAACTATTTGAAATACCATAAAACATTTGTTCATTCTTTTGCTTGAAGAAGTCATCAATTGAAGTGATGCTCAATCCATAATTAACCATTGCGTTTTTTACATCTTTTCTTACGCTCATCAATTCATTGATTGAATCTTGAATAAACTTCCCCTTGGCTATTGCCCAGTGTATATCTGC
Source organism: uncultured Flavobacteriales bacterium (assembly GCA_913054135.1). Taxonomy (GTDB): domain Bacteria; phylum Bacteroidota; class Bacteroidia; order Flavobacteriales_D; family Crocinitomicaceae; genus Paracrocinitomix. Next base: position 1,678 of record CAJXJK010000013.1, on the reverse strand, counting down.
CCAATTTTTCAAATCGTCTTTGTACAAATGTGACAAATGATCAACTAGAAAAGAAGTCGCTCTTTCAGTCACTGAATGATGGTTAATAGTTGTAATATTTTGGTCTTCTAGGCGGTACTTCAACAGTATATTCTCTAGATTTTTCGCTTTTCCGAATTGTAGAATTTTGAACCATAACGCCCAATCTTCTAAATGAAGATATCTTTTATCATATGTTAACGCATTAGCAGAAATCACATCTCTTCTAAACATTGTGGTTGGATGTGCCATTGGGCTTTCAAAAAAGACAGCCACTCTAATTTGCTCATCTTCATTCCAAAGATTCGACTCTCCATTCTCGAAACCAAATTTCAGAAAATTTGAACCTACTATCACATATTCTTCGTTTTCATCTAAGAATTTCACCTGCTCTTCAAACCTATTTGGATAGCAAACATCATCAGCATCCATCCTTGCTATGTACTTTCCTTTAGCCTGCTCTAACCCCTTATTGAGAGTTGCTATTAAACCTAAATTTTTAGGGTTATTAATAATCGAAATTCTCTCATCTTTTATTGAATTAAGAATTTCGACAGACTTATCTGTTGAGCCATCATTAAGAATCAGCAATTCAAAATCCTCAAAGGTTTGGTTTAGAACAGAATTGACAGCTTCAGCAATGTACTTTTCTGCATTGTAAACCGGCAATAAGACTGTTACTTTAATATTTTCGCTTGATTCAATCATGGTTTTGAAATAGCCGAGATATAAATCTCTTTCAATTTTTCTTTAAATGATTTAACATTATGGAATTCCTTAATCCTCTCAAGAGAGTTCTGGCCTTTTACTTCGATTATTTGAGGTGAATCAAGAATTTCATTGATGATTCTTTCTAGGTTGGATGCAATGATATTTGTTGCTTCAGCCCTGGCTTCTTCTGTTCTAGGCACTGTTCTCTGTTGATCGTCTTTTTTTAAGTTAATTAACCATCCACATTCTTCATTATTAATCTCAGAAAGTGCGGCACCATTAGTTGAAATAACAGGGCATCCGCAAGCCTGTGCTTCAAGCACAGAATATCCAAAAGTCTCATCATAAGAAGGTAGCAGTGCAATATCACTATTCTTCATCATTTTCATTACTTCTTGATTCTCTAACTTATTGTGACTTCTAATGGCCGAATGTTTTTCAATTATTTTATTCGCATTTTGGACAGAATCTACGTTTGATCTTGTAACAAAATCACCAGTTGTGAAACTAGATATAATATCTAGTTCAATTGGAGCACCAGAAGAAAGCATTTTATCAAAAACGTTAAGAATTTCCATGCCTCCTTTATGAAAGAAAACACCACCAACAAATATAAATTTGATTTTCTCACCAGTATGCTTCTCAGCCATTGAATTGACATAAATTTTTTGTGGCGGGTAGAGAACTATTAATTTATCCTTAATCAAATTGAAATCATACCCCAAGGAATTAACGTATTGTTCTTGCGAATTATAAGCCCATTTTGACAGTGCTATTAGTCTTTTGCAATTGTCAGAAACCATATGTTTCCAATTCTTCTGAATATATTTTTTATCTGCATTTGAAAGCTCTTTCTTTTGAGCGCCTCTTGGAATGAAATATTCAAATGTACAGATCCAAGGTTTAGACAGATCGGAAGAGCGTCGTGTAGGGAAAGAGTGTAGATCTC
>CAJXJK010000012.1 GCA_913054135.1 uncultured Flavobacteriales bacterium | reverse complement strand
CATCATCAGAACATCCATAAGTGTTATCAGTTACTGTCACTGTATAATCACCAGCCGCAAGACCGGTAACAGAAGCAGCAGTTTGTCCGCCAGGAGTCCATAAATAAGTATAGTTTCCTGATCCACCCGTTACGGTTGCATCTGCAGTACCGTCAGTGTTTCCAAAGCAAGTAACGTTTGTAAAAGCCACATCAACTTGAGGCTGACCGATATCAATAGTTTGAGTTAACATGTCAGAACATGCTCCGAAAGAAACCGTGTAAGTAATATCTTGAGTGCCAACAGAAGGGTCAAAAGTAGAGCCTGTCATTCCAACACCTGACCAAGTTCCTCCTGGATCACCAGTAATTTGTCCTGCTAAATCAAATGGAGCCGCAGTAGCACAAAGTGAAAGAGTTGTCCAAGCTGGATCAGGAGTTGCCACCACATCAATTTGTTGTACAGAAGTTTCTTCACAAGGAGCAATACCAACTGTGTAAGTAACCATTTGCGTTCCTGAAGCAGGATCAAAATCAGATCCAGTAACACCAGTTCCTGACCAAGTTCCGCCCGGAGTTCCAGTAATTAATGTGTTAAGGTCAACTAAAGGAGAAGCATCACAAAGGTTTGCCGGAGGTGTCCAAGCAGGATCAACATCAGGATTAACCGTAATGTCATTGGCTTCTATACCAATACAAGGAGCAGTACCCACTGTGTAAGTCACAGAGATAGGACCACTTAAACCAGTAGGGTCAAAGTTGTTTCCTGTTACACCAGAGCCAGACCAAGTTCCGCCAGCAGTTCCATTTACTAAAGTTGTAAGATCAATAACGCCATCTGCTTCACAAACTGTTCCCGGACTTGTCCAATCAGGATCAGATGCAGGAGTTACAGTAAGCATTTGGGTGACGACATCATCACAAGGATTGGTACCAACAGTATAGGTTATATTTTGGGAGCCGGAGGTTGGGTCAAACATAGTTCCAGTCACACCAGTTCCTGACCAAGTTCCGCCAGCAGTACCAGTAATCAAAGCACTTAAATCAATATCAGCATCATTCGCACATGGAGTAGGAGGTAAAGTCCAAGAAGCATCACCAATAGGAGAAACTTCAATTTGGAATTCAGCTGTGTCACCACCTGAACATCCACCAGTTACTATGTATTCAAAAGTGTAAATACCGACACCTGCTGCATCAGCATCAAAAACACCAGTACCCGTATTAAAAGCTCCTGAAGCCGGAACTGTAGTCTCTTCCCAAGTTCCACCAGCATCACCAGTTACTAAAGTATTAAGATTTACAGTACCTCCGCAAGTCACGGTTGATAAATCATCAGCACCGGCATTTCCGCCACCACCTCCACCACAACCTGTTTGTGTAGCGCAATTGATTACCCAACCAGAAGTACATCCAGTATTCGTTAATGTCACAGAAGTAAATGGGACAGTAGAACAAATTGTTACTGCTACATCACCATAAGATCCTCCACAATTAAAAGGTCCAACAACATTTCCGACCACTCCAGCATTCACTGCTGTAACAGTCAATGTTCCTCCAGTATTGGTAGTCATTGTTCCGTAATCATTTGTATTTACAGCTGTATAAGCTAAAGTCAGGCAAGATACCGCAGGCCCAACAACTGTTGAAACCAAGGTTCCTCCGCAGCTCGTTCCCGTCCAAGCAGCTGTACCCGTTACTTGGCCACCAACGTTGGCATTACATCCAGCATTTTGACCGGCATTGTATGATGACCCTGAAGTCCCGACTGTTGTATATTCATTACAGTTGTTAGGAGTTTGATTCCAGGCTGTAAAAGTCGCACAGAGCGCAATGATTAGTATATTAAGTTTTAACAATCTCATATTTTATCTTGTTAATGTTATGTTTCCTTGCCAATTTCCGTCCCAATAAATTTCTTTTCGGCAACAAAAAAATGTAGGTTTAAAGTCAAGTTTATCAGCACCCGCATAGAAGTAGGTACAGCAGTTTCCGCTATAAGCTTCAAGTTGAGGGAAATAATTTGTTGGGCCAATGCATCCGCCTGTGGTTCCAGCTGTGAACACTGGATGAACTCCATCAACCACTCTTCCTGAATCATTACCACAAGTGAAGTTGTCAGGACATTGGCAAATAGTTGCAGCTGGTACTGGTTCGAAATCACCGTTAGGAAATAGTTGCGCATGAGAATATTGCGCTAAAAATAACGCAACAACAGACGCAAATACGGCAATTGTTCTTTTTCTCATTAGTAGATCTTGGTTCAAGTTTACGAAGAGGGTTTTGCTTCGCATTGGTTAAACTACGTTTAAGTTACGACAAAAAAATATGAGGGTTGCCAGTGGGTCTACTGATTTAATAGATTACGTTAAGAATTACACGAAAACCGCCCTGATTTTTTATAAATCAGTCAAATTGTTGATAATTCTCTAGGTGCTGATTCGAAGTTTTGAGACCATATAATGCCTTTTCATTTTCGGGATAAATTTTCAAGGCTTGTTCGAATTCAATTTTGGCACCTTCATAATAACCCGATTCTAAATCATATTGGCCATAATTCATGAATAAATCAAAATCCTTTTGTTCAGTTTCAGACCAGTCAATTTCAGTGCGGTTTACTTCGTATGAATTGTATGATTGAAGGACTTTAAAGCTGACTATGAAAAGGCCCATAAAAACAACAAAAGTTAAGATAGCAGTTGTAAGCTTTAGACGTTTTGGTCGCCTAGCCACATTGAATTTGGACTGCTTTCCCTTAATCAGTCTCGTAGTTTTTTTACGTTCAAATGCTGAGCCTCCTTTTTCTCGATTCTCCTTTATTTTTCGATTCATCTCGGCCATATGTCCATAACTAGACATGCTTATGAGAAAAAATAGAGGTAATCGAAAATTAAGAATACAGTAACGAAGATGACCGAAAAAACTAAAAAGAATATTGTTTGTTCTCTTTCTATTCTTTTTTTACGCTTAATCTTCTTGAGAATTTCATGTAATGTGTCAGAGCTAGGCTCTTCAAATACTAGTGGCTTTACCTTTGTTAAAGGGACATAGCTGTCTTTATACCCTTTTCTTTTTGATCTACGGTTTTCGCGATTGTCTTTCAACATTCGATTCATTTCTCTTATGTGGCCACTGCCTCCCACAATAGAAATATACTAACAAAATTAGTTTATTGCAAATTTTGTCAGGAAAAATTATTTTGAGGTAATTATGCTCTAGTACCTTTTGGTTTGTTTCCGTATTGATTGTCAGGAACAATAATTTTGTCTTCTCTTGGTTGAGGAGAAAACTCGTCCATTTTTGGCATGTCCTCAAACATTTTGTCAAAATCCATATTGTTCATCATCTGCTGCATTTCCTGCATCATCTGAGACATTTTGGCATTCATATCGGTCATGATGGAATCCATATTCATTGAACCAAAATCGTTTGATCCAAAGTCACCCATGTCACCAAATCCTTCGAAGTCACCGGATGAATCATTAGGAAAGTCTCCATTTGAGATTCGTTTTGAGGACCTTCTACATAGGTTGAATCGTAATCAATCATGTTTCCTTGAGCATCAAACTCTTTGATAATTTTCCAACTTTTAGTAATACCGTTTTCAGTTATTGATCTTGTTTCGGTATGTTTTCCTTGTGAAAATGAAACGAGTCCACAAAGCAGTGCGAGAGAAGCTAAAATGATCTTTTTCATAATGATTGTTTTTACGTTCAATTATGTAAAGGCAATTATTGAACCAAACTTTATTTTTTACTTGATCTTCTGTAGTTAAAGTAGAGTACTGCGCCAATAGACAAGATCAAAACGATCAACATTGGATAGTTTGATTCACCATCTTCGGGTAAGTTGCCTACATCTTGCAAGCGATTAAAATTGGTTAGTAAGATGAACTTCATGGTGTCAAATATGAGGATTTTTTAGGCCATACACTTCAAAAGGATAGCCTTCAAACATTTCTGTGTGTTTGAATGTCAAGCCCATTTTTTTTAAGATAGCAATTGATCCCAGATTATCTTTCATAGCTGCACCTATTAGTTCAGGAACTTGTAGGTCCTTAAATGCTACGTCTAAAAAAGGCATAGCAGATTCTGTACCATATCCTTGTCCCCAAAATCTGCTGCAAAATCTGAATCCTATGTCAACACCTTTTAGAGTTGGATCATTTTTTAAACCAGAAAAACCCATGAATTCCCCGGTTTCTTTGAGTGTTACCGCAAGTCTTCCGAATCCATGTTTATCGTAATCGGCCAATGTATTATTGGCAATTGATTCTTTAACTTTTTCAAGTGTTTTAGCAGATTCGAATGGAATGTATTTTGTCACCTCAGGTTCTGAGTTCATAGCTAAAGCAGCTTCGGCGTCATCTAGGGTAAACTTCCTCATTATTAATCTATCTGTTTCAATGTAGTGTCTATCTTGTGTCATCTAAATGTTTTTCTCTCTGTTAAATAAACAAAAAAGCCCTGACATTGCTGTCAAGGCTCTCATCAATTGTTAATCTAAAAAGTTTTATTCTACTGGAATTGAAAAAGAGACTTTGACATTCGTCTTTTTAGGTCCCTTTTTTTCCATGATGCCATAGTTGGCAGCTTGAATTGTTGTAGACGCAGTAAACATTTTATCTGCATAAGTGAAAGTTATGACTTCATCTCTTTCAATATCTTTAATTTTCATTTTCCCGGTCATTACATATCCGTCATCTTTCTTTTCAATCTTAGCTGAAGTGAAAGTCATTTTCGGATATTTCTCAGCTTCAAAATAGTCAGCAGATTTTAAGTGCTCATCTCTTTTTTCATTTGAAGTTGAAAGTGTATTCACATCTACAGAACCTTGAATCGTAGATGCCGATAAATTATCCATATCAAAGTTGATCTTGGCCATGAATCCACCAATGGTACCTTCTGTGCCTTGCATATCGGCTACAAATTTGATTTTGACGTTATCTGATTTTACTCTCAATGACTGCGCTTGTGAAAGAGCTGGTAGCATACATAATGCGATAAAAAATAATTTCTTCATTTGGTTTCTTTTGTTGAGTGGATACAAACTTTGTTCCACTTTTCAAACAAAGGTATAAATAATATATGTTTAAACATCTAGTTTTTGAATTTATCTTCCGACTAATACGAATCCCTCAGCAGTTATTTTGTCGCCTTCTTCTGTGATAAAAGAGATGATATAAGGGTAAATGCCATTTTGAACAGGTATTCCGGATTCATTTTTGCCATCCCACGTCACGTCAAAATCTGTCTGATCAAATACAATAAGTTGCTCACGATTGTAGATGGTCATCCTTACAGCATAGTGATTGCAATTTATAACGGGATGAAATTTGTCATTGAATTCATCTCCGTCTGGACTAAAGAAGTTTGGGATATAGTATTGACAATAGCAGGCTGATTTTCCTTCGATCATTGAATAGATTAAAGTATCTGTTGGTGTATAAAGTAAATAGGTTGGTACTACTTCAGGGGTATCAAAAAAATGATAGTTGGTAGACAGAATAGAGTCAGGGTCTGACGCATTGGCCCAAGCATATGCAGTGTCGCCATAAGCAAAAAGTTCAACTACTTTATCAGGGCAAAATTGAAAGTTTCCTTGAATGTATGCATTCTGTGCTATGCTTGAGTTTAGGGTGTTCAATAACAGGAAGGCGAAATATAACTTTTTCATCTTTTTGGGTTTGTAAGTAGAACAAATTCAAACGTCTAAATGTTACAATTAGAATTAATCTTCTGCCGATTTGACATATAAAATATTTTGGCTCGATATTCGACAACAGTAAACTATGAGTGAGAAAAAAGTAAGTTTTGGGTGGGCAGTAAAAGAATATGTTTTTCCAAGAAAGAAGATTGTTTCTGTTGGTCTACTTTTGATAATAATAAAAAGTGTTGCTGGTTTGGCTTTGCCATTTGTAACAAGAATTCTATTAGATGAAGTTTTCCCTAACAAGGATTTTCCGCTCTTGATGGTTATAGTAACCATTTTGGCAGGCGCTCTTTTGGTGCAAGCTCTTACTTCTTTTGCTTTGACGCGATTGTTAAGTGTAGAGGCTCAAAGATTGATTTCGATTTTGCGTTCAGACGTTCAAAAGAAATTAATGAAATTACCCATTAACTTCTTTGATAATCATAAGTCTGGCGCACTTGTTTCAAGGGTTATGACGGATGTTGAGGGCGTTAGAAATATTGTGGGAACGGGGTTGGTTCAGCTAATAGGAGGAACCTTAACGGCCATTTTTTCTTTGGTACTGCTATTTCAAATGAACTGGGTGCTAACCGTTGTCGTAATTGTTCCGGTTGCAGTATTTGCAGTGATCATGATGAAAGCATTTGGATATATCAGACCCATTTTTAGAAAAAGAGGAAAGATTAATGCAGAGGTGACAGGTAGATTAACTGAGACTTTGAATGGAGTGAGAGTGATCAAAGGATTTAATGCTGAAGAACAAGAGAACAAAATTTTTGAAGTAGGAGTTAATCGTCTTTATAATAATGTGAAGAAGAGTTTGACTGCAACAGCTATTATAACCAGCTCATCAACCTTTCTTATAGGTTTAGCTTCAGCCGGAATAATGGGAGTGGGCGGTTGGTATGTAATTGGCGGAGATATGAGTCCTGGAGACCTAATGATGTTCACATTCTTATTAGGGTTAATGGTAGCGCCAATTATTCAAATGTCGAATATTGGATCACAACTATCTGAAGCTATGGCTGGTTTAGATAGAACTCAGGAATTGATGGATATGAAAGAAGAGGATGATCCTGAAGTTAGAACCGAAATCATGAAAGAGATTCATGGAGACATTTTGTTCAATGATGTGAGTTTTGCTTATGATGAAGGCAAAGAAGTGATTCACAATATATCTTTTGAAGCACCAAAAGGCAGTGTTACAGCCTTAGTAGGTTCGTCAGGTTCAGGTAAATCAACCATTGCAGGTCTTGCGGCTACTTTCTTAAATCCAGATTCAGGAACCGTGACCTTGGATGGAGTTGATTTAGCGAAAGTCAATTTGAGTTCATTCAGAAAGAATTTAGGTGTGGTACTACAAGATGACTTTTTGTACGAAGGAACAATAAGAGAAAACATTTTATTCCCAAGACCAGATGCGAGCGAAGAAGAATTGATGGCAGCTGTCAAGGGAGCTTATGTAGATGAGTTTACTGAACGTTTTGATGAAGGATTAGAAACAGTGATAGGAGAGAGAGGGGTAAAATTGTCAGGAGGTCAAAGACAAAGAATCTCAATTGCAAGAGCTTTATTGGCGAATCCTAGAATAATTATTTTGGATGAGGCGACATCTAATTTAGATACTGAAAGTGAATCATTCATTCAGAAGAGTTTGAATGAGTTGATGAAAGATAGAACAACATTTGTGATTGCTCACCGATTAAGTACCATTCAAAAAGCCGATCAAATATTGGTGATAGAGGATGGAAGGATTTCAGAGCAAGGCAAGCATCAAGAGTTGTTAGATAAAAAAGGAAGGTATCACGATCTGTATACTTATCAGAGTAGGATTTAATCATTTGCGCAAATCACAAATTTTACTTTGAGGTTGCGCATTTCAATAAGCTTATCGCTTGGTGTTGTTTTAGTTTTGATCTGTAAAACAAAAGCAACAGAAAATGAAATTAAAAAGTATAGCAGCATCAGGATTGATCATATTCAATCTTTTGTCATGCGACAAATCAGACGATATTATTTATGTAACTCAGTCTAATGTTTCGGAGATTACAACCAATTCTGCACTTGTAAAAGTGAGCGGTCTTGCTGTGAATAGTCACAGCCCTTACACTGCGGGTTTTTCTTACTCAGGTGTGACGGATGGACTTTATCTCGATAGTGGAAACGAAAATGCTGTGCTTGAAGATGGTTATTATGAAGTTCAACTTGAAGATCTTCTGCCTTCTTCAGTATACACCCTCAGTCCTTTCATTAATATAGAAGGAAGAAGAATTTATTCTGAGTCTCAAATTGAATTCACGACACAATCTGAGATAGATATAATTGGGCAAACTGGGCCAGGGGGCGGAATAATCTTTTATGATGATGGCGCTGGAGGAGGTATGGAAGTTTATCCAACCGATTGGACCGCGGCTTGGGGAGGATATAGTCAGAGTGTAATGTTTTGTGAAACTAATTTCGGTGAGGGACCTATAAATACAGATCAAATTATCTTTCAAACTACTGACGTTGGGAATGCGGCAAGGCTTTGTGATTCTTGTACGGCGGGCGGAATGACAGACTGGTTTTTACCTTCAAAGGATGAGCTACAACTGGTTTATACAGCCCTTGTTCAAGGTGGTCATGTACAGGCGCAATATGCTAATTATTGGAGTTCTTCAAATAATGGTTCATCAAATAGTAGCTCATACGCTATTCATTTGGGACTAGGAGTTTGGACGCAACACTTACGTTATGAAAACTTCTATGTTTGGCCAGTGAGAATTTTCTAAGATCTCTTAAAGTATTGTTAAGGAGACCATTGAACTTCAGATAATTTCGTACATTCATCTCAGTGAAAAATTTGAAGTTCATAGGTTTAGCTGTCTTCATGTCTTTAGGCGTGATCTGTCACTCTCAAGGAGTTGCAGATAAGATTTCTTTAGAAGAATACAATTCTGATTTACTTGATTCATTAGTTTTTGATGAAGTAGTTAGGTACAGGAAAGAAAATGATTTGGCTGGATTATTTAAGAGTGAATCAATGATTGATTCGGCTAGAATTCATTCTTCTCAAATGGGAGAAAGGGATAAAATTTTTTATAAGAAATTTAGAAAGGGACAGTGTCCAGTTGCCTTAGAGATGAATATTAGGGAGTTTTCTTATTTAGAACTTTCAAGAATTATTGTCAAAAGATGGATGAATTCTCCTGGTCATAAAGAACTCATTTTGGGTCCTTACTTCATCTATGGAGCTTCTTCGAATCACATTGTAATGAAAGATGACAAACTCTTACTTAAAGGGATCTTTTACCTTTCTTATAATCCTTGAGATTGTCACAAAGAGATTCATTCCTCATCTCCATATTAACATTCACCCTTGAGAAGAATTTTACTGTTTGTTTGAGCTCTTTATAAGATTGTTTCAAAGCTTCACATTCGCTCCACCACAGGCTATAACCAGTACTTTTTCATCTTTACTTAAAAGTTCAGGAAATAAATAAGGCACTGCTACTGCCGTTCCGCAGGCTGGTTCAACTAGAACATTATATTCTTTCAAGAACAACTGAGTAGCTTTTATGGCTTGCTCATCTGTCATTACAAGTGGTTGAACATTAAATTCGGCTGAACGATCAAGAGCGGCTTGAGTGATTTTTTTTGCTCCAAGGCTTGTTGCAATAGTATTGATAGCGTCTAGTTCAATAAGTTCATTTGCCGCATAGCTTTTGGCGAATGAGGCTGCTCCTTCGGTTTCAGTGGTGATGACCTTGGTATTCATCCAGCCATGTTTTTTTAATCCTTCAAGAACCCCGCATAGCAAACCTCCGCCTCCAACTGCCAAAACTATAGTATCCACTTCTCCTATTTGTTCAGCACATTCATCAATGATTGTTGAGTGGCCCTTCCACAGGAGAGAATCATCAAATGGTGAAACATAAATTGCATATGATTCTTGTGCGATACTCAATGCATGTTGATGTGCCTCATCCCAAACTTCTCCGAATACTTCAACATCTGCATTGAGCCGTGAGATCTTATCAATCATGAATTGAGAGGTGGTTTTAGGTACAATGACTTTCACTTTTCCACCCAATTTATATCCGGCATAGGCCAATGCTAAACCTGCATTGCCACCTGAAGAGGCCACAAAGTTTTTATTCCCTTGAGAGATATGATGACTTACTAGTTCAGACATGCCTCTTAATTTAAATGAAGAGGCGGGCTGAAAGCAATCCATTTTGAAAAAGACGCTCAAACCTTTCTCTGCTTTGAGTTTGAAAGATTCAAAAGTTGGAGTTTGTATGTAGATGTTGGAGTGCATAACTTTCAAATCTAAGTATAATACGCCAGCTTACTCATCTCCCCATTCTGTTGAATGACGATATTTGTACTTGTCAAATGTCAACTTCAATTTGCCACTTGAACTGATAGAATAGATTTGCCTTCTTCTAGTTGGGATTGGATCCATATTAGTTTTTTGATGGTAAGTTGTGTTGAAAATCATCAAGTTATTATCCACAGAAATCTCTTCGGTTTGCCAAAAAAGATTGTTGCAATCACCTCCATCATCTTTGAGGCCTATATTTCAATTTTTGTCATTTTGGTGGTTTTATCGAAACGGGATAATGCATTACGATTTTACTAAACTGAGTTTTAATGGAGTTTAGTTTTTGTTAGGATTAATAATCTTTATTTTTATTGACGCTCCATTCTCGTTATAGAATTCAATGCTCCCATTCAACTGATCTATTAATCCCTTAATTATAGATAGACCAAAAGAATCAGAATCCTCAATTGATTTCAGTGATGTTTGTGAAAAACCAATTCCGTTATCTGAGTAGTTAATTATTATCTGATTTTTTTCTGTTATTATATCTAATTGAATTTGTTTGATGTTGACATTGTCGAAAGCATGCTTCAAAGAATTATTAATCATCTCTGTGACAACTAAGCCAAGTGGAATTAAGAAATCAATCTTACATTCTAATTCAACAGAATTAATTAAGAAATTAATATCTTCTATCCCTAAAATGGAATCTACAATTTGATTAGCATATTTTTTGATTGATATATTGTCAAACCTATCTGATTTATATATTGCCTCATAAGCTATGGCAATCGAACCTATTGAGTCTTCAATTTCGCAAGTGTCTATTTTACCATTTTTATCTTTTAATCTAGATAAACTTAAGAGAAGTTGTAGATTGTTCTTAACTCGGTGATGTACCTCTTTTAACAGGGTATTACGTTCCTCAATTGTTTTTTTAAGTTGCAATTCTAATTCCTTTTCTTCTGTAATATCAATATGACAGCCAATTGCTCTCAATGGTTCTCCCTTTTTACCCCATTCTACAACCTTACCGTTACATCTTACCCATATTGTTTTACCATTTTTGTGGTGATATTTAACGATTGAGTTAAAAGGCAATTCCCCCTTTGATTTTATATGATTTTCAAATGACTCAAACATTGCTGGCAAATCCTCCTTGAATGCGATTTTTTGCCATGCTTCTGGATTATTCTCCATTTCTGAATCGGAGTATCCAAACATTTGTTTAAACCTTGGGCTAAGGTATTCTTCATTAGTTATCATATTCCAATCCCAAAATCCGGCTAAAGAACTTTCTAAAGCACTTTCAGCTATCAGTTGAAAATCATTTGATTTTGAATAATTTTTCATTGTTCAATTTGTTACCCTTAAAGATTGACCAAAGAACATGTCTTTCATTTCTCATATATGCGATTTGAGTAACTACTTCGGCCATTTAAATACCCAAGCACCATCTCCTGCGCTTGAAGCTTTTGAAGCTGCGCCTGATTGAGAATCATGTTGTGATATCGATACCATGTGAAGTCCGTCAAAACGTCCGAGTACTTTGGCTGAGCCGTATCCTTTTGATTTCATTTCAGCTACATAAGCATCTGCGTTTCCTGATTCTGAAAAGGCATTTCCGATTACGTGAAAGCTTCCTGATGCAGAACTGTTATCAACAACTGGTTCAACATAGTCTTCAACCACTTCGTCTTCTACAACATCTTCAGATCCGTCATCAACCACTTCATCTGAACCATCATCAACAACATCTTCAGTTGTTTCATCTGATCCGTCCATAGCTCCTTCAGTACCGTCACCATGCCCGTCTCCTTCACCAACGCCATGCGCGTCACCGTTTCCTTCTCCATTTCCATCACCATGTCCGTCAGCTTCATCACCTTCTCCGTGTCCGTCACCGTTATCGGCAACTTCAGAAGAGTCTCCGTTAATGAAGGTCATTATTTTGTCTTTATAAATGTAAGCAGCCGTACCTCCACCACCTAATAGGGCGATTACGATAATCCATGGCAATACTTTACGTTTTTTCTTTTCACCATCTTTTCCGTCTTTCCCAGCTTTAGTTTTTTTATCTTTAGGCTTCTTAGCAGAAGTTTTTTGTTTTTTATCAGATCCTGACTTCCTGTATTTGTCTTTTACTGATTGCATTCCTTTATCTCCGGCCTCTGCTGCTTTGCTTGTAGTATCTGAAGTTGCTGCCGCTCCTGCAACAGCTGCTCCCGTGGCCGCAGCCGCAACTTTTGATTTAGTTGAATCTTCTTTTGGTGCGTCCTTAGCTGGAGCTTTTACAGCATCAGATTTACCAGCTGCCGCTAATGCTGCTGCTGCCGCTTTTGAAGTACCTACTTCTTTCTTTTCGTCGGTAGGTTTAAACTCGTTCTTTTCTTGAGGGTTTTCTTTTTTCGTGCCAGATGCTATCTCTGGTTTTTTTATATCAGCTGCAAGTTTTGAATCACCTGTAGCTCTTTCAATAGCACTCTTTTTACCATCTGATTTTTTAGGTTTATCAGCAGGTACAAATGAGTTTTTGTCGTCTGCTTTAGTTGCGGCTGGTTTCTTTTCTGGAGACTTCTCGGCTCCGCTCGAAGTGACAGTTTCCGCAGCCTTTTTATCTGCTTCGGCTTTCACGTCTGCAGCTTTTTTGTCAGCAGCTGCTTTGGTGTCAGCAGCCTTCTTGTCGGCTATTGCTTTTGCATCTGCTGCTTTTTTGTCGGCAGCTGCCTTAGTTGCTGCAGCCTTTTCATCTGCGGCTTTTTGCTTTGCAGCTAACTTATCGGCCTCAGCTTTTGCTTTGGCATCAATTTTATCTTGCGCAGCTTTTGCTTTTGCTGCTGCCTTTTCTTCAGCTGCCTTGGCTTTTGCTGCTGCTTTTTCAGCTTTCTTATCAACTACTGGCGCCTTCTCTGCTGCAGCCGCTTTAGGTGCTTCTTTCTTCGGTTCTTCTTTTTTGGCTGCTGGTTTAGCTGCTGGTTTGCTTGCTGCTGGAGTAGCTTCACCTACGATAGCTCCCTTAGGATCCATTTTGAATGAGACATCACCATCAGCACTTTTTGAAAAACTTCCAAACTCAAACATATCATATGAGTTTCCTTTTCCTAACTCGGCTTCAATTTCTCTGACAAATTTTGCTACCTGATTTTGAGCAGCTTGTTCATCTGAACCTTCTGACTCAGAGATGAATTTTGCCAATGCGCCGTCATTAAATTTCAAATGTGGATTGAATACAATCTTTCCTGTTTTAGAATTAGCTACCATCAATGATCCGAATCCTGGAAGGATTACAGACGATTGAATTTTAAGCATTTCAATGATATATTTATTCATAGGTTAAGTAAAGTTGGTAGTACAAAATAGCAAAATCTACTTTTACTGCTGCGGTTTTTACAATATTTCTTTCAAATCAAAGGTGCGATCAAGGCGTACACCTCTGTCAGTGTTCTTTAGTGTACAACATTGATTCACATGATCATGCTCTAAAAAGAGCACGTATTCTTCTTCAACTGCTTTGCGCAAAAAGGCATCTTTTTCTCCCAAGGTGATTAGCGGACGAGTGTCATATCCCATCACATAAGCCAAAGGAATGTGACCAACTGAAGGCAATAAATCGGCCATAAAAACAATTTTTTTTCCTTTGTAATTAATGATCGGTAGTTGCTGTGAATCGGTGTGTCCGTCAACAAACATTACATCTATATCGTTAAAAACGTTTTTGGTTAAATCTCCCTCTCTGTTAACAAACTTTAGTTGCCCTGATTCTTGAATGGGCAGGATGTTTTCTGATAAGAAAGAAGCTTTTTCTCTTTGGTTGGGTTCGGTTGCCCATTTCCAATGTCTTTCGTTTGACCAATAAGTGGCATTCTTAAAAACAGGTGCAAAACCTGATTCTCCAATTCTTTGGATTGCGCCACCACAGTGATCAAAATGCAAGTGCGTTAAGAAAACGTCTGTAATATCATCTAAGGAGAAACCGGCTTTTTCAATTCCGCCTTTCAAGGATCCATCACCGAACATATAATAGTAAGAGAAGAACTTTTCAGATTGCTTATCTCCAATCCCAGTGTCTACAAGCATTAATCGGTCTCCATCTTCAATGAGCAAACATCTCATACTCCAAGAGCACATGTTATTTGCATCTGGCGGATTGGTACGCGACCATATCGTTTGCGGAACGACTCCGAACATTGCTCCTCCGTCTAGTTTGAAATTTCCTGTGTCAATTGGGTGTAGTATCATGCGGGTTGGTTTGAGGTTCTAAAATAGTTATTTTTTGTTGTAGCTGATTAAAATATCATAGGGTAACTCAGAGCCACGGCTGCTGTAAGGATGATGCTCAGCCAAAATCTAATTTTGTCTTTTCTATCTTCAGATCGCAGTAGTTTTTCGGCAAATTGGTAGAAAGTACAAGGGATATAAAGCATTAAGAAGAGCATAAATCCGGCGAAAACATATTCCGCTTTTTGAGCGCCAGTCATATCGAGCCACGGAGTGCTTGAAAGATTCATACTTGTCCAAATACAGCTGAGATAAAATAGGCTACTGACAAATATGAGTAAGTCACCTTGAAATATTCTTTTCTTACCTAATTTTCTCTCTTTGCCTTCTGAAATAGTGTAATATGAGAAGAACCCTAAGAAGATCCATCTAAACATTTCTATAATCATGATGGTCATTGAAAATGCATGGCTTTTGCTCATGCTTTCACCAGTGAACGAAATACCAATCGTGATTGCACCAAAAGCAAATATACTTGCTCTAAAAACCCAAAATATTCCAAAGTATCTGCCAAACCATTTTTTGTTTCGATAAGTGTGATACTCCCTTAGTTCTCTACTTTTAATCACCGTTCCGATTGTGTCTGCAATCACAGCAAAAAAGCCTAAAATTCCAATATAGATGGTTTGATTGTTATCTCCAATTACACCTTTAATATCTGATGTTAACATTGGGGCCGTGAGGGCAAACAATAAAATAAAGGCGAACTGATAAATTCGCTTTCGCTTTTCAAAGTTATCGTGAAGCAGGCTTTTAATTGACATTGGGCTATTTCAGTTTATGAAAATAAGGAAAATTTCGATTTTCGGTTCTGCTAATCGAAAAACGAAACACGAAAAGTCCGGCGAAGCCAGGACGCTCGAAAAACGAAAAACATTTGTCATCTCGCTCGAAACCACAGCAGCCTGTGAATAAATCAAGCGGTTCAACTTCCTAACAACGACCAATAATCCCGAACTTCAAACCATGAAAGTACATTTTATAGCTATCGGAGGATCGGCCATGCACAACTTAGCAATGGCCTTGAGCAGAAAGGGATACCAGGTAACTGGATCAGATGATGAGATTTTTGAGCCTTCTAAAAGTAGGTTAGCAAAAGAGGGAATCTTACCAAAGCAAATAGGATGGAATCCAGATTTTATTACTGAAGATTTAGATGCAATCATTCTTGGTATGCATGCTAGAGAGGATAATCCTGAATTGCTGAAAGCGCAAAATATGGGCTTAAAGATTTATTCTTACCCTGAGTTTGTTTACTCTCAAACTAAAGACAAGAAGCGATTGGTGATAGGAGGCAGTCATGGTAAAACTACCATCACTTCTATGATGTTGCACGTGATGGATAAGCTTGGCTTAGAGACTGATTATTTAGTAGGAGCTTTACTTGAAGGCTTTGATTGTATGGTTCAGCTTTCAGACGCTCCATATATTGTAATTGAAGGAGATGAATACCTGTCATCACCAATTGATAGGCGTCCAAAGTTTCATTGGTACGCACCTCATGTAGGTTGTATTAGCGGAATCGCTTGGGATCACATTAATGTCTTTCCGACTTTCGAAAATTATGTGGGACAATTCAAAATCTTCACAGATAAATTTGAGAAAGATGGTACGCTTGTATTTTATGAGGGAGATGAGAGTATCATTGAAGTAGTTAACTTATTGCGCCCGGACATAAAAGCTTTGCCCTATAGAACACCTGACTTTGAAGTAAGAGATGGAATTACCTATGTAATTGTTGAAGCTGGATATAATGATGAAGGCCAAATGACCTACAAAGAACTGGAACTAAAAATATTCGGAAATCACAACTTGCAAAACTTGATGTGTGCTAAGCTTATGCTAAACGAGATAGGGGTGAGGGATGATCAATTCTTTGAAGCTATCTCTTCGTTTACAGGAGCTGCAAAGCGTTTAGAACAGATTGCTGAGAATGATTCAAGTGTTGCTTATAAAGATTTTGCTCACTCACCTTCAAAGTTAAAAGCGACAGTGGCAGCAGTGAAGCAACAATACCCTGAAAGAAAGTTAATAGCATGTATGGAGCTTCATACTTTCTCTTCATTGAAGAAAGAGTTTTTGCCGCACTATAATGAATGTATGGAGGATGCTGATGAGGCTATCGTTTACTTTAGCCCAGACGTAGTGGCACATAAAAAATTAGAACCCATCACTGCTGAAATGGTTGAAGCAGCATTTGGAACAAAGAATGTGACTGTTTATACTGATTCAGATGAAATAACCGCTTTGCTTAGAGCTAAGGATTGGAAAGATAAAAATCTACTCTTAATGAGTTCAGGAAACTTTCATGGCGTAGACTTGGACGCCTTTGCTAAAGAGTTGATTAACTAGGAAGCCTTTTTTGGCCCTCGCATCACAATCTTTCTAAAGATAAGTGTGACGAAGAAAGAATAAAATCCTGAAAAGAATGTCAGTCCCATTAAGTGGGCAATGAACACTGAAGATGAAGAGAAGATTGATTCAAAATTATCTTCTTTATTCTCAATGAAATCATCAAAACTTTTACCAGCCCAAGTTGGGTCAGTATCTTGTAAAGCCAAGAAATTAGTGTCGTCTGGGAACTTTTTATGCAAATCTGCTGTACGTTCAGCAATCATGGTATTTCTGATTGAAGGATCTATTTTTTCATGATAGAGATAGGCAAATCCTGCCACTAAAATGGTGTAAATGATTCCTGTTTGCATGGCCGCTTTAAAGTCTGCTAAGAAATGTCCTTCAGCAAATCCTTCATCTTTTTTAGACATGTACAATCCAACCGCGATTCCTGTCATTAACAAGAACACATTGATCATGATTCCTAGTTTGAAAAATCCAATAGAACCACCTGAATAATAAACAATCATGTTAATGATCATCCACACTAAGGCAAATGCAATTCCGAACTTAACTGAAGTCTTCATGATGTGTTTGGATGTTTATCCTACGTGATACTTCCCTTTAATTTCACCACGTCCAATTGCCTTAAGCATTTTCATGTGATATTTAATTGCAGAAAAGAATGTTGAATGCGTGTTGTAAGGAACTCCGAATTCTTCAGCTGTTTGTTTCACAACTTTAGATAAACCTTTGTAGTGAACGTGACAAATGTTCGGAAACAAGTGGTGTTCAACTTGATAATTCAATCCACCAACAAGCCAATATAAAATTCTACTCTTAGGAGCAAAGTTTGCAGTTGTTTGCATTTGGTGAATAGCGAAGTTGTTAGGGATGCTCATATCAGCATCATGCTCAACGAATTCAACCTCAGGCACAACATGAGCCGGTTGAAAAACATAAGCTAAGATAGATCCTGCAACAAAGTGCAATCCGAATAAAAATATTGGGAACCAGTACCAAGCAATGTCAATCATTAAGATTGGTAAAACGAGAACTAGCACATAGTATAATGCTTTGAAAAAGATCAATTCAGCCAATAATGCTCCGAAGTTCGGGTTTTCAGTTTTGGTAAGATCTAAAGCTTTGTATCTGTACAATTGCTTGAAATCTTTTGCAGTAATCCAAGAGAAAGTCATTAAACCGTAGAAGAACCAAGCATAGAAGTGTTGGTACTTATGAATTGGTTTAAGCTCTGCATTAGGAGAGAACCTTAAGAATGGAGGCGGTTGAATATCTTCATCATAACCTTCAACATTCGTGTAAGTGTGGTGCAAGATGTTATGTTGGATTTTCCAAGTTGGAGCGTATCCACCAACCATGTTTACAATTTTACCAATCCATCTGTTTACGCTATCTTTTTTAGAATATGCGCCGTGATTAGCATCATGCATAATTGAAAGACCGATACCTGCAGTACCTAAT
The DNA here is from genome assembly GCA_913054135.1 of uncultured Flavobacteriales bacterium. Classification (GTDB taxonomy): domain Bacteria; phylum Bacteroidota; class Bacteroidia; order Flavobacteriales_D; family Crocinitomicaceae; genus Paracrocinitomix. The sequence continues at coordinate 139,400 of CAJXJK010000012.1, read as the reverse complement.
CCCATTCCAAGATACATTAAGCCTACCAACCAAACTTCTTGTACTAAGCCTGATAATAAAAATCCTAGTGGCACGAAGAAAAGAGAAACCATAAAGATGGTTTTCAGTTTCATGTTTAAATTGGCATGTTTAGAAATGTTGTTGTCTTTGAAATAAGCTCTCACTCTTTTGTTCAAAGTCGCGTTGAAATCCGCGCCAATCTTCCGATCGTATTTAATTGGTTTAAGTGCTCCTTGCATAACAGTTAATTTTCCGAGTACAAAGTTACGACTTATTTTATGTTTTAAACAGCCTTTTATAAGCTTGAATTAAGAACATACTCTTAATAAAGTCGGCCTTTTGCCCTACTTATTGCTGCCGAAGACGGATGTTGTTGAAGGATATTGCCTAGAAACTGATAAGAATCATAAATCTCGAAAGAGACTATCCGATATGAAAATCACCTTGAATTTCATCACGTCCTATGGCTTTCAACATCTTCATATGATACTTGATAGCCGATAAGAATGTTTTATGCGAGTTGTAAGGAACGTTGAACTCTTTAGCCGTTTCTTTTACAATCTTAGATAACTTCTTGTAATGCACGTGGCAGATATTCGGGAACAAATGATGCTCTACTTGATAATTCAATCCACCAATAAGCCAATATAGAATTCTGCTTTTAGGAGCAAAGTTTGAAGTGGTTGCCATTTGATGCATTGCAAAATTGTTGTCAATTGTATGATCAGGATTTGCTTTTACAAATGCCGTTTCAGGAACTACGTGCGCCGGTTGAAATACAAATGAAAGAATCAATCCTGCAATGAAATGACTCAAGAAGATGAAAGTTACCCACCAGTACCAAGCCATGTCTATCATCAATACAGGAATCACAATAGTGATAGTAAAGAAGATCAATTTACTCACAATCAATTCGGCTAATAAAGCTCCGAAATTCGGGTTTTCAGTTTTGGTTAAATCTAATTTCTTGTATCTGAATAATGCTTCAAAGTCTTTGTTAGTAGCCCAAGAAACTGTCATTAATCCGTAAAAGAACCAAGCGTATAAATGCTGAAATCTGTGAATTGGCTTATGCGGTTCGTTCGGTGAGAATCTTAAAAATCCAGGAGGCTGAATATCTTCGTCATATCCGTCAACGTTAGTGTAAGTGTGGTGAAGTACATTGTGTTGGATTTTCCAATTGGCAGCATATCCTGAAATAGGAACAATGATTTTACCTAGCCATTTGTTTACCCAATCTTTTTTTGAATAAGCGCCGTGGTTCGCATCATGCATTACTGATAAACCGATTCCGGCCATACCAAATGCCATAATGAAATAGCAAAGACCAACCGCCCAAACTTCTTGAACAAAACCAGTCATTAAGAAAACTAAAGGCGTAAAATAAAGGCAAATCATAAAGATTGTTTTAATCTTCATGTTCGCATTGGCATACTTTGAAATATTATTCTCTTTGAAGTAGGCTCTTACTCTCTTGTTCAAAGTAGACGTAAAGTCACGTCCAATTTTTTGAGAATATTTGACAGGTTTCAGTGCTTCCATGGTTTGTTGTTTTCTGATTGGCTTGAGGAACCTCTCAGAACGGTTGTTGTTTCTGCAAATTAAGGATTAGTTCTTAATGTGCAGCTAGTTTGTTAATAACAAGTGATTATCTCTTTTTGTTCTTGGCCTTTTCTTGTTGAAGCCTTTGAGCTTCTTCTAAACGTTGAGCAAACTTTGATTTTCCTTTTTTACTTGGATTCGCTTTCTTGGCTTCAATCTTTGCTAAAAGCTTTTCTTCATCAATAAAGAAACGCTTAATCGCAAACATGATTCCAATTGTCATCAATGTTGAGATGAAGTAGTAGAAACTTAATCCTGAAGAGTAAGAGTTAAAGAAGAAGATCATCATGATCGGGAAGAAGTACATGATGTATTTCATGTTCGGCATTCCTGATTGTGTTGGTTGTTGCATGTTACTACTGTTGTAGTGCGTATAAACCAATGTTGTAATCGCCATCAATAAAGTAAAGATAGAAACGTGTGATCCGTAGAAAGGAATTTCAAAACCTAATTGAATTGGTGAATCATAAGAAGATAAATCTTCAGCCCAAAGGAATCCTTTTTGTCTCAATTCAATAGATGCTGGGAATAATCTGAATATCGCGAAAAGAATAGGCATTTGAATCAGCATTGGCACACAACCAGCAAGCGGACTAACGCCCGTCTCACGATATAAGCCCATGGTGGCCTGTTGCTTCTTCATTGCGTCCTCCTTTTTAGGGAACTTCTCGTTAATCTTTTCAATCTCAGGTTTCAATACTTTCATCATTGCTGATGATTTGTACATCTTATAGTTAACTGGAGATAAGATCAGTTTTACTACGATTGTCAATAATAAAATTGCAAACCCAACTGAAACTCCTAATCCCAATAAACCAGTGAATAAAGGACGAATAGCATATTTGTTAATCCATCTGAATAATCCAGGTCCTAATTCAACTACATCTTCAGTACCGTTATCATATGATGCTAAGATGTCATAATCAACAGGTCCCATGTACCAGTTTAACTCAACAGTGTTTTCAGCTTTTGTTGCTCCAAGGTTCACATCAGCCATATAATGCTTTGTGTACTTAACTTGCTCTTCATCACCATAATTGGCAATTTTGATTGTTGAGTTTTTAGGAGAGAAATTGTTTTTGTTTGAGATGATGGCAGTAAAGAACGACTGTTTGAATGAAATCCATTCAATGTTTTCTTCAAACTCTAAGTCATCTTCCATCCAAATGTAGTCGTATGAATCTTCTTCATATTGAAAGAAAGTAACAGAGTTTCTTTGCTCGTTAGGGAAATGCTTTTCAGTTGCCAATAGCTTGAAATCAGCTACAAAGTGAGCATCTTCTACTTCGCTATCAGAGAATCCTTTGAAATAAACATCATAATCAATGTCATACTTGCCAGGCTTCATTGTGTAAGTGAACCCTACTGTTTTACCATTTTTTGTTGACTCTAATGAAATGGCTTCAGCAGTTTGTGAAATAATTTTAAACTCAAGGTCAGAAGTATTTACTTCGTCTCCTTTATTGTCATAAGAAATACCATAAGTTGAGTTCTCATCAAATAATTTAAGAGGATCTTTTTTCTCAGCTACGTAATCATCATAAGTCACGTACTCTTTGAAATAAACCGATTGAATTCTTCCACCCTTATTACTAAAGTCAACGATCATTAAATCATTTTCAATAGTTGTGATTTCTTCGTCAAAAGCAGGAAGCTCTTCAACTTCTTCAACCACAGCAACAGTAGAATCATCTTCTATAGCCGACATTTCAGGATTCACCTTATCGCTAATCGCAATGAAGGTATCTAAATCAGTGATTGTATCGTGGTAAGAAAGTCCTAAAAGAGAATCAATAATTTGATTTCCGTCAGCATCATTGTTTGGTACTAGGTTAGACGCAACAACATCTTCAACTTCAGTAACAACATTATCTTCTGTTTTTGTTGAATCATTTTGCTCTGTTTGAGCAGTATCTTCTTCAACAGGGTCTGGTTTAGGGCTAAATATTGCGAAGGCGATTAATATCCCTGCGATTAGAATTAGTCCCGTTATTGATCTCTTATCCATTCAGTTTTGAATTACACCTCTGCAAAGCTTCGGTGGTGAAACAGGCTGCAAAATTAGTGAACTTATTTAATTAGGAGTCGATTGATGGGATAGAATATTGTATTTTATCCACTAGATCTTTAATTACATTCTGAAAAGCTCTGTTGACGCTTTATTTAGACATTTCTTTAGAACCAATTTTTACCTCTTGTTTTTTGATTGCTGCTTGTATAAAAGCAATGAAAAGTGGATGTGGTTGTTCTACAGTTGATTTATACTCTGGGTGGAACTGTGCTCCAACAAACCAAGGGTGGCTAGAAACTTCTACAACTTCTACTAATCCTGTTTCAGGATTCTTTCCAGTCGCCTTCATTCCATTTGATTCAAAATCGTTCAGATATTTACTGTTAAATTCAAATCTGTGTCTGTGGCGTTCTTTGATGTCTTTCTCTTGATAGGCATTGAATATATGAGAACCTTCGGTGAGCTCACAATCATATGACCCAAGACGCATTGTACCACCTAAATTGGTGATGCTCTTTTGCTCTTCCATTAAATCAATCACAGGTTGTTCACACATCTTAGAAATCTCAGTTGAGTGTGCATTTTCCCATCCTAAAACGTTTCTTGCATATTCAATGACCGCACATTGCATTCCAAGACAAATTCCGAAAAATGGAATATTGTTTTCTCTCACGAACTGCACAGCAGTAATTTTTCCTTCAATCCCTCTTGATCCGAATCCGGGAGCAACAAGAACGCCATCTAATCCTTTGAGCTGGTCACTCACATTTTCAGCATTCAGTTTTTCAGAGTGAATCCATTTCACTTTAACGTCACACTCATTAGTAGCGCCTGCGTGTTCAAGGGCTTCAGCAATTGACTTATATGAATCTTTTAGTTCAATGTATTTACCCACTAAACCAACAGTAACAATTTTCTTAGGGTTTTGAAGCTTGTGTAAAAAGTCTTTCCATTCTTTTAATTCAGGAGCTCCATTATCTGGTAAACCTAATTTTTGAAGAACAACTTCGTCAAGCTTTTCATTTTGCATCATGATTGGCACCTCATAAATTGAAGAGGCATCAATAGATTCAATAACGGATTCTTGAGCAACATTACAGAATAAAGCAATCTTTCTTCTGATTGAGTCATCAAGATGATGTTCAGTTCTGCATACTAAAATGTCTGGTTGAACTCCAACCTCTAACATCTGCTTAACAGAGTGTTGAGTAGGTTTTGTTTTTAATTCTCCAGCAGCTTGTAAGAAAGGTACAAGAGTAAGATGAATCACAAGGCACTGATTTCTTTTCTCCCATAACATCTGTCTAACAGATTCTATGTAAGGCAAAGATTCAATATCACCTACAGTTCCGCCGATCTCAGTAATTACGATATCGAACTCACCTGATTTTCCAAGAATTTGAATTCTATGTTTAATTTCATCTGTAATGTGAGGAATAATTTGAACAGTCTTTCCTAAAAACTCTCCTCTACGTTCTTTGTTAATTACAGATTGGTAGATTCTACCAGTAGTTACATTGTTTGCTTGAGACGTAGGAACATTTAAAAAACGCTCGTAATGTCCCAAGTCAAGATCAGTTTCAGCTCCGTCATTAGTTACATAACATTCACCATGCTCATAAGGATTCAAAGTTCCTGGATCAATGTTAATGTAAGGGTCTAATTTTTGAATGGTCACCGAGTGTCCTCTGGCTTGCAAAAGCTTTGCAAGAGAGGCAGATATGATTCCTTTACCGAGAGATGAAGTAACCCCGCCGGTTACAAATATGTACTTAGTTGAATTGGACATAATCTTGTTTTGTAACTACGGGAAGCAAAGGTAGTGTAAAAGTTGTCCATTTATCTAGTAAATGAAGAAGAAATCTTTAACAAAATTGGAATCGGATGTTCATAAGTGTAAATTCGCTCTTCAAATTATGCAAGAAGTAACTTATCAATTTCACAAAGAAGACTGGATGGCTTTTAATTTGCATCACATTGCAAATTCTCCTACTCACCACAAAAACAGATCAAAAGCAATTAGGTCAGTGCCAGTAATGCTTATTGGATTAACCATATTTTATGGCGTTTCAGAAGGAAGGTGGATTGTACCCGCAATCGTTTCTTTGGTAATCGGAACTATTTGGATTTTATGGTATCCTGGATTTAGAGATAAAAAAGTGATCAAAGGAATTGATAAATTCATTGATGAAAAGCAGAATCAAAGTTTTTTAGGAGAGCATAAAATTGATGTTTCATTGGGCGGAGTTACTTTGACTACAAAGATGTCAGAGCAGTATGTGAAATGGGAAGATATTGTGAAGTTGGAAACAAATGAGAATTATATTTTCATCTATAACACAGATACGACTGCTATCATTCTGCCTAAAAACGCTTTGAAAGATGCGGCATCATTTGAACAGGTGATAGAAGATAACATAATGAAGGCTATAGATGAGAAATAAAGATATTAAGCAGCCAACTGGCAATATGTTGATGATTGGATTTGGAATAATCTTCCTTCTATGTACAATCCTTTATATCGGAATTTCTAATTCTAATATCATTTTGGCTGGTTTAGCAGCATTTGCCTATACGGTAATCGCCTTTCCACTACTAAACATCATAGTGGGTCTGATTTTTAAATTCACAGGTTATTATGAAGCCGCTAGGGTTCACTTAATAGTAGGCGTATCAATTACGGCCTTACTTCTTGTTTGGTGGATTTACAGCTTAGTAGCTGTATCTTAAGAAAGTTCTTCTTGAAGTCCGATCATTTTTAAACATGCAACTGCGCATTCAATGCCTTTGTTACCATGTTTACCGCCTGATCTATCAATTGATTGTTGACGGTTGTTATCAGTTAGCACACAAAATGAAATTGGAGTATTGTACTCCATTTGAACAGCCATTATTCCTTGTGTAGCTCCTTGACAAACAAAATCAAAATGCTTTGTTTCTCCTTGAATCACACATCCAATAGCGACAACACCATCAATAGCATCATCAGCTTCAAGCATAAATTGACAAGCTAAAGGAAGTTCGAACGTACCTGGAATATATTTAACAACAATGTTTTCTGGCTTAACACCATTTTCTTCAAGAGCTTGACGCGCTCCCTTTAAAAGATTGAATGTGATATCATCATTCCATTCAGAAACAACAATGCCGATTTTAAAATCGGCACCATTTGGAATTTTATCCTTATCGTATTCTGAAAGATTGTTATCTACTGTAGCCATAGTTCTTATTGAACTCTTGCAAGGTATTTGTCAATATCTGCAGCTTCTTTACTTGCCGACCATTCTTTCTTGATCTTCTCGTAAGATTTTGTTGCAGCTTCATAATTATCTTGCTCTTCATAAACTAAACCAGCTTTCTTTAAGAACATTGGAGTAGTAAATTCATTTGCTTCTCTCTCAGCAGCTTCTTCAAAATATTCAACTGCTTGATCTAGTTCACCTTTTTCAACATAGCAATCACCTTTCATTCCAAGTACTAATGTTCCTAACATTACATCTTCGAAATCACAGTTATCTAAGTATTCTAAAGCTCCATCCCAGTCTCCATCTTCCATTAAGTGAGTTGCCATACCGTAGTTAGCAATTTCACCACCTGGCGTTCCGTCATAGTCTTCAGCTATAGATTCAAAACCGTCATAGTTCTCAGTTCCGTCATATGCAGCACCTGTAGTATCACCTTCTTGGTAATCATAGAATGCATTCCAATAAACCTCTTGAGATTCAATCGCTTTAGGTTCAGAAACAAACTTTTGGTAACCAAAAATTCCTAGTACGATAACTACAATTGCACCACCTCCGATAAAGAAGTAGTTTTTATATTTATCAAAAAAGCTCTCAGTACCAGTTAATTCGTCCTTCGCTTCTGTTTTTATGTTGTCGTTTTTCGCCATTATAATTCGAATAGTGAGTGCAAAAATAATTTTTTTTGCTCAAATTGAGATAAATTGATGAATTTTATGCCTTCTTTAACAAAGTATATTGAAAGATTTATCTAAATACTCACTATTGGCGGCGGTTGTCGGCTTGGCATATTTAATATTAATTTATTTTATTGGTTACGAAACTCCCAGAGAGTCTTTTAATCAATTCATAGCGCTCTATTTGGCTGCTTTTACGGCCTTTTATATTTTGTGGCTGAACAGGCAAAATTGGAGTTTCAAAACTTTTTTGGCCATTGCTATTATCGTGAGGCTTATTTTGCTCTTTGCGGTACCAGAGCTTTCAAACGACTTTTATAGATTTATTTGGGATGGCGAATTGATCACAAAAGGAGTTAATCCTTATGCACATATCCCAAATGATTTAGTGAGTCAAGATCCCTTTTATTCAAGTCAATACATGAAAATGTTATGGAGAGGGATGGGAGAGTTGTCACAGTCCAATTACTCTTGTTATCCGGTATTCAATCAATTTTTATTTGTAATTCCTGCCGGTTTGTTTGAATCAATCCAAGCAAATGTCATCACATTCAAAATAATGATGATCTTGGGAGATGTTGGTGCGATTTACTTTGGTAAAAAGATTTTAGAGCATCTCAAGAAACCTTCTCACATGATTTGGCTGTATGCCTTGAATCCTTTTGTGATTTTAGAATTTACAGGGAATCTTCATTTTGAAGGAATTATGATATTTTTCATCCTTGGGGCAGTTTATTACATCATGAAAAATAAATGGATGCCCGCAGCTCTGTTCTTTGCTCTAGCTATTCAAATTAAACTTATTCCTTTAATATTTATTCCCTTTCTTTTCAAGAAGTTAAATTGGAGAAATGCAATTGGTTTTACTGCCTTAACAGCATTTGTGGTAATTGGCCTGGGAATGATCTTGATAAACGAAGAGTTTTATAATAACATCCAATCATCACTTGATCTATACTTTAAAAGCTTTGAATTCAACGCAAGTATTTTTAACCTATTCAGAGAGTACAGCTTTGCCACTTTAGGCTATGATAATGTGATTGAAGACGGACCCTTTTTATCAAAGATTGCCTTTGTTCTCATAATGTTGTTAGCTGTGTTTAGAGCTGTGAGAGAAGATAAACACATCTTTGGCGGAATGCTTTTCGCCTTGGTGATATACTATCTTTTCTCAACAACAGTGCATCCTTGGTATATCTCACTCGTATTAATTTGCTCAGTTTTCACGCAATATAAGTTTGGCTTAATTTGGTCATTCGTAGTAATGTTGAGTTACTATGCGTATTCTAATCTGGCATTTGAAGAAAATATGCTTTATATCACCATTGAGTATGTGATTGTGATGAGTATTATGATTTTTGAGATCATTAAAAGCACTAAAAAGAGTAATTTTGGTATTCAGATAAAAGAATTTTTTCAGAACTAATGAGTGCAGAAATTGTCATACCAATTAAGAAAAGTAAGCTGAGAATTCAGGCTATTATTTACAGTGTTTTGGCAATTGTAGTTTTCTTAATCACTTTTGGATATGCTGAAAAGCAAGATTTCATTACACCAATAGTTTTTCAAGGTATTGGAGTAATAATTCCTTTGTTTTTTGTGATAGCTGCCGGCGCAAAGGCCAAGAAAATGAATGATGGTTCAGCTGGTTTAATCATAAATAGAACGGGAATCAATGATTCATCTTCTCACATTGGTCTAGGACAAATTAAATGGTCAGATATTGTAGAGATTAAAGAGGAAGAGTCGGTAAGAACCGGATTGCTTTTGATAGTGGTTAAGAAAAACGAAAAATTTTTACGTCAAGCAAAGAATTCGGCAATTAGCCGTCTACTAAGGCAGAACATTAGAATGTATGACACACCGGTTGCCATTGATCCATCTTATTTAGATGGCTCTTTGAAGAAAATCATTCAAGAGATTAATGACTACAAAGGCTGGTAATTCTTGAAGAATAGGAAATTATGAAATTGGATATTTTAGCTATAGCAGCTCACCCTGATGACGCAGAATTATCTTGTGTTGGTACATTATTGATGGCCAAGAAACAAGGAAAGAAAATAGGTATCGTTGATTTGACTCAAGGTGAATTAGGTACTAACGGTACTGCAGAAACTAGGAAAGTTGAAGCTGCTGAGGCGGCTAAAATCATTGGTCTGGATGCTAGAGAGAATCTGGCAATGCCTGATGGTTTTTTTCAAAACTCGAAAGAGAATCAAATCAAAATCATTGAGCAAATAAGAAAGTATCAGCCAGATGTAGTTCTAATTAATGCGATATCAGATAGACATCCTGATCACGGAAAAGGAGCGACAATTGCCAAAGAGGCTTGTTTTTTAGCTGGATTATCAAAGATTGAAACCACTGTTGCCGGCGCTAATCAAGATAAATGGAGACCAAAGGCGGTTTATCATTACATCCAAGATTATTACATGAAGCCAGATTTTATAATTGATATTTCAGAAGTGGTTGATCAAAAAATTGAAACTATAAAGGCATTCAAAACACAGTTTTTCGATCCGTCCAATCCAAACGTGAAAACACCAATTTCGGGAGAGAATTTTTTCGATTTCTTGAAAGGGAGATGGGCCGATTACGGTAGATACATTGGAGCTGAGTACGGAGAAGGGTTTGTATTGACGAGACCTGCAGGAGTTAAAGATATCACCGACCTCATTTAAATTTGATGACACTTTCAGAAAAAGACAAGCAATACGTTTGGCATCCTTTTACTCAAGCACAAACGTCACCTGAACCAATTCCGATAGTGAAGGGAGAAGGAGTTTGGTTATTTGACGAGGAAGGGAAGAAGTATATTGATGCTAATTCTTCTTGGTGGACGATTATTCACGGTCATGCACATCCTTACATGGTTGAGCAGATTTCAAATCAACTTAGCATTCTTGATCATTCCATATTTGCAGGGGCAACTCATCCTAAAGCTGCTGAGGTAGGAGAGAGGATAACAAATGTTTTACCTGAAAACTTTGCCAAAGTATTCTTTTCTGATAATGGATCAACTGCCGTTGAGGTGGCGATTAAAATGGTTTATCAGTATTGGCACAACAAAGGAATCAAGAAGAAACGTTTTCTAGCAATTGAAGGTTCTTATCACGGCGACACCTTTGGGGCAATGAGTGTTGGCCAAAGAGGCTACTTTAATAGGCCTTTCGAGCATTTGTTTTTTGATGTCGATTTTATTCCTTTTCCAACAAAAGAGAATATTAATGAAGTACTCGTTAAAGCGAAAGAGTTACTGTCTTCAGGAGACTTTGCTGGCTTCATCTTTGAGCCCTTGGTTCAAGGAGCGGCTGGAATGAGAATATATGAAGCGGATTGGTTGAATGAACTTGTTTCAATAGCCAAAGAGCATGAAGTAATGACAATAGCAGATGAGGTGATGACTGGATTTTATCGTTCGGGTAAAATGTTTGCAATTGACCATATTCAAGAAGAAGTTGATTTCGTTTGTATGTCTAAGGGTTTAACAGGTGGTGTAATGGCTATGGGCCTCACTGCGACAACACAAAAAGTGTTTGATGCCTTTCTATCAGATGAAATTGGAACGGCGTTATTACATGGACATTCGTTTACAGCAAATCCTATTGCCTGCTCTGCGGTATGTGCTTCGCTAGATTTATTTGAGAAAGAGAATACTCAAAAGGGTATTGAGAAAATCGTTTCATCTCACGCTAACTTTTTAGAGAAGATCAAAGGAGATAAACGCTTTAAGTCAGCTAGACAGCAAGGCACCATATTAAGTTTAGAAATTGAAATGGGGGATGAGAGTTCTTATTTCTCACCAATTAGAACAGAAGCTTATAATTACTTTTTGGCCAATGAAATATTACTAAGGCCCTTAGGGAATGTCATCTTCTTCAACCCGCCTTATGTGATTAACGAAGAAGAACTGGAACATGTTTATTCTCACATTCTGAAATTTTTAGACGAATACTTCAGAGCATAAAAAACCCTGACGATCCAAAGGATGTCAGGGTCAGTATTTTTATAAATCCATCTTAGTTCACGATTCTATCGTAATAAGCCATAAAGTCTTCGTCATCTTCTAACCATTGTTTTACTTTTCCAAGTAAATCTTTAGCAGCAGTTTCTTGACGCATCACATTAATTTGAGCGTTACAATATTCAATAACACCAACTCTTAACATTTCTTTATCAATGTCAGACCATCCGTCAACGCTTTCAACAGCTTCTAATCTTTCCCAAGCTTCTTTTTGAGATAGTTTAGCGCCACCTTTGTCTTTTTCTTGATACTGTGCAGCAGCTCTTAAGAAATAAGATCCAACGTCATCTTTAGAGAATCTGTGAAGCTTAGCAATGTATCCCATTAGCTTAGCGTAAGAACCTTCTTCAACTAAGTTTTTGATATCTTCTACTACTGCAGTTTTTAAATCAATAAAGAACTCTTTGTTTTCTTCAACGATAACACCTTCTTTATCTTTCTTGATAACATTACCAGCAAATCTGATCGCATCATTAAATGCTTTCGGATATTTCTCTAACCATTTTTGGTCTTTAGACATTTGAAAATTACACTTCGCCATGTATAAAAATGGAAGTGCATCCTTTTTACTGTCTTTACCTTGAGTATACTTTTCAGCTTTCTTCAGCAACTTGTCATACGCATTGTCAGCATATAAAATGATTAAGTCATCATATGTTGGTGGTTGCGCTTTTGCTTTTCCTCCGAATCCTATTAATAGGATGAAAACGAAAGCTAACTTTTTAGCTGCACTCGTAATATTTTTTAAATTGTTCATAGAACCTGTATGTTTCATGGCTTTATTATTTACTCTCTTAAACTCAAAAGTGATGCCGAAAGTTACAATATCACGAATTTAAGAATTATTTAACAATCTTAATCTTCGTAGTATTGTAGTAAAATGTCAAGTATTTCAATAGCTGCAGACGATATTTTAGTTCCGGGACCAAAAATCCCTAAAACACCTGCAGTGTATAAAAATTCATAGTCTTGTGAAGGAATTACTCCTCCTGCAACTACCATAATATCTTCTCTATCCTCTTTTTTTAATGCCGCAATTACAGCTGGAATTAATGTTTTATGACCAGCCGCCAATGAACTAATACCAAGAATGTGAACATCATTTTCTATCGCTTGTTTCACGGCCTCTTCAGGTGTTTGGAATAAAGGACCAATATCTACGTCAAACCCAATGTCAGCAAATGATGTTGCTATCACTTTCGCTCCACGGTCATGACCGTCTTGTCCCATTTTTGCAACCATGATTCGCGGTCTTCGTCCGTCATATTCTGCAAATTTATTTACCTTTTCCTTGGCTTCGTTAAAGTCTTTATCTTCCATAGCTTCAGCTGAATAAACTCCTGAAATTGATCTAATTGTTGCCTGGTATCTTCCGAATGCCGCTTCCATAGCATTTGAAATCTCACCAAGTGAAGCACGTTTTCTAGCGCAATCAACGGCTAATGCTAATAGATTTTCATCAATTGATCTATCTTCATTTTTAGCACATTTAAAAGCTGCTTCTTTTAAAACGTTCAAAGCTTCTTGGGTTACAGATTCATCTCGATCTGCCTTCATTTTCTCTAATCTTTCAATTTGAGATAGTCTTACTTTAGTGTTGTCTACCTCAAGAATATCAAGCTCAGTTTCTTTATCTAATTGATATCTGTTCACACCAACAATGATGTCTTTACCTGAATCAATTCTAGCCTGTTTTCTAGCAGCTGCCTCTTCAATTCTCATTTTTGGAATTCCAGATTCAATAGCCTCTGCCATTCCGCCTAACGATTGAATTTCTTCAATATGTTCCCACGCTTTTTGAGCAATGTCGTGTGTTAGCTTCTCAACATAATAAGAACCTGCCCAAGGGTCAATCACTTTAGTTATTCCTGTTTCTTCTTGAAGATAGATTTGAGTGTTTCTTGCTATTCTTGCTGAGAAATCGGTTGGCAGGGCAATCGCTTCGTCCAAAGCATTTGTATGCAAAGACTGCGTTCCGCCTAAAGCTGCTGCTAAAGCTTCAACACAAGTTCTCGCAACATTATTGTAAGGGTCTTGCTCAGTTAAACTCCATCCTGAGGTTTGGCAATGAGTTCTCAAAGCCAATGATTTAGGATTTGTAGGATTGAATTCATTAACCATTTTGGCCCATATCATTCTAGCTGCTCTCATTTTTGCAATCTCCATGAAATGGTTCATTCCAATTGCCCAAAAGAAAGATAATCTAGGAGCGAAGTCATCAATCTTCATTCCTGAAGCAATACCTGCCTTAATGTATTCTAATCCATCTGAAAGGGTGTATGCCAGTTCTAAATCAGCCGTAGCTCCTGCTTCTTGCATGTGATAACCCGATATTGAAATCGAATTAAACTTGGGCATATTTTGAGAAGTGTATTTAAAAATATCAGCAATGATGGTCATTGAATGTTTTGGAGGATAGATGTAAGTGTTCCTCACCATAAACTCCTTTAAAATGTCGTTTTGTATAGTTCCTGCCAATAATTCTTTTGATACACCTTGTTCTTGAGCAGCAACAATATAAAATGCCATAATCGGAATAACTGCTCCGTTCATTGTCATTGAAACAGACATTTTATCAAGCGGAATTTGATCGAATAGGATTTTCATATCCTCAACAGAATCAATTGCGACCCCTGCTTTACCTACATCACCAACCACTCTTTTGTGATCAGAGTCGTATCCTCTGTGTGTTGCCAAATCAAAGGCTACCGAAAGTCCTTTTTGACCTGCCGCCAAATTTCTTCTGTAAAAAGCATTTGATTCTTCGGCTGTCGAGAATCCTGCATATTGCCTTACCGTCCAAGGTCGCATTGTATACATAGTAGAATACGGTCCTCTAAGATTAGGTGCCAATCCTGACACAAAACCAAGATGTTCTACCTCTGCTAAATCTAATTTGCTGTAGGTTGACTTAATGTCAATTTTCTCAGCTGTTTCGAAATTTGTGTTCTCTTTGTTTGACTCTGCAGATAAGGCATAGTCTAGAATGTTGATATGATCTAAATTTACTCTATTCATGCCATTTGGGTGTTTTTATAATAAGATTCTAAATGAAAAGGCTTTATCGCCTTAAAGGCAGTTTCATTTTCATCTGTCTCAGGGCTAACATCCTTCCAATCTTCTAATTTAGATTGATGTTTATTGATTCCTAAGAAGGTTTTTTTATCCTCATTTAATTGCTCAATCATGTATCGTTGATTGGTTTCTATTTTATTTTGGATAAAGTTAGATTCAAGTGCTGAACAGAATCCACCCTCTTTTTCAATTTCTTTAAAAAGTTCCCATGCCTTTGTAAGCAGTTGTTCGGTTAAGGCACTGAGATAGTAAGAACCTTCACTAGGATCTTTTACGACATTTAAATAAGCTTCTTCTTTTAAAACCAATTGAATGTTTTTTGCCATTCTTTTATTAATGTCATCTTGTTCTGAATTGTAACCTTTAGCTGCCTGAATGGTCACGACATCACATCCACCAATAATTGCAGACATTGCCTGCGTGGTTTGCCTTAATAGGTTATTGTTTTCATCATTCTTTGCCAGGTGTCTAACTGATGTTGCTGCATATAAGCTGATTGGTTCACCTTTAAAACCAGCAGAATGTCCTTCAAAAAGTCCGGCCACCAATAGTCGCATGACTCTCATTTTTGCAATATTTACAAAGTAGTTTTCGTTAACCGAAAGTTCTACAATTAGTTTTGAATAGACTTCTTCAAGAGAATGACCTGAAGCTATCATGGGCTCAACATAATCATTTATTTCAGCCAGGCTTACGGCCAATTCTTGAATTGTTGTTGCGCCAGCATCACCATAAATATTTCCAGCAATCCAAATACTTTTGTTATTCGGAAAAGCTTTGACGTAGGCCGAAAAGTTACCTCTATTCTCTGGCCATCTTCCTCGTTTGGCAGCTCTTGCAAAAATGTCACAATTCAAGTGTGCAGAATCTGGAACTTTAGCTGATGTAGCTTGATTCAAATCTGTGAAACGAATATCACTTTGAATATGGTCAAAAAGAATGCCTTCAGATTGTGCTTCAAAATTATTAGAGTAATGCAGACCAAGTGCGTCAATTCCTTCATTCAAATCATTTAGAATGTCTGCATTATTGGATTCTGAATTATAAATTCTTCTTATTTTCCAATTAGCCAAATTGCTTATTCCAATATTTCTTGGAGTAGCATTTTGATCAGCATGATGATAAGCCACAATATCTATATCCATTTCTGGTTTAGAAGCTAATACATCAATTGGTTTTCCTTTTAAATCAGTAGTGATCTTCTCTTTCCAGGAAGCAAAATCTACACTTTCAAATTGGTCAAATAATTTTTTCATCAAAACAAATTTACTTCATTTAATCTATAAATAATCTCTCAAAATTTTGACGATAATTCCGAGGATTCCTGATCCAGCCAAAAAGCCGGTTACAAAATATCTAACAAAAGAATAGCCTTGTTTGCGTAATATGAATGCGGCAATGAGTCCGATCAGTGCTCCGCCTCCGACTATAATTATTAAGCTGAGGGTATTACTCATTTGTGATGCAACTTAGATTTCTCCCAATATTCATCCATTTCAACTAAAGACATATCTGATAATTCTTTGCCATCAGATTTGGTTGCTTTTTCCATCCATTGAAATCGGTTAATGAATTTTTGATTTGTTTTAGAAAGAGCATCTTCAGGGTTTATATCTACCCAACGAGCATAGTTTATGAGGGAGAAGAGCACATCTCCAAACTCTTCTTCCATTTTTACTTTGTCGCCGGCTTCAACTTCGTCATGAAATTCTTGAATCTCTTCTTTTACTTTATCCCAAACTTGTTCTTTATTGTCCCATTCAAAACCAACTCCCTTTACTTTATCTTGGATTCTTGTTGCTTTTACAAGGGCTGGCAATGATTTGGGAACGCCCTGAAGAACTGAGGTTTTTCCTTCTTTCAGTTTTAGTTTTTCCCAATTAGCTTTTACTTCTTCTTCGTCGGCAACTTCAACATCTCCGTAAATATGAGGATGTCTGTGTACCAATTTATCGCAAATAGCGTTTAGTACATCTGCTATATCAAATTCACCCTTCTCATCTGCAATTTTAGAGTAGAAAACCATGTGTAACAAGAGGTCACCAATTTCGCCCTTTAATTCATTCAAATCGCCTGCCGTTATGGCGTCAGCCAATTCATAAGTCTCTTCAATAGTGAGATGTCTGAGAGATTCTAACGTTTGTTTTTTGTCCCAAGGGCATTGCGCTCTGAGCTCATCCATAATAATTAAAAGCCTTTCAAAAGCTTTAAGTTTCTCTTCCATTTTGTTAATTTGGCGTTTTCAAAACTGAATTTGTTGTTGTGAAGTTACTGTCAATTTTTCTTTTATTATTAATCTCCTTTGGCAGTTTTGGACAAAAGTTTCAACAATTTAAGCCGAATACAATTACCCTCAAATCAAAAGGAGGATTCTTAATTGCACACAGAGCGAATATGGCGCATTTGCCTGAGAAGAATGTAGGTAGTTTTGAACTTGATTTTTCTAAACAAGACAAAAGTTTAACGAGGTGGTCACGTTTATATAAAAACCCTTTACGTGGTGTTTCTTTAATGTATCAGAATTTCGGGAATCCTACAGTTGTTGGACAAGGCTTTTCCTTATTTGGTCATACTTCATTTCCGCTTGTGCAAAGGCAAAAATTCGGATTCTTAGATTTTCGATTGGGTAGTGGGGTTGGCTATGTTACCAGAAGATATGATGCTCAGTTAAATCCTAAAAATAATGCGATTGGTTCACATCTGAACGGCTTTGTTAATTTGCAATTCAATTGGATGAAACATTTTGATAAATGGCATATTGGTGCAGGTCTTGAATTCACTCACTATTCTAACGCTTCAATTAGAACTCCAAATTTAGGATTGAACATTCCATCTCTTAATTTTAATGTGGGCTGCAGTTTGGCTAAGAGGACTTTCTACTCTGCGAATCGACAAAAAGATGATCCTTCAAATTATGAAGAGATTATGAGAGATGACATTCATCTGTCTCTTTTGGGAGGTGTAAAGCAGAATGTAATTACTCAGTCAGAACCTGTTTATAGGGGGATATTTGCTCTTCAAGGAATGTACTCTAAAGTGATTGGACAAAGATGGAAGCTAGACTTTGCCTTAGATGTTACTTACAACAATGCCAATAAATATTTCCATGACGATACTACCTATACTTTTGGCCAAACCCTTCAATTGGGAGGTTACGTAGGTGGGAGTATTCATTTTTACAATACTGAATTCATAGTGGGCTTAGGTGTCTATGCCTATAATCACATTAATCCATGGGGTTGGGTGTATAATCGTCTTGGATTCAGGTATCACTTTGGTGATAAAATTACTGCGACAGTTGCTATTAAGGCGCATTTAGGCATTGCAGACTATTTAGAATTCGGAGTAGGGTATAAACTGTGGAACAAATAAGAATGAAGCAGCTTCTCTACATATTGATCATTTTGAGTTTGTCTTTGGCTTCTTGCAAGAAGGCGGGAGAAAGAACTTGCTGGAAAGGTCAAGGAAACAGTGATTCATTAGTTCTGGGATTAGATTCGATTAATTCATTTAGACTCATGAAAGACATCAGATACAATTTGTATGAGTCAGATGAGAAAAAGATGGTGGTTAAAGGAGGCGAAAACATGATTCAGCAAATTGGATTGGAATATGACGCAAACGAACTAACGGTTTCAAACAGAAATAAATGTCACTTCTTGAGATCTGGTGAACGCTCAATTGAAGTTGATATTTATTATCCAACATATGGTGAGATGTATATAGAGGCTTCTGATTCAGTGGTTTTTCAAGATACTATTCATTCTAACATTCAAATTGAGATGAGAAATGGTGGAGGCTCTTTGGTATTAAATGTGGCAAACAATTCTACGAAAATTGTGGTTTCCCTTGGTACGGCTGATTATACAATTGCAGGGCAAACAAATTATGCTGAGCTAAAGGTTCAGAACAATGGATTTGGTGACGCCAGTGGACTGATAGCGAACTCTCTATTCGCTTTTCAAAATTCAACAGGTGATTTATATGTGAATTTTGAAAGTGCTGATGCGCTTATTTTAATTGAGGGCACAGGAGATGTATTTTACAGAGGAATTGCCACCCAAATCGATTTACAAGGAAAAGGGAGTGGAAAACTTCTCGAATATTAATGCCCTTAGAATTTTGATTTGTAGTTAATAATGCTACTTTTGGTTCACTAAACCTTAAATAAAAAAGAGAAATGCATAAACAGAGACTATTAATCGTGATCGGAGCCGGATTAGGCTTGATTTCAGTATTCTTACCATGGGTAAGTATTAAATTTTTCGGAATGAACATTAATGCTGCTGGTTGGCAAGTTTGGGACGGATGGGTATTATTCGGATTAGCAGTTGCTGCTGGTGTAATGGCTCTTACTCAAGGAGATAAAACTTTAGAGTTAGATGCTGACGCTAAAAAGAAAGTAATGGGAATTGCTGGTGGTGCCGCAGGTTTCATGTTATTTGAATTATTTGTAAGAATTGGTGTTGGAGCTGCTGGAATTGGAGCTTGGCTTGCACTTATTGCTGCCCTAGCAATGGTTGCTGCACCTTTTATCATCAAAGGAGACGGTTCATTCGAAATGCCTAATAAAGATACTATCAAGGCAGATATTGACGGAACGAACGAAGATTAATAATTTAACCAATAAACTAAACTATATATTATGAGTGATGAATTATCAGATGAGTTAGTTGATGCTGGAAGCACATCTAACGGCGGAGTTCCTCAAGTTGTAAAAACGTTATCTATTTTAAGTATCGTTGGAAACAGTGTTTGGGCTCTTATTATGTTAATATTTACATTGTGGTTCCTTGGAGCTTCAAGTTCTTTAGGTAGAATGATGCCTGCAGGAATGGGTGAAATGATGGGTATCGTCATTATTATTCTCCTTTTAATGTTAGCCTTAAACGTGGTTGGATTAATTGCTGCAATTAAATTAGGAAAAGGTCAAAAAAGTTCATTTATCCTTTACGCTATCGTAACAGGTATTTGGGGTCTTTTAATGTTACTTTCTGGATTTCAAGGAAGTATCTTAGCCTTATTATGTGCTGTGTCATCTATTGGTTTCATAGTAGCATTCGGAATGCAATTGAAAAACATGCCAGATTAATCTGAGCTGAATTATATTTAAATCCCCGTTGGTTAATTCCTTCGGGGATTTTTTTAACCTTAAAATTTAAAAGAATGGATGAATTAGAAGATGAATTAGTTGATGTAGCTTCAACTGGAAACAAAGAGGTACCTCAAGTAGTTAAAACGCTTTCAATCTTGAGTATTGTCGGTAATAGCCTTTGGTTGTTAATGTTTCTTATTGGTACACTTTGGCTTTTGTCATTAGCAAACTCATTTGGTGGAACTTTTGGCGGAATGATGGGCGACTTCATGGGAATGTTTGTGGCAATAATTCTAGGAATTAGCGTACTTCACGTTTTAGGCTTAATAGCTGCTGTGAAGATGATGAATGGAAAAAAAGGAGCCTTTATCATGTATGCAATCGTAACAGGTTTATGGTGCCTACTATTATTGATGAGTCTGGTTCAAGGAACTCAACAAGGCGGAAATGTCGGACTGGTTGTGATTAGTTTGCTGTCTTCAGGTGGCTTCATTGTCGCTTTGGGAACTCAAATGAAAAACATGCCTTCTTAAACAAGGCTAATAAATACAATTTGGAATCCTGTTCAGCAATGAGCAGGATTTTTTTTGTTATTGTAAGGATATGGAAGAAAGAATGTCTAATTTTGTATAAAACAAACAAGATGAAATTAGCACTTATTGCAATAGGTTTATTAGCGTTAGGATTCGCAGGAATCGCAATCAAAATATGGGCTAAAAAAGGAGGCGAATTTGAAGGTACTTGTGCTAGCAACAACCCATTAATTAATGGTGAAGGTGAAAACTGCAGCTTTTGTGGTGCTCGTCCTGATGAAAAATGTCTCTCTGATGAGGTAGCAGCCTAAATAATAATGAATGATGAATTCAGAATTATAAATTGTTTTTTGTTGAAATAATAATGCTTCGTAACAATTTTAGGAGTTCGGTACAATCTCTTTTAAGATCTTCGAAATCACTTCTAATTAAATAGTTAGTTTCGAAAAGAAGATCAATCCACTACAAAGATTCGTCACATTCTTTTTGTGCTATTGCCAATTTATGAATGAAATCCTTTTTAGATTCACCATTTTGACTTTCTCTAATTAAAGCACCTATTGCGGTTCCGCTCCTCAAGAGTTGTTTGGAAAGTACAAATTCCTTTTTTTCTGAATTCAGTTTCTTGCATGCGTTTACAATTTTGACAGCAAAAGCAAAGCTTTTGTCCACAACGGGATTCCCTCTATTCATAATTTATAATTACAAATTCATAATTATACCGCAACATCATTCTCTCTTAAAGCATTATTCAAAGAAGTCTTTTTATCCGTACTTTCTTTTCTTTTACCAATAATCAATGCACATGGAACTTGATAGTCTCCAGCTGGGAACTTTTTGGTATAAGAACCAGGAATTACTACAGATCTTTCAGGAACATAACCTTTTGTTTCAACTGGTTCAGCACCTGTGATGTCAATTATTTTTGTTGACATGGTCAGTACAACATTCGCACCTAACACTGCTTCTTTGCCAACACGAACACCTTCAACAACTATACATCTTGATCCTATGAATGCATTATCTTCTATAATCACTGGTGCCGCTTGAAGAGGTTCTAAAACTCCGCCAATTCCAACTCCACCGCTGAGGTGTACGTTTCTTCCAATCTGGGCACATGAGCCTACTGTAGCCCAAGTGTCAACCATAGTTCCTTCATCAACATAAGCGCCTATATTAACATATGAAGGCATCATGATAACACCTTTTGAAATATATGCACCATATCTTGCAATTGCATGAGGCACCACTCTAATTCCTTTTTCTTTATAACCAGTTTTCAAGGCCATCTTATCATGAAACTCAAACGGTCCTACTTCAATAGTTTCCATTTTTCTCATTGGGAAATACATGACAACTGCTTTCTTCACCCATTCGTTAACTTGCCATTCGCCATTCTCTAATGGTTGAGCAACTCTCAGCTCACCACTATCAATTTGAGCTATTACCGAATTGATTGCTTCTTGAACTTCTGAAGTTTCTAAAAGAGACCTGTCATCCCACGCTTTTTCTATAATTGATTGCATTCCTTGAATTTTACAGCAAATATAGAAGTTGCTTAAATTTATCTTCCTTAATTTTGAGTTTATTATTTAATTAAAAATGAAATAGATGTTTGGAAACGGGATGATGAAAAAGATGCAAGAAATGCAACTTAAAATGGAAGAGTCAAAAGCTAGGTTAGCTAACATTACAGTTGGAGCTGAATCAGGAGGAGTAAAAGTAAATGTTGATGGTAACGGAGTGATGAAAGATATTCAGGTGAATGGAGATATGTCTCAAGAAGAATTGATCCAAAACATTGTGACAGCCTCAAATCAGGCTTTAAGTCAGGCAAATCAAACTAAGGAAATGGAAATGGCTCAATCAGCTAAAGGAATTTTACCTGGTATGTAAAAATGGAAATACTCTTGCTCATATTAGTTGCTTTCGGAGCGAGCTGGTTGACCTTTTATAGTGGATTCGGATTAGGAACATTATTAACTCCTGTATTCATTTTATTATTCAAAGATCCTTTATTAGGAATTGCAGGTACTGCGATTGTTCATTTTTTGAATAATGTGGTCAAGTTTTTTCTGATGAAAAAATCGGTCAATTGGAAAGTGGCAATTCCCTTTGGTTTGGCCGCAATTCCGGCTGCTTTCTTAGGTGCTTTTCTGATTGGTTACGTTCAAGATATAGAGCTTTACTCTTATGAGATTTCAGAAGGAACATTAAGCATCTCGCTTATTAATTTAGTGTTTGGATTTGTTTTAATCTGCTTTGCCATGATAGAGCTGATTCCTAAATGGAGTATTGCTTTTTCTAAACAAAGCTTATGGATTGGTGGTGTTATCAGTGGTTTTTTTGGTGGACTATCTGGCCATCAAGGTGCTCTGAGGTCCGCTTTTCTAATTAAGTATCAGCTTAAGAAAGAAGTATTCATAGCTACCGGAATCATTGTTGCTCTCGTGGTTGATATTGTGAGGATACCTACTTACTTTTCAGAAGTGAATTTGTCTGATTTATCTGATGGCTATACTTATATTGCAATTGCCTTAGGCGCGGCATTAATGGGTGCAATCACAGGCAAGATACTTTTAAAGAAAATAAAGATCAGAGCGCTAAATCTTATAGTCTCTATCGCAATGATCGTCTTTGGCTTAGCTTTAATTTCAGGAATATTAAATCATTAGTATGAAGAAAGAAGATGCGCGAAAGCTTATTTTGAAAAAGAGAATGAATTTCTCTGAGACCGAACGATTAGATCTTTCTCGCCAAATCATTGATAAAGTGAAAGCTAATTTTGATTTAAAGAATAAAAATATTAGCGTATTTCTTCCCATTGAAAGGTTTGTAGAAATTGAAACTTCACCACTTTTAGTTATCGAAGATGTTCGTATTGGATTACCGATTGTTCAGCCTGAAGGTGAGATGAAGCATATATTATTTGAATCACAAGAACAAATTGAGATTTCAGATTGGGGAATTCCAGAGCCTACCCATGGACAAGAGGTTGAAGCAGATTTTTTTGATTTTGTCTTTGTGCCACTTTTGGCCTTTGATAAGAATGGCTATAGAGTAGGGTATGGTAAGGGATTTTATGATCGCTTTTTGGCCAAATGTAAATCTGATTGTGTATTCATAGGATTGAGCTTTTTCGAAAGCATTGAAAGCATTGAAGATTTGAATGAATTTGATGCTCCTTTGAACTACTGCATAAGTCCTCAAAGAGTTTACAAGTTTTGAGAATTTTGGACCGATAATTGTTATCTTAGAAAACACAAACCAATTCTATTGTAAGCTATTAAATCTAAAGGCGACCAATAGACTATAATTTTATTCAAAATGAAAAATTTATTAGCAGCATTCTTGACTTTATTCGCCTTTACAACTATCATGGCGTCTACAAAAGCTGATCATACAAAATGGAATGAATTATTAAAAGCTCACGTTAGTTCTTCGGGTAATGTTGATTATCCAGGATTTAAAAAAGACATTAGAAAATTTGATGAGTACTTAGTGGAGCTGCGCGAAAATGCGCCAATGAAAGACTGGACAAAAAATGAGCGAAAAGCTTTTTATATCAATGCGTATAACGCATACATGATAAAGTTTATCCTTACAAAATATCCAATTAAGTCACCAAAGGATGCTAAGTTTTCGGGTAAAACCATTTGGGATTTTAGAATGGTGCAAATAGGGCCAACGAAATATAACCTGACGCAAATTGAAAATAATATTTTGAGAAAAATGGGAGATCCTAGAATTCACTTCGCTATTAATTGTGGAGCGAAATCATGTCCTAAGCTGTTAAATGAGGCTTATATGCCTGAGAAATTGAGTGCTCAATTAACTTCAGCAACAAAAAAGTTTTTAGCGAATAAAACACATAATGTAATCTCACCTAAAAAAGTTAAAGTTTCAAAAATATTTGAATGGTATGCCGAAGATTTTAAAGGCGATAATTCATTGGTTAAATTTTTGAATAAATACTCTGCAGTGACCGTCAATAGTGATGCAAAGGTAGAGTACCTTGAATATAATTGGTTATTGAATGAGTAACACTACGATTACTAAACTAAGTCCTAGCGAACAATTAGAGATCTTGTCTGAAAGACAGACAGGTGCAGTGGCATTTTCTGAAAAGATGCATCAGAGCGGATTATTCCCTCTCAAAGCTGCCACACTTGAGATATTACAAATCAATGTTGGCTATATGTGTAATCAGCAATGCGTTCATTGCCATGTTGACGCCTCTCCTTACAGAAAAGAGATTATGCCGAAAGACATCATGGAAGAATGTCTTAAAGTGATTGACTCTGAGAATGTTAAAACAGTCGATTTGACTGGTGGAGCTCCAGAAATGAATCCACATTTTGAATGGTTTCTTGGTGAGTTAGCTAAGCGGGATCTAGAAATAATTGTACGTTCTAACTTGACTATTTTAGTTGAGGGAAGATTTAAAGGCTTTCCTGAATTATTCAAAAAACATAAGGTGACGGTAATATCTTCTTTGCCTTGTTATACTGAAGAAAATACAGATGCACAAAGAGGAGACGGCGTATTTGTAAAATCAATCAAAGCATTAAATATTTTGAATGATCTCGGCTACGGAAAAGAAGAAGATTTAAAACTTCATTTAGTATTTAATCCAGGAGGACCTTCTGTAGCGCCTAATCAAGATGCTTTGAAAGCTGACTATGATCGGGAACTGAAAGAGAAATTTAACATTGTTTTCAATAATTTATATACAATTACTAATCTTCCAATTGCGAGATATTTAGAATTTTTATTGGCCGAAGAAAAGTATGACGATTACATGATGCTGCTCGCAAATAGCTTTAACGCGACTGCTGCTAAAGGTGTGATGTGTACGAATACCATTTCTGTAGATTGGAACGGTGATTTATTTGATTGCGATTTTAATCAGATGCTAGAGATACCTGTGGCAGTTAAAACTTCGAGAAATATCAAAGATTTTAATAGCCAAGAAATGAATGGTAGAAATATCGTCCTTAATAATCATTGCTACGGATGTACTGCCGGAGAAGGATCAAGTTGTCAAGGAGCAATTGTATAAGATGAAATCAGAAAAACTACTTATTGTTTTTGTAAAGAATATTTTGCTGGGCAAGGTCAAAACTAGGTTGGCTAAATCAATCGGAGATTTTGGAGCCTTTGAAGTCTACAAAGAATTAGTAGCCATTACCGAAGCAGAAACTGACAGAATTAAGGATGTTGATGTACACATTTATTTTTCTGATCAAGTTATTGAATCTAAATGGCCAGATAAACCTAAATTCGTTCAAGAAGGAGCTGATTTGGGAGAAAGGATGAAGAATGCTTTTCAAAACGGCTTTAATATGGGCTATAAGCGTGTAATAGGTGTTGGTTCAGACTTACCTGACCTTTCGGCTGATATAATGAACGAGGGATTAGAGACACTAGTTGATGCTGATACTGTTTTTGGACCTTCAGAAGACGGTGGCTACTATTTAGTCGGCATGAACCGTATGATAGATTGCATTTTCGATAATAAAGAATGGAGTACTGAAGGATTGTTAGCCGCTACACAAGAAGATTTGACGGCTAATTCTTATTCATTTAAACTACTGTCTGAACTAAACGATATTGATAATATTGAAGATCTTAAAGCATCTTCGGTTTCAAATAAATTTAAACAATACTATGAGCTATCTTGACGCAACAAATGATCTTTATAAAGCAGCTGCTGAAACACCAGATGTAGGTCTCTGTTGTACCACAAATCCAATCTGGCAGTTGCCAGGTTTAGATATTCCGGTAATCATGCAAGAGATGAATTACGGTTGTGGGTCTACAGTGAATCCATCTGATTTATCAAATGATCCTAAGATTCTATATGTTGGAGTAGGAGGAGGTATGGAGCTTCTTCAATTTGCTTACTTCAATAGAAATAAAGGTGGAGTGATTGGTGTTGATGTTTTGGATGAAATGCTTGAGGCGTCTCGAAAAAACTTTAAAGTTGCCGAAGAATGTAATTCTTGGTTTAAATCTGATTTTGTTGACCTCAGAAAGGGAGATGCACTTGATTTACCGATAGAAGATGAAACAATTGATGTTGCTGCTCAAAACTGTGTTTTCAATATATTCAAACTAGATGATTTAAGCAAAGCTTTGAAAGAAACTTATAGAGTTCTTAAGCCTGGCGGTCGTTTAGTAATGTCAGATCCGACTTGTGAGCAAGAAATGTCAGATGAATTGAGAAATGACGATAAATTACGTGCTGCATGTTTGAGCGGCGCAATTCCGCTTAAAGATTATATAAAGGCAATCACTGATGCTGGCTTCGCAACAATTGAAGTTCGTGCAAAACGAGCTTACAGAGTTTTGTCTCCTGAACACTATAACACTGATGAGTTGATTTTTATTGAGTCTGTTGAAGTGGCGGCAATTAAAGATCCAATGCCTGCTGACGGACCTTGTGTATTCACAGGTAAAACAGCAATTTATTATGGGAAAGAAGAATTGTTTGATGATGGTAAAGGTCATACTTTACTGTTGAATCAACCTTTGGCAGTTTGTGATAAAACGGCAGGGCAGTTTGCCGATTTGAATCGAGATGACATTTACATTTCAGAATCAAACTTTCATTATAATGGAGGTGGTTGCTGTTAGGTAAAACCAAGTAATCCTCATTCGTAAATAACACAATGCTTTACAACATAAAAAAAGCCGTCTCGACTAATTGTCAAGACGGCTTTTACAATTCATAGGTAATATTATTTTAATACAGTAACGTGACCTCTGTGTATATGCCTTCTATCTGACATAGACTCTTTAAAGTCAATTTGCCAAACATAAACTCCATCTTGAACTAATCCACCGTCACCATAGTGACCGTTCCATCCTTGAGCAGCATTGTACGATTCAAATATGATTTCCCCCCAACGGTTAAAGATGGTTAAGTGATAATCAAACGGATCAAAACCTGAAGTGAATACCGGTTGGAAAGTTTCATTAAACTCATCTCCATCAGGTGTCATTATATTAGGTACATAAAAGATCAACACATCATTAATCGGAATAAGTTGTTGTATAGAATCATAACAAGTCATTGAAGCATTGTATGCCCATAAAGTCACAAGATATTCTCCTGGTTCAGAAAGGAACAAGTGAACTGGATTCTCAACAGCAGAATTTACTGAGTTGTCTCCAAAATCCCAATTGTAAATATCAGCGTTAAATGAAGAGTTGGTAAACTCTACCACTGGGTCTTCTATCGTAAGCGTTTGCGGTGAGTATGAGAACTGTGCTTGAGGTTGCGGAGAAACATTTACATAAGAGTTGTATGTTTCACTCGCAGTACATCCTTCATTAGAAGTTACCGTAAGGGTCACATCATAATCCCCTGCCATGTATACATTAGATACAGGGCCGCAATCATTCGAGAAGTTACCGTTTCCAAACAACCATTCGCAGTTTGCACTACTTGTTGTTGTATTTGTAAAGGTTACCTCTAATGGTTCACAACCTGATAATGGTCCACCAGTGAAACTCACAGTTGGTAATGGATTAACAGTTACAACAAAGCTTTCTGTTGCACCTGGACATCCATCAGGTGAAGTCGGTGTCACATCAACTGTTGTCTGAATAGCAACTCCTGTTCCGTTCACAGCAGTGAAGTTTCCAATTTGACCAGCACCATTTAATCCAAATCCAAGATCTTGCGTTGATGTCCAATCTAAGATTGAACCTGCAGGATTAACTGAAATGTTTTGAATCAATAAGTCTTGACCTTCACATTGGTCCTGATCCACTAATGGATCTATAACTGGCGTTGGGAAGGCGTCTACAATTGCTTGACCAACTAAGGCGTTTGTACATCCATTTCCGTCTGTTACACTAACAATGTCATATGTTCCAAGTCCAGCTCCAACAATTGTGTATGGATTTGCTGCTGTATTGATTGTAGTTGGCACACCATCTACATTATAAGTAATGTCCCAGTTGGCAACACCTGCAGTGAAATTAATAGAAAGGTCTGGCAGTGGATCAAGAGGACAAATGGTTGTCGCACCTGTGATGTTTGCATCAGGTAATCCATTAATCACAATGTCATCATCATAAGTTGCTAAAGAACAACCAGGAATGTTTAAATCATTGGTTACCGTATAAGTACCCGGAGTACTTGCATCTAAATCTACTTCACCAGTTCCAGGGTTGATTGTTAAACCTGGCGTTGAAGACCATGCTCCAGATGTTCCACTATTAATCATTGTTGGTAATGGGTCAGTATCATTTGCACAGTAGATGTCTAATGTAAAGTCAGCCACTGGTGCATCTGTAATTACCATTGTCACTGTTAATGTTTGCGGACAAAGTGAACCACCTGCTGTGTTGGTATTGTACGTAATATCATAAGTACCTAAATCAGAAGTTGCTAATGTTACTAATCCAGTTGCTGGATCGATATCTAAAGTTGGTCCTCCAGCTGTAGCAACAAAACTAAATGTTCCGCCAGCTAAACCTGTGATGTTAGTTGCAGGATCTGCTCCTGTTTGACAGTGGGTAAGACCTGTTGGATAATCAAATGTTGGATCATCTAAATCATTTACGGTAAGCACAAAGCTTTCTTGAGCCCCCGTGCAGTTTAATGTTGAAGGTGTCACGGTAATGTTTGCTACCTCTGTTCCGACAGTTGTTGCTCCTGTAAAGGCAGCAATGTCTCCAGCTCCTACTGCAGCTAAACCGACATTGGCATTATCATTTGCCCAATCAAATGTTGGTGCTCCTGTTCCTGTAAAGGCAACAGCCACAAAGTCATCTCCTACACAAACCGTTTGGTCTGCAATTGGGTCAACTGTTGGTACAGCATAGATATCAATAGTAACCGTTACGGCATCATTACAAATTCCTGTTGTAGTATAGGTTACGTCATAAGTACCCGCAGTGGATGTTGATGGAGTAATTTCTCCTGTTGCTGCATTAAGTGTTAATCCAGCCGGAACCGAGGTAAAGGCTCCACCAGCAGTTCCTGTAACATTCGCTAGTTGATTAACATCAGATGTACACCAACCTTGCGGTGCAGGATATGTAAATGAAGCATCCTCTTGTGGGTTAACCGTTAAAGTAAAGTTCTCTGGTGTTCCTGCACAAGTTCCTGCCGTAGGCGTCACAGTAACATTAGCTACTTCTTGACCTCCTAATGTGGCTGCAGTGAATGCTGCAATATCATTTGCGCCTGCCGCAGCTAAGCCAATGTTTGTATTGTCATTTACCCAGTCAAAAACAGTTCCTGCACTTCCTGTAAAGTCAATGAATGCAAAGTCAACTCCTTCACAAACTGTTTGATCAGCTATCGGGTTAACCGAAGGTGTTGCAGCTATGTTCACTGTTATAGTAGAATCATCAAAACAAATTCCTGTTGTAGTATAAGTTACATCATAAGTACCAGGCGTTGATGTACTCGGAGTGATTTGTCCTGTTGCAGCATTAATCGTTAAGCCTGCAGGTGCTGCTGTAAATGCTCCACCAGCTGTTCCAGTAACAACTGCAGGTGCAGGTGGTTCTGTTGTACACCATGCTGTTGCTGGATAGTTAAATCCTGCATCTTCTTGCTGATCTACTGTTAAGGTAAAGTTCTCTGTTGCTCCTACACATCCTCCTAAGGTAGGCGTCACAACAATATTGGCCACATCTTGTACTCCAACTGTTGCTCCTGTGAAAGCTGCAATGTTTCCTGAACCTGCAGCTGCTAAGCCTACATTTGCATTATCATTTACCCAATCAAATGTTGTTCCCGCAGTTCCTGTGAAGTTAATAGCTGTAAAATCAACTCCTTCACATACTGTTTGATCTAGAATAGGATCTACTGTTGGTACTGGATTAATAGTCACTGTTACTGTAGAATCATCAAAACAAACTCCTGGAGTCGTATAGGTAACGTCATAAGTTCCTGGTGTAGATGCGGATGGATTAATTTGTCCACTACCTGCATTTAATGATAAACCGGCTGGCGCAGATGTATATGTTCCGCCAGGTGTTCCCGTTAAGTTCGAAGCTTGGTTTGGATCATTCGTACACCAAACTCCTACTGTATAAGAGAATCCAGGGTTTTCAAGTGGAGGGAATGGTCCGCCACTTACCGTGTAAGGACATCCGTTTCCATCATCTATTGTAAATGACCACATGTCTCCTCCTTGTAATCCTGAAACTGTTATTGTTCCGCCATGAGTAGCTGTTGTATTATCAAAAGTTGCTGTTGCTGGAAGTAAGTTTGAAGCGGTAAAGTTTGAGCCGTCTAATTCTGGCAAACCTCCGTTTACAGTTACCACTGCAGTTCCTGCTTGACAATCTTCAACATCTGTAGAAGTAAACTCTGGTAAGTATTGTACCGGATAAGGTGCTCCTAATTCATAACAAGGAATGGTTCCGTTCACAAAGCTGTAAGTTCCACCTGCTTGACTATACATGGTAATAGGTACCCAATAAATAATGTTATCTGTAAATGTTCCTGGAGGGAACGCATTGATCCAACCCAAGTCATTTAAATCATTCATATCTGTATCCGAAATCAATCCAATGTAACAAGGATCGTCTGGTACGTTATCAATCACATTTGGTGTTAATGCAACCGTTGGAGGACAACTATACATTAGCCATGACACCCCTGGGCTATAAACTGGACCCGGTGGATTAGTTGCTTCTGTCGGACCTGTCCAATCTCCATTTGAGGTAATGTCTATCACATCTCCAAAGCATAACACATCATTGTTCGGTGAATCACCTGTTATGTTAGTCGAAAATGTACCTATATCTACAGCACAAGCACAAGATGCTGGAGCGTTGTATGCTATCACATTAGTACAACCTGCATTGTTTGAAAAGTAAACAGTAATTGTACTTGCTGCTCCATCTGAAGGGATACCACTAATACTATAAGTTTGACCGGAAACAAATGGAAGATTGATAATTGTATCATAAACTGTTGTACCATTATCTACTTCTACTATCATAGTTCCAGCTGCTGGGGCGCCAGTGAAATCAACATAACCTGACATGCTGTAGGTGTCTGTTAACTGATCACACAGGCCAATGTTTGCTTCGAAAAAGTCAATATTACAAGGACAAGTCGGTGCCACATAAGGAATCGTTTGTGTACAAGCTATATCATCTGTGAAGTAGGCTGTTATGTCACAAGCTAATCCATCAGATGATTGAGCTGTTATCGTATAGTTTAATGGTCCTATAAATGGTGCATTGAAAACATCTTGATTACCATTACAATCTTCTACAATTAACTGACCAGTTGCCGGCGGGCTCGTGAATTCAACTGTTCCTGTAGTTTGATAATCGCCTGTACCTGCATTACATGCGCCAATGTTAGCAGTGAGGTTGGTAATAGTGCATGGAATACAAGGTGGCCCAGCACCAATATTAAAATTTTCGGTCAGTAAACAGCCTGTACCGTTGTCATCTGTTAGTGTTAGAGTGAAATTTCCGGCACATAAACCTGTGACATTCGTTGTCCCCTGTCCAGTGCCAGGGGCTGGAGCCCAAACTAAATTAAATGGAGGAGTACCGCCAGTAATTGTTGCATCAGCCGTGGCATCACAATCTCCTAAACAAGTCTCTGGCGTAGTGTTTATTGCAATAGTTGGTGGATTACAATTGGCGTTCATATTTCCAACACAATCTGCTTGTGTAGCATTGTTAACTGCTCCAGGAGTTTGATCGGTTGTTGCTGCGCCTTGCACCCAAGATCCTTGATCGTTAAAATTACAATCGGTTGCGTAAAACACATCTCCACTTGCTGAGCCATTTCCCATCCAAATATCACCCAAGGTATTATCAGAACCCCATCCAATCGAAGAAATCGGAGTAGTAAGGTTTCCTGGTTCATAAATCTGAAATCCGTCACCGCCATTTGCCATAGAAATTGGAGTCCAAGATCCACCAGGTATCCATCCGGCAACAGCATATGTTCCGTTGGAACTGGAAGGCTGTGTGGGGTGTCTTTCGAATAAAGTCGAAGTGATAGGAACACTTAAAGCACAGTTGCCGTCAGTCATTGAAACATCAGAAACAGGAACGTCAGGATTAGGGTCAGAATCATTATAAATTACGATTGTTGTTCCGGCGGGAATGCATGCCCAAAATGGATCATTGGCGAATCTGCAGGCCCCTGAGGCAATACCTACACCAGAAGTTGGAGTGCCATTTAAATAACCATTGTTATCATCAAAAATGTAATTTCTTAAATCTAGGCAAGGTGGTGTGTCATCACAATTTATCAAATCGGGTCCTGTGACAATAAATTCTACATACTCTTTTGAACCTGAAGCTCCTTGAGAAACTTCATTAATAAAGATGCTTTGAGAATTCCCAACGAAAGAAAACGTCAGAACGCAGAATAAAGTAATTAATAATTTCACGGAAATGCAATGAAGTAAGCAGTGGTGGTGAGGATACCTAATGTAATGATTACAATATTACTTCATTTGTTTTTTTGAGGTTAAATTTTAATGCGGTTTCGATACAAGCAAAGCTAATCTCAAGGTGAACACATTTAAATCTGTCCCAAATCTAGTCTATTAATGGTATATAATCAAAGTCTGAATATTAAGAAATTGTGAATATTATAAACAAAAAAGGAGCTTAAATAACCTTAAGCTCCTTTCTTCAATTCATAGGTAATATTATTTCAGAACTGTGACATGACCTCTGTGGGTATGTTGTTTGTCTGACATTGTTTCTTTAAAGTCGATTTGCCAAATGTAAACTCCGTCTTGAACGAGTCCGCCATCACCATAGTGACCATTCCATCCTTGCGAAGCATCATATGATTCAAAGATGATTTCACCCCAACGGTTAAAGATGGTTAAGTGGTAATCAAATTTATCAAATCCTGATGTGAAGACTGGTTGGAACGTTTCATTATAATCATCTCCATCAGGTGTGAAGATATTTGGAACATAGAAAATGATTACATCATCAATTTGAATTAATTGTGATATTGAATCATAACACATTAGGTTAGGACTGTAAGCCCATAAAGTCACCAAGTATTGTCCTGGCTCTTCGGCAGGGTAGAGGTGAATAGGATCAGTAACACTAGAATTAACAGAGTTATCTCCAAATTCCCAATTGTACGTTTCAGCAAATAAAGAGCTGTTAGTGAATTCTACTACAGGATCTTCAACAGTAATTT
This sequence comes from uncultured Flavobacteriales bacterium, assembly GCA_913054135.1. Classification (GTDB taxonomy): domain Bacteria; phylum Bacteroidota; class Bacteroidia; order Flavobacteriales_D; family Crocinitomicaceae; genus Paracrocinitomix. The sequence continues at coordinate 105,967 of CAJXJK010000012.1, read as the reverse complement.
CTTGCGGAGCAAATGAGAACAATGCCTCAGGCACTTGAGTAACATTCACATAATTAAGATAGGTATCACTAGCTGAACAACCTTGAGCAGTTGTAACTGTCAATGAAACATCATAATCTCCAGCCATGTAAGTATTACTTACCTGACCACATCCCATAATAACATTTCCGTCTCCAAAGGTCCAAGTACAATTCTGTCCCATTGGTGCAGAGTTATTAGTGAAGGTTACTTCTAAAGGCTCGCATCCAACTAGTGGATCTCCTGTAAAGTCAATAATTGGAATTGGGTTAACAGTGATTAGAACATTTGAAGGCGGTCCTACACAACCATCAGCAGAAGTAGGAATCACTTGAACATTTGTAGGGATAGAAGCACCTGTGCCATTAACACCAATGAATGATCCAATATCTCCTGCGCCATTTAAACCATATCCTACGTCTGTTCCTGATGTATTAGTCCAAGCAAAAGTTGAACCAGGAGGAATCGAATTAAACGGATTCACATCTAAGTTAAGGCCTTCACAAATAGCTTGATCATTCATAACATCCATTACAGGAGTCACGAATTCGTCAATCACAACTTGTCCGGCAATTCCGTTAGTACATCCATTACCATCTGTGACAGAAACTAAATCATAGGTACCTATGGCAGCTCCATTAATAACTAATGGACTTACCGCAGTGTTAGTTGTAACAGCAGAACCGTTCAGGTTATAAGTTACATCCCAATTCGGAATACCGGCAGTAATATTGATATCAATGTTTGGTAATGGGTCTCCAGGGCAAATTGTAGTAGAGCCTACAATGTTTGCATCTGGGATTTCATTAACAGTAATGTCATCTAGATATGTTGCAAGAGGACATCCCGCTACATTAATATCATTGGTTACATTATACGTACCAGGTAAACTTGCATCCAAGTCAACTAATCCTGAATTAGCATTAATAACCAGTCCAGCTGGAGCGGAACTGAATGTTCCACCACTACCATTGTTAAAATAAGTAGGTAGAGGATCAGCATCATTTGCACAATAAATGTCTAGAGTAAAGTCTGCAACAGGAGCAGGCGTGATTACCAATTGAAGCGTAAATGTCTGAGGACAAAGAGATCCAACAGCACCTGTAGTATTATAAGTAATGTCATAAGCTCCTAAATCAGAATTTGCCAATATAATATCACCAGTAGCCGGATTGATATCTAATGTCGGTCCACCAGAAACAGTAACATATGAGAATGTACCTCCATTTAATCCTGTAATATTAGTTGTTGGGTTAGCAGCAGTTTGACAATAAGTTAGACCTGGCGTATAATCAAAAGTAGCGTCATCTAAATCATTTACTGTCAAGGCAAAAGTTTCAGCAAGACCTGTACATCCTCCAAAAGAAGGAGTAATAGTGAAGTTACCAACTTCAGTTCCGCCATTAGTAGCGCCAACAAATGAAGCAATATCACCAGATCCGGCAGCAGCTGCTCCAATAGCAGTATTACTGTTCGTCCAATCATAAGCCGCTCCAGCCATTGAGCCTGAGAAAGTAATTGCCGTGAAGTTATCTCCAACACATACTGTTTCATCAAGAATCGGATTTACAGTTGGTACCTCAAGAATTGTTACTGTAACTGTTGAATCATCAAAGCATACTCCAGGAGTGGTATAAGTCACATCATAAACACCAGGAGTAGAAGTAGAAGTTGTAATTGTTCCCGAAGCTCCATTTATTGAGAGACCAGCAGGAGTAGCAACATATGTTCCACCACCAACACCAGTTAGAGTAGGGTTTTGATTTGGATCATTAGTACACCATGTTCCACCTGTGTATGAAAATCCAGGATCTTCTAAAGGAGGGAAAGGTCCGCCAGTAATCGTGTGAGGACAACCGTTATCATCAGTGATATCAAAAGACCACATTTCACCACCATTCAATCCTGAAACAGTAATTGTTCCACCATCATTGGCTGATGTGTTATCAAAAGTTGCCGTCAAAGGCATTAAGTTAGAAGCTGTGAACTGAGAGCCATCAATTTCTGGTAATCCACCATTAACGGTAACAACAGCAGTACCAGCTATACAATCTTCTACATCAGTTGAAGTAATTTCAGGTAAGTATTGCACGGCATAAGGTGTTCCCATCTCATAACAAGGCATAGATCCATTCACGAAACTATATGTTCCTCCAACTTGGTCATACATTGTTAATGGCACCCAATAAATAGTGTTGTCAGTAAATGTTCCTGGAGGATATGCATTAATGTAGAATAAGTCATTTAAGTCAGCAAAATTTCCATCAGCAATTAAACCTATGAAACAAGGGTCATCTGGCACATTATCAACAAGGTTAGGAGTCACAGCCACCGTAGGAGGACAGCTATACATTAACCAAGAGATGCCAGGGTTGTAAGCCGGACCTGGAGGATTAAACATTTCTCCTGGACCTGACCAGTCGTTATTCGTATTTACATTTAATTGATCACCAAAACATAATACGTAGTCATTCGGACTCGACCCTGTAATAGTTGTGTTGAAAGTTCCGATATCGGCATCACACGCACAAGAAGTAGGTGCATTGTAAGCAATGGTGTTAGTACAACCGGCATTATCTGAAAAATAAACAGTAATTGTGCTGGCCGAACCATCAGATGGTATTCCGCTAATGCTGTAAGTTTGTCCGGAGACGAAAGGAGGGTTTATGACGGTATCATAAACTGTGGTTCCATTATCAACTTCAACAATTAGGAGACCCCCGGGGGGGGCATTAGTAAAGTCCACATATCCGGACATGCCATAGGTGTCCGTATTCTGATCGCACAACCCTATATTGGCTTCAAAGAAGTCTATGTTACAAAGGCAAACTGGAGCTGTGTAAGTTATTTGTTGATTACATCCTAAGTCATCAGTAAAAAATGCTGTTACGTCACAAGCTCCTCCATCAGGATCTTGACCTGTAATGTTGTATGCTTGTGGAGAAGTGAAAGGGGCGTTAAAAACTTGTTGGTTACCATCACAATCTTCAACGATTAGTTGGCCAGTAGTTGGTGCACCTGCAAATTCAACAATTCCACTAGTAGAATAAGCTCCTGCTGCGCAAGCAGAAACAGAAGCTGTCATATTTGTAATTAGACACGGCACTGAGCAGTTACCATTTTGACAAGTCGCTTGACTTGCACAGTTTACTACCCATCCTGATGTACAACCTGTGTTAGTTAATGTCACCGAAGTAAAAGGAACATCAGAGCATACTGTTAAAAGTACGTTTCCGTATGATTGACCTCCACAATTGTAAGGTCCAACTACGTTTCCGTTAATTCCCATGTTGGCTCCTGTAAGAGTCAATGTACCACCAGTATTAGTAGAAATTGTACCGTAATCATTCGTGTTTACCGCTCCATAAGAGACTACTAAACATGTTACGGCAGGTCCTACAACCGTTGATGTGATAAATCCTGCACAACCTGAACCTGTCCAAACACCAGGGCCTGAAACTGTTCCTGGAACATTTCCTCCACATCCGGGGTCGGTATATCCACTTCCGTATGGATTAACTGTTCCTGTAGATTGAAATTGTCCACAGTTAATAGGAGCTTGACCAAAACTAAAGTTGGCCACAATCCCAATAAGGATTAGAGCAAGAAAATTTTTCATGATACTAGTAATTGTTATAAGACCAGGTAATAACTTTTTCAATTGAAGCTACACAACCTGTATTGTCTGTAACCGTTAATTTTATTAGATAATCTGCTTCGTTATCAAAAACCATAAATGGGCTTTGTTTGTCTGAAGTATGTCCTTGTCCGAAATCCCAACTGTACGTTAAAGACGTAGAAGTTAACAATCCAGAGGCATCTGTAAACTGAATTCCACCTGCTGGTAATATATGTTCTTCATTAAATTCAGGGTTAAAACCAGGACAATTGTCGTCAATTACATCTTGAGTTTGGGCAAAAGAACTTGCCGCTAATCCAATAACAGAAAGGGTTAACATTACTTTTTTCATGATCGATTGTTTAGTGTTATATTAGGTCTGTAGACCAAAGCTTTTTCTTTAGACGTATAAGTTATGAATTAGTTGCCAAAGTACTTTAACAAAAAAAGGCCTTGATGTTAAACATCAAGGCCCTACAATATTTGACTTAAAAAAGACTTATTTCTTTTTCTCGTCACATTTCTTTTTGTCACTGCAACATTTTTTCTTGTCACATTTCTTCTTTTCAGTCTTGTTCACTTTTTTCTCTCCGTCTTGAGCGTAAGAAGTTGTAAATGAACCTAAAAATGCCGCTAAGGCAACTGCCATCAATACTTTTTTCATTTCTATTGTTTTAAATTTCTTTTAATTCTAACACCTCAAGTTACAAATATTCAGCCTAAAATGAGGCCAAAATTGTGTTTTTTCCTTGAACGACATCATCAATTTTAACTTTAACATCAGTGCCAATTGGCAAGAAAACATCAACTCTTGAACCGAATTTTATGAATCCGAATTCTTCGCCTTGTTCTATTTTCTCTCCTTCAACGGCGTAACATTTTATTCTTCTGGCTACAGCACCTGCAATTTGGCGGTACAAAATTTCTCTGCCTGATGAATGCTCAGTAACTATTGTTGATCTCTCATTCTCGGTAGAAGATTTTGGGTGCCATGCTACAAGATACTTGCCCTTGTGATATTTATAATACTTGGTCAATCCTGAGATTGGATTCCACTGACAATGCACATTCAGTGGTGACATAAAGATAGAGATTTGAATTCTTTTGTCTTTGAAATACTCAGTTTCTTCAACCTCTTCAATCACAACAACCTTGCCATCCGCAGGGCATAAAATGAGATTGTTATTTTTCTCAATGATTCTTTTCGGAACTCGAAAAAATTGAATTACCAGATATAGCATGATGATGCAACCTGCTGTCAATATCCAAAAGAGCCATGGTAATAGTTCTTTTAGAAAAATAAAATTTGCTGCAAATATTCCACCCAATATTAGTGTGGCGATTGCAATGATTCCGAAGCCCTCTTTATGAATTTTCACGCCTCAAAATTAAGCGAAATAATAGAATGAGATGAGTTGAAAGACAAAAATTACAGGAATTACTACTAGAACACTATCTAATCTATCCAGTAAACCTCCGTGACCAGGTAAGATAGTGCCTGAATCTTTTAGATTTAAACTTCTCTTTAGCATAGATTCTATAAGGTCTCCGAGAGTGCCAAATACCGCAGCCAACATTCCTATTATAGCGTATTGAATATACGGTTGTTCGTCAACAAAATAAGCAATTACTAGGCCTGCAATCATTGCAAAAGTCATTCCGCCAAAGAAGCCTTCCCAGCTTTTTTTTGGTGAAATACGTTCAAACATTTTGTGCTTTCCGATTTTTCGACCAACTAAGTAAGCAAAGGTGTCAGAACACCAAATCATAATAAAAATTCCAAGCAGAGGAAATACGCTCTCTTGAGCTTCGCCATGAATAGACATCAAATTAATGAGTAGGAGGGGAACTACAATGTAGATTATTGATGAGAATGTAATTGCCAGGTTAACGAACGGATTCTTTTTATTTCTGAAAAGTTCAGCAATTGCAAGCCATGAAAAGGCTATAATAGATCCTATTAGTAGTGGAACCCATTTGGGAGTTTCAACTTCTTCATGAGATCCAGTGAGCATATACACACCTAAAATGTAAAGTAAGAAGCCTACAATAGGACCTAAGATGGCATTCGGAGAAAATTCAGATTTCTTAAACATCACCGCAAACTCTTGAAGCATCAGAAGTGCTATGATTCCAAAAAGTATATGCAAATACCATCCGCCAAAATAAACAGATGTAACAATAGCAGCAACATAAACTGTTCCTGTAATTGCCCTTTGAAGCATATTATTCTTGACTTTGCCCGACAATTTCTTTTGCTTTATCGAAGTCTTCATCTTGAACGTAAAGCTCAATAGAACCAAAGGTTCCGTAAGTTGAATCTTTCTGATTTAAGATAAGCGTATTGATTCCTTCTCCCTCTAACTTGTCTCTCATTAAATGAGCCATATGCTCAACCGTAGTTGTGTATACTAGTTTTCTATTCTCCATCTTCTTCTTTGTTAGTTGAATCATCTGACTTGCTTTCGTCAGTTGTTGATTCATCAGAAGATACGGAATTATCTTCACTTTTAGAAGCTTCTGTCTTTGGAAAGTCTGCTGGCTTTGAAAATTCAGCTGGTTTTGAAAACTCTGGTTTTACATAATCGGGCTTAGCAATTGTAGCAGCAGGACCTCCTTCTGATTCTTTGAAAGCTTCTTCAAGTTTGCCTTCGGCAGTTTTGTCCTTGTTCATATCCCAGATTCTTTCTCCAAAAATCTTAACTAGATTGTCTTTGAAGATCACTTCGTTTTTAAGCAACTCCTCAGCCAAAGCAGTAAGTTTGTCTTTATTCTCAGTAAGAATATTAATTGCTCTTTGGTATTGTTCTTCGATAATTCTACTTACCTCTTCATCAATTAATTGTGCTCTTTCTTCAGAGTAAGGTTTTTGAAATGCTGAGCCATTAGGATCATAGTAAGAGATGTTTCCAACTTTTTCTGATAATCCATAAATAGAAACCATTGCGTAAGCTTGCTTGGTAACTTTCTCAAGGTCGCTTAATGCTCCCGTAGAGATTTTACCAAACATAATTTGCTCTGCGGCTCTTCCTCCCAATGCCGAACACATTTCGTCAAGCAATTGCTCAGTTGTAGTAATTTGTCTTTCTTCTGGCAAGTACCATGCAGCACCAAGAGATCTTCCTCTAGGAACAATTGTCACCTTAATAAGTGGTGAAGCATGCTCTAATAACCATGAAGTAGTAGCATGACCTGCTTCGTGAAAAGCAATTGTTTTCTTTTCTTGAGGTGTTATGATTTTGTTTTTCTTTTCTAATCCACCAACAATTCTATCAACCGCATCTAAGAAGTCTTGTTTGTTTACGAATTGTTTTTTCTTTCTGGCAGCAATTAGTGCAGCCTCATTACAAATGTTTGCAATGTCAGCTCCTGAAAATCCTGGAGTTTGTCTTGCCAAGAAATCTACGTCTAATTCTTTTTCAAGTTTTAATGGCTTTAAATGAACTTGGAAAATCTCTTTTCTTTCATTCAGATCAGGCATATCCACATAAATCTGTCTGTCAAAACGACCAGCTCTCATTAAGGCTGAATCTAAGACATCTGCTCTGTTAGTTGCTGCTAAGATGATCACACCCGAATTGGTCCCGAATCCATCCATCTCAGTTAATAACTGATTCAATGTGTTTTCTCTCTCGTCATTAGAACCCATGTTTGCGTTCTTTCCTCTTGCACGTCCAATAGCATCAATCTCATCAATGAAAATAATTGAAGGCGCTTTCTCTTTAGCTTGTTTAAATAAGTCTCTTACTCTAGATGCACCAACTCCTACAAACATCTCTACGAAATCAGATCCTGAAAGTGAGAAGAATGGAACCTTCGCTTCTCCAGCTACGGCCTTTGCTAATAAAGTTTTTCCTGTTCCAGGAGGTCCTACAAGTAATGCTCCCTTTGGAATTTTAGCTCCTAGTTCAGTATATTTTTTAGGTTGTTTTAAAAAGTCAACAATCTCTTCAATCTCTTCTTTCGCTCCTTCTAGTCCTGCAACATCTTTGAAAGTAGTGTTTGTTCCTTTTCCTTTTTCAAAAATCTTTGCTTTTGATTTTCCGATAGAGAAGATGTTTCCACCTCCGCCTCCGCCGCCGGCGCCACCAGACATTCTTCTCATGATTACTATCCAGAAGACGATTAACAGTAATGGGAATAATAACCAGCCAAACATGTCTGACCAATCTGTTCTGTTTTCCCACTTGATACCAAATTCGTAATCAGGATCAATTGCAATAGCTCTTGCGTTCAGTGCCTTCAAGTCACCTTGAAAAACGTCATTATCTAATGGCGGAGTTTCAAAGCTAAGATCAGGAGAATTAAGCGCAGCTCCGGTTTTCTCTTTTATCTTTTCGTACTTCTCATCAAATTCATTGATTTCTTCAATGTCGTCATGATCTAAAAACACTTCTGCTTTTTGCTCATTTTTGATAACGAGTACTTTACTTACATAGCCGTTTAGGGCTAGCTTTTCAAAATCATTTTCACCAACTTCTATTGTTGCTCCCTTCGTTGGGAATAGTTGGGAACCAATTAATACAACTGCAAGGATCGCGTAGATCCAATACATATTAAATGCCTTCTTATTTTTAGGTTTATCAGCCATAATATTTCTTAATCAATGTTTGGAATATCTGTTCTTTCAGCATCTGCCCAAAGATCTTCGAGATTGTAAAACTCTCTTACTTCTTTGTAAAACACATGAACAACTACATTTACATAATCTAAAAGCACCCATTCAGAATTGTTTATTCCTTCAGTATGCCAAGGTTTTTCTCTAAGCTCTTCTCTAGTTTTGCGAGTTACTGAGCTAGATATTCCATCTACTTGCGTATTTGATTCACCACTACATATGATAAAATATTCTGTCACAGAATTTTGTAAATGGGTCAAGTCAAGAACAACAATGTCTTTTCCTTTGATATCTTGAATGCCATCAACAATTGTATCAACCAAGGCTTTGGTCGCCACTTCTTTATCTTTAACAGTTTTAATCATAAAATAATTTTGGTGAACAAAATTACTTGTTTTGTTTCACTTTAGTCCCAATTTTTACAACATTTGTTGGATGCTCTATAAAAGATTAGAACGAAATTTAATTCATTTAGCAATTGTTGATTCTACCAATGATTATGCTGCTAATTTGATTAAGACGTCAGAAGTGCCTAGTGGCACAACAATCGTCACATCTAATCAACAAAAAGGTAGAGGTCAACGCTCTGCCATGTGGACGACTCAGGCAAACAAAAATTTGACGTTTTCTCTTATTTTTTTTTCTAACGAGAAAATTCAAAAGGCCTTTTATTTGAATATTGCGGCTTCTTTGGCTGTTTTTAAGACATTATCAGACTTAAAAATTGAATCAAAAATTAAGTGGCCCAATGACATTTTGGTGCAAGGAAAAAAGATTTGCGGCATTTTAATAGACAATTCTTTCAGTGGTGATAAAATACAATCTTCAATAATTGGGATTGGATTAAATGTGAATCAAAAAGATTTTGGCGACTTAAAAGAAGCAACATCTATTCTGAATGAAATAGGACAAGAAGTTGAGGTAATGGATATTTATGAGCAGCTATTCGGCTACTTAGATTTTTATTTAAATCTTTTAATGGAATCTAATTACAAAATACTCTTACAGAGATATTATGAACAGCTGCTTGGTTTGAATCAAGAGGGGGAATTCGAATCTAAAGGAATCAAATTCAGAGGAATAATCACTGGGGTTTCTGAAATTGGTCTTTTAAAAATCCAGACATCTGAAGGAACAAAAGAGTTTGACTTAAAAGAAATCAGGATGTCTTATCCTTCAAATTTCTTTTGAAGCTTGTGAGCCATATAGTCGAAAAGGTTAGTGAGAGGCTTCACGACCATCATTTTTAAGAAGGCGTTGATTTCACCTTCAAATTGCAAATGACCTTCGCAAGAGTTACCATCACCTCCATCCAGTTCGTTGATATGCACCACTAATGTGAAAGGAAAGGGAGCTTTTTCTCCTGAAACGATATTGATTTTTGAATTTGGCTCCACTGATTTTTTATTTAGTGGAATAATCGCAGCTCCTTGAATTTTGAATGAACAAGCATCAACCGTTGAATTCCAATCAGAGATTTTGTCTTGAGGAAGTAATTCTTTTATGTTGTTGAAATCACATAAAAACTCAAATACCTCTTTTGAAGATGCGTTAACTATTTCTTTCTTACTTGTAATTGAAGTTGACATTATTGTTTCCAGATTTGTGGGTTAGCTTTCCATTCAACTAATGAGTCAACATCAGATTCACTAACGTAGTTTGTATTCTTTGCTTGTTCGATCAAGTGATCATAATCAGATAAGGTGAAGAAATCACAATTCGCTTCAGAAAAATTAGATACTGCCTTATCGAAACCATATGTGAATATTGCACCTAAGCCAAGTACTTCCATATCCGCTTCTTTCAATGCTTCAATTGCTTGTAATGAAGAACCACCTGTAGAGATTAAATCTTCAATCACTACAACTCTCTGGCCTGCTTCATATGCGCCTTCAACTTGATTTCCTAATCCGTGACCTTTAGCTGAAGAACGAATGTAGATAAATGGTAAACCCATCTCTTCTGCGACTAAAGCTCCAATAGCTATTCCACCAGTTGCAACTCCAGCAATCACATCAATGTTTGAATATTTTTCAGCAATTTGCTCAGCAAATGTTTGACGTATTGCTGTTCTGATTTTTGGATAAGACAATGTTTTTCTATTATCGCAGTAAATTGGGGACTTCCAACCGCTTGCCCAAGTGAATGGATCATTTGGTTGTAATTTAACCGCCTTAATCTGTAATAAATAATCAGCTATTTTTAAGGCCTTATCTTTGTTCAAAATCATGGTCACAAATGTATAAAGTTTTTATAGATAATATTGCTAAAACTTATCAACTAGAATCAGAAGAATCGTTGAAAAGTCAGTTCGAAAATTTCAAATTTATTGAAGCTGCTGGAGGCTTGGTTGAGTTTAATGAAAAGTTCTTGTTCATAAAAAGAAATGGACTGTGGGATATTCCGAAAGGTAAACTGGAGAAGGGGGAGAGTATTGAAGAGGGCGCAATAAGAGAAATTGAAGAGGAGTGTGGAGTGGAGAATCCTGTTATAGTAGGGCACCTGCTTAATACATTTCATACGTACAATCATAAAGGAAAAGATGTATTGAAGAAAACATATTGGTACCATTTAAAACTCGATAAGGTACATGAATTGGTGCCTCAAGGAGAAGAGGGGATTACAGAAGTAGGGTTTTGTGGGTTGGACGAACTTGAGGAGATTGAATCTAACACCTTTGTTTCTATTTTAGAAGTCATTGAAAAAATGAAAGAGTTGAAGAAATAGTGTTACTTTAATTCTTCATTTGAATTAGAGATATATAGAACCCTCCTTTTTGGATAAAACAAAGTCATCATATCAAGAAGATAAAGCATTAGTACTTGCGGCTCAGAAAGACGCGCGTGCATTTGGAGGCTTGTATGATAAATACTTTGAAAGAATTTATTTATTCATTTACAAAAGGGTGCAAGATGAGGCGGTTGCTGGAGATGTTTGTCAAGATGCCATGTTAAAGGCCATGCACAACATCAAAAAATATGAAGATAGAGGCTTTCCTTTTTCGGCCTGGTTATATAGAATTGCTTCAAATGAAGTGAATCTTTATTTCAGAGCTCAGAAAAAAATGGTGACTGTTGAGGTAGAAGATAAGCATGTAAAGTCTGTAATGCTTGAAATCAAGATTGGTTCAGAAGAGAGTGAAAGTGATCAAGATAAATTAATGAAAGTGCTTAGTAATTTGAAGCCAGAGCACGTAGAGATTATAGAATTGAGATTTTTTATGCAGTATTCTTTCAAAGAAATTGCCGAATTTTATGAAATCACCGAGGCGAATGCGAAGATGAGACTCTATCGTATATTAGATAAAATTAAAAAGACTTGGGAGACCAATTCATGAGAAAGTATAAAGTAAATAGAGAACAACCGGTTAAGCTTCCTTCAAAAGAAGCCATGGCGAAGTACAAAGACTTCTCTCGCTTAACTCATGAATATGATAATGTGGTGAAGCGTCCTAAAAAGCCTTTGTATAAGGATAAGAAGATGTTTATTTTCATCATCATAGTTGCCTTGTTGGCTGTTTTGATAGCTAGATCAATGGCTGAAGAGGAAGCTGAAGAAGAAACACCTTCAGGAACTGAGGCTACTGAATAAGATTCAATATCTCTTTCTGCATTGTTTCCCCTTTATCAGCATTATACATTTTTTGAAGTTCAATAGAGATTTCTGAATATGGTGTTTCATCTGCTCGCATTTTTAGATAGACTTCTTGAATATGCGCAGGTCTAGGTCCCCAATTATATAATTCTTCTCCTTTTTCATCAAAGGCGATTAACTTTGGGATAGAGCGTCCTCCATTTGTAAGGTACTGATCAATTAATTCAAGATTTTCGTCTCTCAGTTTCCATTCAAATGATATTTGGTCGCTTTTATCAGCCATCATTTTTATAAACGGATAAGCATGAGCTGCATCACCGCACCATGCTTCAGTAATTAAAATCCATTTTTGAGATGAATTAATGGCTGATAGTCTATTCTCCATTTCGGGCAATAACTTGCTAGTTTTGTTCCAACGTTTCATTCTTTGAAGCGACATTTTGGTATATCCAATCATGGCTTCACTTTGATTGGTGCCTGTTGTTTTTCCTTGCTCAACTAAGTCTTTGACGAATTCTAAATAATCTGACATTGTTCTATTTTTAGGCTTTGACGCTACTTAGTACAATAACTTACGAACACAAAATTAGTTCGAATTTAAAAAGGTTATTCTGATGAAAGTTTGAATACAAATTGATTTTGAACAGATTATTTCATTCAAAGCCTCCCAGGGAAATTACTAGCTTATCTAATGCATTGATGACATTGGAAATTGAATTTCTTACTTTCGATTTTTCCAAATCGGTAGCGTATCTTAAATGATGTGCAATTGTGATGAATTTGAGTACTTCTCTAAGTTCGCCCATAACAATCAACAAATCTTGTTTTTGTTCATCAACATCATGCTTTACTGTTCCGTGCGCTAAAAAGGATGAGGCCGAAAGAACTTTCTTTCTCAATTGAGAAGCAATGCGCTCAGGGTCATTCTTTGGGAAATGTTCAGTTGCTTGAAAAACATCTCTAATTAATTCACGTGAGTAATGACGTGCATCAATTTTAGCTTGTAATATCTCTTTGTTAGGCTTCACTCATCACAAATATCACTTAAATCAATGAAAGCGCAAAATGAGATCATTTTGAAAGGTATAGAATTGGTTTTTTGTGTGCCTTAATTGTTTTTAATAAGACATCTTCTACCGTATCTTTATTAAAAATCAAACAATACACCTAGTCAGTGAAGAGGAGGGATACCTCAAAAAGATTTTAGCCGGTTGCCCAAAACAATCGGCTTTTTTTTATTTAGTACACTTGAATCTGTTTTGTGATTGAGTCTCTAACTCCGTCTGAATTCTTTACGCTCAGTGATACATTGTAATAGCCTGGTGTATGAAACAATGTTGAATCGTTCTCTTTGTGAGATGTCAAGCTATTTCCAAAATACCATTTCCATTCTATTGCATTATAAGATTGGTCATAGAACTTCACATAGCAGGGTGAAGTGCAAAAAGCATTTTCAACAAAGAAATTTGCGATTGGTAATGGAGCTGCCGGTTCTTTTTTACAAGAGGCAAGAACGCAAATAGATATGACTACGAATAAGGTCCGCACCTTTAAAAGTACGGAAATTACTTGATAATGTTCATTTCTTCAACTAAGTGAGGAGCTTGTCCGTACTTGTCAATTACCCATAAAACATATCTAATGTCTACGGCAATGTTTCTACATCTTCTTTCATCAAATTGAAAATCAGACATGGTACTTTCCCAACTTCTGTCAAAGTTGATTCCGATTAAGTTTCCATCAGCATCAATAACTGGTGAACCAGAATTACCACCGGTAGTGTGGTTAGAAGCTGTAAAACAAACCCATAGTTCATTGTCTTGCATGTAGTTTCCGAAATCTTTAGCTTCATATAATTCTTCAAATCTTGAAGTCAACTTGAAATCAGGATTTGATTCATCATGCTTTCTCATTATACCATCAATTGTCGTGTAGTGCGTATATTTCATTCCGTCATAAGGAGCCGAACCTTCAATTTTACCATATGTGATTCTCATTGTAGAATTTGCATCTGCCCAAAAGTTTTTCTCAGGAAACATCTCTAACATACCGGCAACGTAAGTTTGCATCAATTTTTCTTCTTTGTCAGCAAACGCTCTATATCCCGCGTTTACTTTATTCACGAACGCCATGTAAATTGAAGTAGCATATTTAAGCGCAGGATCTTTCTTTAATTTTTTAGCTGCTTTCTTTGGTGATTTCTCAAGTGCTGCCGCCATTTTTTCTGGATTCATGATAAGAGATTTTTCAAAAATCAAATCACCTTGCTTTTGCCATGTATCCTTAATTCCAAGTGGTAATAACTCAGGGTCAACATAGTCAATATACAATTGAGTTAGTTCGTTGAAAATCGCATGATCAACTTCTCTGTTGTAGTTTTTGTAAAAGCCTTTTGACTTGCTTTGAAGACGCTCAACTTCTTTGTCAAGTGTTCCTTCTGCTTCTAGCTTCTCATAGCTATTCGCAAGCTTATAATACTCGAATGAGTACTTCACAAACTCAGGTCCAACATAAAAATACTCAATGAACATTGAACGTGCGAATTCATATTTCCCACCTTCTTCTTGCAGTTTGTTTAGGTCGCCAATTACATTATAGTACTTAGTTTTCCATTCAGTTCTTTCAGCTGCTTTGGCCATGTATTCTTCCTCAAACTTTCTCTTCTTTCCAAGAGCGTCTAGTTCTCTTAATCCTTTCAATTGACCAATCCATTTTTTCCAAGCATTAGCTATTCTAGCTTGCTTTGATGAGTACTGAATTCTAGTTAGGTCATCAGCATTCATTGCCGGTTTGATCACATTTAAACTATGGTTTCTCATGTCTATTCTTGCAGGACGTTCTTTGTTGATGATCCAAGCTAACTTACCTGAAACATAATGCTGGTCTGTTGATCCAGGGAATCCATATACCATAGTGAAATCTCCTTTTTGTTTTGGAGCAACACTTACTGGCAAAGAATGAGCTGGTTTGAAAGGTACGTTTGCTTCGTTATGTTTGGCAGATTTGTTTTCGCCATTCGCGTAAATTCTAAACACTGAAAAATCACCAGTGTGTCTTGGCCATACCCAGTTATCAGTGTCACCACCATATTTTCCAATCGCAGAAGGTGGAGCGCCAACTAATCTGATGTCATTAAAATCTTCAGTAATCAACATGAAGTATTCATTACCTAAGCTAAACGGTTTGATTTTAGCTGTGATTGATCCGCCTTTGTTTTCAGCTTTTTCTAATGCTTTAATGTTTTTAGAGATAATTTTATTCTTTTCAGAATCAGACATGTCATCAGAGATTCCTTTGAATACATCTTTGGTCACATCTCTAATTTCTTTGACGAAAGTCACTCTTAGCCAAGGGCAAGCCAATTCTTCTTGTTTAGATCCAGCCCAAAAACCATTTTTTAAATAATCATTTTCTAATGAAGAGTGCTTTTGAATGGCATCAAATCCACAGTGATGATTGGTTAATATTAATCCTTGATCTGAAACTATTTCAGCTGTACAGCCTCCGTTAAATTGAATGACGGCATCTTTTAATGAAGACGAATTAGTTGAGTAAATCTGTTCTGCCGATAAATTAAGACCATAAGTTTTCATGTCAGAATGAAACATGTCAATTAATGACGGAATCCACATTCCTTCGGTAGCAAAGGATGTACTGATTGTAATAATCGTGATAAAAAGAGCTAATACTTTCTTCATTGGTTTTGTTTATTTAGAAAGACAAATATAACACTGATTCTTTAGAAAGGTGAATAGCAATAGACATCCTTCGCAATAATTTATCCACCAAAAAATTGCTTAGAGTTTTGATAGCAGTATCTTTAGATTCGTAAATTGATTAGATGAATTTTGAGAAATACATAGCAAATGCAAAAGCTTCAAGTTTTGGTTTATGGAAGCTGAATATGGGATTAGGATACATGATTCCTTTCAATAAGCCTCACAGAATCAAAATCAAAACAATTGAAGACAATAAGGTGACAACAATTATTCCTTATAAAAGGAGAAATTTTAATCACATTAAAGGAGTGCATGCTTGCGGTATGGCTACTGCTGCCGAATTTGCATCTGGATTTTTATTGCTAACAAAATTGGGAGCAAAGAATTACAGATTGATTATGGAATCTCTTGAAATGAAATATGTTTATCAAGCTAAAACTGATATTGTAGCTCATTTTGAATTAGATGATAATTGGGTAGATGAAAAAGTAAAGAATCCACTTAAGACAAATGAATCAGTTATGGTGAAGTGTGAGATTAAATTATTTGACACTGCGAATAACCATGTGGCAAGCGGTTATACCAATTGGCAAATTAAGGATTGGAAAAAAGTGAAAACTAAACTTTAAGCATAAATTCAACTAGTATACGTCCTAGAATAAAAGAATTATTAGAAAATGGCAGAATCTTTACGCTTCATATTTGATTTGGGAATTGTCTTTACAATTTTTGGTTTTATTTGGGGAATTCTTCAGTTTGTTGCGAAACAACTATTGGGCTCATCCTCTAAATCAAGTGAAGTAACCACTTATATTTTGAGAATAACAAAGTACTTCTTATTGGTTTCGGTAACGGCCCACTCAATGATGTACTTTAAAAATGATGGAAATTTTGAGTTATATGAATTGAACGTCTTTTATATGGTCTTAGGATCAGTAGTAATGGGTCTGTATCTGTTAGGTAAATTACAAAAGCGTTCAATGATGGCACAGCTGGGTAATAATCCAATGTTTGAAAGATTAATTACTAAAGTGGACCCTAAAGTTGAACGATATTTATTGGCTGGCTCATTGCTTTATTTTGTTTTTTGCTTATGGAATCCAGTTATGGTAATGAATCCTGTTGTACTGTGGTTTAGAGAGGCAATTCTTTCTCTTCAAGAAGCATTTTTGATTGGTTGGATATTCTACATTGCAGCTTTCATATTTTTGATAAATATCATTATGAGATTTGTGCATTTGATTCAGAATTTGTTGGCAGGGAAGTCACCATTTGATGGGCCTTCAGTGAAAGGCATGAATTTTGGACAAGGTGGTGGGAATCCGTTTGGTGGAGGAGGAGGAAATCCTTTTGCTCAAAGAGAAGAACCAAAGTCTGAAACTTATGTAGATGATGAAGGATTCACTGACTATGAAGATGTAACTGAAGAAGATTGATGAGAAAATTATTGTTCATAATGTTTTTAGGTATTTCAGTATTTGCAAGGGCAGATGCTTGGGATAATTTGACTCATGAACAAGCCCATAAGGTTGAAAATTTCCTTAAGAAAAACCCATTCATTATTGATTGGTGCGATTGCTGTGGATCGGGAGAAGCTGCCTACTTACTAAAAGTAAATTCAACCAAGATTGTTCCGTGTACTTGGGATAAAAAGCAGTACTCTGTGGTTGCTAAAGCAACAAGAATTGCACGTTTTCAAGTTTCTGCGCAGGGTATTGATGACTATCATACTGACCCGGCAGACAGAAAAGTAGAATATACTATTTACATGAATTATACGTTTGCATATGACCACCATATGAAGTGGGCAGTGCCAATGCACAAATTAATAGATTACTCAACAAATGGCCCGATATGTTTCGGAGCTACTAATTACCCAGACCCAAGTGATGATGGTGTCGCAATTAAAGACTCAGACTATATAGACTGGTTTGCTAAACACATCACAAAATGAAAAAAACACATTTATTGCTGGTAGTAATCACTACCCTTTCTCTGTTTTCATGCGGGGGATTTAATCAAGGATTCGGTAAACAGAAATTTCTAAAGGGAAATCTCAAACAAGTATTCGGAACACAATCTGAAGTTGAAGAGGTTGATTCTAAAAACCAAGATTTGGTTTTTGAAACAACTGAAGAAGCTGCAAATTCATCCATTTTATCTGAAGATGAAGAGCCTGAAGAGATTTTTAAAAATGAACTGCAGGATGAGATGACTGAACATCATGAAAAGTTAGAAAGATCTATCAAACATGAGCACCTAGAAAAAGGTCTGTCAAAAGCCGAAAGTGAAACCAATTCAACCAATCAAAATGAGCGTCAATATTATGGTGCAGATTGGGTAGGGTCACTAGTAGGGCTTTTAGGCTTCATTATTATATTAGGAGGCTTTGCCTTAATTATTCTTACAACCATTTTGCCTTGGTGGTGGTTCTTGATCGGTTTGGGAACTATATTTGTAGGCTGCCTCTTGCTTGCTGCCGGAGCAGAACTTGTTGGCGGAAAAGGAGCAGGTTTAGGTGCAGCTTTAGCAGGAATAATAGCCTTTTTGATAGGCGGGATTTCACTTGTAGTTTGGGGGTTAGTTGAATTGATTCTTTGGTTGATCGGTTAATCTTAATCAAAACGTCCTGTTTTCTTAATATTCAGTTTATGGATTTTCTATTATTTAGGAATCTATAAGTTATGTTAAGTATTCCAAAACCATGTAATGAAGACTTCTCAATAATGACGACTACCGAAAGAGGTGCTTACTGTGGCAAGTGTCAAATTGATACTTATGATTTTAAGGGAATGTCGAACCTTGAAATTAGGGAGGTGTTGGAAGAATCAAGGGGTAAACAGATTTGCGGTCAGTTTTATGTCGATCAAATAGATTACTACAACCTAACCTATTTCGGAAAAGTGATTAGAAAGCGGAGGTATTCTTATTATTTGAATACCATTATACTTTCTCTAATTATGTTTTCGTGTCAAACTACCGGTACAACAAAAAAGAGTTTAGTGAAGTCTAAATCATTGAATGCATACATAGCTGAGGAGAAATTCATATCAGTTAAACCAAAGAGAGCAGAAGAGATTGAATACGAAGTTCCGTCAATTGAGCTTTTTGATGAAGACCTGTTCGGTGATGTCGAGTATGAATGCACACAAAAGGAACCTATAGAAATTGTTGGAGATCCAATTGAGATTCGTGCTGAAGTTCGTCAAAAATTATCTGGTGATCTTCAAATGTCAGGAGGCGTGCCCGTTGAAACAAGATACCATGATGAGATAGAACCAAAGAAAGAAGGTTTTTTCAAAAAGTGGTTAAACCGAAGAAAGAATAAGAAGAGTCAAAAAGACTAGTCTGCAATCTTACCGTATAAATCGTAGTGATCAGCTGATTCGATTTTAACATTTGCAAAGTCTCCAATTCTGATGTGATTCTCTTCAGTAATTTTTACGAGTACTTCATTATCTACTTCAGGTGAGTCATATTCGGTTCTCCCAATGAAGTAATCTCCTTCAGCTTTGTCAAATAAAGTTTTGAATGTCTTACCTACTTTTGCTTGATTAAGATCGTAAGAAATGCCTGCTTGAAGTTCCATGATAGCATCAGCACGTTCTTGCTTCAGTTCGGCAGGTACATCATCTTCTAAAGCATAGGCAGATGTATTTTCTTCATGTGAATAAGTGAAGATTCCGAGGCGCTCAAAACGACTTCTCTCTACCCAATCATACATCTCTTGAAAATCCTTATCAGTTTCACCTGGGAAACCAGAAATCAAAGTAGTTCTTAATGCAATGTCTGGAACTTTAGCTCTGATATCTTGTATTAACTTTTCAGTTTTTTCTCTTGTTATTCCACGTTTCATGGCTTTCAACATATCAGTTGATCCATGTTGCAATGGCATATCTAGGTAATTTGCTACGTTATCACGCTCATTCATTACGTCTAAGACGTCCATTGGGAATCCTGAAGGAAACGCATAATGTAATCTTATCCAATCAATACCGTTAACGTCAGCTAGCTTATCTACTAATTCAGCAAGATTTCTCTTCTTATAGATGTCTAATCCATAATAAGTCAAATCTTGAGCAATCATCATCAACTCTTTCACGCCCTGACCTGCAAGAGATTTAGCGCTATCAACCAATTGTTCAATAGGAGTTGACACGTGCTTACCTCTCATGAGCGGAATTGCACAAAACGAGCAAGGGCGATCACAACCTTCAGCAATTTTGAAGTAGGCAAAATGAGATGGTGTAGTCAAAAGACGCTCACCGATTAATTCTTTTTTGTAATCTGCTTTTAATGTTTTTAAAAGCCTTGGTAAATCTCTTGTACCAAAATATCCATCAATGTTAGGGATTTCGGTTTTCAAGTCATCTTTGTATCTTTCTGAAAGACATCCAGTGACATAAACCTTTTCTACAAGACCTTCTTTTTTAGCGTCCGAATATCTAAGAATAGTATCAATAGATTCTTGCTTGGCGTTATCAATGAACCCACAGGTGTTGATGATTACAATCTCTGAATCATCTTGTTTGGCTTCATGTTCAACTTCAAACTTGTTCCCTTTTAATTGGGCCATCATTACTTCTGAATCAAAGATATTCTTTGAACAGCCTAAAGTCACAACATTGACTTTATTTTTTTTAAGCGTCTTGGTTTTCATTTAGCTAAATAATGAATCTACAAATTCAGTTTTATTGAAAACCTGTAAGTCTTCAATTCCTTCTCCCACACCAATGTATTTCACCGGAATCTTCATTTGATCTGAAATACCGATTACGACACCACCTTTAGCAGTTCCGTCTAATTTTGTAATTGCTAATGCGTTTATTTCAGTAGCTAATGAAAATTGTTTGGCTTGTTCAAATGCGTTTTGACCAGTTGATCCGTCAAGAACTAAAAGAATTTCATGAGGGGCATCAGGGATAACCTTGTTCATCACCGTTTTAATTTTGGTGAGCTCATTCATTAAGTTCACTTTATTGTGAAGTCTACCGGCTGTATCAATAATTGCCACATCAGCATTTTGAGCTTTAGCAGATTGTAAAGTATCAAATGCCACAGAGGCAGGGTCAGCATTCATTCCCTGTTGTACGATTGGTACACCAACTCTTTCAGACCAAATAATTAATTGATCAACTGCTGCCGCTCTAAATGTATCAGCAGCACCTAGTACAACTGATTTACCTTGTTTTTTAAGCGCATTTGCTAGTTTTCCGATAGTGGTTGTTTTACCAACACCATTCACTCCAACAACCATTATGACATAAGGTCCTTCGGTTTCAGGAACATTAAATTCAACTTGGTCAACAGTATTGTTTTCAGAAAGTAATGCCGCAATTTCTTCTCGAAGAATATTATTGAGTTCATCAGTTCCCATGTATTTATCCTTTGAAACTCTAGCTTCAATTCGATCAATGATTTTTAAAGTGGTATCAACTCCAACATCAGATGAAATCAAAACCTCTTCAAGGTTGTCTAGTACTTCAGCATCAACTGTAGATTTACCAACAACTGTTCTAGTTAGTTTAGATAAAAAGCTTTCTTTGGTTTTTTCAAGACCAGAGTCTAACTTCTCCTTTTTTTCTTTCGAAAATATTTTATTGAATAATCCCATTGGTATTTAGCAAAAAAGCTTCCCCCAAGATGGAAGAAGCTCAATTATAATTTTCTTAAAACGTAAAATTACTTTTTAGCAAAAAAGTCTTTTACTCTATCGTTATGCACGATTTCAGTTTTGAAAGAGTAAGAACCACTTACTTCGTTCTTAATCATTTTGATGCACTTTGTGTGCTCTTTTCCACCACCTGTTTGTAATGATGCTACCGTCTTCTTAGCCATGTCTTATATATTTACGATTAAAGAGAAAGCTTTCGCTTTAACTTTTCATCTTAATTATTACTTAATTTCTTTGTGAACAGTGTATTTCTTCAAGATTGGGTTGAATTTTTTCAACTCTAATCTATCTGGAGTGTTCTTACGATTCTTAGTCGTAACGTATCTTGATGTTCCTGGCTGTCCTGATTCTTTGTGCTCTGTGCACTCTAAAATCACCTGAACTCTGTTTCCTTTTTTTGCCATCTTCTTATTATCTACTTACCGATAAATCGGTCCGTTATTTTAAAAATCCTTTTGCTCTTGCTTCTTTAATACAAGCAGAGATTCCTTTTTTGTTTATGTTTCTTAAAGCAGATGTACTAATCTTCAAAGTGATGTACGAATCTTCTTCAGGAATATAAAACTTCTTAGTAATTAAGTTAGGGTAGAACTTTCTTCTAGTTCTGTTCAATGCGTGAGACACATTGTTCCCGCTCATTACTTTCTTTCCTGTTAATTGACAAACTCTCGCCATTTCTCTTGTATTTAAATCTTATTTCTACCCAAAATTTGGGAGTGCAAAGTAACTAACTATTTTCTTGTTTAACAAGTAATACTTTAAAAATGTGATAATTTATTTCAGTATTTACCCGAATCCAACGTTTATTAACGAATTAGAATGCAAAAATAAGGTTTTAAATCCACTCGCAATCAATCATGAGATAGTTTTAAAAAAGACCTATCTTCGTACGCCCTTTTTATAAAGGATTAATAGAATAAAGGCATGAAGAATTTTATAGAAAATCTACCCAAAGCAGAGTTGCATTTACACATTGAAGGAACTTTTGAACCTGAATTAATGTTTGAAATTGCGAAAAGAAACGCAATTGAAATTCCTTTCAAATCAGTAGAAGAAATTAGAAATGCATATCAGTTTGATTGTCTACAAGATTTTTTAGATATCTATTATCAAGGTGCAGGTGTTCTTATCCACGAACAAGATTTTTATGATTTGACTTGGTCATATTTGCAAAAATGTGCTGATCAAAACGTAAGGCATACGGAGATTATGTTCGATCCTCAAACTCATACTGAAAGAGGAGTTTCATTTGAAACTGTGATTAATGGTATCTCAAAAGCATGTAAAGATGCTCAAGAAAAACTTGGAGTAAGTTCTTTACTGATCATGAGTTATTTAAGACATCTTTCAGAAGAAGAGGCTTTCAAAACATTGGAACAGTCATTACCCTTCAAGCATCTAATTAAAGCTGTAGGCCTGGATTCTTCAGAGAAAGGTAATCCACCTTCAAAATTCAAAAAAGTATTTGAAGCATCTGTAAAAGAGGGTTATATTCCTTTGGCACATGCTGGTGAAGAAGGTGATGCTGATTATGTTTGGGAAGCACTTGATGTTTTGAAGATTGTGAGAATCGATCATGGTAACAATTGTCTTCAAGATGAAGAGTTGGTAAATGAAATTGTGAAAAGAGATATGGCTTTAACAGTTTGTCCACTTTCAAACACAGCTTTACAAGTAGTGAAAGATTTGAAAGATCATCCGCTTAAAAAAATGATGGCATTAGGTTTAAAGGCAACCATAAACTCTGATGACCCAGCCTATTTTGGTGGGCAGGTGAATCAAAACTACATTGATACTCAAGCTGCGCTTGATTTGACAAAAGATGAATTAATTGAACTGGCAAGGAATTCTTTTCAGTATTCTCTCTTAGAGGATGGTAAGAAGACTTTGTTACTAAATGAACTAGAGGCCTACGCCAAAGAGAATTAATCTTCGTAGCCCAATAATACTCTTCTTACAAAACTCAATCCGTATACCACAGACGATTCAATATTTCGTTCTCTGTTGTGTCTGAAATTGAATCGTTTTGATACAATTTTATCTTTTGTTGCGACTGCCATCCAAACTGTTCCTACTGGCTTTTCTTCTGTTCCGCCATCCGGGCCTGCAATTCCTGAAGTAGAAATACAAACGTCCACTCCTAATTGTTGTAATCCACCAACAGCCATTTGCTCAACGACCTTTTGACTAACAGCACCATGTTTCCAAAGTTCATCATGATCAACTTGAACCAATTTTTCTTTGAGGTCATAAGAATAGGTCACAATTGAACCTTCGTAATAGGCAGACGAACCAGGAACGCTCACTATTCGCTTACCTAATGCTCCACCTGTACAACTTTCAATGGTTCCAATTTTGAGTTTGTTTTTAATGAGCTGGTCAGCAAGGGCTGACTGAATTGTTTGGCTTCCTTTGCCAAAATACTTTTTCGGATACCTTTCTTTTATGTCGGCTAAGAAGTTTTCGATTTCGTCTTTTTGACTCTCACTTCCGGTCAGTCTAATTTTAACAATACCAACTGAAGGCAAATAGGCCATATCAATTCCTTTTGCTCGAATACCATCCTCAATATCACTGATGCCTTCAGCCAAGGTTGATTCTCCGATTCCTTGAAAATGAATGGTGCTATGATAGAATTCACCTAAATCAAATTTTTCTTGAAGTTGTGGTAGAATCTTTTGCATCAATCCTTTCATCTCATAAGGCACACCAGGTAGTGAAAAAACTTGTTTTCCCATTGATTCGAACCACATTCCTGAAGCCGTGCCTAAGTCGTTTCTAACAATCTTAGCTCTTTTAGGTAACATTGCTTGCTGCTTGTTCACTTCTAAAAAGTCGCGACCATTTGAGGTAAAGTATTCTTCAATTTCGTCGCAAATATCTTGATACATTATCAATTCATCTTTGAAATATGATGTGAGCACATGTTTAGTGATGTCATCTTTTGTAGGTCCTAAACCACCTGTAATGAAAATAATGTCTGCTCCTGAAATTGAGTTTTCTAGTGCAGAAATGATAGCTGTTCTTGAATCGGAGATACTTGTTATTTGTCGCACAGAAATCCCGAAAGAGTTTAAATACGAGCCCATCCAGGCTGAATTTGTATCAACTGTTTGACCAATTAAAATTTCGTCACCTATCGTAATAATATCTGCAGTCATAGAATTTTATTTTCAGTACAAAGATAATCTTGGTATTCTATTTGCTAAACAATAAGAAACTAATTAAGTTTGACAACCAATTAAAAAAATTGAAAATGAAGAAACTAGGGATATTAACAAGTTTATTAATCGCATTTACTATCGGTTCATGTGATGTATTAGAAGATGTTGCAGGGACGGCATTAGGAGGAGGATCTGATGGAGGAACATCAACACCGGCATTAACAAATGATGAGGTAATTGCAGGATTAAAAGAAGCATTACAAGTTGGGATCAAAAACGGAGCGTCAAAGGCATCAGCTTTAGACGGTTTTAACAAGAACCCACTTATTTATATTCCATGGCCTGAAGAAGCTGTAAAAGTGAAAGAATGGGGGGTGAAGAATGGTTTTGACGGAAAAGTAAATGAAATTGAAACTAGTTTCAACAGAGCAGCTGAAGAAGCTTCTAAGAAAGCAGTTCCAATCTTTGTAGACGCAATAACTAGTATGAGTGTTTCTGATGGATTTGAGATCTTAAAAGGTGCAGATACAGCAGCAACAATGTTCTTACAAAAAACAACATCAGGACCATTAAAAACAGCTTTTAAACCAGTTGTTAAGGATGCGATTGACAAAGTTAAATTGACTACATACTGGGAGCCAGTTGCAAATGGATATAACAAAGTTGCAAAGTTCACAGGTAAAGAACAAGTAAACACTGACTTAGTAGAGTATACTACTGATAAGGGAATGAAGGGATTATTCACTTTAGTTAAGGCTGAAGAAAGAAAAATCAGAAAAGACCCTATCGCTCAGGTAACTGACTTATTGAAGAAAGTATTCGGAAGTGTAATGGGCAACTAGTCTCTCACCTTCTTTAAAATTTAAAAGGCCGCTATGAAAATAGCGGCCTTTTTTTATTCTGTTTAACGAAGACTATCTTCCGTAGTCGTCATAATACTCTTCAAAGTAGCTTTCGTACTCATAAATGAGTTCAATATTGATAACCTCGGTGTCAGTAAGTTTTTCTCTTATATCTACTCCAGTTGGCATGTACCAATCAAGAGATTCAAAGTGATATCTCCAATCTTTGTTTTTGAAACTGTATCCATGACGCGCATAAATTTCGTTTCTCATTTCAGTTAATTCATCTTCAGTCAAGTTATTGACGTCATCAGCAGTGAGTTCTCTTTGAGATGCCTGAGGATATTTACCTACAGAAGCATTGTATGAGTAAAATCTTTTGCTGAGTTGGAATTCCTTAGAAGACTGACCTTCATTAAATGGTGTCCAAGATCCTTCAATGAATTCTTCTCTGGTGATAAGTTCAAAGTCAAAAGAACCATCATACTTATCATCTCCTGGTTCTTCCATCACAAAATGGATCGCATCTGCTCTGTCTTCAGAATATGTTCCTAAAATTTTTCTGAAGTTACCTGCACAAACAGAGTATCCAGAGGCCTTACCATCTGTCATTTCAAAAATGGAAATGTTTATCATATTCTTTCCGAATGATCCAACATAAGAACCAACATTATTACTGTTTTGACCTTCAGTTAAGTTTATTTCATCAATAAAATCTTGATTCTCATTTTTGTCACCGCCAAATGTTCTTGGGTCCATATTGGTTGAAGCCAAAAGGTCGGTGTCATCATTATCTTCAATTAATTCTACTGAATCATCTGGTGCCGATTCAGAAGTTTCTTCTGCCTCGCCGCCACAAGCGAACATTACAAATGCAAGTGGCAAAAAGTAAAGTGATTTATATTTCTTATTCATATCTTAGGTTTTCTTTAAAGCAAATTACGAAATTCTTAGAAAAGCTTACCATATTTCACTAATTCTTCTTCTCGCATTTTTAAGTGTATTGATGGTTCGATTATCTGTGCCCTATTTGAGTTTAGAAACTGATGTTGCTTTTTTAAGAATCAAACAGTGGGTGTTTAAAGATTATTCTAACGTAATTTCGAATATTTGGATAGTTGCCTTTTTTATCCATGTGTTTACCTCCATCTTTTCTGTGATAGCCGGTTTTACTCAGTTCAATAAGAAGTTGATTTGGGGTAATCTTCACCGCACTTTTGGTAAAATCTATATTGTTGCCGTCTTACTCTTTGCTGCGCCAACGGGATTAGTTATGGGGATGGTAGCCAACGGAGGACCGTATTCTGTCACTGCATTCGTTCTATTGGCATTATTGTGGTGGTATTTCACATTTGAAGCTTATCGTTCAATTCGCAAAAAACAATTTGAGCGACATGCGATATTTATGTACCTAAGTTATGCTCTGACCCTTTCAGCTTTGACTTTGAGAGCATGGAAATTCTTCTTCGCAAACATGGATTTTGATTTCCGACCAATGGATTTATATAGGATTGTTGCATGGCTCGGATGGGTTCCAAATCTAGTCGTGGCATTGATTTTAATCTATTTGAAGAATCACCTTAGATTGTTGAATAAGACGAAAAGGCAATAGTCATATTTAGTTATCTTTGGTCAGATGAAAGTCCTATTTCTAACAGACGGAATTTATCCTTTTCAAATAGGAGGGATGCAGAAGCATTCCTTGATTCTGACTAAGTTATTAGCAGAGAAAGGATTGGATTTGCACATTTTTCACATTGGGGGAGAAGGCTATTCATCAGCAGCATTTATGCAAGAGTTTTCTGGATTTGAAGATAGAGTGCAAGAGACAATGATTCCTTTTCCGAAAACGGATCCTCTTCCCGGACATTACATTCGAGAAAACAAAAAATATTCAAAGTTGATTTATGAAGCTGTGAAAGATCGACTTGATGAATTTGATTTGGTATATGCTCAGGGCTTCACTGCCTGGTACATGATTTTGCAAAAAACCAAAGGGAAGATTAGTATCCCAATTGCCGTTAATTTTCATGGCTTTGAGATGTTTCAAAAACCTCCAAACAATAGGGTGAAGTGGGAGTATAAACTTTTCAGGAAAGCGGTAAAGTACAACATCATGAATGCAGATTACGTGTATTCGTTTGGTGGTCAGATTGGGAAAATAATTAGAGAGCTCGGAATCAGGGAAGAAAAAATTCTTCTTCAATCAAATGGTATCACTGAAGACTGGTTGACAGGGACTGATGCAAATCAAGTACGTAATCAAAAGAGAACACTTGTATTTATTGGTAGAAACGAGAGAAGAAAAGGGGTAGAGGAGTTGAATACTGCCCTTACTAACTTGCTAAAGAGAGAAGATCTCAATTTTGATTTTCATTTCATAGGACCAATTCCTGAAGAGGTTAGAATCAAAGATGATAGATTGATTTATCATGGTGAGATTCGAGAAGCAGACAAAATAAAAGAGGTGTTGCATCATTCAGACGTTTTGGTTTGCCCATCACATTCAGAAGGAATGCCTACTGTTATTCTAGAAGCCATGGCAAGTGGCTTGGCTATCATTGCTACTGACGTAGGTGCGGTTTCAAGGCAGATTAAGGAGAATGGAATTTTGTTGGATGAGCCTGATCCAGCAGCCTTGCAAGAAGCACTTTTTGAAATGGTTAACTGTTCAGCCGAAGACATCAATCGAATGAAAACGAAATCAATTGAGTTAGTGAAGAAGAAGTTCTTATGGTCGGTTATTGCTGATCAAAAGGTGAAAGACTTCAAGAAAATGATTCAGTAATTACCCTGCAATGTCTTTCTTAGCATAGCTCTTAAAAGCAATGAAGAGTAAAACAGCTGCGATCGCTACGAATCCTATGATTGCCATATAGTTAATCTCGTAATCACTAGCCAGAACGGTAAAGTCTACATAGTTGAATGGAGAGAAATACCCGAGCCATGAAGTGGCATCAGTTGATTTTGCAATTGCATTCAGAAAATATGATCCGAAAGTTAAACCAACAACTATTCCCATGAAGTTCTTTTTTGGTTTTACAAACATTGAAAGTAAAACACCAATAGAGGTAAAGAATAGCACCAAAAAGAAACCACTGATTTGCATGGTAGCTAATTTGCTCCAAAGAACTTCAGATTGGGCAAAGGCCGAAATTCCAATTATTGCAGAAAGTGTTTGAATAACATAGATGAGAATGGTCAAAACCAATAAGCTCATCATCTTAGTTTTGAAGATAGTAAGTCTTGAAATTGGTTTTGTCATTAAGAATTCTGAAGTGCCATCCTTTTCTTCTTTTGAAATAATGGTAGCCCCAGTCGAAGTTGTATAAATAGCCACAAGAACGACAATGTAAATTCCGAAGTAAGTACTATAAAAACCAAGGATGTTTGACCATGTTTGGGCATCCATTCCCATTGCTTTTTGAAGCTCAACCGGCATGTTATCAATGAGCTGAGTCATGTCTTTTCCCATATCTGCCATGAAAGGGAAAATGGACAAAACCATAACCGTGAATCCGACAACAATAGTTGTCCAAATCATCAAGTTTTTTCGGTTACGCCTAAGTTCCTTTGTAAATAGATTTTTATTCATGATTCTTAGCGTTCGTAATAGTTCATAAATATTGATTCCAAGTCTGGTTCTTCTAGTACGGCATCAATCAGCTCTTGTTGACTCATCCAATCAACAAGTAGGTCGATAGGGCCTACATAATCAAATGTTAGTTTTTTGTTGTGCCACTTTTTATGTTGACAGCCCGAAGGAATTTTAAGATCTAATTGCTGCTCTTTGAAAATAAGAGTAACTTTTTTCATTTGTTTCATCAGCAAGTCTTGAATATTCTCAACTGCTATGATCTCACCATTTCTGATAACCGCAGCACGATCGCAAAGCCTTTGGACTTCAGAGAGTATGTGCGAACTAAAAAATATGGTTGTGCCATTTTCATTCTCCTTTTCGAGTAATTCAAAAAATCTATTTTGCATTAAAGGATCTAGGCCTGAAGTCGGTTCGTCCAGAATCAATAATTCGGGTTTGTGAACAATCGCTTGAATGATGGCGCACTTCTTTTTATTCCCGAATGACAAGTCTGTTATCTTTCTGTCTAATTGTAATTCAAAATATTCAGCAAGTTCATGGATTTTCGAAACATCAACATTGTCGTAGAATCTGGCGTGATAGTTAAGAAGTTCAAGTGAAGACATTTCTTCGTAATAATGCACTTCTGAGGGTAAGTATCCAATCTTCTTTCTTAGCTCGGCTCCCTCTGAATCTATATCTTGTCCAAGAATTGAAGCTGAACCGCTTGTTGGTTTTAATAAGCCTAGAAATGTTCTAATTGCTGTTGATTTACCTGAACCATTTGGGCCCACGAAGCCGAAGATTTCACCTTGGTTGACCTCAAGATTGACATCTTTTATTCCGACTTGCTCTCCGTAAAACTTACTGAGATTTTTTGTTGAAATTGCTAACATTGAAACAAAGGTATTGCAATGTCTTTGAAAGATTAATGAAATTTGTCAGTTAAGAATATGATTCTCTATCTATCTCAACTCAGCCCCTAACTCTTGCTCTAACTTGGTTCTGATGTTCCCCATGATGGCATCCACCTGGCTGTCCTTCAGTGTTTTCTCATTGTCTTGAAAAGTGAAGTTAACAGCATATGATTTTTTACCATTCGGCAATTTATCACCTTCGTAAACATCAAAAAGGCCAACTTCTTTTAGTATTCTTTTGTCAACTGATTTTGAAAGTTTTTGAATATCTGCAAATCGAACCTCTTTCTTTATTAGCAAAGAGAAATCTCTTCTTATGAATTGCGTTTTTGGAATGTTCTTGGTTGAAATTCTATTCAAAATTGAGATGTCTGTAATTACTTTCCAATCGAAGCTGGCGTAGTACACATCATTTTTAATTCCGAATTCTTTTAAGATATCTCTTCGCACCCAACCTAAGTCAACCACTGATTTTTTAGCTATGGCGATATTGTATCCGTCTTCAAACAAATCATTTAAAAGTGCTGCTACGATTGGTCCTTTGTAAATTCCTAGTTTTTGTAATACAGCTTCTACAATGCCTTTCAAATAATAGAAATCAGCCTTGCCTTTTTCTGCTCTCCAGTTATCTTCATGCTTATCTCCGGTTACCCAGATGTTCAATTTCTTTCTTTGAGCGTATCCGTCTTCTCCCTTTCTATAGTCGTTTCCGAATTCAAAAAATTTGATGTTGGCGTGCTGTCTATTTTGATTGTGTTCAATATTTCTTAGCCCTCCAAATAACATTGTCTGTCTTAAAACGTCAAGTTCATTTGAAAGCGGATTCAATATTTTCACATCTCTTTCATGTTTGAAAGAATTAGATTCTACCTTATCCCATATCGCAGATGAAGTTAATGAGTTGTTCATTATCTCATTAAAGCCTCTTGCAACCAAGAAGTCAGCAGTTGTGTTATAAAGTTTTTCTTCGTCTGGATCTTGTCTGAAAGTAATTGAAGTATTTAGCTTTTGAGGAATCGGAACATTGTTGAATCCATAAATTCTCAATACCTCTTCAGTAATGTCAGCCTCTCTTGTTACGTCAACTCTATATGCAGGCACTTTTAAGATTACTTCTTCATCAGATTCAGAAATCATCTCTATGTCCAATTCACCAAGAATTTTAAACATATCCTCATCCTTGATATCAACTCCCATGTGAGCTCTTGACCTATGCGGATTAAAAAGAACTTCAGTGAACTTAATAGGTTCAGGATAAATATCTTGTGTGGTTCCTAATTTACCTCCAGCAATTTCAAGAATCATTGAGATAGCTCTATCTCTAGAGTAAATTACAGTATCAGGATCAACACCTCTTTCAAATCTGAAAGATGAGTCGGTATTCAATCCGTGTCTTTTAGCCGTTTTTCTAACAGAAACAGGGTTGAAGTAAGCTGCTTCAAGAAAGATAGCTGTAGTTGAGTCTTTTACACCTGATTGCAAACCTCCAAAGGTTCCTGCAATACACATTGCTTCAGATTCATTACAAATCATAAGATCTGCTTCATCTAGCTCTCTTTCAACTTCGTCAAGCGTGATAATTTTTTCTCCTTTTTTGGCAGGACGAACTACAATTTTACCATTGACATCATTCAAGTCAAAAGCATGCAAAGGATTACCCGTTTCATGCATCACATAATTCGTGATGTCAACAACATTATTAATTGGACTCAATCCAATTGCTCTCAATCTATTTTTTAACCAATCAGGTGATTCTTTAACTTCAATTCCACTAATAACCGCACTTGAATATCTAACACAAGCGTTATGGTCTTTTACCTCAATTTCAACTGTTTCAGTTGTTTCGCTATTAACAGATACTTCTGGAATTGAAACTTTCAAACTTTGCTTATCATGAAAGTTTAGGTAAGCTTTAAGGTCCCTTGCGACACCAATATGCCCCATGGCGTCTGCTCTGTTGGGAGTTAGGCCAATCTCAATAAGGTAGTCATCTTCAATATTGAAAAAGTCTTTAGCAGATAATCCGACATCAGTTTTTGCGTCAAGAACCATGATACCATCATGTGATGTACCAAGCCCTAACTCATCTTCAGCACAAATCATTCCGGCCGATTCAACTCCTCTAATTTTGGATTTTTTAATCTTAAAAGCCTCTTCAGGATTTGGGTAAAGAGTTGTTCCGACAGTGGCAACAACTACTTTTTGACCAGTCTCAACATTAGGGGCGCCACAAACAATTTGTAATGGTTCATCAGCTCCGATATTGACAGTTGTGATATTCAGTCTGTCGGCGTCAGGATGTTTTTCTTTTGAAAGAACTTCACCAGTCACCACTCCTTCTAATCCTCCTTTGATCGTTTCAATTTTCTCAAGACCTTCAACTTCTAAACCGGTATCAGTTAGAATCTCAGCAATTCTCTTAGCGCTTAAATCTAGTTGGATATAGTCTTTTAACCAGTTGAGGGATATTTTCATCTTGTCTTAAATTGAAGCCACAAATGTAACGATTAGCAAGCTAATTGTTATTTAAATGTCAGCTAAAAATGATAAATTTAAAGGTATTATGAAGGCATTTTATAAAATCACTTTTATTCTCATGTTTTGCATTCTCTTTATGGGCTTGCAGAGTTTTACTGCAGTGTTTCATATTCCTGCACAAAATGCGGCTTATAAATTGGATAAAGAAAAGTTTGTAGAGCGACATAATTATTATCGAAAAAAGGTGGGAGTGCCGCCTGTTGAATGGTCTGATGAGCTAGCTGTTTATGCTGATGGATGGGCGAAGCGATTGGCTCAAAGATGTCAATTACAGCATAGAAAAAGTCATAAGTACGGGGAGAATATTTGTAAGTATCCAAGTGGCGGTAACGAATACAAAGTTGTTGATCTATGGGCTTCAGAAGAGGAGTTTTTCAATCACAAAAAAAGAAAGTACCGTTTTAAGGAAGGTCAAAAGTATGGACATTACAGCCAAATTATTTGGGCTAAGACAACAAAAATTGGAGCTGCAGTTAGATTGTGTAAAGATGGCTCTCAGATATGGGTTTGTAATTATGACCCTCCAGGAAATTATATTGACGAAGAAGTTTATTAGAAAAATTGTCCAACACCAAAAGTCAAACCGTGTTCTTGAGGATTAATTGGGTTGACTGAATAATCCACCCTGAAAATTACCTTATAGAAAACTTTTGAATGCACTCTTATGCCTCCACCCAGAAACAATTTCATCTCATTGTAGTTAAACATGTCAACTAAGCGATCACCTGGTTGTCTTAATGTCCCGAAATCAGTAAAACCGGCTAATTGAAGGTAGAACCATTTATGGTCCCAGATAGTATGTCGATATTCTGCGTTTAAGATGGCTTCAGCTGTTCCTCTCGAAATTCTATTACCAACTCCTCTGACATTTAAGAAGCCGTCTAAGACGAAAGGAGAGAAGGGCGAATTATTATTGGTAGATATTCCGAATCTATTATGAAGTGAAAGATTTCCTCTTTCACCTATTTCTTTGTTCCAGCTTAGGTCATTGGTAAATTTGATAAAGCTTATTCCTGGATAATCTATGGTTTGGATTGTTTCTAAGTAGGTGCAACCTCTGAATCCTTCAACCCTTTCATAATTTTGATTTAGTTTATTGAATTCGAAAAATCCACGGATTTGATATTTGTGAAAGAAAAAGTCAAACTGTCCAAGATCAAAAACTGTGGTATCAAGCTGTTTATAATTCTCATACATATACATGCCTCCTAAACCGACCTTCATGAATTTCCCTATCCAATAGTGGCCACCTAAAGAAACATTATAGTTATCAAAATTGAAGTTCGTGGCAGTGTCGGCGAAGTATAGCGGTTCAACAGTTGAATATTTTGTGAGGGCTAGTTCATGGCCAGTTTTTTGATTTTTGTGTTTGTTGGCATTGTAAAAAAATGAAATTGAATGTCTGTCATAGTATTGGTATACTAGGCCAACACTTTCAGCTCTTCCTCTAAAGTTGATTTGATTAAAGCCGGCCTGAATTTTAAGTTGTTCTCTGAAACCCGAGATTGAAAGAATAGGGTAAAGGTATTTGGCTTCTTCAACCTTAAAATAGACATCCCAACCTATGTCTGTGCTATCTCTTTCGTACGAACTTGAGACATGAAAAAATAGATTTAAATTTCTAAGAATGAGTTCGTCTTCTTTTAGCAGCTCATATGAAAATTCTGCGCCTTTTTTACAAAAGATAATGTCTCTTAGGTAGGATTCTTTGGTTTTAGTTAATCCACTAATGGATACAGATGTTATAACGTCAGCCTTTGAATTCAGAGGAGTAAGCAGAAAAAGAAAGAGTGCTATTCTAACGAAGAGCTTCATTAGAACATGACGTATTTTATACCGAGGTTAAATGTACTTCCAAGTCCAGAGTTTTTTCCTCTCCAAAAATTGGTGTAGAGCAATTCAATGTTAAAAGATGGCGTAAAGTTGTATTTCATTCCTAATCCAGATGCTGTATAGTTCATTGGAATAACCCAATCAGTCACTTGAGGGTCTTGCGGATTTATGTTGTTTGTGAACCTAGGCACGTGCTGTGTCATGGCATAAAGTGTAATCTTATTAGTAGGGAAGTAGCTGATAAAGGCCGACATAGGAATGTCAAGCATACCTATTTGTGAGCTTCTTCGCTTGAATCTAAAAAGAAGATCTACTTCAGTAAAGAGCTGAACTTTTCCCCACGTTTTAGTATAAAACAATTGATTCCACCAGATATATCTATCCCAATCTGCCCAATACAAAGCTGGATTGCCGGCTAAAGGATTAGAGCCTTCAGGGTTTTGAACAGTAGGTAAATAGAACGTAGATTGAATTGAGAAATCTTGAACTTTTTTAAATGGTTGAACTTTGACTCTTGCGCCTATTGAAGTAACAGCAAATCTAGAACTGTCCGTGTTGTTGTATTGAAAAGCTGGTGCTAATCCTTTGATTGAAGAGTCAACAGATCTTCCTGAATTCTTTAGGTTGATATCTAAGCCGACATTAATTCTTTTTGATTTTGAGATGCCATAAGTTACTTGGAAAAGATGCGTAACGAAAGTTGCTCTAAAGCCAGTGAAGTCCTGCCCTTGCCAATTAGACTTTGTCTCTGTGTACAATGTATTGAATAATGTAAAGTCAAATTTGTTCTTTCCTAATAATGATCCCGCCGTGAATGTTTGCAAGTTAAACCCTCCGTCAGCTGGTTTTATATTGCTCACATCAGTAATAGTTGTGATTGGTTTTTGAGTATTCAATGACCAATCGTAATCGTAGTATTGAACTTTAGCATCATTAGAAAAGGGCGCCTCTCTAAATCCATTAATATATGCAACAACTTCTTTTTCGTTTTTACCAAAGTCAGTTGAATACCACTTAAAGATTTCACTTAAAAAGATATTACGCTTATCTCTGTCCTGGTAAACGAAAGAGCCATTGTTCAAAGCAATTTTAGCTTGGGTCTCTAATTGTGCTTCAAGTTTTTCAGGCGTATAAGCAAAGTTCGTTATAACAGGGCAGCTCACTGCACCACAAACTAACACGAAGTGAAATCTTGGGTCATTGTGCACTGGACGTAGCATTTCATTTTCTACAAGGTTTAGTGAGGTCTTCTTACCATTCAGTATTAGATCTTTCCCTTCAAAGAAATTTGTAATATCCATAGGAGAATTCACAGGGTAGTTCTGAATCACTTTGTTGATGACACCTAAGTTGTAGACATTAATTAAGTAGGCTTTCCCTTCTTCTTTAGACCATTCATTCTTTGAAATGTGTTTTATTAACTCATTCAATTCGGCAGGTTCTGCCTTGATGCCTGAATAATTGACCTGGCCAGATGAGACATTTTTTGACATGAATTTGTCGCATGCATCAAAAAAGTTGAAGTCTTGCCCAAAAGAAGACAATGAGAAGCTGAAAAGAATAATAAAAACTAGTTTCATAAAGCGTATTGTAATTCTAAATCAAGTTTAAGCCATTTTTGGTTCAAATCAAAGATTAACTCCTCATAATCAGGCATTGAAAGCATTGGACGCACATTATTTGAGAATCCATATCCCTCAGTAGGAATACCTAAAAACCTATCTAAATCTTCATTACTGTTTTCGTCATCAATAATTGAAATCGCATATTTGCCCTTAGACAAATCATTAATATTGACTAAAAGTCGGCTATTTCGTACTAAGCTTTTGTCTACAGAGTAATACTTGTAAGGGTTTTTAGGGTATTGATTTTCGTAATTATAAATAAAGATGAATAGCTTTCCCTCTTGAGATCTAAAATTTGAAAATTCTACAGAAAGAGTGCAGTTATCATCTTTCTCCACTTCATTAGGCGGAGCAATGAGAAAGCCAAGAAGTAGGATGCTAAAAAGCTTGACCATAGCTCACAGTTTTAGATGATTTTTTCCAATGAAATATTGAAGAGAAGAACACCACTCCATATCCTACAATTAAAAACAAAAGTAGAGGCATCATACCATAATCGGCATATTCAATTGCTTTTTCAAAAGCGAAAACAAAGTATAAAAATAGGATGCCTTCAAAATAGGTAAGTATGCCAACTTTCTTGACATTGTATTTATTGTTTTCCCATTTGTCTCCTTTTTCTTGAATATTGAATTTGGGCGTTCGAATAAACGGACTTTTCTTACCGATATATCCCTCAAAGACTGCCAGTGCGTTATGAAGCCCAAGCCCCATTGATATGCTCAAGAAGAGCGGGAATTTCCAAATGAAACTTCCAAGAAGTTGCATTTTGTTTTGCTTGTTATATGAATAGGATACCCAATAAAACAATCCCAGAATAACCCAAGAGATCATAAATATTGCAGACAATTTTAAAATAAAATCAAATTCAGGATAGAGCGGTTTTACTAAGATTAGTGGTAAGCTTAATAAGCTAAGTGTCAAAATAAATAGGAATATAGAACTGTTCATTAAATGAAAAGAAGCATGAATCTTCGTTTTGAGATTTACATTCTTAGCTCTTAGCACCTTGAATAGGTTTTTTCTCACGCATTCGGCGGCACCTTTTGTCCATCTGAATTGCTGAGCCTTAAGGGCGTTAATTTCTACCGGCAACTCTGAAGGAGAACCTATCTCTTCGCGGTAAATGAATTTCCAATTCTTAAGTTGAGCTCTGTAGCTCAAGTCTAAATCTTCGGTAAGCGTATCTGAGTGCCATCCTCCGGCATCTTCAATACAAGTCTTTCTCCAAATACCAGCTGTGCCATTGAAATTGATGAAGTGATCACCATAATTTCTTCCTACTTGTTCAATAGAGAAATGAGCATTCAAACCAAAGGCTTGTACTTTTGTCAAGAAAGAATAATCTGCATTGGTGTATTCCCATTTAGATTGAACTACGCCGACATTGTCATCACTGAAATGGGGTAGGGCCGTTTTTAAGAAATCTCGGTTAGGAAGAAAGTCGGCATCAAAGATCGCAATAAACTCCCCTTTGCAAAGAGCTGTTCCATACTTCAGGGCGCCCGCTTTATAGCCGATTCTCTCAGGACGTCTGATATGTTGAATGTCAAACCCCTGCAATTGAAATACTTTAACCTTGTTAGCAATAATTTCAATTGATTCATCAGTAGAATCGTCTAAAACCTGTATTTCTAATTTTGATTTCGGATAATCGAATTCACAAACACATTCTATTAGTCTTTCTACTACATAGAGCTCATTGTAGACCGGAAGTTGAACTGTAAGAACAGGAAGTTCGTCTTCGCTAAGAACCTTCTTAGAAGTCTCTTTACTTGCAGTAGCTTTTTTTGAACGAACGTAATTAATAATGAGACTTAACTGAACAAGGCTGTACACGAAAATAAAGCCCATGCAAAGGGCAAAAATTATTAGTACTGTTAAGCTCATTGGTTTTAGTAAAACCATAAGTCGTAAATAGGGTTGTTTCCTTACAAAAATGCAAAAAAAAAGGTTGGCCAAATGAATGACCAACCTTTAATTTTTTTAAATAATTCTAATGCTTGATAAACTTAGAAGTTTCAACTCTCTCACCAGCTTGTAATCTGATGATATAAGTTCCTTTAGTTAAGTCATCAGCATTGAACTGAATATTGTTATTACCTGCTGGTAAGTTTCCTTCTTTAATCTCTCTTACTAACTGTCCGTTAAGGTTAAAGATTTGAACGTTTACGTTTCCAGCATTCTCTAATGAGAATCCAATGTTTCCTTGATCCGACATAGGGTTAGGATACACATTGATATTTGGAATAAACTTAGCAGTAGTTAAATTGTCTTGCTCTGAAGGAGTAGACAAGTAATCAGCTGTACTCCAGATTCCTCTTCCGTAAGTACCTGCGTAAACTTCATTTGGTCTGAAACATCCTTCATCCCAAGTTCTCCAGTTGATTTTAAGATCGTAAACTGCAGTGTTTCCAATTCCACCTGAGCAATTTTCCCAAGTTGGAGAACCAGCAGTTCCGTTTTCAGTAATATAAGCTCCTAAAAGAGTACCAACAATCCAAGTGTCAGGGTCAACCATTACTACAGAGAATGCAGGTAAACCGTTTGGTAAATCTCCAGCAGCTGAAGAGAATGAAGATCCTGAAACACCTAAAGCATCAGTTGACTCTTGAATTTTTCCAGATCCAGAGAATCCACCAAGAGTTACAACAACATGCGTAGGGTCATCTTCAACAGCAATTCCAGTAACTGGGCTACCGCTAAATGTTCCAATGTCAGTAAGAGTTGTTACCAAGTTAGATTGAACAACAACTTCATTGATGTCAATTAATGTATCTGCAACAGCTCCTGTTAAAGGATCATCTTCTTTGGCAGGAGAATAAACATCTCCAAATCCGCTTAATCTATAAAGCTTACCATTCCAAGTACCAATGAATAAGTGGTTACCGTCTCTTGAGAATTCCATTGTACTTACTGTACCGGGAACATCAGTTACTTTAAACCATTCAGAAGCGCTTGCTGAAAATCTAAGTGCATTTCTTGTCATCCAAACACCATCAGATCCACCAAGTCCAATTGCAAACCATGATTGGTAAGTATCTTGAACTAATAAAGTATCCCATGAGATTCCGTAAACCTGTGGCTCGTTACCCATATCAACAACTTCTCCTGGCTCAGCAGGGTTTGTTCCAAAATAGTGATCAATTGTGTTAGTTGCATCAACTACGATTGTGTCAATACCAACAATGTAAAGTGAATCTCCTGCAGCAAGAGGATGTGCACCTGTAATGATAGTATAATCAAATACAGCCAAGTTATAATCTGTACCAACTACTGAAGTAATAATTGAATCATCAGCTGTCAATCCTGCATTGAAATTTAATGTATCATCATAAGTGTTAACGAAAGTTGCAATGTGATTAATGTTCACTTGTGAAGTCATTGAAGGAATGAAAATCGTATCTCCAATGTTATATGATTGAGAAGGGATATATGAAATAGAATCTTTAGAATTCAAATCATTTGGATTTTCCCATAATTTAAAGTTTGTGAAGAACTGTCCACAACCTTCACCTGAAGATGTAGATCCTGGAGAACAGTTAATGTTATCTCCGTTTGTGTCAGGAGCAAACTCGTCTGGTACGAATAAAGTAGAGTTTTCTCCTCTATCTGCAGATCTTACAACTGCACCATGGTAAACTGAAGACATTAATAAGTTTCTATTGATAAATGAGATCTCAGAAGAGAATCCATCACCACCACCAACTTCTTCAAACTCATGCCATGTAGAATTGTCATGGTAATTAGCTTGTGTTCCGTTATCTTGAGTTCCACCAATCACATCACCGTGAGCTGAAACACCAATAGCGTAGAATTGTGTAGCGTTATATCCTCTATTTGCTGGGAAGAAAGTTTCACCTTCATCATCAGAAATTTGGATTCCACCGTCATTACCTACATAAAGACGACCGTACTTATCCCATTTCATTTCGTGGTTATCCGCGTGAACGTATTGATCAGATTGCGGAGGTAAAAACCATTGAGAAAGTTGAGTCCAGTTACCTGTAGTTGCCCAAGAGTAAGTGTCAATACCACCAAGGATTAATTTCTTGTGGTTTCCTTTAACTGCTGTAATAATGTTGTTATAAGTTCCTTGTCCATTTCCAGATCCAGTTGAGAAAGGAGAGAAAGAACCAGGTTGACCATCATTTGCCGGAGCAATTTGTGACCAATCACGCCCGTTATTTTCTGACATATAAACTCCACTTAACACTGAAGTTGCACAAGAAGCGTAAATGAAGTAATCACCAGTAGTTTCATCTCTTTCATGAGAAACTGCATACTCAACTCTACTAAAGCTTGAAGGAATTGGGTTAGAAGAAACGGTACCAGAACCAGTACTTACTTTCTCCCAAGTAGTTCCATTGTCTTCAGAAATAAACGTTCCGTTTGATGCCATTGCTGCTACCATAGCTCCACCATCTGGTGCGATTGATAAAGCAGTACACTGACCATTGTGTGAAGCTGGAATTCCGTTTGCAGTTTCCATTCCAGTAATAGATCCATCTAAAGGATTATATTTCTTAAGTCCATCTTGAGTTGCCATCCAGACGATATTATGAACTGTATCTGCAACAATTTCGTTTACATATAAGAAACCTTCAGTTCCTGAAACACTTGAAAATGTTCCGTCACTGTTCTTAACATAAACTCCGTTTCCGTTTGCACCAGCTGAAGCTTCTTGAACTCCGGCAGCATCATCTCTTTGATGACCAGTTGCAACATACATTGTTCCGTCAAGTGTTTGACACATTGAAGAAACAGCTAAGTTGTCAGAAAACTCTACAACAGGTGTCCAGAAATTAGCTCTGTCATTTGATTCGTATAATCCACCTGATACTGAACCGGCATAGATATGAGTGAAATCTTGATTGTCAATTAATATCGCTCTTGTTCTACCACCAACATTGTCAGGTCCGTGAGAGTTCCAAGTAACTGAAGCTCTGTTTTCAGGCATAGCCTTTGCTTCTGCGAATACTCTCATGTAATCTTCACGAGTATATTCTCCTAACAGCATGCTTTGAAGTTCTTGCATGCCTGACGCTCCATTGACATTAACTAAACTTGAACTGCTTCTTGATTCATAAACACCTTCTTCTGGTGTGTTTGAATTAAGAGCGAAAGTCCCTGCTAATAAAGCAATTGGAAGCGATCCTAATAGAATTAAATTCTTTTTCATATTGTAAATTTTCGACTGGACGATTTTTTCTAGGCACTAATATAGTACAAACTTCTTAATCACCTTTAAATTAGTGGCTCAAAAAGATCCTTTTTTATACACATCTAAAACCTAAAAATTTGCGTTTTCTGTTCATAGATTAGAACAATAGAATTTCAATATTGTTCTAAGCCCTTCAAAATAAGTGCTTTTCAGCATGGTAAGATGAGCGGACAAGTGGCCCGGATTCGACAAATCTGAATCCTTTTTTCAGTGCATATTCTCTGTATTCATCAAATTTTTCGGGAGGAACAAATTCTGCAACCGGCAAATGTTTTGGAGTAGGTTGTAAGTATTGACCTAGGGTTAATACATCACAGTTAATTGCCGATAAATCATCTATAGTTTCATAGATTTCTTCTTCTGTTTCGCCCAATCCAAGCATTACACCAGATTTAGTTTTCATACCACCCTTTTTAAGCCTCATTAATACTTCTAGACTACGGTCGTATTTTGCTTGAATTCTTACTTGCTTGGTTAGTCTTCTTACTGTCTCAAGATTGTGTGAAACTATTTCAGGGGCAACATCTATAATTTTTTGAAGGTTTTGCCATTTTCCAGCAAAATCAGGAATTAATGTTTCCATTGTTGTGCCAGGACTTTTTCTTCGGATAGACTTAACAGTTGCTACCCAAATATCAGCTCCGCCATCTTCTAAATCATCCCTGTCTACTGAAGTGATCACCGCATGTTTAACTTCCATCAGCTTCACTGATTGAGCTACTTTTGCTGGTTCAAACATGTCAACATCAAGTGGCTTACCAGTGTTTACAGAACAGAATCCACATGATCGGGTACAGATATTACCTAGAATCATAAAGGTTGCCGTTCCTTCTCCCCAACATTCACCCATGTTTGGGCAATTTCCACTTTGACAAATCGTATGTAATTGATGTTCATCAACTAGTGATCGAACTTTTTTATACTTCTCACCAGTTGGCAGTTTAACCCTTAACCATTTAGGTTTTTTGATTCGTACGACATTGTCGTCTATAACTTTTTCAGTTGTTTCCATTTGAATTAGTACAGTTTCTGTCCGATATTGAATTGTAAGTAAAGAGCCGAATAAAAATTCGAATTATCGTTATTGTGCATTACGACAATTTCTGGTCCCGGGAAATAATCCGCCATGATACCAAACTCTCCTCCTGATATTCCGTTTTTCAATGCTGAGAAATTAAAATCGAAACCTAATTTCCCGAATACTCCTGGTCTAATCTTCGCTTCTCCTAATCCTCTGAACCAAGATGAGCGTGAAGAGATATTTCCAGAGTTATGAATCTCAGGATTATATTTTGAGTCAATTGAATTTGAATTGATTTGATCAATTTTTAGGTAAACTGGTTTGACTAGTCCAAAAGAAGGACCAGCTGACCACTTAGCTGAAATCTCGATTCCGTTCTCTCTTTTTGCTTTAAATAAAATTAGTTTTCCGCCATAATGAGGTCTGAAAGAAACCAAAGAATTTAGTTTACCTAAGTAATAACCTTTAGAGTTAGATAGTGCTCCGTAAATCTTGTGTTCTTTTTGATGTCTTATGTTGGTAGCAGTGAATCCAGCAGTCTGTTTGTATTTATAGTTCTTTTGCCATCCGTAATCAAATGCAAATCCCCAACCAGATGTGTTAAAGTTTAGACCCAGAGTATAATCTCTTGTCATCAAAGTTTTGACCTCACCATTATCTGGCTCTTGAGCCCAAGAAAGCTGGACAAGAGCGATAGATAAAATGAAGGCAAATTTCTTTAACATACTGCAAATTTAGCATTAATATAGATGTGCATGCAAGCTTGAGCTTACACAATTTACGAAACAATATTAAGCTGTCAAATAATTAACAAGCTTATCTACTGAAATGTTTTGACAAAAAGGGAACTATATTTCAGTGCTGGAATAGCACTAAGAGAAGTGTGTTTTACTGGCCCATATAAAAGAGATGTGTCTTTGAGATCTTGAGGGATGAAATCATTTTTTTCATCTATTGATTCAAAAATCACGAGTACTGCACTTAAGATGAAGAGCATTTTGGTTGCTCCAAAAATTAATCCTGCAATTCTGTTAAACGGACCCAGAGCAGCAAGTTTTATAACTTTTTCAAGCATTTTGCCTCCGAAGAAAACCATTGCGCCAACTGCTAGAAATGTAATTGTGAACGAGATGGCAGGTAAATATTTAGAGGTCATGGAAAGATTCTCTCTGAGAATTTCAGACATAAAATCAGAAAAATGAATTCCGGCATAGATCCCTACAAGCAAAGCAAGTAGCGTGAACAATTCAATTATAAATCCCTTTTTGAAACCTCGCCAGGCGCCATACACAATGGGTATAAATAATAAAATGTCAAGATAATTCATTATCCACAAAAATAATTCTGAATTTTGCAGTGTTCGTTGAAATCAATACTAATTGCGAACATCAAACTGTTTATTTGTGGATCATAAAATCGTCATTGAATATCAAGCTGTGGTAAAAGAGCTAGAAGTAAAGTTCGGAGAAGGGCTTGAACTAGATGCCATTTTGTTACTTGTCGGAATTCAAGAATTAGGTAAGGGATATGAAGAGTTTTCGAAAGATGAGAAGATGAATTTGATGCATATTGCTATCTGTACAATTCTTGAACCCTTTGGTTATTATAAGTTTGTCAAAGATGACGAAGATGGTTGGCCTCACTTTGATAAGGTTGAGAATTTACCTGCTTTAAAGCCTAAAGAGCAAGAGTATTTGTTAAAAGAAGCTATCACCCAATATTTCAGAGCGAACGATTACTTATAAACCGTATCTTTGAAGCTAAATTTTTTTGAATGGATATTTTAATACAAGCTGGACAGCTAATTCTTAGTTTATCGTTGCTCATTGTTCTTCACGAGTTCGGTCATTATATACCAGCGCGAATATTCAAAACGAGGGTAGAGAAATTCTATTTGTTTTTCGATTGGAAATTTTCATTGTTCAAAAAGAAGGTAAATGATACAGAGTGGGGGATTGGATGGATTCCTTTAGGAGGGTACGTTAAGATCTCTGGTATGATTGATGAGTCAATGGATACCGAGCAAATGAAGAAAGACCCTGAACCTTGGGAATTTAGAAGTAAACCAGCTTGGCAAAGACTAATCATCATGATTGGTGGAATCGTAGTAAACGTAGTAGTAGGATTTATTATTTACGCCATGGTTCTTTTCACTTGGGGAGAAGATATCGTAAAGTTTGATGACATTCCGAACGGATTTAATGTTGGAGAG
This sequence comes from uncultured Flavobacteriales bacterium, assembly GCA_913054135.1. Classification (GTDB taxonomy): domain Bacteria; phylum Bacteroidota; class Bacteroidia; order Flavobacteriales_D; family Crocinitomicaceae; genus Paracrocinitomix. The sequence continues at coordinate 61,769 of CAJXJK010000012.1, read as the reverse complement.
AAATTAGAAGGGATTGGTTTTGAAGATGGTGATAGAGTTGTTTCGGTAGATGGAGAGACTTTAGAGAATCAATTAGAGATTAATAAGAGAATGCTTCTTAGAGGAGTAAAGAAAGTCACTGTTCAACATCAAAGTGGAGTTGATGAGACACTTACAGTTCCTGAAGATTTTGAGTATGAGATGTTCTCATCAGATGATTTCTTATCACCAAGGTACAATCCAGTTATTGATTCGGTTGTAGTTGATGGGAATGCCGAAAAGGCTGGTTTTGTTAATGGCGATTCAATCGTTTCTGTGAACGGAAAAGCAATCAGATTTTGGGATGAATTTTCTGAAGAGGTTAGGGCACACAAAGATGAGAGTGCAGAGCTTGTTGTAATTCGTGATGGAGTCGAAACGACATTGTCTGTGATGGCAGATAGCCTAGGTCACATAGGAGTAATGCAAAATAGTGATGAACGCAAGAAAACTGGACCGAAGTTTACTAACATTGAGTATTCATTTGGAGGATCAATTCCTGGAGGAGTTTCAAAAGCATACTGGACATTACATGATTATGCAGCTCAGTTAAAATTCTTATTTACTTCAAAAGGTGCAAGCAGCATGGGTGGATTTGGAGCATTTGGTAAAATGTTTCAGAAAGAATGGCACTGGCAATCATTTTGGGCTAACACGGCATTGATTTCATTGATTCTTGCATTCATGAACTTCTTACCTATTCCGGCATTAGACGGCGGGCATATCATGTTCTTGTTGTATGAGATGATTACGGGAAGAGAGCCGAATCAAAAAGTATTGGAGTATGCTCAAGTTGCAGGATTCGTTTTCATTCTAGGTCTGGTTCTCTATGCCAACGGGAATGACATCTATAAGTGGATTACAGGGCAATAAAAAAAGCCCTCCCGAAATTCGGAAAGGCTTTGTCCTTTATGTATTTGCTGAAAAAAATCTAAAGGTTATCAATTGCAGTTTCAATGGCTGCTAAAGTTGTTTCTGTCATGGTGATGTTCTCAACATGATTTGTAGATATTGTGTTCGTCACAAATGATGAGTAATAGACATCATCAATTTCTGAAATACATACAAAGGTTGCTGAAGTGTTTACAGGGATTCCGCTCGCAGAGAAAGTTCCTGAAACGTTTGTACCGTAAAGAGCAGCAACAGAATTAATATTAGGGAAAACCAAGTAACAAGCAGTATTAGAAGTATTGTAAGCTGTATCTAAACTTGCAGTTACAGAAGTTAGAGATTGTCCTGAATTCCACCAATAGTCACAGTTAATCCATCCTAAAGAATCGTTATCAAAGTCAAAGTTGTAATAAGTTGACCATCCTCCGCCACCAGTGGTGTCTTGAGTGATGATAATAGAATCTTGTTGAGAAGAATCTTGTAAAGAAGAAGTCCAAACAACATCTCCATCAGACATTTGATTACCTGTAAATAATGCCATTTGTGGATCAGCTACAGCAGTAGGAACTGAAACATTAATTGCCGCAGATGGCGCTAAATAGATTTCACTTGAATTTTGTGAGGCCGAGATTTTAATTTGACCACCTGAAACCAATAACTCTCCATTTGAAGTAGTTGTTTTATTCATTTTGACCATGGCAGATACATCAAGAACCTCAATAAGTTCAACAGTAACTGTTCCTGTCACTTGTGTGCCATTACTATATACAAATGAGTTGGCTGGAACGTAGATTTTTACACCATTATTTCCAGTCATGTTCATTGCAATTGACGCATCCATAGTGAATGTTTGAATCGCATTTGATTCATTATCTGAGAAGTAAGAACTCAAATTTGAGGTTGGCGTTGGAGGTGGAATTACCTCTTCTTTTTTACATGATGTCATTGCTAAAAGCGCAATGGCTAGAGTTGAATAGATTAATTTTTTCATTTCGATTTTTTTATTTGTGTTTCAATTCAAATACAAAATGAAAAATAAAGGGTTGTCTGATGATTATGTTTTTATTCCAATTATAGAGATATCATCAATTTGCTCAGTAGTCCCAATCCATTCACTCATGCGGCTCCAAAGCACTTTCTTTTGGTCTTTTCCATCCATTGAATTAATTTCAAATAAGAGTTCGAAAAGTTGCTTTCTCATGAACTTTTTATAGTTTGGTCCTCCAAATTGATCCACATATCCATCTGATAATAGATAAACCTGATCACCTTTACATAGTTGGAATTCTTGAGATTCGAATGGCGTCATTTTAAAATAGTAACCAATAGGTTGTTTTGTAGGATTCGACCCCCAAATCACATTATTATCATCTTCTGCCCATCTTTTGAAACCAGGAATCTCTTCAGTGTTTGATTTTGGTCTCACAACATAAATAGGGTTCATTGCTCCGGCCGTTTGTGCTTTTAAGGTATCCTTCTCTAACCTTAATACACAAATATCCATTCCGTCTGATAAAAGAGAATCAGCAGTTTGATTAAAGCCTTCAATCACTCTTTTTCTTAATCCCTCAAGAAGGTCTCCTGTTTCGGTCATTTCAGCAATAGAGTCGTTCAAGAAAGAAGCACCCAACATACTAATCATTGCACCAGGAACGCCGTGCCCTGTGCAATCGGCAACAGCTACGTAAGCATAATTATTGTTTACATGACCCCAATAAAAATCTCCACTAACCATGTCTTTCGGCTTGAACAACAAAAAGAAGTCGTTAAAGGTTTGTGTCCAATCATTGTATTCTTTTCTTCTAAATAATACCTTTTGAATATTTTGAGCATAATTGATAGACTCTTCAATTTGATCAGATTTATATTCAGCCACGTTTTTAGCTTCAAGGTATTGGTCTGACAATGACTCAAGCTCTGAATTGATGTTACTTATCTCTTGGTTTTTGACAGTTAAATCATGTGTTCTTCTCTTAACTTCTTCAGTTAATTTCTTTTGAATGCTTCTGTTTCTTCTTTGAATGAGGTAGAGAGAAATTATGAACAGAAGAAGGATTCCTACTACAAGAATAACATAGAACCAGGTCTTTTTCCAAATGGGAGCTTCAATGTGAATTTTTATTTCGTAATCCTGTTCAGTCAAGTTTTCGTCAAGAATCAAACTAAGCTTAAAAACATAGTCACCATCTGACAATGATTGGTATCTGACTCCAGCTTTGTCATACTCGAGAATCGTCCATTCTTTGTCAAAGCCTTCTAATATATATTTGTATTGAACTGAAGGAGCATTTGCTAAGTAGTTAGCTTCGAAATCGAATTCAACATAATAATTTCCATAATCTAAGTTGATTTCTGTTTGGTCTCCGTATTCTTCTTGATTGATAAGAATGGATTCCATGTGTAATTCAGGAATGTATTTTGGATCATAAACATTGATTTTTGGAATTCTTACGGCTCCTTGAAAGGTTCCTATCCATAAATAGTTACTAGCCGATATGAAATTAGAATTAGGTAGAACGAATTCTAATTCGGGAATATGGCCGAGATCAGTAATTTCAGTTTCTTCAGAAATATTTTTGATGATGGATATAGAGTTTTTATGACCAACAATTATTTTACCATCCTGAGTTTCTTCAATAAAATAGCTGAAGTCATTAAACAGACCGTCCTTTGAAGAGTAGTTTTTGAATTCAGAATTTTTGTAGGTGAAAATGCCATCACCTGCAGTGGCAAAACAAATGGTTCCATCAGCAATTTGAATAATGTCTGTTAGATTGTGAGATTCATATCCCTCAATGTTTTTGTGGTATTCGTATTCGCCATTTTTAAAGGAGTAAATGGGGCTATTTGGTGAGTCAAACCAGAAAGTTCCAGACTCATCAATTATGAAGTTTTCAATCACATTATGTGCAAGACCTTCGTTGGTAGTCAAATGTTCAGGGGTATCTGTACCGAAGTCATAACTAAAGAGACCACTGTTGGTACCGACATAAATTGAGTTTTCAAAAAGTTCAATGTCATTGATGAAGTAGGGCTGTTCTCTGAGGGATACAAAATCAAATTTCGAAACCTTATTATTGAATAGATAGAATAAGCCATTTTTTGTACCTATCCATAAAGTGTCGTTTTGTGCTTTGAGAGTAGTGATTGATCTGTTTTTTAGAGTTGGATAATCGAAGCTGTTTTCAGCCTTTAGAGGTCTCAATCCACTTTCAGAACCAACAAATAATTCTCCCTTGAAATATTCAATGGCATTAATTCTGGATTTCAAGCTTTTATCTAAATCTCCATGCAATGAGATTCTCTTTTTTGGGATCACTGAGACTCCCTCGCCATATGACCCTATCCATAAGCTCTTTTCTCTGTCAATAAACAAGGAGTTTACTTTTTGAATTCCTAAGCCATTGTCTTCAGTAAATCTTTGAATGGAATAAGTTTGAAAGCCTGGATTCAGGAATATTTCAAAGATCCCTTCTTCTTGTGTTCCCACTATGGCTTTTCTATCTTGAATGACATGAGCAGTCACCTGTGAGTTTATGCCGAGTTGAACAAAAGTCGCGAAGGTTTCAAATTTTGGTGAGCTGTCATCATAAACTGAGTAGACAGAAATTCCTTCTTCTTTTACAACCATTGCTTGCTTACCGTCTTGGCTTACAGAGAAGCTTAAAACACCATTGTCAATTTGATATTGCTTTTTATCAGGACTTGAAAAACTCAGGTCTCCCGATTCATTTAGAATCATATAGGAGTCGGTACCATAATAATCTATACTTATAGCTCCGTCATATTTAGGAAGAAACCTTAATTGATTTTGGACAACTTTCATTCCACCTTCATCCGTCAAAACTACTATGCCCTCATCTTTTGTCTCAATAATATCATTCACATAAACTATATCATTCAGATGCGTAATTTCTTTACCTATTAATTTAGAAAGTCCTCCTTTATAATAAGCTAGCCATATTACGTCATCTTGAGAAATGTAAATATCTGAAATGAATTCATCTTGCAATGAATCGTTTTCATTCATCAGAATGAAGTCAATTCCGTCATAAATGACGAGCCCTTTTGATGAGGCCATATAAAGGTTTCCTTTTGAGTCTTGCTCAAAGTCATAGAAGAAATTGGCCTTTAGTTGGTCTTGAGCGAAATGCTCAAAATTGAATTTTTGAGAATAGCCATTGAGACTTAATAGTAAAAGAAGGATTAGGCAGATTAACCTCATTAAAAGCTTGTTTTGACTTTCACTTTGTAGTCATATTTGGGTTTACCTCCAATGGGTACTGAAAAAAGAGGCACGGCTTCATTGTATTGATTCAATATATAGACAACCATGTCATTATCAGCAGTTGATTGCTTTATCATTTGAATGTCAACGGTAGTATTAATCTCTTTCGCTCTTATTTGGTAAGTGCTCTTCTGCCATCTTCCATCTGTGCTTACAGCTGCTGGTACAAGTTTACGCGCAACAGAAGTCACTCTCATTAAGAGGTCACTGTCGGCGTCAAAATTATTTTGTGTGATTGAAACAATATTTTTTTCAATAAATGGATAAACATGAGCAGTAGATTTTGATGATTTCTTAAGCTTAAAAGACATTTCGTAAGTGAAAATGTTTCCGTTCTCAATGAATAAATTATCATTCTTACTATAGCTCAGTGCGTACCTGTAAGCATTGCCATCATCACCTGATACTCCTGAACAGATCATTTTAAATATGTAACCTCCAAAGTCACTAGAGTATTCCCCTTCACTCGGATTAATGGGGCCAAAGCTATACCATTTGCCATCTAAAGATGGGTCTGATTTGAAAGTTTTAGTTTGGATTACTTTTCCTTTATCGTAGCCTGTAATGGGATTTATTTGTCTTGCTGCCTTGGTTGAATGTGCACCTCTTCCTCCGTAAAGGGTGAATTTACAAGAAGTGTTGAATGCTGAATTTTTAGTGTCATGCTTACCGCCAGTTTCAGGATCAAATATCCTTATATATACAGGGGCTGTTTCAGATTTTGGCACTACAAAAAAGTGAATTTGAACATTGTCATCATCTCCCCATTTAGGATCGGCTTGTTTCCCGAAAGTCACCAAGTAATCAATGTTTTCATATGATGAAGGTGCCAATTGAGCAAATGAAGTCAGGCTAAATAGGTAAATCGATATGATTGTAATTACTCTTTTCATTTTTTGACGGCCTTGAATTCAACTCTTCTATTTAGTTTTCTTCCTTGGAAATTGTCTTCTCCGTTCGCCAACGTATTTGGTTTGGCTGGATTACTTTCTCCTTCGTTCACAGTTTTAATGATTCGCTTATTTGTAATTCCCTTATTCTTTAAATAATTAACAGCTGCTGTGATTCTCTTCTGAGCAAGTATTTTATTGTACTCTTCAGATCCCATTGCATCCGTATGTCCCTCAATGATAATCTTTGCTGATGGATATTTGCCTAAATAATCGACCAATTGATTCAATTCTTGGATAGACTTATTGCTTAAGTTCCATTTGTCAAATCCGAAGTAGATTGGATTGATATCTAAATCTGCTACCAGTGTACCGCTATTTATAATGGCATTAACAGAATCTTTATCTACGAAGGTTGAAGTGTTGCCTGTGGTGTCTTTATCAGGGTTATTTCCATTCTGCTTATCAGGATTTCCATTATTGTCAACAAATACATTCGTGTCAAGTGCAACAATATCTTCTTTGTTTCGAATATAGATGGTGTCGTAATGACACCATGAATTACTTTCTACATTATCATAGCCAAATAGCTGAAGGCCAATAATATGAATTCCATCTTTAGTCAATGGCAATTCGTAAACGGGATTATCTAATTTAATTATTGAATCATCAAGACTCCAAAAATAATTAGTGAATTGAACGTTCTCTAAATAAGAGACTCCAGCATCTAAAATGGCAGTGTCACCAACAAGGTAATTCACATTTGATTTGAATCCAATATAATCAACACTATCAATAAGTACTTCTTCAACTACTTCAGATTTTTCAACCTGTCCGGCACTGATGTCAGTTATGTCAATTCTAACAGTATGATTTCCGGGTGATCTGAAACGTTTAGTTTGTTTCAACCCTTTTACAACTTCTCCATCTTCAAAAAACCATTCATAGGCTAATTCTACAGAGTTTGAGTCAACACTTTCTGAAATATCTAATTCAACTATCAAATCTGGATTTTCAAAATTAGGACAATCAAAAGTTGGAACAGGAACTAATCGAACGTTATAAATATCCATTAAACCGAATCCACCTGTTCTGTTTGAAGAGAGGTATCCGAATGTCTCATCTTCATTAAGAGAGTAATAAATGTCGTCTCCTGCTGAGTTAATTGGGTAGGGTAGAGCTTCAATATTAGACCATATACCATCTACAAGCGTGCTTTTGAATACATCATATCCTCCTGAAGAATTGTGTCCTTTTGAAGAGAAGTACAAAACTGAGTCTCCTTCTGCTAAGAAAGGACTGTCTTCTCTTTTGTCAGTGTTGATATCTCCTTCTAGTTTTTTCGGTTCAGACCAATTACCATTTTCATCTTTGTTGGATACATACAAATCAAGATTATCTAGCTCCGTTTTCATTGCAGAGAAATAAAAAGAGTTTTGGTCTCTTGAAAATACGCCATGAGGTTGGAAATAGAAATCAGTTAATATTTCAGGAAGTGGCTTTTGTTCACTTAATCTTTTTTGAAATGTTGTACCAACCCAAAGTTTATTCTGGTAAAAGAGTACAATTGAATCAGAGCCGAAGTTTTTACCTACAACAGCATGATGACTTCCTTGGCCCAAGCTTTCATCAAAAGTAGAGGCTACCGATTCTTTCAGGTCAAAATAATAGACGTTTTCCATGTATTGATAATCTGCAAATTGTTTCTCACTTTTAAGATCCTTATAACGAGCATTGAACATCAAAGAACTATCATCTTCCATAAAGACAGGTGTATATTCACTTTCCCTAGAGTTGATGAAGAAATCCATGTTGTTCACAGAGATCTCGTTCTTAGGTTTATTCATGTTCATTGAGGCATTTCTACAATACGCAATGTTTTCTTCAACCAAATTAGTTAGTTCAGGTTGGTCAATATTTTTACCGTCTACATATTCTGATTTGAAGAGTTCGAAATATTTGATGGCCTGATTAGGTTTCTCGCTAAGTCTTAGAGTACTTGCCCAATCATAAATGTCGAAATAATTAGAATCTTGTGCCTGGTTTTCCATGACCCTTGACAGATAAAATGTTGCAGAGTCAAATAATTGATAATTGTACAGGAAAATTCTTCCAGCACCGCGATTAGCTTTAATATAAATACTGTCCTTTTTTAGTGCCTTTTGAAAGTGGTACAATGCCTTATCAAAGTCTCCTTTTCGCACATTGCTTTTACCTTTATATGTGTTCCATTTTTTATTTTGAGTAAATGAATTTGAAGGTATAGCTGCCGTTGATAGCAGCAGAAGTATTAAGTAGAGAGTTTTCATTGAGAGTAGTGATACGAATTTTTTATGTTTTTCGTTTCTTCTTTTTTGCCGCCGGAAATAAAATGTTATTTAAGATTAATCTATAGCCCGGGGAATTAGGATGTAAATTAAGGTCAGTAGGAGGATCTCCAACGAAATGCTTGTAATCTTCAGGATCATGACCTCCATAGAATGTCCATGTTCCTTCGCCAAACTCGCCATGAAGGTATCTTGCAGTTCTCATTGCTTTGTTTTCGCCCATAATTAGTACATCAGGCTTGATAAACTCGGTTCTAAAATCAGTAGTTTGTCCCATGAATCCATCAATCTCCATGGTGTGGTTTTGGCAAAGCATTGTTGGCACAATGTCCCACTTTGCAGAGAATTCAAATAAGAAGAATTTATCTTGACTTTCAGGCACTCTGTGGTCTTTAGTTCCGTCAATATCAGAATATTCATATTCCATTGGATCTCTCACAATTGTATAATCTTTAAAGGCTAAGGTCTGGGTGTAGTCAATTTTAGATTGATAATTCGGTTCAGATGGGTCATGATCGTACATGTGTTCACAGATATCAGTATTTTGAGCAGATAGTGCTATGTCATAGCTATCAGTTCCGCTACACATAGTGAACAAGAAACCGCCTCCTGAAACAAATTCTCTGATTCTTAAGGCCACGTCTCTTTTCAATTCAGAAACTTTCTCGAAGCCCAATTTAGCAGCCATTTTTTCATTGTCTTTTACCTGCTTTTGATACCAAGATTGAGTGTGGTAGTTTTTGTAGAACTTACCGTACTGTCCAGTAAAATCTTCGTGGTGAAGGTGTAGCCAATCAAATTCGGGTAAGCCACCTGTGACAACTGTAGAATCGTAAATTTCTTCATACGGAATCTCAGCATAAGTCAATACCATAGTTACTGCGTCATCCCAAGGTTGTTTCCCTTGAGGGGTGTAAACGGCAATCTTAGGGGCAGTCTCTAGCTGAACAATTTCCATGTTTACCTCAGGGTCAGCAATTTTTGACTTTATCTGTTTGATTTTTTGATCAGGAAGAACGGCATATGATACGCCTTTGATTACCAGTTCTTCTTCAATCAGCTTGCTGTGAGGAAAAAGAAAACTTCCTCCTCGATAATTCAAAAGCCACTCCATGACGACATCATTTTCAAGTACCCAAAATGCGACCCCATATGCTTTGAGGTGATTTTTTTGAGTTTCGTCCATTGGCACAAGTAAAGTAGAAGCTTCACCTTTAATCGGACTCAAAAGAAGAAAGAATAGAAATATTTTAGAAAGGAACTTCGTCATTCATATCAGTTAATAAGTCGTCATCATTATTCATTTTTGATCCTAAAGTAATTGTGTCAGAACTTCCTTCAAACTCTTTGTTTGGAGAGAACCCTGAACCATAGTCCATAGTATCAAATGCGTCAAGATTGTCAAAACGAGTAAGCTCTTTGACGAACTTCAATCTAACGGTATCTAATGATCCATTTCTATGCTTAGCTACAATAATCTCGCCAATTCCATCAGTTGGCATTCCATTTTCATCTTCAATTAAACCGTAATACTCAGGTCTGTAGATAAAACAAACCATATCGGCATCTTGCTCAATTGCTCCAGATTCTCTTAAATCTGACAGCATTGGACGTTTATCACCACCTCTTGTTTCCACCGAACGTGAAAGCTGAGAAAGTGCAATAATTGGCACATTAAGTTCTTTAGCGATCTCTTTAATGGATCTAGAAATTGTAGAAATCTCCTGCTCTCTATTTCCTCCCTTAATACCAGCCGTCATTAATTGCAAGTAATCAATAATTACCATTTGAATGTCATGCTGCATTTTAAGCCTTCTACATTTTGCTCTCAATTCAAAAATTGATAATCCAGGTGTGTCATCAATAAAAAGAGGAGCATCAGCTAATGCGCCAATTTTTGAGTGCAATGTTTCCCAATCTGCTTCATCAGAAAATCCTTTTCTGAATTTTTCAGATGAGATTCCAGTTTCCATTGCCATCATCCTCTTGGTAAGCTGAACATTTGACATCTCTAGAGAGAATATGGCAACACCTTGATTAAACTGCACAGCTGTATTTCTAGCCATAGATAGAACGAATGCCGTTTTACCCATACCTGGTCTGGCAGCCAATACAATCATATCCGATTTTTGAAAACCAGCAGTTAATCTATCTAGATCTGTGAATCCAGTAGGTACACCAGAAACGCCATCTTTATTTTTTGAGGCTGCTTCAATTTCTTCTGTCGCTTCTTTTACTAGGTCTTTAACACTAGAATAACCTTTTTTAAGGTTTCCTTCTGCAATTTTGAATAGTCCATCTTCAGCTTCGTTTAAGACATTGAAAACGTCTTTCGTTTCGTCATACGAACTTTTGATGACTTCAGAAGAAACTTCAATGAGTGATCTCAAGATGTATTTTTCTGAAATGATTCTCGCATGATACTCAACATGGGCAGCCGAAGCGACACGATTTGTCAAGGTTGCAATGTATCCAGGACCACCTACCAACTGTAGGTCTCCATTCTTTCTCAACTTTTCAGTAACCGAAAGGATATCAATATTCTCTGAATTACCGAAAAGTTCAAGAATTACAGCAAATATTTTTTGATGTTCGATTTTATAGAAACTCTCAGCATGAAGAATGTCAATTGCATCATTAACTGCATTCTTCTCTAAAAGCATTGCTCCTAAAACTGCTTCTTCAACTTCAATCGCCTGCGGCGGAAGTTTCCCCATCTCTCCCAAAGCTTGAGCAGGCTTATTAATTAAGCTTCTCTTCTTTGTGCTATTTGCTTTTTTCTCGTCCATCCTTACAAAGATAAGGAATAGCACCTGCTTAAATGCAGCTTCCTCTCTTTTAATTTATTAACAGCTAAATTGGGGTAATCGTTGATATCCTTGCTTTAAGGAATTACAATTTTTTTGCGAATTTCCAGTTCAGGAATTTCTACTGTGTAGAATCCTGATTCTGTCCACTGAATAAGATCTGCAGTGTGCACGGGACCATTAAAAAGCAATTTACCTAGTGCATCATAAAGATTGACAGTATATTTTTTTGTTGGGTTCTCTAAAAAGTTCACTTCAATTTGAGTTCCATTATAGAAAATATCAGGAGCCAAGTAACGAACTGATTTAATTTCAGAGTAGTTGTATTCACCGTTTTTATCCATTTGTTGAATTCTATAATAAACAATTGGTCGTGCTAATGGATTCTTGTCAGAAAATGAATAGTTTGTCAATTGATCTGAGCTACCTTTTCCTTTGATTGAGCCTATTTTTTCGAAAACAACACCATCTAGACTTCTTTCAATATTAAACTTTTTGTTGTCTAGCTCACTCATTGTTGACCAAGATAGAATAGCCGACTTGTCTGTTCGTTCAACTTCAAAGTCAATCAGTTCAACGGGAAGAGCACAGCTAGAGCAGGCTAAGGTTACATTGTCAACCCTAATTTTTTCGGCTGCCGCCCATGTCATTGTTGTTATTTTTAGCAAAACAGTACTTGATACTCCGACAGAGATACAATCTGAAAATGTGAAAGCCGTAAAATCGTCAACAGTTATAGCGGGTCCACTGACCACGGCTCCGCACCAAGGGATGGGATAGGTCGTTGTGGGAGTTCCACAGGTTCCGCAATTGCAGGCAAGATTTGCGGTGCTTGTAGTTCCATTTCCTGCATCACTGTATGCGAACCATGAAGAACCACTATCGTAGGATACTTCTAGTTTTACCAGGTCTATTGTATTGCAGCCACCAGCGCAAGTTGCCTGAATTCCTTCTAAAGTTGATACGTGCGATAAGTCTAATGAAATTGTGACACCTTCGGTGCATGAAGAAATATCTATTTCTCCTGTAATCCATTCGGCCGGACCATTTGTATCAGTTCCCTCAAGATAATTATTGCCTGAAACGGTATTTACCTCATTCCAATCTCCAGATGTACCACAGTAGGTACATGTTGCCGTCCAGTTTGTTCCAAATTGATCAGTTCCCGTTGTGGCGCCATCTGCTTCACCTTCAAAATTTTCAAAAAATACATTTTGAGCCTCCACTATCGGGCAGATAGAGAATAATAGAATTCCTATGAGGATAAAGTTTTTCATTTCTTAAGCAGGCAAGCCTTGCAAGTGTAACAAAACGAGCCTCGTAAAGTTACGACATTTTTCTTGTAGAAAGTAGGTAGTAAGGTTATCGAATTATTAACAATTTGATACCTTAAGGAGTGTGGATGTTAATTATGCCTACATAATTTCCAATTCGGCTTTGAACATTAGGGTCGTCTGTATCCCACAAACCATTGTCAAAAATGACTTCAAATGTTGTTTTTGTGCCCAATACAGCCTTTAGTTGCTCTCGGCTCACTTTTCCTTCAGAAAGCTTAACAAAGTATGATTCTTCATTATATATAAGATAATAATCTCCTTCACCGGGCATCACATTGCCAGCTTTGTTTATACTTTGGTCAAGCTTGATCACTGCCTTGACCTCTTGTTGTTTAGGTTTCTTTTGAGCAAAACCAATTGTTGAAATAAGTATTAGTAGTGAGAGAGAGAAGAGTTTCATATTTTTCAATATTTACAGCAATTTAACCAAAAAAAAGCCACTCGCAAAATGAGTGGCTTTTCAATTATTTAAAACTGACCAACAAATGGTTCAGATTTCGGTTTCTTTTTGATCTTCACTTCATTCAAGGTGAACTCTATCAATTGTCCTTGGTTATTAATAGACATTTTGTGGGGGAACATAATTCCCTTTTTGATTTCTTTGAAATCTTCATACTTGATTGTCCCGCCAACACTGTTTCCTTCATCATCTGTTCCGAAGTTCTCTTCCATCACTAACCAACCTGTCTTTACTGAATAGTACTCGTATCCGAAGTCTTCTTCTCCTTTACGGTTAACTTTCATTTTGTAATACTCTTCTCCTTCAACTTCATCTATTCCCATTAAGTCAATGTCGTAAAAATCAGTTGTAAAGTAGTTTGCTTGGCTAAATAAGAAAGCACCATCCTTTTTCTTTTGTAGTTCATCTGCTTCATATTTTGTAGTTCCAGCTCCCATCATGAAAGTTCCTCCAGAATTTCCATTGAAGTATTCTTTTTGAACAGTCGCCTTTTGTCCTCCTGCGTTCATTCTTAACACAGAAGCTGTCATATTTGGTTTACCTGAGTACGAAGTCATGTAAATGTCTCCTCCAATCGCTTCAAGCGGCGCAGAGTAAGATTTGATTACATAGCCAACCTTCTTCATGATCTTGTCATAATCTGCCTTGTTGTCAACTGAAAATGATTTGTATAAGAAAGACTTAACTACAGATTCTGCAGTTACACCTTCAGCAACACTCTTTAATTTGATTTTCTCTTTTCCTTGAGAATCTTTCAATTCCATTCCACCTTTATTGTCGAATTGCTCAAGGGTACTTGCTACCTCTTCGTTACCAACAACAATGATATTTAAATTGTCTGGTCTTAGATATTTTTTAGCAACATCTAAAAGTTCTGCTTTAGTTATCTTTTCAAGATCTTTCAAATAGGTAGCGTAATAATCCTTAGGAAGGTTGTAACGAACTGTATTCAAAGCAAATCTTGCCATAGTTTCAGGACGCTCTAAAGATCTTGCAAAAGCTCCAGTCATAGAATTTTTTACTAATTCAAGTTCCTTGTCTGTAACACCTGACTCTGAAATCTTATTGATTTCCATGATGATTTGAACGATTGCGCTATCAGTTACTTCATTTCTGAAGTTTCCACCTGCTGTGAAATCACCAACCAATTTATCTGGCGAGATTTGAGAATAACAACCGTATGTATACGCCTTGTCTTCTCTAAGATTAGACATTAATCTTGCCGAGAAAGATCCACCACCTAAAACTTGGTTTAGAACTCTTAGTTTAATCACGTCTTCGTGACCTGGTTTCAGGTCCATATTATGAGTGATTGTTATTCTACTTTGAACTGCTCCAGGCTTATCAACAAAGTAGACATTGTTTCCTTCTGAAGTTGGTACGTCAAAAGTTTTGGCAGCCGGAGCTGTTCCTTTGTTCCATCCGCTAAAGTACGTAGCAACATACTCTTTGGCCTCAGCCTGAGTAACATCACCTACAATTACTAAATATGCCATATTGGGAATAAAGTTTTCTTTGTAGTGTTTCTTGATGTCGTCTACTGTCAAATTTCCTAAAGACTCTTCGGTAGTGATTTCTCCGTAAGGGTGATCGGCTCCATAATTAACCACACCAGCAACATTCGAAGCCATTGCGTCAGGACTCGATTTTGCCTGCTCTAAAGCTGAAATACTTTGTTTCACAACTCTGTCAAATTCATCTTGAGGAAAAGAAGGTTTAGTAATCATCTCGCTTAAAATGCTCAGTAGTTTCGGAGTATGTTTCTTTAATGAAGAAGCAAAGAATCCTCTAGAGGTTGTGGCAACCGAGGCTCCCATATAATCTATTTTTGCATCTAATTCATCTTTTGTAGATTCAGTTGTTCCTGAGGCTAAAAGCTGTCCAAAAATATCTGCCTTACCCGCTTTGTCTACTTCAGGAAGAGTAGGGTAGTCAACAAATAACTGAAAAGAAACAACAGGTAATTTGTGATTTTCTACCACAATTACTTTAAGTCCGTTTTCAGAGGTAACAACATCCGGAATATTAATTTTAATCTCAGGATTTGGTTGTGGCTTAGGGGCCTCAGTTCTATCAATCTGAGCAATTGCAGATGATCCAACAAAAAAGGTAGCCAATGCTATAATTAAATTCTTTTTCATAACGTTTCTAATAATGCTCTATGATTAATTATTTTGCTCTTTTGGTAAGTAATAAAGAACAACTCTGTTTGATTTAATGAAGTATTTATTTGCAACTCGCTTAATGTCTTCTTTAGTTACAGCCATATACTTTTCTAATTCTGTATTGATCAAATCTGTTGAACCATTGTAAACATGATAATTTGCTAATGATTCTGCAATTCCAGCCATTGTAGAGTTTGAAGAGATAAAATCGCTCTCAGCCATGTTTCTTAGTTTTTCAAACTCTTCATCTGAAATTAATTCAGTTTGCGTATTTTCAACTTCTGCGTCAAGTGCTGCTTCTAGATCTTTTAAATCTACTCCCATGTTAGCAATAGCTAAAGACAATGCTATTCCTGGATCTTCTAATCCAAAAGGAAATGCGAATGCAGCTAATGCCTTTTCTTGCTTTTCAACAATGTTCTTATTGAACCTTGAGCTGTTTCCTTGGGATAAAAGCATGCTCAGCATTTCAACTGCGTAGTGATCTTCATGTTTAAGCTCAGGAGTTCTGTATGCCATAATTATTGCAGGAAGTTGGATATTGTCATATACTGTATCTCTAATTTCGGCTTGAAGTAATCCTTCTTTAATTGTTGGGCGCGGTACTTCATGTTGTTCATTAGATACTTTAGAAAAGTATTTCTTTATGAAATCTTCAGTTGGCATCTCATTGTGCCAATCTCCCATAAAGTCTTTTGAAGTAGCCATCCCCTTTAATTCATCTCCATATTTTTCTTGAAACTGTTCAAGAGATAAGAATTCTAGATCTCTATAAAGATCAAGGCGGTCTCCGTTTGGAATAGTGCCATAATACTGATCAATCCATTTTTTAGTTTGTTCAATATCAATGTCACCTGCAATTGTTAGAGTTGCATTGTGAGGCACATAAAAAGTTCTATAAAAGTTAACATAGTCTTCTTCTTGTGCAGCATCTAAATCTTCCATTGATCCAATAGGAACCCATTGGTAAGGATGCTCTTTATAAGCTCTTCTAAAAACTTCGTACATCAAAGATCCATAAGGTTGGTTGTCCATTCTTTGTCTCTTCTCTTCTTTAACAACTTCTCTTTGCGTTTCAATTCCGATATCTTCAACTTTTGCATGAAGTAATCTTTCAGATTCAAGCCAAAGACCTAGTTCTAATTGGTTTGAAGGTAAAAGTTCGTAATAGAAAGTTCTGTCTTGCGAAGTGTTTGCGTTTAACGTACCTCCAGCTCCTTCAACATATTTATCATAAGTATGTCTCTCGATATTTGTAGTTCCTTCAAACATTAAGTGTTCGAAGAAGTGAGCAAAACCTGTTCGGCCTACATTCTCATTTTTAGATCCAACATGATATAAGATAGTTACAGCTGCAATAGGAGTTGAATGATCTTCATGCAATATCACGTGCAGTCCATTTGGCAAGTCATATTCAACAAAGTCAATCTTTCTTGAGTCCTGTGCAGATGCAGAAATCGAACATAATATCGTTCCGGCAATCAACCAATTTTTAAGTTTCATAATTATTTATTTGTTCAAGATGCAAAAATAACAGATGTTTCTTAATATTTTTAGCGTCATTGATAATTGGTAAATTTATATGTTAAAAGGTCTCAAACTGGTTGTACTGTGCTGTACAGCCTTCTTTGCAGTTGAATCTGCAGCTCAATCTGAATTAATAAACTTGAATAAAGAGTTCTATTCTGCGCTTAATGCGGGTGACTCACTTACATTATCTGGCTTTTTTCATAAGGACGCCATGGTGACACATGTAGGAAAAGATACCACTTTCGGTTTTGATGCAAATGAATTTTTGGATGTTTGTCCTTCTTTTAAATCAGGAATGTTTAATGAGAAGGTACATTCTATTATTGCTTTAGAAATTTCTCCACAAGTATTTACGGTTCAAGTTGAATTCAAGTTTTTCTTGAATGGGAAATACAACCATTGCGGTATTGATCACTTCACTTGGATTGAAAAGGCGGGAGAATTGTTGATACAAGACATCATTTCCACAGATAATGTGGTTTGCGGAGAGGATATAGAGGACGTGGGTGTCGATTATACTTCAGAAGTTCGTGAGATGGATAGGCTAATGAACAATTGGCATAAAGATGTGGCTGCACTGGAGTTAGATGCCTTTTTCAATTTAATGTCAGAAGATTTTTTCTATCTAGGAACTGATCCAGGAGAAAGATGGAGTAAGAAGGAGTTCAGAAAGTTTTGTGAGCCTTATTTTTTAGAAAAGAAGCAAACATGGAACTTTAAACCGATTAAAAGAAATTGGGATATTTCCCCTGATGGCAAATTTGCTTGGTTTGATGAAAGTTTGGATACGTGGATGGAAGAATGCAGAGGGTCAGGAGTAATGATTAAAGAGAATGGAGAATGGAAGATTGTTCAGTACAATTTGACCGTTCTAATTGAAAATGAGAAAATGAAAAAATTCATTAAGCTCAGAAAGAAGTAAAACCTCATTGATAAAAATAAATTAAGTCTATGTTGAAAATTGACATGCATACGCATATCCTTCCGCCTGAAATGCCCAATTGGACAGCCAAATTTGGTTACGGCGATTTTATTTGGTTAAAACCTTCGGCCGCTAAGGCGGGGTTTGCAGATATGATGAAGGGAAACCAATATTTTAGAACGATCGAAGAAAATTGCTGGGATGCAGATGTGCGAATTGCCGATTATGAAAAGTTTCAGACTCAAGTGCAAGTTGTTTGTACTGTACCTGTGATGTTTTCATATTGGTCTAAAGGTAAAGATTGTTTAGAGCTAAGTCGATTTTTGAATGATCACATTGCTGACTTGCAAGTAAGATATCCAAAGAATTATGTGGGCTTAGGAACGATTCCTATGCAAGACTCAGAGCTTGCTATTCAAGAATTGCATAGACTGAAGAACGAATTGGGAATAGACGGTATACAAATAGGGTCTAATATTAATGATAAGAACTTATCTGAGCCTGAGTTTTTCCCAATCTTTCAAGAATGCGAAAAGTTAGGAATCTCTATTATGATTCACCCTTGGGAAATGATGGGCTTTGATAGTATGGAAAAGTATTGGCTACCTTGGTTGGTTGGAATGCCAGCAGAGACGTCTAGAGCTATGAGTTCATTAATTTTTGGAGGCATCTTAGAGCGACTACCAAATTTAAGAGTACTGGCTTCTCATGCAGGAGGGTCATTTATTCCAACTATTGGTAGAATTGAACATGGGTTTAATTGCCGTCCTGATTTGGTTGCAATAGATAATCCTGTGAACCCAAGAGAGTATTTAGGTAAGTTCTGGACTGATTGTATTACTCACGACATTGACTTGCTCAAGTATATTTTAAAGGCTCAAGGTTCTGAGAAGGTCTGTTTAGGAACTGATTATCCATTTCCACTAGGAGATCTTGAAATAGGAAAGTTCATTGAAGAGAGTGATATTGCTCCTGCTGACGTTGAGAATATTTTTTGCAATTCAATATTGAGTTGGTTAGATATAGATAAGTCTAGATTTATGTAAGAAAAAATAAGGATATAAAAAAACCGTCTTGGCTTAGCCGAGACGGTTTTTTTTATGCTTTGAAATGCTAGAGTCTAATAAACTCCGTGCATGAATTTCTTGATAATTGGTGTAAGTAGAATTGCTATCACTCCCATTCCAATAGGTATCAATGTGAATATCATAAAGAAGGTAGATAATGAGTAGTCTGCTGTAATTTCTTCAACCATTCCACCAACTAAACTTGCCAACTTGTTACCGATTGCTACTGCCAGGTACCATACACCAAACATGAACGCAATCATTCTACTCGGTACCAGTTTAGATACATATGATAATCCTACCGGAGATAAACAGAGCTCACCAAGTGTGTGCAGCAGGTAGGCGGCTGTCAGCCACCAGACACTCACCAACATGACGCTTCCATCTGGGTTCGCTTCCCCTAATCCTTGTGCTCCAAGGGCAAGCGCTCCAAATCCAGCACCTAATAATATTAGACCAAGACCATACTTAACAGGTCCTCTTGGGTTCCATTTGCTCTCCCATAGTCTACTGAATAATGGAGCAAACATAATAATGAACAAAGAGTTCAATATACCAAACCATGTTGGTTCAATTTCAACTTCGTTCTCCTTTACTTCTGTTACAGTGGCTTCTAATACTTTAGGTCGTTGACCATCAAATATCATTCTGTCTTTGTATGTTTCTAATCCTTCTTCATCAAGATATCTAAATCCTCCACGTTTCTTTTCAACAATAGGGAACGTTTGTCCAATTTTCATATCAACTGGCTCAATTACCTTCGCCGTTTTGGTTGTTACGATATCGTCTGGTTTAAAATCATCTGAATTTGCGTAAACCGCGTGCTCAACATCCACTAGCTCATTTGTTTCTGGATCAAGCTCTGTTGTTGCTACACTTTGGTAAGAAACTACATAGGCTTTAGAAGAAAGGTTTCTGTCAATTTTCCAGATTACGATTCCCCAAATGAAAATAAATGATGATGCTAGTATCAAGTTTGAAAGTGCGTACTTTTTGAAAGTTTGCGTGAATAACTTGAATAGTACCCAAGAAATGATTCCGATAGGTACTACCGTGATTATAATGTCAATTACTAAAAATAGAGTAGCATAGCCGCCCGTCATAACTCTATCGGTAAAGTCAGCAGCAAACAATGTCATAGTTCCACCAGCTTGCTCAAAGGCTGCCCAGAAGAACACTGTGAAAAAGGCGAAGATTGCGACAACAATCATTTTATCCCTTACGACATTACCGTATCTGATGATTCTTGTGATAAGTAAGGTCAAGAACATTCCTAAGGCGATAAGTATCATAAAAGAAGCGCCATCTAAATTCCCTACATAGAAATTAAATATGTTGAATCCACCAATCTTAGAAACGGGATCATTAATAATCCAAACAACCGCAATAATTGCACTTGCCCACATTAAGAACTGATCGAGTGGGGTAAATGGGTTTCGCTTGTCTCCCTTCTCAAGAGGTGTATCTTTAATAATATCTTCTCCTAAGTCATCTAAAGGAGTGTCTTCTTTCATTTCTGAAGTCTGACTTGCATTTTCAAGTTCAGGTAGAGCATTTCTATCTGGCGCTAAACCTATGTTTCCAAGAATCTTTTGAGCAAAGATGAATTGTAACATTCCTAAGAACATGAATATTCCTGCTAAACCAAAGCCGTAACTCCATGAGACGTTCACTCCTATGTATCCACAAAGCATGATTCCTAAAAATGCTCCAGCGTTTACACCCATATAAAAGATTGTGTAGGCGCCATCTTGTTTCTCAGGTACATCTTTATACATGTGAGAAATAATAGATGTCATATTTGGTTTAAAGAAACCATTACCAAATATTAATAATGCTATACCAAGGTACATTGAGATTTCGTTCTCAAGAGCCATTGATCCATGCCCGAGGGTCATGAGGAGTGCTCCAATAACTACCGCCTTTCTATATCCTATAATTTGATCGGCAATGAATCCTCCCAGAATTGGAGTTAAGTAAACCATTGCTGTGTAGGTTCCGTAAAGCGACATTGCTTGTGAAATAGACCAATCCCATCCTCCAAGTCCGATAGAACTTGTTAGGAATAAGATTAACAATGCACGCATTCCATAATATGAAAAACGTTCCCACATTTCTGTAAAGAACAAAACGAACAACCCAGATGGGTGACCTAATACCTTTGATTCGAAAAAGTTATTTTGTGAATTTCCTTGCATTTAATTCAGTAATAAATTTATTAATCTAATATTTTAATTTCTTTGGCTAATAGCTCTTAATCTTCAACATCACCTAATTCAAAGCCTTCATTCTCTTCATGAAAGGTTCCTTCATTATCCTCGGCTCCGTGTGTAAGTCTTTTTAAAGGTTTTAGCAATGCTATAACCAGCAATCCAAAAATGACTGTAAAAACTGTAATTCCAGTAAATATGGTGTATTCTCCTAATTCTGCTGATTTCTCTCCAAGTATACCTGCTACCTTACCTCCTAATCCAGTGGCTGCAAAATAAACTCCCATCATCAATGAGGCATACTTAACAGGGGCCAGTTTGGTAATAAAAGAAAGAGAAACTGGTGAAGAACTAAGTTCTCCAATCGTGTGGAACAAATAAGCTAATATCAACCAAATCATTGAAGACTTGCCATAAGTGTCGTAATCTCTCACAGCAAAAACCATGAATACAAACCCAAGCCCCATGATAATGGTTCCGACAGCCATTTTAAATAATGCCGAAGCTTCTTTGTTTTTTAATTTTCTCTTGGCCCAAATATTTGCAATCCAAACTGCTAAAAGAAGTATGAATCCTGCATTTAAGCCCTGGAACATTGGAGTAGGTACTTCCCAACCAAATAACATTCGATCCGTTTTAGTCTCAGTATACACACTCATAAGTCCTCCGGCTTGCTCAAATGCTCCCCAGAATACAATTACGATTAAGAAAGAAAGCAATAGAACTAGAAAACGATCTTTCATCACCTTGTTTTCAAGGCTTTTGTATATCATCATCATCATACCTACCACTAAAGAGATGAATATGAATAGAGCTCCGTACCCCCAGTGATCAATTCCTTTGAAAGAGACGCCAGCATATATTGACAGTCCTAATAGAACAAGAACAATGATTAAGTGTGGAGTAGACTTTGTTAAATTGATAAACAATTGAAGTATTGAAACATCATTTCCGTCTGCTTCTTTAACTGGTTTGTTTCCTACATGACTAATGTATTTTTGACCGAAAATGTAAACAAGAAGACCAAGCAACATTGCAATACCTGCCATTCCAAATCCTGCATGCCATCCCCATTTCGCAACAACTAATCCAATGAATGAAGTTGCTAGTAATGATCCTAAATTAATACCAATATAAAAAATACTAAATCCTTTATCTCTTCGAATATCTCCTTGTTTGTAAAGCCCACCAACCATTGTAGAAATGTTAGGTTTAAGGCATCCAACTCCTAATACAATAAGTCCTAGACCAGTGAAAAACGCCCAGCTCTCTTCAATTGCTAGAGTCCCATGTCCAAGCACGAGAATTGCCGCACCGAGCATTACAGTCTTTTTTTGTCCTAAAACTTTGTCGGCGAGAATACCACCAGGAATAGAGATGACATAAACCAACATCACATACCATCCATAAAGCATATAAGCTTCTTTTTCGGTCCATCCCATCCCTGCGCCATGCTCATGGCCGGCCTCTGCCAACATATAAATTACCAATATGGCACGCATACCGTAGTACGAAAAACGCTCCCACATCTCTGTGAAGAACAAAACGTAAAGACCTACCGGGTGTCCGAAGAGCTCTTTCTGGTTTGGTGCTAAGGTATTATTCATCTATATCCCTAAATTGTTTAAGCCCGTGAAATTAACCAAAATAAAATTAAATGAACTACCGTTTAGCATAAAATAATCGGTTAAATGAACATTATTAAAAAGTTATTTATTGATTGGTCTGGTAAATTACATTCTTTAACGAAATCTTTGGGCCGTTAAGATAATTTTTTGCCCTTCTACATCTTTTTAAAATTACCTTTGCACCCTACAAAAAAGAAAGCGCATATGACAAAGCCCACTTTATATTTTACGTTATTCCTTTTTATCTCTCTACTGACTTCTTGTGATTCAGGAAATTCAGAGGGTTCAGAGACTCCTTCTTCTGATTCAGTTGAAACTCAAATTGCCGATTTGCACTCTTATTCTAATGTGTTTGAGGTGAGAACCGAACATTTGCACCTTGACTTGAATGTTGATTTTGAAACTCAAACATTGAAAGGTTCTGTAAATCATGAAATTGAAAACCTAAGTGGGGCCTCAAAAGCTGTTTTTGATGTTTATGATTTAAACATTGAGAAGGTATTATTAAATGGTGAAGAAGAGACTACTTTTGAAATTGGTGATCAAGATGAGTTATTAGGTGCGCCATTAGAAGTTGCTATAAATGAGAATACCGAGAGTGTTCAAATTTTTTATGAAACTGCGCCTTCAGCGGGAGCTCTTCAATGGTTGAATCCCCAACAAACTGCCGGTAAAAAGAATCCATATTTGTTTACTCAAGGTCAGGCCATTCTGACCAGAACTTGGATTCCTTGCCAAGATACGCCAGGAAATAGAATTACTTATTCTGCAGATATCAAGGTTCCGTCAAACTTATTGGCTGTGATGAGTGCTGATAATCCAACCGAAAAAAATAGCGAAGGAAAGTACTCTTTCGAGATGAATAACCCAATACCTTCATATTTGATTGCATTGGCTGTAGGAGATTTAGAGTTTTCTTCTTTAGGTGAAAGAACAGGAGTTTATTGTGAACCTTCAATGACTGAGGCTTGTGTATATGAATTTGTTGATGTAGAAAAAATGGTTGAAGCCGCTGAGCAGCTCTACGGAGATTATAAATGGGGCCGATATGATTTAATAGTTCTTCCTCCTTCATTTCCATTTGGTGGAATGGAAAATCCTAAACTGACTTTTGCGACTCCTACAATATTGGCTGGTGACCGCTCTTTAGTTTCATTAGTAGCTCATGAATTGGCTCATAGCTGGTCAGGGAATTTGGTGACAAATGCAACTTGGGATGATTTCTGGTTGAATGAAGGCTTCACAGTATATTTTGAGAACAGAATCATGGAACAGGTTTATGGAAAAGAATATGCTGACATGCTCATGCAAATTGAGTATCAAGGCTTAGAGTACGAGAATGATGATATACTTTCAGGTGATTACCCTGAAGACACACAATTGAAGTTAGACTTAGAAGGAAGAAATCCTGATGATGGGATGACTGCAATAGCCTATGTAAAAGGTGCTTTCTTTTTAAAGACATTGGAAGAATTAGCAGGAAGAGAAACGTTTGATTCTTTCTTAAGTAATTATTTCAATGATCACGAATTTCAAACTTTGACGACTGAGAAATTCGTGGCGTATCTTGAAGCAAACTTACTTGAACCAAACGATTTAGAGTTTAATACCAATGATTGGATTTACGAAGAGGGAATACCAGATAATTGTGTTCAAATCAATTCGGATAGATTTGAAAAGGTGGACTTAAAGTGCGAGATGATTACTTCTGTTTCTTCAGGAGCAGAGCTTGAAATTCCTGAAGATTGGTCAACTCATGAGTGGTTACATTTTATTCGTCACATTCCAGCAGATGCTGACGCTAGTCATTTAACAATACTTGATAAAGAATTTGGATTCACAGATTGTGGCAACTCTGAGATTATGGCAGAATGGTATGTTTTATCAATCATGCTTGATTATGATGGGATCAATGAATCTATGGAGACTTTTTTGATCAATGTTGGACGAAGAAAATTTCTTGAGCCGATTTATGGTGAGCTAGCGAAATCAGAAGATGGAATGAAATTAGCGCACAAAATTTATGCGCAGGCAAGACCTAATTACCACTCTATTTCTTATTTAACAATAGATGAGATTTTAGGATGGGAATCTTAAAAATTTAGATTAACAATTAAAAATAGGCGTTTCAATTAACTGAGACGCCTATTTTTTTACTGTAACTTTTGTAGATTTGAAGCGTCCTTAAAGAATGAAGAAATCTTTTCTCTTAATATTAGTTCTGTTTTGCGCTTTACAAGCCAATTCTCAATACATCCTTAAAGGAAATGTAAGAGATGAGAATCAAAGAGGTGTTCCTGGCGCGAGAGTTGCTGTTGAAAATTCCACCTATGGAGTTCCTACCAATGCAAAAGGAGCGTATTTTTTGGAGGTTGCAGAAAAGGGCTGGTTAAAAATCTCATTTTCAATGTTGGGTTTCGAGCCCTTGACCGACTCAATTCTGATTGAAGACAAAATAAACGTCTTTGATGTCGTTTTAATAGAGCAGGCAACTTCGCTCAATACAGTTGAAATCTATGCTGATAAAAGGGACATTGCAAAAGAAGTAATGAAAGCTGTTATTGATAACAAGAAAAACATGAAGCGTCAGTTTGAGTCGTTTGAATGCAACACTTACATCAAGACATCTTTAGAGAAAGAGAATCGAATTCCTTTTATGAAAGGAGATAAAGAGCCTGAGGGTAAACAAAAAATGAATTTCATAGAAAGCTATTCTATCAGTAAATTCAAAGCATCAAACACTTATAAAGAGCAAATTTTAGCTCATCATGATTATTCAGATAAATCCGCAAGTTCGGTAGTTGTAACAGCTGATTTTACGAACCCTAATAGTATATTACCTTCACAAGCGATAGAGTACAATCCGTACATCTTTTTTGAGAAAATTCAAGACGGAGAGTTTGATCCTTATCAGAATCTAATTGACCTTCCAAAGGTTAGTTCAAGACCTCTGGTTTCTCCGGCAGCAATTAATGCTTTTGTGAATTATAAATTTTATTTGAAATCAGTCTTTATTGAAAATGAACAGAAAATCTATGACATAATCGTAGAGCCGAGATTTAAAGAGGCTGGTCTTTTTTCAGGTAATCTGTACATTATCGATTCGCTATGGGTGATTAAATCAATGGATTTGAAAATCAATTCATCTGCCATGGAGTTCTTTAAGGACTTTAGAATTATTCAGGATTTTGAAAATATTGAAGGCAATTGGGTTCCTGTGAGAAGGGAGTTTATTTATAATATTAATGATGGAACTGACCTGGTGATGGCAAACACCAGAGTGAATCATACTAATTATAAATTTGATTTGGAGTTTGATAAAAATGAATTCAAAAACGTAATCATGACATATGATGATGATGCTTTTGATAAGGATTCACTTTACTGGGCAGAGACGAGACCGATAAGTCTGAAACCTGAAGAGCTAATGTTTATTTCAGAGCAAGACAGTATAGCAAAAGAATTGGCTTCAGATGAATATATTGACTCAGTCAATACAGAATTCAATAAGGTGACAATTTGGGATGTTGTTTTAAATGGTGTAGGATTTAGAAACAGGGAGAAGAGGCAAGAAATATATTTTAATTCCTTGATTAATTCAGTGCATTTTATGAGGCTCGGTGGCGTGAGATATAGTCTTGGAGGATATTACTCGAAAGAATTTGAGAACGCTCAGAAATTAAGAGTTGATGGTAATTTAGATTACGGTCAGAGACTGCAGAATATAAAAGGTTTTTTAAGCGCCGAATACACCTTTCTTCCAAAGAAATTTGGGAGCTTCAAAATTGGAGGGGGAAATGTTTACGATTTCGTGACCTTCAATGAGTCAATTATAAACTTTATTGGTCCTGGCAATCAAGTTGAGAAAACATACATTGAGTTGAGTCAAAGGTTTGAAATTGTGAATGGTTTATACGGTAGATTATCGTTCGATTATTCAAAGAGAGAAAGCGTTTCAGATACCCCTTTAGCACCATGGCAGCAATGGTTGAGTGACACTTTAGATTGGCCTCCGCCAATCGATTACGAAACGTATACGGTCTCAATTTTTGAACTGGAATTTCTTTACCGTTTCAAGCAGAAATATATTATTAAAAGAGGCAAAAAAATTGTTGTCGGAACCGAATTCCCTCAGTTAAGATTTACGTATAAGAAAGGTGTTCCTGATATGTTTGGGAGTGATGTTAATTTCAATTATGTTGAAATTGGAGCATCAGATGAGGTGGAATTTGGAACTTTCGGTAAGCTCAAGTGGGATGTCGAAGCCGGTTCATTTATTGGGAGTGAAAACAATCTCAATAGCGTCCAATTTATTGAGCAAAAATTCTTCAGAGGATCAGATCTCTTTTTCTTCTCAAATCCACTAATGACAATGCAATTACTCGATTCGACTTTCAATACTGCAAGGCCATTTTTTCAAGGATACGCCATCCATCATTTCAATGGCGCAATAATGAATAAAATTCCTTTGATAAATAAATTGAAGTTAGAATTAGTTGCCGGAGGTGGGGTACTTTTAATAAATGATGTCAACTACAGACATATCGAATTTTATGGCGGAATTGAGAGGAAATTTAAAATCAGAAAGCAATTACTGAAATTGGCGGTTTTTTATGTTCTGAGAGAAAATAGTGCATCATCTGTCAACTTGAATTTCAAAATTGGCTTTGATTTCTTCAATTCTTGGACAAATCAGTGGACCTGGTAACCCTTATTCTAATACGGTTTAGAGGCGCGTGTTAAAAATTAAACCGTATGTCTAATTTATCACCTAAAATTTCATAAAGAGAAGCAACTCATTTCATAGTTTAGCGTCTTGGCGACAAGAAACTAGTATCTATGAATTTTAAAAAAGCCCTCTTAACCGCAACTTTAGCTATTTCTAGCACTTTTGCCTTTACACAATTCCCAGGTTGCCCAACCGTGGATGCAGGACTAGATCAAGCAGTGCCTTGTTCTCAAAACTGTGTTGATTTAACAGCAGTGCCTTTTCACGCGGGAGCAACGAACACCTATACTGTAGGTTCAATCCCTCATGCGCCACCAATTGCATATAATCAAGCAGGTGGTACCGCGGTATCTGCAGGCACAGATGACGTTTGGTCAAGTGTAATTAACTTACCATTCCCTTTCTGTTATTACGGAAATACATACACAACTTGTAAAGTAGGTTCCAATGGTGCAATTGATTTGGGTCCAGCCGGAGGTGGTGGTGGACAACCTTGGAATTTTACAGCCAATTGCCCAAGTAATGCGCTAAATGATGATGGTGATATTTTTGGAGTCCTTCATGATATTGATCCCTCAGTGTGTGGCAGTATTAGGTGGTATTTACTTGGATCTGCTCCGTGTAGAATTTTTGTGGTTTCTTTTAATAATGTTTGTCATTTTTCATGTAACGGAGATCAAACCAGAAGTATGATGGTTTTGTATGAAACTACAAATGTGATTGATGTCTATGTCGAAAGTAAACCAACTTGTACAGGATGGAATGGTGGTCATGCAATTATCGGAATTCAAAATGAAACTGGAACTGCTGGTATTGCGGCTCCAGGACGTAACTGTAATCCTGGGACATGGACTGTAAATACTCCAGAAGGATGGAGATTTACTCCAAACGGAGCGCCGATTTACACTGTAGACTGGTATGAAGGTGCTACTTTGTTAGGATCTGGAAATAATATTAATGTTTGTCCGGCAGGGACTTCAACAACCTATACTGCTGAGGTGACTTATACAAGATGTGATGGAGTTCAAATTATTGAGACAGATGATGTGACGGTGACTTATAATCCTTTACCGCCGCCAGCAGTTGCGCCGGTTGATGAAACTTGTGATGGCGCAAATGATGGTTCAGTAACTATTGATAATGCTCCGGGTTCTGGTCCTTATACAGTTGATATTGCAGGGCCTTCAAACCAAAGTTTTGTCGAGCCAAATACAGGAGGAGGAGTAGCTAACTTTACTGGTTTACCTCCAGGAAATTATACTTATACGGTAACGGATGCGAGTGGATGTACCTATGATGGTGTCTTTGTAATAGGAGTTGGCCCAACATGTTGTGCAGTTACTGCGGTAGGAACCGACTTGCTTTGTAATGGAGATAATTCAGGAACTACAACTGCGAACCCAACAGGTTCAGCACCATTCTCATATGTATGGTCAGGAGGAGGTCAAACTTCTCAAACTGCTACCAACTTACCTGCAGGAAGCTATACGGTTACCTTAACAGATAATATTGGATGTGTTGCTGTGGCGAATGTTGATATAACAGAGCCAACGGCTTTGGCAGGAACGGCGACACCAACAGATGTTTCATGTTTTGGATTATGTGATGGTCAAGTAGTTGTCTCAGGACAAGGCGGTGGAACACCTCCTTATACTTACAATATTAATGCAGGTGCCTTTGGTGCACCAAGTACCTTTAATGCACTTTGTTCAGGCTTGTATAATGTGATTATGCAAGATGACAATAACTGTCAATTAATATTAGCAGGTAACAATGTCAATGAACCAACAGATGTAACTCTTGTTGAAGCTTCAACTGTTGCTGCAACTTGTGGTGCTGCGAATGGAGAGTTAACTGTTACTGCTGGAGGAGGAACACCAGTTTATCAATATGATATTGGTGGAGCTCAACAGGCTTCTAATAATTTTACTGGATTGACTTCTGGAAATTATACAGTGACTGTAACAGATGCTAACGGTTGTACTGAAGTGGTAAATGTAGTTGTTCCTTCAGCTGCAGGACCTGTGCCATTCGTAGATGCTCAATCTCCAGTAACATGTGCTGGTGGTTTGAATGGTTCTGTGACAATTAGCGCTGGTGGCGGATCTGCTCCTTACCAGTTTAGCCTTGATGCAGGACCAAATCAACCTTCAAATACTTTTAACGTGACGGCTGGGGCGCATTCTGTTGATGTAACGGACGCTAACGGTTGTACAGGAACTGTGAATTTTGTTATAGGACAGCCTACTGCCTTATCTTACACGACTGTAATAACGGATGCTTCATGTAATGGAGTTTGTGATGGTGAAATTGTAATTACGGCGTCTAATGCTACACCTCCTTATACTTATTCTGATGATAATGGTTTGTCATTCCAGCCATTGAACACTTTAACTGGTCTTTGTGCAGGTAATGTAAATGTAGTTGTTCAAGATGCGAACGGATGTTTAGCCAATTCGGTTGAGCCAATTGCTGAACCTGCTCCAGTGACATCAGGTACTGCTTTTGTAGAACCTTCTTGTAATGGACTTGCTGATGGTGAGATTTCTTTCACACCAGCTGGTGGTAGTGGCGGATACACGTTCAGTGTAGATAATGGAACCACTTTTTCTGGTACTAACCCTCAAACGGGAATAGCGGCCGGAACTTATGATGTGGTTGTAGAGGATGTAAATGGTTGTCAATTCACGGATCAAGTGGTTGTGACAGAACCACCTTCATTCGATTTTATCTTTATCGCGAATAACCCTTCTAACTGTGGAGCGAATGACGGTTCTTTTGAGATTATTGCAACTAACGGTCAAGCGCCTTATTTATATTCTATTGATGGTGGTGTAACTCAACAAGGTGGAGGTTTCTTTGGAGGCTTGTTCTCTGGATTATATCAATTGTATGTAGTTGATGATAATGGATGTGCCGACAGTGTATTCTCTGCACTTTCAGATAACATAATGACTACTTCTATTGATTTCCAATTCCCAACTACATGTAAAAGTTCATGTGACGGAGGTGCTCAAGTATCTCAAGTGAACGGATCGCCACCTTTTACATACACTATTAATACAGGTGGTACACAGGGTAATGGTTCTTTCTTCGCTTTATGTGCTGGTCAACACTTCGTAACAATTGAGGATAATGGATTGTGTATTGGAATTGAAGAGATTAATATTGCTGAGCCTGACACGGTTACTTTTACACCTTCTAAAGCTGATCCTCTGTGTCCAGCAGGAGCAGATGGTTCAATTGATTTCGGAGTTGTTACTGGTGGAGATGGTGGTCCATACACTTATAGCATTGATGGCGGTTTAACTTTCCAAGCTGGTGCAGTCTTTAATGGATTGTCTTCAGGGGTATACAACTTAGTTGCAATGGATAACGCAAATGGATGTTTAGGCGCAACTTCAATTACAATTGGAGAGCCTCCGGTATGGGATGTGATTGTGAATCCAGTAGACTTAACATGTTTCCAAAATAACACAGGATTTATACAGATAGTAGGTGGTGGAGCAACTGGCCCTTACACTTATGATTTATCAGGAACTCCTTCAGGAACGGGATTATATAATAGTCTATCTGCTCAAAACTATAATATTACAGTTACAGATGATAATGGATGTACGTTCAACACGACTCAATTGCTGATTGAACCACCTCAGTTAACTCAAGTAAACGCAGTTACAGATGTAAGTTGTAATGGTGTTTGTGATGGAGAGATTGATGTGACAGCTGGTGGAGGAACTCCTCCATATTTATATAGTTCTGACGGAGGTACAATTAATCAGTCTTCAAATGTCTTGACAGGCTTGTGTGCTGGTAATTACGATTTGTATGTTGAAGATGACAATGGTTGTAATATTACAGCTCCAATAATTTGTGCTGAACCACCTGCCGTGACCGGAATATCTGGAACAACAGCAACTACTTGTGGATTACCAAATGGAGATATCACAATAACTGGAGGTGGCGGTACACCTGTTTACCAATATTCAATCAATAATGGAGGAACATTCCAAGCTGGAACAAACTTCCCTGGTCTAGCACCTGGCAATTATGATGTTGTTGTTGAAGATGATAACGGATGTCAATACTATGAGTTAGTAGCTGTAACAAGCGAGAATTCACCTCAGATAATTGCAGTGAATACAATTGATATAGATTGTTTCGGAAACTGTAATGGAGAAATTGATGGATCTGCGAATGGTGGAACTGGAGGTTTAACTTATGATATTGGTGGTGCTGGTCAACCTACTGGACTTTTCCAAAACCAATGTGCTGGCAATTACACATTAACTGTAACAGATGCTAACGGATGTATTGCAACTCAAGTAATTGATTTGACTGAACCTCCTGTACTTAATCATTCAGCAGCACTAACTGATCTTCTTTGTTTCCAAGATAATACTGGTGCGATTGACTTAGATGGGGTTGGGGGAACTTTACCTTACTCGTATAGCTTTGATGGTGGAACAAGTTTCGGTAACAATGATGTAGCTGATTTCTTAGCCGCAGGTAATGTTGACGTAATTGTACAAGACGCGAATGGATGTCAATCGATTTCTGTTGAACCTTTGGCTGAACCAGCTGAACTTCTTGTTACCGCTTCAAATTCAAATGATGTGAGTTGCTTTGGGCTTTGTGATGGAGATGCTGACGTAACTGTTGCTGGTGGGACTGGTGTGTATAATTATGCTTGGTCAGGAGGAACACCTGCAGGTAATACAACAACTGGTCTTTGTGCTGGAGGTTATATGGTTGATGTGACAGATGCGAATGGATGTTTAGTACAAGAAATCTTTAACTTAACTGAGCCTCCAATGGTGGTTATTACTTCAATCTCTGGAGTTGATATTAGTTGTAATGGTGGTGCTGACGGAGAAATCTTCATTAATTCTGCACAAGCCGTTCAATACAGTATTGATAATGGTGTCACTTTCCAGGCAGGAGATACATTTGTTGGCTTGACTGCGGGAATTTATGACGTAGTTGTTGAAAATGTTAATGGGTGCCCTCAAAATACTCAAATAGAGTTGATAGAGCCTGATCAATTAGTATTGGCCCCTATTGCACCAATTGATATCTGTTATGGAGGATTTGGAACTTTAGAGGCCTATGCTACTGGAGGAACTGGGTCATACCACTATGAATGGGAATTAACAGATACTGTTCAGTTTTATCCAGTTCAAGGAATTACAGTTCCAACAGATTACAGTTGTATAGTTTATGACCTTAATGGTTGTGCATCAAATACTGAAATTGGAAGTGTAGGTATTTTAGCCCCACCTTTCCAAGCTAGTGTGACCCCTACTTCGGCAACAATTTGCCCTGGTGGTTCAGTTACTATGACTGGGTCGGGAGTTGATGGCGTTCCAACTTATTCTTATCAATGGTTGAGTACAGCTATGGATACATTAGAAACAGTGAATCCTTATACACATTTCCCATTGGTGTCAGAAACAATTGTAATGGTTGGTGTGGATGAATGTGATAGGACTGATACTTTAGAGGTTGATATTGTGATTTTAGAAAATCCAACACCCAATTTCTCTCCAACATCTACTTTGGGCTGTTCACCCTTTAATACAGGCTTTACGAACTTAACTGTTGCAAATATGGTTGGTGGAACTTGTACGTGGGATTTCGGAAACGGAGATACCTATGTTGGATGTGATGATCCGACAGCAACTTATGTGGTGCCAGGTTGTTATGATGTTACTTTAGAAGTAACTACTGTTGAAGGATGCTACGGAACGACTACAATTAGTGATATAGTTTGTGTTTCTGAAGATCCAGTTCCTGGATTCTACTGGGAGCCTTCACAGCCTTCAGTACTTGATCCAACAGTAAGCATTGTAAATATCTCTGAAGGTGGAAGTACTTATTCTTATACTTTCAATCCTGGTGGATCTTCTTCTGAAGAAAACCCAGTTCAAATATTTACAGATATAACAGAAGAAACAGATGTAATGGTTTGTCAAACTGTAACTTCAGCCGAAGGTTGTTCAGCCGATACTTGTGCTGTAATCACGATATATGAAGATATCATCTTCTATGTACCAAATATCTTTACACCTGACGGAGATTTATTTAATGAGAGCTTCAAGCCTGTGTTTACATCAGGGGTTGATCCTTATGATTACCACATGACCATCTTTAATAGATGGGGTGAAATCTTATTTGAGTCATACAACTTTGAAACTGGCTGGAACGGTCACTTCGGTGATGGCGGCTTAGTAAAGGATGGAGTTTGTGTATGGCAAATCGAATTCGGAGAAAAGCTATCAGATAAAAAGCAAACACATAGAGGACACGTCACAGTCCTTAAGTAATATTGAAAGGCCCTGATTATTCAGGGCCTTTTTTATTTATTTCTCAATCACTTTATTATGACCTTCTATCCTAGATATTAAAGAAAGATATCAAGGCTTGTGTAATAGTTGGCCACCTATGAGTTTAGCTGTGTTTGTGAATCAGTACTAACCTGAAACCTAAAAGCTGATTTTGGGGCATTATAAAGCGATTTGAGACACTGTTTTCTGCTTTGACACATCTTCTCAATTAGATTGAAAAAAAGAAGCATTCACTGAAGAAAAATAAGGGCAAAAAAAAGGCTCGCAATTGAATTGCAAGCCTTCTGTTAAAATTAAACGATAATCAATCTTGGTAACTATATAATATATCTACAATCTTATTAAGACTGTGCGATTCTCCTTTATGAGTAATTCCTTTAAATCCAGAAGTAAGCATCATTTTAAAAACATATTCTGGTTGATTTTGATGATCGATAGTGTAAATCACTTTGTATTTATTATCGGTAATCAATTCTGTTGTCATTTTGATTCTATCTGAAAGCTTAGAAATATTAAGTTTAATATCTTCTAGTTCGGCCGCAGTAGCACTTAATTCGAAATTAAGCACATATCCTGTTTCAGTTTGAATATAATTTGTCTTCTTGTCGGCTAATTCAACAATTGGATCCGCCATAGCTGAAGTTGCCAAAAACAATCCGGCGGTTAAAGCTATGGTTTTAAGGTTTTTATAAAATTTCATTTTCATAAGTACTATTTAAACGATTAATATAAGCAAATAGTTGCCTTTAAAGTTGGTTTAAAAAGTCTAATACGGCTTCCCAGTATTCTTCGCCTCCATCTTGGTTAGGCCAAAGTGCTCTAGAACCATGATGACCTTGCTCTTCAGGAATAAACTGCACTTGATTATTATTTAGTTCTTTTTTAGCCAGCATCTCTGTAATACCTGATGCTTCCCAATTCCCTGAAGTTATAAACATAGGTTTCTCAAGGCTAACTATTGAGTCTGTCAATGAGCCTAGTTCTGGAAAATAATCTCCTGGACTAAAAGACACCACTGCTTCAACATTTTCATTAGCCATGGCTTCCCATAAAACAAGTGATGAAGAGTAGCTGCTTCCCCAGAGTATAACTTTCTGATTGTATCGTTCTGAAACAAAATCAACAGCAGAACTTATGTCTTGAATAGCGTCTAAATAGCTTACTTCTTTACCTTTTTCTTTGGCATCAAGATTGGTTTCATTTGGCATACTTCCAATTGGACCTCCTGATCTCTGGTCAATTGCCACGCAATTAAAACCATTTTCATTTAACCTTTGAGCAACCCCATCATATTCAAACTTATTGAATTGAGCCTGGTGACAAAGAACAATAGTGGGAGAGGTGCCATCAATTTTATATTCATTGGCAGTTATTACCACACTGTCAGGTGCTCCGAACATAATGGTTTCAAAGTCTGGTTTTTCAACTTCAATGGTTTCAGTCTTCTCAGCGGTTTCAGTGCTTTCTTGGGCATCAGAGCATGAGAATAAAATGGCCGTTGCTAAGATTGGGTATATGAATTTTTTCATGGCGTAATTTTTAGGCAAGATAGCTCAATTAATGATTCTCAACTTGCTGTTCAAACTTCAAATTCAGCCGTTTATCCAAAAGTTATGGCCGCAATTGCTAAAATCGAAACAGCAATACCTAGCCAGTTCGACATGCTTAATTTTTCTTTGAACAAAATGAATCCTGACAGAGCTGAAAGAACAATCACACCCATGTTTAATATTGGGTATACCTGTGAGGCTTCTAAGAAATTACTTTCTAAAGCTTGAAAGAAAAAGTAGACTGTCAAAAAATTTGGCACACCCAGGGCAATTCCCCAAATAATATTCTTGATCTGAAACTTAGATGTTCCGTTTATTAATTTTGGTACAAGCATCACCAGTCCTGTTACGCATGCTGCCATAAACATACTTGCAATAAATATTTTAGCATCTCCTGCTTCAACCACAAAGTGTTGAGCATAGTTGAATATACAATCAGCAATTCCTTGACCTATAAAAATGATGATAATCAACCAGAGATACTTTTTGTCAAAGCTTAATTTTTGACCTGATGTTGAGGTTAGAACAACACCAATAATTGCCAGCAATATCCCTGTAACCTTTAATGTTGAAACAGTGTCTCTAAAAACGATAAAAGCAAAAATAACCGGGATAACTACGGACATTTTGTTCGCCACAGTAGATATAGCCATACCTACCTTTTGGGCTCCTGTGGCTAATAGGTTGAAGACTATGATGAAGAGCGTTCCAATTATCAATGCGTAGAAAATCCAGTCAGAATTAACTATGTAATTAAATGGATTGGAAATGTTAGAGGTGAATATT
The DNA here is from genome assembly GCA_913054135.1 of uncultured Flavobacteriales bacterium. Taxonomy (GTDB): domain Bacteria; phylum Bacteroidota; class Bacteroidia; order Flavobacteriales_D; family Crocinitomicaceae; genus Paracrocinitomix. The sequence goes on along the minus strand of CAJXJK010000012.1, from coordinate 25,817 downwards.
CCTAGCGAGCTAGCAACTACGTAATTAACTATGATGGCTTGTAAATTGTCGACCTTAAATCTTTCAAATAATTTGAAAATGATTAAAATAACATTGAAGAAAACGATTCCTAGTATTAAATTAATCATTGAGATAAATTTGAATGAAATCTTTACCGTATGAGTACTCCTCAGTAGGTTTTATATCCAATTTGGGCGATTTTAACCCTTTTGAGATTTTGTTTACACCCCTGATAATTCTGACTTCATCCCAAATTTTTGCTTTTAAAAATTGATTGAGAATAGATGCGCCTCCTTCAATGAGAATTGATTGGATATTCTGCTTATAAATCTCGTCCATCAATTCGTGAACAGTAAGACGTTTGTCATTGCCAATGTTGAATTCGTAATTATTTTTTTGTCCACCAATGTTTCCTATTATAAATCGAGTAGGGGAATTGCCTTCAATTTCTCTCACCGTGAGTTTAGGATGGTCTGTTAGAAAAGTGTTGGCACCAACTGCAATTCCGTTCTCCTCGTTTCTCCACTTATGGACCATTTGCTTAGTTTCAGCCTGACTTATCCAATGCACTCCCTCCTGGTTTTGCTCTCTCTCTATATCCATAAAGCCATCAATACTTTCAGCCCATTTCAGAATTACGTAAGGTCTTTTCTTATTGTGATAAGTGAAGAATCTTTTGTTCAATTCAAGGCATTCTTTTTCTAGAACTCCTGTTCTTACATTGATTCCGGCAGCTTTTAATTTGGCTACACCTTTTCCTGCCACTTCTGAGTAGCTATCTATGCAGCCAATTACCACGTTTTTAATCTTATGCTGTATAATTAAATCAGAACAAGGTGGTGTTTTACCAAAATGTGCACAAGGCTCAAGGCAAACATAAATCGTAGATTCTGCTAAGAGTGTTTTGTCTTTAACAGAGTTTACAGCATTCACCTCCGCGTGAGCCTCTCCATATTTTTCGTGATAACCTTCTCCAATGATTTTGTTATTAAAGATGATCACCGCGCCCACTAATGGATTTGGCGCAACATTACCTTGCCCAAGTTTGGCAAGATGAATGCACCTTTTCATGTAAAATGAGTCTTCCATCATTGCGAAATTACGACTTATTCCTTGGATGAAATGAGATAATGGCATCTTTAAGGAAGTCATTGCTCAGGTGAGTGTAGATTTCAGTAGTTGAGATCGATTCATGCCCAAGCATTTCTTGAATGGCTCTTAAGTTGGCTCCGCCCTCTACTAAATGGGTGGCGAAGCTATGTCGAAAGGTGTGAGGTGATATATTCTTTTTTAAACCAATTTCTTCAGCCAAATTTTTAATGATAGTAAATATCATAACTCTTGTCAATTTGGCGCCTCGTCTGTTCAAAAATAGATAGTCTTCGTTACCGTCTTTGATTTCTTGATGAACTCTTACGAGATCTCTATAGATTTTAATTTCTTTTTCTACTGAAGGACTTATTGGAACCAGGCGTTCTTTGTTCCCTTTTCCTATAACTCTAACAAAACCTTCATCAAAGTATATGTTAGTGATTTGGAGATTTACAAGTTCGCTTACACGTAGGCCACAACTGTACAGAGTTTCTATTATCGCTCTGTTTCTATGTCCCTCTTGCTTTGACATGTCAATAGCATTTTTTAAATCATCAATTTCTTGTATTGAAAGAACTTCAGGAAGTTTTTTACCAATCTTGGGTAGTTCGAGTAATTCGCTAGGGTCTTCCTTTATTTCATCTTCCAAAAGGAGGTAAAAAAAGAAGTTTCGAATGCCTGATATTATCCTCGATTGGGATCTTGCAGAAATCCCCAATTCACTGATCCATAGAATCATTTGCTGTAAGTCTGACAGTGCTATTTCTGTAGGTTTTTTAATGCTTGATGAGACTTCAAGGTATTGCGTGAGTTTATCAAAGTCACGCAGGTAGGCTTCAACACTATTTGCTGAAAGCGATTTTTCGATTTTCAAATAACTTGAATAATCCTTCTTATATTTGATCCAAGATGAGTGCAAAGCAAATTTTAATCATTAATGGTCCGAATCTAAATTTACTCGGAAAACGTGAGCCAGAGATATATGGTTCTGAAAGTTTTGAAGACATTTTTGTGAGATTTAAAGAAGAATTTGATGAGCTCGAGCTTACTTATTTCCAATCAAATGTTGAAGGAGAAATAATTAATAAAATTCAAAGTTCAGAAGTTGACGGAATCGTACTCAACGCAGCTGGTTATTCGCACACTTCAGTTGCCATTAGAGATGCCATTAGTGCCTTGGATACAGAGGTTGTGGAGGTTCACATTTCTAATATTTCTGCTCGAGAATCTTTTAGACATGATTCACTTATAGGACCAGTTTGTGTTGGTTGTATTAGCGGTTTCGGAATAGAATCTTATCGACTAGGATTGCGCTACTTCACTAATCCTTAGCCCAGATATGTTTGTCTGCCCAAAAAGTTCCGAAAGGAATCAGTGAAACGAGCAGGGACACAAATACTGTGTAAAGGTCCCATTTATGCTCTTTCCAAACGAGAAAAACAGCAAAAATAAAGAGTACGAACAGTACGCCATGAGCCATTCCAACAGGGTACATTAGTCCGGGCATGTCTAGCCAATATTTTAGAGGCATTGCAAGACCTAGCAAAAGTATGTAAGAAACTCCTTCAAGTTTCCCTACCAATCTTAAGAGTCCTATTTTCGACATTTGTCTAAAAGTTCGTTTAATTGTTGGACTTCTTTTTTGCTAAGATGTCCTACTAATTCTTTTATTTGATCCTCTTTAGAGTCAATCTGAGAAAGCACTCTCAAACCTTTGTCTGAAATAATTACGTCCTTTTGTCTTCTGTCTAATTTGTTTTCAGTCCTGATGATGAATTCTTTCTTCAATAATCTATCAATGATTCTACTAACGTCAGAATTTCGTTCTATCATCCTGCTTTTTATCAGACCAACGCTTGCCGGAATTTGTTTTTGGCCTCTCAATATTCTCAAAACATTGAACTGGGTAGAGGTCAGTCCAAATTCTTTCATAGATACCTGCATTCCTTCCCCAAGTCTGCTTGATGTCAGTTTCAAATTGACAAGTAATTTATGGTACTCGCTCTTGAATGTAGATTTTATTTCGTCTTCAATTCTCATTGGGTTATAAAATTAAATACAAATATAAGTTGCAACAATTAATGTTGCAACATTTAGATCGATTCTTTAGATAGTTTTTGCTGACTCTATCACTTTGGCTTTCAATGATTCCTTGTACTCAGAGACTTTAGAATAAACTTGATCATCTGAAGAGCCAATGATACTTGCGGCCAGAATACCAGCATTTTTAGCTCCGTTCAAAGCGACAGTTGCCACTGGAATCCCTCCAGGCATTTGAAGGATTGAAAGTACAGAATCCCATCCATCAATTGAGTTTGAAGATTTGATAGGTACTCCAATAACTGGCAGTGCAGTTAAAGAAGCCGTCATTCCTGGTAAGTGAGCGGCTCCTCCTGCTCCAGCAATAATTACTTTTAATCCTCTTGATTTAGCGCTTTTGGCATAGTCAAACATGATTTCTGGAGTTCGGTGAGCAGAAACCACATCCAATTCGTAATCGATTCCTAATGATTTCAAGATGTCTGCAGCTTCCTGCATTACTGGAAGATCAGATTTTGACCCCATGATGATTCCTACTTGTGCCATGCAATTGTTTTTAGTCAAAGTTAAAATTATTTACTGTATTTGATACGGCGTGAAATTTTCATTGACGGTCTTTCAACCAGCCAGTAAAGTCCAAAGGCAGCAATCCAGCTAATTATCATGGCAAAAAGTATCATGAGCCAAGGGTTCGATATTGCAAAGACAGAATCTTTGGTGAAAAATAGAAACCAGCCACCTGCTATCCCATGAATCAAATAATAAGAGTAGGAGATTTTGCCGCTAAGCGAAAGAAACTTTGTTTGAGAAGGAATAATTAAAATAAAAGCTATTCCTACAAGGATAGGGAGCAGATCATACCATTGGTAAAACTGAAAAATTGTAATTAAAGAAACGGTGAGCAAGGTATAACTTGCTGGTAGTGATGTTTTTTGATAGATGTGAAATAGAGCTATTCCTGAACAAAAGTAAGATGCGTTATAAAAAACGGTATCAAATTCATTATAGAATATACCAGGGACTATTAATGCTAGGCCAAAAAGAACGATAAACCATTGGTTTATTTTAAATAGCGGGAAGATAATTGCTATGATAAGGTAAAATTGCACCTCAACCTCTAGGGTTGCAAAAATTGGATTTATCCAATCATAGGTTGGGAAAGCGTCTGCCAGAAAAAAGATGTTGATCACAATTTGTCTGAAGTTAACATCATGTTCACATCCCCACAGAAACATACAAAATAGGATTCCGATTATTTGAATCAGAACAATTGTTACAATGTAAGGAGGCATTAGTCTAGAGAAGCGCTTGCCTAAGTATTTAAAATAATCTTTTATTGAGTAAGTTGAGTGAAATAGTGAGTAGGTGATAATAAAGCCTGAGATGAAATAGAAGAGTTCAACCCCTTGTGCTCCTAGTTTAAAGTTTTCTACAGCAGAATCTGACCAATAAAAATAAGCTGAAAAATGGAATATGGCCACAGTAAATGCCGCAAGCGCACGTAGCGACTCAATCTGGTTTAGATGTGGTCTAGTGGGCTTCAATCTTGATGTTCTCTTTAATGCGTAAAGCGATTTCTTTTGCTTTTTCCAAATCTTTATTAATTACCGTGACGTGTCCCATTTTTCTGAATGGTTTTGTCATTGTTTTACCGTATAAATGAGGGTAAACTCCTTGTTCTTTTATTGCTTCTTCGAGACCAATATAATTAGCATTGCCTTCATAGCCTTTAGCACCTAAAAGGTTGATCATAACCGCCGGTTGAATTTGGTCTGTACTACCTAATGGTAAATTCAAAATTGCTCTCAAATGTTGCTCAAATTGACTGGTGTAATTTCCTTCAATTGTTTGATGACCACTATTGTGAGTTCTAGGGGCTACTTCGTTCACTAATAATTCATCATTTTCATCAAGAAAAAGTTCAACGGCAAGTATTCCTACCATGTCGAGTTTTTCAATAATATTTATGGCGATTTTCTCGGCAGATTCTGCAATTTCTGGGCTCACATCTGCAGGACTGAATAAAAACTCCACCAAGTTGGCTTCTGAGTTGAATTCTTGCTCTACTATTGGGAAAACGGCTGTTTTACCATCTTCATTTCTTGCTACAATAACAGATAATTCTTTCTTAAAGGCTATGCATTTTTCAATAATAGAGTCTTCAGAAAAAGACGCCCTGAAGTCCTCTTCATTCTTAATAAATTGAACTCCTTTTCCATCATACCCTCCTCTTCTCAGTTTGTGAATAAAAGGGAAAGAAAATTCGCCAATTCCATCTCCTTTAGAGTGGAATTTATAAGGTGCTGTAGGGATGTTATTTTGAGTGTAAAAATCTTTTTGCAAACCCTTGTCCTGAATCAATTCAATTACCCTTGATTGAGGGTAAACTTTTATCCCTTTTTCTTCAAGATTTTTTAAAGCTTTTGTGTCTACATTTTCAATTTCAATGGTCAAGATATCCTTGTCTTTTCCAAATTCAATAACGTCTTCAAACGACCCGATATTACCAACTACAAAGTTTTGAGAATTGTTTTGACAAGGAGAGTTATCGCTATCCAGAAAACTAATATCAAGATTGAAATTCATAGCTTCTTGAAGTGCCATTCTTCCCAGCTGTCCGCCTCCTAAAAAACCAACTTTTTTGTCAAATTTTGATCCGCTCATAATTCTGACAAAGTTAAAATTAAATCAGTTCATCCGTTAAATGTCTTTTGAGAGCAGGCGAAACTATTTTATCTTTTTGTGTTAGGTATTTAACAAAATAATCATAATCTTGAAACGACCCGTATCCCCCATTCCTCATACGTTTTAGCAAAGGTTTAGGCCTTTTTTAAAGGGGCGTATTTTGGTTCGGTCCGCTTGGGCAACTTTGGTACTTGGAATTCGTCTTCAGAAAAACTATCTTTGGTCGAATAACTTCATCTGTACAGTTATGATAAAAAAACTTACATTATTCATAGGATTGATTGGTCTTTCGATTGGTTCATACGCTCAATTCGATTTAACAATTAATCCAAGTTTAGATTCTCCTAATGACGGATGTCAGTTAGGGACTGAAACGATTACGGCCACAATAGTCAACGTTGGGTCTTCTCCTTATGCCGGAACCTTAGAGGTTGGCTACATTCTAAATGCTGGCGCTCCTGTCATAGAGTCTGTACCAATTGCTTTACTTGGACCAAGTGTTACGTTCATCTATTCATTTCCAATTGATGATGATTTTTCGGCCTGCCAAGCGCATGACCTCAAAATTTGGGTTTATGACCCAACAGATCCTAACATCTTCAACGATACTGTGAATTATGTAGTTGAATCAGATTGTCCACCGATTACTGGGACTTTATCCGGAGCTGATACTGTTTGTTATGGAAATAATTCTGGAAACATTGAAGTGACAGGTCACACTTTGAATGCCGTCGAGTGGCTGATAAGTACTGATGCTGGTACAACATGGACGGGCGTACCTGTGCCAGGTTTTGACGATACTCTAGCTTATACTGATTTGACAAATGAAACGCAATTTCAAGTTGTTGTGGCCTCCACCTTTGGCCTCTGTCCTAATGATACAAGTTGGACATATACCATGTACATTGATGGGCCTTCAGATGCGGGAGTGCTTCCGGCAGATTTTGATATTTGTGATAATGGAAATTCCGGAGATATCGCGGTGACAGGCTTCAATGGGACGATACAGAATTGGATTATTTCAACCGATAATGGCACGACTTGGAGTCCAACCGGGAATATAAATGATACACTTTCTTTTTCCAATTTTACTGACACTACTATGTTTCAAGTCATTGTCGCCACAGATTATTGTCCGGCAGATACTGCTGGCCCGATAACATTAACTCTCATCCCTGGATCTGTTGCAGGTTCAGTGGTAGGTGAAACAGTTGTTTGTAATGAGGTTAATGATTCATCTCTTCAGGTTGTTGGTTTTACAGGAGATACTTTTGCGTGGTGGTATTCTTTGGATAGCGGAGCGACTTGGCTTCCAACAATTGATACTGATTCGATATATGAGTATTCTAACTTGAGTGGCGGAACTATTTACTTTTCTGCTGAGGTAGCTTTAGGGGCTTGTCCTTCTGAATGGACTGTTCCTCATATAATGGATGTTCTTCCTTTGTTCTTGGATGCTGGTCCAGATACTACGATTACTGAGGGAGATGCTGTACAGCTTTATGCAACTGGCGGAACAGATTACTTTTGGTATCCTGATGATTTTATGGATGACCCTAACCTTCAAAATCCCACGGTCAATCCTGATGTGAATACGACTTATTATGTTCAAATTACCGATATAAATGGTTGTATTGATACTTCAGTTGCCCTCATAACTGTGGCACCTGATTTGACAGACTTGATTATTCCAAATCTATTCACACCAAATGCTGACGGATTTAATGACAATTGGGTGATAGCTAATATTGAAGGTTTTGTTGATAATGAAGTTTCGATTTTTAATATCTATGGGCAACTGATTAATGAGTATGCTCCTTATAACAACCAATGGGATGGAACCTATAACGGAAGTCAATTACCTGATGGAACATATTATTATGTTATCAGATTAAATGATCCACTCTATCCTGATCCAATTCAAGGTAACGTAACAATCACTGGAAATGAATAAGAAATTACTTTTATTAGCCTTTCTGTTTATCGGTATTAATTCAATGGCGCAGCAAATCGCCATGTATAATCAATACCATCTTACACCAAGGATATATAACCCTTCTTATGTGGGCTTCGAAAAAGGCGTGGATATTTCTTTGATTAGAAATCAAAAATGGGGGAACTATGGAGAAGGATTTAATGCAAATAATCTTTCAATGGGGTTTCTCTTGAAAGATAAGCACGGATTGGGAATTAACTTGTACAATGATTTTGTTGGGATTACAAGTAAGCTTCAAGCAAACTTATTATACTCTTATAGAGTTCAATTAGGCGAGAATGCATTTTTGGCTGCTGGGGCTGGTTTAGGGGTTGTTGACAATCGCTTAGATTTTTCGAATGCTCTAGTTGGAGATATTAATGATCCAATATTGACCAATACAGGAAAGGCTCGAAGAACTATGTTTGATTTGAACGTAGGTCTGAATTTGTATTGGGCAGGTTTGAAATTTGGTGTATCAGTTCCTCAAGTTCTGGGTTCTAAATTAGTTTATGGTGACATGACAACTTCTTATTATACTCTTGAACGTCAAATAATCGGAAATTTAGGATACGAATGGAGATTGAATGCTGATAAAAATATTGTTCTGAGACCAGAGCTTTTGGTGAATTTTACTCCTGGTGCTCCATTTCAATACAATGGAGGACTCTACTTTGAAATGGAAAAATATTTCTGGGTAGGAGGGATGTATAAAAGCGGATATGCTGTTGGTATTAATGTAGGAGTCAATGCTATCAAGAATTTAAAAGTTGGAGTAGCGTACGATTTCCAAATTAATTCATTAGCAACATTTAATAATGCTCCTAATGCCGAGTTAATGTTGAGGTATTCTATTCCTTCGAAAGTTGAAGAAGTTCAAGACGGAGCGTTAATGGATTCATTAATGGCAGCTAATCAAGCTAGAGAAGATAGCTTGAGAAGAGTGATCTCAAATCAAAATGATGACATCTCTAATTTAAACGATACCAATCAAATTTTAGAAGACTCTTTGGCTAAATGGCCAAAAGGAGATAATGTTGAAACGCCGATTGATGATAACAATGATTTTAAAACAAATGCAGGGGATCATTTCATTGAGTTAAACAACAATGATTCTGGTAATGGCTATTATGTTATTGGTGGAGCTTTTGCTGAGAAGAAAAATGCAGATGCTCTGGTTAGAAAAATTAAGTCAAAATTTCCTAGTGCTAGAATAATTAAGAACAAAAGAAACGATCTTTATTACGTTATGCTTTATTACTCTACCAAGAAAGGTGAAGGACTTGCATATGCCTCTTATAAAGCGAATCAATTGCCAGATGAAGAAACTTGGATATTATATTATAACAGAAAATAATTGGCTAAACCGTTTTAGGAAGTAATTAAGATTTAACGGTTTAAACTTGAACTAAAAAAATAATTCAAAAAATTGACAACCCTTAGGCTTGCATAACGTCTTGTCATTAAATAACCTAACCATGAATAGAATTCTTATAGTTTTGCTTTCGATTTCAATTACTGCTGTAAGCTTCGGCCAGACTGACAATTGGACACTTTATAAAACTGTTGAAGGAGTGGAAGTGTACACTCAAGAGGTTGAATGTTTAGAAAACAAATTACCAGATCAAACAGCTTATATTTTAAAAGTTGTGAATACTACCAATAAAAATCTTCAGATTGAATGGGATTTAGCGATTTGGTATAACGGTAAATTGGCAACAGGTACTGAACCAATCGAAGAAAATCATCATTTGGTTACAATCGAAAAAAATGAAACTATTATAGGAGACTGCGCTACCCCGCGTGGAGCTCTATATATTATTAAAGGATTTAAAGCTGCGTCAAGTAAGACAAAGCTTACGAAATTCGAATTCCAAAATATTAAAGTATCAAAATCATAATAATTTCAACCCTTAGTGATTATGAAAAAATTAAGTCTAATATTAATAGCGATCAGTTTCGTACTAGGATCTAGCCTAAATGCGCAAACTGTTGTTGCTGGAATTAACCCTACCAATCTTTCTTGTGGAGGAGGTAACGTTGATTTAACAGCTTTAGGAAATTCTACCGTGCCAGTTTTTGGAGATGACTTCAATAACGGGATGGTTGCGCCAGGTTGGGCAGCTTCTGCTGCAGCTCAATTCAATAATCCTTGTGGAGCGTCCGTTGACGGAAGCACATACTTATGGATGGGTAACGGAACTGCTGCTCCAAGAGAAATGACAACTGCTCCGGTTGATGTATCTTGTGGTGGTACGGTTTGTTTTGATTTTAAAATGTCAGTTCAGGGTGCTGGGCAGCCTTGTGAAGGGCCAGATTTATTAAGTGAGGGTGTTGCGCTTCAATGTTCTACTGACGGTGGAGCAACTTGGACAGATTTTGCTTATTTCGAACCAGGTGGAAATATTCAAACTACTCAAACAACTACTTATGGTAATGTTAACGGAACTCACCCTTTTACAAGTTGGGCGAATTACTGTTTTACAATTCCTCCAGGATGTGAGACTGGAAATACAATGTTTCAATTACACCAGTATGGGTCTTCAGGTAACTCTTATGACCACTGGGGAATAGATAATTTTTATGTGTATGCTGCACCTTGTGCTCCTTATTACTATGATTGGGATCATATTCCAGGATCTCCAGATGCGCCAGACGTTTCAACTAACGTAACAGAGACTACTACTTTTGAAGTATGTTATACAAATGGAATCAATTCTGTTTGTGATCAAGTAACTGTAACAGTTGAGTCAATTGATATTACAAGTTTAGTAATTGGTACTGAAGCTTGTTTAGGAGATAACACTGGAACAGTAAATGTTACTGTTGTTGGTGGATCTGCTCCTTATAACTATAACCTAACAGGGCCAACTCCTAGTTCTAATGGATCAGGAAATTTCACGAATTTAGCTCCTGGAAACTACACTATAACTATTACTGATGGAGGGACTTGTGTCGTCGATTCCAGTTTTGTCATTGATCCGGGTCCGGCATGTTGTACTGTGAGTGCGACTTCTGTTGATGCTTTATGTTTTGGAACTTCTACTGGTTCTGCAACTGCAAATCCAGCTAATGGAGTTGCTCCTTACACTTATCAGTGGGACGCAGGAACAGGAAATCAAACTACTCAAACTGCTAATAACTTACCAGCAGGAAACTATTCAGTAACAATTACTGATTTTAACGGATGTCAATCGTCTGTAAATATTGCAGTTGGTCAACCGGTTGTTTTGGCATCTAATGCTACTCCAACTGATGCATCATGTAATGGTGTTTGTGATGGTCAAATTGTAATTTCAGCTCCAACTGGTGGAACAGCACCTTACACTTATAATATTAATGGAGGTGTCTTCGGAGGTGCTTCAACTTTCCCTGGCTTATGTGCTGGAACATATAATTTAATCACTGAAGATGATAACGGTTGTCAAGTATTGATGAGTAACATTGCTATCAATGAACCTACAGATGTGACTTTAGTTGAAGCTGGTACTGTTGATGCAACATGTGGAGCATCAAATGGTGAGCTTACAGTAACTGCTGGAGGAGGAACTCCGAATTATCAATATGATATTGGAGGAGCTCAACAAGCTTCAAATAACTTTACTGGTTTAGCTGCAGGTAACTATGTGGTGACAGTAACTGATGATAATGGTTGTACAGAAACTGTGAATGTAACAGTTGGTTCTGCTGCAGGTCCAGTCCCTTTCGTAGATAGTTCAGCTCCGGTAACATGTGCTGGTGGATTGAATGGTTCTGTAACGATAGGTGTTGGTGGAGGATCTGCTCCTTATCAATTCAGTTTAAATGCTGGTCCTAATCAACCGAGTAACACATTTGCATTACCTGCAGGTGTTGGTCATACAGTGACAGTTACTGATGCAAACGGATGTATTGGATCGGTAACGTTCGATATTACTGAACCATTACCATTGACTTATAACACTGTAAATACAGATGCCAATTGTAATGGTGACTGTGACGGGCAAATCGTAATTACAGCTCAAAATGCAACACCTCCTTATACTTATTCAGATGATAATGGATTAACTTTCCAAGCTTCAAATACACTTACTGGTTTATGTGCAGGAAATGTTAATGTTGTTGTTCAAGATGCTTCGGGTTGTTTAGCAAACTCAGTTGAAGTAATTGATGAGCCAGATGTTGTGACTTCTGCTTCTGCATTTGTTGAGCCTTCGTGCCACGGACTTTCTGATGGTGAGATTTCATTCGTGCCAGCAGGCGGAACACCTGGCTATACTTTTAGTGTTGATAATGGTACGACTTTTACAGGTGCTAACCCTCAATTAGGAATAGCAGCTGGTACTTATGATATTGCTGTTGAAGATGCAAATGGTTGTCAATTCTTTGATCAAATTACGGTAACTGAGCCACCTGCATTTGACTTCATCTTTATCGCAAATAACCCTTCTAACTGTGGAGCGAATGATGGTTCATTTGAAATTATTGCAACTAACGGACTTGCGCCTTATACGTATTCAATTGATGGAGGTGTGACTACTCAAGGTGGAGGTTTCTTTGGATCTCTATTTTCAGGACTATATGAATTGTACGTAGTTGATGATAACGGATGTGCGGATAGTGTATTCTCTGCGCTTTCAGATAACATAATGACTACTTCTATTGATTTCCAATTCCCAACTACATGTAAAAGTTCATGTGACGGAGGTGCTCAAGTATCTCAAGTGAACGGATCGCCACCTTTTACATACACTATTAATACAGGTGGTACACAGGGTAATGGTTCTTTCTTCGCTTTATGTGCTGGTCAACACTTCGTAACAATTGAAGATAATGGATTATGTATTGGAATTGAAGAGATTAATATTGCTGAGCCTGATACAATTACTTATACTCCAATCTTGACAAACATAACTTGTCCTGCAGGAGCAGATGGACAAATTGACTTTGGTGTTGTAACTGGAGGAGATAATGGACCATATACGTATAGTATTGATGGGGGAACTACTTTCCAAGCTTCACCAATATTTGCTGGATTGACTTCAGGTACTTATAATCTCGTAGCTATGGATGATCCAAATAACTGTATCGGTACTACAACTGTTGAGTTGACAGAGCCTCCTGCATGGGATGTGACAGTTAACCCAACTGATTTAACTTGTTTCCAAAATGCGACAGGATTAATTCAAATTGTTGGTGGTGGTGCTACTGCTCCTTATACATTTGATTTATCAGGAGCACCTGCTGGGCCGGCTGCGTTTGCAACTTACTTAAGTCTAGATGCGATCAACTATAATATTACTGTAACAGATGGTCTTGGATGTACTTTCACAACAACTCAATTATTGAATGAGCCTCCTCAGCTTACAGGAGCATATGCTCTTACTGATGCCTTATGTAATGGTTCAGCTGACGGAGAAATAGACGTTACTGCTGGCGGTGGAACACCTCCTTACTTGTATTCATCAGATAATGGAGTGATCCAACAAACTGGAAACGTATTAACTGGTCTTGCTGCAGCATGTTATGATGTAGAAATTGAAGATGATAACGGTTGTACACTTGTTTCAAACGAATGCATTGGAGAACCAACACAGTTAACTAGTGTAATTGCTACTAATCCTGCTACATGTGGTAACAATAATGGTGATATCACAATTACAGGTGGTAACGGAACGCCAGGATATATGTATTCAAATGATAACGGTACAACTTTCCAAGCGGGAACATTATTTGCTGGATTGGCAGCAGGTGATTATAACACAGTTGTTCAGGATTTAAATGGATGTGAGATTGATGAGTTAGTTACAATTGCAGCTGACGATCTTCCAACTATTGATAATGTTGCAACTGTTGATCCTTTATGTTTTGCAGGTCTTGACGGTTCAATAACTATAACTTCATCTGGAGGTGTAGGAGCACATGGTTACAGCTTGAATGCTGCAGGTCCATTTAATCCAGCAGCAACTTTTGGTGGCTTAGGAGATGGAACGTATGATGTTTACGTTGAAGATGCTAACGGATGTATAGCAACTCAACAAGTACAATTAAATGAGCCGCCATTGTTGACAATTGCTACGGCCGGAACTGATTTATTATGTAATGGAGATTTCACAGGAGAGATAGTTTTAACTGAAGGTGGTGGAACTGGTCCTTACCAATTCTCAATTGATAATGGAGTTAACTTCCAAGGTGGTGGAACTTTCAGTTTCATTGCGGCTGGCAACTATGATGTCATGATTGAAGATGATAACGGATGTCAAGCAACAGATAATATTATTTTAACTGAACCATTGGTTTTAGCAATGGCTCCTGCTGTAGTTGATCCTACTTGTTTTGACGACTGTGATGGATCTGTGACTTCAAACGTTACTGATGGTACCGCACCATATACTTATAACTGGTCAAATAACCTGGCTGGTAATGCAGATGCAAATGCAACTGGCGTATGTGATGGAACTTACTCGTTAACGGTTACTGATGATAACGGATGTCAAGTAGATGCTAACTTCACACTTACTGAACCTCAACCAGTTCAATTCCCTGGAGTTGTAACAACTGATGTATTATGTAATGGAGATGCGACAGGTACTATTACTGTTGGTGTACCAACTGTAGGTGTTGCACCATTCCAATATTCAATTGATGGTGGAGCTACATTCCAAGCAGGTAATGTATTTGGAGATGTTCTAGGTGGTATTGTAGGAGAAGGTAACTACGACATTGTGATCAATGATGGTGATGGATGTGCCGCTGGAACTAATACTACTATTTATCAGCCAGACCCAATTGATGCGTCTGTTCCTGGAGATGCTGTATTGTGTTTTGGTGCTGATGCGAATATTCAAACATTCGTAACTGGTGGAACTCAACCTTACAACTTTGCTTGGGACAATAACGTGAATGCTAACACAGCTAATACGCAAGTATTTGTAGAAGCTGTTACAGGTCCTATTAGCTACCACGTAGTTATTACAGATGATAACGGATGTGTTTTAGATCTTCTTGATACTTATAACTTAGATGCGTTACCACCTTTAACTGTTGATGCAGGTCCTGATCAATTAATTTGTCCAGGCGGAACAGCTAACTTATTGGCTGTTGGTGCTGGTGGAGCCTTGATTGATTTCCAAGCTTACTTAGATTATAGTTATTCTTGGGATACAGGAGTTGCTGGAGATACGACAGCAGCTATAAGTGTGAGTCCTGCAGTTCAAACTACATACACAATCACTCTTGCAGATGAATGTGGTGATGTAGTAACAGATGAAGTTATTGTAGGTTTCCATCCAGATCCAATTACGGATATCGTAGGTGGAGGAGATGGTTGTGCACCTGATACAATGTCATTTGACAATCCATCTTACGCATTCGGTTCAGCTGTGCTTTGGGATTTTGGAAACGGAATGACTTCTGTTTCTCCAACTCCGACAGATATCGTATTTGCGAATCCTGGTTGTTATGATGTGACACTTACGTCAACATCATTAGAAGGATGTATTGTTACTCAAACGTATCCAAACTTGGTATGTATCTATGAGGATCCAATTCCAGGATTCTACACAAATCCTAACTCTCCATCAATATTAGACCCTACTGTGTCAATTGTTGATATTTCTACAAATGCAGAGTTCTATTCTTATACTTTCGGAGGATATGGTTCTTCAAATGATGCTGAACCAACAATTACATTCCCTGTTACTGAAGAAACGACAGTTGACATTTGTCAAACTATAATTTCTCCTGAAGGGTGTACTGCTTCGATTTGTATTCCAGTTGAGATTCACGAAGAGATTATATTCTATGTTCCTAACATATTCACACCAGATGGTGATTTGTTCAATGAAACGTTCCACCCTGTGTTTACATCAGGTGTTGATCCTTATGACTATCACTTGACAATGTTCAATCGTTGGGGAGAAGTGATGTTTGAATCGTACAATTTTGATGAAGGTTGGAACGGTCACTATGGTAATGGAGGACTTGTTAGAGATGGAGTTTACATCTGGCAAATTGAATTTGGAGAGAAACTTTCTGATAAAAAACAGACTCATAGAGGTCACGTAACTGTCCTAAAATAGTTTTAAAAGCCGGCGTTTAGCCGGCTTTTTTGCGCATATCTCTAAAAGTCGTATATTTAAGAAAATAAATTAATTAGCTATTTAACTAACCTTTTAGGCCCATTGTCCGTATTAAAGAAAGATGAAACTTGTTAAACCTATATTATTTGCAGCTCTACTCAATTTGAGTTCAGTGTCATTTTCGCAAGAATTAAACGTTTTGGCGTCTAGTGGTAACTATACTGTGGGCGCAACTCATTCGGTAGCATGGACATTAGGAGAGGTTGTTACGGCAACTTTGATATTCCCTGCTAATCATGTGACACAAGGATTTCATCAACCGTGTCTTGCTGTTTTGAACGTGCAAGACTATCAAGAATTAAATATTTCGGTTTATCCGAATCCAGCAAGAGACATGATTCATGTTACTTCTGACGAAAATGCTCAAATGACATTGATTGATTTACAAGGAAAAATCATCAATAACTATAATGTAAATTCCGTAACATCTGATATTGATGTTTCATATTTAGAAAGAGGTACTTATATGCTGATTTTTAACGCGGGTGGAAACCTTGCAAAAAAAATGAAAGTTGTAGTACTATAAAGTAAAACCCCATGAAAAAATTAATTCTATTATTTTCTTTTCTTGCTGTGAGCGCTTTAACATTTGCTCAAGCACCTGAAAAATTTAATTATCAAGCGGTAGTGAGAGATGCTGGTGGAGCATCAGTTGTTTCGCAATTGGTAGGAGTGAAGGTGAGTATCTTACAGACTTCATCATTAGGAACGCCAGTTTTCGTTGAAACACACGGACCAACTACAAATTCTTACGGTTTAATCAATCTTCAAATTGGAACAGGTTCAAATACAGGTCCTGCTCTTTCTTCTATTGATTGGGGAATTGATAACTACTTTATTAAAATTGAAATTGATCCAACTGGAGGAACTAGTTACTCAGTATCTTCTGTTTCTCAGTTGTTGTCGGTACCATATGCACTTTACGCTAAAACAGCAGAAGATGTTGATGATGCAGATGCTGATCCAGCCAATGAGTATAATACGGGAGCAGCAATGAATGCCAATGTATTAGAAATTACTGATGGAGGTGGAACTTTAGGAGTTGACCTTACGGTTTTAACTACAGATCCTGATATGGATCCATTAAATGAAATTCAGTCTTTAAGTAAAGTTGGTCAAGTAGTGACTCTCTCTCCAAGTGGAGGAGCCTTTACTGATGAGGTGGATGATGCAGATGCTGACCCAGCTAATGAGTTCAATACAAGTGTTTCTTTAATAGGTACAACTCTTTTAATTACTGATGGTGGTGGAACATTAAATGCTGATTTATCTGCTTTAAGTGGAGATGCCGATTCTGACCCAAATAATGAAATTCAAACTTTATCAAAAGTTGGTAACCTAGTTTCTTTATCTAATGGTGGACTTTCATTTACTGATGAGGTTGATGATGCCGATCCTGACCCATTAAATGAGATTCAGCAGTTATCTAAAGTAGGATCAACAGTTTCTCTTTCAAATGGAGGACTTTCATTTACTGATGATGTAGATGATGCAGATGCAGACCCTAATAATGAGATTCAGGTATTATCACAGGCAGGTTCAACTGTTACATTATCTAATGGTGGTGGTTCTTTAAATATTGATGATAATGATGCTGATGCGACAAATGAGTTTAACACTGGAGCTGTTTTAGCCGGTACAGATTTAAATATTACTGATGCTGGTTCAACTATCACAGTTGATTTAAGTTCATTAGTTGGTGGAGGTGATCCAAGTTCAACAAATGAGTTGGTAACAGGGTTAACTCTTACTGGAGCGAATTTATTACAGTTTACTGAAGGTGGAATTCCTCATAGTGTAGATTTAAGTTCACTTGTTGGTGGAGGAGATCCAAGTTCAACAAATGAGTTAATCACTGGAGGTACTTTGACTGGTACTAATTTAGAGATTACTGATGCTGGTGGTACAACTACTATTGATTTATCTTCTTTATCTGGAGGTGGAGGAAGTGGTCCTGCATTTCAAGTAGGAGAATATTTTGGCGGAGGAGTAATCGTTTTTGTGGATTCTACTGGAGATCATGGATTGATAGCAGGTCTGGATGATCTTTCTTCTAATACTACCTATGAAAGTGGAGGAAGCTTTGAATTAACTTCTTTAGATTCAACTGATGGTGCTGGGAACACTGCTCTTTTGGTGGCATCTGCGGTGACATATGAGGCAGCTGATTTATGCAATGCCTATGCTGGGGGTGGATTCACTGATTGGTATTTACCAGCGGTATATGAGCTACAAATTATGGCGCAAAGTAATTACATAATGAAAGGAGATGCACTTGCCTTGGATGTGGAGTATTGGAGTTCAACAATGCAGAACGCAGGTGGAAATGGATTCTCTTCTTTTACAGTTCAGGGAAATGTTGGTTTTATTCAAACTAATGTTCATGGTGCGACCACGGTTAGAACTAGACCTATGAGAGCGTTTTAGAAAAAAAGATTTTATAAAAAAAAGCCTTCACAATAGTGAGGGCTTTTTTTTTGCACTGTTTTTTTACTGGGTAGTCTTCGGTTGATTTCTGATTTAGAGTTGGTCTTAAACTACGGTGGTAATAAAGACGCCAAGTAAATAGAGAGACTTATTATTCATTTTATGAACTTCTTAAGCTCTTAAGCCAATTCTAAGGTAGTTTCATTGGCTTGCAATGCTCTCCGCAAGTATTAAGTTAGAATTCATGCTCAGGGACAAAAAAAAGCCTGCTCACATAGTGAACAGGCTTAATATCTTTATTAAGAGTAAGAGAATTATCTCTTAGCCATTCTTTCAGAAGATACAGAAACTTTCTTTCTTCCTTTCTTTCTTCTTCTGTTTAAAACAGCTCTACCATTCTTAGAAGCCATTCTAGATCTGAATCCGTGTTTGTTTCTTCTCTTTCTTAATGATGGTTGAAACGTCCTCTTTTGCTTACTCATTGCTAATATTATTTATTGTAATCTATCTTTCAAAATTGCCCTAAAAGGGAGTGCAAAGATACAACAATTAAACTTTATACAAACATTTGGTGCCTGAATTTTCAAAAATATGGAATTATTGTGACAATTAGTCTTATTGATGTGGCTACATTTGCACTCATTCATGGCTAAATTCGGTAGAAAAGATAAAAAAGATAAAGTAGAATTGTCAAAAGATTCTTACAAGAAAGCACGAAGAATTTTCGCGTATATGCGTCCATACAGAGGGATTTATCTCATTGGATGGCTATTTCTCGTTGGGTCTAGTCTTATTTCTATGATGTTTCCTGCTCTAATGGGGCAGCTCTTAGGTGCTGAAAAGGGAGATGATCCTTTGGTAGATATTCCGAATGTAGATATGACTAACATTAATGTCATCATTTTGGTGATGCTCATTGTTTTTGCTTTACAAGCTCTTTTTTCATTTTTTAGAATCGTAATCTTTAATACTGTTACCGAAAAAACATTGAGAGATGTGAAGAAAACTGCTTTCTCACGCATGGTAGGCTACCCTATTGATTTTTTTAACCGAAACAAAGTTGGTGAGCTAACTTCTAGAATAGCTACAGATATCAACCTTATACAAGAAACTTTAAACACGACAATTGCTGAATTCTTTAGGCAGTTCGTGACCATAACAGTTGCGCTCATCTGGATTTTATCCATTTCTTGGGAGCTTGCCTTATGGATGCTTGCCGTTGTTCCTGTTTTAGCAATTGTCGCTATTACCTTTGGGCGTTATATCAAGAAGCTTTCAAAGAATGCACAGGATGCATCTGCCAAATCAAACTCTATTTTGGTTGAAGTTCTTTCAGGAATCATCAATGTCAAAGCCTTTACGAATGAATCTTATGAGATCAACAGATATGACAAGAATATCAAATCTGTAATGAAAATCAATTTGAGAAGAGGTATTATGAGAGGCTTATTTGTGTCCTTCATAATTTTCTGCATGTTTGGTGGAATCTCTTTTGTTATTTGGAAAGCTAAAGGAATGCAGGAGGCTGGATTAATTAACCTGGCTGAATTTACATCCTTCATATTGTTCACCATCTTTCTAGGAATGTCTTTTGCTGCTATTCCTGATCTATATGCTAAACTTCAACAAGCAATTGGTTCTACTGAACATCTGATGGATCTTCTAGAAGAAGAAGTAGAGTCACCAGATGGAGAAAATGTAACTAAATTAAATGGTGAAGTGATTTTTGAGGGGGTCTCATTTTCTTATCCTCAAAGAAAAGAAATTGAAGTTCTTAATGAGGTGTCTTTTAAATGTGAGGCAGGCCAAACCATTGCTCTTGTTGGAAGCTCGGGAGCAGGAAAATCAACTATTTCTTCTTTATTGTTCAACTTCTACTCAATTGATAAAGGGAAAATCTTGTTTGATAACAAGAATATCTCAGATATTTCTAAGTCTTCTTTGAGAGATCAAATGGCCATTGTACCTCAAGAAGTAATGCTTTTTGGAGGAACTATTAGAGAGAATATATTGTACGGAAATGTAAATGCTACTGAAGAGCAAATTCAAGATGCTGCAGCAAAAGCTAACGCTTTAGAGTTTATTAATGGATTCCCTGATGGGATGGAAACAACAGTTGGTGATAGGGGAATTCAGTTGTCAGGAGGGCAAAAGCAAAGAATTGCAATTGCTAGGGCAGTCCTTAAAGATCCGAAAATCTTGATTTTAGATGAAGCTACATCAGCATTAGATGCAGAGTCAGAACATTTAGTTCAAGAGGCTCTTGAAAAATTAATGCAAGGACGTACTTCTTTCGTAATAGCGCACAGATTGTCAACCATTAAAAATGCTGATACAATTTTAGTTTTGGAAGGTGGTAAAGTGGTTGAACAAGGTAAACATGATGACCTTATTGCCAATAAAGAAGGTGTTTATTTCAAATTGAATAACATTCAATTAACCTAAATAAGCCCTTAGCATCTTACTTCTTGATGTGTTCTTAAGCTTTCGGATACCCTTTTCTTTAATTTGTCTAACACGTTCTCTTGTCAAATCAAAACGTAAGCCGATTTCAGCTAATGTCATTGGTGGTGTTGCTCCAAGTCCAAAATATAATCTAATTACATCTGCCTCACGCATTTTAAGCGTGCTAAGAGAACGCTCTATTTCGCTTCTGAGAGATTCTGCAATCAAGTCTTTTTCAGGATTGTTGCTTTCAGGGTTTTGAAGAACGTCATACATGCTTGAAGATCCGTCATCTCCTTCTTTAAGGGGTGCATCCATAGATACATGTCTTCCCGTATTTGCAATTGAAGCCTTAACATCATTTTCTGAAACCTCAAGCACTTCTGCTAGCTCATCAATGGTAGGAGTTCTTCCTAAGTCTTGTTCAAGTTTTGCAAAGGCCTTGTTTACCTTATTAATGATTCCGATTTTATTTAGTGGCAATCTTACTATTCTAGCTTGTTCAGCTAGTGCTTGTAAAATTGATTGTCTAATCCACCAAACTGCGTATGAGATGAATTTGAAACCACGTGTTTCGTCAAAACGTTGAGCTGCTTTGATCAATCCTAAGTTTCCTTCATTAATTAAATCAGGCAATGATAAACCTTGATTTTGATATTGTTTGGATACTGAAACAACAAATCTCAAATTTGCTTTGGTCAGTCTGTCTAAGGCATCCATATCGCCTTCTTTGATTCTTTTGGCCAGAGCAACTTCTTCCTCTGCGGTGATCAAATCAACCTTTCCAATTTCTTGTAAATATTTGTCTAATGATGCTGTTTCTCTGTTAGTGACCTGTTTTGTAATTTTTAGTTGTCTCATCTGCTATTTCATTTTAATTGTTTGGTTCTCTTATATATAGACGTTAAAAATCACTTCTTGGTTGGTTGAACGCTATCAACCATCATTAAATCCTTGCCCTATAAGTATATGTAATTTAAGGCAGAAATCCTAATTATTAAGACAGGATATTTCTATATTTAAAACACAACTAAGCAAATAAAATCATGCCAAAAATTGAATTCAAATTTATTGAATCTGAAAACATAACCCTTATTCTGCCCTTGATGCGTCTTATAAACACCAAAACGCCTGAGAAGTTACTTGAAGAACGGATTAAAGAAATGGCAAGTCAAAATTATAAATGCCTTGGGGTGTTTGAAGGCGAAAAGTTAATAGGTATTTGTGGTCTCTGGTATATGACCCGACATTATTGCGGAAGAAGTATTGAGGCTGATCACGTTATCATCTTAGATGAATACAAAAATAAAGGAATAGGAAACCAATTGTTTGACTGGATATTTGACTATGCAAAGGCTGAAAACATTGAGGCTTCAGAGCTAAATTCCTACGTAGAGAATCCACGTTCGCACAAGTTCTATTACAATTTAGGTTACGAAATAAAAGGATTTCACTTTGTTAAAAATTTAATATAGTTAAATTTGAGCCCAAGATGCTGTCAAAAAAGACCAAATATGCCTTTCACGCCCTTACTTACTTAGGTAAGCAAGAAGAGAAGACTCCTATTCTTATTTCAGAAGTTGCTGATAAAACGAAAGTCCCAAAGAAATTTCTAGAATCAATTCTGTTAGATTTGAAGAAAGCCGGAATTTTAACCAGTAAAATGGGTAAAGGTGGTGGATATTATCTTTTGAAAGATCCTGCTGATGTTGAATTGGCTGATGTGATAAGAATGTTTAATGGTCCAATAGCCTTACTTCCATGCGTTTCTCTTAACTATTATGAGCCTTGCGACGAATGTGTTGACGAAACAACTTGCGGCCTAAATAAAATCATGATTGAAGTTCGTGATGAAACGCTTAAAATCGTAGCGAAAAAGACCCTTGCGGATATCCTAAAAGCAGAAGCTTAAAAATTTTTTCTATAATAATCTACTAGATCTGTAGATTAAGTGTACATTTGACGAAAAAATTGAAATGTTCTTAGATCAATTTGTACATAAAAGAGGAGTCAGGCGAGGAGACTCTAGTGCTAAAAGCCTTATGAAGACTATTAGTTGGAGAATCGTGGGTACAATTGATACTATGCTCATTGCATACATCCTAACAGGAGAAGTATCAATGGCACTTTCAATTGGATCGGTAGAAGTCTTCACCAAAATGGTGTTGTATTATCTACATGAAAGAGTATGGAATAAATTTATTTAGAATGAGTGAGATACAATTAGAAACCTTCACAGATATTAATTTGGAATTGAGATCAAAGAGTCCGAAAGAGATAGTGAGTTGGGCAATTAATTTAGGATTAAAAGCGGTTGTTACGACTAATTTCCGACCCTATGAAGCGGCAATTTTACATGCATGTACACAGGTGAAGTCAGATTTAGATGTAATCTGGTGTGATACGGGCTACAATACACCCAACACCTACAAACATGCTAATGACTTGATTAAGGAATTGAATCTCAATGTAGATTTATTCGTTCCGGTTCAATCTGTAGCTCATAGAGACAGTGTGATGGGAATTCCTGGAGTTGACTCTGATGAACATAAACTCTTTACTCAACAGGTGAAATTAGAACCATTTGGTAGAGCAATGGCAAAGCACAGACCAAAGGTTTGGTTTACCAATTTGAGAAAAGGACAAACAGCTCATAGAGACAATCTTGATATTGTTAGTTCAGGAGCTGATGGAATAATCAAGGTAAGCCCTTTCTATCATTTCAGTGATGAAGAACTTGACGTGTATCTGGCAGCACATAATTTGCCTAATGAATTTAAATATTATGATCCAACAAAAGCACTTGAAAATAGAGAGTGCGGATTACACACCTAAAAAAGATAAGTATGAATTACTTAGATGAATTAGAAAATGAAGCCATTTATATAATGAGAGAAGTGGCGGCTCAATTTGATAAACCAGTATTACTGTTTTCAGGAGGAAAAGACTCTATTGTGTTGGTGCATTTGGCAATTAAAGCCTTTTATCCCGCGGCAGTTCCTTTTCCTTTAATGCATGTTGATACAGGACATAATTTTCCTGAGACCATCACATTTAGAGATGAATTGGTGAAAAAATACGGGCTTAACTTATATGTTGAGCATGTTCAAGACGCCATAGATGCAAAACTAGTCCAAGAAGAGACGGGTAAATATGCGAGCAGAAATGCTTTGCAAACAGTATCTCTTTTAGGTGGAATAGAAAAACATGGATTCAATGCTTGTATTGGAGGAGCCAGAAGAGATGAAGAGAAAGCGAGAGCTAAAGAAAGAGTGTTCTCAGTAAGAGATGATTTTGGACAATGGAATGCTAAAAATCAACGACCTGAATTATTTGACATCTTGAACGGTAACATAGATCAAGGTGAAAATATCAGAGCTTTTCCAATTTCAAATTGGACTGAACTTGATGTTTGGAATTACATCAAACGAGAAGAAATTCAGATTCCATCAGTTTATTATGCACACAAAAGAAACGTCTTTTTGCGAGATGGCATGATATGGTCAGATTCTGATTTCATCAATAAACTTCCAACTGAGATAGTTTTTGAAGACACTGTCAGATTCAGAACAGTTGGAGACATGACTTGTACGGCAGCTGTTAAGTCAGAGGCAGCAGATATCGACACAGTAATTGAAGAAATTGTTGCGGCAGAGATTTCTGAAAGAGGAGCACGAATTGACGACAAGAGATCAGAAGCAGCAATGGAGAAAAGAAAAGAAGTAGGTTATTTTTAATTAGTAAGACATGAATATTTTAAGAATTTCAACAGCAGGAAGCGTAGATGATGGCAAAAGTACATTAATCGGCAGGCTGCTTTATGACACGCAATCGTTATCAAAAGATAAGATTGAAAACATTAAATCAATTTCAGAACAGAGAGGTTTAAACGAAATGGATTTATCTCTAATCACAGACGGCTTAACTGCTGAAAGAGAGCAGGGGATAACCATTGATGTGGCGCACATTTATTTTAACACTCCAAACAGAAAGTACATTGTTGCTGACAGTCCTGGACACGTTGAATACACGCGAAACATGATTACCGGCGCATCAAATGCTTCAGTATTCATGATCTTGATAGATGCTAGAAATGGGATTATTGAGCAGACAAAAAGACATTTGTTCATAGCTTCATTGATGGAGATCAAGAACATTGTTTTCGTAATAAATAAGATGGATTTGGTTGATTACTCTGAAGAGCGCTTCAACGAAATTAAAAAGGAGCTTAAAGTTCTTGAAACGAAGTTTAATCTCACCAATAGGGACTTATCTTTTGTTCCGGTTTCAGCTAAGGTCGGAGATAACGTAGCTTCAAAGTCACAAGAGATGAGTTGGTATACCGGCAGTACTTTGTTAGATTATTTAGAGAATGTGAAGATTTTAGAAGATGATAATGCTTTTAGATTTAACGTTCAATATGTCATCCGTCCTCAATCTGATGACTTTCATGATTTCAGAGGTTATGCAGGTAAGGTCGTTTCAGGTTCTGTGAAGGTAGGAGATGAGATTGCGGTTTTATCTTCTGATCAAACTTCGAAGATCAAGGCCATTCATAAATATGAAAACCCACTATTAAAGGCGAATTCAGGAGATTCTGTCACTTTAGAACTTGAGGACGATATCGATATTTCAAGAGGAGATTTGTTGAGTTTACAACCAGAGAAGTTCACTGGTTTAAAATCTATTAAGTCTAAGATTTGCTGGTTAGGTAAAGAAGATTTGGTGCCCGCAAAGAAGTATATTTTGCAATACGGATCTTCAAAAGTAGCGGTGAAAGTAGCGGCCGTAAAAAGTCAATTAGATTTTGATTCGCTAGCTTTTGAAGCATTACCTGAAAATGTGTCAGTGAACTCAATTAGTGAGATTGATTTAAAGAGTGCTTCTCCAATATATTTGGATGATTACGCCATCAATAAAAAGAATGGCTATTTCGTTTTGATTGACGAACAATCAAATGCTACGGTCGGCGTAGGATTTAAGGAATAAATCAAATCATAATTTTGAGAGCCGCATCATTTTAATGGTGCGGC
>CAJXJK010000011.1 GCA_913054135.1 uncultured Flavobacteriales bacterium | reverse complement strand
GTTCGCAGATGGGACGAAACGATTGAAAAATCTTGTCAAAGAATTCTTGTATTTGATTTTTTTAACCGAATCATAAATTTTAACATATTCATTATGAGTTAAAGTTTTGAAAAACAGTTTAAATAGCAAGCAAAGAATCTCCTTGTCTTCCTTGCTCAATTTCTTCACTTCAGCCTTATTCTTATTAAGATAAATACCAAGTTTTGAAACGTATTCGACAAGAACTAAATTCAAAAGCTCTATTTTATTTTCAGTCAAAGAAATATCATCAAATCGGTCAATAATTACTGTGAATATGTCCTGTTTATCCAAATCAGCCTTAAGCTTATGAATAATGGATGACTTTCCATGCCCCCTTTGTCCAAGAATGAATCGACTTGTTCCAGATTTCAAATCGTCCAGAAGTGTGTCATAGAATTTTGGACGATAAAAGATTTCATTATGGAATTCGAGCTCCTCCTCAGCGGAAAATTTTGAGAAGGGGTTTTTATTAAACCCCAGCAACTGGTTAATTCTATCAGTCATTAAAAAGTAGTTTTAACAAATATATGACATAGTGAGTACAAGTACATCAGTACAAATACCTATTCTCTAGGAATTAAATACAACGTTTGAGCAAAGCTAGTAAATTGTGGCATGCGCAGCAAGCCTCAATTTGCGAACGAGTGTGCAGGCCAAAACCCCGGATATGGCTGTCCGACGTGTGCTGGCACCCCCGGATATGTACACGACACTGGGAGAAAAGAGGGCTGGCCAAGTGTCGGACGTAAGCTTTGCTTACTATGTTAGCTACCGTTTTATACAACACCACCGCGCCTATGACACGCAAATGGGAGCAGTCCTACTGTGGACATTTGTTTAGAACACGTAAACCTATTTTTAAATTGAAGTTAGCGATAGAACGTTCCGACCGCCCGGACTATGGGAGCTTTGGGCGGAATGGTAGCTAACGTTCGTGTAAAATTAGGCAATTTTTAGATTGCCGCCGCAAAGTGGGTTGGCGTTCCGCCGTGATGGAAGCCCCGGACAATGGACACGCTAATGGGAGCCTTTTGCGTTGGCCAAGGGACGGTGTGAATTTTACATAATATGTTAGGCGTAGTTTTTAGTCAACAAATTTTTCCTTGTTGTTCCGAATGAATTGAACTTGCAAATCAAATAGACTTTCAGATTCGCACAAATCATAGAATTCAGAATCTAGATCATTCAAAGGATTATCTTCATATGATTCACTAAAAGATTCCATAGAACCGTCTTGTCTTTCCGCTAGATTTTCTTCTTGCCAAATTTTATTAGCTTTTGCCATAAGGTTGGCTAATTTTTCAGAATTGACATTTTTAAAAGCCATTTCAGCTATTTCAGCAAATTGACCGCTCGAATTCACATAGAATTGGTTAAAGCCACCATTATTTACTTCCGCTTCAACAAGCCATATGGCATAAATAGTTTGTCTTTCTTCAGACAAGCTTGTGATTATTTCGAACTCCCGCTCGTAATTATCTTCCAGCTTCGTTGTTAAGTTGTCAAAAACTAATTGGATAAGTTCGTCATCAGAAGTTGAATCAATGTGTTCAATTTTAAGCTCTGAATAAATGGGACGGTTGTTAAACTTTTCCATCATTGCTTCAAAATCAAAATCGTTAGAATTCTCCATAGGTTCTTCATTTTTAGTCTCTACTTCTGTGTCGTTCGAGCAAGAACTCAAACACAAAGAAACTAATGTTGCAAATAAAGTTAAATAGTTTTTCATGAGCGAATTACGTCCTAACTTCGGAATAAAGTTAATATTAACTTTATTCCTTATATATATTATTGTGCACCTAAGTTAGTGAATCGAATGGACTTTTGATGTCTTGCATATGCTTCATTGAAACATGAGTATATATTTCAGTAGTTTTACTTGAATTGTGTCCCATAATTTTTTGGATGTATCTCAAATCAGTTCCATTTTCTAATAGGTGGGTCGCAAAACTATGGCGTAACATGTGCGGAGTAACTTTTTGGTTAATCTTAGCTTTTTGCCCTGCTTTTCTTGTTACTGAAGCGACACTTGCTGTTGAATATTTTTCTCCTCTTTTACCTTCAAACAAATAGTTTAGCGGGCTCCATTCTTTGACATAAATACGCAAATCAGTCAATACCTTTTCGCTCAATATTGTGACACGATCTTTTTTGCCTTTGCCTTGGTAGATGGTAATCATCATTCGTTTAGAATCAATATCAGTGATTTTTAAGTTTAGAAGCTCTTGACGGCGCAGACCAGAAGAATAGAGCAAACTGAGTATGCACTTGTGCTTGATGTTGTTCGTGGCGTCAATAATAGCAAAGACTTCTTCTTTGCTCAATACTTTAGGTAGTTTTCTTTCTTTGAATGGTCGCTCTATCGCATAGAAGCGATTGGGCATTTGAAGAATCAGTTCATAATAGAACTTGATACTATTAATGGTTTGATTGAGTTGTGACGAAGACACTTTTTGATTTGCTAGGTGATTGAGATATTGTTGAATATCTTCTTCGGTAATTTCAATGAGTTCTTGATCTTTAAAGGCATTCATAAATTTTTCAAAGCAACTGATGTAGGTGCGTGCTGTATTTATAGAGTAACGTTTAAATTCAAGTTTTTGCAAATACTCGTGCGGCACGTATCGTTTGTTTGGATGCTTTTTACGATTGCGATAGTTGTCAAGGTTGATTTCATCATTGTATTTCTTTTTGACTTTGCCTTGAAAAAAATGTGCGCCATTGATCCAAGCAATGCCTTTGAACGAATTAAAAACTAAGGCGAAGTTGTCTTTGTTGTTGGGGGCGACATACATAGAGTATTGATTGTTCCATTGGTAGACTCCTTGTGATTTTAAGATGTTTTCAATGGTTGAGTTTGGGTAGAATTGAAGCCCGATACACTTCTGTTCATTAATGAGTAGGTGTTTGAGAGTGATATTGCCTAAGTTTTGTTTCATCTGATTTTTTGACAAACATCTTGTAAAAGAGAGTTTTACGCAAATTTATCCGTAGTATTATACGTATAAAACCACGGATAATATGACTGAAACAAAGATTTGCCGCAATGAAAATTGTGATAAAACCGTTGAAGGACGAAGGGATAGACAGTTTTGTTCAGATTATTGTAAATCAGAACATCATTACTCAGCCAGAAAGAAAACTGGCAAAACGTATTTCAAATTAGAAGTGGATGAGGTGCTTAGAAAAAACAGAGCGATTTTAGCAAAGCATAATGTAAAATCAAAGGCTACCGTGCGAAAGTCAGTGTTGATTGAAGAAGGATTCAATTCAAGAGTATTCACTCATTATTGGAAAAATAAAGCAGGAGATACTTATTTGTTTTGTTATGATCAGGGATTTAAAGAAGTTAAAGACAATCATAAAGACAAGTATTTATTAATAATGTGGCAGGCATATATGGCGCAGCAAGTTTTTTAGTTGCGATCAGGCTTCCGACAGGGATAGGAGCGGCAGCCCCTGATGATCCGGTTTTTCGGATGTCAGGGCTAAAGTGGATAGCCCGGTGACACGTCTTGGCTTTGCCTTGACGAGGCAGTTGGCCAAAAAAAGGAACCCATCTGTAACTTCTCTCAAATTCTGAATTATACCTTAAGATGAGAACTTTGACCCTCATATTGATTTTTATATCGGCAAATACTTTTGCTCTAGATACGCTATTGACACATCCTGATTATCCGCCATTGACCTATAAAAAGGGAGAATACAATTATTATAAATACATGGCTAAATACATACCAGAGAGTATGATGCATTCTTTCAAAATACTGGCTACCTGTGGGGATGAACAGCTCATTCGTTTTTCTGAAAAAACAGAATGTGAAGTTGTCAAAGACGGAATGTACCAACAAGGGTTTAGAATCAGAAAAGAGTTTTGTTTGGAGGGTTATTCTTACTTCACGACCTTCTTTCATGGGCGTGGAATCTATTATCCCTATGCTATGAAGACTTATATTTTACTTTGCTTTCATCAGTACTTAAATAAAGAAAAAATTAAGTGGAGGTATAACAAACGGATTGCTCTGTACGAGCGAAAGGAAATCAATAAAGCTTGGAAAAAGCGCATGAATCATGTTTTTAAACCAATCTTTTTAGAAGAGGAGCCTGCTGATTTTGTTGATCCGGTGATGCTTGATCCTATTGAAAGGCAGTTTTATTCTTATTAAGAAAGATAAGCCACTTCTTTTTCTCCAAATTCAACCATGATATTATCTTGAAGAGTTGTAGAAACATTGAGTCCTACAAAATCAGCTTTGACTGGGAATTTTCTATGCGTTCGATTAACTAGAGTAGCAACTTTTAGTGCTTTTAAATCGTGATTTAATAGTGCAGATACCGCATGTATTAGCGTGATTCCAGAGTTAATTACGTCATCAACTAAAATAACTGTAGCGTCTTTTAATTCTTCAGACGTAACTGCGTATTCAATTGAATCTGCTAGAGGATTCTTCTTATTTACCTTTACTTCAAAAAGTGTAATGTTTTGTGAACTATGTTTTTTCAATTCGGCTGAAATACGCTCAGCAAACACATGTCCATTACCCGCTATTCCAGCAATAAATAGGTTTTCATCCTCAAATGTATTTTCTAAAATTTCAAAGGCAATTCTTTCAGTTTTTTGCCTGATTTGATCATGATTAAGGACAATCGAATTCTCGTTCATATTGTAAAGGTACAAATTTCACTTTTTAATAGGATTCCTGAAATTGACACAATGTGAATAACATTCAAAATTTGTTAACGAATCTTGGCAGAATTCTATCTAAATTTGCAGGCAATTTAATTGCAAAAACAATTCCCCCTATGCCAAGAGATAATAGCATAAAATCCATCCTTATAATCGGAAGTGGACCGATAGTTATTGGACAAGCCTGTGAGTTTGATTATTCAGGGTCGCAAGCGTCTAAATCATTAAGAGAAGAAGGTATTGAAGTTACTTTGATCAACAGTAATCCGGCAACGATTATGACCGATCCGGTAATGGCTGAGAACATTTATTTAAAGCCGTTAACTCCTGCTTCTATTATGGAGATATTAGAGTTACATCCAAACATTGATGCCGTACTGCCAACAATGGGTGGTCAAACGGCTCTTAACCTTTGCATCAAATGTGATGAGATGGGAATTTGGGAAGAGAATAATGTTAAGATCATTGGGGTAGATATTGACGCTATTGAAATCACAGAAAATCGTGATGCATTCAAAAATTTAATGGGTGAAATTGGAATTCCAATGGCACCACAAACTGCAGCTAAGTCATTTTTAGAGGGGAAAGAAGTAGCGCAAGAATATGGTTTTCCGTTATGCGTGAGAGCTTCTTTTACTTTAGGAGGAGCAGGAGCAGCAGTAGTTTATAATGAAGAAGATTTTGAAAAATGCCTAACATCAGGTTTACACAAATCGCCGATTCATGAGGTGATGATTGATAAAGCTTTGATGGGATGGAAAGAATACGAGTTAGAGTTATTGAGAGATGCTAATGATAATGTTGTTATCATCTGTTCAATTGAAAACTTTGATCCAATGGGAGTTCATACTGGAGATTCAATCACAGTAGCACCTGCCATGACATTATCAGATACCACCTTTCAAAAAATGAGAGATATGGCTATTAAGATGATGCGTAAAATCGGAAACTTTGCAGGAGGATGTAATGTTCAGTTCGCAGTTTCAGATGATGAAAATGAAGATATCATTGCAATTGAGATTAACCCAAGGGTTTCTCGTTCTTCAGCCTTAGCGTCAAAAGCAACTGGTTATCCAATTGCAAAGATTGCTGCTAAATTGGCAATCGGATATCATTTAGATGAACTTAAAAATCAGATTACAAAAACAACTTCAGCTCTTTTTGAGCCAACTTTGGATTATGTAATTGTGAAAATACCAAGATGGAATTTCTCTAAATTTGAAGGAGCAGATGCTCATTTAGGTTTACAGATGAAGTCAGTAGGTGAGGTGATGGGAATTGGAAGATGCTTTCAAGAGGCTCTTCAAAAAGCTTGTCAATCATTAGAGATAGGAAGAAATGGATTAGGTGCTGATGGAAGAGAGTTAACTGATCAAGATAAGATCTTATACAGTCTTGAAAATCCTTCACACGATAGATTATTCCATATCTATGATGCAATGAAGCTTGGAATTCCTTTCAAGAAAATTCATGAGAAAACTAGAATTGACCCTTGGTTCTTACGTCAGATTGACGAAATGATCAAACTAGAGAAGGTTATTGAAAAGCATACGATTGACGATATCCCAAAAGAGTTAATGTTTGAAGCAAAACAAAAAGGTTATGCTGATAGACAAGTGGCTCATTTGCTGAAATGTTTAGAGTCAGAAGTTTATTCTAAACGTGAAGATCAAGGTATTAATAGAGTTTATAAGTTGGTAGATACTTGTGCCGCTGAGTTTGAAGCGCAAACACCATATTACTATTCTACTTTTGAATACGAAAACGAATCTGTTGTAACTGATAAGCCTAAAATTGTTGTTTTAGGTTCTGGTCCTAACAGAATTGGGCAAGGAATTGAATTTGACTACTCATGTGTGCATGGAGTGCTTGCTGCGAAAGAGTTAGGCTATGAAACGATTATGATTAATTGTAATCCTGAGACGGTTTCAACTGACTTTGATACAGCTGATAAGTTATACTTTGAACCTGTTTTTTGGGAACATATTTATGATATCATCAAGCATGAGAAACCTGAGGGTGTTATTGTTCAACTCGGAGGTCAAACAGCACTTAAGTTAGCCGAGAAGTTAGAGCGTTATGGTATTAAGATCATGGGAACTTCGTTTGATGCTTTAGATTTAGCTGAAGATAGAGGAAGATTCTCTGAATTATTGAAAAAATTAGACATCCCTTACCCTGAGTTTGGAGTTGTAGAGTCTGCTGAACAAGCGTTAGAGCTGGCAAAAGATTTAGGATATCCTTTATTGGTTAGACCATCATATGTATTAGGAGGTCAGAAAATGAAGATTGTAATTAATGATGAAGACTTAGAACATCATGTAGTTGACATTTTGAATGAATTGCCTGACAACCAAATTTTGTTAGACCACTTTTTAGGAGGTGCTATTGAAGCTGAGGCAGATGCGATTTGTGATGGCGAAAATGTTTACATCATTGGCGTAATGCAGCACATTGAGCCTGCCGGAGTTCACTCTGGAGATTCTTATGCAGTGCTTCCTCCTTACAATTTGGGTGATTTAGTAATGGCTCAAATTGAAGACATTACTAAGAAAATTGCAGTGGCACTTCAAACAGTAGGATTGATGAATATTCAGTTCGCGATTAAAGATGACAAAGTTTATGTGATAGAGGCAAATCCAAGAGCTTCTAGAACTGTTCCGTTCATTGCAAAAGCTTACCAAGAGCCTTATGTAAATTATGCTGCCAAGGTAATGATGGGTAAAAAAGTCACTGATTTTAATTTTAAACCGGTTCAAAAAGGATACGCAATTAAGGTTCCTGTATTCTCATTTGATAAGTTCCCTAATGTAAATAAAGAGTTAGGACCTGAAATGAAATCAACAGGTGAAGCAATTGAATTCATTGATACTTTGAGAGATCCTTTATTCCAAAAGATCTATAGCGAACGTAATTTATACTTGAGTAAATAATGTTTTTACTCAGCCTCACTGGTGTTCTTAAAATCGGACTCATTATTTTGGGTGTGATGTTTCTATTGAAAATTATGGGTAATCTTTCTCAAGCAAGAAGAAATGTTGCCGATCAAGATAGAATGAGAAGAGAAGAAGAGGCTGCTCGACAAACTGTTGAAACAGCAAAGAAAAATTACGGTAAAACGACCATTTCTAAAATTGATGAATCATCTAAGAATTCAGGTGGTTTTGTTGATTTTGAAGAGGTTCAGGATTGATTTTTATTGAGCAAAACTTGGTGTTCATAAAAAAATCGGTTAATCACTGACACTTAGCGCTCAATATTAAGGAGAAAGAAATCTAAAAGAATTATATTTGGTTTCTTGTGCCGGATAATATCCACGCAATTTAGATTTAAAAAATTTTTATGGAATTTGTAAATAATTTGAAAACGTCAATTCTTAAGAAGTCGAATTGGTGGCATGTAGGAGCAATCGCTCTCTTTGTCTTAATTTCTATCATTTATTTTTATCCTGCTTTAGGAAATCAATCTGTTAAACAACATGATATTTCACAATGGGTAGGTTCTTCAAGAGAAATATATGATTACAGAGATACAGATGGTCAAATTGGTTGGACGAATTCTATGTTTTCAGGAATGCCCACAAATCAAATTTCAATGGAGCACGAAGGAACCTCTGTTTTAAGATTTGTTAGAAACATATTGACATTCGGAATGCCAAGACCTATTAGCATTATGATGCTATACCTCATTGGCTTTTACTTTTTAGCATTAAGCTTTAAGATAAAACCCTATGTCGCCGTCTTGGGTGCCATTGCTTTTGCTCTGAGTGCACATCACATTATTATCATTGAAGCCGGGCACAACACCAAAGCATTCGCTATCGCATTTGTACCATTTGTCATAGCTGGTTTTAACGTTCTCTTTAGGTGGAAGAACTGGATTCTCGGAATAGGATTATCCGCCCTTTTCATGTCTTTAGAACTTTGGTCAAACCACGTTCAAATTACCTATTACATGATGATTCCTTTACTTGCATTAGGTGCAGTTGAACTGTATAGAGCAATAAGGGGAGAGAATGACTTTATGAAATTTGGGCGATCTACTGCTGGATTATTAGTCGCTTACGGAATTGCATTTTTAATCAATAGTGGAAATATATTAGGAACTGCAGAGTATGGCGAGTTCTCTACAAGAGGAGGTTCTGAGCTAACGATAAACCCTGACGGCAGTTCAAATGCTGAAGATAAAACGGAGGGATTAGACAGAAGCTATATCACTGAGTATAGCCTTGGAAGAACGGAGACTTTCTCATTTATCGTTCCAAATTTTAAAGGTGGGGAATCTATCGCAATTGGAGATGTTGAAGCCAACGAAGACAACTATGAAGACCTTGACAGAGGAGTTAAGTCTTTTGTGATGAGCAACAATCAATATTGGGGAGATCAAAGAATTGTATCGGGACCAGTATATATTGGGATTATCACTGCTTTCCTTGCATTGCTAGCATTGGTTTACTCTGAAGAGAAAACAAAATGGGCTTATTTGGCTGCAGCAATTATTGCTGTTCTATTAAGTTGGGGATCAAATATTGAATGGCTTACGAATTTCTTAGTAGACCATTTACCAGGTTACAATAAGTTTAGAGCCGTGACCATTTCTTTAGCAATTGTTCAATTCGCATTACCTGTATTGGCCGTGCTGTTCTTAACGAAGTTGTTTAAGAAGAGAGAAGAATTGAAAGAGAATTTACTGCCATTTTTCATAGTCTCAGGAGTTTTTGGAGTTGTTTTGTTGGCTCTTTTGGCTTCGCCAACATCATTCAATACATTTTTCTCAGCTGCTGAAGAAGACATGATTGCCGGAATTACGGATCCTGCTTACCTAGATGCTTATGATGATTTAGAATTGACTAGAATTTCAATTTTTAGAGATGATGTTCTACGGTCGTTTGCCTTTTTAGTATTGGCCTTCGGTACGGTATTCCTTTTCATCAAGTCAACAGCAAATAAGTATTTATTTATCGGAGCAACAGGGATCTTGTTGATCATGGATTTAGGAACTGCTTCTAAGCGTTACTTGAACAATGAGAAGAAAGGTAAGAACTATATTAGCTGGGAAGACTCTTGGAAACAAAACTATCCATATGAAGAAAATGCAGCTGAACTTGCAATTTACAATGCTGAGGTTGCTCAAGACATTGAATTGGATGACAAGATTAACAAACGATTAGCTGAGGTTAAAAAAGGCTTTGATAAATCAATGGATGCTGCTGAAAAGAACAGAATTCTTGATTACACTAAATATCGTGAATTGAACAGACTAACCAATTTTAGAGTAATGGATTATGGAAATCCTTTCAACTCTACTTACGGTTCATATTTCTTTAAATCAATTGGTGGATACCATGGAGCAAAACTGGGTAGATATCAAGATTTAGTTTCTTTCCATTTAGGAGTTGGTAATCCTGCGGTGGTTGATATGTTGAATATCAAACATAAGATTCGTCCTGAATATGATAAAGAGACAAGGAAAAAAATCGTTGGGTCAACTTATTTAGGAAATAACCCTACTGCCTTAGGTAATGCATGGTTTGTTGAAGAAACAGAAAGTGTGACTTCTGCGAATGACGAAATTCAGGCATTGAAATCGGCATACACAGCAATGGTTACTCCTGGTTCACTTTACATGATTTTGTTTAATAACGAAGTTATTACAACTGAACAAAAGGTAAGCCCTTATGATAATTTGAGTTTTGTTTATTCGTTTGTTCAAGATTCAGTGACCATCCAAGATACGATTCCTGTTCAAGTACCTTTCCAAGGATTGACAGAGCAAAGAGTATCGCATATCCCTGACGGACAAGGTGGTTTAACATGGTATCCAACTGAGATGTTAGATTCTATGATGGCGACTATGGAAATCGTGAATGTGATTTCAGCTGGTAAAGAAGGATTCGATTCTAAAACAACTGCCATTTATGATGAGAAGTTTAAGAATGTAATAAGTAAACAATCATACTCTGGCAAAGGAACAATTGAGATGACTTCATATCATCCTGATCATTTGATTTATAAATCTTCAACTTCAGATACTGAATTAGCAGTGTTCTCTGAAATCTATCATCCTGTAGGCTGGAAGGCTTTAATTGATGGTAAAGAGACTGAAATAGGACGAGTAAATTACGTATTGAGAGCTCTTGAAGTTCCGGCTGGTGAACATGAAATAGAGTTTATTTATGAAATTCCTTCAAGAGGTTCTTATTCAGCAATGGCTTGGACTGGTTCAATTGTAATGATCTTAATAATCGGATTAGGATTATTCATGGCTCCTAAGTTCAGAGAAGAAAAAACAGAAGAAGAAGTATAGACTTTGAATGAATTTAAAAAAGATTGTCATAGTAGGAAACTCTGTAGCATTGAGGAACAGACCTCATGTAAAAGAACAGAGTAAGAATTATGGTCAATTGATTCAGAAATCTTTGAATGAAGGAAAATCTGATGAGATCATTCAAGTAGAAAACATAGCTTTTGGTAGAGCAACAATGCGTGACTTACACATTGTGCAAGATCGAGTAATCAATACATTCGGAGATTTATACATCATCAATATTGGAGTGTCAGATGCGGCAACAAGAGAGATGCCAAGGTGGTTTGCTGATAAGTTAAACCAACGCAAACAGACATTTGGTGTTAAGGTTACAAAAGGAATTGAGGCTACTTTCATTAGACCAATGCGAAGCTTTTTGGTGAAACTAAGGGGCAAGAGGTCATGGACATCTAAAAAGAAATTCAATCAATTATTCAATGAACTGGTTTACAGAATCCAACATAATACGAGTGGAAAAGTTATTGTATTATCTATGAGCCCTCCTGATGAGCGTGTTGAAAAATCGGTTCCGGGAACGGCAAAGAAGTATAAAGAATACAATGAGATTTTGAAAGAAATTTGCAAGACAAAAGAAATTGAATATTTGGATTTGGACGAGCTGACACCTGATCCTCATTACCCTGATGGTACTCATTATTCTGAGGCCGGAAACCAAGAAGTTAGCTTGAGGCTGATGAAGTTGATCAAGGAGAAAGAACTTTTGTAAAAAAATGTATTTTTAACAAGTAAAACATCTTTAGAATTAATGAAAGATAAAAAAGAAGATTCAGGAGGGAGATTGTATTGGGGGAAACTAGCTGACAGAATAGAAGATCCTGTTGAAGCCAAGAATAAACGTCCTGACACGACAGATGTGGAGATAGAGTTTTTAAAGGATTACTGTTCTAAAGAGAAAAGTTTACTTGATTTAGGTGCAGGGTCGGGCTTAATCACGAATCGTCTTTTGCCATTAGTTGATAGAATCACGGCTGTTGAGAAATTTGAGGGATTTACAAAGTTTATTTTGGATGATCCTAACATGAGGGTCATTAATGCAGACTTAAGAGGTTTCAAGATTAGAGATAAGTTTGACATCATACTTTGCACAGGTGTCGGTCAGTGTTTTCCTCAGGAAGAAATGGTTGAAATTTATTCGAATATTAGTGATATGATTGATGATGGTGTTTTTATTTCAAGAATGCACTGCGGAACAGAAGAAACGATTACATTCGATAGCTTTTCTGAGGAATTGCAAACTGATTATTATGCGCAATTTAGATTTGTTGAGCTTGAAGTAGAAATGATAAAAGAGGCAGGTTTTAGTTCTGTTGAGGTTTTAGATTTTCTGCCTGATTCTATTAATGTTTGGCCCAACTCAAGGCATTTTTATTTCGTTTGTAAAAAATAATAGGAATGAAAAAAGTAGCATTTTGTTTTGATTTAGATGGGACAGTGACCTCCCAAGAAATTTTGCCCCTAATCTCAAAAGAAATTGGGTTGCATGAAGAGATTAACTTGCTTACTCAGATAACCCTCAAAGGCCTTATTCCTTTTCAAACTTCTTTTAAGCTTAGAGTTAAGCTTTTATCTCAAATTTCTATTACGAGAGTAAAGAACATAGTTTCAGGAGTTGCCTTGCAGCAATCAATTAAAGAGTTTATTCAAAATAATAGTGATGATTGCTATATCGTTACAGGTAATCTTGATGTATGGGTTGGGGATCTCATAACTAACGAATTAGGATGCAAATATTTTTCATCTGAAGCTGAATATGAGGGTGATAAATTAATTGACCTGAAGCATATTCTTGAAAAGAGATCTGCGATTTCTTCACTTCGAGATGAATATGAAACCATAGTGACGATTGGAGATTCAATGAATGATTGCTCAATGTTTGAATTGGGTGATATTGGTATTGCGTACGGAGGTGTGCATGAACCTGTAGAAAGCCTCAAGAAAATGAGTGATTATGTAGTTTATGATGAACAAGCGCTTTCAGTGCTCTTAAATAATCTTTTACCATGAATGTAAAAAATGTAGTGATTTGTGCTGCCGGTTTAGGCAGTAGATTAGGTTTAGATACACCTAAATGCCTTGTTCCAATAGGGAAGCATAAGTTAATTTATTATTTGCTAGAACTCATTAAAGACATTCCCAACGTTAGAATAGTAGTTGGATTTAAAGAAGAAGAAGTCATTAAATATGTGAGATCAATTAGAGATGACGTAGTTTTTATTCGCAACTCTAATTACAGTTCTACAACAAATGCCTACAGTCTTCATTTGGGAACAAAAGATTTGAAAGAACCATTTCTCACAATAGATGGCGATATGATACTTGATCCAACGAGCTTTAAATCATTGTTGACTAAATGTGTGCCTGGTGAAGATTTAATTGTGATCACAGAAGCTAAAACAGAAGATGCTGTTTTTGTGAAATTGAATGACAAAAAAGAAGTGGTTGAGTTTTCGCGTGAACCTTTTTCCAAATACGAATGGTCTGGTGTAGGCTATTTATCAAATATTAAAATTGACAAAGACGGTCAATATGTTTATCAAGTAATTGAAAAATATTTACCGATTAAATCTGCAGAGCTAACATGTTGGGAAATTGACACTCCTCAAGATCTGAACAACACGCTTAACTATTTATCTTTTATTTAATGCTCTCAGAAGTCCAGAAAACACAACAAATTCTATTAAAATTATTGATCTTCTTTGATGAGGTTTGTAGAAAACATCAGATTGATTATTGGATAGATGGAGGTACTTTTTTGGGCGCAGTAAGACATGGCGGATTCATTCCCTGGGATGATGATATTGATGTTTGCATTTTACAAAAAGACTTTGATCGTGCGATTTCAGTTTTTGAAGAGGAGGTTAAGACTACAGATAATTATTTTCTGTACAACTCTTGTCGGGCTTTTCCACATTACACTGAATATTTAGCTGATAATTCTTTTTTGAAATCCTCAAATAAGCTACCTGTGCAAATTGATCTGGTGAGGGTGAAAGAATTGGAGAATAGCCGAGAAGCAATTGCATTAGATGATCGAATGGTAAATGTGTTAAAGTACTATGTTTTGAAACCATTTGATAAGACAATCAATACAGGTCAGCCTGAAGAAAAGTTTCTTAGGGATCCGAAGTTTAGGAGTAGAAAAAACTTCTACGCCCATTTTATTAATGACTACTTGGGCCATTTAAAAGGAATTGACCAAAATAAGGTTTACGCATATTGTTATAATGATTGTTATATCAACCGACCAAGAGAGCATTATCTTCCTTCAGAGATTTTTCCCTTATCTACCATTGAATTTGAAGGACATGAATTTAGATGCCCTGGAGATTCAGTTGCATATTTGACTAAGCTTTACAATTCTTCATATATGCAGCCTCCTCCTGAAGAATTGCAAAAGCCCTCAACTACGAGGTCAATAAAAAATGTATTATCAAGAGGATTAACGAAAAAGTGGGTTTATTTCATTTACGCTTTGAAGGAGATGAAGCATAAGTGGAAATTAAAAAAAGTTAAAATCTAAATTAAATGGAGAAATTTGCCAATCTTTAAATTTCTTCAGTAAGCTCACATGGGAATAATTAAAAGACAGGCAATTAGAACAACCGCGCTAAGCTTCTTAGGAACAGCTTTTGGCTCTGTTGGACGAATGATAATGCCGTTTTTTTTCTCAACTGCCCAAATTGGCTTATTAAATATGCTTGATTCCATTTCGGGTTCATTTTATTCTCTTTTTCATATGGGCTATGGTCTACTTTTAAAGAGAATGTTTCCTCACTACCGAGATGAGGATAAAGGGCATCATGGATTTTTGGCATTAGGAATTATGATCTCTTTGGTAGGAATAATTCTTGCCCTAAGCTCATATTTCTTGTTAGAAGATTGGGTGTTGAATTCTAAGAGTGATCCAGATGGTTTATTAGTAGCCTTTTCATTTTTAATTCCTCCATTAATATTCTTTAGAATATTAGGGGCAAATACTGACGGCTATGTTAAAATGCTCTACAATACCGTAATCGGAACCTTTTTTGAAAGTTTTTTGATGAAGCTCTTGATGTTAATCGGAGCAATTCTGGCAGCTACTTATGTGATTGACTTTGAACAGTATATTTATCTATATATTATTGCTTTTTTATTGCCCGGAATCGCCATTGTGACCTATGCTTTCTTAAACGCAAAAAAAATTGTTCTGCCAAATCGAGATCTGTGGGTAAAACGAAAAGAAGTTTCTACCTATTTGTTGTTTGGAATTCTTGGAGGCGCATCTACTTCTATCGTTCTGTATGTTGATCAAATTATGCTTAATAACATGGTTTCATTGAGTGCGGTAGGAATCTATTCTATCATGTTTTTTGCGACAAATTTGATTTCTATTCCTTCAAGAAACTTGAGAAAAATATCGAGCGTTTTTGTTGCTGAAGCTTGGAAAGAAAATGATTTAAAAGAGATTGAGAAAATTTATAAGAAAAGCGCAAGTAACTTATTAGTTGTTGGGATGTACTTATTTTTTATTGGTTGGTGGATATTGCCACCTGCTCTTGAATTCTTGCCTGAATATAAGGAGGGGCTTTATGTGTTTTTCTTTTTAGGTATTGGGAGAGTTGTAGATCTCGCTTCAGGAATCAATTCAGACATTATTGA
Organism: uncultured Flavobacteriales bacterium; assembly: GCA_913054135.1. Classification (GTDB taxonomy): domain Bacteria; phylum Bacteroidota; class Bacteroidia; order Flavobacteriales_D; family Crocinitomicaceae; genus Paracrocinitomix. The sequence continues at coordinate 152,630 of CAJXJK010000011.1, read as the reverse complement.
ATCTGGGCCTAAATACAAGTACAATACATACTTAAATCTGGTATTTGCTTTGTTAGTTTTTTTTACCAATCTAATATTTATCCCTTGGATAGGATTGGTTGGAGCGGGAATGGCATCATGTATTTCGCTCGTGGTTATCAATCTAATTAGATGGTATTTTTTGAAACGTAATTTTGGCCTTGGGTTATATACACCACAGTTTGCAAAGGGAATACTTTTTAGTATAATTTTAATAGCCATCTCAACCTTTGTTGTGATTCCGGTAAGTCATATTTGGCAGATCCCGATTTATTTTGTTGTAGGATCCTTGTTCTTTGTTGTAAGCGTTTACAAACTCAAATTGTCTTCTGAAGTTGTTGACATTTTGGATAAGCTTCTAATCAGAATTAAATTAAAATAAAAGACCGTATACTTTATGAGACTGCTGGTATTAAGCTTACTAGTGATTGCTGCGAGCGGGTTTTCGCAAAATGACAATTCAATTTCGTTTGACGGTACTGATGATTATATAGATATAACTAACGTGCGTAATTCATTGACCGTAGCAGATGAATATACAATTGAGTTTTGGTTTGTTTTTGATTTTGCTGAGAATGATGATTACGAAACTTTTTTTACTGTCAATCAATCTGACGGAAAGAACAGACTTGGAATTAGAGCATCTCGTGTAGCGTATGATGGCATTGATGGATCAATTGCAGTGGTTATGTTGGTTAATGGAGGTGGTCAATATTTAGCAGGTGATAATTTTTTAGGTGATGGTCAGTGCCATCATGTTGCTTTTACCTACAGTCCCGGGGCTTGTAAGCTTTATATAGATGGAGTTCTAAACGATTCTGCAAACCACACTTTTGATATTAGTGACACTGATGTAATTTGTTTAGGGCAAGATTGGGATTTTGGGTTATTAACCTCTGCGCACTTGAGGGGTGAAATTGATGATTTCAGAATTTGGGATGTAGAAAAAACGCAAGCGCAAATTGTTGATGGAATGCATGTAGAGATGACTGGGAGTGAAACCAATTTGATTACGAATTTCACCTTCAATCAAGGAATTGCTGGTGGAAATAACAGCAGTATTTCTGCTCTTGAGAATTCGGCTAACCTTAGCGAAAATGGAGTGTTTATAGATATGTCATTGAACGGTGTTCAGTCAAATTTTATTGAATATGGCTGTGATAGTTCAAATGTATTTAATCCACCAAATGATTCGACATTGTCTACTTGTGGGGATGTTTTTATTCCTTCTGCTTTTACACCAAATGAAGATTTGTCAAATGATGTTCTTTGTGTTTATGGTAAATGCATCAGAACCATGAATCTTAAAATATTCAATCGTTGGGGTGAAAAAATAGTTGAAACTGAAGACAAAGAATTTTGTTGGGAAGGGGCTTATAAAGGCGTTCGTCTAGAATCAGCAGTATTTCATTATGTACTTGAAGCCACTTTAACCACAGGGGCTTCAATTGTCAAAAAGGGGAATATCTCGCTAATTAGGTAGAGGTTCAACTTAAAAACGAATCTATCATTCCTTTTGCATTTGACGCTACTGACAAGGCATCAACTTCTTTTTGAATAGGTGTAAATGGCACGTTGTTCTTGTAGTTCAAATACAACTTTTCAAGATATTCAAAGATCTCACTGCCTTCAGTTCTACTGAATGCTTTACCTGTTTGAGTTTTCTCTAAAACATCTGCTGTGTCTCCTTTTCCAACACCAATGATAGGTTTATTGGCTGCAATGTATTCAAAGATCTTTCCGGGAACAGGACCGGCGTCTCCAGGTGTTGCTACAAACAATAAATCTGCATTGCACATGAATGTTACCGCCTCAGGATGACTCACAGATGGCGTAAAAGAAACGCGATCCCCTAATTTTTGAATCAATTCTTCTTTAATTAAATCGGTCACAGATCCTACCATCTTGAATTCAATGATGTCATCTGAGTATTTCTTGCTCAGCTTCTCAACGGCATTAAAGAAAATTTGTGGCTCATAAGAGTCAGCCATTGTCCCTGTGTAAGTAATAGTATACTTAGAATCATCTGGTTGAATTTTGATGTTTTCAAAATCTTCGGGGTCATATCCATTTGAAAAGAGAATCACTTTATCTTCAATAGGCAATTCACTTTTTGAAATAAAGGTTTGTTTGAATGTTTCACCAAGAGTTAGTAAAACATCACATTCTTCAACGACTTGCTTTTCATATTTAGCATCAATTCTTCTTGAATAAAAAGAATGATTCAGCAAAGGGTAGTAGTAGATATCTGTCCAAGGGTCTCTGAGGTCAGAAATCCATTTAATGCTCTCGCCATATTGTCTCTTCAGTTTCAGACCAATTAATTGCACTGAATGAGGAGGACTTGTGGTAATGACATGTTGAATTCCTTCCTTATTTATGAGGTCTTTGGCTTTTTTGAGTGCATGTTTACCCCAACCTTTTCTTGGGTCAGGAATGAAAAAGTTACTTCTAATTGAAGCGGTCACTTTCATTTTAAACCCATGTTTGCTCACATTAGAAAAACCTGATTTTGGCACATTTGATTTGCCAACCATTTTTCCATAAAAGTTGAGAGGCTCAAAAGTATCAGTAGTGTATACTTTTACTTTGTCAGAAACATCATTATTCAATCTCTCATCTACTGTGGTGTAGCTTGCCTTGCTTGGGTCAACAGTTAATACATGTACTTCAACACCTTGCTTGGCTAAATATTTGGAAAGTTTCAACCAACGTTGAACTCCGGCTCCACCGCTTGGAGGCCAATAATAAGTTATGATTAACACTTTCTTCATCTCATCTTAAGATACTTACAAATGTAATACAAAACCCTCTTAGATTTTAGAGGACTTTCACCAATTGATTTTTGATAAATACTACTTAATACCACTTAAAAAAGTACTACTTTTGAGGGCATGCTACTGAAAAACACAACTGATAAATTGAATGGACTCACGGTACTTGTTACTGGAGGTGCTGGTTTTATTGGTTCGAATTTAGTGGCAGAATTACTGAAGCATCCAATCAAACAACTTAGAGTGTTTGATGATTTATCTACTGGTTTTTTGAGCAATATTGAAGAGTTTGAGACTGATTCAAAGTTTCAATTTACTAAAGGGTCTATCACCGATTTCAATGCTTGTTCTGAAATCTGTAAGGATGTTGATGTTGTGTTTCATATGGCCGCTCTGGGTTCTGTTCCTAGGAGTATTGATAATCCGGTAGCGACTAATGAAGTGAATGTAGAAGGATTTGTGAATGTTCTAACCGCAGCCAAGGATGCTGGAGTTAAACGTCTTGTTTATTCTTCATCTTCTAGTGTTTACGGAGATGATCAAACCTTACCCAAGATTGAGAATAGTATAGGTAATGCGCTTTCACCTTATGCTGTTTCAAAAAGAACGAATGAATTATATGCCAAGGTGTTTTCAAACCTGTACGATATTGATGTCGTGGGATTGAGATACTTCAATGTATTTGGTCCTAAGCAAAGTTTGAAAGGCCCGTATTCTGCAGTGATTCCAATTTTTGTTTCTAATCTTTTAAAGAACAAGGAGTGTTTCATAAATGGGGACGGCTCAATTTCAAGAGATTTCACTTTTGTGAAGAATGTTGTGAATGCAAATATTCTAGCAGGCTTAACAGACTTAGATGATACTGCCAGTAGGTTATACAATATTGCAATGGGCGATCAAATATCTCTAAAAGGCCTTTATGAGGCTATTGAGAATGAGATTCAATCTGGTTTATCGGTTGGATACAATCCACCTAGAGTAGGGGATATTTCTTCTTCATTAGCGTCTATTGAACTTGCCAAAATGGATCTTGCTTATGAAGGAGAAATAGGCTTTGAAGATGGTTTAAGAACAACCATTAATTGGTACAAGGCTAACACTTAGAGCCTTTGCTCTTAGCAGCTTCTTGTCTTGCCTTATTCTTGAAATAATATTTTCTTCTTTTATTGTATTGTTTTCTAGTGATTCCAGCCTTATCTAAATCATCCTGTGAAGGAGTCTCTGGCCATTTTTTTGCATCTGCAGCTTCATCCTTAGTTTCAAAAGGTTTTCCTTCAGGTGCGCCAGCCTCTTCACCAAATTCATCATAAAAGTGCTCTTCAACCAATTTCCCTTTTTTATAAGTAGCTGAGTATTTTTTAATGTTTTTCTCATTATCGTAATACTCTTCAAAAAGGCCATGGCGTGTATCGCCCTTGTAGTTCTCAACTGTCCATTTTCTTTCGTCTTGAAGATAAAATCTTCTTGTTTCTCCATCTCTACATCCGTTTACATGACTTTCTTCATAAAGTAATGCGCCACCTTCGTAATAGTATCTTGAAAGGCCTTCTTTTTTACCAGCTTTAAATTCTTGTTCTGATTCAACCATGCCGTCTTCAAAGTAGGTAATGTACTTGCCATCCCATTCTCCATCTTTGTACATGATTTCTTTTTTAACAGAATTGTTACGGTAGAATTCTTGCTTCTTCCCGTTCAAAGTTCCTAAGCTCCATGTTTCAATTTTCCATAAACTAGAATCAGGGAAATAATATCTTGATTCACCATCTTCAGCTCCCATCACATAATTCTTCTCCCATTTCAAACTTCCGTCTGGTCTATAAAACTTCCACATTCCATCTTCTTTCCCGCTACCGTCATCTGTATGACTTCGCATTAAGTTTGGTTTTCCGTTATCAAACCAAACAGTGTCTTTACCAGCGGCTTTACCACCACTGAAAGTGAGCATCATTTCTAAATTCCCATTCATGTGACACACCTTGCAACTCCCGGTATAAGGCTTGCCAGACTTCTTGTTCATTGTCGCCTTATTATCTTCATCATAATAAACATGACCATTACAGTCAGGTATTAATCTGAATCTGATATCTCTACATTTCAATGCAGGATCAACTTCTTTTTTGTCTTGAGTGATTTCACCACGCATATCCTGCGCTAAAGAAAAGTTTGAAATAGCTATAAAGCCTAAAAGTGCTAGAATTCTCATTTATCAGTTTGTTGTTTCAATAATACGTTAAAGTAATAAATCTACTTCAATTATTATGCCTCAAGCTGCTTAGATAAGTGTTTTTGTAGAATAGGTTTGAAAACCTCATGAACGGTTACTACTGTGTTTTGGATGTAATCAAAGCACACCAAAACAGATGAGCCTTCGGCAATTAGCAGGCCTTTTTCATCCTTAATTTTGTATGAAAGTGTAAAGCTGCTTATCCCTATATGACTGCAATCCACATCAACAGTTAATTGATTTTCAAGTTGGCCAGGTCTATGATAAATGACTTCATTCTTTTTTAAAATGATACCATATTTCTTCCAATCCCAATCTCTACCTAATTGAGAAACAAAGAACTTCATTCTTCCAGTCTCAAAATATTGAAGGTAGACGGCATTATGAATATGTCCGGCAATATCACAATCTGAAAATCTAATTTGAAGAGGGGTGGAGATCATTTATCAAGCTTTTCAAATTCAGAATTATTTGATCTGAATTCTGGAACGATATACTTCATCAACTTCACAATTTGTTGATTGTTTTGAGAATTAAACATCTCGGTTAGCTGAGTAATATTTTCAGTAATTTCTTCAAAGTTGTACTCACGAACCTTAGCAATTAGAATTTGCGGATGATGTGTTGGAACCGTGTTCTCTTCATTTGTAAGAAGTTCTTCGTACAGTTTCTCACCAGGTCTTAAACCGGTAATCTTTATTTCAATATCTTTTCCTAGTGTCAATCCACTAAGTTTGATCATCTTCTTAGCAAGGTCATAGATTTTCACTGACTCGCCCATGTCAAACACAAATATCTCGCTACCATTCCCCATTGCTTCAGCTTCTAATACCAAAGCACATGCTTCAGGAATAGTCATGAAGTATCTTGTGATTTCCTTATCAGTCACAGTCAATGGTCCGCCAGCCTCAATTTGTCTTTTAAACAATGGAATAACAGATCCATTTGATCCTAATACATTTCCGAATCTTGTTGTAATAAATTTAGTGTCTGATACCGAATTCGCCGACTGTGCATATATTTCAGCAATCCTTTTAGATGTTCCCATCACATTGGTTGGATTAACTGCCTTGTCAGTTGAGATCAACACAAACTTTTCAACCTTATGTGTCATTGCCAAATCTACCAAGTTCTTTGATCCTTGAACATTAGTGAGAATAGCCTCAGAAGGATTATCCTCCATCAATGGAACGTGCTTGTATGCCGCAGCATGAAACACCATATCAGGCTTCAATGAATTGAAAACATGCTCAACTCTTTCAAAGTTTCTGATATCTGCGATAACCGTTTCTGTCAAATAAAGCAGACGTTTCTCTTTAAGCTCCATTTCAAGATTATAAAGAGGAGATTCGGCTTGATCTAAAAGAATAACTTTCTTAGGATTGTAAGCAACCAATTGCCTTACAATTTCACTACCAATGCTTCCAGCAGCTCCTGTAACAAGAATCGTTTTGTTGTCAAATTCGCTCGCCAATTTGTGTGAATCAAGTTTAATAGAATCTCTACCTAAAAGGTCTTCAATCCTAACCGGTTTGATTTGACCACTAGTAAACTCACCGTTTATCCATTCAGTAGGAGAGGGCACATTTAATATCTCAACATTATTAGCAAGACAGGCATCAATAACTTCTCTCCTCTGCTTGATATCTGGATTCTTAATGGCAAGAATCAGACGTTTTACCTCTTTAGATTCAATGAGATTCGTTAAAGAAGATGAATGATAAATCTTCAACCCTTCAAGTGTTTTACCCAACTTCTTTTTATCGTCATCAATAAAGCCGACAATCTTTCCGGCTAGTCTCGCTTCCTTTTCAACCGTGTGCTTAGTAATTAAGCCATAAGTTCCGGCACCATATATAATTGTCGGAATTTGATCTTTATTTCTTTTAACGCCCTCCATGTAAAGGAGTTTGACTGCAAACCTGAATACCAGTAAGAAGGATATACAAACGAAATACTCTACAATAATAATAGAACTCGGAAATAAGAAGTTGCCTCCGTAAATTCTATACTTTAAAAATGAGAATATGATCATTAGTAAAGTTCCAGAAGTAACTCCAAAAATTACACGTTTAACATCAGCAGTGGCCGTGTGACGCATCATTCCTTGATGCATTTTGAAAATGTAGAATGTCAATGCCCTCGCAAAAATGTAATAAGGTAATCCACTTATAAAAATAGAGTACTCTTCTTCGAAAGGTAAATTGGTAGTATCAAATCGCACTAAGTAAGCAACTACAAGGGCTGCTAGTGCAATCATAACATCTGCTACAAATGTTATCCAACGTGGTATACTTTTTCTTGGTAGGCGCATTAATTTGAAATAGTTTCTTTCTTTCAATATCTAATACGCAGATTTAACTAAAAAGGTAGGGTTTTATTCAACTTTTTCTAGTCTTAATGATTCTTTGTGCTTTTCAGAATTTATTACAATCAGATAACTCCCTGCACGATATGCAGTTAAGTCTACCCTAAATGAACGTAAGCCTGCCTCTAAAATTCCATCATAAATGGCTTTTATTTGTTTTCCGTCAACAGCATAAAGATAAATGTTGAAGAGATTTTGCTCGGTAACATTAATTTGAATGTTTGCCTCTGTGTTGGTAGGGTTCGGAAACAATTTTGCTGTAAATACTGGAGCAAAACTTTCAGGAATCATCAAGGGATCTACGCCTTCATCAATTTGATTGGTCGTATCTGGAATTTCAACCTTAACGGTATCTTCAATATATTCAAAGAAATCAGGATCAATCATCAAGCCACCATCAACCATTTCATCAGTATATAATTCTGTGCTGGGAGTTAATTTGTTTGACAAGGTATCTTCAATTGTTTCAACTTTAATGGTGTCTTCAATTGGTGTGTAAGGCGCAGAAATAACGTCTCCCATTATGAATTCTTCATATAAATGAGGCGCAAGCGTATCACTTGCTAGATTTATCTCAGTGGTATCGGGTGGAGTAGGGACTTGTGAAATATCTATATCTCCTTTAATAAAGTCTTCTTCAATAATGGCAATGTTTCCTTTAAGAGTTTGACTTTCAGGAATTGAATCTGGCGGAGTTTCGTGTACTTCTTCTTCGATATAAGCAACTTTACCTAAAAGCTGTTCATACTTATGCAATGAATCTGGCGGAGTTTCGCACTCTACTTTAACCGGAGCAACCTCAGGAACGTACTTAATCTTACCTTTTTTGTGAGTGTTTTTAGTCGGAGTTTTTGTCGTGTCTCCTTCTGTTATTGGAGCACCAACGTTCAGTTGTGCGCTTGAATTGTCTGCTTGCTCAGTGAAAATTGAATTCAAAACAGGAGTGGTTTCAAGTGATGAGCATCCTGTGAAAAGTGTCATTCCAAATACTACAAGGCAGGCGTACAAAAATTTACTTTGAAACGAACGAGTAGATTGATTTTGCCATGCGAAAAAATCGTTATTCAAATCTTCTAGTTGAGTTTTCTTGAATCTTCCGCACATATGTTTACCTGCGTTCTCTTGAAGAATTGTCTTTACTTGATCAGGTGTTTTGTTGCTAAAATCAACAACATCAATTTGACACGAACCGCAAAAAGCTCCTTTTTGTGTTGGAGTAAAATCTGCCCAATTCTCGTGACATGGTTCTGGAATACTGATCTTTTTCATAAGTGAGATTTTGAATACATTGCTCTGTACATTCACTTTTGAAAAAGGTTCAATTTAATTCACTTTCTGAATTTTTAATGTTTGTAAAGCATCTGAAGAGCTAATGACCACTGTATATAGACCAGATTCTAAATTGCTTAAATCAATGTTGAAATTTTGTCTTCCTTTCTTCAGATTTCCTGAATGAATAGATTGCACTTCTCTTCCTTTCAAATCGAATAAAGTAATATTGAAAAGTTCATCTTCATTGACTTGAAAACTCAAAGTTGTTTTGTCTCTTGTCGGATTCGGATAAACTAGCTGATCAATAAAAGTCACTGTAGTTTTCGTCACAATTACTGGTTCTATAGGTTTGACAGAAATATCGGCGTAACTCACTCTCGCAGGCAATTGACAAATGCATCTGCACACTCTTTCAGGCATTATTTCTATTATTGTCTTTGGCACAACAGTCGAAACTGAGTCGTTTAAAATTTGAGTTTCAGATGACGATTTTGTGATATCCGGTAGATTAGAATTTTGAGCGTAAGCTGAGATCTGAATTGAGATTAGTGAAAGCGAAAGAATAATTAATTGTGGAATTTTCATAAGATTATAGTTTTTGGATTTTTAATGTTTCATTTTGACCTTCGGCTAATACCTGAACGAAATACATGCCTGATTGCAGGTCGAAAAGATCAATGTTAAAGTTGTTTCTGCCCATGAATAATTCACCACTGTGCATATCTCTGATTTTTCTTCCTTTTAGGTCATACATAAAAATCTGGTATTGCCCTTCGGTCTCAATATCAAGAGCTAAGGTTGATTCACCTCTAGTAGGATTTGGATAAACTATAGCATCAAAACGGTCAGGTTCGGCATAAATAGGCTCAGCGAAAATTGAATAATCGTCATCATACTGACTTGTATCTGCTGGAATCTTAATAAGAGGTATGGGTGCCGGCTGACATCCACAAGGTCGATAATTGTCTATTGCTATTGAGATTAAGGGTAATAGTGTGTCAATCTCCTTTGTGTCATAGAATATCTCAACAGGTTCTACTTCAAATGGTTCAGGAGCCTCTTCAGGAATGTCCCATACCAACTGAGGTTGTGGCCTTACGACTGATAAAGTTGTTGTCTCATCAATTTCTATCGGAGCAATTTCAATCGGTTCTATTTTGAGCTGGTAAGTAACTAAAGAAATCAGAGCCAGTATTGTCAATGGTAAAATATGTTGTGTACTTCTCATAATGTTCTTTTAGTATAGATGCAAGACCAGATGTTATTCCATAAAAAAAGAGTCATGCATTTGCAAAACTCTTTTCCCTTTATCCATGAAATTCTCTCATCCCTATGAGAGATAGCTAAAGCCTTAATTTACTTTTTGAATTTTTAATGTCTCCGTTTGAGTTCTTGAAATCACTCTGATTAAGTAAGTACCTGAGTTTTGTTCATATAAATCAACTTCAAATTGATTTCTACCTTGAGGTAAAATACCCGAATGAATTTGCTGTATCATTCTTCCGTTCATATCATACATCATGATATCAAATTGACCTTCTTGATCAACGTCTAAAGCGACAGTTGATTGTCCTTGAGTTGGATTCGGAAAAGCTTTGGCCTCAAAGAAATCAGGATTTGCCAAAATTGGCTCGGCCAGTATTGATTCTTCTACGGTATCAGGTACGATTGCGTCTACATATTGTTGATAATAAACTGAACTTCCAACTCCTCCTAAATAAGAAATTCTAGTTTCAGTTTCTATAATCGGTTCTTGCTCAATTATATCGGTATAAGCAAATCCATCATCATAGCCTATCCCTCCTTGAACTTCACATATTATAAAGTCTAAGGGTTCTGGTATTTGAGAAACGTAATCTCTTAAATCAATTTCTGTGATGTTTTGATCCGAATTTACAAAGTCAAGTTTGCCGTATGGTAACTCAATTTGTGTGACAGATTCTAATATTTCTTTTTCTTCATTTTCGCATGCAAATAAAGTGAGGCCGAAAACTATGATTAGGGCCATGATGAATTTGCTTTGAAAAGTTTTTCTGTTTTGACTTTTCCAGTCTTGAAATCCGGCATTCAAAGATATCAACTGGTCTTGTGTCATTCTGCCACAAAGGTGTTGACCTTTATTTTCTTTGATAATAGAGTTGATCTCTAAATTTGAAAGGTCTCTAAAATCATAAGTGTCTATTGAGCATTTAGCGCAGAAAGCACCTTTTTCTGTAGGCGTCATTTTACTAAAATCTTCGCTACAAGGATCTGGAATTTGAATCATAATTGAGGTTTTTGGTTCAGGAATACTTCTTAGTTAACTTTTTGAATTTTAACTGTTTCTGTATGTCCTTCTGAAATAATATTTACAAAAAACATACCAGAGTTCAAATCGTACATGTCAATTTCAAATCGTTGGTTCCCTTCAAACAAGGTTCCATTGTGAATCTCCCTTACTTGTCGTCCATTCATATCATACATCATCACTTGATAGTTACCTTCAGAAGGCACTTCAAAACTTAAAGTAGAACTGAATTGTGTTGGATTAGGAAATGCCTTTGCTTCAAAGTCAACATGATTAATAACCACATCATCTTCATCAATTTTGGTTTCTATAGAATCGGCAATAACTATTTCAGTGTATTCTAGAATATCTGGTCTACCATAATCAATCATTACACCTGCTGTGGTGTAAATTTCTCGATCAGGGTAACCTACAATTTGTTCTTCTAATATTTTATGCTCTCTCAATTCACAAGAGATGAATTCAACTTCTTCTTCCATGATTTCAACCATTTCAACCAATTCTAGTTCATCAATCTCTTGAATTTCTTGAACGAATCGTTTGTCAATGTTGATCTCTGAAGGAATCTCCATCTTCGTCATAGACTCAATGAGTTGTTCGTCTTCATTTTCACAGCTGAATAAGCTTAAACCGAATACTAGTAAGAGTGCCATCATAAACTTAGATTGAAAAGTTCTACGGTTCTGCTTTTTCCAAGCAATGAATCCCGCATTAAAGTCATCTAATTGAGTGTTGTAGATTTGACCACACATTTGCTCTTCGCCGTGATTCTGAATTGTTTGTGCAAATTCTAATTGAGACATCTTTCTAAAATCATAAGTGTCGTGTTTGCACTTTGAACAATAGGCTCCCTTTTGAGTAGGAGTCATTTTTGAAAAGTCTTCTTTGCAAGGATTAGGAATCTGGATCATAGCATAAGTTTTTATTGAATACAGCTTAATATTTGAAAGGTTCATTTATTGGATGCAATCCTCAATGAAATTCCATAAATCAAGATTGAATTTGTATTGACTGTAGACCTAGTTCGCCTATGAAATCAATTTGTAAATCCAGTTCATAATGCTTTGGATAATTGAGTTGGATTGACTTGGTTCCCTTTCTCATTTGCATTGGCGTGTTGGCCCATGATAGATTTAAGGGTAGGTGTGAGCTGCAATCTCCGAACTGTCTTAGTCCCAGATCAACGATTTCTTCTTCTACGACTTCCATTTCGAAAATAGCACCTTTTTCATTGGGTGTGATGCTGTAGCAGTTTTTGCCTGAAGTGAAATAATCTTTTGGTATCACGCGATTTTCTTCAAGGGTGTCAGGAATATAAATACAAATGGTTCCCCAATCTATAATTGTGATTGGCCAAGGTTCGTAAGGGGGCCATTGTCCCCAACCTCCATCCGGAGGTATTACTGTCCAAAGTGAATCAGGAATTGTGATAGTCCCTGGGCCTACAATAGGAGGGTGAAAAACAGTGCAATCAATATCTATAACCGTGCTGTCAATTAGGTAGGGCGTGATTTCTTGTTGTACGACATCATTGGACACAAACTTTGCTTGGTCGTTTTGATTGTTCTTTTCGGCAGTTGGGTTTTCCGAAATTGACTTGGAGTTGGTGCAATTTACCAATAGAGCAATTGCGCTTAAACTTAAAATAATTTGTTTCATTAGAAAAAGATTAGTCGCCCACGATCTTGAAGATGACCCGAATTTATTTGAATAAAATAGGTGCCACTCAAATAACCGTTAAGCGGGATGATTATGGATTTGTTCCCAGGCCTTATTGATAATGGGCCTGAGAATAGGATATTATTTTGTGAAGATGCAAAAGGGCCGTATTGGTCTTGACCAATTTTTAAATGAATGTCTTGGTCTTGATGAGCATCATAACTAAAGTAAAGCTGGTTTTCGATTATTTCAAATTCAAAGGTGTTAAAGCCAACTTTTAGTTTTTCATGTTGGCTCGCCGTTTTGTCCATGTACGGACTGGGCCACAAGTTTGCGTTTCCTTCATTTATAAATACCGGACCATTATATATGATGGTTCCTAATGATGGAATCACATTTGGGTCAACTTCTGGCCATTCGTAGGATACCGAGCCGCCCATTGATTCTGAGACTTCAAGAATATATTCAGAAGGTTCAAAAGGTTCTGTTTCTTCTTCATATCCCCATCCCCAGATAATTGGGGTTCCTCCGACAGGTAAGTCACAAAATGTGATGGAATCATTGAGAACGTAAGGGTTCCAAATGAACGAATAGTAAGGCGCTTCTTCCTCAAGAGGATAATAGAGTATGTCGGCAGTAAGTTCTTCTAAGGAGAGATTGTCAGATGAATCAACTGCCACGAACCGAGGTTCGTGGCTAATTGACTCTTGAGCCATGAGGCTGCTCTGTGCGACCAGAAAACCGAAAAGGAATACATAATTCAATTGTATTCGCAGTCTCAAATGGTTAAACCATTCAAGAAAATTCATTTCATCTAATTTTTTTTGGGTAATTCTGATGCAAGGCTCAATCTCCTCTGCAAGGCTCTCTCTAATTTCTTCATTTGATGATTTAGTAAAATCAAGTACTTCTTTTTTACATGATGAACAGAATGCTCCCTTTTCAGTTGGAGTCATCTTAGACCAGTCTTCATGACAAGGATTCGGAATATGGATTTGCTTTGGGAGCATGGCCGCAATTACCGAATGATTCAGATGGCCTCAAAGCAAATAATTTTGTTTAACAGCTCTTTAACAGGCCATTAACAAGTCTATAAGTTTTTGATAGGAGAAAATTAACTTTTGAGAATTCTACCCCCTAGTTTTCATTGAAAGCGTTGATTTTTTTTCGGTCAGCAATCATGAACCAAATTAAACCGATTGAACCAAGAACTGGCATTGCTAGAGCTGCATAAGGAACGTTATATTCACTTTCAACAGCTAGTGTAAATTTTATCATGAAGAATGAAAGGCCAATCACAACGAGCACTAAGAGTACTATTGTGATGTTCATTGCAGCACTTCTTACGGCATGCAATGAAGTGGTTGAAACCATTGATTTGGTTTTACATTTCTCACAAAACATTTCAATTTCTTCTCCTGTCTTCTTAACGAACTCAGATTTAGTTTTTACATAACTAATGGTAGAAATGGATTTGTCGCAATTAGGGCAAGAAGTATTTAATCTCATTTATCAATGGTGAATTTTATTCCTTCTTTGTTGAGCTTCTTTGCACATGCCTAGAGCGCTTTTAAGTCGTCAATAGTTGACTTAGGATTGTCAGATTTGAATACGAAGCTACCTGCAACCAAAGCGTCAGCACCAGCAGCAATAAGTTGTGCCCCAGTTTGAGTGTTCACGCCACCATCAACTTCAATTAGGGTTGAAGCTCCTTTTTCTGTGATCAGTTTTTTAAGTGCAGCAACTTTTTCAATGGCCGCTTTAATGAACGTTTGTCCTCCAAAACCAGGATTCACTGACATGATCAAAACCAAGTCTAATTCTGAAATGATTTCAGACAAAGCAGAAACAGGTGTGTGCGGGTTTAAAGCAACTCCGGCCTTCATCCCTGCATCTTTGATTGCCTGAATAGTTCTGTGCAAGTGATTGCAAGCTTCATAATGTACTGTCAAATATTCAGCTCCGGCATCAGCAAAAGCTTGAATGTATTGATCAGGGTTCACAATCATTAAGTGAACATCTAAAGGTTTTTTAGCGTGCTTTGATACTGCCTTCACTGAAGGTAATCCGAACGAAATGTTAGGAACAAATGATCCGTCCATCACGTCTACGTGAAACCAATCAGCATTTGAATTGTTTATCATTTCAACTTCTGACTGCAAATTTGCAAAGTCAGATGCAAGTAAAGAAGGGGAGATGATTGGCATGTGTTTTATTTTAATAAGTTAATGATTTGACTAGCTAACTCTAAACCTATTCTTGTTTGAGCTTCAGTCGTAGCGGCTCCGATATGTGGAGTACTCGCAATTTTATCGTGTTTTAATAAGTCTTCTCTTGGTGTAGGTTCGTTTTCAAAAACGTCAAGAGCTGCTGCTCTAACTTTACCAGAGTCTAAAGCTGCGATTAATGCATCTTCATCAATTACTCCACCTCTGGCAGCATTTGCTAAAACAACTCCATCTTTCATTTGAGAAAATTCAGATGATCCTATTACAGCTGAACCATCTGCTTGTTTAGGAACATGTAAAGAGATGTAATCTAAATCAGAAATGATTTCTCCTAAACCTTTTGCTGGCTTAATTGAAACATTCACTTCTTGACCACCAACAGGAACTTTGATGTCAGCATTGTCAACAAATAAGTCAACTGCTTTTACATTCATTCCGGCACCTAAAGCATAAGAAGCTAAAGATTGTCCAATTCGTCCGAATCCTACGATACCTAAAGTTTTACCTCTTAGCTCTTGTCCTTTTGCATATTTCTTTTTCAATACTTTGAAATCAGCTGAACCAGAAGCAGGCATTTGCTTATAAGAATCAAAAGTTGTTCTTGATAATGTGAATAATGAACCCATCACTAATTCGGCAACAGATTGAGAAGATGCAGCAGGAGTATTGATTACATGTAATCCTTTACCTCTTGCATAGTCAACATCAATGTTATCCATACCAACACCACCACGTCCAATTAACTTTAAACCTGGGCAAGAATCTACAACTTCAGCTCTTACTGTTGTTGCACTTCTCACTAACACACCAACATAACCTTCGTTATTAATGGCATCAATTAATTGGTCTTGAGGAACGTTTGTAGTTGAAACTTCAAATCCACCAGCTTCTAAAGCTGCTACTCCTTCAGGAGAGATTCCGTCATTTGCTAAAATCTTCATTTTTATCCTTTACGTTGAGCGAAATCGCTCATTAAATCAGTTAATACTTTCACGCTTTCAATTTCAAGCGCATTATACATTGATGCTCTGAATCCACCAACACTTCTGTGTCCTTTTAATCCTACAATACCTGCGGCATTCCATGCTTCATTGAATTCATCTACTAAGGAATCAACCGTTAATGTGAATGTCACGTTCATGTTTGATCTGTCTTCAATTGCAGTGGTACCTGCAAAAAGTGCATTGTGATCAATTTCATTGTATAATAAATCAGCTTTTGCTTGACTTCTCTTTTCCATTTCTGCAACTCCGCCATTTGCTAACATATGTCTCAAGTTTAACATTGCTGTATAAACTGGGAATACTGGAGGCGTGTTGAACATTGAATCTTTCTTGAAATGCGTATTTAAATCAAGATAAGTTGGAATGTTTGGGTGAGTTGAATTGCCTAATATTGATTCTTTAACAATAAAAAGTGTGGCACCTGCAGGACCTAAATTCTTTTGGGCTCCGGCATAAATAATATCAAAATCGGCAACATTAATTTGTCTTGAGAAAATATCAGAGGACATATCACACACTAAAGGAACATCAGTTGATGGAAAATCCTTCATCTGGGTACCAAAAATAGTGTTGTTTGAAGTCAAATGAAGAAAGTCTAAATCAGATCCTATTGAATATCCTTTAGGAATGTAATTAAAGTTTTTGTCTTCAGAAGATCCAATTACATCAACATCTAGGCCTGCATTTTTTCCTTCTTTTATAGCTTTAGTAGCCCAAGCTCCGGTATTCACGTATCCTGCTTTTTTGTTTTTACCTGACATGTTCATGGCAGATATTAAAAAGGCAAGACTTGCTCCACCTTGAAGATACAATACTGTGTATCCGTCAGGAACATTTAAAGCTTTTTTTACTGAAGCTCTAGCTTCATCCATCACTGCAACAAAGTCAGGACTTCTGTGAGAAACTTCTAATATTGAAAGGCCGTTGAAATCTAAAACTGCGGCAGCAGCTTGCTGAAATACTTCTTGAGGTAAGATACACGGTCCAGCTCCGAAATTATGCTTCTTAGACATATTTAAGATTAAAGTAAATTACTAGTACAAAGGAAGATTATTTTTATAGATACACCATATTAATCTGACTTAAAGTTTACTTCTTTTTCAACAATTTAAAATCTTCTGTGGATTTCATTAATTTTGTCTTAAAATTAGCAAGTGGATTTATTAGAAGTAGTTTGGAATTTTGAACCTAGAGTAGTGCCAACATGGAAGTTGCCAGCTTGGTATGGAATCATGTGGGCTTTAGGCTTCATTGTAGGATATCAGATTCTTAAGAAGATGTATGCTTCTGAGAAAATGCCTGAAGAATTATTAGATAAATCATTCATTTATGTTTTACTGGGCGGAATCATTGGTGCACGTTTAGGGCATATTATATTCTACGATCTAAGTGATTACTTGGCAAATCCTATTGCGATATTTAAGATTTGGGAAGGTGGACTTGCTAGTCATGGTGGTGCATTGGGGATTATTATAGCCTCTTTACTATTGGCGAGAAAATACACTGAAATCAATTTTGTTTGGCTGCTCGATCGATTTGTTGTTCCGACCGCATTGGCTGCCTTTTTAATAAGAATTGGAAATTTGTTTAACCACGAAATAGTTGGTAAGGTTACTGGTAATGATACAGGATTCAAGTTCTTGAGACACGATATTCCTGAGCAGTTTGCCATGAATCAAACGAATGCATCATATCCGGGAGAAGCTTATGATAAAATTGCTTCTGATCCTAATTTTGCTTACTTGTTAAATCAGGTTCCAAATAGACATCCGGCTCAGCTTTATGAAGGACTTTGCTACTTGGTGATTTTTGGAGTTTTGATGTGGTTATACTGGAGAACCAATGCCTTTAAGATTAGAGGATTCTTATTAGGAGTATTCTTTATTCTATTATTTGGAGCCAGATTCTTCATTGAGTTCATCAAAGAAAATCAAACCGAAGTTTTCACCGAGAGAGGTGTTGACGGCCTTATGCAAAACACAGAAGGTTTGAACATGGGTCAATACTTAAGCATTCCTTTAGTTTGTATCGGATTGTTTTTGGTATTCAGAAAGTTCAAAGAATTTAAGGTTGGCAAGGCTCACTAGCTTAACGTAAATCAACTCCTTCGCTAAAGTCTATTTCTTCATCAGGAGAATTAATCACTTCGTCAAGATACTCTTCAGTAACTTCGCCTCCTTGGTATGCGCCATCTAAACCATCAGATGCTTGCCCCACCTTTTTTTGATCTTGGAAATACTTAATCACAAAGAATACCGGTAGGCCAATAAATAGGAGATTAAGAAAAAAGAAGACTGGAGTGAATCTGGCAGCATCCATTATCTCAATGAAGTTAACTCCCATGTAAATAAGCAAGAGCCCAGTAAGAACACAAGTCAAAATAAAGAAAACTTGATTCTTCAAACGCCATGCCAGCACTGAGAACAAAATGTTCAAGGCTCCGCCCAAATAGAAGAGGATGATATAAAAGATGGCTAACATCATAGTTTGAATTTAGTAATTATTCAGTGAACTTAAATTTGTGACCGACAGAATGAGTTCAATTATTTGTAACTCGTAGTCGCTTATAGTAGGTGTATCTCTCCTTTCGTTTGTAGACAAGGTTGATGCAGAAATGCTGCGCAGTAGTTGTACTGCTGCGCTAAGTCTATTCTTTTTCATTACATTTATTTTAATGTTAACAGGTCAAAAACAAACAATTAAGAAAAATTCGTCTTACTATTTAACCCTAACGGTCGTAGATTGGATTGATGTTTTTACAAGAAAGAATCATAAGAAGGCTGTTTTGGATGCCTTGACCTATTGTATTAAAAACAAGGGGTTAAATGTTTATGCTTACTGTGTGATGACGAATCATGTTCATTTAGTCGTAAACTGCAATGAGCCCTTTGAATTGAAAGATGTAATTCGCGATTTAAAGAGACATATTGTAAAACAAGTTGTTTTTCAGATACAAAATGAGCCCGAAAGCCGAAGAGAATGGATTTTGAAACTCCTGAAAGAAAACGCTGAACTAAAGGAGGGTCAAAATATAAAATTTTGGAAAAGTGGGAATCACGCCATTGAATTGTATTCTGAAAAGTTCGTTTGGGATAAGATTCATTACATTCATAATAATCCATTAGAAGAGAAGTTTGTTTTAAAGCCTGAGCATTGGTTGTTTTCTTCTGCTTCAAATTATATTGATGGGAAAGGTGTTTTAGAAGATGTGTTTTGTTTGCCACCAATTCAGCAAACAATAAAATGACTTACCTTGTGGATATAATGATGGCGCAGCAGTGCAACTACTGCGCAGCTGGGAGGACTACGGCTTTGACGATATTTCATATCTCAATTTAGAGTTATCAAATATGGGGAGCTTCAAAACGTATAACATCAATTGGTATAATGCACTTACTGGTGATCCAATTGTTGGTACCATAGGTACCACAGGTTTATTCGAGAAATTAGAGCTGAATTTCCCTTCTGTATTGACAGGGGATGCTACCCTGCCAATCATGTTTTATGAAATCTATCCATCTGGAGGTAGTTTCAAATTGGCAGATCCAAATATAAGCGAAAAAAATGATTTTGAGAAGGTAGTTAATGAAACACAATTAGTGAATAACAAGAGTGATATTGAGGTTTGGCCCAACCCCTCACAGAGCAAATTCGTTTTTGAAGTAGGTGAAGAAGAAATTGGTGGTAAATGGAATATAGCCACTTTGAACGGTGAAATTGTCAAATCAGGTATAGTCCGATCTTCTAAATTTGTAATAGATTTGGAGAAATTTGGTGCCGGAGTTTACTTTTTTAAATTTAGTTCTCGGAATAAGTGCGAGACAATTAAACTACTAAAGCAATGAATAAAACTAGCGAGTCACTACCTTTAATATTTCTAGTTCTTCTTTTGTTTTCTTGCAAAAAAGACAAATTAAAAGGCGATTCAGAAATTCTGATTGGAAAATGGAATTGGACTCATACCATTGAAACGTATGAAACGTGTAATCCGCCTACTTTTGAGAATACTTTAACTCCAGAGACTGAAAATGCCAATTATTCAATTGAATTTTTTGAAAAAGGGAAAGTTGCTTTTTACGAAAATGAGCAAGAGGTTAATAGTTACCGAGTTGTTTTACATTCTTTTGACTCAAATCCCTCACAAAATTCGAGTTATCCTTTTGGGTTTACAATTTATCTCGATAATGAATATGAGAATGCGTTTTGGGGATTTGTGAGTCAGGACTCCTTATTCATTAGAGAAGATTTCCCTTTTCCAGACACTGATTGTGAAGAGTTCAATAGCTATTTTGTTCGAGAATAAAACTTTAAACAATAGTCTCAAAGCCAATCAAATAATCGATAAATTTCTAGGCTTGATGGTAATTTTGAATTCATTGCCTGTTTGATGCGGTTCGCCATCTAAATGAAAAAAGACTTTATTAGTTGAGTTCACCTTGATATGAATGCTGTCGTTAAAATCAGTTGATTTAAAATGCTTAGAATTTTTGATGCTCTGTGTAAAAAAACGCGTTCCAACAGCCATGGTCTCAATGAAAGGGAACTTTTCAATTAACACCAACTCAAATTGGCCGTCTTGCATATTAGAATCGGGTGAGATGGTAAAACCATTACCAAACTGAGAAGAGTTAGCCACGGCACAAACCAATGCATTTGACTTTATCGTTTCGCCATTAACTTCAATTTCATAGGAGAGCGGTTCATACTTTTTATATTCTCTTGCAATCAATTTTGCATAGCTTAAAAATCCTCGCTTCGGGTATTTATCAAAGAGCTCAGCAATGTAGCCATCAAAGCCAAAACCACAAGTGCCTGCAAAGAAAAGATCGTTCACCAAACCCGTGTCATAGAGTTGAGGTTCAAAGGCATCAATTCTCTCAATGGCTGATTTAACGTTCAATGGAATCTTCAAATGTCTTGCTAAACCATTTCCTGAACCTGCTGGAATTACACCCAACGAACAGTTGGAACCAGCCAAGGCTCCAGCAATTTCATTTACAGTTCCGTCACCACCAATGGCAATGATGGCGTCAAAATTATTCTTTTCTGATTCTGCAATTTCCTCACCATGCTTGCGATATTCAGTATTTCGAATTTCGTATTTATGGTTTTTGAGATGTGTTTCAATGAGTTTAGGCAAATCATTTTTGCGCCCGATTCCTGAAATTGGATTAATCAAAAACAATATGTTCTTTTGGCTACTCATTAACTTTCATACTGTTATTTAGTAATCTGTTATTATACGTTTGAACGAAAGCTTTTAACTTTTTCTCTAATGCTTTAGTTACCTCTGGCTCTTTATCTAAGAGGTTGGTCATTTGCAAATGATCGTCAATTTGATACACTGCAATGAGCGTTTCATCTTGCATTGAGATAGAATATTTTTCACCTTCATGAGTGGCAAAAAGCACTTGTTTACCTCCAACTTCGTAAGCGGTCATTTCTTCTTCTTCTCCAAAAGCAGAGCGTCCGAAACTAAAGAATTTATCATTGTATCCACATAAATCGAGTAGGGTAGGCATGAGGTCAATTTGACCAATGATTCTATCATTTTCACCTTGAAAGAAGGTGTCAGTTGGATGATACATTAATAGCGGTATGTTCACTAATCCGTAATCATTGATGTATAAAGATTCGTTTGAAGCTGGCGTGTGATCGGCAGTTACAACAAAGAGTGTATTGTCGTACCAAGGTTCTTTTTTAGCCTTTTCAAAAAACTGCTCAAGGGCATAGTCGGCATAGCCTACAGCATCATGCATTTGTGTTGGTCCGCCTTTAAATTGGTCTTTGTGTTTTTCAGGAATCGTGTATGGAGCATGAGATGAGATAGTAAATAGCGTAGTAAAGAAAGGAGATTTCATTTCTGAGAATCTATCAATTGACCACGACATGAACTCTTCATCAAAAATTCCCCAAGTGCCATCAAAATCGTTCTCATTATTGTATTCAGTTCTGCCAAAGTATTGATCGTACTCGGCCAGCTCTGAAAAGCTGTCGAAGTTCATTGAGCCGTTAGTTGCGCCGTGAAAGAAACCTGATTGATATCCTTTTGATTTAAGCAGTTTCGGTAATGAGGTGATTTGATTTCCGTTATAATATGAAGTCACATATTCTCTCTCCATTAGTTTAGGAATCGAAGCAGCAATTGAGGGAACAGCATCCATTGATTTTTTACCATTTGCAAAGCAGTTGGTGAACAACATTGATTTAGACGCCAACTCATCAAAGAATGGCGTATAATTATCATCACTTCCGTTTAGTACATCAATAAACTCAGGTGAGAAGCTCTCTAAAATAATGACCACTACATTTTGTCCTTCAATTCTTCCGGCCGATTCGTATTGATGGATAGGATTGAAGATTGTTGTGAGTTCTTCTTCAGAGAAGTAGTTCTTTTCTTCAACTTGATCGGCTCCAAAAGAGTTCATGACTTTGAAGGCAGAGTTCAGCACCAATTGCATGTTCTCAGGTGAAGTATACTTTGCCGCATCAGCCGTAGAGATTGGTTTGTAGCTAAAGCCACCTCTTCCTATAATTATGAATAATCCGATCACAATCACATAAATCAAAGATTGCTTTGGCCATTTGTGTTCAGCACTGTCATCTGCTTTTTGATATACCTTCTTGAGCATTATCATTCCTCCAGTCAAAAAGAGAATGAGGAATAAGAAGAGGTACCAATAATCAGTTAAAAAGGATGGCAGTTGTTGACCTAAATCGTTTCCGAAGCCCAACATGGTAATGAGTCCTGAACCTGATCGGCTAGCCGTGTGATGAAAATACTCAACATCAATTAGGTTAATGAGAATCCCCAAAAAGTAAGGAATGAAAGTCAGCACTCTTGTTGCCCATGAGAACCACTTTTGTTTACGGTTGTAATTTGGAAAAAGCTCCAATAGTAATAGCGGATAAAAGAGTAATACAGTTGTGATTAAATCAAACCACATCCCGGCAAAGAAATCTAAGAAGCTATAGTTTGGGAAATGTTGGGCATTGAATATTAAAAAGAGGACTCTACATAAAGTAAAGATGAGCATAAGAATGCCCATCTTCAAAAGAAATTTTATTAGATATTTTGGAACAATTTTATTTCCCATCAACTCTTAACCAAAAATCGTAGTTCTTTTTAGAAGCTTCGGTAAAATCATTGGTTTTCATGTATTTGTCTCTTTGATTTTCTCCCATCTTAATAGTATACTCCATGATGAGATTATCTCTTGATAAGGTTAATTCAAATGAATCACCTGTCTCAAAACCTTTCAGTAAGTAATCAAAGCTTGATTTATCAAGACGGTTACCGTTAATAGCAATTAGCTCATCATTCACTGAGATTCCGTCACGCTCAGCAGCTGAACCAGCAGTAACTGAAGTTACGATTAGCTTACCGCCACTATTTCTTGTTCTCACACCTAAGAAAGGAGAAGGAGATTTAACGCCGTTTACAATTGTTAATCCAACACCTTTAAAGAATCTTTTAAAATCAACAGTTTTTGTATCGTATACATAATCATCAAAGAACCAGCTCATGTCTTCGCCCAAGAACTTTTCTAAAGTTGATTGAAACTCTTCTTCAGTGAATCCTACATCTGATTTTAAATAAAAGTCAGCATATAACATTTGTAAAAAGTCATCTAATGATTTCTCAGATTTGAATTTGTTGATCGTATACAAATCAAGCATTGCTGCTAAGATGTGACCTTTAGGATAATAAGAGATTGTAGTGTTTGAAGAATTCTCATTGTGTCTGTATGCTTTAATCCAAGCATCAAAACTAGCGTGAGCAACTGGTTGTACTTTGTTACCAGGAGTATTCTCAACATAATTGATTGTAGAAAACACCTTAGCTAAATATTCATCTTCAGAATAAAAACCGGCTCTTCTTAAAATCAATTCATCATAGTAAGAAGTGAATCCTTCCATTACCCATAAAAGGTCAGTGTAGTTTTCACAATCGTAATCAAAAGGTCCAAGAGCTTTAGGTCTGATTCTTTTCACATTCCATAAGTGAAAGTACTCATGAGCAACTAAAGAAAGGAATCCTTTATAGTTGTCTTCATCATACGTCCATCTTTCAACTTGTAGTGTAGTAGACTCTTTGTGTTCTAATCCTCCTGATCCAACAGTAAGGTTGTGAATGATAAACAGATAATCTTTGTTTGGGTTTTCACCAAATACATTGGTTTCCGCTTCAACAATCTTAGCCATGTCAGTTTTCAAAGTCTCTACATCATAGTTTCCTTCACCATACATTGCCACAGTGTGCTTCACGCCAGCTGCATCAAAAGTGAATGTTTCTTGATTTCCAATTTCAATTGGGCTATCAGCTAAGTGATCGTAATCCATGTAAGTAAAAGTTGTTCCTGATTTTAAAGGAAGAGCTGTATTGATTTTCTTGAATGATGCATGCGGCACGATTTCAAGATTTCCTGTAGCATCTTTATGATCGCCAACATACATGAAAACAGAAGTTCCGTTAATGTATCCATGAGAATCATCTAAGAAACTTGTTCTTACTGAAAGCTCAAAAGCATAAACCTCATAATTGATTTTTACATTCTTGATTCCTTTCGTTTGAATAACCCAAGTATTCTTATTGCTTTTAGAGACTTCAAGCTTGTTACCAGCCCCGTCAAATGCTTTAACTAGGTTTACGCTTTTAGCAAATTCTCTTGTTAAATAAGAACCCGGAGCCCAAACAGGCATTTTAACTTCTAATTGTTTTTCTTTAAAATCAGAAATGTCCATTTCAATTTCAAAGTAATGTGAGTTAGGTTTACTCATCATTAGTTTGTAGTCAATATCCATGGCCATTGAAGCCAATGAGATCATGAAAATTGAGATAAATAATAAAATGGACTTTTTCATATTGTTTGATTTTGTATCAAAAATAAGAAATCATCTTTAGTAATTTACATTTGAATTAGACTATCGGTGGATTAATAGGGATTTAAGGATTTTAAAGGCCGTGACCGAGAAGAGGAGAGCGTTAAATAGTAATCCTTTCTCGAAAAATTAATAGTTAATAACACTTACTATATAGTGGGTAATTATGTTTTTTAAGAAGTATTTATTAGTTAGATTTGTGTGAACTCAAACTTATAATAAGATGAAGTATTTCTCAGTATTAGCATTCCTTTCAGTATTCATGTTTAGCTGTCAAGAAGATGGTGGATCAACAGATTCAAACTCAGGAGAGAGTGAAGAAATGGCTAGGTTAAAATCTGAAATGCGCGAATTGGAAGAACAATTAGAAGCAAAAGATTCGACTTTGAACGAGACGATCATGTTGTTTAATGAGATTGAGCAAAATCTTGCCATGATTAACTTAAAAGAAGATGAGATTAGATTTAGATCTCATGATGTTGAGTTAGAAGAAGATGGTAAGCAATGGATTTTACAAGAGATTCAAAACATCAATTATCTAAGAGAAGCAAACACTAAGAAAGTTGGTGAATTAAACAAAGCGCTTAAAGACAAGAATCTTCAAATCACTGAGCTTCAAAATATGATTACTCACTTGATGGATAAGATTCAAGTTCAAGAAGAAGAGATTGAAATGTTGAGAGTTGAGTTAGCAGATTTAGATAGAGAGTATGTTGAGCTATTAGAAGCTTATCAAGAACAAACTGAAATCACAGCTGAAACACTTCAAGAGTTAAATGAAGGATTCTATGCATACGGTTCGGTTGAAGAATTAGAGGCTAACGGAGTTATCGTAAGAGAAGGTGGATTCATTGGGATTGGAAAGAAAACAGAATTGAAAGATGATTTCAATGATGACTACTTCACACAGGTTGATATTACTAAGACCAATAGTCTACAAGTAACTGGTAAGAAGATCAAATTCATTACCGATCACGCTTCATCTTCTTATGAACTGATTTCTCAGGGAGATAATCATACGATTAAGATTATTGATCACAAGTCTTTCTGGAAAGTATCTAAGTACCTTGTCATTGTAGTTGATTAGTGGGCGGTATTCTTTGGGTATTAGCGCTTCTCGGAGCAGTTGCCGCTTGGATTGTTTCTGGCGTGATGGCTTCACAAAGAGGAGGCACAAAGGGAAGAAAATTCTATTTCATTCAACTCGCATTTTGCATTGCCGCTATTGCTTTACTCTTCATGATTATTGTGGTTCCGGTAATGAATTGCTCAGGCTTTTTGTGCGGACTTGGTGAGATATTGGCATTCATTGGATTAGGTACTCTCGTTCTACTCGTTTGGCCGTTGATTCTGATTCCAATAATTAAGAATAAATATAGAGGTAAAGCACCCGCATCATCCACAATGAATGATGAATTAATTGATGATTTAGATAACGAAATAGAATGAAAAAAGTAATTTATTTTGGCCCACTTATTATATGGGGATACGGCGCATTTTGGACTACTCAGACTTTTACAGACGCTAGTATTTTGTGGTGCATTCTTTGGGGGTTTGTTCTCATGTTGTTTCCGGCAATACCGTCATTTTTGATTGCTGGAGGAGCTAAAATGTTCAAAAAGAAACCGAAGGAAGAGGGCAAAAAGAAAAGCTCTTATTGGTATTACTTTAGTTTGTATACATTCATCTTAGGAATTGCTATGTTTGCCGTGGCAGGATATATTCATTATACCAAGTAGGTTATTTGATTACTACTAATTGGTAGTATAACTCTTTTGAGATGTATTCATAGGAGAAGTCAGTTCCTGTATTTCTATAAACACGACCTTCTACTCCAGAAATATTTGGAGCACCTTCAATAGGTAATTCGTAATCGACAAGGTCATCCATGATGACAATGTCTAAATCACCATCCTTATAAAGATCATAGATCCATGCGTTTCTAGTTTCTTCCATTGTGCCTGGAATCGTAGCATAAGAGGCGATTTCAAAATGATGCTTGATCTCTGATTTCTTATTGGCTAACACCAATAGAATTATGGGCTGGTCAATTTCGTCAGCCTCTAGTCTCACAATAAAAGCAAATAATGAATCTCCCCATTTAAAAGATTGATTGCCATAAAATGTAGAATAAGGATAAAGCGTGTCAAGACCTGTGTTCGCAATAAGATTGCTGTTGATTTCTTTCCCTTTCTCAATATTAGAAGGACATACGTGAATGGAATCCACTTCAGTCCATTTGAAATAGTCGCCCCAATTTTGGGAATAAGATGACAATGAAAGATAGATGAAGGTAATTAGAAGATATGTTCTCTTCTGTGTCATTATTTAATACTCATTACAAGTAGTGAAATATAAATGATGTAGGTGCTTAATAGTAGTGCTCCTTTTAATCTTCCGATCTTTTTACCGATTAACATCATTGGTAATACTGCCAGAGATATTGCGATCATCCATATCATATCAGAGTTTAGAATTTGAGCGTCAACACTAATTGGTTTTACCATTGCTGTAACACCAATTACAGCCATTATATTAAAGATGTTTGATCCGATTAGGTTTCCTACTGAAATATCTGTTTCTCCTTTGAAGGCAGCAACTCCAGATGTCACCAATTCAGGAACTGAAGTTCCAAAAGCAACCACCGTTACGGCGATCACTCTTTCTTCCATTCCGAATGATTCGGCGATTCCTACCGCTCCGTCAATCAGCCATCCCGCTCCGAAATAAAGGCTCACTAAACCTAATAATGTGAAAAGAATTGACAAGCCAAATTTGTCTTTTACACTAGCTACTTCATCATCATCACTTGATTCAGCCGCGGCTGCTTTCTTGCTAGTTCTTCTTGAGTTTCGAATTAGCAGATAGGTGAATACTAACAAAATCCCAAATAGAATTGCGCCTTCCCACCATTGAATAACAAGGTCGTAAGAGAACAAAACAAATAGGAGAGTGGCCCCAAACATTACTGGCCAATCAATGACTTTAGAATTTCTATCTACAGCAATTGGTAGAATAAGAACAGTTAAACCGAGTACTAGTGCAATGTTAGCTATGTTTGATCCAACCACATTACCCATGGCAATATCAGGATTACCCGCCATTGCCGAATCAATACTTACGAATAACTCAGGCGCTGAAGTACCAAACGAAATGACAGTCATACCAATAACGAGAGTTGAAAGCTGGGCTTTTTTAGCAATGCCAACTGCTCCTCTCACTAAAAGTTCTCCGCCGACAACTAAGACGGCTAATCCTAAGATGAGTAAGATATAATTCATGCTTCTTCTTCGGCCTTATTGGTGCTCTCGTCTTCAACTTGCTCTGATGCAGAATCATTTGTTTGAGCAATGTCATCCACCTTCACGGTTCCTTCTGCCTCTTCAATAGAAACCTTATTCGAGTCAACCTGAACCGAACTTTCTGAATCTTCGTCAAAGATCTTATTTAGCTTGGGCAGTTCATCAAGAGGATTTTCTACACCCATGTCTTTACGCATGTCTAGCGCAGAGTTTTGAATATCTCTTTTGATTTCATTTGATGCCGTTCTGATTTCACGCATCCCTTTTCCTAAATTTTTTGCAATGCCCGGTAATCCCTTTGATCCAAACAACATAAGAACGACAGCCATGATTAACACAACCTCCCAAGTTCCCAAACTATTTAAAAAGAGTAATACCATTTAATTATATGCAAAAAAAAAGCCCTGACGGTCCGAAATCGGAAGTCAGGGCTAAAATTACCAATTTTCTTTGGTTTATTCTACTTCTTTAGGTCCTGCTTTTTTTGAAAAGTCAATCACTGCTGGAGTAGCAATAAATAGTGAAGAGTACGTTCCTACTACAACACCAATCATTAATGCGAATGTAAATCCTTTAATTGCGTCTCCTCCAAAGATGAAGATGATCAACAATACTATGAAGGTAGATACAGATGTATTCACGGTTCTACTCAATGTTGAGTTAAGCGCCATGTTAATCACCTCTTTCTGGTCTTTCTTAGTATGGATTTTTAAATATTCTCTAATTCTATCAAATACAACAACCGTATCATTTATCGAGTAACCTACTACGGTCAGTATGGCCGCTATAAAGGCTTGGTCAATCTCCATTGAGAATGGTAAGATCCCCCAGAACAATGAGAACAGTGCAAGTACAACGATAACATCATGTGCCATTGCTATAAGTGCTCCCAATCCGAATTGCCATTTTCTAAATCTAAATAAGATGTATAAGAAGATGATCAATAACGAGAATCCGATTGCGTACAATGAATTAGTTTTCAAATCTTTTGAGATTGTAGGCGCAATCATATTTGTAGATATGATTTCATTTTCACCAAACTCAACTAATCCTTCTTGAAGTTTAGTTTCAACTAATGTATTTGCGTCTTCACCACTTGAATTCACGTTATACTTAGTTGTAATCATTGAAGTGTAAGTATCCTCAACCATTTTCACGGTAGGCGCTTGTCCTTCAAATACTACTGTTAGGTTTTCTCTAATCTTGTCGTTATCAGCCGGAGCATCTTTAAAGTTTACTACGAACTGACGTCCACCAGTAAAGTCAACACCAAAATCAAGTGATCTTGTCATCAATGATCCAATTCCTAAAAGAACAATAGCACCAGAGATTACATAGAATAACTTTCTCTTTCTTACGAAAGGAACGGCCGTTTTAGTAAACCAGTTTTCAGTCATCTTAGTTGAGAACGAAACGTTCTTGTCTTTGTCTAAGAATGAAGAAACAATTAATCTTGTGATAATTACAGCTGCGAAGAACGAAGTGAAAATACCAATGATTAACGTAGTTGCGAATCCTTTAATAGGTCCTGTTCCGAATGTAGCAAGTACGATACCTGTTAATAAAGTAGTGATGTTTGCATCCAAAATTGCCGCCAATGCTTTTTGATAACCATCTTTAACGGCAGCTTTAGTTCCTTTACCATGTCTCAGCTCCTCACGAATACGCTCAAAGATCAGTACGTTGGCATCCACCGACATACCAATTGTCAGTACAATCCCGGCTATACCAGGTAAGGTTAAAATTGCTTTCATTGATGCCAGTGCACCAATCAAGAAGAATACGTTTATTACTAAGGCTAAATCTGCAATCAAACCAGCTTTGCTGTAATAGAATACCATGTAACATAGTACAAGACATAAAGCAAATACGAATGACCACAATCCTGAAGTAACGTTAGATGCACCTAATGATGGTCCAACTACTGTTTCATCAACAATGTTTACCGGAGCAGGAAGTGCACCAGCATTTAATAATCCAGATAAATCTCTTGACTCATATAAATCGAAGTCACCAGTAATTACACAAGTAGTTGAAAGTGCTTCGTTAATAGTTGGAGCGGTAAATACATAGTCGTCCATAGTCACTGCAACCGGACGTCCGATATTAGCAGTAGTCATTTCTTCCCATTTCTCAGCTCCTGTAGTTGTCATATTAAGGATAACCTCATATGAACCGTTCATTTTTTGAGATGCTCTGTGATAAGAATCATCAATGTCATTTCCATCAACCTTTGCGCCTGTTGAAGGAACTTTAATTGCGTATAGGTAGATGATTCCGATTGGAATTCCAGTTTCTTGGTCTTCAGCTTCTTTAGCATCCCACATGAAACGAACATCTTCAGGTAATTGATCTTGAACTGAAGGGTGATTCAGTTTAGACATAACTTCAGAAGTATCTTTCACTGCAGAGTATCCTAATGCACCTGTACCCCACATTTGCTGTTGAGTTTCAGGGTTCATTCTGATATTCGGGAAAAGAACCATTTGAATTGGGAACTCTTTCTTTTTCTCAGCTATCGACATGTTTGCGATAGTTGCAGAATCTAGAACTTCATCTTCAGAAACTTCAGCAGTCTCAGGATTCTCATCTCCTAACATTGCATCAATTCCATCTTCATCACCTAATAATTCATTTATTAGTGAAGTTGAATCTGAAACAGTAGTGTCTTTTACCTCTTCAATTTCTTCGTCACCATAAAGAGCTTTCTTTAAAGTGTTTTCAAAATTTGCTGAGAATACTAATTCACCAATGTTAGATGTACTTGGATCGTAAACTTCATAAAACTCTAGGTTGGCAGTTTGTTGCAACTTACGTCTTACAGAGGCTCTATCCTTAACACCAGGAAGCTCAACGAAAATTCTGTTTGTTCCAGGTAGTTTTTGAATTGTTGGTTGAGCAACACCAAATGTGTTTACCCTTTTCTCAATAATTACTTCAACACCATCTAAGGCTCCGTTTGCTTGTTCGTTTAAGAATGACGCTACTTCAGCATTTGTTGCATCTGACTTTAAGTTATCTTGATTTCTAATGTAGAAGATCTTAGCTAAAGGTGTGTCCTTATTAGCGCTTTCCCATTCTTCAACAAACATCTCAATAAATGCTCCTTCACCAGCATCTGTTCTGGTTCCGGCTGCTGTCATTGCTGCTCTAAATGCTGGGTTTCTAGTGTCTCCAGCTAACTTACTTACCAATTCAGGGATAGAAATTTCGAGTGTTACACTCATTCCTCCCTGCAGGTCTAATCCTAAATTGATCTCGTTCTTTTGACATTCGGCATATGTGTAACCCATGTAAACTTTCTCATTGGCTACATCTCTTAAATACTCATCTACGTAAAAGTTGATGATGATTCCAGAGTCTTTGCTGTCAGAAGGCACTAATGTGTCTCTGTCAAGCACTACGTAGTCGACATTGAATGCTGGATTAAGAAGAGAGTCTAATTTCTCTTGTGCATAATCATCTGCATCTGCCTCTACTCCGCTTGTCGCCCAAGTAAAAGAAAGTTGGTATACACACGCTAATGCTAACGCTATCGTGATTGACCAAAAAAATCCTTTGTTTCTCATTTTGTATATGTACTTTTTAACGGGTGCAAATATAGAACTTCAATTAGAATAAACCAATGAATTGACACCTTATTAAAGAAATATTAGAATTCTTTAAGAAAACGTCCTAAATATCTAGGTTTCAGGTCGATTGAAATGGGCGTAAAAAAAAGCAAACAGAATTCTCATTACGAATTGAAATTCCGCTCCCATATCCTGACGATAAATTGAGAATTTTGCAGTACTCATTGAATAATTGTTGATTTGAAATCTGAATAAAAAATTAGGATTAACTTTGTATACCCTGAATTGCCAAAAGTATACAGCTTAGATGACAAAAACATTCAATAAAATCTTTTCAATGCCTCTGATGGTGTTGTTTTTACTGCTATTTTTTCTCGCGATAGGATGGGCAACATTTGTTGAAAATGATTTCGGAAGATTAATCGCTTACAAATGGGTTTACGCAGCTAATTGGTTCGGATTTATTTTATTTTACCTCTCTATTTCTCTCATTTATAACATCTTTAGATTTAAACTATTGAGATGGAAGAAGATCAGTAGTCTTCTTTTTCATGCAGCATTTTTAGTGATTGTATTAGGAGCGCTGGTTACTAGATTGTTTGGTTTTGAAGGTGTTATGATGATTCGTGAAGGCGAAGCTTCAAGTACAATCATCTCTGCTGAAAGCTATTTACAAGTAAAAGTTCACGATAATGTTGATCAGTGGACTGATGAAGTGAAGTTCGTTATTGATACAAATGCCGAAGCTTATACAAGTGAATCAATTGTTTGGAATCATCCATTTAGCTTTCTGTTTAATCACAATAATTACTTAGAATATAATTTTGAATTCAAAGGAAAAAACGTTGAGATTAAAACGGCTGACGTTTTTAAAAACCCAAAAGATTCTTTGATTCCGACTGCGGGCGGAGATGCATACATTGATTTAGTTACCAATGGCATGCAATCAAACTATTTGAGAGAAGGTGAGATTAAGGTGTTTGATAGTGGAATAAAGGTGGCTTTCAATAATGATGTGTATACAGATGCCATCAATATTTTTGAAACAGATTCAGGGATTTATGTCTTATCGCCTTTTGATCTGGGATACTTTCAAATGTCAGATCAATCTCAAGGTTCAATTAAGAGAGATAGTATTCAAGAATTTATACCTAAACGCTTATATACTGTCGGTAATGAGCAATTCGTTTTCAAAAACTATTATTTAGGAGCAAAGCTTGAGACATTTGAGAGCGACCAAGATTTAATGGGATTAATGGGTATTGATTTAGCGGTATCAGTTGATGGCGGAGAAGAGCAGAATCACATTATCAAAGGTGGAAAAGGAATTGAAGCTCAAACCTTTCTTTTTGAGCAAGATGGCTTAAATTTTGAAATTGGTTATGGTTCAAAAGATATTGAGATTCCGTTCATGATTGAGTTAAGAGACTTTCAATTAGACAACTATCCAGGAACAATGAATCCGGCTTCATTTGCAAGTGAAGTGACCTTGATTGACTTAGAGAAGGGGGTAGAAGAGGAGCATAGAATTTTCATGAATACAGTTTTAGATTATGAAGGATATCGTTTCTTCCAATCTTCATATGATAAAGATGAGCTCGGAACTATATTAAGTGTGAATCACGATAATCCAGGAACAATACTTACTTATTTAGGATATCTGTTTTTAGCAATTGGCTTCATTATCAATCTGATGGCAAGAGAAGGAAGGTTTAGAAAGCTTTCAAGAAAGACAACTGAAGTTAGAGCGAAGAGAGAAGGAATTGCGGTTCTATTGTTTTTGATGACTTTGGGTGGCTTCAATTCATCAGCTCAAGAGACTACAGAGCTTCAAATTGTAGATGAAGCACATGCTGCGAAGTTTTCTGAATTAATGATTCAGAGTTATACGGGTAGATTTTCACCTGTGCATACAGTGGCGGATGAATTGGTAAGAAAAATTCATAGAGGAACAGAGTATAAAGAGATGAACCCAATGCAAGTGTTTTTGGGTATTCATACTAATCCTGCTTGGTTTCAAGAACCATTCATTTATATATCAGGGACAGGTGTAAGAGAGGAATATAATATTGTAGGAAAGTATGGTGCTTTGTCTGATTTCTTGTTTTTCACCGAGACTGGCATTACCTACTTATTGGCCGAAGAAGCTGAAGATGCGCGAATCAAGAAGCCTGCAAATAGATCTCAATACGATAAGAACATTTTGAAGACGGATGAACGTGTTAACATCATGTTTGGTTTATTCAACTATTCATACTTAAAAATCTTTCCTAATCCTGCCGAGGATAAAAGTGCTTTTTACAGCTATTTAGAATTGAACGGTGAGTTTAGTGAAGAGGATTCAACTTTCGTTCAAGGGGCCATGAAATTATATTTCAACGGAATTTTGAAGGGATATGAATCAGGTGATTGGTCAGAGGCTGATCAGGCAGTTGACCTCATTGATGTTTACCAGCAAAAAGCGGCTGATCCTGCAGTATTAATGTCAGACACTGTTTTAGGTTTAGAGATTTGGTACAATGAGGCTGACATTTTTCAAAAGGTTCAGTTCTCTTATTTACTTCTTGGTTTATTCTCGTTGATTTTAGTTTTTCTGCAAATGTTTATTCCGGGCTGGAACTTGAAATGGCCAATAAGAATTACTGCCCTTATTTTTGGTGGTTTATTTCTCTATCATGGATTTGGATTAGGATTGAGATGGTATTTATCAGGTCACGCTCCTTGGAGTAATGGTTATGAGGCAGTAGTATTTATTTCATGGGTCACTGTTGGGGCTGGACTTCTGTTTTACCTAAAATCGAAAGTTGTAATTGGTGCTGTTGGAATTCTTGCTTGGTTGATGTTGTTTGTAGCTCATATGAATCACATGGATCCGGTTATTACTGATTTGGTTCCGGTACTACAATCCTATTGGTTGATGATTCATGTTGCCATAATTACTGGTAGTTATGGATTCTTGGGCCTTGGCTCGGTGATGAGCTTAATCAACTTGTGTACTTACATATTTGCAAATAACAAGAACAGAAAAACATTGACTTTAGTGACGAAAGAGGTTTCAAATGTGGCTGAAATGACGATTATGATTGGTCTTTTCATGCTTACTATTGGAACGTTCTTAGGAGGTGTTTGGGCAAATGAAAGTTGGGGTAGATACTGGGGTTGGGATGCTAAAGAAACCTGGGCGCTTGCTTCAGTGTTAGTTTATGCTATTGTTCTCCATATCCGATTTATCCCTAAAATGAAAAGTCAGTTTGCATTTAGCTTCTGGTCATTTTGGGCGTACGGTTCAATTATTATGACATTCTTTGGTGTGAACTATTATTTAGCAGGATTACATTCTTATGCTAAAGGAGATCCACTTCCGATTCCTATTTGGGTGCCAATTACAGTGGGTGGATTTTTATTGCTTTGTATAGTTTCTTTCTTTGGATGGAAGAGATTGAAGAAACTGAATCAAAGTGGTAAAGAAGAGAAGCCGAAGATGGCAGACCCTGAAATCGCATAAACGAAATTAAAGACATAAAAAATCCCATCTCGGTTCAACCGGGACGGGATTTTGTTTTTATTATATTCTCTTTTAAGCTTTGTAAAATGGTGGCTTAACTACCACAGCTTTGATGTTTTTGTTTCTAACCTGAATGAATATTTCGGATCCTGGTGAGCTTAAATCTTTAGGCACATATCCTAATCCAATTGCTTTTCCAGTTGAAGGAGACATAGTTCCTGAAGTTACTATTCCTATTTCATTTCCGTCAGCATCTACGATAGGGTAGTCGTGACGAGGAATTCCTCTCTCAACCAATTCAAATCCAACTAACTTTCTTGTTATTCCAGCTTCTTTTTGAGCGGCCAGTGCTTCAGAGTTGATAAACTTTTTTGTGAATTTTGTTACCCAACCTAAGCCAGCTTCTAATGGAGAAGTTGAATCGTTAATATCATTACCATAAAGGCAATAACCCATTTCTAATCTTAATGTATCCCTTGCTGCTAATCCAATTGGTTTAATTCCCCAATCAGCTCCAGCTTCAAAAATAGCATTCCAAACTTTTTCAGCATCTTCATTTTTGATGTATAACTCAAATCCACCAGAACCAGTGTAGCCCGTTGCCGAAACAATTACGTTATCGATTCCTGCAAAGGTTCCTTCATCAAAAGTATAGTACTTGATATTCGCTAAGTCTAAGTGTGTAAGACTTTGCATTGCCTCAGCAGCTTTTGGCCCCTGAACGGCTAATAAAGAATACTCTTCAGATAGGTTTGTCATTTCTACACCCATGTCATTATGAGAAGAAATCCAATTCCAATCTTTCTCAATGTTTGATGCGTTTACAACCAAGAAATATTCGTTATCGTTCTTTTTATAAATGATCAAATCATCAACGATACCTCCATCATTATTTGGCATACAAGAATACTGTGCTTGATTGTCTACCATTTTAGAAGCATCATTAGAAGATACCAATTGAATAAGGTCTAATGCTCTTTCACCTTTCAGCATGAATTCTCCCATGTGAGAAACGTCAAAAACACCAACTCCAGTTCTTACCACTTCGTGTTCGGCTTTCACACCTTCATATTGTACTGGCATGTTATAGCCTGCAAACGGAACCATCTTTGCTCCTAAACTCTCATGTATTTTTGATAATGCAGTATCCTTCATTTTATAATTTTTTGTGCGCGCAAATTTAGAAAATATATTTCCTCTAAATCTACTGCGTTTAAATTTTCACTTTGTTGATTGATAATTGTTTCATTCTTCTTTACGAAGATTTAATTCTAATTTTTCAACTCCTTCATACTTAGAGTAGTAGCCCCCTTCTTTATAATCCAAGATAGCATGTTCGCATGCTAACATTGACTTTCCATCACTGTCAATCACACCCCATTTGCCAGCTTTCTTCACCTTATAAAATCCAAGTTCATCTTCTTCAATCTCAGTGTATTTAGTTGTTTTAACCGTTTTCCCATTTTTGTTTATGCGCGAGTAATAGCGGCCAAACTTGACCCAAGCCAAACCATTTTTAAACGGTAAGCAGTGGCTGTATTTTTTTGTACTCATCAATTTTCCTGAAGTAGAGATGTAGTTGTAGATAGCATCACTTCTGTAAAAAGAATAAATACTGTCATATTTAGCATCTCTTCTCAGACCGTTTAGACAAACTATCGCCATCTCTTCATAGAAGTCGTGGCCATCATCTAAAATGATAATATCAGAACCTGATCTTCCTTTTGGAGAATAGCCTGATGATCTTCCTTTCGTTGGTTTTCCAATTAATCTTCGTCCAAAATTTCCTAAATCTCTTCCTAGTCCTCTGAACAGACCTCTTCTTCGTCCTCCGCCGCCAGCGTATGAAATTCTTTCCCCTACAACTGGCCAGTTAATGGCTAGTTCTTCGCAGGTAGAGTCATTGATGTAGCCATAACTGTAATCATAAAATACCTTTCTAATTCCTTCACTGGCATCAGAGATTGAAGAATAATGTTTACTCAATTGTTCTCCATTTTCATTTGCTATGAACTCTCCTAAACTATCAGAAAATATAAACCTTGATTCATCAATTTTCCATCCGCCTTTCAAATCATTTCGAATGAGTTTACCCTTTAGATCATAGATGTAAATATTCTTGAAATTGTCATTGTCGCCATGACCGTAAATAGTGTTCTCATTGATGTCAAACTTGATGTGAGGACCATGAACGAGAACTTGTTTTGTTTTCTTATTGAGTAAAAATCGGTCTTCAGCTTCACCTTCTTTTCTCTCTAAAATACTTTTTTGAATGGACCCTTCATAAAGTGAATCATTTCTAGAATCCATAAATGTTACCCTCTCTAAGACTTTGTTTCCATTCATATATAAATCAAAATCTGTTGCTCCCTTTAATCCAACCATATCATCATAAGAGATGATTTCATCCACATTTTTATCAATCGCAAATCCAGAATAGCCGTCATAAATCTCCATCCAATGTCTGCTCGTAGTCGTGATTGTAGTCCTTCTTTTTCTGAAAATCCCCTTGGTAGGAGTATGGGTATGAGATTCTGTCTCGGTTCTATGAATAATTATCCAATCATTTAAAATTTCAATTTTCTTTGCATTCTCTGATATCAATTGACTGCCTGCGTATAGTTTGTACTTTGCATAATAGCTAGTATCAATCAGATGAAGTAATCCCAACTGATAAGTCAATTGATTGAATTTTGAAGGTTCAATGAAGTAGTCTCCGTTCTGGTTAATAGCCCCCGTTTTTTTACTCTTTGTTGTGATGATGGCAGAGCCGTGTTGGAAGACTTCAAGATATTCAGACTTTCCTTTAAAAACTGTTTCGCTTGTGGAATTATTGATGAAGAAGAGTTTTTTCTTTTTAAAGGCTGAACTCACTTCTGGGTCTGCAAGTAATATAGAGTCGTACTTAGGTTTGAGAATTATTTCATCACCATATTTGAGTCCAAACTTTCCTTTTTTCTCAAAAGTTGAGATTTGAGAAATTCCAGCAAAAGAAGTTAAAATGAAAATACAAAGAACTAGACGATTCATTTCTTTTTCTTAGTTAGCTGGGGTTTCATTGAGCTTACAAAAGCGAAACATTGATCTAGCATTTAAAAAACGGCTTTTTTATTTTTTGATATTTGCTTCGTAAAGGTCAATCCATTGTGCTGCTTTCATTTTGCCTGCCAATTGTCCTAATAAGTCATATGGAATGTCGTCCATTTTTTTGAAACGAATGCAACTTTTTCCCATGTCTAATTTTTTTGAAGAGTGCTTTGGGTACTCCTCTAAAAACCATTTCATGAGCTCTTCGTTGGCATAAACTCCCATATGATAAACTGCTATAAAGTTTTTCTGAGAAGCCACACTAATAAACGGCAGTGGCTCTGATGGTTTACAGTGATATCCATCTGGATACAAGTCATGGCTTACTACCCAGCCCGGCATTCCATAACTCATCCCTTCTGAAAAATTTGGATCTATGTTTGACCGAATGGCTACAGCCAATTTCTTCATAGGTTCTTGCCTCTCTTCAGGGCATTTTGTGATATAATCGTCTAGATTTTCAGCTTCAATTCTCATGTGCAAGTTGTTTTTTTAAAGATAGGAATTAGACGCTTAAATCCAAAGATTCTAATCTTCTGTAATAGAATCGTCTTCTTCGTCAGCTGTTTCTAAAATTTCCCAAGTATGGTCGGCAAGCAATTTAATTGTCGCTACCCAAAGGTATTTGTTTTTTCTAGATCGACCCCATTGGTTTGGGGCAATGATAGAGAGCACATTCTCTGTATTCTCATCCTCATACAAGTGGTAGGTATGATTGATGATAGGCTCGAATCTGAAATTCGCTTGATAAATACTCTCAGAGATTTCTTTACGCTTGTTGATTTTTTTTGCTTGTTCAGCAAGCAATTTCATTTGCTCATAAATTTGACCTAATTGTTGATCCGTTTGATGCTCCATAGCAGAAAGAGCGCGTCCTTTCTGCTTGCCAATATCTTCCGCTTTAATAACAGCTGAACCTACATGATGGCCATATTCAAGAGAATGTGGGTTTTCAGTAATCTTATCAGGGTCGATAGGATTTATAAATTTTGATTTTTTTTTCTCTTCTTCTCTCACTTGCATACAAATATAGAACAAAGTGAGTAATCAAAAGTTCACTTATTGAATGATTATAGTCAGTTGTTAATTTGATGGCTTACCGTATTAAATATGAATCAAAATAATTTATATATTCATAAAAATTTAAATCAAAAACTAATATGGGATTTTTAATCGGAGGAGCCGTGGTAGCCATAGTCGGCGTAATTTTATGGATGGTAATGGGAAAGAAAGCGGGACAATCTGCACATCTTGATCTTACTGACACTTCAACAGTTTCTGAAGTAAAAGAAAACTATGACAGCATTAGCGGATCTATGGGGTCTGGTAACTTTACTCACTTTTGTGAATTAAAAGGTCAGGCACATTCTGATCAACCTCTAACGGCAGAGCAATCAAATGAATCTGTGGTTTATTATAAGTCCGAAGTTATTCATAAGTATGAGCGTTTAGAGAACAAGAAAGATTCTCAAGGAAACATGCAAAAGAAATGGGTGAAGAAAACTGATACCGTTTCTGAAAACGAAGTATGGGCTGATGGATTTGGAGTTAAGGATGCAACAGGATTTATTGCGATCAATCCTAAGAAATCTAAACTTGATACTATGCAGTTACACTCTAAATTTGAAAAAGGAGAGCCTAATCAATCAGGTTTGAATATCAAATTAGGTGGAGTATCAATAGGATTAGGTGGAGGAGGAAACTCAAACCACAGAACAATTGGTTATGAGTATAAAGAAATTGGGATTAAGCTAGGTCAAAATTTATATGTTCTTGGTGATGCGAACGATAGAGACGGTTCTCTTATCATGTCTAAACCAACAGACAAAAAATATCCTTTTATCGTTTCAACAAAATCTGAAGATGAGTTACAAGCTGGACTTGGGTCTGCAATTAAAGGATACAAAATTGGAGCCTTTGTTTGCTTTGGTCTTGGTGGTGCTTTGGCAGTTGTTGGATTATTAAAAATGATGAGCGTATTTTAGTCAAAGAAATTCATAAATTTGCGCGCATCAAACCAAACAAACAATTATGTCTACAGGACTATTAAAAGGAAAAAAAGGAATTATTTTCGGAGCATTAAATGATCAATCTATTGCTTGGAAAGTAGCTGAGAAAGCTCATGAAGAAGGTGCTGAATTTGTTTTAACAAATGCACCAATCGCAATGAGAATGGGTGAGATTAATAATCTTGCTGAAAAAACTGGTTCAACTGTAATTCCAGCTGACGCAACATCTGTTGAAGATATAGAGAACTTAATTGATCAATCAATGAAGATTCTTGGGGGTAAAATTGATTTTATCTTACATTCAATCGGGATGTCAGTAAATGTCAGAAAAGGAAGACATTACACAGATGAGAAATATGATTGGACTATGAAAGGATTAGATGTTTCGGCATTATCGTTTCATAAAGTTTTACAAACAGCTTATAAAAAAGAAGCAATAAACGATTGGGGATCTGTTTTAGCATTGTCTTACATTGCTGCTCAGAGAGTTTTTCCGGATTATAATGACATGGCTGATAACAAATCTTACCTTGAATCAATTGCAAGGAGTTTTGGATATCACTACGGAGTTAAATCTAAAGTACGTGTGAACACAATTTCTCAATCTCCTACTATGACAACTGCAGGAAGTGGAGTCAAAGGTTTTAACGAATTCATTAGCTACTCTGAAAAGATGTCACCTCTTGGAAACGCTACAGCTGATGACTGTGCAAATTACTGTGTGTCTCTATTCTCTGATTTGACGAGATATGTGACTATGCAAAATTTATTTCATGACGGAGGCTTTTCTAACACTGGGGTAACTCAGGAAGTAATAGAAAAATTTGCCGATTAGTTGAATAATATCTAAATTGAAACCCTGACTTGGTCAATCCAAATCAGGGTTTTTTATTACCAAAAACAAATTATGAAAAAAATATTTACTCTAATTGCACTGGGAATGGCTTTTGTTTCACAGGCACAAAATGAATTTATAGCCTATCCTGCAACAGGAAAAGGAGTTTCTTCAACATTCGTAACTGATTACCATTGTTTGGGAATCAATCCTGCCAATTTGGGTATCAAGGCCTATGAAGAAAAGAGTGTGACTATGGGAACCTCTGAATTCGGGATGTCTATTTATTCTGAGTCTTTGGCCAAGCAAGATTTGAGAGATAATATTTGGGGTGTACTAAAAAGTGGAAATTTAGATACCCTTTCTTATGAAGATAAGATTGCAGCTGCACAAGGGTTCGCATCAGATTTCGCTTTCAATTGGGATTATAATATGTTTGGTATTTCTTATCAAAATGAGAAATTCGGAGGCATAGCATTTTCATTGAGATCTAGAGCTTCATGGAATTCGAATTTTGACGAATCATTTACAGAAATGTTGTTTCAAGGTAAGTTCTCTGAATACTTTGATACCCTTCAGTATGATACAGGAATTGATACTTCAAACATTGAGAATTATCAAAATATGCGTCCTGATTCTGCTGCAAATGTAATTGGTGGAACGGCTTCATTTCCGAACCCTATTTCTCAAATTGTAGGTGATAGTTATATGAGATTCAGCTTAAACAGAGAGTATCATATCGGTTACGGTCGAAAATTGTTTGGAGCAGACAGTACTTTCTCATTATATGCTGGTGTTGGTGCTAAATACATTCAGGGAATCGCAATGATGGACATGACTAGTGATGGATCGACATATACAATGATTTCAGC
This sequence comes from uncultured Flavobacteriales bacterium, assembly GCA_913054135.1. GTDB lineage: Bacteria > Bacteroidota > Bacteroidia > Flavobacteriales_D > Crocinitomicaceae > Paracrocinitomix. The sequence goes on along the minus strand of CAJXJK010000011.1, from coordinate 110,731 downwards.
ACTCTCTCCAGGATTTGATTTAGATTATGGAGCCGTGGCTTCAGGAAATCCATCTGCTATTGCTGGACAAGCTCAGAATTTTTGGAGATCTTCTGTCGGACAAGGTTTCGGTTTAGATTTTGGAGTTCACGCTACTTTGTTTAACAGTCTTCATTTAGCGGCTTCGGTAACTAATATTGGCTCAATGACCTACACAGGTAATGTGTATGAAGGTGTTGATACTTTGGTTGTAAGCTACACCAATGAAGGATTAGAAGATATGAATATCGCCAATTCAGTTCCTGAATTGTTAGAAGAATCAGGTTTGTTCAAGCTGAGAGGCTTAGAAGAAACTAAAATTAAACTTCCAGGTACAATTAGATTCGGAGCTTCATTAGAGTTAGGGAAAATTGCTCATTTCGGAATCGATTTGGTTTCGCCCTTTGATAGAACGTTACCAGGCTCAATTAATGGTTTTGCTTGGGGAGCAGGTGGAGACATTGTGATTCCAGCAGGAAATAGTCAAATATTCATTATGCTTGGTGTAACAGGAGGTGGAGGTTATGACGTTCAAGTTCCACTAGGAGTTAACTTTGTGTTAGGTGGTGGAGCTTATGAGGTAGGAATTGCATCTAGAGATGCGGTAACATTCTTTTCTCAGAATTCACCTACTATTTCGGCAGCATTTGGATTTGCTAGAGTAAGATTCTAGAGTCGATCATATAAAACATTGAACGCCTTCTTTCTGATGAAAGAGGGCGTTTTTATTTCATGAGGATGTGTCTCACTTCATTCAAAATAATTGCTGTAGCACCCCAAACAATTTTGCCTTCAATAACAAAGCATGGAATGTTTTTTAAAGTATGCCCTTCGGCAACCTTAATATCTCTTGAGCTTAAGGTTTCGGTTTTTAATAGCAGTTCGATATTAAAAGTGATAACTTCTTTCACCTCATAATTGGCCTTAAAGTCAGGCTGTCCTTGATGAAATGCTATGAACGGATGTACTAAAAAGTTGCTTACAGGAATGTATACGTCAGACAGCTTTCCAATAATGTCAATATTTTTTGTGCTCAAGCCAATCTCCTCTTCAGTTTCTCTCAAAGCCGTGAACTCAATCGATTTATCAGTGTCTTCTTTTTTACCTCCAGGGAAGCTTATTTGACCACTGTGCTTTCCTTTATATTCATTGCGTTGCGTTAAGATTAGCTGCAACTGACCAGCCACCTCAAAGAAGAGGACGAGAACCGAAGAAGTTTTATAAGAGACCTTGGTTAAATCGACCTCTTGAATTGTCTTTCTTGATGGATACATCTCCTTATGCGCCAAATCCGCAGGTAAATCGTTTAAGGCGTATTGAATTTTTTTGTAAATTGAAGGGAACTGCTGCATGAAAAACTCTAAATAGGCGGTTATCAAATTTAGGAAAATGATTGAGACTACGTCTGCATATCTTTCTAAGTTGGATAAGGATACAGTAAAAATTGTGTTCAAACCCAACGCCTTCTTGACTACTGTTGAGTATAAAAGCCTATATGATCATTATAAGCAGCTTTTGGGTAAAGATGATGAGATGAAGTTTTTGGTTATTGTTCAAGAAGGGTTTAAGATGGAGAACAAGTATCTAAGATTTTTCAAAAAAGATTATCGAACAGACTTTAAAAAAGCAGAAGCTTTCGTAGTTTTGAACCCGGCCTCAAGAATGTTTTTTAAAATTGGAGTACAAGTCATTCCTCATTCTTACGAAGCAAAACTTTTTGAAAAAGAAGAAGAGGCGATAGAGTGGCTCAACCAAATTCAATAAATTGAATTCAAACAAAGACGAACAACTTTTATTTGACGTAAAACAAAAGTTTTTACGCGAAATTCCCCATCCAACTATTATTAGAAAAAATGCCGAACGACTGGCGTCATCAATTAAGTTTGATTTAGTGTTCGAAACTCAGACAGAGGCATTAGATGATAAGCTAGAAGAATTCCTTGAAGCGACTATATCAGAACTAATGTCTGTCAAGCTCAAAGTATCAAATTCACCAGATGCGAGAGAGCTGAGTCAATCCCTATTAGAGTTGTGGAAAGTTCAAACAAAACTCATTAAGAGAATTGCAGATTATGATATTGGCATCAAACATGAAAAATTTGATGCTGTAAAAATGTCTGAACCTTTAGATCCCTACAAAATTCTGAAATACTTGAAGTCTTCTGATATCTCTGAATCAGAAATAAACGATTATCTTTGTGTTGCTTTTGAAAAGCTAGATTCTGAGCCCCTTTCTATATTGACTGAGGCAGTTGTCAGAGCTAAGAAAATAATTGATTATGAGCAAGTACGATAAATTGAAAGAACTATTAGCAGAACAGAAGTTTCCGTTACAGTATCCTTTTAAATTTATCATTAAAGAAGATCCTGAAAAGTTAGTTCAAATAAAACGGATTTTTGATGAGACGGCTGAATACCAGTTGAGGAAATCGAAAAAAGGAAATTATTCTTCCATTACAATTAAGCAAATGATGCTGAGTAGTGAAGAGATTATTGCCAAGTATGAGCAGATGGAAGGGATTGAAGGAGTAATATCATTGTAATGGGAAAGTTATCGTCATTTGACATCATTTTAGGGATTTTATATCTGTCAGCAGCAATCTTTCTTTCGATTGCGGCTTATATGCTTTATTTGAAAAGATTCAAAAGGGCTAAGTTGCAAGCAATGAATTCAGTTTCTTTGATTACATCTCAGTACAATAACTTTTCAACTAAGACAAAGTTCTTAATTGAATCTCCTGATCCAGTAGGAGTGAAGGTTGAGTTACTAGATGAAAATGAGAAGTTAGTAGAATGCCTTGTTGATACTGTAGTTTCAAATCTCGAGTATCCATTTGATTTCGACCCCAATGAATATCCAACGGGTAAATATTACCTATATTTAACTTCAGATAACGCTAAAATTTTGAGAGGAATAACAATTTTGAGAGCGTAAAACCGTTAAGCCATAGTGGTCAAACTTATAAGAAATACACTATTCATCATTCTCCTAATTTCGGGTGTGAATAGTAATGCTCAAGTAAAGGTGTTTCAACCTGAAGGTAGTTTTAGCGTTGATATTGGTATACCCGGACAAGGAAGAAATGAATCTTTTAAAAGAGTCATGAATGGTTTGTTTAATGGAGGATTCAATTATCAATACAATGTATATAAGGGGCTAACACTAGGAGTAGGAGCCAAGTATTCATTTATGATTATAAATTCATTTGCCTTAAACAATGCAAATTGGGGTGGAGGATTACATATGCCTTCAGCTTATGGTAAAGTTGGTTTCGAAAAGTTCATAACTGATCGTTTTTCGATTTCCACTAGTGTCAGAATGGGATATACTCACATTATTTCTTCAAATGACTCATGCAGAGCTGAGTTGGGTAAACCTTATCAGGAATCAAGCTTTTTCGTCGAGCCTCAATTAGAACTGCTTTTATTGACGGATAAGAATTCAGGAGATGGATTTAGTTTTGTCTTGGGCTATAATATGGTGTTTTCAGAGTTTGGTCCACAGTATTTATGCATTGATAAAATCCCTAATCTCTTCGAAGAAGACTATCAAGGAATTACCAGATTTCTATCAATTGGCTTCGGCTACAGGTATTACCTTGGCAGAAAATAGTTGCATCAGGCAACAATTTGATTTACATTTACGTAATTAAAGTAATGAAACGACTTTCACTCATAGTATTTTGCTCAATGCTCTTAGCATTAGCCTCTTGTAATAAGGTTGATCCTACTGATAATACTAACAATTTGCCTGAGGGTGCTACTCCTTATACTGAAAGTGATATTCAGTTCGTACCGTATACTTCAGGTGATTTGGTATTTAAAAAGATGCCTGCTTTAGATTCAACTTGGATCTTGAACTTTCAAGAAAGAGTTAGGTCAGAAGAGTATTTTGCTTGGGATCAAACTTATTTTACTTTAAATGTTTCCCCTTCACATGAATTCGAGTTTAGGTTGAGATACCTGCAAACAGAAGATGAGTCACAAAAAACTTTAGCGGTTTACATGCCTTATAGAGATAATGGCGGAACTCAAAGGCACAATTTATTTGAAATGCCAATTACTCCAGTCGGTTTAGAACAAGGGTTCTTCAAAGATTTAATTGAATTTCATGATACAATCGTTTTCAATAGCGTTGAATGGTATAATGTTTTTGAGGTAGATGAATTGCTTTCTACTGATCCTGCCAAAGATGGGCCAACCAACTTTGAAAAAATCTATTACAATACCACTTACGGTATTATCAAGATGGACCAGAATAACGGTACCAATTGGGTGCTGCAACAATAACTCCATTCTTTAATGGCGAAATTTTCTGCAACTTTTTTAGGAACTGGAACTTCTCAAGGAGTCCCGGTTATCTGCTGTGAATGCGAAGTTTGTACATCCTCAAATATCAAAGATAAAAGGCTTAGGACTTCATTTATGTTCTCTGATGGAGACACAAATGTGGTGATTGACACAGGTCCAGATTTTAGGCAACAAATGCTTTCAAACAAAGTGAAAATGGTTGATGCTGTTCTCTTTACTCATGAACACAAAGACCATGTGGCCGGAATGGATGACATAAGAGCATTCAATTTTAAGGCTGATAAGGATATGGAGGTCTATGCTACTGATAACGTTCAGGAGGCATTGAAGAGAGAGTTTGCCTATGTTTTCTCAGGATTCAAATATCCAGGCATTCCTAAAGTCAATTTGAATAATATTACAGACGAGCACATAAAAATTGGAAAGATGGAAATTATTCCCATCAATGTGCTTCATTATAAGTTGCCGGTGAAGGCATTTAGGGTAGGAGGTTTAACCTACATCACTGATGCGAATTATATTTCAGAAGTTGAGAAAGAAAAAATTAAGGGATCGGACATAATTGTGATTAATGCTCTAAGGAAAACTGAGCACATTTCACATTTTACCCTAGAGCAAGCCTTAGCGTTCATAAAAGAAATGAACCCCAAAAAGGCTTATCTAACGCATATCTCACATCTCATGGGTAAACACGATACTGTTTCAGCAGAATTACCTGAGAATGTTGAAATAGCATTTGATGGCTTAAAAATTGACTTTTGATGAGGTGGAAAGCGAAACTAGCAATTATTGTATCTCTATTCTTGGTGAGCTACTTAGGCTTTCTTCTTTTGAACTCGAAAGAAGCACCCAACAATAAGCTCTTTTATTCTTATGGATCCGAAATTCCCCAGTCTTATCCTATTTTGGGAATTGACGTTTCTCACTATCAGGGGGATGTAAATTGGGAGCAAGTAAGTGATATGAATGTAAAGAATGATAGTATTCAATTTGTTTACATAAAGGCTACCGAAGGTATTTCAGTAAAAGACGATAAAGCTGAATACAATGTGCAGCAGGCTAGAGAAAATGGAGTTGACGCCGGCTTTTATCATTATTTCATTCCGACAGAATCTGCAACTAAGCAAGCTGATTTTTTCATAGACCAAGCTTATAAATTCAATTATAATTTGAAGCCCGTTATCGATATTGAGGTGGATGAAGGTTTCAGTTCTAAGCGATTACTTGACTCTATTACAATTTATATGAATCGAATTGAAGAAAGAATTGACGAGCGCCCATTGATCTATACCTATTCTAATTTTTATAAATCTCATTTTGAGTCTTCTGCTTTAGCTTCTGAAGAGTTGTTTTGGATAGCCCAATACAATGTTGACTGCCCTTTAATGAATTTAGATAATGTTTTGGCTTGGCAATTTTCAGAATCGGGTACAGTAAGCGGGATCAACGAGAATGTTGATTTGAATATTGCTAAAGAAGGTTTTCTTGAAAAGGTTAGGCTTAAAAAATGAGCGAGTGGATTGACTTGTAGAGCTTTTCATTTAACCCAAAACTTATGAAAAAGTAATATTCTACGATCAATTGAACACCCGCTCAAATTCTTTAGTTTCTTTTAGTCGAAGGAATTATAATTTCATTACAATTCGTCCTTTAGTCTATAACAGTGAACTTTAAATTAAGTTCAACACTTTGAGAAAAATCTATTTATTACAGCAAAAAAAAGCCCTCTACTAATAGAAGGCTTAATGTTTTTAGTGGTCGTGACCGTCATGGTCTCCATGATCGTCATCAGGATCAGTGGCACCATTCTCAGGATCTTCTTTCGGATAAAGTTTAACATCATCATGATGGCCAGTAAGGTCATCTAAAATTTCCTCTAATTGTCCAATTGACAACTGTTTGAATTTTATCTTTTTGTCTTTATCTAAGATGAATATTCTCGGAGTAGAGTAGATGTCATAAGTATCTGTGTAATTCAGACTTTGCAATGTCGTTTTTTGAAGTAATGGTCTCGGATCTTCCATTGCTTGATTATAAACAGACTGCGTTAATCCTACATTAATGAAAGTTAACTCATTCTCTTTGATGTATTTTTTCCAATCCTCAAAATCAGAACCCGTAGCTTTTCCTACTGAGAAAATTTCAATATTTCTTTCTTTAAACTTCTTGTCATAAAGTACTTGAAGCTTTGGAGTTGTCTTTTTACAGTGTCCACAGTTTGGATCCCAGAAGTAAAGTACCGTGTAATCGGCTTCTACTTTATAAGAGTTAATCCACTTCTCTTCAGTTGAATCGGGTAAAATTAACATTGGCGAATATTCACCAATCATTGTATTTCTGATTTTATCAGCTCTTTCGCAAAGCTTTGTTGAGTTCTCTTCACTCATCCACCATGCGTGATTGTTATCTCCACAATACCAGTTATCGGCCATGAAAACAAAGACTCTATCCATTCCCATAATTTTTGAAGACTCATATTTTTGAGTAATATGGTGAACAGTGTATTGGAAGACCTGGTTGTCTTCATTTCCATAATCCATTTGATCAACTAATTTTTTAGCATACTTAGTAATGGTGTCAGGAATTTGAATTAATCCTTGTTGAGAGAAAAATTTATCAAGTTTGTTGTGATATACTGGTGTGCGCACAATTGCATCATCCTTTAATGGAATATCATCCCAGAAGTGCTCAATGTAGTAGTTGTAAACAAAGTTAGAGTCAGTGATGTTTCCGTCTTTGTCTTTTGGAGGCTCTGGTAAATCAACATCCATTGACATTCTCACCATAGTGCCAATAAAAAGATCTTTGTTGGCCTTGTAGATTTCCATTTGACCGCTCATTATCTCTTTACCTACCGCTCTAATTTCTTCTAGTTTTTTGTCTTTAGCATCACCTGAAAGCTTTGTGTACTCTTGGTTCATTTTTTGACTTTTCTTTTTCATCTCTGTCATGAAAAGAATGTATTCATAGAACGATTTGTTGTTTTTAGATTTATCAACTTTCATTGATCCAACCATATCGTTAACATCACCAACAGTCATATCAACATCTTCGTTGTCATGAACAAATTCAAAATACTTTACTCCTGGAATTACAACAGCATATAGTCCTCTAGGATGTTTAGATCCATCAAATTCAAGCGAACCATTTTTTGATAGTACAGTATCTGCGTAATAAAGCTTAGGTCCTAAATACTTCGCTAAGAAAATTGTTGTGTCTGAAAGTCCTTTAACATTAAAATGTAGTTTTTGAGCACTTGAACTTCCTGCTGCAATAAGAATAATGAATAATAGAATGAATTTTCTCATTTGTTAATTTGTTTGTTTTACAGATTTCTATTTGTAAATCTAATAGGTTTTAACACATAGACGAAGATAAAGTTTCTTTGGTCAATAGTTTAACATTTTCTTAACGAATCTTGTTACTCTCCTAGGTTTCTCACTGTCTTTTTCACATTTAAAAAGTTAGCTCCGACAAAAATTCCAAAGCAAATAAGCGCAAGTAAAATTGCTGGTATTAAGCTAGAAGATTCTAGTTGGATACCGTTTTCATCTAACCAAACATCTACAATTAATAGTTTAATCAATATCATGATGCTGATAGCCGAAACGGTAATTATACCGAACGTAATTGCCATTTGTTTTATGAATGTTTTGACAATCATCTTGATAGAATATCCTAATCTCAATAAGGTCTGAATTTCATAAGATGCTTTTGATAAGACCAGTTGAGAATACTGAACGAATCCCATCAAAGAAAGCAACATAATTAAAACAGCCGCAATCCCGAAAATTCCAATGACTACACCAATAATAGTTTTGATTTTAGCTACATCAATAGCTGATTTTGCTATGTCCAAGTTCATGTCTTCCATTAACTCTTCAAGTTCTCCGTAACTGTCATCAACTGTAGTTATGAATATTCTATTGGGTTGAATCTTGTTGCCCGAACCGTATTTTTCATTGGCGTGATCTAAAAATGATTTAGGTACTAAAATTGAACTGATTTTTTGCGAGAAACCAACAACTCTACCTATCATTTTAGTATTGCCATCTTTACCTTTAATATGGATGGTGAGTCGGGCAGCTAACATTAGTTCTTCTGAAATCTGGTTAAATCCTTGACTTTGCGCAATTCCGTAATTGATTATCATTATAAAATCTCTAGGAAGTACAATAGGAATGTATTCACTCTCTTCGTTCCAATCCCAATCAACATCTAGATCTAAAAATCTATCAGGAATTGATTGAAAGAACATGTCGGCATAGAATGGTGGTAAACCATCACCCTCAACTTCAGAGATTGCTACTCTAAAATCTGCCGATTCAAAGGGAGCTACATCTGTTATGAATTCTTTGTTTCTAAGCTCCTCAACTTCTTTATCGCTAAAGTCGGTACTATTCATACCTAATGAACTTAGTTTGGTCACTTTCTTTTGAATCACAACTGAATTAGGTCCGAATAAATCTTCTTCACCACTGTGAAAGCTTTGAACATCTAACATCAATTGAAAGCTTAAGCATAATGCAGTAAGTCCAATCAAAGCTCCAATTGTAGCAAAGACAAATTGAAAGTTGGTTTTATTTCTAAATAATATCTCTTTCAACATAGCTTAAAGATTTAATTCTTGTTCATAATCAAATCCGTGATAGCTGCCTAGGGTCGTTAGAATAAAGCCTCCCTTGTTTAAATCTGTTTCTTCTGAGATCAGATCTAATGCAATTTTTGCGTTATTCTCATCAAGATGACTAAAAGGTTCATCCATTAACAATAACTCAAATGGTTGAAGTAACGCTCTAATGATGGCTACTCTTTGCTGCTGACCTAAAGAAAGGTTTTTGCATAATTGGTTTTGTTTGTCTCCGATTCCCAAGAGTTCTAACATTTCAATTAGCCTGCCTTCTTCTCTATGATTGGTAAGTTCGTTCTTAAGCTGCAGGTTTTGCATTACGGTGAGTTCAGGAAACAATTGAAGATCTTGGAAAATTATTGAAAGTTTTGTTCTTCTCAATTCTATCCATTGATCTAAAGTGAAATCTGAGACGTCAGCATTATCAATCTTTACCGTTCCTTCAAAATCTTGTCTGATACCGTATATCGTGTTTACAAAAGTCGATTTCCCTTTTCCACTACTCGCATTCAACACCACCTTTTTGGGGAAATCGATTTTAAAAGTATTCTTCCATACGCTCTCAGGTCCGTGAGGATATTCCTGCAAAGGGAAAGGAAGTACGTTATTAAATTCTATTGTCATTTGTGGTTATTTAGTAGATATAAAACAAATTCTTTGCCATACTCCTAAAACGTTGATTTAAAGAGATTCAGAATTGTACAGCATATCAGTATGTGGTATTCCGTCTTCTAAATATTCTTTCCCAGTAGATTTGAAATTATAGCGCTCGTAGAAAGCCGTGAGATGGGATTGTCCTGAAAGGCGAATGTTTGAGACTTTTAATTCGTTTACCAGAAAATCCATACACTTGGTCATCATTAAATGACCTAATTTTTTGCCTCTATGGTCTGGGTGACTTACAACTCGTCCAATTCCATATTCATTTTCATATGATGTACCTGGTTTCAGCACTCTCAGGGTACCTATTATCTCATCTTCTTCTCTGATGATTAAATGATAAGCGTCTTTATCTAGCCCGTCAAGTTCTTGATAAGGACAGTTTTGCTCTATCACAAAAACCGAGATTCTCAAGGCTATGAGATCATGAAAAGTGTCTTTGTCAACTTCTGAATAATGTTTAATGAACAGCTGCATTTAATCCAAAGATAATCGAATTCTAAAATCAATACTTTTTACAGAGCAGCATTATTAGAGGTTTTGTAATGAGAGATAATAATTTAACCGTCCATCAGCAATTAACAATGTGCTGTACATAAAATCTATCGTTTTGGTATATTTTTTCCTTATCTTTGAGAGTTATTAATCATTAAAATAAATAATATGAAGAAAATTTACTTAAGTTTATTTGCTGCTGTTTTAGCCTTTGGTGCTTCAGCTCAAGCAAATTTAGATTTCGAAACTTGGTCTGGAACACCTTTATTGGCTGATTCTTGGACTCCATTCTCTGCTGAGGATTCAGTTTCTCAAACTTCAGGTGTTGCTGCAATTAATGGTAGCTACTCTATGCTAGTTGCAAATACACAATTTCAAGATGTAACAATGTCTGATTCATTAGGAGGTTCTTACGTGTTTCAAGCAATGACAGTTGTTCCTGATTCTGTAAAAATTGCATGTGCACCAGTAATGTTGGGTACAGATACTTGTCAGGTTAATGTTGACCTTTTTATGGGGGCTTCTTACTTAGGATCTTTGGTTACTGAATTACACGCTACGAATTCTGTTCCAGGTTCTGTTTATTCATTGACTTATGACTTGACAGGTGGTGGTATTCCAGCTTTTGATGGAATTTCAGTTTCTTTTTACTCATCTAAGTCTCCTGATAACGCAGGTTCTTTCATCATAGTTGATGATGTTCAAATATTTGAACCAGGAACAGGTGCAGGTCTTGCTGAAGATAAGTTAGCTCAAATTAAGGCTTTCCCTAATCCAGCTAATGATATCATTAACTTCTACTTAGGAGAAAATGATTTAGATCAAATTAAGATTATTGATATCGCAGGAAGAACTGTTGACGTAATTAACATTAATGCTTCAACTGAGACTTTAAACTTAGATAGCTACCAAAACGGAGTTTATTTCTACCAAATGATTCAAGGACAAGATGTTGTTAAAACATCTAAGTTTGTTGTATCTAAGTAATAGAAACAATCTAGAAAATTTGAGGCCATTCCTTTTTAGGAATGGCCTTTTTTATTTAATTTTCGGTCATGAATAAAGAGTTCATCATCCAATCAATAATTAATCAAATTAAATCACAATTTGACGGGGAGTCTACTGGCCATGACTGGTTTCACATTGAAAGGGTGTGGAATAACGCCAAACTGATTGCTGAGAGCGAGGATTGTGATATTTTTGTAGTGGAATTAGGTGCGCTCTTTCACGATATTGCAGATCACAAGTTTGTGGATGACTACGAAAACGAGGCAGAGAAAAGGACTAGGGCTGTTTTAGAGCCATTAGAGGTAGATGAACAGATCATTCAAGCTGTTTTGCATATTATTGATAATTGTTCGTTTAAAGGAGGTATTGGAGAGAATAAAATGAAGAGCATTGAAGGCTTGATTGTTCAAGATGCGGATAGGTTGGATGCCATTGGGGCGATTGGGGTAGCTAGAACTTTTGCTTATGGTGGTAAGTTTGGCAATGAGATTTATAATCCAGAAGTGAAGCCAACTGATTTTAAGTCTGAACAACATTATAGAGATAGTAGAACTCACACCATTAATCACTTCTATGAAAAACTTCTTTTGCTAAAAGATAAGATGAATACAAAATCTGGTAAAGCCTTGGCAACACAAAGACATGACTTTATGCAAGGTTTTCTTGATCAGTTTTATGGTGAATGGGAGGGAAGACTATAAATTATACGATATGAAAAATATACTTTTTACAATGCTTTTATTTCTCTCTTCTTTGAGTTTCGCTCAAGAAGGGTTTCATTTAGGTGTTGAGGTTTCTCCATCTTGGATGCTGAATACTCACAGAAATACAACAACAGGATTGAGATCTTCAGAGAGTGGGTACGGCTTTAACGCCGGAGTGCCAATAAAATACTTCTTCAATGAATACATGGGAATTGAATCAGGAGTTTCGTTTGAATATATGGCATTTGATGTGAGGGTTAATAATGCTTTACAATTTTCTAACAGGTTTGGTTCGGTGAATTTTCCGCTAACGATTCTTTATCAAGTTTCAGGTAATTGGTATACTCATGCAGGAGCGGGATTCAAATATCAATTCATGAACAAATCTTGGTCAGGATTTTCAGTGGATATAGGACCATCTGTGAACAAAATTCAGCCTTATGTGGCTTTAGGAGTGAGTACATTAATTGAAAGAGATAAAGGATTGTTTGAATTAGGAGCAATGGCGCGATATCATTTCATTAACCTTTGGGCGGCAGGATCTCCTCAAGGAGCAGCAGGCACAAGTAAAGTAGTGAGCTTTGATTTGATGCTGAAATTCTTTCTTTTTAATTCATAAAAAGCTGTAACCAAAATGACTTTTTTAAGTAATGTAATTTAGGAATAGTTTTTGCCTTTAATGATGCAGATACAATTTCGACAACAACAACAACAACAACAACAACAACAACAACAAACCGCATGAATAAAATTTTACTCTTGACATTAGCAGGATTTTCTTCTCTGCTATTCACAGCTGCTGCATTCGCACAAGAAGATGATGAGTCTTGTGTTGAACCTGACAAGAAAACAATGAAACTGCTAAAGACAGCAGAGAATCCTAAGACGCCTAAAATGGATAGAATAATGGCTTACACTGATGCTGTGAAAGCTGTGCCGGATAATGCTTACATCTATTTTTCTTACGCCAATTACAATTATAAACTAGCAGAAGAGGTTCAATATAAATTTGATGAAGGTCGAACCAACTTCAAAGCTCTTTCAAATGCATACATGGCTGCGGCAAACGCCTATAAGAAATCAATAGGGTTTTGTCCTGAGTTTCATTCTGACAGCTATTTCAAAATCGGATACATCTACCGTTTGTTGGGAGACAAAGAACAATCAATGGATTATTGGAATAAGTTCCTGGCTTTTAAATCAGATGACCCTAACGCCTACGGAAGTGATTATTCTAAAAACAAGAAAGACATTGAAGAACTGCTGCCTGAAATAGAATTTTTTGAAGCTTTTTATAAGAATAAGGTACCGTATGAGCCAGTGAAAGTTAATAACGTATCAACAACTGATAAGCAAGAGTACTTACCAATGATATCGCCAGATAATGATTTGATTTTTTATACGAGAAAAGGAAAAGTTGCAGATGGCGGAGTAAGATCTGCTGTTGTTGAAGAGTTTACCATGAGTACAAGAAAGAACACCAAATCACCATTTGATGGTGGGCTAGCTTTGAGAGCGCCTTTTAACACGCCTCAATACAAGAACTACGGTGGAGTGTCTATGTCACTTGATAATAAAGAAATGTATATCTGTGCTTGTCAAGATGTAGATTATCAACAGCACGCTAATTGCGACATTTTCGTTACGAAATTTGAAAAGGTTCCTGAAGGTGAACAAAGTAGAGAAAAGTTTAAGTGGTCAAAATTGAAAAAATTGGGGCCTGAAGTAAATACTAAAGATGGTTGGGAGGCCCAACCTGCCTTATCTGCAGATGGTAATACTTTATATTTTGCTACTTGGAGAGATGGATCTCAGTTAACTGATATTTATTATTCTACCAGAGGTAAGGATGGAAAATGGTCGCAAGCAAAACCAGTTCCAGGTCCCATCAACTCTGACGGTCACGACAAAGCTCCTTTCATTCATCAAGACAGTGAAACCATGTATTTCGTATCAGATTGTAGCCCAGAGAGAATGGGAGCAGGAGGTACAGATGTTTTTTACACAAGAAAAGGTGATGACGGCAAATGGCAAGACCCAAAAAATTTAGGATTCCCTATTAATACAGAAGGGAATGAAGTAGGGATGGTAGTTTCAACAGATGGACATAAAGCATACTTTACGACAGCCGCAAAAGGTGGAACCTTTGATATTTGGAACTTTGAATTGTATGAAGAAGCAAGACCTCAAAAAGTTTTGTTCGTGAAAGGAGAAGTGAAAGATGACAATGGTGATCCTGTAAAAGACGCTAAAGTTGAAATCGCTTATAAAGATTCAGGAAAAAGTTTTGAAGTAGATGTGAACGGAGATGACGGAAAGTTTGCTGCAATTGTTAAACTGAAAGAGGAAGAAGAAGAAGATGTAATGATTGTGATGAAAAAAGAAGGCGCTTCATTTGACACTAAGCTGATTAAGGCAGAGGAGATCAAAAAGTCAGTTGAGGCTGAGGAAACTTACATTGAAGGGGTTGAAATGGAAATCGAAGAAATCAAAGTGGGTGAATCATTTACAATGGATAATATTCTTTATGATACAAAATCTTACGCCTTAGATTCTGATGGTAAATTTGTTCTTGATCAATTTGTGAAGTTTTTGAAGTCAAATCCTACAATTAAAGTGAGTATTCAAGGTCATACCGATAATAAAGGTGTTCCAAGTGAGAACAAGACTTTAAGTAAAAATAGAGCAAAGGGTGTGTTAGATTACATTGTTTCGAAAGGGATTGACAAAGAAAGATTGAAGTCAGAAGGATTTGGTCAGGATAAACCAAAGGTTCCTAACAATTCTGATGCAAATAGAGCTTTAAACAGACGTACAGATATCCAGATCTTAGAGATGTAATGTTTGCCGATAACTCAATTAAAGCAGTTCAATCTTACTTACAGCAGAAGCTAGAGAAGATATACTCAGTTCGAGAGATTCAAATATTTTCAGAAATGATTTTGGATGCACTCTTTGATCTTTCAAAGACTGACCTCATTCTTAACACCAGAAAGTTTTCAGAATCTGAATTGCTTCAGATAAGAGCTGTTTCTAAACGACTCATCAAAAAAGAGCCTATTCAACACATTTTGGGAGTTGCCCATTTTTATGGCTACGATTTTAAGGTGAATAAAGATGTCTTGATTCCAAGGCCAGAAACTGAAGAGTTGGTTGCTTTGGTGCTTGAAAATCACAAAGGAGGTAAATTGTTAGATATTGGTACAGGCTCTGGATGTATTCCTATTACATTGAAAAAAGAGAATGATGCCTTTGATGTTTGGGCAATTGATATATCAGAAGATGCACTAGGAATTGCAAGCAGTAATGCTTCTGAGTCTGGAGCTGAGATCAATTTTATTCAATCTGACATTCTTAAAGATAATTTGATTGATAGGTATGATATTATCATCAGTAATCCTCCTTACGTACTTGAGAGTGACAAGAAGGATATGCAAGAAAGCGTTCTTGATTTCGAACCTGACTTAGCTTTGTTTGTTCCTGATGATAAGGCACTAATGTTTTATGAACGAATTGCTTCTCTGGCGATAAACTCTTTACAAGATAGCGGATATTTGTATTTCGAAATTCATGAGTCGTTTGGTCAAGAAGCCATTCAAATGCTTAAAGAAATGGGCTTTCAGAATATTAAGCTTTATCAAGATTTACAGGGAAAAGACAGAATTGTTTCTGCCCAAAAATAAAAGGCCCTCAATAAAATTGAAGGCCTTAATTATGATGTCGGTTAAGACTTATCTTTTAATAATCTTTTGTTGGTGTGACTCATCTCCTGAAATAATTGAGATAAAGTAAACACCATTCGCAAATTCAGAAAGATCAATAATCTCGTTTTGATTTGAAATGTTCTTTTGATTTAGAATTCTACCATTCATATCTCTCAACTCAATTCTTTCATACATATCATATTGCTCAATGTATAAATTAACAATTGATGATGTTGGGTTAGGGTAGATGTTAATGATTCCGTATTCTTCATCTTCAATTGAGGTTGTAGACTCACCAGGGTTATAAGCTGAATCAGCTTTGTTTGATCTAGAAGAATTGTAATCAGTTGCTTTTGTAGATTGACAACCGTCAGTTAAGTTAAACTGAACATAATAATCTAGGCCATCAATTACAGGTGGAACATCTGGGGCTGAATTGGTTCCGATTCCGTAAGTTCCAATATTAGTCCATCCATTAGTGTTATCATGTCTCCATAAATCTATGTCAGAATAAGAAATACCTTCATAGTCATCCCACGAAATAGTGTAGTCTGTTCCGTTTGAAGTGTTTGATACAGTATGAATAGTTTTGTGGATGAATGACTGGTTACTTTCGTTACCACAAGCATCAACTGTTGTAATTGCATATCTCCAAGATCTATCAACAGGAGAAGCAGAATTATCCATAAAGAAAGATTCTAAAGCATAGTCTCTTGATTCAACTAATTCGAATTCACCAAAGTTTGAAGTTTCTCTGTAAATATTAAATGCATCAATTGGTTCACCAGGTACTTTTTCCCAAACCACCTGGTTGTATGTGTAAGATGAATCTACTGTTAAAAGACAGATGGTAGGCTGGTAAGGCAGTTCATCAATGATATCAACTGTTAGGTAATTCTCACAACCAGCCTGGTCAGTATACGTTAAGGTATATGTTCCTGACCCAATACCTGTTAAATCTTCTGCGGTAGATCCGGTACTCCATTCATAAGTTGCCGGTACATCTCCAAAAGTATCAATGAAAATGTCAATTTCTCCATCTAGGTTTCCGCAAGTTGATTTTACAACTTCATCAGCCCATAAGAATACATTTGAATAGTTTCCGACTGTTTTATCCCAAGTTAAAGAACAACCACTTCCGTCTGCTACGGTACACGAATATAATCCTCCATCTACATTGGTAAGATTTTCCATTGTAGAAACTTGAGTTGAATTTTTTTGCCAATCCCAAGTATATGTGCCATCACCTCCTGAAGTAGTAATGTTCACATATCCACTTGGAGTTGAAATACAATCCATATTGTCTCCGTAAGAATCAAGCTTAACTTTTAATGCAGAATCAGGGATTGTATACGTGCCAAAGAAATTACAATTGTTATCTGTATGAATTTGAACCGAGTACTCTCCTGCTGGAGCGTCCATAGATGTCGTGGTTTGACCATTTGACCAATATACTTGTGTAACCGTTCCAGGAGCCGAAACTGCTAAATCAACATTACCAGTTTGTCCTGCACAAAATTGCGGAGTGACTGTTGGTGAAACCATTACATCTGTGTCAAACACATCTGCTTTTGCTGTTCTCTTGCAGCCGTTGGCGTCTTCAACATTTATGTAGTAAACACCTGAAGATAAATTAGAAACTGTACTAATAGAGCTTATTTGCTCAGCAAATCCTGTTGTCCAATAGACATCATAAGGCGCTAATCCGTTCATAACATTGGCATCAATTGAGCCATCTGCGCTTCCACAAGTAGAACCATTGGTGTTTGTTGTAACGTCCGGTGCAACATTGTAACTCACTGCAACACTGTTAGACCCTATACAGCCTGCCGAGTTAGAGTATTCATAATTTATGAAATATTCACCACCATTTGCAGTATAGGTCACATAAGCATCTACTGGATTAAAAGAGTTAGAGTAGATTGAATTGAAATTTGAATCGGTCCAGATAAAAGAACCGCCAGTATTCGTTTCGTAAATAGCTAAGTCTAAAGGCAGGCCTGTAGAACAAAAAGTTAAATCAGTTGAAGTTAGGTCTGCAGATACCTCACCATAAATCGGAATTCCAGAGGGTTGGCAATATCCGGCGCCACCGTCATTTGTGACATTTCCGATTAAATCAATACCTAATTCATCCAAGTTTACTCCTGTTGGTAAGCCCCAATTAGTATTCCCAACGATTTGAAACTCTCTTGTCGTGGCTAAAGGAACGTATGGTGGATTTATAACTGTGTATCCAGCATTATCATCTAAGAAAGAATTAATTGAAATGATTACACCACTTAAAGAAGTGCTATCGCCATCAAGATCTTCTACAACGAGTGTTAAGAATGTTTTGTCTATTTCGCCTTGACATAATGTGTCTACGGAAAATGATACCATTGTAGGTACATTTTGACTAAAAGAAATTCCTCCTATGAATAGAGAGGAAAGGAAAAATAGTTTTTTCAACATGTGGTTAGGTTTTTTAGATATACAAATATAACGTTTTCGTCTTTGATAAGGTTGGGTTTGTCATCTAGAAACTAATATTTTATCGATAAAAAAGCCAATCTCAACAGAGATTGGCTTTCAAATTTTATAAAGGTAAAAAGGGATTAAATGTTTTCAATCACCATAGCAGAAGCGCCACCGCCTCCATTACAAATTCCTGCTGCACCTAGCTTACCGCCGTTTTGCTTCAGAACATTTATTAAAGTAACTATGATTCTTGATCCAGAATTTCCAAGAGGGTGTCCAAGTGATACGGCTCCTCCATTAACATCTACTTTTGACGGATCTAAACCTAATTCTTTTGTGTTAGCTAATCCAACTACAGAGAAAGCTTGGTTTAATTCCCAAAAATCAATGTCCGAAATTTCTTTTCCGGCTTTCTTCAAGGCAACTGGAACTGCTTTTGAGGGTGCCATTGTAAACCATTCTGGCTCACGTGCTGCATCTCCATAACCAATCACTTTTGCAATTGGTTTCAATCCATGCTTTTCAACTGCTTCAGCAGAAGCAATGATTAAAGCAGATGCTCCATCATTTAAAGTTGAGGCATTCGCAGCAGTTACTGTTCCTTCTTTGTCAAACACAGGACGCAATTGTGGAATCTTTTCCATTTTTACGTTCTTGTATTCTTCGTCTTCAGTAACAATAATTGCATCACCTCTTCTTTGAGGAACTTCAACAGGAACGATTTCATCTGAGAATTTACCGGCAGCCCAAGCCGCGGCAGCTCTATTGTATGATTCAATTGCAAAGGCATCTTGCTCTTCACGAGAGAATCCTTTTTCAGTAGCGCACTTTTCAGCACAAACTCCCATGTGAACTTTATTATAAACATCAGTTAATCCGTCTAAGACCATTCCGTCTTTCATTTTAACGTCACCTAATTTTGTTGCGTTTCTCGCATTCATATAATGAGGTACCGAAGACATGTTTTCCATTCCGCCAACAACAACTATATCGTTGTCACCAGCAATAATTGACTGGGCTCCTAATGAAATTGACTTCATTCCTGAAGCACAAACTTTATTTACTGTTGTCGCAGGAACTGCATTTGAGATTCCGGCAAACATTGCTGCTTGTCTTGCAGGTGCTTGTCCTAAACCAGCTTGAAGAACATTTCCCATGAATACTTCATCCACGATATCAGCAGACATTCCGGCTTTTGATAAGGCACCTGTAATTGCTGCCGCACCAAGTTTAGTTGCTGAAACAGATGATAAAACACCACCAAAGCTTCCTATTGGAGTTCTGACAGCTGATACTATATATACGTCTTTCATTTATTTTGAATTTTAATCTAAAAATTGAGTCGTAAAATTAATGAAAAAATTACAGTTGATTGGGAAGGAAATCTATTTTTCGAAACTTGTTGATTATCATCTTTTTGGAGGTGAATTGAGGTGTCATTTTTTTAAGTGATAAAAAAGGGCAGAAATTTGCTTGAATCTGAAGGAAACACTATCTTTGCCGTCCGATTCCAGTTGGAACGGTCGATTTTCCAGAATCGAATTTATATAACATCTCTTGCAAACACTGGAAAGCAGGATACAAAGTTAAGCCTTATCATGGCAGACGAAAAAAAAGACGCAGCTGCTGAAAAAGCTGCAAAAAAAGCACCAGCTAAGAAAGCTGCTGCTAAAAAGCCAGCTGCAAAAGCTGAAACAAAGAAGCCAGCCGCTAAAAAGCCAGCTGCAAAAAAGCCAGCTGCAAAAGCTGCATCTAAAACAACTGCAAAGAAACCTGCAGCTAAGAAAACCACTAAAAAAGAAGAAGTAAAAGAAGAAGCTGCTGAAGCAGTTGCTGAAGTTGCTGTTGAAGCGGTTGAAGAGACAAAGGTTGAAGTTGCTGAAGCTGCACCTGCTGGAAAAAAAGAAATTAAAGAAGTAGAAGTTGCTCCAAGAGAAGAATTCGATTGGTTCGCTTACGAAAACGAAGGTCACACGGCTGCTGAGGTTGAAAAACTGAATAGCGTATATGATTCTTCTCTTACTTCAATTCAAGAAAAAGAAGTTATTGACGGAACTGTAATCGCATTAACACAAAAAGAAGTTGTAGTTAACATTAACTATAAGTCTGAAGGTGTTATCGCTATTAACGAATTCAGATACAATCCTGACCTTAAGGTTGGTGATGGTGTTGAAGTATTCGTTGAGCAGTTAGAAGATAAATACGGACAACTAGTATTATCTCACAGAACAGCTAGAACACACAGAGCTTGGCAAAAAGTGAATGAAGTTCTTAAAACTGGTGAAGTTATTACTGGATTTGTTAAATGTAGAACTAAAGGTGGTTTGATTGTAGATGTATTCGGAATCGAAGCATTCTTACCTGGTTCTCAAATTGACGTTAAGCCAATTAGAGATTACGATCAGTTTGTTGGTAAAAACATGGAATTCAAAGTTGTGAAAATCAACCACGAATTTAGAAATGTTGTTGTTTCTCACAAAGCACTTATTGAAGCTGAGCTTGAAGAACAGAAAAAACAAATTATCGGCGGTCTTGAAAAAGGACAAGTTCTTGAAGGTACTGTTAAGAATATTACTTCTTATGGTGTATTCATTGACCTTGGAGGTGTTGATGGTCTTATCCATATTACTGACCTTTCTTGGGGTAGAGTTAATCACCCAGAGGAGATCGTAACATTAGATGAGAAAATCAATGTTGTAATCCTTGACTTTGATGATAACAAGAAAAGAATTGCTTTAGGTTTAAAACAATTACAATCTCATCCTTGGGATGCGTTGGATGACAAACTTAACGTTGGTGATAAATTAAAAGGTAAAGTTGTTGTAATCGCAGATTACGGAGCGTTTATTGAAATTGCACCAGGAGTTGAAGGATTAATCCACGTTTCTGAAATGTCTTGGTCTCAACACTTAAGATCAGCACAAGATTTCATGACTGTAGGTGATGAAGTTGAAGCGGTTATCTTAACGTTAGATAGAGAAGAAAGAAAAATGTCATTAGGTATCAAGCAGAATATGCCTGATCCTTGGGCTGATATCGATCAAAAATACCCTGTTGAATCTAAGCATACAGCTATCGTGAGAAACTTCACGAACTTTGGTGTATTCGTAGAGCTTGAAGAAGGAGTTGACGGATTGATTCACATTTCTGACCTTTCTTGGCAAAAGAAAATCAAGCACCCATCTGAATTCTGCAAAGTAGGAGACAATATGGATGTTGTTGTTCTTGAACTTGATAGAGATAACAGAAGAATCGCATTAGGACACAAACAATTGGAGACTAATCCATGGGATGAGTTTGAAGGTGTATTCTCTGAAGGATCTGTTCATGAAGGAACAATCATTGAAGATAAGAAAGATAAAGCAGCAGTTGTTGCTCTTCCTCACGGAGTTGAGGCTATCTGCCCTAAGAAACATATGAGAAAAGAAGACGGATCTGATGCGCAAGTTGAAGAGAAGTTAGAATTCAAAGTTATTGAGTTCAACAAGGACGCTAAGAAAATTGTTGTTTCTCATACTAGAATGTTTGAAGAAGGAGAAGACAAGCCAACAACTAAGAAGTCATCAGGTGGTAAGAAATCATCAGGTGGAGGTTCTAAAGCTGTTGCTCAAGTAAATAGCTCTAACGAGAAATCTACTTTAGGAGATTTAGATGCATTATCTGCATTGAAATCAGAAATGGAAGGAAAAGGAGAGTAATCTCTTTCAATCTATAAGTACTGAAGGCGTTCTTGGTTTACCAAGAGCGCCTTTTTTTATTTCTGAATAATGAGTTTTTCTGTCAGAATTCCGTGAACATCAGTTTTCACTTGTACTAAGTAGCATCTTTTAAAGAAATCTGCCTATTTTTAGACTTATGGAAAATGAACCTCAAAAGAAAAAGGGCTTGGCATTACACTGGAAGATTATTATCGGAATGGTGTTAGGTATAGTTTGGGCCTATTTGTCAATTGCTAATGGTTGGAATGATTTCACAGATGACTGGATAGCACCTTTTGGAACCATCTTTATTAGAGCACTTAAATTCATTGCCATTCCTTTAGTGATGTTCTCTATTATTGTGGGCATTTCATCTCTGAAGGATATCAATAAACTTGGAAGGGTAGGTTTAAAGACATTGAGCGTTTACCTTGTTACCACAGTTCTGGCAGTGTCCATTGGATTAATCTTCGTTAACCTGGTTCGGCCAGGTGATGCAATTTCAGAGGACCAAAAAATCCATAATCGAATAGAGTATGAACTGTGGGTGAAATCAGAGGCTGAAATTGATTTTAAAGATGATATTCGACTTTCAGAAGATCCAAAATATGCTGCCATAACATCAGAGATTGCTGGCATGGAAGTGGTAGTTAACGACAAGGTAGCTGCTGTTCAATCAAAGGCAGATGAAAATCAAGAGGCCGGTCCATTAGCAGCATTGGTTGATATGGTCCCAGAAAATATTATTCTCTCACTAGGTAATCCCAAATTAATGTTGCAAGTCATTGTATTTGCCATATTTTTTGGGGTATGTCTACTTTTTATACCTGAAGAAAAGAATGGTCCAGTTATTAAACTCTTTGATGGAATCAACGAAGTGTTCTTGAAGATGGTGGACATTGTAATGAAGGGAGCACCGTTTTTTGTGTTTGCTTTAATGGCAGCAAAACTCTCTAGTATGGCGAATTCAACTGATGAACTCGCAATTCTGTTAGCCTCCTTAGGAACTTATTCTGCGGTAGTTATCGCAGGACTTTTATTATTGATAGCTTTCTATCCGTTATTAGTTTCATTATTCGTGAAACGTATTAAATACAGAGACTTTTGGAAGAAGATTACTCCAGCTCAATTAACAGCATTTTCAACAAGTTCTTCAGCTGCTACCTTACCAGTTACTATGGAGTGCGTAGAAGATGGAGTAGGAGTGAAAAAAGAAATTTCAAGCTTTGTTTTACCAATTGGCGCTACTGTAAATATGGATGGTACTTCTTTATATCAAGCCGTGGCCGTGATTTTTCTAGCTCAGTTGCATATGATTGATCTTTCACTTACAGAGCAATTGATTATTGTGATGACCGCGACTTTAGCGTCTATTGGCTCAGCTGCTGTTCCAAGTGCAGGACTCGTAATGCTAATGATGGTGTTAACTTCTGTTGGCTTGAATCCTGCATGGATTGCAATTATAATTCCTGTTGATCGAATATTGGATATGTGCAGAACTGTGGTTAACGTGACAGGTGATGCTTCGGTCACAACAATTATTGCAGCATCTGAAAACGAATTGAAAGAGCAGGTTTAAGCTTCTGCAGCTATGAGTTTAACGTCTTCAATCTCACCTTCAGTATCAACAATTAACTGAAAAGTTTTGTCAGATTCGTCTTTGTCAAAATGAACCATAGTGTCTTTGGTAAAGGATTCTTGTGATTTGTTAGTAGCCTCTACTTTTATAGAGATGTCTTGCATCATTTTGGGTGGATTACTGACATGTATGCTTACAAAGGTTTGTTTTCCTAGGTTCTCCCAGCTATCAATTCCGTAAGTATATTTGGCTTGGCTATTAGATGTGTCTTCTGCTGGAGTGCAAGAAGCAAGCATTGAAAAAAAGGCGATAAAGAGAAGAAAGTTTTTCATTTTGAGAGGGTTTACATTATAGTATACAATGATGCGCTTCAAAATGTTGCAGAATGAAAAAAAAAATGGGTTTCAGAAAAGATGAAACCCATTTTTTGAAGACTTGTCGCTTATACTGCGAAGTGCTCATTTATTCTTAAAGATTGAAGCCATTTCTCTGCTTCATCAATCTGACTAAAAAACTTAGTAGGAACGGTTGGTCTATTGATCTTGAGCATCACGTTAGCCATAATTTTTTGTGGGAGAGAGTTTATTACAAAAGCATCAGCTTTTTTGTAAGCTGAGCCTTCAAGACTACATGATAGTTCTCTTGCTTCCTTGTTTGGCAAAGTTAAGGCACCTACATTAATGAGGTTATAAAACCTTCTGCCATTTCCAAGTTCTTCGGCTGCATTGGTTAGTTCAATGAAGTCTTCAACATTAAATTCTTTTTCAGCTTCAATATTGATCAATAAGGTTTCATTGTTTTTTAACGATACCTCCGATATTCTACATTTAACAGTTTTCATAACTAATGATTAAGAATTATACTCCAAATGTAAGTCAGAAGAGATGCCTTGTCAATCAAAATAAGATATGCGTGCATAGTAAATTGATGAATGGACGGATTTTATCCGATTACTTACAAATTGCTACTTGTCAGATAATTAGCTATTCAGTTAGTCTATTCTTTTGGTAGATTAGAGAGGTAAAGACATAAAAAAAGCCGCTACCAATAACTGATAGCGGCTGCAGTATTTAAAGCTCTATTTATGTATTCATTCCACCACAAACATTGATTGTTTGTCCGGTTACATATGATGAAAGATCAGAAGCTAAGAAAACGGTTACTTTAGCCACGTCTTCAGGAGTTCCTCCTCTTTTCATAGGGATTGCATCTCTCCAACCTTGAACTACATTCTCATCTAAAGATTCTGTCATTTCAGTCTCAATGAATCCAGGAGCAATTGCGTTACATCTAATGTTTCTAGATCCCAACTCTTGTGCAACTGACTTAGAGAAACCGATCATTCCAGCTTTAGAAGCCGCATAATTGGCTTGTCCTGGGTTTCCTGAAACTCCAACAACTGAACTCATATTGATTATTGATCCAATTCTAGCCTTAAGCATTGGTCTTAATACAGCTTTTGTTAAGTTGAAGGCAGACTTTAAGTTGATGTTGATTACGTCATCCCAATCTTGCTCTCCCATTCTCATTAATAAATTATCCTTCGTTATCCCTGCATTGTTTACAAGAATGTCAATTTGACCGAACTCTTCCATGACAGCATCTGCTAATTTTTGAGCTGCTTCAAATTCAGAAGCATTAGATTTAAATCCTTTAGCAGTTCCACCCATGGCAGATAATTCAGATTCAAGCGCCTTTGCTTTTTCTTCTGAAGATAAATATGTGAATGCCACCTTTGCGCCTTCTTTGATAAAAGTTTCAGCAATAGATTTTCCGATTCCTCTTGAGGCTCCAGTAATAATGGCAACTTTTCCGTCTAATAATCCCATAATATAATTTTGTGTCCCGACATGACGAGACTATTCTTTGATTTAGTGCGATAAAGATAAAACAATTTAAAAATGGTTGGGCAACAAAAAAGCCGACTCTTTCAAGAATCGGCTTTTAATATAATTTGATAAATGGGTATTATTTTTTGCCTTCTGGTGGCTCAACTAACATTCTTCCACAGTGCTCACAAACAATAAATTTCTTTCTTGCTTGAATATCGATTTGTCTTTGTGGCGGAATTTTGTTGAAGCAACCTCCGCAAGAACTTCTTTCAATGGACACTACAGCTAGTCCGTTTCTTGAATTGTTTCTTAATCTTTCATAAGCAACAACTAATCTATCTTCAATAGCTTTCTTAGCCTTGTCAGAATCTTTCATTAATTTCTCTTCATCCTTTTCAGTTTCAGCAGAAATCTCTTTCAATTCATTTCTCTTGATGTCAAGATCTTTTTGTCTCTCGTCAAGTTTTTCTTTTGCAGCATCAAGAACTTCAGCTTTATGCTCAATGTTGGCTTTAGCTTCGTTGATCTTCTTTTCAGACAATTCCATTTCTAATTCTTGGAATTCAATCTCCTTAGAGATAGAATCAAACTCTCTGTTATTTCTAACGTTCTTTTGTTGCTCAGTATATTTCTTGATTGCCGCTTTAGATTCTTTGATCATGTTCTTACGATCAGAAACCAATTGCTCTAAATCAGCATTCTCTTCTTTCAATTTGTCTAAACGAGTTGTTAATCCTTCAATCTCATCTTCCAAATCTTGAACTTCTAAAGGTAATTCACCTCTAATAGTTCTGATCTTATCTATCTTAGAATCAATTTGTTGAAGTTTGTATAAGCCGTTTAGCTTTTCTTCGATTGTATTTTCAGCAGCTTTCTTTTTCGCCATTTTCTTAAAAGTATTTTACCGGATTGGTATTATTTTCTGTTAAGCAGGGTGCAAATGTAGGGAATTTTTGTGAGATTAAGTCGGCAATTAATTCAATTGTGAACTGTTCACTTTCAAAATGTCCAATATCTGCTATAACAATTTGATTCTCAGCATCAAAAAATTCATGATACTTGAAGTCTCCCGTAATAAAAATGTCGGCCTTTTGGGACTTTGCCTTTTTCAATAAAAAACTTCCAGAACCTCCACACCAAGCAACTCTTTTTATCGGTCTATTAATCAGTTCAGTATGTCTAATGATTCCGCAATTAAATTTCTCCTTTAACTGCGTTAAAAACTGACTGGCATCCATTCCAACTTCAAGTTCGCCAATCATGCCCGCTCCTTCGGATGGATTCATATTTAGAATCGGCAACAAATCATAGGCAACTTCTTCATAAGGGTGCGCATTTTTCAAAGCACTAACAACTGAATGCATTTTGTGAGAAGATACAAGAACTTCAATTCTTTTTTCATTCACAGATTCACGAATGCCTTTACTGCCAACTTGAGGATTAGAATTCTCATTTCCCTTGAAGGTTCCGGTTCCATCTGAACTGAATGAACATTCAGAATAATTCCCAATTTCTCCTGCGCCTGCTTCGAAAATTGCTGTTTTAACTTGTTCTGTATTTAAAGCAGGAACATAACTTATTAGCTTGATTAAGGTGTCAGAGGATGGCGATAAAATCTCTGTGTTTTTTATGCCAAGAAGGTCTCCAATCTTCTTGTTAACGCCGTTTTTGAAATTATCAAGGTTGGTATGAATAGCATAAATTGCGATATCATTCTTTATCGCTTTAATTACTGTACGCTCAACATAATCTTTGCCGGTGAATGATTTCAAGCCTTTGAAAACAATGGGATGATGAGAAATGATAAGATTGCAGCCTTTAGCTATTGCTTCTTCAACAATTATTTCTGTGCAATCGAGACTGATTAAAGCCTTGGTAATTTGAGTATTCTTATCTCCTACGATAAGACCTGAATTATCATATCCTTCTTGACTTGATAATGGGGCAAGGGTCTCAAGATAGTTCGTGATTTCGCTAATCTTCATAAAACAAAGATATCAAAAGCTTAAAAAGGGAACCCTTTCGCTTTTCAGTACGTCTTTACTGCAGATTCACTATATTTAAATAAAAAAATTGACATGAAGATTTCATTTTTCGCATTGTTAATGTGTTGTTTAGTTGGTATTTCATCAACCGCTCAAACAGGTCACGAATTATTCATGGCAGCCAAAGTCAAGACAAATGGTTCTGGAAATATGAATAGTTGGAACATTGGGCCAAACTCATTTTCTACCATCACTGCTGATGATTGGAATCATTGGAACTTTTCAATGTTAGGACAAGATGGTCAAATCTCTACAATGTCTGCAAATGATTTTACTTCCTTCAAAGTTGACAACTTAAATATCGCAGTGACTCAAACTACAGCTGGGAATTATGGTTCTTGGACTATTGTTGGAGAAGGAAAAACAATTACCATGTTCACATCAAACTGGAACACATGGGCTTATTCAGGTGATTTAATTTCTGGATTATCTACAGTTGTCACGGATGATTTTGAAGAATGGAGCTTCTCTGGTGGAGATTGGATGTCAATGTCGCCAAGTATGAGATCTATTACTTTGATGGTGCCGGTATTTACTTCGGCAGTTTATAAGCAGATTATCGAATAGAAATTCTATTTTAGCGTCTTCAAGGAAATCTATGGAGACTTATCATTTCAAAGCACTTTTAACTAATTCAGGATGGAAAGAGAATGTCAGAATTCGAACGAATACTGATGGACTCATTACTGATATTGATGAAAATTCTAGTCTAGAAGGAATCGAATTAGATTTCGGTTTGCCTGGATGTCAAAATGCACACTCACATGCGTTTCAATACGCTATGGCCGGATTAGCTGAAAAACATTCCACTTCAGAAACACCTGATGATTTTTGGTCTTGGAGAGATGCAATGTATTCTCTGGCCCTGAGTATTTCTCCTGATGATCTTGAAGCGATTGCTAAGATGTTATACTCTGAGATGCTGAGACATGGGTATACTGATGTAGCTGAGTTTCATTACGTTCATCACGATAAGAACGGAGATCAATATCCGAATTTAAGTGAGATGGGAATGCGTTTGATTTCTGCAGCAAAGTCGGTGGGTATTGGAATAACATTAATCCCTATTTTCTATCAAAAGGGCGGCTTTGGTAAGGAGCCGACAGATGGCCAAAAACGTTTCGTTTCTCCTGATTTAGATGAATATTTAAAATTATTTGAAGCTTCAAAAAACAGCTGTGACTCTTATGAGCATGCTAACATAGCAGTTGGTATTCATTCTATGAGAGGTGTTGAACCAAAAGTGATTGCTGAATTGGCTAAGAATCATTTGCCAGATGTCCCTTTTCATATTCATGTTTCTGAGCAATTAAAAGAGATTGAAGATTCAATGGCTTATCTCGGTAAAAGACCTGTAGAATGGATGTTAGATAATATAGAAATGAATGATAGGTTTCACCTAGTTCATGCTACACATTTAACTGATTCTGAAACCGAAAGGCTTGCAAATTCAGGAGCTAATGTGGTGTTATGTCCATCAACTGAGGGGAATTTAGGAGACGGTTTGTTTCCACTAAAAAAATACCAAGATCAAAATGGTGCATGGAGTATTGGTACAGATTCACATGTAGGATTAAACCCTCTTGAGGAGCTTAGGATTTTAGATTACGGTCAAAGATTGATTTCACATAAAAGAAATATATATTATTCGGTAACTGAAGGTAACAGTGCGTTATATGCGATTCAACAGGCGACATCTGCAGGACGAAAAGCAATGAATAATTTTAATGATACCTATTTCAAAGTTGGTGAATATTTAGATGTAGCTGTAATTTCACAAGAGCATCCACTTCTTGAAAATTGTTCATTAGAAAACTTAGCGAATACAATTCTTTATAGTTCAGATGCTAGTATGCAATCTCACACCATCTCAAAGGGAAAGCTTGTTGTAGAAAATGGTAAGCACAAAGCATCACAACAGATTCGAAAAGAATTTAGTGAAGCTATGGTTCGATTGAAAAATCGTTAAGATGTTATCATCATTCCAATAAGAAATCCAAGTAAAACCAGGATTATCATGAAGGCGAGTCCTATTCCAATGAACTTCAAAAGATAGAGGATAGATTTTAAAAATGTATGTTCGAATAATTTCGTGAACACATACATATAAATTAAAAACACCAAAATAAAGGATATCGTATATAGGTCTGCCCATATGTAAAGGGAGCCTATGAAGAATAGGGGAGTGACAATAAACATTAGGCCTTGCAAATAGGCATTTATCACGAGATGCTCTCCGTAATTATACTTTTTTCGGTACACCAGAAATGAGAAAAAGGCGTAGAGTGGAAGCAACAAGAACGAGTAAATTTGAAAATATTTCAAGATGGTTTCTTGCACCTTAACCATATACTCTATGGTTTGATTTTCATTATGAAATAATTCTTGTCGTTTTTCTAAAGTGAGATCCATGTCAATCATGTAATCATCAGGCATTGTTGGCGTGTTGGTAACGGATACCGGTCCTGCACTTGAAGACAGTTCAAGGTATTCATTATGAAAGAAATTAAAGATGATGATAGAAATGGTCATTCCTAAAGCGAAGAACGTAATTGGGTTGACATACTTTTTTCTAACGCCTCCAATATAACCGTCAAACATAAGTTTAGGACGCACAATCATATCTTTGATTGTTACAAAATATTTATTGTCCCACCCTAATACACGATCGGCGAACTCTGAGACAATTGATTTGAGTGTAATTCGAGAGCGAACATTCTTGGCTCCACAAGCTGGGCAAAAATTGGCTGATTCTTCAATGGAGACCTGGCAATTCTTACATTTCATTCTTTAGTTTATTTACAATATAGTTAGAATACTGCCTATTGATCAAAGCGCTCGTTCAGTATTTTCTCTACAAGGTCACTTCTTTTTACCACCTTTTTAGCCCATTCTAGCTTTAATGCCGTTTGCTCTTCTTTAGACATTTGCCAATTGATAGATTCATCTTCTCTCAACCTTTGCGTAACACTGAACAA
Organism: uncultured Flavobacteriales bacterium; assembly: GCA_913054135.1. Lineage (GTDB taxonomy): Bacteria > Bacteroidota > Bacteroidia > Flavobacteriales_D > Crocinitomicaceae > Paracrocinitomix. The sequence goes on along the minus strand of CAJXJK010000011.1, from coordinate 80,609 downwards.
AGCTAGTGCAACTGATACCGAAATATTATAGCTTTCTGTAAATCCATACATTGGTAACCTAACGTATCCATCTGAATTATCAAGAGCGGTTTTAGTTAAGCCTGTTGACTCAGTTCCAAATAGCAATGCTGTTGGTTTTGAAAGATCTAATTCTTCAATGCTACAATCATTTGTATGAGGAGTAGTGGCAATAATCTGATATCCTTTTGATTTTAAATCTTCAATTGCTGCTGCTGTATTTTCTTCCTCTGAGTTATACTTAATGGTATCCACCCATTTTGAAGAGCCCATATCAATTTCTTTATTAGGCTCATAAATGTTTTCATTTTCAATAACGTGAAGATCTTGAATTCCGAAACAATCACACGACCTAACAACAGCAGCTGCATTGTGGGGTTGAAATAGATTTTCTAAAACCACAGTCACATGTCTAGTTCTATCTAGTACAATAGATTCAAATAATTCTTTTTTGTTTTCAGAGATGTGCTCATAGAATTGAGATAACATCCAATCTTCTTTATTCATATTACGAATGTATAGAAAATAAAAAACCCTGTCTCGGATGAACCAAGACAGGGTTTAAAATTATAACTAAGTTTCTTAGTTTACTTTTTTAGATAAATCAGCACCTGCTTTGAACTTAACTACTTTTTTAGCAGCAATTTTGATTTCTTTCCCAGTTTGTGGGTTTCTTCCTGTTCTAGCAGCTCTGTTAGAGATAGAAAAAGATCCAAATCCAACTAAAGAGATTTTGTCTCCTTTTTTAAGTGCTCCTTCTGTTGAAGCGATAAATCCTTCTAAAGCTCTTTTTGAATCTGCTTTAGATAATCCTGACTTTGATGCAATTGCATCTACTAATTCTGATTTGTTCATAATCAATTTTAATTTTTGGTTAAACAATTTTTTAATAACACGACAAATATATCTGAATATCCATACCACGCAAGGGATACGGGGCAAAATGGGGTCATTTTGTTAATAAATTCGGCAAAATGTTGATAACCATGGCTGAAATCCGCGATTTTACTAGGTTTTTAGCGGTTATTCCTCATTTATGAATATTCTGTCCTTGCCAATAAACTTTGGAGATTGTATCGATATAACCTTCATTGGACTTGACGAAAGTACTTTTAAAGCATGTGGAGTGTTTTTTTTGATGCTGAAATAATCACCTTTTTTAATGACGAGTTTTTCGTCACCGATTGTCATTTCACCTTTTCCCTTTAAAACATAGATGTTTTCGGTATGTTCAAGGTGCTTATGCAGCTTTACTCCATTCTTAATCCAAATCATGAACGAAGTTTGGTTTTCGTCATCACTTAAAGTATGAACCAATATGTTTTGATATTCCTTATCAGGCGTTTCACTTTTGGTATGGATGATGTCCTGGGCAAAAGAAATTGCCGAGAATGATAAGGCTACAATTGTTAGGTATACTGCTTTCATCTGCTAAACTAATACCGCGTCTATTAAGCTATTTGAATTTCCTTGTAGAAAATCTTTTGCTTTCATTCTTTTCTTTCCTTCTAATTGAAGCGTGTTAATGATAAGCCAACCATCAGAACATCCGAACTTAATTCCTTCCTCAATTTGAATTTTACCACTCTCATTTTTACCAGTAACTTCTTTCAAACATTCAAATAGCTTGATTGATTTTACTTTGTCATCCTTTTGAATCTGTGTCCAGGCTGCTGGATAAGGAGAAAGGCCTCTGATCTTATTGTGAATATTTTGGGTAGTATCTGTCCAATCAATTTTACAATCGGCTTTGAAAATCTTTGGAGCCTCTTTCAACTCTCCTTTAATAAGGTCTGATTGTGGTGTAGCTTCAACCGTACCTTCTAGAATCTGTTCAACTGTATTTGAAAGAAGTTTTGCACCTGCTACCATCAAACGGTCATGTACTTCACCAGCTGTTTCATTTTCAGCAATCGGGATAATAACTTTATCTATGATCTTACCAGTATCAATTTCTTTTTCAATAAAGAAGGTGGTCGCTCCTGTTTTTTTCTCACCATTCATTACCGCCCAGTTAATTGGTGCAGCACCTCGGTAATTAGGAAGTAAAGATCCGTGTAAGTTGATTGTACCTTTTCTAGGCATATCCCACACTATTTCTGGTAACATTCTAAAAGCAACTACAACAAATAGCTCTGCATCAATATTGCGAAGCTTGCCAATAAAGTCAAGATCTTTTAATTTTTCAGGTTGAAGAACCTTTATACCTTTTGTAAGAGCAAATTCTTTCACGGCTGATTGTCGTAATTGTTGTCCTCTTCCTGCTGGTCGATCGGGTGCCGTGATTACAGCAGCTACTTCAGTGCCGCTTTCTAAAATTGTTTTTAGGGATTCTACCGCGAAGTCGGGCGTTCCCATGAACACAATTTTCTTATTCATAAGTAATTATACAGTTAAGAATGATCCAGATACAGACATGACGTCAGGAGCATTGATTGTTATAACCGGAATTTTGTGATCGTTTGTAATCATTGATTCTAAAAAAGAATGAAAAATCGATTTGATTCCTTGTGAAAAATAAGCTGCAGCAATAAGATCGGCTCCAGATTCTTTTACATAGTTCATCAATTCAGTTTCATATGATTCCTTTCCTGGCAATTTAATAATGTCATGCTTAACATTATGTTGGGTGAGATGTTTTCTCATTACCACTTCATTGGTTTTCATATCTCTTAACAGCCATTCATCTTTATCTCTGTATCCAACTAAATGAATAGCCGCGTTATACTTTTCAGCCAATGATGCCGCAAACTGAGTTACCTGTACACTTTCTTTCGCATAGCTGAAAGGAAGAACTATGTTCTCAATTTTGTCAGTTTTCTGATCTTCTTGAGTAATAATGAATGGAATGCTAGAACTAGAAACTACTTTGAGCGCATTGCTTCCAAATAGTTTTTGAAAACCAGTTACGCCATGAGTCCCCATAACAATTACGGAGGCTCCGGTTAAGTCGCCAATTTTGTCTAAATCTTCAAAGATGTTTCCGACCATTACTTTGTAGGACACTTTTTCTTGATCAGCATCTTTAAGATTTTTCAAAACCTTTTCCAGTTTTAATTCTGCCGTTAAGACGTCATCCTCATTTTTAACAATATGTCCTAAAAGAACTTTTCCGCCTCCTATGTGAGAAAGTTTCAAAGCATATTGTAATGCCTCTTCAGTTACATGAGTAAAGTCGTAAGGAACAAGGTATAAATCTTCGTTTTGGTCAGACATGGTAAATAGTTTTGCAGGGCAAATATATCAATATTTGAATATCAAGCTCTTAATTGGAGCGCTCAAGACCTAATTTCTTTCGATTTATATAGAGATAAGCTATGCTGGCGAAACCAATAGTTCCAAAATAGATGTATTCAACCCACCAAACATTCACAATGTTCCAGTTCCATTTAACGATAAAGAAATAACACGCAATCAAGTAGAGGATGATGGCCATCACCTCAATTCCAAAAGTCAGATTGGTTTTACCTAAAGCAGCAATTGAATTGAAAGGCACCACCATTATTGCATAAAGAATTATTGAGCCTGAGACAAACTGCAATGCATCTGCACTATTTTGCAATATCTCTAGGGTGATATCAGGATTATGTTCTACTATTCCTATTAGGTAGTCAGGGTACAGAAAGGCACCATGAAATATGATAAGAATTGATATTCCTGACAAGAGGGCAATTCTTCTTTGAATCAAAGGAATTAAATGACGTTCGTTTCTTCCTACCAAATTCGACACAAATGTTTTAGTGGCGGCTCCGTAGCCAAAAATCGGAACAAAGGCTAAGAAGTACATGTATCGAATATTATGAGCAACTTCTAAGTCAGCAGCACCATGGTGTTCTAATAAGCTGAAAAAGACTAACCAGGTAAATAAGGCAACAAAGCCTTGGAGCATTAATGGGCCTGAAAGTTTAAACAAAGGAACTCTAATTGCCTTTTTAACTTTGAGTTTAAGATGGTAGTTGAATTTCTGGAATTTGGGAGCTTTAAGGGCATACATAAACAAGAAGGTAAATGCAACAGCTTCCGATATTGAAGAAGCTAATGGAGCGCCCACCATTCCCATTTCGGGGAAACCGAAATTCCCGAATATCAAGGAGTAATCTAAAAAGATATTTACCAGTGCTAAAATGAGTGTAGCAGCTATGATAATTCGAGTTTTTCCAAGTCCTATGTAAAACGCAGACATTGTAACATATAGGGCAGCAAAGAAAATCCCCCAACTTCTATATTGCAGGAAATCGGTCATGGCCAATGCTAAGTCTTTGGATTCACAAATGGCATGAACAAATATCTCCCCAAGAAAGATGAACGATAGAAATATGAGACCAGAAAGAATTAGTTGGAGAAACTGTGCGTTAAATAATACTTCACCTATCTCACTCTCTTTATTCTCTCCGAATTTTTTGGCAATTGTGATTTGAGTTCCGTCTGATATTCCTCTCGCCAACATGAAAAGAGCAACATAAATAATACTGCCGTTACCTACAGCATTATATGAGGTGTTTCCCAATTCGCTTACAAAGGCTCCATCTGTGATACCAATTAATGATTGAACGAATGTTCCGAACATCAAAGGCAGAGCAATTGCAAGAATACTTTTATAGGATAGGTTCAGCATTTTATTCTACATGAACAACCAGTCCTTTTAAATATTCTCCCTCGGGATGATAAGCATTAATTGGGTGATCAGCAGGTTGGTGCAGCTGTTCTATGATTCTGACTTTTCTTTCAGCTGCAATAGCGGCTGCAATTATCGTATTTGTGAAAAGAACTTTATCTACCACTTGAGAACAACTGAATGTAACAATTAAACCTCCCGGTTTAATTTGTCTCATGGCATGTGCATTTAATCGCTTGTATCCTTGAACGGCATTGTGTTTTGCTTTTCTATGTTTAGCAAAAGCAGGAGGATCCAAAATGATGATATCGTAATCTTCTTTTAAATCTTTGATGTAGTCCATTGTATCCTCAACAAATGATTCATGTCTTGAAGCTTCAAATCCGCCAAGTTTAACATTGTCATCAACTAATTCTATAGCCTTTGCACTAGAATCTAGCGAGTGAACGACCTCAGCTCCTTGATTTAACGCGTAGATTGAAAATCCGCCAGAATAACAAAATGTGTTTAGCATCTTCTTTCCTTTCGAATATTTACCGATCAATGCTCTATTCTCTCTTTGGTCAATGAAGAAACCAGTCTTTTGACCAGTAATCCAATTAATATTGAATTTGTTGCCGTATTCTAAAGCAACTACAGGCATTTCTGCCTCGCCATGCAAATATTGATCTTCAGTATAAAGTGAATTTCCTTTAGGTAAGGTTGCAGCACTCTTCATGTAAATGCTGTTCACTTTGTCTCCCAAAACTGCTAAGAGAGCGTCTTTGATTTTTTCAACATCATTGAACATCCCTAAACTGTGGCATTGAACAACTAAATTTCCTGCATAATGATCAATGATTAAACCAGGAAGGTTGTCACCTTCAGCATGCACCAATCTGAAAATATTAGTTTCTTCACTATTTGTAAGACCTAATGAAGTTCTTAAATCATAGGCTGATTGAATGCGGTTCAAATAAATGTTTTCTAATTCTTCATTCTCATCAAAGGTCAGCATCCTAACAGCAATTGAACCTTCGGCGTAATGACCGATTCCTAAAAAGCGGCCTTTGTTGGCAATTACGGTTACCAAATCTCCTTCAACCGGATTACTTTCGGTCGCTTTAATAGCTCCTGAAAAAACCCATGGATGTTTTCTTACAATTGACTTGTCTTTGGCTGGTTTGATGATAACTGTTTTCAATTTTCGAATTTTTGAATTGTTTGCCAAAAGTACGTAATAGAACCTTCAAAAAAAGGCAATACGGCTTCTTGCTTTAAAATAAATTGAAAAAAGGTGCTATTCGCGTATCTTTGCTAAGAAATCGTCGTATAGTTTGTAAAAGATTCATTTGCTAAAATTTGTCTTCATACCAATTTTCATCTTGATAGGAATCAACTCCTATTCTCAAGAGTCTTCTGCTCAAAAAATTGCGGAGTTTAATCGGCTGCATGACATCACTGTAAAATATCAGAGTACCAATCTTGATTCTTCAAGATTGTACATGGATTCTTGTTTAGCATTAGCTAAAGAAATGCGGCCACACTATTATTTTGGTAAAGCACTTCAATTGAAAACGAGAGGTGAGTTTTACGAAGGTGAAATCGATTCTTCAATTGTATATGGAAATCAGTCCCTTGAAATTTTAAAAGAATATCCCGATTCATTAGAATTCTTTTTTGCTGAGTATAATCAAGGAAATATGTTTCTCTATAGAGAAGATAATATTCAAGCATTGGTTCAGTTTAAAAAAGCAGCCAAAATAATTGATGAGCATTTTGATGTTTATGTTTCTGTTGATCGTGAACAAGTGATAATGAATAGAGCATACTGTCACGCAAGCATTGCAATGGTTCTATTGAATTTAGAAGATTTCAGTGGTTCAATTCGTAGTTTCAAAAAAGTTCTTAAGATTACAGATAAAATAGAGACGTATGATGCTCAAATGCTTCGATCTGTAGTGTTGGGTAATTTGGGAGCAGCTTATTTTGGATTGGGAGACTATGACGCTACTGAGAGTTTGGCTATAGCAAGTATGGACCTTAAGAAAAGTCTTGGTCAAAATGGAACTCTAGGTTATAGCTTTCAGATATTATCTGATGCAGCTTACGGAAGAGGGAAATATAAATTATGCTTGAGATATCTTGACGAGTCTGATAAGAAGTTTGAAGTGTTAGACACACAAATTGAAATTGATAGAAATAATTTTAAACGTGCTGTCTGTTACTTAGCTCTTAAGAATGCTGATAAGGCAATTGAGTTGTTATCTAATTTAGAAGAAACCTATAGGAAAGACTTTCCTAAAAAAGATCAGGCTGATTTGTATGAACAGCTGGCAAATGCTTATCAACTTAAAGGAGATTTTGAGTTGGCAAATGATTATTTCAGAATAACATTGAAATACAGGAAAGATCTTGACGTTAAAAACGATAGAAAAATAGTAAATGAATTCATTAATTTTTTCGAGAAAGAAGAGGATCAATTGAATCACAAGATTCAAAATTTAAGAAACGTTCAAGAAAAAGAAAAGTTAGAACTTCAAATTGAAGGAGAGAGCGAAAAGAAGATTTGGATTTACACGCTTTTCTTAGTTTCAATTGTCTGTCTAATACTTGTCATTTTAGTTATCTCAAGTGCTTACAGAAGAAACAAAAGAACTAACGTTGAACTCTCAGAGTCGATTGATGAAAATAAAATTTTATTTAAAGAGGTTCACCACAGGGTTAAAAACAACTTCCAAATTATATCTTCTTTATTAAACCTGCAACACGGAATAGAAGAGGATGAGCGTGGGAAAAAAGTATTGACTGATGCGCAGGGAAGGATTCAATCAATGTCCTTAGTTCATGAAATGCTTTATCGTAAAAGTGATGTTAAGAAAATTGACTTTGACCAATATGCTGGAGAGTTAGTAGATTCTATTATAAAGTCTTTCACTAAAGAGGATGCAATGATTGAATACTCGGTTAAAGATGCGAATTGTTCATTTGACCTTGAAGTGGCGGTTCCATTAGGGCTAATATTGAATGAAGCCATTACGAATGCCGTTAAATATGCCTTCAATGATCTAAAAATTGGGAAAATAGATATTTCTCTTGATCAAAAGAATGAGAACGAGTATCAATTGGTTATTAGAGATAATGGAGCTGGTATTCCTGAAGAATATATCAATGGCAATAAAGAGACCTTAGGAGTTGAGTTGATAAATATTTTATCTGAACAACTTGGTGGTAAGGCAAATTTCAAGAATGAAGAAGGAGCTGTTATTACAATAGAATTTAAATCCTAGTTTCTTGCTCCAAAGATTGAAGAACCAACTCTAATCATTGTGCTTCCTGCTGAAATAGCGGCTTCATAGTCTCCACTCATTCCCATTGATATTACATCAAAACTATTATCAAACATTTCGGCCTGAAGCTTAGTGTGAATTTGCTTCAGCACATTGAATTCTTCTCTCACCTGTCTTTGGTCAGAAGTAAAAGTTGCCATGCCCATCACTCCCTTGAGTTCTACACCTTCTAATTCGTCTACTTTTATTCGCTTTAATTCTTCCCAGTCTTCATCTATGACAAATCCAAATTTGCTTGTCTCTTCGGCAATGTGAAATTGTAATAGCACTGGAATTCGGCGATTGTTCTTAATACCTTGTTTGTTAATCTCTATTAAAAGCTTGATAGAATCAACTCCATGGATCAGAGAAACAAAACTTGCAATTTGTTTGACTTTCTTTGATTGAAGATGTCCAATCATATGCCATTCAATGTCCTTTGGTAGAACTGCTTCTTTTTCACACAATTCTTGAACTCTATTTTCACCAAAAACTCTTTGTCCTGCCTCATAAGCTTCTTCAAGCATATGAATAGGCTTAGTTTTTGAAACCGCTACTAAAGTAACCTCTGGCTTTAAAGATGATTTTATGTAATCGAGATTCTCTTTAATCATTATTCAAAGGGTACATAGTTAATCCGGACCTAAGCTTAGGTTCAATCCAAGTAGATTTCGGAGGCATGATTTGGTTATTGTCAGCAACAGCTTTTAGTTGACTCACTGAAACCGGATTCAAAGCAAATCCACAAATTGCAAAACCTTGATTTACTTTCTCCTCAATTCCTTCAAGTCCTTTTACACCATTGATGAATGATACTCGATTATCAGTTTTTAAATCTTGAATTTTCAAGATGGGACTGAGAATATTATTGGTAAGTATGGCAGTGTCTAAACTATTCACTGCATCAGACTTGTCGATTAAGTTTTCACTAATCTCAATGTTGTACCAATGTTTTGTGATGTAAAGAAGAATGTTGTTCTGCTCTCTTTTAAAGGTTGAAATATCTTCTACTTCAGTTACTTTAAATTTGGATTTCAATTGCTGAACGAACTCATCTTTGGTCATTCCATGCAGGTCATGAATTAACCTGTTGTAATCCATGATTTCCATATTGGTCTCTGAGATAAAATAAGCCAAGAAATGACTTCTGATTTCTTCAGAGTCTAAGTTTGTTTCAGCACAATACCTAGCAGAAGAAGCACATCTGTGGTGTCCATCAGCTATGTAAACGTCTTCAATAGAAGCATAGATTTCTTGGATCTTCTGCAAATGCTCGGGATCTTGAATGAGCCATACTTCGTGCTTGATTTTTTGAGTAGTTGAAAACTCGTATTCAGGGCGAGCCTTTGCCAACTCATTTAAGAGTTCAGTGAGTTCGTTTTTTTCTTCATGAAAAAGCAATACTGGTTCAGCATTGCATTCAACTGTTCTTAAATAATCTGAGAAGAATTTTTCTCTCGAAGTAATAGTAGCTTCGTGCTTCTTAATGTGCCCAGAGTTGTATTGATCTACCGAGGCTCCTCCAATCAATCCTAAAAAAGCATGTCCGTTTTTAGTTTGACGATATAAATACAATGAGTCAGTTGAGTCTTTTATGAAAACCCCTTCTTCAATAAATTCATCAAATTTCTCTCTTGATTTTAAATACCTTTCAATTGTATTTGGTTCTGTGCTATCATCTTCGTGAAACTCAGGGTTAATTACATGAAGGTATGTGTAAGGATTACTTTCTAGCTTGGCTTTTAAGACGTGTTTTTTGTAAGCGTAATAAGGCCTGGTAGCAACTAAATAGGCTTTGTCACGACTTGGCCTAATAGCCTTAAAGGGTTTGATTTTTGTCAATGCTTAGAATTTTGTGCTATCAAATTTACAAACTGAAAACGAGAATTACATTTCAAGAATGATAAATTCAGTTCTTCTGTTTTCTTGATGTTGATCTTCAGTACATTGAACGCCGTCTGCACATCCATTAACAAGTTTTTCTTCTCCATACCCTTTTCCAGAAATACGTTCAGGTTTTGTGATTCTAGTTCTAATGTATTCAGCAGATGCCTTTGCTCTCTTGTCTGATAAGGCTTGATTAGATTTTGAGCTTCCTCTTGCATCTGTGTGCGAACCTAACTCAATAACCATATCAGGGTTGTCATTCATGACAGTTACGATTTTGTCTAGCTCTGTAGCAGCATCTGGTCTAATTTTGTACTTGCCTAAATCAAAGTAGATTGGTTTAATATCAATTACTTTGGTGAGGTCTAAGCCAATTTCAATTTTTTCTAGCTTAATCTGTAAATCCTCTAAAACATTGTATTGACCTTCACGGTCAAATAACACATTGTATGTTTCTGAAATAACTAGGTACCCTTTTTTCTCTAACTTAATGTTGTAGCTTCCTCTATCCTGTAATTTCTTATCAGCAAGAGGTTTTATAAAAGTTCCCGTTTCATCTGTCATCACAGAGTCAAGTTGATCAATCATATTATCTTGGATAGTAACCATTACGCTATCCAACAATGTTCCAGTTTCAGAATCTTTGACTTCTACAAACAATGAAATTCCGGGATCTTTTTCAAGGGATAAATTTGAAATAATGATGTCCTCTTCGCTATAGGTGTCAAGCGAATTCGCGTCATTAAAGTATCCATCTTTGCTTCCTTTTAGCTCAAATTTACGCTCTGGTTCTGCCAAAAATGAATAGTCACCATTTGCATCTGAATAAACCGTTTCAATTTCGCCTAATTCAAAATCAACCAATTTAATTGCGGCGTCTGCAACTGGATTACCTTTTTTATCAGTGACTTGACCTCTAACAGTTTTCATTACCGTACCGAAAGTATAGATATCCATTCCGCCAAATCCTCCAGTTCTGTTTGAAGAGAAGTATCCGCTTTTTTCATCTTCATTCCAAGTAATATAAATATCGTCTCCTGCTGAATTCATTGGGTAACCCATATTCATAGGTGTTGACCATTCCCCTTCTTTTAGCTCTGATACAAAAAAGTCATAACCTCCTGAAGAATTATGTCCTTTTGATGAGAAATACAATTTTTTACCATTTGCAGATAAGAATGGTGCGTCTTCATCAAATGTTGAATTAATACGAACACTAATTGATTTAGGTGCCGACCATACACCATTAGTCTTAATAGACTCAAAGATATCTAGATTACCATATTCACCTCTAGCTGAGAATAAGAATCTGTCTTGTTGTTTAGAGAACACTCCATGTGGTTGAAAGTAGTACGAACCAAATTCTTCAGGTAAAGGTTCAAGCTTATTTAATCGATCATCTGCAATTGATGATACCCAAACTTTATTTTGATAGAATACCAGGATTGAATCACTGCTCCAAACCTTCCCAACAACACATTGGTGAGTGGTCTGTTCAATTCCAGGGTTGTAAGTAGAAGCTACAGATTCTTCAATGTCGAAGTAATAGATGTTTTCGAAGTACTGATTATCAGCATCCATGTGTTCGTTGGCGTAGTCTTTATATCGAGCGTTATAAAGCAACAAGTTTTCAGCTTCAATAAAGACTGGGGTGTATTCGGCGTCAACTGAGTTGATGAAGAAATCCATGTTCTCTACTTCAAGCGGTTCATAAATGAGTTCTTGGTTGTTTAAGGCGTTTTGTGAGGATATAATATTGTTCTTCACTTGCTCTATTATTCCTGAACCTTTTCTAATCTTTTTTAAACCATGCTTTAGGAAAAAATTGTAGGTTTCAATAGCATTTGTATGCTTCTCTTGAAGACGAAGGCAGTTTGCGTGATCTAAATAAACTTGATAATTCGTGTCCTTACTCTGATTCTTTAATTGCCTATCAATATAAACTTCGGCAGAATCATATATCTCATATTTGTATAAATAAATATCAACGACTTGAGAAAGAGCCTTTTCATTTTTTGGTTCAAGAGCTAAGGCTGATTTATAAGCCTTCAATGATGGCGGAAAGTTGCTTGCCTCTTTTAACTTATCTCCTTGAGATATAAGTTTAGAAGCAGATTGCTGAGCGAGGGCAGGCGTGATCATTGTTAAAATGAGCAATATACTTAACGATATTAATCGTTTCATAAATCTATTTTCAATTAGAAAGCCTCTAAACTAAGGGTTTCTTTCGTCAATTTGAAATTATTAATGGCTAAATGTCAATTTCTAAACGTACTAGTTCAATAGTTTTTCGTTAATTATCAGAAATGACCGTGGCAATGAGTTCTCGCCCTGAAGCTGAATTTCGAAATTCTCCCAAATAAATTCCTTGCCAAGTTCCAAGTGCTAACTGATGGTTTCTTATCGGAATAGTGATGTCGCATCCGGTAATGATTGATTTGATGTGTGCAGGCATGTCATCTGGGCCTTCATAAGTGTGTTGAAAATATGGCTCATTCTCCTTAACGTTTTCATTAAACCATTGATTTAAGTCAGAGAGTACGGTAGGATCAGCATTTTCATTGATGCAAATGCCCGCAGAAGTATGTTTAATAAATAGATGGAGCAATCCTATTTCAGGTAATTCTCCCAATTGATCTAGGATATCATTTGTAATGATGTGAAATCCTCTAGAATAGCGGTTGAGTCTGATTTGAGTCTGATTCACAATCTTTTGGTTGAATGGTAGTTATGGGTGTACTTATTTAGGTCTTCTCGCCAAATACCTTTTTCATCAAATTTGTCAATTCTAACATGTCCAGATGCGTGAATTATTTTATTCGGACCAGTAACAATGCCAACGTGGTGAACAATGTTTTTTGAATTGATGAAATACATGAAATCTCCAAGTTGAACATCTTTGAAATCAACAGATTGTCCTGTGTGAACTTGTTTTGAGGCGTCTCTGGGTAGATTGAAACCATGAATTTTTGCCACTATTTGAGTCAATCCTGAACAATCAATACCGAAAATTCCTTTTCCGCCCCATAAGTAGGGTGTATTGAGAAAAAGCATTGAAGTCTCAACCATTGATGCCCTGTAATTGTTTATCGGATCAATCTCGTAATCAATTCCACCCATCTTTATTTTGCTTTCATTTAGGTTGGGCAAATTTGATCCAAAAATAATGTGCTGAGCTCCAATAGGTCCATTAATTTGAAGACTGCCTACTGTCAATACGGGATGAGTTTTTTTAGTATCTCTTAAGTATTCTTCTTCAGATATATACAGTAGTTGTTTAAAATCCATCCATCCCTCATAATCATCCGCCGGAAAGTAGATTTTAATCCAAGGTTGTCCGCTTTCAATTACTTCTACATAATCTCCAAATAGAAGTTGTGTGACAATTTCTGATTCATCCGAAGCAGAAGCTCTCACTGGTGCGATTGATACTTGACATATTCCGTGCTTGGTGATCATTTAGTTTAAGTTTAATTCGATTGTTGATTCTAAAGATAAGAATTAAGTTATTTTTGAGATTAATGAAGCCGGCAGACAAAGAGTTTAAATCGAACATGGGATCTTTCTTTTTGAAGGGGCTACTCTTTTTAGGTTTAATTGCTTTAATGAGACTTACCGAGTATCTGATTGGTCCTCAATCTTCTTTGGGCTTTAAGTGGAATTCAATTGGATTATGGCAAGATGTTATATCGGCTGGTACATGGTTAATATTCATTTCACCGATTTACATTTTTACAGTTCGTTATTTCAAAAAACTGGCAGATTTAATTCTAGCTCTGTGGCTCTCGGTTGGTTTAGTCTTTCAGTTATTACTTGTGATCTATTTTTCGGTTTCAAGTACAGCCCTGAGAGCTGAGCATCTATACGGAATGAGTGGTTCTCAAGTAGATGATCTTTTGACCCTTTATGGCTTTTCATGGTATTACTTTATTTTGATTGTTCCAGTGTTTTACGCAATGCATTTGATCCTTGCTTTGTCTAAGAAGATGCAAGAAAAGAAACTGATTGAATTTATAGCCGCATCATTAATTGTATGCGGCTCGTTCATAAATATTTTTTGGCCAATTCAAGAAGGCGATTTCGATTCAGATTTAGAATATGACATCAAGGCGAACAAGGCACAATTATTTATAAAAAGCTACTTTAATTTTGACGTGACTTCCGTTGAACTCACAGACGGAGAGTTGTCAGAGACCTTAGAGCGTTATTATGAAATACAGGAAATAGAGAAAGAAGAATACTTTGAATATCCATTTTTTAATCCTGAAAAATCTGTAAATCATTTAGGAGGATACTTTGTAAAATCAGATACGGCACCCAATGTTGTAGTGATTATTGCAGAATCGTTAGGTAAAGTATTTTCGGGTCCGAATGCAAGATTAGGGAGTTTTACACCTTGCTTAGATTCTCTTCAGAACCACTCCTTATACTTTGAGAATTGTTTGGCAAATGCAGAAAGAACATTTGGTGCACTTCCAAATATCATTGCTGGTATACCAGAAGGAGATCAGGGGTTTTTGAATCTACGTTCATCTTACCCAGATCATTTATCGTTACCAATGTTGTTGAAAGAAAACGGAAACTATCAAACCAATTTCTTTTGTGGAGCTAGAGCCGAATATGACTTTATGGATGAGTATTTGATGTTCCAAAAATTCGATAAAATCTACGGAGAGAGAAGTTTCAAGAGAAACGAAGTGATGGGTGAAGTTGAATTTAAAGAAGGGGATAAAAGAGACTTTAATTGGGGAGCAGAAGATCTTCATGTATTTAAAGAATCAATGGAAATGATGTATTCAGATACACAATCATTTTTTAATCTTTATTTGACAACTTCTTTTCATGAGCCATATGCCTATCAGAATCAAGAAAGCTTTTTGAGTACAGCAAAAACTGCAATTGAGAAATCTGACAATGAAGTAAAAGATGACCTGTTAGATGAAGTAGGAACTATTGCCGCCTTAATGTATATGGACTATTCAATAGCTCAATGCATAGAAAATTATAAAAAGCGTTCAGACTTTGAGAACACCATATTTATTATTGTCGGTGATCATGGAACCAAGTTCTTAAGTGACAATTCAAGAATTGAAAAGTATCATGTTCCACTCATGATATATTCTCCCTTACTCAAAGAGCCCCAAAAGTTTAGCAATGTTCTTTGTCAAAAAGACATTCCTTCTGCTTTACAGGCCTTACTAAGGGATAATTTTAATCTTAATCTACCTGATTTTTCGATTTCTCAATCCAATAATTTGTTGGATGAATCTCACTCTTCGTTTGCTTTAATGTATGCCGATAAGAGACTAGAGAATTTTTATCATGAAGGCCGTTTCATAGTTGGTGAGAAGATATACGAGTTGAATGAAAAAATGGAGTTGTTGAAATCGAGCATTGAAGAAAATGAGAAGGATGAATTAAGAGAATTGTTGAAGTCGTACAAGGCGCTTTCTAAAATCAGCTGTTATGAGAATAGGCTCGTGCCAAATGAAGTGTTAAAGCAATGGACAGAGCTTTCATATTTATTTTTTATAGATGATGGAATGGACCAACCTTATACTGGCAATCATGCTTCAGCTGTTTATCAAAATTCAATGAATCAAAAAGAAGCTTTTTCAGATTCAACATCCGCTTCTAATGGCACTGAGGCCTATTTACCAATTATAAGAGAAGAACTATTTTCTTCAAATGAAAGGGTACGTCTTAAGATGACTTTTAAAATCAAATCAAGTGATGGAGATCTCCCTGTCTTATATGTGACTGAAACAAAAGAAGGTGAAAACGACATCATTGCCCCAATCCACTTGAGCAATGACAAAGGTTTTTTAAGAACTACAACTAAAGATGATTGGCAAGAGTTTGAATTTTCTCATTGGCTTGCAAACGGCACGAAAAATAATGAGTTGAGATCTGTGAGTATACACTTGCACAAGCTAAACAAAGCCCAGTTCTATATTGACGATTTGCAAATTGAGTTAAGAGAGTTTTAGGCTCAATTATTTCGGTTTCATCTTCAATAAAGGCTTTTCAATGAGATAATAACTCAGTGAAGATACCGCGATTGTTAGAACCAAACACATTACAAAATAGAGTCCTGCCAACCAATAGCCGTGCTCATTCCAAGAAGTCATCCATCTAAAAATAACATAGAAGATCACTAGATGATACATGTACAACCCATAAGAAATCTTGCCTAAATAATTGAAAATCTTGATTTTGCCCATCTTGTAGATGGAGTGCTTTCCTCTAATTTGATCAAGTATTATGAATCCAAAAAAGAGCGAAAGAAAGAACCGTTCAAAAATGACCATTTCATCAGCAAATACTTTGTTCTTGGTAATACAAAGTAAGAAACCTGCTGCGTAAATAAGTATTACCCAAAATACTTTCAAATCTCGAATCTTATCGAGCCACTTTTTGCCTTCAAACAATGACCACGCAATGAATGATCCCGTTAAGATATCTTGAGAAACTGCAAAAGTGTGATAATAGATGTCACGTTCATAGTTCCAATATTGCCATCTGAAAATGAAGGTAAGAAGATAAAGTATAGCAATAACGATTGGCAATTTGAGCATCTTCAATCTGTAAAGCGTGAACATGAGTAGTCCCCAAAAAAGGTAAAACTGCTCCTCAACGGCCACTGACCAAGGGCTGGTTAAGAAGTTTATAGAGTCATTGAGCCCGACACTTATCTCATCAAAATTGGCTAAAAAGGCTATGTATATCCAGGGGTTGTGAACAGTTTCGTAATCTGAAAAGATAGCTGGGAAGATCACAAAACCAATGAGAACAATAATGAAGTAGAGTGGCCAAATTCTTAGCGTTCTTCTAATTAAAAACTTACGTAAAGAAAATTGGCCTGTGCTTTTAACCTCATTCAAAATCAGATAGGTGATCAAAAAACCAGATAAAACAAAGAAGAAATTTACTCCTAATGCTCCTTTTTCAGCAACTGATAATAAAAATTTTGATATCCATTTCGTTTCAAGAATCGGATAAACAGCTTTCATATCGGCCGAATAGTGGAATAAAAAAACTGAAAAAGCCGCTAAAAATCTAAGAGCATCTAAGTTTTCAAAATATGGGTGTGGTATTTTTTTCTCTCTTTGAGGGTTCAAACTTCAGCTTTCATTAATTTTGTACCCAAATGTAAGCAAATTGGAAAATTCAGAAATTTTTGACGTAGCAATTATTGGAGGAGGTATCGTTGGTGCCGCTACTTTGTACAAATTGCAAAAAAGAAACCCTGATCTAAAAATCGCATTGATTGAAAAAGAAAAGGAATTGGCAGCTCATCAAACCGGCCACAACTCTGGTGTAATTCATTCAGGTCTTTACTATAAACCAGGTTCGCTTAAAGCAAAAAACTGTGTTCAAGGAAGACATGAATTAGTTGCCTTTGCCAAAGAACATAATGTTGATCATGATGTTTGCGGTAAGGTAGTTGTTGCCACCAAAGAATCTGAATTACCATTTATGGATAAGATCTTTGAAAATGGATTGGCTAACAATACGGAGGGAATCGAAAAAATATCTGGTGAACAAGTAAAAGAACACGAACCTTTTGTAGAAAGCATTGGCGGAATTTGGGTGCCTTGTACGGGAATAATTGATTTCGTAGGTGCAACAAAAAAAATGGCAGAAGTTGCTATAGGATCAAGTTCTAATTCTAAAACCATTTTGGGAGAGGCCGTTATTGGAATTGAAAATGGAGATGGATGTCACCATGTTGTAACCGATAAGCAAATTATCAAAACGAAGAAAATGATATTTTGCGCTGGTCTTCAAGCTGATAGAATGGCTAAGAAAGATGGTGTAAAATTAAAAGAGAAGGTGGTTGGCTTTAGAGGTGATTACTATGAACTTACTGAGCAAGCAAAGCATAAAGTAAAGAATTTGATTTACCCAGTTCCAAATCCTGATTTTCCATTCTTAGGAGTTCACTTTACAAGAATGACAAACGGAGAGACTGAGTGCGGACCTAATGCCGTATTTACTTTCAAAAGAGAAGGCTATACAAAAACAGCTTTTAACTTTAAAGACACGGCGAACGCATTGTCGTATGCCGGAACTTGGAAACTCTTTTTTGGTAACATGAAGTTTGGAATAAATGAATACAGAAGAGCCTTTTCAAAGAAGTTGTTTTTGAAAACGCTTCAAACAATGGTTCCTTCACTAACCATGGATGATATTAAGCCGGGTAGAGCAGGAGTAAGAGCACTTTTATTAGGTGCAGACGGAGATACGCGTGACGATTTTAGAATTGAGCATACTGATGATTCAATTCATGTTTTGAATGCGCCTTCTCCGGCAGCAACTGCCTCTTTAGCTATTGGTGAATACATTGCCGAAATGGCCGAAGAAAAATTCAATTTAAAAACTGCCGAAGCTTAAAGTTTTTTCCCTTTGTATCTAAGTGACCAGCTATGGTCAGCTCCAGCTTCGTGATGCAGATATAGCAGACTGTCATTTCTTAGAGTAATTTGTCTGCCCCAAATGTAGCCCGGTATAAAATTGTCATCAGCAAAGTAGCCTTCTTTTGAGATGTACTTATAAGGAATGGGTAGATCTCTGAATTGCATGTTTTTTTCATCTTTCTCAATGATTTCAGCCATTTCATTGTAGGTAGTGTCAATGCTAACACCACTGCTATCCCAGTGATAGATAACCTCGCACTCATAAGTACCTATGTATGAATTGTATTCATTTTTTTGACAAGCGAAAAACAAAAAGGGAGTTAATAGCAGAATAAGAAAGATTTTTTTCATCATCTTAAAGACGAGAAAAGTTTTCAAAAAGCTGCCTAAAACTTTAATCTCGCGTTTGGAACGATATCTTGCCCAACGAAGTCAGAATTTTCAAATTTGAAGTGGCCCGCTATTGCTATCATGGCTGCATTATCAGTACAAAATTCAAATTTTGGAATGTAGGTATTCCATTTTTCTTGTCTACCAATTCGTTCTAATTCAGAACGTAAAAGTGAATTTGCTGATACTCCACCAGCTATGGCAACATCACTGATTCCGTGCTTTTTACAAGCTTTAATTAGCTTTTTAAACAAAGATTTAATAATGGTGTGTTGGTAAGATGCACAAATATCTGCCAAATTATTTTCAATAAATTTATCATCATTGGCCAGTTCTTTTTTCAAAAAATAAAGAAGAGAAGTTTTGAGCCCACTAAAGCTAAAGTTAAAATCAGGCACGTTTGAAATTGGAAAAGGATACTTTTTTGGGTCCCCATCTTTAGCATGCCTATCAACCAACGGTCCTCCCGGATAAGGTAAACTCAATAGTTTGGCTGCCTTATCAAATGCTTCTCCTGCTGCGTCATCAATGGTTTGACCAATAATCTCCATATCAAAATGACTTTTAATCAAGACTATTTGAGTGTGACCTCCTGAAACAGTGAGACAAATGAAAGGGAATGAAGGCTTCTTTTGACTTTCATCATCAATAAAGTGCGCCAAAACATGCCCCTGCATATGATTAACCTCAATTAGCGGGATGTCTAATGCCATTCCAAAGCTCTTCGCGAAACTTACGCCTACTAACAAAGAACCTAACAATCCAGGTCCTCTTGTGAAGGCAATTCCATCTAAATCTTCTTTTGAAATACCAGCTTCTTTAATGGCTTGGTCAACAACAGGTATTATGTTCTGTTGATGTGCCCTTGAAGCTAGCTCTGGAACTACGCCTCCGTAGTTTTCATGAACCTTTTGTCCTGCAACAATATTTGATAAGATTTTGCCGTTTTTTAATACGGCAGCTGAAGTATCGTCGCAAGACGATTCTATTCCTAAAATTATGGTGTCTTTGGCAGTCAATTTTATTACTTTTATACAAAAATAAGCGCAATCGCAAAATTAGGTAAAATACTTAGAGGATTTAGCAGAGGATTACATCTGTTATTCGAGATTGCTATTGTTGCCGTAATTTTTGTCGCCTTTGCCATCAGAACTTCCTGGTTTCAAACTTGGGCGGCTCAACAAGCTTCGGCTTATCTCACCAACCAATTAGGAACAGAGGTTAGAATTGATAAAGTTGATTTTAGATTTTTTGACAAGGCTGAATTGGAAGGGATTTACCTTGAAGATATTCAAAAAGACACCTTTTTATTCACTGAATCAATAACCGCAAACATTGCTGATTGGAGCATTTCAGAAGGATTTGTTGAGGTTAGCAATCTTGAATTGAATAACGGACATGTTCACATTAGGAAATATGAGGGAGATACATCACTCAGTTTTCAGCATATAATCGATTACTTCAAGAAAGAAGAACCCGACACAAGCCAGTCAAAGTTCAAAATTGGGGTTCAAGAAATCTCCGTTAACGACATACATTTTATTTATGATGACTTTAATAAAGCGCCTAAAGAAGAAGGCTTAGACTTTGCTCACATTGATGTAAATCATTTGCATGGCAAATTCTCTGACTTTCAAATGGAGCAAGGAGCATTGGATATTAATTTAGAGGGCCTTCGCTTTGAAGATAAGTCTGGCCTCAGGTTGATGCATCTTACTTCTCGTGTGCATTATGATTCAACTCTGTTAGGCTTGAAAAACATGAAGTTGGGATTGTATAAATCGTACTTGCATGCCCCTTACTTTGAACTGCATACGCCTAACGGAAAAGCAGATTGGAAGAACTTTGTAGAAGATGTGAAGTTTAATGCTCAGATTTCAGATTCTAAACTTTACTTCGAAGAACTTGCTCATTTTGTGCCAAATCTTTGGGGTATGACCGACCATGCTGACATTCATAACATTGAAGTTTCTAAGGCGGTTTATGGAATGCAACTGAGTAATGTAGATATTTCAATGCTTGACACAACAAGAATTAGAGGAGATTTTGAAATTCCGCATCTCAAAAATATTGATGAGGCGCTCTTTGAACAAAAGATTAATCTTTTTCAAACTTCCATTGCTGATGTAAGAAAATTAAACCTCGATCCTTTGCTCAATGATAAATTAAAAGAGATATTAGATCAAAACCTGAATCAATTTCAAGCTGCGAACATTGTTCGCTTAGAAGATGGATCTTTTTTCGGATACATTAACGATTTTGTTGTTGATGGTGACCTTTACACTGGCATTGGAAATGTACATTCTCAGTATGGTCTGAAATTCACATATGACGAAGTTGATTCATTGTATGCCTATGAAGGAGGCAAGCCAGAATTGGTGGGTGATGACGTTATCGTTGAAAATCTTGATTTAGGTATTATTACAAAGAATGATATTCTCGGTCCGGTGAGCGGAAAGTTAACTGTGAATGGTAGAGGGTTTGAAGAAGATGACTTGAGTCTAGTTTTTGAAGGCGGCCTTTCGCAGGCTGAAATCTATGGATATAACTACCATGGGATCATCATTCGTAATGGTAAATTCTCAAACAACCTATTCAAAGGTGTAGTGACAGTTGAAGATGATAATCTGGCCTTAGAATATGATGGGTCAGTTGATCTTAAAAACGACATGGTTTTTGATTTTCAGGTTAGAATTGACAGTGCGCATATTGATGATTTAACTCTGGCTCAAAAGGACTTGTATCAGCGCTTTGCATCTCATATTGATGTCAATATTCATGGCACTGGCCTGAATTCGCTTTACGGTGACGTTACTGTATCGGGGCTAGATTATCATGATGACAATCTTGATTTTGAAATGGATAAAATGACGCTTCATATAAGCCGCTCTGAAACTTCAGATACAATCAAGCTGCGTTCACCTTATGTTGATATGGATTTGGCGGGGAAATATGATCTTGAAGATGTCGGTCATGCAGTTACAGAGCAGCTTTCCTACGTTTTGGATAACGTAATTGAAGATCAACATGAACATGATGCAGATGCCGAGAATTATTCACTTTATATAAATTTTAAAGACGCAAATTCATTGCTACAATTCTATGATCCTGACATTTATATCGAAACCGGTACAGTGATAAGATCAGAATTTGATCATTCTGAAAAAAGGTTCGCATTTGATTTAAATTCTGATTTGGTTGAGTATCATGGAATGATCTTCAAAGAAATTAATATTGAAAATCACTTTGATAGTTTAAAGGCCAATTTATTCTATCAGGCCGAGTTTATCAGAATTACTGATAGCTTAGCAGTGACTCATGTGTTCTTTGATTCTAGAATAAAAAGAAATGAGTTTCATACCATGTCAGGTTGGGATGGGTTTGGCCGAATGAAACCGGCACTCTTTGCTTTTGATTCTTATATCGCGAGAGGAAGTAATATCTTAACTTCTTTCAGCCCTTCATTCTTTTATCTTAAAGACCATAGATATGATATTGATCCTGAGTCAAGATTTTTATGGAACCCCGAGCATATGGTGTTTGATAATTTCAACGTCTCACATGAGACCCATTCTGTTGCTGTTGATGGTATTATTTCTCATAAGCCTGAAGACTGGCTTCATGTAAAGGTGAGAGACTTTGATCTTTCTGATTTAGATGCATTCATTGGAGATGATGTAAAGTTGAATGGTTTGCTAAACATTGACGGAAATGTAGCGGATGTATACAACCCAATTAAGTTTGATGCAGAATCACATATTCAAGAATTCAAGGTTAATGATAATTTGGTCGGAGATGTCTATGTGAAAAGTGATTGGAATCCTGATTTAAAATCGGTTGTTCTGAGTGGTAATTTCAAAAGGGATTCTCTGCCAACTTTCAAGTTCAAGGGTGATTATTACACTCAAAGAGAAAGAGATAATATTGACTTAGATGTAATTTTCGATCAAACAGATATTGGATTCCTGAATGCTTTTGATGATCCAGACTTATATACTGATATAGGCGGGGTGTTAGATGGAGAGCTGCATGTGAGTGGCGAATTAGACAATCCAATTGTGAATGGTGACCTAGAAGTTGTTTACGCCAAAGTTAAAGTGCCAATGTTCAATGTTTTCTTTGGTGCATCAGGCGTTATTGAATTGGGAGAAGGTGAAATCATAGCCAATCATCTCTCTATAGTTGATCAAGAAAGTAATGTAGCAGATGCCCAACTAAGTATTTATCATTATGATTGGGCCGATTGGAATTATAATATGATGTTGGATATGGCTAATCCTACCATTACCCAGCAATTCCTAGTGATGGATACTGAATACAAAGAGGGTGATTATTATCATGGAAAAGCTTATGTTCAGGGTTATGTAGATATTTTTGGATATGACGGATTAACCGAAATTGATGTAGATGTAGAAACAAAAGAGGGTACTAAATTGACGCTACCTATGTATGGTAATTCAGACTTAGAAGAAAACTCATTCGTGATTTTTGATGACGAATTTTTCTTGCATGACAGCTTGAAAACTAAAGACGGGAATGAAACCCAAGGTGTTGAAAGACTGGGGATGACGCTTGATATGAGATTCAAAGTTCAACCGTCAGCTGAAATAATTATTGTTTTCGATCCGCTTACAGGGGATCAAATAGTTGCTGCAGGTGATGCTAATCTTGAAATATTAATGGATGATTTTGGCGATCTCACAATGAGAGGGAAATACATTGTAGATAATGGAAGATATGAGATGAGAATCAAAAAATTAGTTGAAGAAGATTTTGAATTGGTGAAAGGTGGAACCGTAGAGTGGACAGGTAGTCCGTATGATGCCAATATAGCTTTGAAAGCTCAGTTTTTAAGAAACTTGTCATTGGCAGATATTATGCCGCCTGAATCTGGAAACACTAAAAAGAAAGATGATGTATTCGGCGTATTGGTGATGAGTAATACTTTAATGAAACCCGAACTAAAATTTGAAATTTCAGCTCCAAAAGCAGATGACTTAGGGAAACAAGCTATTGCTGAATTGAGTGCCAATAATGATGAACTAAACAAACAATTCTTTGCGCTCTTAGTTTTAAAGAGGTTCATTCCTATTTATGGCGGAGGAGCAGGAGGTGAAAATGTTGTGCTTGGTCTTGCTGAGACTCAAATTAATAGTATTCTGAGCGGAGTAGGGGAAAATTATGATCTTGAAGCAGGTCTTAGTGAAACAGAAACCACGGTGAAAATTAGAACGGCAATTAATGACCGAACAACAATTTCAACAAGTTTTGGAGTTCTAAATCCTGAAGAAGGAGAGACCGTTAGTGGAGGAAATATTGTAGGTGATGTTGATATTGAATACAGATTGAATGATGACGGCACTTTTACAATGAATTTTTTCAACGAGACGAATGAGGCATCAATAACTGCCGAAGGACATTTTACTCAGGGAGTTAGCTTGCACTATCAAGAGACTTTTAATACAACCAAGGAGTTCAAATTACTACAGAAGTTTTTAAATATCTTCAGAAAGAAAGAAAATAAAGTTAAGTTTAAGAAAGAAAATAGAAGAAGTAGCAAATGGGAACCTTTGCCAGACGAGGAGGATGAAACACCAGAATAAATAATCAAATGAATAAAGTATTAGTTGCAAATAGAGGTGAAATTACCTTGAGAATAATGAAGACATTGAGAAGATTGAATATTCAATCTGTCGCTATATATTCAGATGTAGATGCTGACGCACCTTTCGTGAAATATGCTGATGAAGCTTATTGTATTGGTGAGGCAACTCCTTCAGAGAGTTATTTGAACATGGATAAAGTTCTTGAAGTTGCTGTCAAAACTGGCACTGATGGAATTCACCCTGCATACGGTTTCTTATCAGAGAATTCAGAGTTTGCAAGACGTGTTTCTGAGGCTGGAATCAAATTCATTGGTCCTTCAATTGAAGCCATCAATGTGATGGGAGACAAGCTAGATGCCAAACAAGCAGTGAAAGCATTTAATGTACCTATGGTTCCTGGAACTGACGAAGAGCTAACTGATATTGCTTCTGGAAAAAAGATTGCTGCTGAAATTGGTTATCCAATTTTATTGAAAGCATCTGCTGGTGGTGGTGGAAAAGGAATGAGAGTTGTTGAAAACGAGGGAGAGTTTGAAGAACAGTTTGAAAGAGCGACTTCTGAAGCGATTAACTCTTTCGGTAACGGAGCAATGTTTATTGAGAAGTTTGTTCAGCAGCCCAAACATATTGAAATTCAAATTTTGGCGGATGCACATGGTAATGTCATCCACTTAAATGAAAGAGAGTGTTCAATTCAAAGAAGACATCAAAAAGTAGTTGAAGAGGCTCCGTCTCCAGTAGTTGATGCTGAGCTAAGAGCTAGAATAGGACAGGCAGCAGTTAATGTTGCTAAATCATGTAATTATGAAGGAGTAGGAACGGTTGAGTTCTTGTTAGATAAAGACAAGAATTTTTATTTCTTAGAAATGAACACTCGTCTTCAAGTTGAGCATCCGGTGACTGAAGAGATTACAGGATTAGATCTTGTTGAAGAACAAATAAAAGTTGCTAGAGGTGAAGTTCTTGACATCAAACAAGAAGATGTGAAAATCAATGGGCACTCAATTGAAGTGAGAGTATATGCCGAAGATCCTGAAAACGAATTCTTACCTGACTTAGGTAAAATAGTTCATTACAAAAAGCCTGAAGGACTAGGAGTGAGAGTTGATGATGGTTATGAGCAGGGAATGACAATTCCTTTGAATTATGATCCAATGATTGCTAAACTAATTGTGCATGCTGAGGATAGAGATGCCGCAATTGAAAAAATGTTGAAAGCAATTGATGATTATCAAATTAATGGATTCGCGACAACTAACGCATTCTGCAGATTTGCGATTGATCATGAAGA
Organism: uncultured Flavobacteriales bacterium; assembly: GCA_913054135.1. GTDB lineage: Bacteria > Bacteroidota > Bacteroidia > Flavobacteriales_D > Crocinitomicaceae > Paracrocinitomix. The sequence continues at coordinate 55,074 of CAJXJK010000011.1, read as the reverse complement.
GTTCAGAAAAGGTAAGTTCACTATTAACTTTGTAGGCGATCACTATAAAGCAGAGATGCTTAGAAAAGAAGTTGATCCTAATGTTGCTGAATTAGCCTATGGCTTATTTAAGAAATTAAGTAATGACCAAGAGCCAGTTTATGAAGATCAGCATAACTCGGCTTGGTTAAAAAGAAAATAATACAAATACGACTAATGTTCTAGTAAATTGCAGGATATTGCTCTGGATCTGCTTCATTCATCAAGTTGTAAACCGCATCAAAGATAGTCTCTTCATTTGGTTTAGAGTAATAGTCACCATCTGTACTATAAGCTGGTCTATGGTCTTGAGCAGAAACTGTAATAGGTTGTGAGTCTAAAGAGAAGTATCCTTTTTGCTTCACTAATATTTGATCTAGAATATAGGCAGTTGCTCCGCTAGAAACGTCCTCATCTACAATTACCAATCGATTAGTCTTTGTCAGTGACTTTGCAATGTCTGCGTCATTATCGAAAGGTACTAATGTTTGCGCATCAATTAATTCAACTGAAATACCTACTTCAGCTAATTGCTGTGCAACAACTTCACAAATATTGAAGGTAGAACCGTATGATACTACTGTAACGTCTGTTCCTTCACGCACAGTATCAACTTTACCTAGAGGTTCAAAGAACTCCCCGTAATTAGTTGGCACTTTTTCTTTCTTTCTATATCCGTTCAAGCATTCAACCACTAAAGCTGGTTCATCAGAAGCCATCAATGTATTGTACATTCCAGCTGCTTTTGTCATGTTTCTCGGAACACAGATGTACATTCCTCTTAAGGCGTTTATGATCATTCCCATTGGTGATCCTGAATGCCAGATCCCTTCTAATCTATGACCTCTTGTTCTAATGATTAATGGAGCTTTTTGACCTCCTTTAGTTCTGTATTGAACAGTTGCTAAATCGTCACTCAAAATTTGAATGGCATAAAGCAAATAATCTAAATATTGTATCTCGGCAATTGGTCTTAAACCTCTCATTGCCATTCCAATTCCTTGACCAATGATAGTACACTCTCTAATTCCGGTATCAGTCACACGACCAACTCCGTACTTATCTTGCATGCCCTCCATTGATTGGTTAACTCCACCAATTTTACCAACATCTTCTCCAAAAGTTAGTGCTTCAGGGAATTTATCAAATAAAGCTGTGAAGTTATCTCTCAATATGATTCTACCATCTGTCATTTCATCTCCTGAATAATCAGGTTGCACTTCATTGACATCTGTAATAGTAGTTTCCGAATTTGAATATAAATAAGATGAATATCTATCAAAGTTTTCAGCATCTTTCTCCGCCAACCAAGCATTCACTTGGTCTTTAGCCGCGAATGATTCACCTCTTGTATGCCTCATTGCTTTTCTAACTGCCGAAAAGATGTCTTTTTTAATTGGCCCCATAACGGCACCCAAATCGTCAGCCATTTTCTTAATGAAAACGCCATTAGCACTTCCGTCTGCCAGAGCATTGATGTGAGCAACAGCTTCAATTAAATCATTTTTGATAAGAGCATTGAATTCTTTCCAAGCTTCACCTTTTTGGTCTTTTACGTGTTTTTTCGCTTCTTTCTCTATCGCCTCTAATTCTTCATTTGAAGCAATTCCTGTTTCTAGAATAAACTCTTTAAACTTCTCAATACAATCTTGGGTAGTTTCCCAAGCTAATCTTTCTTCTGATTTGTATCTCTCGTGAGATCCTGAAGTTGAGTGCCCTTGAGGTTGGTTTACTTCTTCAACATGAATCATTACCGGCACGTGATCTTCTCTACAAAGCTTAATCGCTTTTGCATAAGTTTCACAAAGGTGCGGGTAATCCCATCCTTTTGTTTTGAAAATTTCGTATCCTGGACTTTTCTTCGTTCTCTGCATTCCGCTAAGAGCCTCAGAAATACTTCCTTTTGTCGTTTGATATTTTTTAGGAACAGAGATTCCGTATCCGTCATCCCAAATTGACATGGCGAATGGAATTTGTAATACTCCAGCCGCATTAATCGATTCCCAAAAAGGTCCTTCAGATGTTGAGGCATCACCAATTGTTCCAAAAGCAACTTCATTTCCTTTATTAGTGAAAGAAGTCATTTTATGTAAGTTCTTATCTGTTCTGTACACTTTAGATGCTAGTGCTAAGCCAACAAGTCTTGGCATTTGACCGGCCGTAGGTGAGATGTCTGCAGAGCTGTTTTTTTGCTCCATTAAGTTTTTCCAACTTCCGTCAGCATTCAAACTTCTTGTTGCAAAGTGACCGCCCATTTGACGACCTGCAGATGCAGGTTCCTTTTCTACGTCAGTATGCGCATAAAGAGCAGCAAAATATTCTTTAACTGTTAAGGCACCAATTGCCATCATGAAAGTTTGATCACGATAATACCCTGATCTGAAATCTCCATTTTGAAATTGTTTGGCCATTGCAAGTTGAGCGATTTCTTTACCGTCACCAAAGATTCCAAATTTCGCTTTCCCTCCTAATACTTCTCTTCTCCCCATTAGTGATGTCTCTCTCGAGATTCTCGCTAACTTGTAATCTGCTAATACTTCTGCGGTATGTTTTTTATCTACTTTGCTCAAAACTTCTTGCTGTTCTGCCATTAATGCCAATTTTTAGTGGCATAAAGATAGCCATTTTAGAGCAAATTTTTATGCCATTTGTTAAGAATTTAGCAAGGTATTTCAAAAGCGACTTCGAGAAAAACGTAATTAATTTAGAATCAATTGGTTTAGAAACTGTCAATTACTATAAAATTGAATAATTTTGTCTTCAAATTAGTCATATGGATTTAGCAGAAAAGGTTTACATAGTTACAGGAGGAAGTTCAGGTCTTGGAAAGGCTTTTGCTAGAGAGTTGGTGGTTAATCTAGCTCATGTTGTGATAACGGGCAGAGATGAAGAGAAACTGAAGGCAGTAGCAAAAGACTTAGGATGTAGATTTTGCCATGCTGATATGACTAAAGATGAAGATATTGATGAAGTCATTGCATTCACCATTAAAACTTTTGAGAAAATTGATGGCGTAATTAATAATGCCGGAATAGGCGGTTGGTCTCCTTTAGAAGAGTTGACGCGAGAAAAAATGCGAGAAGTTTATGAGGTGAATGTTTTTGGAGCCGCAATGATGGCGTCAAAAGTGACCAAGTTATTTAAAGAGCAGAATCACGGAACAATTGTGAACATTGCGTCAACGGCTTCTTTGAAAGGATATAAGTATGGGACGATTTATTCGTCTTCGAAATTTGCATTAAGGTCAATGAGCCAGTGTTGGCAAGCAGAATTAAGACCTCATAATATTAGAGTTATTCAGATAAACCCTTCAGAGGTTCCTACCGCATTTGGTAAGGATGACAGACTTGAAAAAGAACAAGTCGATAATAAGCTTTCTCCAAAAGAGATTGCTGATGTATTAATTGCGTCACTAAAGATGGATCCAAGAGGATTTGTGCCTGAAGTGACAGTGCATGCAACTAACCCTTTTTAGGACCAAGTAATTTTTCTGTCAATAAAGTAGATCCACCTAAATTCAATAAGTTGTGATCAATGCCTTTCTTCGGGCGCTTCTTTTGTTTTGTGATTGGAGTAGATAACATAATGTGTTTTTTGTTTCTTATTTAAGATAGATACAATTCTTATGCCGAAATGTTCAAATTGACTAAAAGTAACCTCTCATTTATTAAATGGTCGTATTTTTATCTTATCTGTGATTTTGGACCAAAATTTGGATGGATGCAGGGGTAATGGAAATTTAATTAGGTATCATTACATTTGTTATAATTAGAAAATACATAAATGAAAAATTGGATTTTACTCAGCTCTGCCTTAATAGCAATAGTCGTATTCTCTTGTGCAGGAGGATCGAATGAAGATGCTGAAGATTTACAAAATTTAGTTGATGGTATCAATCAAATTACTGATGATGGACCGGCGTCTACTTGCGAAAAAACAACTGTTGATCAATGGGATAATTTTCTTGGCGTGCCTTACGGAACTAATGAAACCGACTTAGATAGAAGACTAGGTAAATTTACCGGTGGAGAATGGATAGCAGATTCTTCAGCTTTCGTTTATGAATTCAAAAGAGTAAAAAGAGCCCCAGTTTCTGTTTGGGTGAATGGTAAAACAGGAAAAGTAGAAACCATTTTTATTGAAATTTTAGGCTTGAATGAATTCTTTGAACAAGATTTAAAAGATGTTGAAGAGGAGTTTGATATTCAAGAATGCGATATGCGATTCCTTGGCATTCAAGCAGAGGAGTTAATTAAGATAATGGGAAAGCCATCCAAAGATGTGACTTCTGAAGAAGGGTACAGGTCAATATTTTATGATTCAACAGGATTAAAAATATCTGTGAACTTTAAATTCTACGACTCTCAAGGAGGTAGATGTTCATCTATTTCTCTGAATTGGTTTTATTAGATTTAAAAAATCATCAATAACCCTTCACTGCGTCCAATGGTACTTTGCTCTTTAAGAACTGACCATGACCTGTTCCGCATAATCTTCCTTTTTCGTCAAAGAGTTTTGATGTAGCCGAAAACATTTGTGCCGACTCAAATTCCATCACCCCTTCAGCGTAAATTTTACCTCCCAAAATAGGTCTGAGCAACTGTGTGTTAAAGGCAGTTGTGACAATAAAATTATCTAAAATCATTGATTGACAAGCAAAGTAAGCCGCATCATCAAGTAGCTTAAAATACACAGAACCATGAGTGCTCATTCCGGCATGAAAATAACGGTCATCCTTCATTTCTAAATCAATTCTAGCTTTATTTTTTTCAACGCTCAATTTGATTCCTTCATAAAAATTGTGGATTGGTGCCGCATCATACATGCGAATCAGTCGTTCAAAATGCTCCATTTATCAATGATTTCAATTTATTTGGCGTAAAAGTACTCAACCATTTTCGAAAACAATTTGAAATCGTTAAATTCGTCAGTCAATTCAGAATAGAAACAGGCTTCTAGCTGAGCCCGGAAATAATAAAATTTAAAAGATCATTCGCATGAGCATATACTTAGACTATTTAAAGGAAATCGAAGACAGAAAAACAACTGGACTTCATCCTAAACCAATTGACGGAGCGGATTTAACTGCTGCACTCATTAGCCAAATTAAAGATTCGGCAAACGAGCACAGAGAACAATCATTGAATTTCTTTATCTATAATGTCTTACCGGGTACAACAAGTGCTGCTTCAGTTAAGGCTAAGTTTCTTAAAGAAATCATTTTGGGAACAGCCGTAGTTGAAGAGATCTCAAAGGAATTTGCATTTGAGCAATTGTCACATATGAAAGGTGGGCCATCTGTAGATGCCTTATTAGATCTAGCTTTAGGTAATGACGAGGGGCTTGCTAAAGATGCGGCCAAAGTATTAAAAACTCAAGTCTTTTTATATGAAGCTGATACAGCTAGATTAGAAGAGGCAATGAAGTCTGGAAATGCTCTTGCAAAAGAAATTATTGAAAGTTATGCCCAAGCAGAATTTTTTACAAAGTTGCCTGAAGTAGATGAAGAAATTGAAATCGTAACCTTTGTTGCTGGTATTGGTGATATCTCTACAGATTTGTTGTCTCCTGGAGCTGATGCGCATTCTAGATCAGATCGTGAACTACACGGCCAGTCAATGTTTGAGCATAATAAAGAAATGCAACAGGAATTGTTAGCATTGAAAGATAAACATCCTAACAAACGTGTGATGTTAATTGCTGACAAAGGAACAATGGGAGTAGGGTCTTCTAGAATGTCAGGTGTAAATAATGTTGCATTATGGACAGGTATTTCATCAAGCCCATATGTTCCATTCATTAACATTGCACCAGTTATCGCTGGTACAAATGGAATAGCACCAATTTTCTTAACTACTGTTGGGGTAACTGGTGGTATTGGAATTGATTTAAAAAACTGGGTTAAGCAAAAGGATGCTGATGGAAACACTATCGTTGATGCTGAAGGTGATCCGGTTTTAAAAGAAGAGTATTCTGTAGCTACAGGTACGGTTCTTACAATAAATACAAAAACAAAGAAATTATATAACGGAGACAAAGAGTTAAAGGATATCTCTACAGCATTAACACCACCTAAAATGGAGTTTATCAAGGCTGGAGGTTCTTATGCTGTTGTATTCGGTAAGAAACTACAAACCTATGCTTGTAAAGTATTAGGTATTGATGTTCCTCAAGTATATGCAGCTTCAAAAGAAGTTTCTGTTGAAGGACAGGGTTTAACTGCTGTTGAAAAAATATTCAATAAAAATGCCGTTGGAACAACACCTGGTAAGACATTACATGCAGGATCTAATGTTAGAGTTGAAGTGAACATTGTAGGTTCTCAAGACACCACAGGATTAATGACTTCGCAAGAGTTAGAAATGATGGCGGCCACGGTAATTTCGCCAATTGTTGACGCAGGTTATCAATCTGGATGTCATACGGCTTCTGTTTGGGATGATAAGTCAAAAGCTAATATTCCGAGATTAATGAAGTTCATGAATGACTTCGGATTAGTGACTGCTCGTAGTCCTGAAAACAAATATCATCCTTTAACAGATGTGATTCATAAAGTATTAAATGATATTGCTGTTGATGATTGGGATGTAATTATTGGTGGAGATTCACATACGCGTATGGCGAAAGGTGTTGCTTTCGGAGCCGATTCAGGAACTGTTGCATTAGCTTTAGCAACTGGAGAAGCAACAATGCCGATTCCAGAGTCTGTAAAAGTTACCTTCAAAGGTGAAATGAAATCTTATATGGATTTCCGTGATGTAGTTCATGCCACTCAACAACAAATGTTAGAGCAGTTTGAAGGAGAGAATGTTTTTCAAGGAAAGATTATCGAAGTACATATTGGAACTTTAACATCTGATCAAGCATTTACATTTACAGATTGGACTGCTGAAATGAAAGCAAAAGCATCTATCTGTATTTCTGAAGAAGAGACTTTAATTGAGTCATTAGAAATTTCAAGAGATCGTATCCAAATCATGATTGATAAGGGAATGGATAATAAGAATGGAGATTTCCAAGGCTTAGTTGATAAAGCAAATAACCGAATCCAAGAGATGAAGTCAGGTACTAAATCTGCATTAAAGCCAGATGCTGATGCTAAGTACTATGCTGACGTGGTGATCGATTTAGATAAGATTGCTGAACCAATGATTGCAGATCCGGATGTAAATAACGAAGATGTTTCAAAGAGATATACACACGATAATATTCAACCGTTATCTTTTTACGGAGGAGTTAAGAAAGTTGATTTAGGTTTTGTTGGTTCTTGTATGGTTCATAAGGGTGATATGCAAATCTTAGCTCAAATGCTTAAGAATGTTGAGGCTCAAGAAGGAAAAGTAGAATTTAAAGCTCCTTTAGTTGTCGCTCCACCAACATACAATATTGTTGATGAGTTAAAAGCCGAAGGTGATTGGGAAATACTTGAAAAATACGCAGGATTTGTATTTGATGATAGTGCTCCAAAAGCTGAAGCAAGAACTAAGTACGAAAACAAAATGTACTTAGAGCGTCCAGGTTGTAGTTTATGTATGGGTAACCAAGAAAAGGCTGAACCTGGAGATACTGTAATGGCAACTTCTACTCGTTTATTCCAAGGAAGAGTTGTAAGAGACAGTGATGGTAAAAAAGGAGAATCTCTATTATCTTCAACTCCGGTTGTTGTTCTCTCATGTATTTTGGGTAGAACACCTACTATGGCAGAGTATGAAGCAGCAGTGGATGGAATTGTGTTAACTAAGTTTAAACCAACTACAAAACAATTGGTGAGCTAAGACGAATTAGATTTCCAAAGAATATATTCTAAGAAGAGTTAATGTCTTCAAGTCAATCCCGATTTCTTATAGAGATCGGGATTTTTTTTTGAAAAAGAACTACATTAGAGGGATGCTAAATTTCTATCTTTTTGAAGCTGGTGCTACCAAGACGACTTTTATAAAAGTTCATGAAAATGGGACCGAAGAGCTTATCTTACCGGCATTCAATGCAAATCGAGATTATTCTGATTTTAAGAGTGCTTTAAACAATAGTGTAGAGCTTGACGCTAATTCGAAAGTCTACTTTTATGGAAGTGGCTGTGCAAGTGAATCGAATAAAGATAAAGTGAAAGATCTATTTGAAGGATTCTCTTTAGCTCATTTAGAAATACATGATGACATAATTGCGGCCGCTCGTTCTGTATACGGAGATGATTCTGGGATCATTGGAATTTTGGGGACGGGAGGTTTGGCTGCATACTATAACGGACAGACCATAGAGAGTAGAAGAGGAGGTTATGGTTATTTGCTGGGAGATCTTGGAGGAGGTTTTGAATTAGGCAAAAGATTTTTGGAGTTATGGTTAAATGGTGATTTATCACAAAGGGCAAATGCAATTATTGCCGATAAGTTAGAAATAGATCGAGAAACATTCGTTTCAAATTTCTATTCAAGACTTGACTTAGATTTCGTTTCTAAAATGACAACTTATGCCCTTCAATTCGAAGATGAAGGAGCTGTGAATGAAATGCTTACAAGGTATTTTGATGACTATTTGAAGAGCAATATCTTGCCGCTTTGCACACAAAGAAGGCTCGATTCCTTTTGTACCATAGGTTCAGTAGGTTATCTATTCAAGAGATATCTAGATAAAGCTGCGGCCAGTTCAAATGTGAGTTTAAAGTCTGCGATTCAATATCCTTCTACAGCTTTGGTTGAGTATCACAGAAAACACGCTTGAATTTAATTCTGCTCGCGGTTTTCAACTTGATAATGAGCTCTCTTAAAAGTCCTATCTAAGTAAATCCAATTTTAGTCTAGTAAATAGTTGGTTTAGTAGAAAATGTGTGAATCAATCAAATATTAATTCGGATATTTAGATGTACATAATTGAGCCTAAATTTATGCAAGCATTGAGAATTCCAGCAACCGTTAAAACACCAGAGGTCCTTTTCGACCCAGCAAATAACGTGTTTGAAATTAAAGGAAAATCAATTCCTGACAATGCTGAAGAGTTCTATATGGATGTCCTGAATTGGTTTGACGACTATGTTGCAAACCCATCAGAAGAAACTGTTCTAAAAATTGATTTAGAATATTTCAATATTTCTTCATCAAAACGTCTTTTGTTTTTGTTCTACAAATTGAATGAATTGGCGGATGGAGAAAAGAAAGTTAAAGTACAATGGTTTCATAATGAAGCTGACGAAGATATGTTTGAAGTTGGACAAGACTATGCCTTTATGGTGAAAGTTCCATTCGATTTCATAAGCCATTCATTGACCAATAGTAGCTTAGTAGAAGCTTCTTAAATATTAATACAATTGGTTTTTTTTCTCCCTGTCGTTTGTTCAACGGCAGGGAGTTTTTTGTTAATAAAGGTTAACAATATCAGATGATAATTCAAAAAAGAGAATATTCTAGCGGTATTCACGATATTGTTTATACTTTTGCTCCGTTTTAAAACAAATCCAAATGGAAAATAATAATAATATGCTGGCTAAACTATCACTTGGAATCAATGTGATATTAATAATTGCTGTAATCGTCTTATTCGTAAAAATGCCTTCAGGTTCTGAAACTGCAGATTCTGATGGTGCTGACTCACTTGACACAAGTGTTGAGGTAGTGAATGACGGAGAAATGACAATCGCATATTATAGCGGAGACTCATTGAATTCTACAACCTTTTTTGTTGATCTTCAAGCAGAAATGCAAAAATCACAATCTGATGCTGAAACTAAATTGATGAATAAACAAAAGTCAATTGAAAGATGGCAAGAAGGATGGAATGAAAAAGCTCAAACTGGATTAATGCCTAGAGAGCAAGAGCAATATGCACAAGAAGCTCAGCAAAAAGAGCAAGAGTTAATGATGTTCCAACAGCAAGTTCAAATGGAAGCTGCTCAGTCTCAAGAACAGTTGATGATGACCATGTACGGTAGAATCAATTTGTATTCGAAATCATTTTGTGAGAAGAATAACATTGATGTTCTTTTACAATCTCAATTAGGTAACAACATTTCTTATGTGGCACCTCACATGGATGTTACTAAACAATTCGTTAATCATGTTAACAATGAGTACGGAGGTACAACTGTTGATGTTGAAGATGGCGAAGATGAGGGAGAGTAATGCTCGTAGCTAAAAAAACCAAAGAAAATAATATAGCTGAACATGTAATCTACATGTTTCAAATTGAAGATTTGATTCGAGCAAATAAGCTTGATTTAGATACTATCGTTCACACCATTCTTGCTCCTCAAATTCAAGATGCTGATTTATTAGCTGCCTATACTAAATGGTACGGCGATATGATCATCCAAATGAAACGTGAGGGAATTGCAGAAAAAGGTCATTTATCAGATTTAAATGAAATCATTATGGAGCTTCTAATGCTGCATAACACTTTGTTGAATGTCTTGAATGATAAGGCTTATAAAGAGAAGTTTGAAACTGCTTTGCCATCTCTAAAAGATTTTCAAGCTAAAAGTAAATCTGCTGAAGTAAATATCGTTGAGGTTGGCTTAAATGCTCTCTACAGTAAAATGATTCTTAAACTTAAGGGACAAGAGTTTACAGAGGCTACTGAAGAAGCTTTTACGACCATGTCACAATTACTTGGATATCTAGCCGTTTACTATAAGAAAATGAGAAATGGTGAATTAAATTTCGCTAATAATTAATATTCCTTCCGAAAATTTGTATTCATTGGTAAGGAATTAATCGTAGATTAGTCATTAAAACCCACTCGTGCTTGACCGCTTTCTATATTACTGTGTAGCACTGCCTTGGTCAGTAATGCCGCTCTGGCTCATTTATTTGTTGTCAGACCTGTTCTACTTTGTCATTAGGTTTGTGATTCCTTATCGTAAAAAGGTCATAGTTGAGAACGTTCAAAATTCATTTCCCGATTCTTCAGCAAAACAACAGAAAAGAATTACTAAAAAATTCTATCGTTTTTTTGCTAACCTCTTTGCCGAGTCAATTAAAAACTTGACCATTTCAGAAAAGAGCCTTAGAAAACGCATTTCAGTGAAAAATCCTGAAGTGATGCAAGAATTACATAAAGAGGGAAGAGATGTTCTCTTTTTGTCTTCACATTTCAATAATTGGGAATTTTTAATTACCAGTCAAGCTCTTCTTTTTGATTTTCAAGCTGTAGGTATCGGTATGCCCTTGTCTAATAAGTTTTGGGATGAAAAACTAAACGCACGAAGAGAGCGATTTGGTATGAAAGTTGTTCACGCAGAGAACTATAGAGACGTCTTAAGAACTTATAAAGGAACTCCGACAGCAACTTTAATATTGAATGATCAATCCCCTGGTAAAAATGAAAATTGTTATTGGACGGAATTTTTAGGGCAAGAAACAGCTTTCTATTTTGGAGCCGAAATTATGGCTAATCAAATGGACGCAGCTGTTGTTAATGCTGTGATTCATAAAGTGAAAAGAGGCAAGTATGAGTTAGAACTTGAGCTGGTGACAAAGACACCTAAGAATGAATCTTATGGTGCTATCACTGAGCATTATATCCGAAGTCTTGAAAGAGCAATTCAATTGAAACCTGAATACTGGTTATGGTCTCATAAACGTTGGAAAAAAGGTGTTCCTGAAAACCTTCAAGAATTGAAGGACAATCACAAAAAAAGATTTCTAGAAAAATTTAGATCTTAAGAAGTAGGGAAGCGTTTGTTCGCTTTCACCTTTTTAGCTTGCTCAATGTGTCTTTCACAGTGATAAACTATGTATTGAAATGCATCTCCAACTCTCAATCTCACGATTGGTCTTTTTGAAAAAGACATTTTAGTTTTACGGATGTTTATTTTTCTAGCATCCTCAATGGTCTCCAATAGTTGACCTTGAAAATCAATGAATTCTTCTAACGCATTTTCTGTTTTAAGAGCAGAATTGATTAGAGGATTATAATCTTTAGGAGACTTTAAACTTCTCTTTACATTTTTCAATTTACCCAACTTTACCTTGATATAGGTAGCATTTCCTAAAGGAGAACTTTGAAAAAGCTCATCCGCTTCTTGAAATCTGGTGTTTTGAATTCGCTCTACAAAAACAGGAACGTAAAATCTATGAAAGGCATTTAAATGAGCCAAGCATTGCGCTATGCTCCAAGAACTTTTATCAGGGTTCCAATACATTTGGTCTTCAGATAAACCAGAGAATTCATCACCTGCTTCTTTTGTAAGCCTGTTGGTAATATGACTCAATTTATCTAAAAGGTCTTTAGACTTTACTTTTCGCACTAATGTATTTGCCCGATTGCTCATTTGTTTCAAATATAGATAATCTTTTGAAGCAGTCAGTTCATATTTGATGCCAGAGTTAATGTTTTGTAAAAATCGATCACATTTTTTGAACCAAGCTAAATGATCTCTCAACCAAATCGTTAATCGAAAAAATTGTAGCTGATAGGGTTGAACTTCTTTCCTCTATGATTAGTAAAGCTCTTTGAGGCTTTAGAATAATTCAATCCAACCGAAATAATACGCCACATAGATAATTCCAACTAAGAGAATTACACCTAACACAACTCCAACTATATAGTAAAGTAATGCCATTAGTAAAGCACCTAAAAGACCGCCAAGAAGTGCTCTTTTAATGTTTCTAGATTTTTTATTCTTTACCGTCTTCTTGCTTGTATTACTTTCCTTTTTTAAAGTAAGTTTTTGTTTTAGCCCAGTAAACAGTGATATCTTCTTTCTTTCTTTTTTACGTTTTGATTGAACGTATGTGTTGATTAAGTCATTTGAAACAGTATCATTTTCAATTAAATCTGTTTGGCTAGGAGAGCTGTTTTCTTGCGAAAGGTCATCAGTAAGTTCAATCTTTTCTGATTGGATATTCAAGATGTCCTGTGAAAACGTACTGTTTACTATTAAAAGTAGAATCGGAAGTAATATTAAATTTTTCATATCGTTTTGTTTGATACAAATATCATCATCATTTACCGCAGATTATAACTGAATTTCGAAAATAATGAATTTATATTTGCGAAATTCACAAATCAATAATCATTCATCTTCTTCCTTTCTTTCCAATAAGCCGAACATTTCTGTTTATTTTTACGTAAACCATAGGTTTAATAGAAACACGCGCGTAAGGTATAATGGCACAACAAAAGAAATTCGGAACATTTGCGGGAGTATTTACTCCTTCTATCTTGACGATTCTTGGTGTTATCATGTACTTAAGAATGGGCGAAGTGGTCGGGAACTCCGGTTTGTGGGGAACCATCATTATAATTTTACTTGCCCATGCAATTTCTGTAACTACAGGACTTTCAGTATCTTCTATTGCTACTGATAAAAAAGTTGGTGCTGGAGGCGTTTACTACGTATTATCTAGAAGTTTAGGATTACCAATAGGTGGAGCATTAGGGATGACTCTCTTTGTAGCCACTGCCTTGTCAATTGCACTTTACATGGTTGGTTTTGCTGAGATAGCTAATGCCAAAATGGGGTTCGGAGTTAGCGTAAATGAGCAAGGTGAATACATTCACAATTTGAATTCTATTCGAATTACGGCTTCATTAGGCTTGTTAGGGCTTGGTATTATTGCACTTATTAGTACTTCAATTGCCATCAAAAGTCAGTTCTTTATTTTGGGAGCAATCGTTTTATCCCTCTTTGCAATCTTTTTAGGTGATACTTCTATGGCATCTACAGATGTGATGCCGGCTTCTTACTCTTCACCTGGTTTCTTTCCAATGTTCGCATTGTTTTTCCCGGCGGTAACTGGTTTTACTGCAGGTATAGCCATGTCGGGTGATTTGAAAGATCCAAAGAAATCTATTCCTTACGGTACTTTATTGGCAATTGGGGCAGGTTTAGTTGTTTATGTTGTCTTAGCCATATTCCTATCCGCTTACTTCACGGATAAAGAGCTCATAGAAAATAGTAACCTCTTATATGAAATCACCTTTTTTGGTGGTGTATTTGTTTTGGCCGGAGTTTTTGGAGCAACTCTATCTTCTGCTTTAGGCGGAATTTTAGGAGGGCCAAGAATTTTGCAGGCAATGTCAGTGGATAAGATTACGCCTAAGTTCTTTGCAAAGGGTGTAGGGCAAGGAAATGAACCAAGAAATGCATTAATCCTGACACTTCTAATTGCTGAGGCAGGAATTCTAATTGGAGACCTGAATGTTATTGCCGAAGTTGTTTCTATGTTTTATTTAACAGCTTACGGATTCATCAACTTATCATTCTTCTTAGAATCATGGGCAAGTTCAGATTTCAATCCGACATTCAAAGTTAGAAAGTGGGTCGGTTTATTGGGGTTCATTATTTCATTCGTAATAATGTCGCAACTCAATCTGCTAGCCATGGTTGCTGCGATAGTAATTATCGGGGGTATCTATTTCTATCTGTCCAGAAAACAAGTTGCTTTAGGTACAGGTGACATTTGGCAGTCCGTTTGGTCTACTATAGTTAAAAAGGGTCTGAAAAGAATGGAGGCCGTAGAAGATCACAAAAGAAATTGGAAGCCAAATACATTATTGTTTAGTACTGGAACTAAGAATCGAACTAAAATGATTGAGTTCTCTAAAGCCGTTTCAGGCCAAGGAGGAATCATCACCAATTTTGATCTTCATGAGAATGAAGAAGCTACAGTCCTGTTTCCAAAACCGAAAGAAAAGGTAGAAGATGAAGAATTAGAGAAGTACGGAATTTTCGGTAGAAGTTTAGAAGTTCAAAACTCATTTAAAGGAATTGAAAGTATAGCATGCACCTTTGGTTTTTCAGGAATAGAACCTAACACGGCCTTAATGGGTTGGCCAGGAGAAACAAAGAATCCGAAATGGTTTACTGAAATGACTCAAAAACTAATTGAGTTAGATTACAATGTTCTTTATCTCGATTATGATGAAAGATGGGGATTCAGAAAGCAAGAGAAAATTGATTTGTGGTGGAGAGGAGTTTCTAATAATTCAGAATTAATGTTGCTGTTGGCAAAATTCATTTTGTCATCACCAGATTGGACTCAAGCTAGCGTTCGAATTCTTCTTGTGAATGAGACTAACGTAGACTTTAAAGTAATTGAGAATAGAATTCAACATGAATTAGATCAATTTAGAGTTGATGCTGAAATCAAGATTGTAAATAATGAGATTGACAAAAAACCGATCTACGAATTAATGAAAGTTCATTCGGCTGATGCTGATTTGGTGTTTGTCGGTATTCCTGAAATAGGGGAGAGTGAAGCCGAAACTTTTGTTGAGCGTACTAATAATCTTGTTAGAACAATAGGAACAACACTTCTTGTTAAGGCTTCAAGTCAGTTTGATGAAACCGATTTAAAGATTGAGCATATTGATCTTAAATCTGAAACTGAAAAATTAGATGAAGCTGATTTATTAGCTCTTAATGCTTGTGCAGATGAGGCATTTAATGCTATCACTCAAAAGTTCGACCTGGAGCTAAATAGAATCGTTCACGAATTGACAGAGCACAGTGTTGAACGAATAGAGAATTATCATCATAGAATGTTTTCTCAAGTTATTGAATTGATGGACGTTTTCCTTGAAAGTGTTTCAGCTGATGACGAAATACCTGATATGCATTTAAAACTAAATGCTGTTCTTTCAAAAGTTGAACAAGTTTTATCTGACGCGGTAGAGCATCAATTGCCTATAGTCTCTAAAGAATTTGACAAGGATATTAAACTTTATATTTCACACAAAGAAGATTTCATTAATCATCTACCATCTACGCTCTTACTTTCAAAGGTGAAGGGGCCAGATGGTGAACTTCAAACAGCTAAGAGAAAAGTGAAGTTCAGAAATGCCGTTCAAAGAATATGGTATTCTGAGGGGATGCTTGAGTCATATGATCAATTTCAAGAATTTGGATATCAGAATTTGGTACTATTACATCAATCAAAGAATCTACTTCACAATATTGTTTGGGATTTCTTAACCGTAATTAGAAACACGGATGCAATTGTCGATAAGACAAAAGAACTCAAGAAAAAGCTTGATGAGGCAATTAAAGAATTAGATGAAGAAGCACTAAGACTTTCTGCCAATTTCTATAAGAGAATTAGAAATAAAGAAAGAGAGAACATTAATCAACTCAATGAGATTATCCTTGAGAAGAAATATGTTCACGTCTTGCAAGAAAAGTATAAAGCAACAGGACCTTCTACAGTTAAATCAATCCGTAAAGAGCTGCTTGATTTCCCAACTCACTGGAACCGAAACATAGAGGTCTTTACATCTCATTTAATTAGTGATGTTCAACTAATTAAGTTCTCTGCTAGATTACAGCACTTCTCTGATGATGCCGTTAATTATACAGAGAAGACATATCTAATTTCTCTTGACAAAAACATTGAAGGATTTAAAACAAAGATTTCAAATCTTGAAAAAGCGATAAAAGCTAAAGATGAAAAAGAACTTATCAATTCAGACATTATTCTAGATGAGGAGATCTTTTTAAATTCTGATTTAGTAGTTGGAAATCTTGTGGAGTCAATTGACGAATCGTTAAAAGAGATTTCAGAAGAGGTTGTATTGATGTCAGCAAAATCTGTAAATGCGATTAGAGATAATCAAGGAAAGAATGTTGAGACTGAGAAATTAGCTTTAAGAGATATTACCGAATATTTGGTTAAGAAAGAATTTGAAGATCCAATTCATGAACAAATTCAGTTATTCTACGAGCAACTGAAAAGAGCGATTGGTAAACTCATTAACGGCACAAACCTAATTCAGTCAGGCTTAGATAATTATGCTACTTCATCTGAAACTGTACAATTAGAAGAGGCCATTGCTCACGCTAAAAACGAAATAAGTGAAAGTGAATCTCAAATTTCAACCGCGCAAGAAGCTTTTGTAACTGAATTGAGAGATAGGAAAGAAGGACTTAAAAAAGCGCTTGACATCAATCAAATTATTGAACAGTTAGAATCCCTAACTCAATATGTTAAGCAACATAAAAGAAGAAGTGGTATCGCACGCTCATTCCAAAGAGTGAATGAAGTGGTTGGTTCAAAAGTTAATGATGGCTTGAATTATTTTGTGCAAAAGCAACAAGACATCTCCGCCATTAAATACAAGTCTCAGTATGGTACTGCCGTTTCTGAGCAAGGAAGAATAGCTGACTTCATGGATGCCATTCAACCTAAAACTGAATTGCCTTTCTACTACCAACAAATGTATGCTACTACCAACTATTCTGATTCTGCAAGCATAGAAGCAAATAAAGAAGAGTTGAAGAAGATTCATTCTGCAATCAAAAGAATTGATGAAGGAGTTTCGGGAGCCATTTTGATTCTTGGAGCTAGTGGAAGTGGGAAGTCATTTTTAACAACACATGTTGCGAATTATGAACTGAAGGGTAAAACCTATCATGTTCATCCACCAGTTAATAATACACGTAAGAAAGAAGATCTTCTAAAGTCTATTCAAAGAGCCACTTCGGTTAAAGGAACAGCTGAAGAGATTATGAATTCAATTCCTGAGAAAACAACTTTTGTATTTCAAAATATTGAGCGTTGGTGGATTAAAGCGAAAGACGGACATTTACTATTAGACGAATTAGCGAAGTTGATTGCCGAGTTTGGTTCGCAGCATTATTTTGTAATGAATACAAATATTCATGCATATCAGCTAATGTCTGAAGTTTCATTTATTCAGGATGTTGTGGCAAGATCAGTCATCTTAGCGCCACTTACACCTGCTCAAATTAGAGAATCAATTTGGACGAGACATCAAACTGGTGGACTCGTAGCTCACATAAACGGGGTTTCTGAGAAACACTTGTCAGCTTCAAAAACAACTAAGTTTTTAAATAAATTTCATCACAGCTCAAGCGGGTTAATAGGAGTTGCCTTAAACCAATGGTTGGCGTCTATCGAGAAAATTGAAGATCATGATATTTATTTAAATAATCCGAAGACCGTTGAATTCCCGTCAATTCATAAGTCTGAACTTAAGAACTTAATTTATCAATTATTCATTCATTATAGTTTGACCAAAAAGGAGCTTGTGCGTCTATATGGTCGTGAAAATGCAAATTGGATTGAAAGAAATGTCGTTATGCTTGAGTCGGCAGGATTAATTACTATTAATGAAAGAGATGCCTATTATATTAAAGGTATCGCTAAACCTTATGTTGAAAACTGGTTGTCTGAACTAGGATTTTTGAAATGAAGAATTCAGAGTTAAATATCAATGACCTTTTAGGTAAGCAGCTTACGGCTGATCAATTTGGAAGTATCCAAGTGAGCACTATCATATGGTTATCACTAATTGCTGCCTTCATATTCGGGTTTTTCTGGGTTTTGAGAAAGTATGTAGTACCATATTTGGGTTCTAGGAAAGCGGTAAAAAAGGCGAACGTACTTAGGTATAGAATAGAAATATTGACATGGGGTCTTTTCTCTTTATTTGCCTTGTATCAGCTTCTTACCGATAGCCTCTATATCACAGTGATTCTTCTTTTATTATTGATTTTGGCTGGACGTAATTTCTGGCGAGATTTATTTGCTGGGATCGCATTTAAGATTGAAAACAAGTTCTCTGTTAAAGATCCCGTGCGTTTTGAAGATTATAACGGGAACCTCGATAAAATTGGTACTCGAAACATCCAAATCAAAACTGACTCTGAAGAGATCGTGGTGATCCCGTTCAGAAAATTATCTAGTTCTGTGTTTATTAAAAGACAAGCTAAAGGCAAACTTCATTCTTCTAAAATTGTCATCAATACAGTTGCTAGAAAACCAGAAGAAGTTGTACAAAAAATATCTGATTGGTTATATCAATGTCCGTGGGCGGTAGTGAACGAGAAAGTTTCTCCAAAAATTACAGGACAAAACGAATTAACTTTTACTGTATATGCTGTTGATGTGGTGTCGATTGCGAAAACTGAAGAGTACATCAAAAAAAGACTGAATAAACTGTCTTAAGCCAAAGCAAATCATGTAAGTTTTACTTATCTTAATCGACCGATAAGCAAATCAAAATCTTGAATGAGTAAAATAGTCATAATCGGTAATGGAATTTCAGGCGTTACCGCAGCAAGACATATTCGTAAAAACAGTGACAATGAAATTGTAATAATTTCTGCTGAGTCAGAACACTTTTTTTCGAGAACTGCTCTAATGTATGTCTTTATGGGACATATGCGTTTTCAAGATATCAAACCTTACGAAGATTACTTTTGGGAGAAAAATAGAATTGATTTAGTATTTGATTACGTCAATCACATTGATACTGATTCTAAAATTCTCGAAATGAAAGGTGGTTCTAAAATCACTTATGATAAGCTTGTGCTTGCCGTAGGTTCAAAACCAAATAAGTTCGGTTGGCCAGGTCAAGATTTACCCGGAGTTCAAGGATTATATACATATCAAGACTTAGAAACGATTGAAGAGAATGCGAAAACAGCAAAACATGCTGTAATTGTAGGTGGAGGGTTAATTGGAATAGAATTAGCTGAGATGATGCATTCTAGAGGAATTGAAACCACATTTTTGGTGAGAGAATCAAAATTTTGGAGATCGGTTTTACCTGAAGAAGATGGTGATTTGATCACTAGACACATCATTGATCATAAGGTTGATTTGAGACTAAATACAGAGTTAACAGAAATAATTGCTGGTGATGACGGTAGAGTTAAAGCCGTGAAAACGAGTGAAGGCGATATCGTAGAATGTCAAATAGTTGGCTTAACTGCAGGTGTATCGCCTAATGTTGAATTCGTTAAAGCTTCAAAAATTGAAGTTGATCGAGGGATTAAAGTCAATGAGTTTTGCGAAACAAATATCCAAGATGTTTATGCAATAGGAGATTGTGCTCAGTTCAACGAGTCAATCAATGGCAGAAGAACAATAGAACAGGTTTGGTATACCGGCCGAATAATGGGTGAGACAGTTGCTCAAACAATATGTGGCAACAAAATGCCTTATAATCCTGGCCCTTGGTTTAACTCGGCCAAATTTTTCGATATAGAATATCAGACTTATGGTTTGGTGTTAGCCAATAGAGAAGAAAATGAAAATAGTTTCTTTTGGGAGCATCCAAAAGGTAAAATCAGTGTGCATGTGGTTTGGGATAAAGCGAGCGGGGAGTTCATTGGGATAAATACTTTTGGAATCAGAATGAGACATGACATCTTTGACAAGTGGTTGAAAGAAAAAGTGAGTGTAGATGTTGTTATGAGTGAATTAAGATCGGCGAATTTTGATCCTGAATTTTATAGAACATACGAAAAAGAAATAGTTGATCAGTTTAATTCAAAAACTGGACGAAATGTAGAATTGAAGGCCAAACAATGGTGGAGAAACCTTTTGGCTAAGTAATATGAAGAACTTAAAGAAAATAGGCTTTGTTGTATTCATGTTAGGAATTGTCCTGTTCATTGGCAATATCTTCATGGGAGAATATAAATTTGATGGCGATAAAATTCGTTCTCACTTTGATAGTACTCCTGATGTTTTTGATAAAGGAGATTCAATTGCTTCTGGCTTTATAGATGCTGTGCAACAGTATGAGGCTACAAATTCTGCTCCTACAACTAACATTGTGACTTTTAATGCCGCCTTACCACAAATCATTGATAGACACAATCACAATGTTTCTGATGCATTAGCCGCTACCGAAGGACTTTCATCTGATGATGTTCAGTCTGTGGTTTCAGGAGCAAATCAAGAATCAGGGATTGTTTATTCAGAAGAAGTTATTCGTGGGGCTTTAGGAGATAATGAAAACAAGGTAAAAATGTTGGTTGACAATACATCATGGATGTATACAGATCAAAGAGACTTTGCTGATGTTGCAGAATTTGAGAGCACACTTCAATCAAAGGTTGATGAATTGAATGGTAGTGTGGGCACCCAATACCATATTTCAAAAGAGAAGTGGTCTCTGTTGGATATTAATAAGGCAATGGTTGAAAGCGGAGCGAAGACTTCAACTTGGCTTTGGTTCTTCTTAACCTTCGGCTTAATAATTATTGGTTCAGTAATTTATAACGGAACGAATTATAAAATACTTGGTGAGGCCGGAATCAAGAATGATGGTATTTATCATGAGAGCGCAACTAACCGAGGTTGGGTCGCTTGGATAGTATTATTGTTCCTCGTTGGTTTTTATGTAGCGCTTTATTTCTTCCCGCAATACATTGCAAACGCAGTGTTGTTGGTAGATCCGGTAAGTGAGGGCTTGAGTGGGAATCCTGCAAGTCAGTGGTTTTTATATGGATTCATTTACTGTGTTGCCATGTCAGTTATGGCAATCAGAATGTATATCAAGTATCGTCACAACAGATATCAGATTTTCAGAACCACGGTTGTACTGTTTTTCCAAATAGCATTTGCATTTATCATTCCTGAGTTATTGGTGAGGTTCAATATGCCTTACTACGATTTCAAAAATGCTTGGCCTTTAGATTATGACTTCTTCTTTACTTATAACATTGAAAGCTTAATTGATAACGGAACTTTAGGAATCTTCATGTTAGTTTGGGGAATCATTTTAACATTGATCATTGTTCCAATAATGGTTTACTTTTTCGGTAAACGTTGGTATTGTTCATGGGTTTGTGGTTGCGGAGGATTAGCAGAAACTTTAGGTGATCCTTATCGTCAATTGTCTAACAAAAAGATGTGGGCTTGGAAATTAGAAAGATACCTTATTTACAGTGTCTTGGTCTTTGCCGTCATCATGACCGGTCTCGTCCTGTATACTTTCTTTACTGGCTCTGGAAGCCTATTTGGGATCGACACTTATTACATCTCAGTAGTTTATGGATTCTTAATTGGTTCAATATTCTCGGGAGTGATTGGAACAGGATTTTACCCAATTTTCGGAAACAGGACTTGGTGCCGTTTCGGATGCCCATTGGCCGCTTATATGGGAATCGTTCAACGATTCAAATCAAGATTTAGAATCACAACAAATGGTGGTCAATGTATTTCTTGTGGGAACTGTTCAACTTACTGTGAACAAGGAATTGATGTTAGAGCGTATGCGCAAAAAGGCCAAAACATTGTGAGGTCTTCATGTGTAGGTTGTGGTGTTTGTTCGGCTGTATGCCCAAGAGGTGTTTTAAAGTTAGAAAACGGACCTGAAGAGAATAGGTTCGGAAATGAAGGACCAATCGTTCTCGGTAATGACGGTTTTGAACTTAATAAGTAAGCTTCCCTAAGTTGTCGTCAATCACTTTCTTTAGTTTTACGGCCATCTGCATGTCATTCGACTCTTTAGTAATCGGCGTCACTTTTGATTTAGCATAATATTCTCCCGAAACCAGCTCTGATTTCGGACTTTCAATAAGATGAATCAATGTTCGTGCACCTTTTTTAGCCGATTTACCAATCAAATAAAATATCGCACGAGAAAGCCAACCAAACTTATGCCCTAAATTAGTTCTCACAACTCCTGGATGTTGCGCACAAAACGTGATTTCTGGATGAGATTTTGCAAATAATCTGCACATCAGTATAACACCAAGTTTAGATTGTCTGTAAGCATTAAACCCACTCCAATTAGCTCTGTATTCAATGTCTTCAAAATTGATAGATCCTTGATGAAGTCCTGAAGAAGTTACAATATACTTGGCCTTGTCAGATGATTTAAGCAAAGGCATCAAGCCCTCTAATAAATAGACCGGAGCAAGTAAGTTCACCTGAAAAGTCTCTTCAAATCCATCTTCTGTTTCATTGAAATCAGTGTTCCACATACCAGCATTATTGACAAGCATATCAATTTGAGAAACTTTAGTTTTAATCTCTTCTATTGCCGTTTTAATACTTTTAAATGAAGTTAAATCGCAATCAATGAATACTGCATTTGCCTCTTTTGCAGGGTATTCTTTTTTAAAATCATTGATTAGTTCAGATGATTTCTCTGAATTTCTCGAGAGGATAAGGAGATGATGCCCTTCGCTCAGAGCTTTTAAAGCAGCAACTTTTCCTAAACCTGTTGTTGCGCCAGTAAATACGATTGTTTGTGGATCATTCATTTGAACACTTTTTGCTTGAGACGAATATCCGAAGAATAAATTTTATTTCCCCTGGTCATCTAGCAAAAGACGATATTCTTCCATCTTTCCTAATCTCAGATAACACTTTAGCAAAAATTTAGTGATGTCTTTGTTTTCATCTGAGGCCGCATATATCTCTTCAAGGTGAGGGTAAGCCAATTCAAAATATTTGAGGCTCTCCTTTGTGAGAGAGTTGTACGAAAGAGAATCGCTTACTTCATTTGATTCTGTGACTTTTTCCAGTGCAGATTCATAATAGGCCAGACCTAAGAAGTAATTACTTTCAAAATGCTTCAAATCTATCGAAACACATTTCTCAAAGGACTTAATCGCTTCATCATCCCTTCCTAATCCATCCAATACAAAGCCTTTGGTCGCATGATAGTCAGCATTTCTTGGTTCAATTTTTAGCATTTTATCCACACTTTCTAATGCCTGTTTGTGATGCTTGTTTACAAAGTGATAAGTAAGCTGAGCATCCATTAACAAGGTGTCTTTTGGATACTTTTTTAGTCCTTTATTTAATTGCTTATCATAGTCTTTAGAACTAATGTCCTCTAATTGAGCAAGAAGATAATAGGTTGAAGGGTATTCACTAAAAATCTTAAGCATGTTTTTAGCCCAAGTCTTTTTTGATTTTGAATCTCCCAATTCACCTGCAATTTTAGCACATTGATAATAGTCGTTTAAAGAGTCGGCTAGAAATGAGTAGCATTCAAATGCTTCTTTCAAGTCTTTGTTTTCATAGAGTTCAGCACAATTTTTCTTAGTTTTTTGCGCATTTGCAATCAAAGAAAAAGTGAAGAAAAAGAAGAATACTAACCGCATGAGTTTCGTTTCATTTAAAACGAATTTACCTCTAATTTATTTGATGATTACAATTCTTTATCTTTAGCCCAATGGAAAGTTTGGTCCCTTTATTGGCATTAGTAGGAGTAGGGTATTTTATATATCGATTGATTCAAAAGACAAAAGGAATGCATGCAGCAAAAGTTGCCCTGTATGTTGATTTTGCTGAGAAAAATCAACTTTCACATTTTGAAACGAAAGAACTTCATGTTCGACTGAATCATATGTCAGGAACAATAGAAGGACTGAAAATCCAAATTTTTGAGCAATTAGAGGCCTCTGGTAAAAACCGTCAAATTCATACTACATTCCGAATTGTACATGATGTAGACCTCGCGAACTTCAACTTATTTAAAAAGACAAGGGCAGGAAAGCTCGGGAAGAAAATGGGAGTGAAATATGTTGATTTGAATAATCCTCAGTTTGATGAGAATTATATGTTGAGATCAGAAGACGAAAATATTCTTCAATTTTTCAATTCTCAATTTCAAAATGATCTAATTGAAAATAGAGACAATTACTTTGGAGAATGCGCGAATAAAGACAAGTTTTTCGTTTACGTTTTCAGAGGAGCATTATTAAAACCAGAACATTTCGAGCAGTTTGAAAAGATGATTTCAGTATTTATTAGAAAGTATAAAGCATAGTTTCTGTAAGATTCATTTTATTTCTTCGACCTAATGACTTAATGCGCATCTTTGCGCTCAATTCAAATGTCTGATAAACCAAAAATAGTTGTAATTATTCCTGCCGTGAACGAAGAAGGTTCAATCGGAAAGGTAGTTGATGAGATTCCGAAAGATTTGGTCTCTGATATTTTAGTTTGTAATAATGGCTCTACTGACAAAACAAAAGAAGTTGCTCAGGCAGCAGGCGCTATTGTATTAGATGAACCACAGAAAGGATATGGTTACGCTTGTTTAAAAGGGATGGATTACGCTTCTAAAATGGATGTAAAGCCAGACATTATTTGCTTTATTGATGGTGATTATTCTGACTACCCTGAGGAGATGAGATTAGTTGTAGCACCCATTATTGAAGACGATATTGATATGGTGATTGGTTCAAGAGCCTTAGGCAATAAAGAGAAAGGATCAATGACTGTTCCGCAAAGATTTGGGAATTGGTTGGCCACTAGAATGATGCGACTGTTTCATAGAGTTCGCTATTCAGATTTGGGTCCGTTTAGAGCCATAAAATATGATAAACTCATGTCTCTTGGTATGGTAGATAAAACCTATGGCTGGACCATTGAAATGCAGATAAAGGCAGCTAAAAAGAAATTGACTTATAAAGAAGTTGCAGTCAATTACAAAAAGCGAATCGGTTCTTCAAAAGTATCAGGAACTGTAAAGGGGACAATAGGAGCTGGATATAAAATCATTTGGACAATTTTCAAATATTTGTAGTCAAAAATCAAGGTTGTTCACATCTTTTTAACAGCCCTAAAAGAGCATTCAACTTAGCTCAAACCTTTAGTGTTCAAGCTGTTTCGGGCTAAGAGTTGAAGTTATCAACAATTCTCAAATAAAGGGACGTTTTTCGTATCTTTACCTTTCGTTTAATGAAAGGAAATTAATGGGTAAAATTATAGCAATAGCTAATCAAAAAGGAGGAGTAGGAAAAACTACAACTGCCATCAATCTTGGGGCTAGTTTTGGGGTGTTAGAGTATAAGACTTTGATAGTTGATGCCGACCCACAAGCCAATGCTTCTTCAGGAGTAGGTGTAGACATTCGAAAAGTAGAGGGTAACATTTATGATTGTTTAATCAATGAAGTTCACCCGAACGAAGTCATCATTAAAACTGAAAATCCAAATTTGGATATCATTCCTGCTCACATTGATTTAGTTGGTGCAGAGCTTGAATTAATCAATGAATCTAATAGAGAGCACAAGTTGAAAATGGCTCTTGATAAGATTAAAGATGATTATGACTTTATCATTATTGATTGCTCTCCTTCATTAGGATTAATTACCGTTAACTCATTAACCGCAGCTGACTCTGTATTGGTTCCGGTTCAATGCGAATACTTCGCCTTAGAAGGATTAGGGAAATTATTGAATACAATCAAGATTGTTCAAAGCAGATTAAACACTGAATTAGACATGGAAGGTATTGTTCTTACCATGTATGATACGCGTTTGAGACTGGCAAATCAAGTGGTGGATGAAGTGAAAACTCACTTTTTAGATTTAGTGTTCAATACCATCATCCACAGAAATACGAGATTAGGTGAAGCTCCAAGTTTTGGAGAAACTATCATCATGCATGATGCTACATGCAAAGGGTCAATTAACTATCTGAATTTTGCAAGAGAGATTCTTCAAAAGAACGATTTGACCAAAATGAAAAACAAAGACAAACAATTGATATAATTGGCAATGACGAAGAAAAGGGCATTAGGAAAAGGATTAAGTGCATTGTTAGAGAATGCGAATACTGAAACACCAACAACAAAGAATATTGGTATTGAAACTATGAGTGCGGGATCAATCGCGACAATCGCTATTGAGCGTATTGAGGCAAACCCATGGAATCCAAGATCAACATTTGAAGAAGAGGCTTTAGAAGAGCTTAAAGAATCAATTAAGGTTCATGGTATCATCCAACCACTAACCGTTAGAAAGTTAGGAAGAGATAAATACCAATTGATTTCAGGTGAGAGAAGATTTAGAGCTTCTCAATTAGCTGGTTTAAAAGATGTTCCTTGCTATATCAGAATAGCGAATGATCAAACAATGCTTGAAATGGCCTTGGTTGAGAACATTCAAAGAGAAGATCTAAATGCTATTGAAGTTGGTTTGTCATATCAAAGATTAATTGATGAATGTGATTTGACTCAAGAAAAACTGAGCCAAAAACTTGGTAAGAGCAGATCAAACATTACCAACTTTTTAAGATTACTCAAACTTCCAGCTCCAATTCAGGTTGGAATCAGAGAAGGATTAATTTCAATGGGACATGCCAGAGCATTGGTTTCGGCTGGTGACGAAGATGTTCAAATTGATATTTTCAAAAGAATCATCACTGATGGATTGTCTGTGAGAGAGGTAGAGTCGCTAATCAAGGGAATTAAGAACGGAGACACTGCTGGTTCAACAGCTTCGACTTCTACTAAATATGACTTTGATAAGCAGGCTATGAACTTTGCGACAAAGCTTTCTGAGAAGTTAAACGCTAAAGTTCAACTTTCGGCGAACAATAAAGGAAAAGGTAAACTCGTTATCAATTTTGATTCAGAAGACGAACTCAATGCTATCATTGAGAAAATTGGAAAGTAATCCAACTAATTCTGGTTTCAGACGTAATTGATTACAAATGGCCAAATCATTTCTCATATTAATATTCCTTTCATTTATAGGTCTTGAAACCTATGCAGGGGATACAACTGCTGTTGATACTTCTGGAGCATATGAGCACTTCCCCAAACGGGCTGCACTCTGTTCACTTTTTCCAGCAGGAGGTCAAATTTACAATGAGTATGGATATAGAAAGTTCGACAAAAAGAATCGTGCTTGGTGGAAAGTTCCTTTGATTTATGGAGGACTAGGAGCTACTTCATATTTCTACTACAAGAATTATCAGTCGACACAATTGCTTAAAAAAGAGATTCTATTTAGAAGAGAAAATGGTGATTCGACTTATTACCATGACTCTATGATTGGTTTTGCTTCAGAAACGGCTCTTATTAATGGTTATACGGATTCAGCAGGTGTTGATGTCTTGGGTTTTGATGACACAGCACGAAGACGTGATTTATTAATGTTTGCCACAATCGGAATTTATGGACTACAAATTCTTGAAGCTTATGTTGACGGACACTTTGTGTCGTTTGACGTTTCAGATGACTTAAGCTTAAGCTGGTATCCGAAAATGATGGCCCGAAATACTCCAGGTATAGGCCTCACCTTAAGCTTTAAGTAGTTATTCGTATTCGGCTATTATTACTCCGAATTCTCCTCCTAAATCATCTTCGCCTTCTTCAGGTAAATACATTTTTGATACAAACCCATCTAAGAAGAGTGCATTTTCACAGCCTTGCTCTTTAAAGAATAAAGCGAAGTCATAGAAGTTTATCTCAGTGTCTGAAATGGCAAAAAGAGAATTGCCGTTAGGCAGAATTCCAACTCCGTTTCTAATATTTAGATTTTCTGAATCTTTCTTGAATTTTGGATGAATTTTTCCGTTAATAACCAACATTGGTCCTGACTGTGTAGCGAATTTGACATTTGAATTGTCATCAAAACTGCTAGTTTTTTTTACGAAAGGCTCATTGTCATTTGAGATTCCGTAAATACCGTTGGGTAAGAGAAAGAAATTACCTTCTTGGTCATGATCAATATTAAGCGGAGAGAACGTTTTTCCGTTTTCAATGTACAAACCTACGGCTTGATAATCAGGGTTAAACATCCCGCCATTCATTGCGAAAATTAAATCTTTACCATCTTTTTTTAGATGAGTTTTTACTTTGCCGAATGAATAGAAGTTCGATCGACTTACGGTATCCATTAAAAAGAACTCAAGATTAGATTCAGCATGATTCACTTCATGCGAAATTATATTCACTTCATCTGAATCATCAGTGCAAGCAATTAAACCAAGAAAGAGTAGGGGTAATAAGTACCTATTTAGCATTTCTCAAACACTTTCTCACCTTACGATTGTGCTTTTCGCGCTCTTCAGGAGTTGTGTTTGGTGTCGTTAGCATTGTTTTACAATGTGCTTCAATAGTATCCATTCTTGCAAAAATGGCATCATAATCTGAATCATCATCAGCTTTTTCAACTACTGTATTGATAGAGTCATTTTTAACTACACAATCACAAAAATCCCATTGCTCACCATAAATAGCCTCAATCAAATTCTCAGTTTCAGCTTCCTCATTAACATATCCTGCACTATCCATGAACAGACTTGAATCTACTAATGTGTCTTGTAAAGTGTCATTCATCAATGTGTCTGACGTTGGATGTTCATCTACAATTGGCGCATCTCCAGCACATGATCCAAAAATCAATGTAATGGCAACTAGGGTAGGTATTAAAGCTTTTCTCATAGGACTGATGTCATAATTAGTTAGGACCAAAGTACAACAATTAAGTAAAAATTTCGTATCTTTTGGTATAGAAGTTGCTTCATAATAGCTAATGAATACACTTAAAACTCACATATTAATCTTCTTTGTGCTAATCGCTTCAAGCGGGTTTAGCCAATTTGTTATTCCTTCAGATCACCCTGATAGCTTAAAAATGTACGAATCTAATCCTGTGCCAATTTACAGCAAGGATTACATGAAACAGTACAAGAGGTACAAAAGAATGATTGTGAAGGTTTATCCCTATGCCTTATATGCTTCGGATGTATTATATGAGTTAGAAGAAGATTCTGATGAAATCAATAAGAAACGTAAGAAAAAGAAATTTTATAAAAAGGCATATCAATCTTTAAAAGAGGATTTTAAGTATGTTTTCCTAAACCTTTACACTTCAGAAGGGAAAATGTTAATGAAACTAGTTCATAGGGAAACAGGGATGAGTGTACATCAAATAGCCTCAAAGTATAGAGGGAAAAAGAATGCGACTGTTTTTAACGTAATGGGGAAAATCTGGGATCAAGACACTAAAATTTCATATGACCCTAAAGGAGAAGATAAAATTGCAGAGCATGTGATTCAAGACATTGAGTCGGGTATCATTCCGTTTAAAGATGAAGTGGTTAGGGTTGACAAAGAGCAATACAAAGAAAATCAAAAAGCCTACAAAAAGCGAGTGAAGGAGAATAAGAAGAGAATCAGAGAGAATCGCAAAAAGTGTAAGAAAAAGAAAAAGGCAGATAAGAAGTAGTTTTCTTTATTTCGTGTAGTGCATCTTTCATCCATTATCTCGCATCTATAAAGATTTAGAATGACTTGGACTTTCCTTGAGAATGAAATGGAATCACTGGCATTGGTCATTGCTGCTGCTGTTTATATAACCTTTGTGGCAATCATCCAGTCAAAATATCTAAAGCAACTCAATTTCATCAATAAAAAAGCGACACAAACGAAGCTAAATGATGTAAAGACTGAAATATCTAGTCTAAGAAAAAGAACTCCATTGTATTTGTTGATAGGGCTAGCCACTCACGTACTTTCAATAATTATCCTTGATTTCGAAGCTTTTAGATGGGGCTACTTAATCTCTATCTTAATAATCTACTTAATCTTCACCGTTGTCATCTTCACCAATTTTTGGTTGAAGGGTGCCGGCATCTTAAAAGATATTGGAGACTTTAATGGATTGCCCGGATAAAGTGTAAGGTGTAGACAATAGATCCTATTTAAATCTCTTCAAAAGAAGTGACGATTCCTTTTATCAATGAAGAAGAGAATCCATTGTGCTCCATTTCATTCAAACCAGCAATAGTGCATCCTTTGGGAGTAGTCACCTTATCAATTTCAGCTTCTGCATGGTTTCCGTTTTCGGTCAATAGCTGGGCAGCTCCCTTCACCGTTTGATTTACGATTGCTTCAGCAGTTTTTGCGTCAAATCCAATTTGAATTCCGCCTTGAACCATGGCTCTCATGAATCTCAAGACAAACGCAATTCCGCACGCTCCTAGCACTGTAGCGGCTTCCATCAAGTTTTCATTAATTCTGATTGTAGTTCCACAACTATTGAACAGCATTTCAACCAATTTATAGGCCTCATCATTTTCTTCTCCGCAAATACAGCTCACTGATTCTTTTACATCTGCAGCTGTATTTGGCATTGCTCTGTAAATAACAATATCGTCACCCAAGTAGCCTTTTAATTCTTCAATTGAAGCTCCGCTAGCCGTTGAGACTATGATATGATGATCACTAATTAAGGTTGATTTAATTTCATTGCAAATGCCTTCTAGATTGTAGGGCTTAACGGCAAGAATGACGATTTTAGAATTTCTTACGGCCTCCTTATTATCAGAAGTTAAATTCACGCCCTTATCAGATAAGTACTGAATTTGTTCGAGCTTTCTTCTCGTAACCGTGAGGTCATTTGAATTCACTTTCGGATTAGAAAGTAAACCGTTTACTATTGACTGACCTAGGTTTCCACCTCCAATTATTGCTGTCTTTAAATCGCTCATTTGCTTGATTTTGAGCGCAAAAATAGCAAATGTTTACCACCAACGACAACTAATACCAACTCCTAATGAAATGTCATGTCGGTTTGGTGTGTAATTGTCTTTATTGATGAGTGTGGCGTGATATCCATATGAAAGATGAGCAGACAATTTTAAGTAGTTATTTAGCCTAATTCGTGAAATAAGTCCTGCTTCTGGGGTGATATTCAATCCGCCTCCTCTGTTCTTAATCAAGAAATAGTCTGTGTTCAAGGCAGTGTAAGGACGAATAAACTTATTATTTCCAAAGGCGACTAGCCCTCTCGCGCCAGTGGCAAAATCTCCGTTCTTTAAAAATTCAAAAGCCAATCCCCAGCCTGTCAAACTAGTTTTTCGGCCTCCCCAACGTTCTTTGTATCTCATTAATTGTACCCCGAGAAAGAATTGGGCAGCTGGTCTCAGTGAGGAGATTAATTCAACATGAGTCTTTTTTTCATAGGGGGTTATCCAATCATAGGTTGGTTGAATGATGGCAACTTCTTCAAGTGTTAGTCCATTTTCAAAAGCCCAAGCCTCAATGAAATCTTGATCCATTTCATAAATGTCAGCATATTGATAGCTTGCGTTTATCTCATTGGCAACCTCTAAACCTTCAGTTTGTTCAATTAAATAGCCTACTGCGCAAATGGTGCCATCCTTATCTATGAAGCATGGTGCTCTTTCACCTGGGTAATCATAATTCTTAGGATACTCTCCTCGCAATGCGTAGTAATGTAAGAGATCACACATTTTCTCTCGATTTAACTTTTGAGTGGTAGATAGATGATCAGTGTTTTTTGATCTCACAAGGGCTTCGGCATAAAGCAAATGACATGCGACTCGCATCTCTTCAGTGACTTCATGTTCTGTAAAAAGAACGACTGCTAACTTTTGACTTGCATTTTCAATAACAGGATTCAATACCTGATGTCTGCCCGCAAAAGATGTAAATGATGAAAGTATTAAAAAGGATAAAAGAGTTTTCATAGCGCCAATTTATAAGTAACAACCATTTGATGCAAATGGAATCAAGATTCCATACAACTCAATTAATTTTTAGTTCAAAAAAATGGAACTGAGTAATGAATTACTTTGCGAGAAGTCTGTTTATGACTTTTTGGTAAACTGATGGGGCAGAGCTCATTACATGATTACCTGGTCGGTTGTAGGCTGAATACCAAACCTCAATTATGGCATAACCCTCTTTTTGTTGGATGTTTCCGTAAACACTGTATTCTCCGTAAACCCAAAATGGCCGGTTTGTTTGGGGAATATATATGGTTTTAGGACTTCTCTCTACTGCGTTTGGGTCAGTGGCATGCATGGCTACTAACTCATTAAAAAACTGTTTGGCTTCACCTGTATATTTTATAATTACTGAGGGATCGTAATAATCAGGTGCTGTTCCTCTAAATGCGACAGCTGTGTCTTTTTCAAGGGAGTTAATGAATGATTCTTTATCCTTTTGAGCAAGGCTAAAAATTGAAACTGAGACGAGCGCTATGAGAAGAAAAATTGATTTCATGAAAACTATTCTGCAAATTTAAAACCAAATTTTTTCAATTAGTTACTTCTTTCTCTTTTTAATAGCCTTGATCATTTCTTTAGGATCTTTACATCCCAATCTGAATTTTTTCTTGACACCTTCAATTTCAAACTCTACCGCGTCATATCCAGCTATGTTCCAGAGCCATCCGTGAGGTGTGAATCTAATTCCCCATCCATAAATGAATTTGTTTTTAACCACTTCCATGCCTTTAACTGTATCTAATGGAATGGTTTTCTTAATTAATCCAATACCAAATTTTATCACAATGTCTTTATCGTTTACTGTTGTCTGAAGACTCCCGAACAAGAAAGGGAGCAATGCAAAGACTGTCATAAATATGATTGTGGCTCTTGTAAACTCTTGGCTTGTTCCTTCTAGAATGAAGCTAATAATTGTGAGGGTTATCGCAATTCCTACAATTAGGCCAATTATCACCCATCCAACCTGTTTAGTTTTATATTCCATCTTAATTCAGTTTTTCAGCTAAATACTTAGCTGTGTATGATTTTTTGTTCTTGAGTAACTCTTCCGGAGTTCCTTCAGCCAATACGTTTCCACCTTTCTTTCCTCCTTCAGGTCCTATGTCAATAATCCAATCTGCACATTTGAGTACATCCATATTATGTTCAATAACCAAAACACTATGCCCTAATTTAATTAATTCTTGAAAAGCGATAATTAATTTATCAATGTCATGAAAGTGAAGACCTGTGGTTGGTTCATCAAAAATAAATAGAGTAGGAGTCTGTTTCTTTTGGCCTTTATTTAGAAAAGAGGCTAGCTTAACCCTTTGTGCTTCTCCACCACTCATAGTGCTTGATGATTGTCCTAAGGTCAAATAACCTAATCCCAAATCGTAAAGCGGTTGGATTCTTTCAATAATTCTAGCTTCAGGCCCTGAAGGCTGCTTAAAGAATTCAATTGCTTCTTCAATCGACATATTTAAAACATCTGAAATCGTCTTGTCCTTATAAGTCACTTCAAGGCATTCTTGAGAATAACGTTCACCACGGCATTCTTCACATTGCAATTTCACATCTGCCATAAATTGCATTGAAATGGTAATGTCGCCTTCACCTTTGCAAGTTTCACATCTTCCTCCCGTTACGTTATAACTAAAGAAACCTGATTTGTAGCCTCTCATTTTAGAAAGCTGTTGCTTAGAAAATAAATCTCTGATGTAATCAAACGCTTTTACATATGTCGCAGGATTTGAACGTGAAGATCTTCCGATTGGATTTTGATCAACCATTTCAACTTCCTCAATTCTTTTAACATCACCTTCTAATCCATCAAAGTCACCAATTTTATTTGAAGACTTACCTAAGACCTTTAAAAGCGAAGGATACAGTATTTGCTTTACAATAGTTGATTTTCCTGAACCCGAAACACCTGAAATGGCTACTAATCCATTTAGAGGGATTTTTAAGTCAACATTTTTTAAATTATTTTCTCTCATCCCTTTCAAGTTGAGAAATGAATTCAGCTTTCTTCTTTTAGCTGGAGTAGGGATTTCTATTTTCTGAGTCAAGTAATCTGCCGTTAAACTATTCTTGGCCTTCAGCAAATCTTTGTGTTTTCCTTGAAAAACAATTTCTCCTCCAAAAATTCCGGCCTTTGGTCCGATATCTATAATTTGATCTGCGGCGCGCATCACATCTTCTTCATGTTCAACGACAATTACTGTATTACCAACAGCTTTAAGTCTATTTAAAACTCCTATCAGTCTTTCTGTGTCTCTTGGATGTAGCCCAATACTTGGTTCATCAAGAATGTACATTGATCCAACCAATGAAGATCCCAAAGATGTGGCAAGATTTATTCTTTGTGATTCTCCTCCTGATAAAGTGGCTGATTGTCTGTTAAGTGTTAAATAACCTAAACCAACTTCATTAAGATATCCAATTCTATTTTCAATTTCGAGTATAAGCCTTTCAGCAATTTCTTTTTGATGGTTATCCAATTTGATAGTTTTGAATAACTCATTTAATTCGTCAACAGGCAACAACATTAATTCAGAAAGATGATGACCGTCAATTTTTACATTATTCGTCTCTTTCCTTAATCTAGTTCCTTTGCAATCTGGACACAGAGTTTTACCTCTATATCTTGATAGCATGATTCTGTAATGAATCTTGTATGATTTAGATTGCAAGAATTCAAAGAAGGTTGATAGCCCTCTCAGAGATGAATTACCATCCCAAAGTAAATCCCATTCGGCTTCTGTTAGGTCAGCAATTGGTCTATGGATAGGGAAGTCAGCTGAAGCTGCATTCGCAACAAAATCATGTTTCCATTCAGACATTTTTTCGCCTCGCCAAGGAGCAATGGCATCTTCAAATAGGCTTAATGTCTTGTCAGGAATCACCAAGTTAGGGTCAATTCCAATGGTAGAACCATATCCCTCGCATGTTTTACATGCGCCGTAAGGATTATTGAAAGTAAAAAAATTGATTGAAGGCTCAATAAAGACTTGACCATCTAATTCAAACCTTGATGAAAAATCTTTGAATGATTCATCTTTCAATCGATAGATGATGCAGTCACCAAATCCTTCGTAAAAGCCCGTTTGTATTGAATCACCAATTCGTGAATAATAGTCATCATCTTCAGCAACATGACTCAATCTGTCTACTATTATGAAGCTTTCACCTTTTTTATAATTTTTAATATCAAATCCGTCAAGATCATGAGCTTCACCTTTGATGAATACTTTGGTAAAACCTTGTGAGCTCAACATTTCTGCTGCCTTGTCACTTGGCCTGTCGTCCTTCAAACGCCAGGGAGCCAAAACCATATATCTTTCAGATTCATCAAAGGTTTTAACATGTTCAATGACATCTGTCACCGAATGTTTTTTGACCTCATTTCCTGAAATTGGCGAGTAGGTTTTTCCGATTCGAGCAAAAAGAACTTTGAAATAATCATAAATCTCAGTCACTGTACCAACTGTTGATCTGGGATTATTAGAGATAACTTTTTGTTCAATGGCAATAGCAGGC
The DNA here is from genome assembly GCA_913054135.1 of uncultured Flavobacteriales bacterium. GTDB lineage: Bacteria > Bacteroidota > Bacteroidia > Flavobacteriales_D > Crocinitomicaceae > Paracrocinitomix. The sequence continues at coordinate 19,549 of CAJXJK010000011.1, read as the reverse complement.
GAAATACCTTTGATATAATCAACATCAGGTTTATCTAATCTACCTAAGAATTGTCTAGCGTATGAAGAAAGTGATTCAACATATCTTCTTTGACCTTCTGCAAACAAAGTATCAAATGCGAGTGAACTCTTTCCTGAACCGGATAAGCCTGTTATGACAACAAATTCATTGTGAGGAATGGTGACATCAACATTTTTAAGATTGTGTACTCTCGCTCCCTTAATTTCAATGACTTTGTGTTTTGGCATATGTTGTTCTCTCTTTGAGGTATTAAAATTAGTGAATCTCCAATTGAAAAAAGCGATAAATCATTTTTTCTTTGAAATCTTTTCTGGTTCTGTTAAAGTGATTGAATACAAGTGTTTTATGAGTGTTTTTAAATGTGTCTAAATGAAATAAAATCAAAAAATATCAGTTATGCACCCAACCTTTTGATATTATTATACCGTTAACTCAATCAGAAGCACAGTTCATTCAATTGTCTCCAATTAAATTGACAGAATTTTGAAAACTATGCTAATTGCCTTATATTTGAGGACTAACGTAAAAATTTGAAACGCCTATAGATTAAAAATTTACTCTTGAATTAGAAATGATAAAAACAGCTGAAGCACGTTCTGAACGGGCAATAAGCTAAAAGAGTAGATTATGGGAAATGCAAATTTAACTGATAAGGAACTTATTCGTAGTTACCTTTCTGGAGACGAAAAATCATTTGAGATCTTATTACTTAGAAACAAAGACAGAGTGTTTGGATACATCATGTCAAAAATTCGCAATGAAAATTTAGCGAATGATATTTTTCAAGAAGTATTTATAAAGGTTATTAGAACTTTCAAAAATGGTTCTTATAATGAAGAAGGTAAATTTTTACCTTGGGTACTAACGATTTCACATAATCTGGTTATTGATCATTTTAGAAAGGCTAAGAAAATGAAAATGGTTTCTGAGTCTAGCTCAAAAAGTGAAGAGTTCAATATTTTTTCGGTTTTAAGTCTTACTGACAATAACATTGAAGATGATATGATCAAAGAGCAAATTGAGTCGGATGTTGTTAGGTTAGTTGAGTTCTTGCCAGAAGAGCAAAGAGCTGTTCTTAAAAACAGAATCTTTAAAGGGATGAGTTTTAAGGATATTGCTGAGCAAAACGACATTAGCATTAATACTGCTTTAGGTAGAATGAGATATGCATTAATTAATTTGAGAAAATTAATAGAGAAGCATGAAGTGTCTATCACAGTGTAGATAAGACTTAAACATACATTACATTAAAATCCTTTTTCAATCGATTCAGGATTTTTTTTTGCTTTTACACAATATGTTGAAATTCATAGCGTTTACCTAATAAATAAACCTAAAAACGATAGTATTGCCTATGCAAAAAATCTACACTGGAGACGTATTGACATCAAATAAAACGAAGAGCTCGCCGAGTAAAGAGACACTCAACAACATCTTGGCCTTCTCAAAATCGTTAGAAGTCTTAAAGTCTAAAAAAACAAAAGTTGAGTTAAATTTAAATTAACGCACAAGCCTCCATTTTTTGGAGGCTTTTTTTTTACCTCCTAGAATACTTGCTCAATTCCTATTTCACTTTCAAGTGAATCTCTATTGAAATCAGCTATCTTTTCCTTGAATAATTCGGCATCAGTGGGGAAATCTCTTTCTAATATTTTCCAATTTCGCAGAGTGACTTCATACGGCAGATTGTCTTCTTCAGCTTTTAAGAACACAATGAAGCTTTCCCAATTCATCCCATAATCATCTCCAAAATGAAAAGCTGTTTTGAGCTTAAGATGAAGTTCTTGTGGGCTGTTGATATTTCCTAAATCAATTATCATTAAATCTTTTCAAGCTGATTGACGATCATTTCTGAAATTGATTTAATGTTTGAAGAAGAGAAATCAAATTGAACACCTGCCGTTTTATAGATGGTCTTTATGTCTTCGGTATATCCTAATGAAAGCCCAGCTTTATATTTTTCAATAGCGCCTGACTCATTTTCTAAAGCATTTTTCCAAACACCTAATGCTCCTAGTTGCGAGAATCCGTATTCAATATAGTAAAATGGAACTTCGAAAAGGTGAAGTTGTTTATGCCAAGAGTAGTCTCTGGCATCTTCGTATCCATCCCAATCAGTTAAACCAGTTCCGAATCTTTTACCCAGTTCTAACCACTTAGCAGTTCTTTCATCTCTGCTATGAGTTGGATTTTCGTATATCCAATGTTGAAATGCATCAATTGTCGCTACCCACGGTAACACCATCAAAATAGATTCTAAGTGTTCCTTTTTTGCTCTTTTTAAATCATCATCAGAAGTGTAATAGGTTTCCCAGTACTTCATACTTAATAATTCCATAGACATTGAAGCGAGCTCAGCAACTTCTGATGGAAAGCTCTTAAATGAAGTCAATTCTAAGTCTTTCGTTAAAAATGAATGAACTGCATGTCCTCCTTCATGAACCATTGTGATTACATCTCTAGCTGATCCTGCAGCATTCATGAAAATGAACGGAATTCCGATTTCGTAGAGAGGGTAGTTGTATCCTCCAGGAGCTTTCCCTTTTTTTGAATCTAAGTCAAGGTGTCCCATTTCTTTCATGGTCCTCAAACAATCAGAAAAATAGCTATCCACTTTGTCAAAAACTTCGATCGTTTGATTTAGAAGTTGCTCTCCGTTTTCAAATGGTTTTAGTGGTTGCTTACCCTCTGGGTCAGCACTAGCGTCATAAGGTTTGAATTTTTCAAAGCCAAATTTATCTAGTTTTGCTTGTTGAATTTTCTTGTAAATCGGAACTATATGTTCTTCAATTGAGTCATGAAAGTCAAAACAATCTTGAACGTCATAATCAAATCGGTTCATTGCTTTGAACTTATAATCTCTAAAGTTATCAAAGCCTGCATTGGTTGCAATCTCATGTCTTATGGCAATCAATTGGTCAAAAATATCTTCTAGCTTATCGTGATCTTGTCTTTTTCTTTCAACCAACAATTCATATACTTCTTTACGAACATTTCTGTCGGGATCTTTCAAGAACTTAGCTGATTGTTGTGACGTTAATTCTTTCCCTTTATATGTAATAAGTTGAGCTCCGATAATTCCACTGTATTCTTGTCCCAATGTTTGAGATTTAGATTGCAGAGGGATATTTTCTTCACAAAACAAATCAATCGCAGTTTGAATTTTTTGAAAATAAATTTTGTTTGCATTGTCCGTCAGTTCTGATTTGAAAGGACTGTTGTTCAATTTCTCATTCAATTGATTTGATGGCTCTGCCAACTTAGGGTTGATTTCAGTTACAAATGTTTTGTAAGCCTTGTCGGCTGATTCATTTGTAGTGTCAATAGTCATGTTGATATATCGCCAAGCCATATCTTCTTCAAGAACAGCTTCTAATTCACTGTTTTTTGCAAGCCATAACTTGAATGCATCTAATGAGTCAATTTCTTCAGATAAAAGAGTTTCAAAATAGGGTTGAACGTCTTCCCATTTCTCAATTTTTAAATCTTCTGCTATAAATATTCTTGGTTTTCGATTTACTTTCATTTAATCAATTGTTGTGACGATTACTATCTGGATTAAAGTTAAAAAAAAACGCTCCCCAAATTGAGAAGCGTTCTTAATATTTTATGTGAAGAATGATTTATTCTTCTTCTTCAGCTGCTTTCTTTGCTTTTGCCTTCGGCTTAGCCTTTGCTTTTGGTTTTTCTTCTTTCTCTTTTACAACAAGACCGTTATCACAAAGTAGGTTGTACCACTGGTATAACTTTTTTAAATCTTGATCATAAACTCTATCCTCATCATAGTCTGGCAAGTAAGTTTGAATATGTTCTCTAAGCTTTACTGGTGCCTCTTTGTGACTGATAGATTTCTTATATCCTTCTTTCTCTGCAAGTTTTGTGTAAACTTCAACTAAAGGAACATCTTCTTCATATGTATAGATACAAATGTCTTCTAGCGCAGATATCTTATCTGACGCAAAGGCTGGAAATTTCTTTCCCGTATCCAATGATTGAACAATGATGTTGTTACGCCCTTGAGCAGCAACTTTAAATAACCCAGGTTTACCTGAAATTGCAATGATTCCTTTAATATCCATTCAAAAAAAATTTGGGTAAAAATAGCTATAAAACCAATAGGTACTACTCTTTTATCAATTTAAAAGTATTGAAGTTCTCAGAATAATAAATGGTTAAAAAGTAGATGCCTCCTTCGTGAGAACTTAAATCAACATTTATGAATAAATCAGAAGAATTGACCTCGGTATAATTGTATACCTGCTTACCTGATAAATCAGTAACGAAGAAGCTTATGTCGTTCAAATCACTTTTTATAATGCTGAAAAAGTCTTTGAATGGATTAGGTAGTATGATAAATTCATTCTCATCTAGCTCTTCAATTTGAGTATAATCTACTTCATAAGGATCAGAGAGGTAAGAGCATCCTTCAGGACCGAAAACTTCAACAGTGAAAATTCCTGAGGTGTCTGGATTATAATATTGCGAATTTGAGCTATCTATTGGAGCTCCATTATAATACCATTGAACAGAATCTGCTGGTGAAGTGATTAATCCTCCGCCAATTTCATTGATAATAGGGAAGGTAGGAAGTTCTCCCTTTACAACAAATAGTGTGTCAGAATCAGAACCACATCCCTGTTGATTTGTTACTTGAACTGTGATTGTGTCTGTTTCGTCAAGAGATATAGATGATGTTGTTTCAGTCGTGCTCCATAAATAGCTGTCGTAGTTATCTGCCAGTGTTTGAAGATTAATAGGGTCTTCACAAATTAGTGTGTCTCCAACAATAAAGGCATCAAAGTTGGTATTCGTCAATAATTCAAAGGCATCAACTCTTCCATATCCATAAGCATAGTTAGGTGTTGAACCAGTTTGAAAATCTTCATAAGCCAAGTCATGTAAATCATCAAGAAAATCTTGATAAGTTGAAGTTGGGCACTTCTCTAAGTACAGTGCGGCAATTCCTGCAATGACGGGAGAAGCCATTGAAGTTCCACCATTTCTTACATGATGTCCATCTTCTGCCAACATACCAGGGTTAGAACCTTGCAATGAAGTTGATAGCCACAAAGGGCAAGCAGCAAGAATTAAATCTCCAGGTGCAGCAACATCAGGCTTTACAACACCATGTCTGTTTGGTCCCTTTGAAGAGTTTGCACTTAGCCATCCCGGATCAGGAGTTCCAACAAAAGTATCAAGGTTAAAATCTATGTAGGTCTTTTGGTTTACGAAATTCCCTACTGTAACTACTTTTGGAGAACATGTCCATGAGCTCACAGTAGTCATCAAACTATCAGGAGCGTGATAATGAGCAATAGGAGGGAAGTCACCAACTGTTGGTAGACCTGTGCTTTTGAAATCAGATCCACCAAGCCAAGCTCCTGACCAAATATCATATTTACCTGAACCAACCGTTTCAAATCTGTACAAATAAGAAGTTGAATCAATGTTTTGAAGAATTGCCTCAATGTGATAATTACCATTCACCTCTTCACAGTAAAACTCCACTGGCGCTAATACGTTACCGTTAACTTTAATGGTATCATATGTGGTTGTATTAAGAAGCGATTGAATATTGTAAAATGCCGTTCTTCCTCTAAAATCAAAAGTCGGACTTGGATTATCGGCACCAAATGAAAAGTTAACATTTTGAAAATCTAAAGTGTCTGTCCATAAATCAAAATAACATGCAGGAGATCCAAAGTAAGAAGTCATATTTACTTCAGCCCAAGTAAATGAAGTGTCTGCATCAACTGTACCTCCACAATGATATTTTCCTTGTGCACCCGAGTTTCCGGCTGCGGCTACCACAATACGTCCTGCTTTGTCATCTAATAAACTATCAATCACCAATCCTGCTGGATCGTTACCGTCATGACTACCGAAATAAGTACCAATACTAGTATTGACAATTGCCGGTTTTCCCATTGTATCGGCCATTGAGAATATATAGTCAACTCCATCTGCGACTGTCAAAGTCCAATTAGCAACTCCCAATGAGGTCTCCACAATGATAATATCACTTTCAGGTGCGGCACCTTTATTTGCTCCATTTGCAAGTCCGTTTCCAGAACCAGCTCCAGAAACTGTTGTTCCGTGCGCATTATTATCAAGAGAGGCAGAAGTCAGATTGTTAATTGAAATTGAATCCCAAACCTGACCGTATCCATATTTCACTGGCGTTAATGTCATATCATAAGGCAAAGTTTGATCCCAATAATAGATTACTCTTGTACTTCCGTCTGCATTTTTGAAATCTGCATGATTATAATCAATGCCGGTATCAATGTATCCTATTATAATGTCTTTTCCTGTATATGATGAATTCAAAGGAGACTCTCCATTTAAAACTGAATCAATGTTAGTCCAAACCCTCATACTGTCATTTAATAAATGAGATTGAACAGGTTCAAAATAGATTTGATCAATTAAGTTTTGCTCTAATAAGGAGCTGACAGAGTTTGGAGTACATCTTACAAAATGCCATCCGTTATTGCTGTACTTATACTTAAGATTAGGAACCTTTGATAAATCAGAAAGGTTTGCTTTGACTGCAAAATCCACAGTTTTATCTGGGTGTTTGGATTTGTAATTTCTGAATGAAATGCTTTCTCCATCATCAGACCTTTGCGCAAAACTTAATTGCACAACAAATAAAAGTATTACACTAATTACTGTTTTCAAGATCCTGGTTTGATAACTAAGACGTTACAAATACTTAATTGGTTTGCTAAAGTACGCATTTGAGAGTGTATAAAAAAATATGCGTCCTTAAATTACATGTTTAAACATCTAAATTTGTATCTTGTCACAAAAATACATTATGTCAAAACCAAAAATTCCTCAAAAATCACCTATGGTAATTGAAGTAGAAGCCGGTACTCATGCCTGGTGCTCATGCGGTGAAAGTTCTAAACAACCATATTGTGATGGTTCACACACTGGTTCCGATTTTACTCCTATCATTGAGAAGGTTGAAGAAAAGAAGACCGTAGCATGGTGCGGATGCAAGCATTCTGCAAACGGGGCCTTCTGTGACGGAAGTCATTCAAAACTTTAAAATTACGTTTTCCTAAAGGCCCTCTAATATTGGATTAGGGGCCTTTTTTAGTTTCTATCCATTTACTTAAAACTGATTATTGAACGGTTATCAGCTCATATTTACCTTTTATGAAGAACTTCTTAGTTGAATAGAAAAGATTGAATACATTTATAAAAAACTAAATTTTAAGTAATGGGAAGAATGACTAAATTATCTCTAGCTGTTTTGATGCTGGCCTCTTATACTGCAGGTGCGCAAATGAAGAGTGTAGATGACTATGACAAAAAGAAATTGAATTGGTACAATGGCGGTAAATACGGTATGAGTACTGATAAAGCGTATGACAAACTATTGAAAGATAAAAAATCTGAAGCAGTTGTTGTAGCTGTAATCGATTCTGGTGTTGATATTGAGCACGAAGATCTTCAAGGGAGTATTTGGGTAAATGCTGATGAGATTCCAGGAAACGGAATTGATGATGATAATAACGGATACATTGATGATGTGAACGGATGGAGTTTCTTAGGGAATCCTGATGGAGAAGATATTGAGCATACTCAGTTAGAAATGACAAGGTTATATGCAATGTATACTAAGAAGTTTGATGGTAAAACAGAAGCAGATATTGCTGATGCTGACAAGGCTGATTGGGCTGAATACATGGAAGTTAAAGCTAAAGTTGAGAAATCAAGAGAGCAAGCTGAAAAGACGATTCCAATGGTTAACATGATGATGGAAAAAGGTTCTGCCGCTGATGCTAATTTAAAGAAAACTTTAGGTGATGACTATACAGTTAAAGATCTTAAGAAATACATGAAGAAAAATCCTGAAGATGCAGATGCTCAAACAATGATGGGTATTTATGGTCAAGGTCTTTCTTTAAAAGCTTTAGAGAGATATGCTCCTTACTTCCAAGGTCAATTAGATTATCACTACAATCTTGAATTAGATGAGCGTAAAATAACTGGAGATACTCCTGGAGATTTTTCTGATGTTAATTACGGGTCTAACAATGTTGAAGGACCAGACGCTTTACACGGTACTCACTGTTCGGGAATTATTGCTGCAACTAGAGGAAACGGAAAAGGTAATGATGGTGTTGCTGATAATGTAAAAATCATGGTGTTAAGAGCTGTTCCTGATGGAGATGAGAGAGATAAAGATATCGCCTTATCTATCAGATATGCTGTTGATAACGGAGCACAAATTTGTTCAATGAGTTTTGGTAAAGCTTATTCTCCTTATCAAGAAGAGGTTATTGCTGCAATTAGATATGCTGAAGAAAAAGGTGTGCTTTTAGTACATGCTGCTGGTAACTCAGGAATGGATATCGGAGAGAACGGAAACTTCCCTTCACCAACTTACCCTTCTATGAGCAAAGAATTTTCAAACTGGATTGAAGTTGGAGCTTCAACTAGATACAAGAAAAACTTAGCGGCTTCTTTCTCAAACTATTCTGAAAAGCATGTTGATATTTATGCTCCAGGTTTAGAGATTATGTCTACGGTACCACAAAGTGAGTACTACGAAACACAAGGAACTTCAATGGCTTGTCCAATGGTTTCAGGTGTGGCTGCATTGTTAAAAGGTTACTTCCCAGAGCTTACAATGTTCCAAATTAGAGACATCATTTTAAAATCAGGACAAGACGTTTCTGATATGGAAACTCCGCTTCCTGGTGACACGAAGATGGTGCCTTTCAAGGCATTGTGTGAAACTGGAAAAATTGCCAATGTTTACAATGCTGTAGAGATGGCAATGGAAATGGCTAAATAGAATAATATTACGATTCATTCGTTTAAATGCCACTCTGTTATCAGGGTGGCATTTTTTTTGTAATAGATTTGTAAAATGAATAAACTATTTCTTCTAACATTATTGATTCTATTGAGTGGTAATTCCATTGCTCAGAATTTGTCAGCATTTACTGATCAAAATAATAGACTCTATAAGTTTGATAAAGGAGTTGTTACGCAGATATACTATCAACCTACAAGAGAGCTGCACATTGAGAATCAATACATATGCTTTGTAGATTCAAAAGGAGATGTTTATGTTGACTTTTACGGCCAGAAAACAAGAGTAGCACAAACCTATAGTGCCATTTATGACACTGACAATCTACTTGTTGTTCAAACAGCATCAGTTCTAAGACTCTTTGATCAAGGAGTAAAGCACGTCTTGACTTCAACGGCAAGATCAGTTGCTGTCGGAGATAGTATAGTTGTATGGCAAGATAATATTGGAGGATATTTGAAATATTATTATCAAGACGAAGTGAAAGAAGTTGCTATGGTTGTGGGTAATTATCCATTGATGCCAAATGAGGTTGGGAGTAATGTATTCGTTTATAGAGATAATGCAGGAAACAGTTCAGCCTTTTGGCATGGACGTTTTACCAATCTGGTTTCAACTAATCAAGCCGTGAATTATCAAACGGGACAAGATGTTATTGCATTCAATGATCCTCAAAGCGGAACCTTTGCAGCATTTGATAATGGCTATATGGTTGATGTTGAACCGCAACATGCCTTGAGATATTCATGTGGAGACAACTTCATTTATTATATGGATGCCTCTGAGACCCACAAGGTCTTTAGAGAAGAAGAAACAATGGAGCTTGGCTTTGATCTTCAAAATGTGAATGTGACTGATTCAATGGTGATATTTCAAGATGTAGGTATCACTAAAATTTGGTATCAGATGGAATTGTATCAAATCTTTAATACTACAGTCAAAAATTACCAAGCCGATAACGGAATAGTTGCATATAACAATCAATGGGGCGGAGTAAGCGCCTTTGTTAGAGGAAAAGAAATTGATATTACCAGAAGCAAAGTTCAAAGTTGGGAGCTTCACGGAAACACCATTGTCATGAGAATGGGGCCATCATCATTTTGGGTATGGTGGAATGGTGAAATTTATGAATTTTAAGCTATATTTGTGTCCGCCTTTTTTGAAGGCAAATCCTTAATAAAATTGACATAAATGAATAGTTGGTATACAATCAAAGTAAAATTTACAAAAGAATTTCAAGACGGAACGCTAAAGAGAGTGACTGAGCCTTATTTGATAAGCTCAATGTCTTTCACTGAAGCTGAAGCAAGAATCTACAAAGAAGTTGGAGAATATGTAAGAGGTGAGTTTTTAGTGACTTCAATCGCTAAAACTGATTTCGCAGACATCTTCGAATATGATGATGCTGATAATTACTACAAAGCAAAGGTAAGTTACGTATCTGAAGATGCTGACTCTGGTAAAGAGAAGAAAGTAAATAACAACTATTTAGTTTCAGCAAAAGATTTGAAAGAGGCTTACGAAAGAATTGAAGAAAGTCTTAAAGGTTTAATGGTTACTTATGAGATTCCAGCTATCTCTTTAACTCAAATCGTAGAGATTTTTCCTTATGACCCTGAAGCATTGGCAGATTATGAGCCAACAACAGGTGAAGAAGAAGGTGAAATAAATTCTCCTAACATCAATGTTGCTTACGCAGCAGGTGAAGAAGAGTAAGACCTATGTCTGACCACTTAGACAAAACACGCAACAATAGGCGAGATTTTGATAAAGACAAACTAGATGGCTTTATTCATGAAGACCCTATGCTATTTTTTAATCAGTGGTACCAAGATGCACATGAAAAAAATGCCGCCGATCCGCATGCTGTGGTGCTAAGCACTGTAGATAAGGATGGGCAGCCATCTTCACGAATAGTTTACATGAGAGAATTGCTCTCTGAAGGATTCATCATCTACACAAATTACTTGAGCCGAAAAGGAAGCGAAATTCTAAAAAACCATAAAGTAGCCGGTCTGTTTTATTGGGATGTTTTAGAACGACAAGTTAGAATTGAGGGAGAGGCGGTGAAAATAGATTCTATTATTTCAGATGATTATTTTGCTTCAAGACCAAGGATATCTCAAATCGGAGCTTGGGCTTCAGAACAATCGTCAGAGATTGATAATCGTTTATCACTTGAAGAAAGAGTTAAACATTTTGAAGAAAAATATCCGAATGAAGTTCCAAGACCACCGCATTGGGGAGGATATCTTATAAAACCTCAATACTTTGAATTCTGGCAAGGTAGGTTAGGAAGACTTCACGACAGGCTTTGTTATCAGAAAGAAGGAGATTCTTGGAGGCAATTTAGAATTGCACCTTAATGAATTTCTACCTTAATAAATATGGCTTTATTGAACCTCAAATCTCAGATTCGGTTAAGCCTGAAACGAACATCATTGTTGTAATTCCATGTTTTAATGAACCCGATTTAATCACTTCATTGCAATCTTTGGCTGATTGTGACGAGACACAATCTCAGGTTGAGGTGATAGTCGTATTAAATTCAGGAGAGCATCATTCAGAAGAGTTAAAAAGGGCCAACGAGAAATCTTCAGAGGAATTTGATGAGTTTAAAAATGGTTATGCCGGCAAGCTTTCTTTTTTTAAAATTGAGCAAAGCGATCTTCCTAAAAAACATGCAGGAGTTGGATTGGCGCGAAAAATCGGAATGGATGAGGCCGTCTCAAGATTTCATCAAATAAATCATGACGGTTTTATTGTATGCTTTGATGCAGATGCTAAAGTTGACGCTAATTACTTAGTAGAAATTGAAAACCATTTTGAGAACAATCCAAAATCACCTGGTTGCTCCATTCATTATGAACATCCTTTGAAAGGAGATGAGTTTTCAACTGAGATTTATAGAGGAATCATCAATTACGAATTGCATCTGAGATATTACAATCAATGCTTAAGGTATTCAGATTTGCCTTATGTATATCACACAGTCGGTTCTAGCATGGCAGTGAAGTCATCAGCCTATCAAAAACAGGGCGGAATGAATAAGCGAAAGGCCGGCGAAGACTTTTATTTTATTCATAAAATAATCGCACTCGGAGGCTTTACTGAGCTGACATCAACAAAAGTGATTCCATCTCCAAGAGTTTCTGATAGAGTGCCTTTTGGTACAGGGAAAGCTATTGAAGAATGGTTAAACAGACCTGAATATGAAGATGACTTCTATTCATATAACTTCTATATTTTTAAAGAGATTAAGCTCTTTGTGTCAATGATTCCAAAGTTTTACGAACCAGTACCTTATCTCAAATCATTCAATCTGCATCCTGCTTTTGAGGAGTATTTTGAAAAATTAGGTTTTCAAGATAAAGTGGACGAAATGAAAGCCAACACCAAGGATTTTATTTCTTTCAGAAAACGATTCTTTGTTTGGTTTGATGCCTTTGCAGTTTTAAAATTGATTCATTTCATGCAAACGGTTGGTTTCGGGGATGTGAAATTAAAGAAAGCTGTAAATCAAATGTTGTTAGAAAAGCATGCCTTAGAGCCTCTAGAATCTGAGATTGAACAACTTTTATTATTGAGGGAAATAGAGAAAGTTTAATTTCTTTTGAAATCCTAAAACAAAAAAAGGCTTCTCAATGAGAAGCCTTTTTTAATTCTTGTTAAGTTCTAATTAGTTATTGTGAACGTGAACATCCATTTGAGGATAAGGGATGTTTAATCCTTCTTTATCAAATTCTGTATAAATCTTCTCATTCATTTTAAAGTAGATATCCCAGTAATCTTCGGTTTTACCCCATACTCTAAGCGTAATATTCACAGAGCTATCAGCTAATTCTCCTAATCCAATAAATGAAGCCGGATCTTTTAAGATTTTATCATCTTCGGCAATAAACCTTTCTAAAACAGTTTTTGCTTTTTTGTAGTCATCTCCATATCCAATTCCAACTACGAAATCTACTCTTCTTAGATCTTGCATGGTGAAGTTTGTGATGTTACCATTCGCCATTGCGCCATTAGGAACAATAATAGTTTTGTTGTCTAATGTTAATATGATCGTATTGAAAATTTGAATTTCAGAAACCATTCCTTCTTCTCCTTGTGCTAAAATGTAATCTCCCACTTTGTAGGGTCTGAATATTAAAATCATGATTCCTCCTGCAAAGTTCCCGAGCGTTCCAGAGAATGCCATACCAATAGCTAAACCGGCTGCACCAATCAATGCTACGAATGAGGTCATTTCAACACCTAATTGGCTGAGAGCAGTCATGACCACTAAAATTCTTAATGAGATTGAAACTAAGCTTACAAGGAACTTTTGAAGTGACTCATCAAAATCTTTCTTCGTCAGCATTTTCGATACCACTCTTGTGATTCTTTTTGCAAGAAACATTCCTATGATAAGAACTGCTATACCCAGTAGAAGGCTAGTTCCCCATTCAACTCCTTTGTCTATAAACCAATCCATATCATACACAGTGTCTACATTTGCAGCATTATGTACTTCGTTGGCATGTTGTATAAGTGTGTCAGTGTCTTGAATCATATCAATTAATTTTTTGGCAAATATATTTCATTTCTTAGAATTTGACGACTTATCTTTAGCAAGATGTTTTTTGTACTTTCTAAAATATTCTCTTTTTTAACACATCCTTTTTCTTGGATCGTGATAGGATTACTAATTGCTTGGATTACAAAACGTCCTAAGCTCGCGAGATACTCTTTTAGAGGTTCTATTATAGCATTACTTTTCTTTTCGAATACTGTTATTTTCTGTGAGTTTGTCAGGATGTGGGAACCAGAAGGCACCAAGATTGAAGAGGTCGGACATTATGATTGCGCAATAGTTTTGGGTGGAATGGCTTCTTGGGATAATTCTCATGACCGATTAAGTTTAAGAAGAGGAGGAGACCGGATTTGGCAAGCAATTAATCTTTATCACTTGGGCAAAGTCGACAAAATTCTAATCTCTGGTCAAAATGGATTTCTCTTAGATGACGGATTAGATGAAGCCAATCAATTTAGAGATGTCATGATTGAAAATGGCATTCCTGAAGAAGACATCTTAGTTGAAAACCAATCAAAAAATACGCATGAAAATGCAGTTGAGTCTAAAAAGGTATTAGACGGGTATCCAGAAATTCAATCTGTTCTTCTGGTAACGTCTGCCTTACACATGCCACGTTCAAAGGCTTGTTTTGAAAAAGCCGGTTTCAGTGATTTTGATTGTTTTACAACTGATCATTATACCGGTGATGAGAGAGGATACAAATTCTCACAATATGTTTTACCCAATGCAAGTAATCTTGCTGATTGGCAAAACTTGATCCATGAATGGATCGGTTACTTGTCTTATTGGTTTGCTGGGTATGTGTAAAAAAAAAATCCCCAAATAGCCAAGCTATAAGGGGATTCTTAATTTTTTAGTAAACCTCTTATTTAGAAGAAGCCCATTTTCTGATTTCAGTTCTGAACCATTCGTCAGCAGCATCCGTCCATTTGAAGTTATCTCTAACGTAAGCCATAGTGTCTTTTTCAATATCAGTATAAGAACCACCATCTTTAACAGCCTCTAATAATTGACCAGCATCATCAACAGATAATCTTCCGTCTCCTTGACCATCAGTCAATTTTTCAGCTAATTCAATGATTTCACCATCATATTTATTCCCGTCAATCGTTTTGTAATATCCCATTTTCTTTTTTTTAAGTGTAGATTAAGTTTTTTCAATGCTCTAAAAATAGCAAATTATTTATCTCAAATTTGAATATTTTATTGAGAATTTTAATTTTTATTTCCATCAGTGATTTATTTTTCTCGATAAGTCGTAAATTTCAATGGATTAGCATTTTCTAGTTTTATTCAAAAATGATAAACATGAAAGAATTCTATCTCGTATCCAGGACTAATTGAACATTCGTAAGTCCCTCTTTCAATTTGATTTGCAGGTAGTTGATAGTGATATTCTTGCTCTTTTAAACTGAAGTTTATTTCATTACTCATAAACGCTTTATAATGTATTGAATGCCCATGTCGAGTAGAGTAACGTTGAAACTTAAGCTCGATACTTTGTGCTTTATTGGACACAATGTTAAGGTGAAAAATGTCATCTTCTTTATAAATTTCGAACTCATAATCATAAGCTTTTTCATCAGAAGCGACATGAACAATTTTGTTGTTTAGAGCAATTGAATCTTGGCTGTCGAAGTAGATTCCTTTGTAGGGAGCAATATTTCCGATTACCATTAAAAAAAATAGTCTCATAATTTTTGGTTTGCCCTAAGTTCAGTTGAACGAAGTTTTTATACCAGAAATCTTTCTTGTTTTGAATTCAATTTTATTAAGTGGAGCCCTTTTGAGATTATGTGAAATATAATTGACTAATAAGTCGTATAATTTTTGGATTTTAATTGATTAAAACTAACTTTAAGGCATCTAATAAATAAACCAAAAATGAACTTACACGAATATCAAGGAAAATCAATTCTAGCAAGTCACGGAGTAACAGTACAAAGAGGTGTTGTAGTTGATAATGCAGCTGACGCTTTGGCTAAGGCAAAAGAACTTCAAGCTGAAACTGGTACAGAAGGAATTGTAATTAAAGCTCAAATTCACGCAGGTGGTAGAGGTAAAGGAGAAGTAACAGAGACTGGTTCTCATGGTGTTGTGTTCTGTCCTTCAATTGAAAAATTAGAAGGTAAAGTGAAAGATATTTTGGGTGGACACTTGGTTACTAAGCAAACATCTGCTGAAGGTAAGAAAGTGAACAAAGTACTTTTAGCTGAAGATGTATACTATCCGGGAGAAACTGAAACTTCTGAGATTTACATGTCAGTTCTTCTAGATAGAGAAAAAGAAAGAAATATTATTGTTTATTCAACTGAAGGTGGAATGGACATTGAGGCTGTTGCTGAAGCAACTCCTCACTTAATTCATAAAGAAGTTATTGATCCAAGAGTTGGACTTCAAGGATTTCAAGCAAGAAAGATTGCTTTCAACCTTGGTCTTGAAGGAAAAGCTTTTAAAGAAATGACAAAATTCGTTTACGCATTATATGCTGCTTACGAAGGATGTGATGCTTCAATGTTTGAAATTAATCCAGTATTAAAATCTTCAGACGAAAGAGTAATCGCGGTTGATGCTAAAGTTACTTTAGATGATAACTCATTATTCCGTCACAAAGAATACGCTTCTTGGAGAGATAAAACTGAAGAAGATCCTGTTGAAGTAGAAGCAGATGAAGCTGGTTTGAGCTATGTTAACCTTGACGGAAACGTTGGTTGTATGGTAAACGGAGCAGGTTTAGCAATGGCGACTATGGATATCATTAAGTATTCAGGTGGTAACCCTGCTAACTTCTTAGATGTTGGTGGTACTGCTGATGCTGAAAGAGTTGAGAAAGCATTCAGAATTATTTTAAAAGATCCTAACGTTGAAGCAATCTTAGTTAACATTTTCGGTGGAATCGTAAGATGTGATAGAGTTGCGCAAGGTGTGGTTGATGCATACAAGAACATGGGAGAAATTCCAGTTCCAATTATTGTAAGACTACAAGGAACTAATGCTGTTGAAGCGAAAGTATTAATTGATGAGTCTGGCTTAAACGTGCACTCTGCTGTTCTTCTACAAGAGGCTGCAGATTTAGTAAAGTCTGTACTTAATTAAGAATTGATAATTAACATTATTTTTGCACTCGAATTGTCTTTATGACGGTTCGAGTGTTTTTTTTACCCTAACACCTTTTTTATAATAAAATGATCAAGTACAAAACAGCCGAAGAGATTGAATTAATGAGAGAAGCCGCATTAGTGGTGTCTAGAACGTTGGGTGAGGTGGCTAAAGTTTTGAAACCGGGTGTTACCGGATTAGAGATCGATAAAATTGCTGAGGAGTGCATTAGAGATCAGGGGGCAATTCCTGGCTTTTTAGGACTTTATGATTTCCCTAATACACTTTGTATTTCTCCAAATGCGCAAGTAGTTCACGGAATTCCTTCTGATAAGCCCTTTGAAGATGGAGATATAGTTTCGGTTGATTGCGGAGCAATATTGAAGGGGTATTATGGAGATCATGCATATACCTTTGAACTTGGTAATGTAAAACCAGAAGTAAGAGAACTTTGTAAGGTCACCAAAGAATGTCTTTATAAAGGAATTGAAGCGACTAACGGTTCAAACAGAATTTCAGATATAGGATTTGCCATTCAACAACATGCCGAAGCGCATGGATATGGAGTTGTTAGGGAATTGGTTGGTCATGGAATAGGAAGTACCATGCATGAAGATCCTCAAATTCCTAATTATGGGAAAAGAGGTAGAGGAAAGAAAATCAAAAACGGTTTAACCATTGCAATTGAACCTATGATTAACATGGGGACTGAAAAAATCAATCAACTAGAAGATGGTTGGACGATATTGACTGGAGACGGAATGCCTTCAGCTCACTTTGAGCATGATGTTGCTGTGGTTAACGGAAAGCCAGAGATACTCTCAACATTCGACTACATTTACGAAGCATTAGGTATTAAGTAAATGGAGAGAGAGCTCAAAATTAGCATCTCCATTTTTTTAGTTTTTTTCATTTTTGGATTGACTTCTTATTTCAATTCAGGATCCTTTGCGACTCCAGTGTTCATGCAACACTTTATTTATGTTCCTCTTGCAATTCTATTCTACTTGCTGAATTTAAAGAGCAAACAATCCTATATTCTTCTCATTTATGCGGTTGTTTGCCTATTCGCTTTCCTTTTAGACGAATTCTCTCAGCAGTATTTAGCGAATAAGTTCGAAAGCAATTATTTGTACGAACTCACAAGAAGTGCAGGCTTTTCAATCAGCTTTTTGATTGTTTATTTTGGTTTCTTTGTTTTTCAAATGTTCTATTTGTTAGATAAAACAAAACAATACGTAGTCTTTACCTTGCAAGCTATTCTGATTGCTTTCACGATCTATGTTTTAAGTAGTGAAGAGCTGTTTTATTATTCTGCTATTTCCTTCAGCGCTTTTCTGATACTGTACGTTTTTGCAGCCAATAAATTCGTGAAGAGCGATTCCAAAGTTGTTAGTGTTTTATCAGCACAGTTTACTTTGTTGTTTTTATTACAGATTTGTCAATATTTCGTTTAGATTGTTGCCGGTCTAAAAGATTTAGTTAAATTAGTAAGGCCTTATAAAACGATTTAATTCATGAAAAAAGCCTCTTTAAAAGACATAGCTGAAAGTCTTGGCGTGTCCAAAGCATTAGTTTCTTTAGTTCTAAATGGTAAAGGTGACGAGCGCGGAATCAATAAACAAACCCAAGAAAAGGTAAGGGTTAGAGCCAAAGAGCTTAATTATATTCCGAATCAATATGCAAGAGGATTAAGAATTGGAAGAACGAACACAATTGGTGTAATTGTTCCAGATATTTCTAATGTTTTTTATGGCAAGCTTTGTAAAGCAATAGAGCAAGAAGCGTATAGCAAAGGGTATAACCTTATAATCTCTAATACTTATGAGGATGTTCAAAAGGAGAAGAAATTGATTTCAGATCTAATTAATCGAAACATTGATGGATTAATACTTGCTTCTTCATTTGATTCAAAAAATGAAATTGATGGCTTACGTGAAGACAAATTCCCAATCGTTTTGGTGGATAGAGTTTTTGATGATTTCAACGTAGATTCTGTATCAGTATCAAATACTGCGGGAGCAGAGAAAGCGGTTGAATTCCTGTATGCAAGGGGAGTGAAGAGACCAGTTTGCTTCTCAATTTCACCAGTTTATATCTCTTCAATTTCAGAAAGAATTCAAGGTTATATCGGATCATTGAAAAATCCGAATGATGCTAAATTGGTTCAAATTCCTCACGACAATATTGCAGGTGGTGTAGCGTCTGCTTTGGCAGAGCTGAAGAACGAAGACTATGACGGAATCTTTTGTGTAAACAATAATATTGCAAAAGCACTTCTGAGAGAACTTTCTAATCAAGGTGACCAATTGAAAGATGTACAAATTATCAGCTTTGATGATTTAGAAATATTTGATATCGTACATCCAAAAATTTCGGCTATTGCACAGCCTATTGATGAAATAGGTAAGTCGGCAGTGAATTTATTGCTGAATAGATTCGAAGCTGGAGATAAGCATAAGCCTGAAGGTCTTGTACTTGACACTGTTTTAGTAGAAAGATAATTTTTTCTGCATTTCTTACTACAATATTTAATCTGATTTATTTATATTTGCAGCCCTTATTAAGGGAATATTTGATGTGGAATTAAGCTTCCTTGAGTTTGTTAGCGTACAAACAGAATTCAAATTTATTAATCGGAGAGATGCCTGAGTGGCCGAAAGGACTTGTTTGCTAAATAAGCGTACCTCAAAAGGGTACCCTGGGTTCGAATCCCAGTCTCTCCGCTAAGTTAAAGCTGATTCAGTTTGAAATTGAAAATTTTCTACTGATGTTAGTTGCAAGGAATAATTTAATGTATATCTTTGCACCGCTTTATAGCTACGGGGTGTAGCGTAGCCCGGTTATCGCGCGTCGTTTGGGACGACGAGGTCGCAGGTTCGAATCCTGCCACCCCGACAAAGGAGATGTTAGCATCTCCTTTTGAATTGAAGAGACTGTCACTTCATTAAAAAAGACAAGTGAGGGGCCTGTAGCTCAGCTGGATAGAGCACCTCCCTTCTAAGGAGGCGGTC
>CAJXJK010000010.1 GCA_913054135.1 uncultured Flavobacteriales bacterium | reverse complement strand
TTCGTGTTTCGTGTTTCGTGTTTCGTGTTTCGTGTTTCGTGTTTCGTGTTTCGTGTTTCGTGTTTCGTTTAAGAGATATCGAAAGTTTGGGCATAAAAAAAGGCTTGGACATAACATCCAAGCCTTATATAATTGTTTTGTGTTCTTATAATTTAGAAGCAACTTCTACTTCGTGCCAGCTTTCTACGACATCTCCAACTTTAATATCGTTGAACTTTTCAATATTCAGACCACACTCGTATCCTTTTTTCACTTCTTTAGCGTCATCTTTAAAACGTTTCAGTGAACCAAGAGCTCCTGTGTAGATTACGATTCCATCACGGATGATTCTACAATTAGCGTTTCTTAAGATCTTACCTTCTGTTACGAAGCAACCTGCAATTGTTCCAACTTTAGAAATTTTAAATGTTTCTCTAATCTCAGCAGTACCAAGAATTTCTTCTTTGAACTCTGGCGCAAGCATTCCGACCATTGCATCTTTAATCTCATCAATTGCTTGATAGATGATTGAATAAAGTCTGATATCGATTTCTTCTTTCTCAGCAAGTTTTCTTGCTTGTGCAGAAGGTCTAACTTGGAATCCAACAATGATGGCATCAGACGCTGAAGCCAATGTGACATCAGTTTCAGAAATTGCACCAACTCCTTTATGTATGATGTTAATTTGAATTTTCTCAGTTGATAATTTCAGTAAAGAATCAGATAGGGCCTCAATAGAACCATCAACATCACCTTTAACAATAACATTCAACTCTTGGAAATCTCCAATTGCGATACGTCTTCCGATCTCATCTAGTGTAATGTGTTTCTGAGTTCTTAGACCCTGCTCTCTGTGAAGTTGTTCACGCTTAGAAGCAATTTGCTTCGCTTCTTTTTCGTCAGTCAAGACATTGAATCTGTCACCTGCTGAAGGCGCACCATTAAATCCTAAGATTGAAACTGGTGTAGATGGACCTGCCTCTCCTACTTCTCTACCATGCTCATTGTGCATTGCCTTCACTTTTCCGTAATGCTGTCCAGCAATAACGAAATCTCCAACTTTCAATGTACCGGCTGATACTAATAATGTAGTAACATAACCTCTTCCTTTATCAAGTGATGCCTCAACGATTGTTCCGACAGCATTCTTTTTGGGATTAGCTTTTAATTCAAGCATTTCTGCTTCAAGCAATACTTTTTCAAGTAAAGTTTCAATGTTCTCTCCTTTTTTAGCAGATATATCTGCAGATTGGTATTTACCTCCCCAATCTTCAACAAGGATGTTCATTGCAGAAAGTTGTTCTTTAATCTTATCAGGATTTGCTCCTGGCTTATCAATCTTATTAATTGCAAATACCATAGGAACTCCCGCCGCTTGCGCGTGAGAAATTGCCTCTTTAGTTTGTGGCATCACATCATCATCCGCCGCTACAATAATAATAGCGATATCAGTTACTTGTGCACCACGGGCTCTCATTGCAGTAAAGGCTTCGTGACCAGGAGTATCAAGGAATGTTACTTTCTTTCCATCTTCTGTTTGAACCGAGTAAGCACCAATGTGCTGTGTGATTCCTCCAGCTTCTCCTTCAATTACATTTGCTTTACGCACGTAGTCAAGTAAAGATGTTTTACCGTGATCGACATGTCCCATTACGGTTACAATAGGAGGTCTGTCAATTAAGTCTTCTTCATTGTCTTCTTCAACTATAATAGATTCCTGAACCTCAGCTGAGATAAACTCAGTTTCGAATCCATATTCAGAAGCTACTAATTGAATAGTTTCAGCATCTAATCTTTGGTTGATTGAAGCAAAAATACCAAGAGACATACAAGATCCGATAACTTCTGTAGCAGAAACATCCATCATACTTGCAAGCTCAGAAACCGATACGAATTCAGTTAATTTCAGAATTCCTTTTTCAAGTTCTTCTTGTTCTAACTCTTCGGCACGTTTATCTGCTACAGCTTGACGCTTATCTCTTCTAAACTTGGCCCCTTTATTTTTACCACCACCTTGCAGTCTTGCAAGTGTGTCTTTAATTTCTTTTTGTATTTCTTTCTCGGTAACTACTGGCTTCTCTTTTCTCTTACCTTTTCCGCCGCCACCAGCTTTACCTCTATTTTGTTGCGCTTGCTTTTCAATATTTACTTTCTTGATTCGCTTACGCTTCTTTCTGTCTTCGTTTGATTTCTTTTCTTTCTCAACAGGAAGCACAATTTTTCCGACAACTTTTGGTCCTGTTAGTTTACCAGAAGCTGCCTTAATAGTCTCAATCGCCTCAGGTTTCTTTGCTTCTGCAACTTCCTTAACCTCCTCAACTTTAGCAGGCTTTTCTTCTACTTTTTCCTTAACCTCTTCTTTGGCTTCAACCTCTTTCTTCTCAACTTTCTCTTCTTTCTTAGCCTTTTCTGGTCTTGTTTTTTGGTTAATTGAGTCCAAATCAATTTTACCAATAACTTTTGTTCCAACTTTAGATTCAACTTTAGCTGTTTCAACGGCAGGTTCTTCTTCAGCTTTTGGTTCTTCTACTTTTGGAGTGGTCACTTCAGCAACAACTTCTTCTTGCTCTTCTTCTTCTTTCTCTTTTTCGTCTTTCTTAGAATCTTTCATAGACAAAGATTCTCTGATCTCACCACCAACTACGGCGTTTTTAGAGTTCTCTTTCGCTTCTTTGTCGTCTGCAAATTCTTCATCAAGAACAGCAAGGATCTCTCCTTCTATCTTGGTATTCGGTTTCGAATCGATCTCAAACCCTTTGGACTCCAAGAACTCAACAATAGTAGTTATACTAATGTTAAACTCTTTAGCGACTTTGTTTAATCGTTTTGCTTTACCTGCCATTTATTCTTTATTGTATCGTCTAAAATTATCTTCTCTAAAAGTTTACTCAGCTTCAAACTCAGCCTTAAGTACATTAAGCACGTCTTCAACTGTTTCTTCTTCTAGATCAGTTCTTTTCAATAATTCATCTTTATCTAATTCGATAACAGATTTTGCTGAATCTAAACCAATAGCTTTTAATTCAGTAATAACCCATTCTTCGATTTCATCAGAGAATTCATCTAAATCTACATCTTCAATATCTTCAGCACCTTCTCTGTAAACATCAATTTCGAATCCAGTCAGTTTACCTGCTAGTTTGATATTGTGTCCACCTTTTCCAATTGCCAAAGAAACCTGATCTGGTTTCAAATAAACATCTGCTCTTTCATCATCTTCGTGAATCTCAATAGTTGTGATTTTCGCCGGAGACAATGCTCTTTGGATAAAAAGTTTATCGTTGTTCGTGTAATTAATTACATCAATATTCTCATTCTTCAACTCACGAACGATTCCGTGAATTCTTGCACCTTTCATTCCGACACATGCACCAACTGGGTCAATTCTGTCATCATAAGATTCAACTGCAACTTTCGCTCTCTCACCTGGCTCACGCACAATTTTCTTGATAGTAATTAGTCCATCAAATACTTCAGGTACTTCCAATTCAAATAATCTTTCTAAGAATTGCGGCGCAGTTCTAGAAAGGATAATGATTGGAGAATTGTTTCTTAAATCAACTCTTGCTACAACCGCTCTAATTGCTTCACCTTTTTTGAAGTAATCAGAAGGTATTTGCTCAGACTTAGGTAAGATTAATTCGTTCCCTTCATCATCCAAAATAAGAATTTCTCTTTTCCATACTTGGTAAACTTCACCAGTAATGATTTCACCAATTCTTTCTTTGTATTTCTTGTAAATATGATCTTTTTCAAGTTCAAGAATTCTAGAAATTAGGTTTTGTCTTAGAGACAATACATTTCTTCTTCCAAAATCATCAAGTTTCACCTCTTCGGCTACCTCTTCACCAACTTCAAAGTCAGGCTCAATAAGCACAGCTTTTGAAAGAGCAATTTCAATATTTTCGTCTTCAACTTCACCGTCAGGTACTATTTCTCTGTTAATCCAGATTTCAACATCACCTTTATCAGGGTTGATAATAACATCTATGTGGTCGTCAGTTCCGTATTTTTTCTTCAACATAGAACGAAAAACATCTTGAAGGATGTTCATCATAGTTTCTCTGTCAATGTTTTTGAATTCTTTAAATTCCGAAAACGACTCAATTAATTCCAACGCATTCATATCACTATTTAAATTAAAAAGAAATTACCAATTTGGTTTCTTTTACTTCGTTATAATTAAAGGGGATCTCTTCAATCACCCATTCTTTTTTCTTTTTTCCTTCGATTCGTCTTTTTTCTTTTGTTTCAATTACGAATCCTTCTTCATCAGCACTTTTTAAAAGACCTTCTACAGCTCTTCCGTGCTCATGTGCAATCACTTTTACTTCTCTACCCACATTCTTGATGTACTGTTTAAGTACTCTGAATGGCTTGGTCATTCCGGCAGAAGAAACTTCTAATGAGAAATCCTGTTCTTCTCTATCAAGATTGTGTTCTATATTTCTACTAACCGAAATACAATCCTCAATCTTAACAAATCCGTCTTCAGTATCTAACTCAACCAAAATTTGATTTCCTGCACCTATCGTAATCTCAACAATGTAGAGAGGTTCATCACGTTCAGCAATTCTTTCTTCTGCCAATTCTCGAACCAGTTTTTTATCTATCATTGAGTTACAAAAAGAGGGGACTGTCGTCCCCTCGTACTAGTAATTGTGTTATTTAACGCCACAAATATACTACATTTTCATTAAAATCCAACTATAAGCCAGAAAGAGTTTTAAGATTGGATCTCGTATAAAGTTACCTTAGATGGGGATGCGTCATTTTCTAATGCTGTTATTTGAATATTCACCAAATATGTCCCATCATCTGCCGACTCAGGGACATAAATTAGTTCAGTAATTGTTTTATGAAACTGTGGGTTTTCTGGATAATTCCAAAATGTGTGATGTCCTATTAATAATCCTCCGTCTTCTTCTCTATCAATTGATGGAAGATCCACCATAAGGTGTTCAATTCCCAATTCGTTGACATACTCAATTGCAGCCTTTGTGAAAAAAGTAGGGTTTGTATTTGAATAATTGAAACTCAATTTATCCTCTGTGTTTGGCAATGTGCGAACAATCAAAACATTGAGGTCTTTACTTAAAGCGAGCTGAGAAACTGACTGCTTTAAGATCTCTTTGGTAATAATTCGGTCAGTTTTACCATCAGAGTTATTCTCATCCTGTGGATTAACGGAAACAAGTACTCCTTCAAAATGAAAAGTTTTCAGACATTTATTAATCGAGACAAATTCTTTAGAAATATGACCCAGGCATTCAGTGTGAGTGCCATTAACATGCGGATTCATAAATAGATTTCTAAAATTGACCGCACCTCCTTTTGAAACATCTCCGATAAATCTCTCAGTCATTACTGGCTCCAATTTAATTGGCTCACCATACCATGCTAAAACGGCATCAGGACCGTCATGCATTGGAATCGAGATATCAATTGGTTTATCTGTGTCAATAAACTCTTGATTATTCAATTTTAAAATCATACGCTAAAGATAAATTAAATACCTTTATTCTTTCAAGAACAGTCAAACCTTGGCTAGAAATGGCAAAACATAAACTACTTTTTGAAGATGACTATGAATTCGAGTTAATCGGATTGTGCTCGAGTCATGCAGACTATAGATTATGTTGGGCAATAAATAATAGTTTAGGAATTCATCTCACAAAAGAAGATGATTATTCTGTTCTAGAAAAGAAGGATGGAGAACATCTTCATTCTTTTTACGGTTATTATGATGAGGAAGAGCATTTAGAATATTATTTAATAAAAAATGTCTCAAACAATTATCAAAGGTTGATTCCTGAAAAAGACCAAATTGATTACTTTCTAGTGATTAAGAATAATTTGGTGAAGGAAATTAATGATATGGTAATACGTCTCAAGGAAAATGACAGTATATTGACAGCTTTTGTATTTGACCCAAACGAGTTAAAATCAAAAGCAAATTTAGTTTTTTAAAAAATGAAGAAGACCAAAATAGTTGCAACATTAGGACCAGCATCAAGTGACAAGGCTACCTTATTACAAATGATTAATGAAGGGGTTAACGTGTGTAGATTAAACTTCTCACATGGAGCTTATGATGACTACAAAAAAATTGCTGCCACGATAAGAGAGATTAATCAGGAAACTGGATACCATATTGGTATTTTGGCAGATTTACAGGGTCCAAAAATTAGAGTTGGTGAAGTTGAGAATAACGGAGTTGAATTGGTTGTTGGAGAAGAATTAACGATCACCACCACTGAATGTATAGGGACAAAAAAGAAGGTTTATTTAACATACACCAACTTCCCAAAAGATGTGACAGTGGGAGATTTACTATTATTGGATGACGGTAAGTTAAAGCTTGAAGTGTTGAGCACGGATGGAGAATCAGATGTTGTCACAAAAATTATTCATGGTGGAATACTATCCTCTAAAAAGGGTGTAAACCTTCCGAACACAAAGATTTCAATGCCTTCATTAACAGAGAAGGATAAACAAGATTTGGAATTTGCCTTGAGTTTAGATGTTGACTGGGTTGGACTATCATTTGTGCGAAACGCGAGAGATATTATTGAGCTGAAGCACATCATCTCATCACACAAAAAACACGCAAAGGTTATTGCCAAAATTGAGAAACCTGAAGCGATTGAAGATATTGACAATATCATATCAGAAACAGATGCTGTTATGATTGCAAGAGGAGACTTAGGAGTAGAAGTTCCTATGGAGAAAGTTCCAAATCTTCAAAAGACAATCATTAAGGCTTGCAGAGAAAAAGCTAAACCTACAATTGTTGCGACTCAAATGATGGAGAGCATGATTATGAATTTCGCTCCAACAAGGGCCGAAGTTAATGATGTTGCGAATGCCGTAATGGATGGAGCAGATGCTGTGATGTTATCAGGTGAAACTTCGGTTGGAAACCACCCAATTGAAGTGATTAAGGTTATGAGCAAGATTGTAAAGGAAGTTGAAAAGAATGATGAGATCTATAGCAAGGAAGAGTTTCCGGAAAAAAACCAGAAGAGGTTTATTACAGATTCTGTTTGTTTCAACGCCGCTCGATTAGCCAAAAGAGTAGATGCATCTGGAATTATTACCATGACCTTTTCAGGATATACAGCTTATAAAGTGTCATCTCAAAGACCGAAGGCAAACACCTTTGTGTTTACAGAAAACAAAAGTATACTTACCCAATTGAATTTACTTTGGGGCGTTAAAGGATATTATTACGATAAAATGGTAAGTACAGATCACACCATCAATGATTCCAAATACATATTACAGAAAAAAGGACTAATCAAAGAAGGTGACCTTGTTATAAACATTGCCAGCACTCCAATTGAAGAAAAAGGAGCGTCAAATATGGTGAAGTTGAGCTACGTTTAGTTACTCAATAGTCATATTTACTTTGAAGTCATTAATTTCTCGAATCAAGGTGTTAATCAAGTCATGTTCTGCTTGTTCTTTTGGAGGAAATGCGTCTGCGACTCTTTTAAGAACTGTAACAAACTGGGCTTTAATCTTCTCTGTTAAGTAATACTTCCCTTTTTCAAGCGCATCTAATGCCCATTGATGAACCTCTTCAAACCCCGCCTTATCCTTTTGTAAAATCTTAAATATGATTTCAACATAGGTAAAATCCATGTCGTGATCTATTTCTTCTTGAACAATTTTATGAAGTTCATTCTTTTCTTCTAATTGCACTGTACCATCTGCTTTTGCAACAGCATAAGCAAAGATGCCCAATGCGTAATAAAGATTTTGTCTATTATCCATACTCATAACTTAAGATTTTAATTTTCCAATTGCACACGAAACATAACTCTTTGCCGAGGAAAGAATACTTCCTTCTCCTGGTTTTACGTAACCCATTGAATGGAGCTCATCTACAATCCTACTCCAAATATTTTCTCCACCCGAATATTCAATCGTAACCGTTCCGTCTTCACTGCTCACTTCGGCCGATTTTACGTCCGGAATTTTCAGCAATGAAACTTTGATTGAGGTGCTGCAGCCATCACATTTAATGTTCTCTAAGGCTAATATTCGTTTCATGATACAATTTTAGTGTAAAGTTACTCAGGATGAGAAGCTTATAAAAAGACATACGTCATGAAGTTGGCTGACATTCAACATTTATCCTTCTGAAACAAACAATTTGTCAAAATTCGCGTATAATCAGCTGGCTTGAGTAGTTCACCAGACGATATCAGTAAGGAGTTACAAGAATTAAAGCGAAAAGAAAAATACTTAGAGGTCATAAATTCTTTTGCGACAATCTTGTTTGACGCGCAATCAATTCACGAAATTGTTTGGGCGGTGGCCAAGCACGCCATAGCGAAATTAAATTATTATGACTGCGTTATCTATTTGTTTCATCCTGAACAAAACAGGCTAATACAGTCTGCGGCTTTTGGACCCAAAAATCCCTCAAAAGAATTCATAAAAGATCCGATTAAGCTGGTTCCTGGAGCCGGAATTGTGGGTGAAGTATTTTTAAATGGTGTTGGCGAATACGTGAACGACACAAGCAAAGACAGTAGATACATAGTTGATGATGAACGCAGATTTTCTGAATTAACTGTACCACTTTCTTATAAAGGAGAGGTAGTTGGTGTAATTGACTCAGAACATCCAGACAAGAACTTCTTCACTCAACAAGATTTTGACATGCTGACCACCGTTGCAGCCATGGTCTCAACTAAATTGGCTCAAGCAAAAGCTAATGAAGAACTCTTAAATTATAAGGCCAACCTAGAGGATTTGGTGGATGAAAAAACACAGGAATTAACCCAACAGAATAAAGAGAAAGAGACCCTCATTAAAGAAATTCATCACCGGGTTAAAAACAATATGCAGATAATGATAAGTCTGCTTAATCTTCAAATAAATAGCTCAAAGGAAAAAAATGAGCAAGAGTATTTGAGGGAGTTTCAAAATAGAGTTAGATCAATGGCCATTATTCACGAAAGGCTATATCTAGAAAACGATATAAATCTAATCTCTATTGATGAGTATATGCTAGAACTCTCAGAAAGTCTGTTTTCATCATTAGGCTCTGACGAAAAAATAGTTCTTAAGCACAACATATCATCTTTTCAACTTCATATTGACTATGCAATCCCTTTAGGATTAATAATTAATGAGATGATGACCAATTCATTAAAACATGGATTCAAAGATGGCCAAAAAGGTGAATTGTATCTAGGACTTGACCGCAATGGTAAAAGCATTCATTTTGAATACAAGGATAATGGTGTTGGATTTGATCCGCTAAAACCTAATGAAAATTCATTTGGAACTGATTTGATAGAAATATTAGTAAACCAGATTGGTGGAGAGATCAAACTAAACACCAAACAAGGAGTTCATTATCAAATCACTTTTACCGTTTAGGCTGAAGACTATAGCTGACCGGCAAGAACAGCCACCTCTTTAAATTGAGCTAAGTTTCCTTCAGAATCAGTAATTGAGATTAATATCACGTAAGTTCCAATAAGCGCCTTCTCGCCACGGTCATTAATTCCGTCCCAAGTGAATGATGCTGTGTTACCAGCAAAGAAATTATCTTTCAACAATCTTATTAATCGCCCGTGATTATCAAAGATCTCGACATCAACCACATTTTCGTTAGTGCTCAAATCTAGATTGATAGTTAATACATCATTATAGCCATCACTATCTGGTGAAAACATTTGTGGATCAACACTCACTGAACCACTAACGTTTGGATTGAATTGTTGTGAGTTTTCATAACCAGGTGTACCCCATTCTACGTCTTCAGCAGCAGTGTGCCAGTTATCGGGATTGTTCATTTCGCCATCAAAAGAAATTCTCTCTAAAGATTTACCATCTTCAGTACTCAATAGATTAAAATGAAAATCTTCATCATAATGAAAATAGTCAAGAATTAGAGCGTCTTTAGAAAGCACGTAAACCGTTCCTGAATCATTTGGATATGTAGGGAGGTCTGCCTCAATAAAAGCAGATGAATGAAATTGTAAAAAGTCATTCGTGATATCATTTGTATCTTCAGTTATCAAAGCGTATTCAGCTGGCAACAATAATCTTTGAACATCTGAAACTGCCTTATAATTAGCAATTGAATCATCATCCCAATTGGCTAAGTAAACCTCTTGCAAATCCAAAATTTTATCTGAATTATTATACAGTTCTACATAATCTGATCCATTAGTCAATGGATTAAACATTACTTCATTTAGTATAAGATCACCCGCTTCAATTGAGTCAGGAAGTCCAAAAAAGATGGACTCTGTACCCATTAGATTTCCCCAGCAATCTGCCGCTCCTGAAATTTGAAGCTCATATGAGACATTCGGTTGCAATGTCATCACATCTGTTTGAATTGTTGATTCGTCAATATATGAAAACTGCGAGCTAGTGACTGCAGGAATAAATTGACCACTCAGTGATGCCGTAGTATCAAGAAGTTCATTCATAGTTATATTGACTTGCATATCAGAAACCACTTCATATGATAGGATTGTTGGAGCAGTAACATCATCTTGATCAGTCCAGTTCGAATTTTGCTCAGCCGGGGTTCCACCAACCAAGTTTACGGCTGCACTCCAGTTTGACATATCATTGCAAGGAGCGTCCAAGTGCTTTCTCTCAAGTGACCATCCACCGGCATCCTTATCCGGGTCTGTATACCAATCTGTGGTATAATAAATAGAATCAACTACAGTTCCTAGATCATCTTTGATAACAACTGCATCATCTGAATTATTTAGCGAAGGAAGTGAAACTTCAACATAATTTGAAACAAAAAACTGAGCAGCATCACCTGTGTTCGTAATAAGAAGATATTCACCTGGAAGCAATGTATAGGATGGTAAAGTTCCAGAACCACTTGCATCAGATATTGTCCAGTTAGTTAAATCAAATATTTTAGCTGAGCGATTATAAATCTCAACAAACTCAACTTCAGGCAGACCGACAGCAGGAGAAGGGTCAGCTACAAACTCTGTTATGATTACGTCATTTGCCGCAGGAACTTCTGGAACAAAATAAGTGAAGTTTGATGTTGAGGGATTCGCAATTGAATTGCCATTAACATCTTCAACATTATTGGCCGTCAACACATAAGAACTGCCATTCGTAAAGGGCGTAGCAAAAGTCAAATGCACTAATGAAGGATCTCCTCCTCCGTCAAGAATTGAAGTTGAAGGAACTCCTATTCCGCCATCAACAGAATAGTTTGAGGCTGTCTCAGCAGTGATTTGATCAACTGGCTCTGAAAACATAACATCTAGTTCAGTTGATGAAATGGCAGTTGAACTTACTATTGTCGGAATTGTAGTGTCAAGATATGGGTCGCCTGCATTATCAAAAAAGAAAAGATCAGAACGCGTTGATGTGTACTTACAAAAGACTCCAAAATTCGTAGTGGAGGTATAGGTATTGTCATTCACGGTTCCTTCAGAAAAGAAATTGTACCCTCCAAGAGTATCGCGCATTAACTCCCAATTGCCGCTTGCATCTCTAGTTACTCTTAAACGTGCAATAGCAGAAGTCAAATCAACTGCATCATCTAATCCATCAATAATTTCAGTCGTCGCGGTACCATCTTGTCTATACAAACTGATTTCATCTGATGTATTACCGACCATGACGAAATAGCCGTTTAAAGATGCCTTTAAATCTGCATTATCAGATACTAGATATACTCTTGTATAATTTGAAGAAGAAGGGTTAAACTCCATTCTCACATATATATCCCAAGTAACATTATCAATTAAAGTTGTTGGAACAGAGAGGTAAGAAGTGTCAGTGACTGCAGGTGCGTTCAGTTGTAATTCACCAGCTGTAATCATAAAATTAGCATCTTGACCAGACCAAGTTGGGTTCGAAGTAAAATCGCCGTCTTCGAAATCATCCGAAAATTGCCCCCATACTAGACTATTAACTACTAATAATAAAACTGTTAAATAAATGTGCATTTAGCTGAATTTTTCCAGTGTTAAATATACTACTTTTGAAGCTGTAAAAAAATAAAAGAATGAGAATAGCGATTGTTGGTGCCACTGGACTTGTAGGAAGTGAAATATTAAATGTGTTAAGTGAATTTCAAATTAAGTTCTCTGAGTTAATTTTGGTTGCTTCAGAAAGGTCTGTGGGCAAGACATTAAGTTTTGAAAACAAGTCTTATGTAATATCAAGCATGACTGAGGCGATCGCGAAAAAACCAGATATCGCAATTTTCAGTGCTGGAGGGTCAATTTCTTTAGAGTGGGCTCCAAAATTTACTGAAGTTGGTACAACTGTGATTGATAATTCATCAGCATGGAGAATGTCTCCTGATCACAAATTAATTGTACCTGAGATCAATGCTCATCTTTTAACTGATGAAGATAAAATAATAGCCAACCCTAATTGTTCTACCATACAAATGGTCTTATCTTTAGCTCCATTACACAAGAAGTATGGAATCAAGAGAGTAGTTGTTTCAACTTATCAGTCAATCTCTGGGACAGGTGTGAAAGCAATACAACAACTAGAAAATGAGAAAAATAATGTTGAGGGAGATATGGCTTATCCTTATCCAATAAATGAAAACTGCTTGCCTCATTGTGATGTCTTTTTAGAGAATGGATATACGAAAGAAGAGATGAAGCTCACTAATGAGACTAAGAAAATTATTGATGACTCAATTGATGTTACGGCAACTGCTGTAAGGGTTCCTGTTTCAGGGGGACATTCGGAAGCGGTAAATGTTGAATTTCTTAATGACTTTGATCTCACTCAAGTGAGAGCAATGCTGAATAATACTGATGGAATAACTCTTAAAGACAACCCTGACACGAACACCTACCCTATGCCTCTCTATGCGAAAGGTAAAAATGACGTTTTTGTTGGGAGAATTAGGAGAGACGAATCACAAGATAACACATTGAATATGTGGATAGTTGCAGACAATCTTAGAAAAGGTGCCGCCACTAATGCCGTACAAATTGCGCAATATATTATCGAAAACAAGTTAGTTATTGCCTAAATTCGTAGTTCAATTTTTCTAAATGGAACACAAATTTTCTGCCGGTACGGTTGAACGCATTTCAAACGTCTTAAAAATAACTTACGATAAATCTAGTCCAGTCACACTGGCGGACATGAAAGAAATCACAACTATTCGTGAGCAATTATTTGGGAACTCAAATTATGCGTCTTTAATAGATTTAAGAGGTGAGGTGAATTTAACCAAAGAGGCCAGAGATTATGCTACGAACCATTCCGTAATAAAAAAACTGCGCGTGGCAGAGGTTTTATTGGTCAATAATTTCGCCGAAAAGCTTGGAGTTCACACCTATGTAAAGTTCTTTAGGTTTAAGGACAATGTTACTGTGATGACAGACGAAGATAATGCACTGCATTGGCTAGGACGAGAGTTTGATAAACATAAAGTCAAAGCATAAAAAAAGGCCTCAATGTTCAATTGAGACCTTCTTCATAAATCTTTTCTAATTATTCATAATCAATTGGCTCTCCATTTTCGTCCATTAGATTGTCGTAAACTCTAGTAGTAGACTTATTTTTTTCTACTCTATTTACTACAGCCAAATCTCTGAACTCCATCTCATTGATTTCGAAATCTTTAACCGTTGGGTTGATTAACCTAATTCCAACAGTGAACATAAGAGGCATGATAACGGCGTCATCAATTATCATCTGATCAGCTTTTGCATAAAGTTGATTTCTTTTTTCATCATCAATCTCTTTT
Source organism: uncultured Flavobacteriales bacterium (assembly GCA_913054135.1). GTDB lineage: Bacteria > Bacteroidota > Bacteroidia > Flavobacteriales_D > Crocinitomicaceae > Paracrocinitomix. The sequence goes on along the minus strand of CAJXJK010000010.1, from coordinate 163,433 downwards.
ACGCCTTCTTCAAATACCTTGTCATATTCAGGATTAGAATATGAGAAATAGTTGTTGTTATTTGCACCTCCCGAATGGAATAAATGCAAGAAAGTAGCTGGATCAGGATAATCAGCAATCCAACCGAATCTCCAAAAATCTAATTCACCTTCTTCTACTTTAGGATAAAGCTCTGAGATAGGCATTGTTTCAGTTTTCACTTTTACACCCAAGTTATTATCTAACATTGCGATAATGAAATCGGCAATTTTAACGTTTACACCACCACTCTTATTCAGGTATAATGTTAATTCAGGGAATCCATTTCCGTTCGCAAATCCTGCTTTAGCCAATAATTGTTTCGCCAATGTTGGGTTATAATCATAGCCGTTAACCGACTCGTAAGGGTAACCTGTCATAGGTGGTACAAAACCGTTATGTGCAGGAACGCCTTCACCATCAAGAATATAATTCACTAAAGAATCTCTATCAACAGCATAGTTGAATGCTTTTCTCACATTGACATCCGAGAATACTTCACTTGTAAATTTGAAGCCATAATACTGAATATTTAAACTATTCACAGATTGAATTTCAAATTCGGTATTTTCTCCGGCTTTCGCTTCTTCAAGCGTACCCATGATATTCTCAATTTCTTCAACAGGTAATCCCCAAACCATATCCAACTCATCATTTTTGAAAGCGTCTAATTCGGCTTTTTTATCTTGAATGAACGAAATTTTAACTTGATTTAAGTACGGTAATTGATTTCCAAAATCATCAGTTCTCCAATAGTTTTTATTCTTTTTGAACTCAACCAATTTTCCATTCTCAATAGAAGTTGCAATGAAAGGACCAGTACCTACCATATGGTTGTTTAGACCATCATAACCATAATGATCTACCGCCTCAGAAGGATAAACTGCTGAGGGCAGCATAGCCAACATATCAGGTAAAGAAGACTGTGGATCTTCAAGAGTAATCTCAAGTGTGTAGTTATCTTTCACTACAATACCTTTCACATCTGAAGCACTACCATCTTGGTAATCATTCACACCTAAGATGACATCTCTAAATAAGGCATCCCATTTGTTGCTTTCATGCTTTGAACAAGTATACTCAAGGCAATACTTAAAATCGTTTGCTGTGATTTCTCTTCCTTTTCCATCTGAAAAGCATTCATCATCATGAAACATTACTCCTTTTCTAATTTGAAAAGTATAAACTGTTTTTGAATTATCGATATCAAAACTTTCTGCTAAAGCCGGCGCAGTCTCTAAGGTTGTTTGATCAAATCTGAACAATCCTTCATAAACGTTTCCAGCTACATGATGAGAATAAACATCATTAATCGCAACAGGGAAAAGTGTAGTGTAATTCTCAATAGAATTCAATCTAAGAACTCCTCCATTGAATTTACCTCCTTCAACCTGAACTAATTCTTCCGGGTTTCCATCTTCAGATCCATCTTCGGAGTCACCTCCACAAGATGCTAATAAACCTATAAAAACAGTGGCTAGAATGAATTGACTAAATACTTTCATTTGTTTGGTTTTGGCGAAAAGCAAATATAGAAAACTTTAGTCGAATTGTATAGACAAAACAGTTTAAATTGAAATACCTCTTCTGAAAGGATTTCTATGTATGTAAGAGTCTGGGTTAGTGAACCTTAAAGACAGCTCAAAGCCTCCTCTATAATTAGAGACCTGGTTAAGACCTGATACATTAACATCATATGACAATCCAATTGAAAAATGGTGAATACCTAGATAGATTTGTGGAACGATTGCATCAATCACATTTGTGATCCTTAGATCTACTCCAGCAGTTACAGACCACTCTGCATTAAACCCCGTTGTTTTTGAAGCCGCTTGAAGCCTGTACTTCCATAAACTACCAATTAAAAACTCATGCTGTTTACCCTGGATCATCACGTTCAGGTTAGGATACCAGTATAAATCTTCAGTACTTGTACCGAACAAAGCTGATCCATGCAGAACAAACCTCATTCTTAATTTACTCTCTTCGGCAACTGAATAGGTAAAGTTTGGTCTATTCAGGTGATAAACCGACAATCCTATTTTAGCATCTTGAGGTGCGCTATGAATTACATTTCTATCTCTTCTTCGATACCAATATCCAATTCCTGCACTTAGGTCAGCATACTGAAATCCCTGAAACTCAATACCCGAACCATTTGTAAGAGCAGGATCAAAGTTTAATCCGTCATATTGACTTCCCCATTGCATCAGAGAAGGATCAAGACCCGTATTGCCGTAATTGGCCTGAACTCCCAATGAAAGTCTAGAATTTCTATCAATAGGAACAAAGGTTGTAAAAGTAAGACCCCCAGATGTATTACCAATTTGAACATCTCCAGCAACATCTTTGAATGCTTGCAAACCTAATCCAAAGAAAACGGGCATTCTAGGATTACCTTTTCCGAAAGAAAATTGAAATGATGAACCGAATGTTCTAAAGGTATTATTTACCGATTGCCATTGATCTTTCCAATTAATCTCTGCCCTTACATTACCGGCGAAAGCACCTGTAAATGCTGGGTTAATTTGAAAGAAAGATCTTGTCGTTTGTGAGAAATGGATATCCTGACCACTAGAAAATAGCGGTAATAACAATAGCGATATGAAGCTTAATTTTTTAATCAAACCTAGATTGTATACTGACTATAACAAATAAGGTTACCCAAAAGTTACTCCAAAGTCAAAATAAATAAGGGTTTGAGCAAAATTGACCTTGGGGTAATATCAAACAAAAAGTCCCGCCGAAAAGGCAGGACTTTTAAATATTATTTTTTGATTTCGAAATCATCCATGAACTTGGTAGTAAAATTACCTTTTCTGAATTGTTCGTCTTTCATCAATTGTCGGTGGAAAGGAATTGTTGTCTTAATACCTTCAATAAAGTACTCATCAAGAGCTCTCTCCATCTTTGTGATAGCCTCTTCACGTGTTTGAGCAACAGTAATCAATTTTGAAATCATTGAGTCATAGTAAGGAGGAATCACATATCCCGCATAAACGTGAGTATCTATTCTTATTCCGTGACCACCTGGCTCATGATAATCAGTGATTTTTCCTGGTGAAGGTCTAAAATCATTGTGCGGATCCTCTGCATTTATTCTACATTGAATTGCATGCATTTGAGGAATGTATTCTTTACCATCAATTTTTTCACCAGCAGCAAGTTTGATTTGCTCTTTGATAAGATCATAGTTAATTACTTCTTCAGTAATGGTATGCTCAACTTGAATTCTTGTGTTCATCTCCATGAAGTAAAAGTCTCTGTTTTTGTCAACTAAGAACTCTACTGTTCCAACACCTTCATATTTCACAGCTTTCGCAGCTTTAACTGCCGCTTTCCCCATTGCCTTACGTAACTTTTGAGTCATGAAAGGAGAAGGTACTTCTTCAACTAATTTTTGGTGTCTTCTTTGGATAGAACAATCTCTTTCAGACATGTGACACGCATTTCCGAACTTATCACCAGCGATCTGAATCTCAATGTGACGTGGCTCTTCAATGAATTTCTCCATGTACATACCGTCATTACCGAATGCAGCTTTAGACTCTTGTCTTGCTGAATTCCAATGCTCTTCCATTTCATCTTCGCTCCAAACGATTCTCATCCCTTTACCTCCACCACCTGCTGTGGCTTTGATCATTACTGGATAAACAACTTTTTTAGCAGTAGCTTTCGCGTGAGCTAGATCTTTCAATAATCCTGGAGAACCAGGAACGCAAGGAACCCCTGCTTTAATCATTGTTGCTTTGGCAGATGCTTTATCTCCCATACCGTCAATCATTTCAGGTGAAGCACCAATGAACTTAATACCGTTCTCTCCACAAATCTTAGAAAACTGAGCGTTTTCAGAAAGGAACCCGTATCCTGGGTGAACTGCATCAGCATTTGTTATTTCACAAGCTGCAATGATTTTAGGAATATCTAAATAAGATTCTGCACTTGAAGGAGGCCCAATACAAACCGCCTCATCTGCGAATCTTACATGTAAACTATCTCTGTCTGCTGTAGAGTAAACCGCTACGGTTTTGATTCCCATTTCTTTACATGTACGAATTACACGCAAGGCAATCTCACCTCTATTTGCAATTAAAATTTTATCAAACATGGTTTAATATTTATAACCGTTTATAAAAATATATCGCACCAAAATGATGCAGATATGTTATGATCTAATTAAGAAGGGTCAACCAAGAATAATGGCTGATCGTATTCGATTGGTGAATTATCATCAACCAATACTTTTACAACTTTCCCTGAAACTTCAGATTCGATCTCATTGAACAATTTCATTGCTTCAACGATACAAATACAATCTCCTGGAGAAATTGAGTCTCCAACATTCACAAACGGATCTTTATCTGGTGAACTTCTTCTGTAGAAAGTTCCGATCATTGGTGATTTGATCTCAATAAGGTTCGCGTTTTCTGCAGGTGCAGCTTCAGTTGCAGCAGGCGCAGCTTCTGGAGCAGCTACCGGAGCTTGAACAGCCGCTGGCATTACTTGAGGTGCTGCCATAACTGGTGCTTGTTGAACAAATACTTGCTCGCTTCCAGCCACTTCTGACTTAATTGTAATTTTGAATTCTCCTTGTTCTATAGCCACTTCATTAACTCCTGACTTAGAAACAAATTTGATTAGGTTTTGAATTTCCTTGATATCCATATTAAATGTTTATTCGGTTCAATTTAGTATGCCCATTTGATGTAGATTGCTCCCCACGTGAAGCCTCCACCAAATGCAGCAAGAATTATATTATCTCCTTTATTAAGTTGTTTTTCGTATTCCCAAAGTAAAAGCGGAATGGTACCAGCTGTGGTATTTCCAAATTTCTCAATGTTGATCATAATTTTAGAATTATCAATCCCCATTCTGTTAGCTGTTGCATCAATAATTCTCAAGTTTGCTTGATGAGGAGCTAACCATGCAACATCATCTGCTGTTAGGTTATTTTTCTCCATTATCTCTGCAGCAACATCTGCCATGTTCTTAACGGCATGCTTAAATACTGTTCTTCCTTCTTGAAAAACGTATTGTCCATCTGTTTGAGCGTTTTCTTTAGTGATTGGCTCAACAGAACCTCCAATTTTTTGAAGTAAAAATTCTCTTCCCGCTCCATCTGAACGTAGAATTGAATCTTGAACCCCAAGTCCATCTTCAGTTGGCTCTAACAAAACTCCACCTCCACCATCTCCGAAGATGATGCAAGTTGCTCTGTCTTTATAATTGATAATGCTAGACATAACGTCTGCACCAATTACTATAATCTTTTTATGAGTTCCGTTTTCGATATATACTCTTCCGATATCCAATGAATAAAGGAATCCTGAACAAGCTGCGCTCAAATCAAATCCCCAAGCATTTTTCATTCCGGCCTTATCGCAAATTACATTTGCTGTTGCAGGGAATCTGTAGTCTCCGGTAATCGAACCTACAATCACCATATCTATCTCTTCAGGACCGATTCCTCTTTTTTCAAGAATACCTTCAACGATTTTGACTCCGAAGTCAGAAAGCGCCTCACCATCAGCAGCCATTCTTCTTTCTTTGATTCCAGTTCTAGAGGTGATCCATTCATCATTGGTATCTACCAATTTCTCTAAATCATGATTGGATAAAACCTTTTCGGGAACGTATCCATTAACTGCAGTAATAGCGGCTGTTGTTTTGGTCATGGTTTGTTGTCTGCTTAGTGGAACTAATATTTGGGTTTAGCGCCGGTATTTTAAATAGGGGATAAATTTATCAAAAAAATGAAAGAAAACGTCATTTTTGATCAAATCTGTCTCATTTTTCGACGAAAAGCTCATTTTTTTCTAAAAAACGACATTGAATCGGGTAGGGATAAAACACAAAAAGGATAATTACACGCATGCAATTATCCTTTAAATAAAAAGTTTAGTGAATTATTAACTGATGTTGAATCAGTCGATAAAACTTATATCAAACAGCAACTTCTTTTTCCATTACTACTTTTCCTTTGTAGTAAAGTTTCCCTTCGTGCCAGTGAGCTCTATGGAAAAGGTGAGGTTGACCTGTAGTTGGACATGTTGAGATGTTATCTGCAACAGCCTTTACGTGTGTTCTTCTTTTGTCTCTTCTCGTTTTCGAGATCTTTCTCTTAGGATGTGCCATTTTACCTTATTTTAAATTTAGTTGTGAGATTTACTCACAAAAAGTCATTATTTCAATTTATTCAAAGCCGCCCATCTTGGGTCAACTTCATCATTATCATCAGAATCATCATCTGCAGAATCGTCAACTTCATCTGACTCAACCATTAGATAATTATCCATTGCGTTTAGCATTTCTTCATTACACTGTCCTTCTGGATGAACCCTTTTTGAAGGTATTGCTAGGCAAGTCACTTCATAGATAGGCTGAGATATGTCGATTTCAATTTCGTTATGAGAAATAATGATGATCTTTTCATCATCTGATTCTCCTTCTCCGAATTTATAAATCAACTCCTCTTCTCCAGAAACTAGAAGGTTAAAATCATCTGTGCATTTATCACACATCAATTCAACTTCTCCCTCAAGCTCAATATTCAGCATCAACATGGTCTCCTTTTTTTCGAAGACTGCCTTTACCTTTAATTGAGCTTTTTCAATTTCAGAATAATCAAGTTGCTCAAAGAACGCGTTTCCTACTTCAAAGCCGTAATTGTAAACACCCTCTTTAAGTCCTGAGAACCTGATAATGTATTCACTCTTACTCATCCCGTCAAAATAGGACGGCAAAGGTAGGAATAAAATTTTATACTACAAGTGCTATTTCTTGGTAGATTGTTTTTGAAGTGGGTTTTTATGTAGCTCTTTATATTGTTCTCTTCTATTATGAACATCACAAGCCAAGAAGTAAGCATTTCTAAACGAACGAGCTGAAGCCTTGTTTTTCCCAGCAATATCATAGGCTGTACCGTGATCAGGAGAAGTTCTTACAATTGATAATCCAGCTGTATAATTCACTCCTTCATCAAACGAAATTGATTTAAATCCAGTTAAACCTTGGTCATGATACATTGATAAAATCGCATCAAATATTTTGACATTTGATGAACCAAAGAATCCATCAGCCGAATATGAACCATAAATTAGCTCGCCTTCATCACGCAATTTTGTAATGACAGGATTGATAATTTCCATTTCTTCAGAGCCAATAGTTCCTCTATCACCTGCATGAGGATTCAATCCTAATACAGCAATTCTTGGCTTATTAATTAAGAAATCTTGACGTAATGATTTTAACATCATTCTCAATTTTTTCTCTACTGCCTCAGGTGTAATCAGTGCCGCTACATCTTTCAAAGGAACGTGACCAGTCACTACACCTACTCTCAATTCGTCAGCAATCATGAACATCAAAACATCTTCAGCTTCGGTTTCATGAGCTAAATACTCTGTGTGTCCTGCAAATTCAAAACCAGCTTCTTTAACGCAATCCTTATTTATAGGAGCTGTTACAAGTACATCAATCTTACCTGCTTTCAAGTCAGCCATTGCTGCCTCTAAAGAGAGCAAAGCGTATTTTCCTCCGTTTGCATTCTTCTCACCGAGCACAATACTTACTTCTTCTGTCCAACAGTTGATAAGGTTCACCTTTTTAGGTTTTGCTTCAGACGCATCTTTAACAGCCAAGTAATTAAACTCATCTTGTTGTGACGCTTTCTTATGAAATGAAACAGACTTTGAAGATCCATAAATAATCGGAATTGAATTTGAGTAAACTTTAGCATCTGAAAGTGCTTTAATGATTACCTCTAATCCTACTCCATTAATATCACCTATAGTGATTCCAACTTTAATTTGGTTTGCCATTATTTTGCTCTATTCTTTAAAAATTCTGTTACTAATCTCACTCCAGCTCCTGTTCCGCCAAGACCTCTATAGCTGTCTTTACCGTGATTAAATGCTGGTCCTGCGATATCGATATGTATGTAAGGTGATTTTGTAAAATGCTCTAAAAACTTACCTGCAGTAATCATCCCTGCATAAGGACCTCCCAGGTTTTTTAAATCTGCAATTTTAGATTTCAATTCTTCTTTATAATCATCCCAGAAAGGTAATTGAACTGCTCTATCATAAGTGGCGTCACCTGCAGCAACAACTTGATCGATATCTGCTTGGTTTGCATTACCCATAACGCATGAAGCAAATGTCCCTATTGATCTGACAGCTGCTCCGGTTAAAGTTGCAGCATCTAATACCAATTCTGGTTTAAATTTATCTCCGTATGAAAGGGCATCAGCCATTACCATTCTACCTTCGGCATCCGTATTCAATACCTCAACGGTCATTTTATTGAACATTGTAATTACATCTCCCGGCGCGTATGCATTTCCTCCAGGCCTGTTATCAGTTGATGGAATTAATGTAATGATATGAAGAGGTGTTTTTAATTTAGCAGCCGCATAAGTTGCACCCACCATACAAGCAGCACCACCCATGTCACTTTTCATGAAATCCATTGAATTAGGAGTTGGCTTCAAACTCAATCCTCCTGTATCATAAACAATTCCTTTACCAACCAAAACGATTGGTTTCTTATTTTTAGCATTCTTAGGTTTCCATTCAATCATTGTGAATGTTGGTGGGTCAATTGACCCTTTATTCACTGCAAGTAAACCTCCCATTTTTAGAGATTCAATTTTTGCTTTTTCAAAAACCTCAACAGTTGCATCAGTTCCTTTAAATTTCTTTACTATCTCCTTAGCCAATTGCGGCGCAGTTAAGTAAGACACTGGCTCATTCACTAAATCTCTAGCCCAACAAGTTGCATCAATCACATGATTAACAGCATCTATCTTCACCTTTTTATTCGTGGTGTAAATATTGGTCAAAGTAGCTTTCTTTTTGTCAGTGAAATACTTGTCAAATTTATAAGATGCTAATCCAGCTCCTTCTAAAAACAAAGAAACCGCCTCAGCCGACGAACTCTCAACTTGTAAATCTTCAATTTTGTGTGATGCGGCATCATAAACAGTTGCTGCAAACTTTCTGATTGCTTCTTTATCTTTTCCTAATTTCAATTTACCAATCTTAAAGACCGCCAAGTATTCGCCAAAATTTATTTGGCTATAAGAACCAGCAGATGATAAGGCTTTTGCGATTACATTTTGATTCTTTTTTGCGATTTTCAAACCACTTAAATCATTGGCTGACTTCACTAGGAGCACCAAGTTCTTTGACTTTTTTCTTGATTGTACTTTTGGATAAATTGGCATATGTGATAATTTAGGTTTTAAAGTTACTCTTTTTTTTGGATGAATTTATTGTTAATTATGAGCTTCAATTCAACTAAATCAGGCCTTTTTGCGTTATACCTTAGCAGGGCACGTTTCATTTTCGTAACTTTGTTAGTCGCCCCTACAGGTAATGTCAGTAAAGAAAATTACATATTTGATTATTGCGCTTTTGATTAGTTCAAGTGCGGCTGCGACACATAATCGTTCAGGCTCGATCACATTCAGACATATTTCGGGATATACTTATGAGTTCATTGTTACTACCTGTACCAAAACCTCAAGTGATGCTGACAGACCTGAATTAGAGATTTTATGGGGTGATGGAACACTTGACACTGTTCAAAGAATCAGCCCAATTCAATTTTTACAAGATGACGTTCAAAAGAACACTTATATAGCACAGCACACCTTCACTGGTCCTGCCACCTACGTGATAAGTGTAGAAGATCCTAATCGGAATTCGGGAGTATTGAACATCACAAATTCAGTTGATAAAGTTTTTTGCATCCAATCTGAGTTGGTAATTTCTCCTTTTATTGGCACACCAAACAATTCAATAGTTATTGAAGATTGCCCTTGTCCTGAATATGCGTGTCAAAACAAACTGTACTGCTACAATTTGTCAGCTTACGACCCAGATGGAGATAGTTTGAGTTATTCGCTCGTTCCTTGTAGAGGTGAGAATTGTTTAGAAATGTCTATTCCTGAGATATATGAATATCCTGATGATGTTGGCGGCGGAACAATGACAATTGATCCTATTTCAGGAACGCTTTGTTGGGATGTTCCACAATTTCAAGGAGAATATAATTTGGCCATTAAAATAACAGAATGGAGAAATGGTTTTTATGTAGGCTCGGTTATTCAAGACATGCAGGTTACAGTTGAAGCCTGTAACAACAATCCTCCAATAATAGTAGATGTCGCAGACACTTGTGTTTACGCAGGAGATGTTGTTGACATTGAGTTTACGGCAACTGATCCTGACCCAGGAGATGTTATCACCATCTCAGCAACTGGGGCTGTTTTTAATGTTGGAAATAATGTCGCCATTTTTCAAGATGCTTCTTCTCCCGATACCGTAATAGGAAACTTTCAATGGGTGCCGAACTGTGAAGATGTCTCTTTAAACTATTACACAGTAATCATCCATGCTGTTGACAATGACCCTGGTGTAGCTTTAGAAGATCTCTCAACTTTTAGAATAAAAGTGGATGTGCCTCCCATCACGAATTTAAATGTCACTGCAAATGCCAATAGCATGAGTTTGAGCTGGGATGCTTCTATTTGTGGCAACCTAGATTACTATAACATTTACCGAAGTATAGATTCGGTTGACTTGGATGAAGATTGCTGTTCACAAGGAGCAGCACTTGGATTAGGGTATGAACTCGTTGGCACAGCTACTACAAATTCATATGTTGATCAAAGCGGATTAATTGTTGGAAATGAATACTGCTATATTGTGACAGCTGTATTGGACAATGGTGTTGAAAGTTGCATATCAAATGTAGATTGTGCTAGCTTGAATTTTGAGATCCCAGTTCTTACTCATGTCTCAATTTTTTCTACCGACCCTACAACTGGTATTGATACCGTTAAATGGTCTTATCCTAAAGAATTGAATACTACACTTTACCCTGGACCTTATCACTATCAATTGTATCGTCAAGAAGGTACTGGTGGTGGAACTGAAACTCTCATCTACACATCAACTCCTCAAGCTTCTATTATTAACCCTGATACGACTTTTGAAGATACAGGATTGGATACAGAAAATAATCCGTACACCTACCGAGTAGAGTTATTTAATGACGGCAATTTGATTGGAGGTTCTCTTAATGCAACTTCTATATTCATCAGTCTCATTCCGAACGACAATGAGCTCTTTATAGAATGGGAAGAGTATGTGCCTTGGAATAACACTTCTTATGAAATATATAGAGAGACGTCACCTGGTAGCACAGTTTTTAATTTAATTGGCACATCAAATGAAATAGGATATCGTGATACAGGTTTGATAAACGGTAATACTTATTGCTATAAGATCAAGTCAATTGGTGCTTATTCTTCGGATGGAATTGTTAGTCCAATTGAAAATTGGTCACAAGAAGTTTGTGGAATCCCTGTTGACTTAACTCCACCTTGCCCACCGGTATTGAGTATAGATGGTGATTGTAATTTAGAAGAAACTTACTTGACTTGGACAAACCCGAATAACAGTTGTGCAGATGACGTTACCAGATACAATCTTTACTTCGCAGCTTATGAGGGCGATTCACTAGAGTTCTTAACCTCATTTGATTCTGACTTAGACACCTCTTTCACTCATACAGATAGAGGAAGTATTGCGGGATGTTACTATGTAACTGCTCTTGATTCAATTCAATACAATAATGAATCAGAGCCTTCAAATGTTGCCTGTATTGACAATTGTGAAGGGCTCTATGATTTACCTAACATCTTCACCCCTGATGCCTCCGGAGCAAATGATTTGTATCATCCTCTTTTACCATATAAATTTGTTGAAAGTATTGATCTGAAAATATTTAGTCGTTGGGGTGATTTAGTGTTTGAAACAACAGACCCAGATATTAATTGGGACGGCTTTAATATTGAAAGTAAAAAATGTAATGACGGAGTCTACTTTTACACTGTTACCGTCAACGAAATTAAACTTGCCGGATTGGTTCCTAGATCTTTCCAAGGCAATATCACAATCATCAATTCTCATTAATAAATGTTTACAGGAATCATTGAGGCGCTAGCCAAAGTTGAAAAAATAGAAGAAGAAAATTCAAATGTACATTTCACTTTTTCAGGACCTTTTACGAACGAATTAAAAATTGACCAAAGTGTTGCCCACAACGGATGTTGCTTGACTGTTGTTGCCATTGATGGTGACAACTATACTTTGACAGCAATTGATGAAACTTTACAAAAAACCAACTTAGGATTACTGAAAGTTGGTGATGTTGTGAATGTAGAGAGATGTATGCAGATGGGTGGCAGATTAGACGGACATATTGTACAAGGTCATGTAGATGCAACAGGTGAATGTGTTGAAGTAATTGATTTAGATGGAAGCACAGAGTATGTTTTCAAATATGATCATAATGATGTAACTGTACCTAAAGGATCAATTACGGTAAATGGAGTAAGCCTAACTGTGGTTCAATCAGAGCATCAATTATTCTCAGTGCACATTATTCCTTTCACTGTTGAGCACACAAATTTTCATACATTCAAAGCTGGAACCAAAGTGAATTTAGAATTCGATATTATTGGGAAATATGTGAAGAGAATGATGGAGGCTAGATCCTAAGAAGACTATTTCTCCAAATCTTCAAGAGTTAGCATTTCAAACATCACATCTACGGCGTCATATTCGGTAGGCGTGTCATCATATCCCCAGTCTAATGGAATTAATTTGGTACCAATTATTCGTTCATCTTCAATTCTGAAATTGTACCAAACATCATCAGTTAAGGCTATACCAGAATAAGTCACCAACATGCAGCCATTATCTGTGCACACTTTCACCCCAAATCCTAGATCTTCAATCAGAGGGAAATCATAGTAATCCATAAATGATTTGGCTTCTAGATTAGACTTTAACCATAAATAACGTTCTTCTTCAACTCCATTCAGTTCTAGATTTCCAAACTCATCAACGGAGGCAAATCCATCATCCCATTCTTCAATCACCAAACCTCCGTCATTTCTCCTAGTCTTCGCCAAAAATCCATTTGGCAAAACGTCAACACGAGCATAGTAAGGTGTGACATTTATCCAATTCTCTTCTTCGTCTTTCTTCCACACAGCACTGCCCGCATAATCTTCTGTACATAAAAAATATGCTTCACCCCATTCGTCCAACTTTTCATATTCTGCACGATATACATCATTTACAATGATCATTGAATCACCAAAAGAAGTAAGGGTTAGGGTTACCGGGAAAATGTCTTTATCACAAGCAGGATTATCATCCACTTTACACAAAACGGTGGTGTCAATTTCTGCTGAAATTTGGATCACCCTTCTACATTCACCACCTTTCGCATGATGAATTTCTATAGGAGATGAAGGATTATCTAATACAAATGAAGTATCAGAAAAATTAAGTTTCCACACTCCAGAATCCATAGTTACCCAATGATTAAACTCTTGATTACGATAAATGAACTCTGCTTCATGTGCTTCATATAATTGATCAAAATCTTCTATTTGAGAGAGTAATTTCATTTTTCCATCTTTGGTTGAATAATTATGAAGTGGTGCGTACTCATCAGAATTGTAATCTTTAAGTGTTGGACTCACAAGTAACTTTACATCATCTCCTCGCCCATCCAAAAGCTTTAAGAAATTCTCATTTTCCCAAAATTCGGATTTGGATTCTCTAGTTTCAATGATTTCTGATTCTTGATTTAACAAATGATAATTGGATGTTAGACTAGGTCTATATCCTCCTGTTATTCCAAGGGTCACCCCTTCTTGAACTACATAATGACCATTCGGTAATGGAAAGGTTCTAATATATTTAGGATTTAATATCCACTCTCCAGTATTCTTATCAATTACTCCTGACTCCTGTACAATTCCTCCACTCTCTTCATAAACAAAGTCTCCATTTTCATCAAAAATTTGTTCACCGTATTCATCATAAACCGGCTCAGGAGATTCCAAATAGTAGTCAGTTACGAGTACTCGGTTTGAATCAACTAATTCAATCCCGAAATTATATTCGGTTGAAGACTCATAGTATTCAACATGATCAAGATGCTCATATTCACCATCCATTTTTCTCAAACTTAGCCAGTCATCCTTAAAAAGAAGTCTTAAATCTGACTTTCCACCTGCAATTGTATAGAAGTCATTATGTTCTCGATCATTCAGAAGAATATGAATGGAGTCATCTTGCGATTGATAAGCAACACAAATTTCTTGATGGCCGATTGTTGCAAACTTTTGTTCTGTTTTTAGTATGGTGGATGTATCCAGATAAGAATAAAATCTATCTGTTAATTCAAATAAATTGAACCTGATTACACCATATTTATCTCCATCTTTCAGAATGACCAAATTATCGTGCATTTCAAATTGCATGCCGCTATAGATGGATTTCAAACCATCTTCTGAATTCTTAATATCTGCACCCACTTTTTGATATCCATCTCCCTTGTTTTCAAAAACATCATAATGCGTGTCATACATCTCCTTAACATTCCAAAATTCTTCTTCTTCAGTCGAAACCTCCACCCAAACCGAATCATCTTTTCGACATACGAGCCTATTATTTATCTCATAAATGCGCTCATAATCATTCTTTATTTCCCACTCATTAGCAGAACTGTTGAACACTCCACTTTTTTGATAACCTCTTTGCACCAATCGGTTCTCTCCAAACTTATCTGGATCCCAAATTGTTAAGTCGTAATCTTGAATAAGGATTCTATTATTCTCTAACTCTTTAATTGAGAAACCACTGATATCATTCGAATACTGGGAGAAAGGGTGGAACATATTTGCTCCGTGTTCATAAACCTTGTTCTCTTTTTTACCCAATATTATATACCAGTCCCTCTCAAAAGATGGCAATATTGTCGATTTTGATGGTTTAAGAATAAACTCTTGTTTTTTGACATCAAAAAGTCCCATCTTTTTTTTCTGTGAAATCACAGCTAATGAACTGTCATTATTGAATTCAACCTTAGTAAAATTAAGCTTCCCGAGAAGATTTTGCGACATAGATATCTGTCCAAAAAAAACAGAAAACAAAAGTATGTAGAATGACTTTTTCATTGACACTAAAATAACATTAATTAATTGAAATGGTTACCACACAGTTAATCCCTAATGGCTTACGAATAAAAAGCTGTGCAAAACTTTAGCACGGCCTTTGATATATAAGGTTTGATGAAGATTAAATTTGTGTTGATGCAAAAATTATTATTGAGTATAGGATGTCTGCTTATTGTAGGCTTGAGTTGGGGTCAAAAAGACACAATCCAGATAGGACTTGATGCCTTTGTTATTGCAGATGAAGGTGAAAATGTGAATGTTGATTCGCTATTAGCGATTGAACCTAAAATTATAAGAGATTACAAATGGTATAAAGAACGTTATCATGAAACCGACCTCATGTATAAGGTTACTGACAATAAAGGTAATGGCTTTGATAGCTTGTACGGAACTCGAAACATGCGACCAATTTTGCATGGCGTAGCATACAGGGGAGGTTCAAATAATTATTACCACAAAACAGATAAGCGAAATAATCATAATGCGATTCCACAAGACGGAATGCATAATTTATGTCAAGAAGGATTTTCGGCGGGAGTATATTTATACCGTCAAAACTTTGACATCTCACCTTTAGGTGATACTTGCAATTGTGTTGATGAGGCTTGGAATAAGTTTGACTATTATCAATATGACTACTTTGATTCTACTCATGTATATAAAATGCTTGAGCTAACTTATAAAGCAGCCGTCAATCAAGAAACAGGACCTGTTTATTTACATTGCTGGAATGGTTGGCACGCCTCAGGATTTATCTCAGGAGTGATTTTGAAGCAGTTTTGCGGATTCTCGAATTGGGATGCAGTAAATTACTGGGATTTAGGAACGGATGGAGCTAACACTTCTCCCAGATACCAGACACAAAGGGAACGAATCAAAAAATTTCAACCTTATCCTGAATTCAACATTTCAGATTCACTGAAAGGCTGTATGTGTCCACCAATGCCTGAGTATATTGACAGTAGTCAACTTCATGTAGAAATTGAACATTTGGTAATTGTGCCTGAGGCAATTCCGGTAGGATTTGATGTGGTACTTTACAATGTTAAGTTTGGACCTGGTAAAACTACTTTCGGAAACATTTCAGGAAATAAGGATATCGTAAACCTTAAAAAAGCCTTAGATCAAGATCCAAATCTCGTGATTGAAATTGGGGGATACACTGATAACTCAGGATCTCATGCGAAGAACGTAGATATCTCAAATCGCAGAGCCAAGTTCGTATATGACCATATGATTGCGAGTGGATATCCTGAAGAAAGAATGACTTACAAAGGTTATGGGCCAGCTAAACCAATCTTTTCAAACCGATATAAATCTACTAGAGAAGGAAACAGAAGAATTGAAATTAAGGTCGTGAATAAAACTGTTCATGGTGGCGATAAATTGGTAGATGAAGACATACATAATGATGCGAATGTTGTTAACGAGGAGCAGCTCAAGAAATCGTATCTAACTTACTTTTTTGAGCATGAAAAAGAAGGTGGAATGGGAAGCGTTTACATAGTAGATTCGTTAATGTTTGCATCAAGCAGTGCAGTAATTCCTGAAACCGGCTATGGAGTGATTGTGCTTCAAAACCTCATCAAATATTTGAATGAACATAAGCTCACTAAGATTCAAATTAATGGCTATACAGATTCATCTGGAATCAAAGAAAATAATGACACCTTGTCTATGAAGAGAGCTGAAGCAGTATTCACTTATTTATCAAGTAATGGAATTGCTGAAAGCAGAATGACACATTCAGGCTGGGGATCTACCAACCCAATCGCCCCTAATCGTTATAAATGGGGACGTGATATTAATAGGAGAATTGAGATTGAGTTTGTAGGAGATTAATACTTCTCGTCAAAGTAGCGCTTCGCTTTTTTAACCGTGGGATCAACCATATCGTATTCAAGATCTAATGGCTCTTTACCTTTTTCATAAAACCAATAACCATTTCTAGGTTCAAACTGTTGCATGGATGAAAAATCAAAAGTGTCCTTCGCAAAATATCCATGATAGTCTGTTTGGCTGAAGTCAGCATAAACGGACTCAACTCCATAATCTTTCAATTGCTCACCTATCATATCTGAAAAGTAAGAGAAATCGTCAGATATTTCTCCAGTTTCAGAGTAGGCCATAAAGAACCGATTGGGTTTAAGCTCCTCATTTTCATAAACCTTTTTGAGCCAAAAACCGTTGTCATCATGCATCAAATCATATGAAAAATCGGGTTCTTTATTGAAGTCCATGATTTCTTTACCATCAGCATTGAGACCCATTTGCCAAAGAGAAAATTCAAATGAAACTTGTTTACTTGTTTCTCTTACATAGACATAATAATATCCAAAATCATCTACCCATCCTTGTTCTGAATCTTCTAATGAATAATAGAAATCCCACATCTTAGGTAAAGGAATACTTTCAACCTCATTCCAATTTTCACCATCTTCATCCAACCAATAATAACCTGCCTGTTGTCCATTTTTACTTGTTTGGAGTAAGACTCCAATTTTGGTTTCACCGGTACTCATGATTTTAAACTCTGTGGTCACGAAACATTCGTCATTCTCAAACCTTAAATAGTCATCATTAATCACGATCTCGGTTCCGAAAAGATCTGGATCACTTTCTGTAAGCGTTTTGTAGGCGCTAATCTCATCATAACAATAATCATCACCTATTTGATAATCTTTAAACTTGAAGAAGTACCTCACCATCAAAGGTTGACTAGCTAAATCTAATTCTGTCACCACTGCAGAATCTTCTACTACAGGTTCATCACCACCTGATGAAGTGATAAATCCTCCATCATCTTCAGGGGCAGACCCACAAGAGTTAATAAAAATCAAGACACCAACAATTGATAACCTATAAATTATACCATTCAACATTCTCTAAATTTTTTCTTCGGCCTGTATTTTCTGGAGCATAATTTTTACCAAGATAGGTAATGATAATCTCTTCTCTATCACCCAAATCCCACAGCCCTTGCGTCTCCTGCATCCAAACAATAATCTCTTTCCACCCCTCTTCGGTTGCTCTATTTTGAGTTACCAAATCAAGTGAATGACACGCTCCACATGTGGTCATAACATCTTGAACTCCATCATCAACAATTAAACCTGTTGGAATGTGAATTCCGTTTTCAATGCTAGCCGAATCTAATTCAAACATTGGGGGTTCAACAAAATCATTTTGAAGAGAATCTAATTGACTTATGTTATCATTACCTTGAAAAAGGTCAGGATAAAACTGATTTTGAACAAACCAGAAAAGACAAAACACCATCACCATCAACCCAATATTAATGGTCTTTTTTGCTTGTCTTATGGCGGTTTCTATTAAAGACTTATCGTCCATTAAGCTTGTCTTACTGCAATTCTGTGAGATGCATTATTGAGATATCCTTTTGGATTCCAACCTGGTAATACCATTGGTTGGGCAACACCTTTTTCATCTGTTGCTCTAGCCCAAACTTCGTAATAACCAAATTCAGGGAGTTTTACTTTGGTGCTCCATCTTTGCCAAGCCAACCTATTTATTGGATCTTTTAACTCACATTTCGTCCAGTTAACTCCAAAATCAATTGAAATTTCCATTTTGGTAACTTTCAAATCACCTGCCCAAGCATTCCCTCTCACTTCAAATGTTCCTCCCTTAGGAATAACTGCTCCTGTTTTTGGATAAGTAATAATTGATTTTACTGGCATTGATTCAATGATCTTCATTTGATCATCAGGTACTTTTGTACCGGGCGGAACCGGAAACTTAGGAACTCGGTATGAGTGACCTCCCATTTTTGGGCCATCATGTTCTTTATCTCTTACTGAAATTCTCGTTAGCCATTTTCCTGAAACTGATGCTGGCCATCCTCCAATTACTAATCTTAACGGATAACCATTCATTGCAGGGATTGCTTTATCATTCATTGCCCAAGCAATCAAAGTTTCATCTTCTAGCGCTTTTTTGATTGGAACACCACGTGAGATTACTACTTTATCTGGGTCACCCGTTAGGTGTGTGTCGGCTCCGTAGTAACCGATATAGACGGCATTGTCCTTTATGCCTACTTTATTCAAAATGTCTTTTAATCTAACACCTGTCCATTTGGTGCAAGCAACTGCTCCAAGTCCCCATTGATTTCCCTTTGCCGGTGGATTAAATTCTGAACGACCATTTCCTCCACACTCTAAGGTGAGGTTGTATGAATGGTGGTCAAAGTCATTCATCAATTCTTTGATACCGAAGGTGATTGGTTTGTTCACCGATTCTCCGTCAATAGTCAATGTCCAGTTTTGAACATCAACTTCTGTTGGAGGAATCCCGTTATTTCGAACAAACATCAAATGAGAAGGAGTTACTTCATCATCTAATAAATGAGGAGGCGTTTCGGCATTCCATGGCTTACTGTTCAGGATTTTAAGTTGATTACTTTTACCAGGGATTCCATCATCTTGTTGGTTAGTTTCTAAACCGATAGGCTCTAACTCATCAGGGAAATTCTCGGCAAAAACTACTTTTGAACCTACAATTGCTGCCAATGTTGCCATGGCAGATTTCCCAATAAAACTTCTTCTACTCTCCTTCTTCGACATCTTTAAGCGCTTGCAATCACATTCAGTTCTTTCGCAATTTTTTCAAAGGCTGCAATAGCTTTATCTAACTGTGCAATACTGTGTCCTGCAGAAACTTGAACTCTGATTCTTGCCAAGTCTTTAGGCACAACAGGGTAAAAGAATCCGATAGCGTAAACACCTTCGTCTAACAATCTATTCGCAAACTCTTGTGCAATTTTCGCATCATAAAGCATAACCGGTACAATTGGAGAATCTCCTTCTCTAATCTCTAAACCAGCTTTTTTGATTCCGTCTTTGAAGTATTTTGTATTGCTTTCTAAAGTATCTCTTAATTCAGTTGACTCACTTAATAAATTTAACACTGCTATTGAAGCGCCAACGATTGCAGGTGACAATGAATTTGAAAATAAATATGGTCTTGAACGTTGACGTAACATTTCAACAATCTCTTTCTTAGCTGCCGTGAATCCACCCATGGCTCCACCTAATGCTTTACCAAGTGTTCCGGTAATGATATCAACTCTACCCATTACGTTATTAAACTCATGAGTTCCTCTACCTGTTTTACCAATAAAGCCGGTAGCGTGACAATCATCCACCATCACTAAGGCATCATACTTTTCAGCCAAGTCACAGATTTGATCAAGTTTTGCAATGTATCCATCCATAGAGAATACACCATCTGTAACAATGATTCTATTTCTATGTTGTTGAGCAGCCTTTAATTGTTCTTCTAAATCTGCCATGTCAGAATTCTTATATCTGTATCTAGCAGCTTTACATAATCTCACTCCATCAATAATTGAGGCATGATTCAATTCATCTGAAATGATGGCATCTTCTTTTCCAAATAAAGGTTCAAATACTCCTCCATTTGCATCAAAAGCGGCAGCATATAAAATTGTATCTTCCATTCCTAAGAAGTCAGATATCTTTTTCTCTAAAGTTTTATGAATGTCTTGTGTACCACAAATGAATCTTACAGATGACATTCCGTACCCATGAGTTTCAAGTGCTTTTGCAGCACCTTCAATCACCTTGGGGTGAGATGATAATCCTAAATAATTATTTGCGCACATAATCACAACCTCTTCACCACTGTCAATTTTGACTTCGGCACCTTGAGGTGTTACGATTATTCTCTCTTCCTTATAAAGTCCAGCTTCTCTTATTGAAGCCAACTCTTCTTGCAATTGTTTTTCTAATTTTCCGAGCATAATTTAGTGTTGTGTGACATTTGTACCAAAGGTAACGATTCAATTCAATTATATTTGTATCATAAATCACATAAGCATGAAAAGGTTTTTCTACATCCCACTAATAACGCTACTTTTTGCATTTTCCTCTTTTGGACAATCAAGTACCGAAACGATAATTACTGCCGATCAGTTAGAAGAAAATTTTCAAGATTATAAAATAATTGATGTTTCAGACACTGAAGCTTTTGACACGGCTCACATTTTGGGAGCCAAAAATATTTGGAGGCCAGGTTTTACTTCAACGTCATCTGAAGTTTCAGGAATGGTGCCTTCAATGAATGAAATGGAAGCTAGCTTAATTAAGCTCGAATTAACTCATCAAGATCGAATCGTTTTGTATGATCACAAAGGCGGATGTGATGCTGCTAGACTTTACTTTATTCTTGATTATTACGGGCATGAAAATCTATACCTACTAGATGGTGGACTCAGAAGTTGGGGGGATAAGAACAATAATGTAGTTCTCAACGAACAACTCATAAACATAGCCAACTATGCTTTCACAAAAGGTCTGCTTGACAATAGGATAGCCACTAAAGAAGATGTTAAAAACGCTATTGATAGTGAGGAATACATTATAGTTGACACCAGAACATTAGAGGAATATGAAGGGGCTAAACAAAAAGATGGGGCTTCTGCGGCAGGGAGAATTCCGGGTGCTGTTCATATAGATTGGATAGCAAACATAAATTTCGAGGGAGATCATAAACTCAAGTCAAAAGAAGAATTACAAGGCATTTACAATTATAAAGGGGTAACGGCAGACAAAAAAGTAATTGTGTATTGCCATTCAGGAGCGCGATCAGCTCATAACTATTATGTACTTACTGAACTTCTTGGCTATGAAAACGTTCAAAACTATGATGGATCATGGATTGAATGGAGCGCGGATAGTACATTACCAATTGAAAAGGGAAGTGTGAGTGAATTAGAATATACTTCATATAGTGAGATATTTGGTAACACCTTCAGCGGATATTACGATTACATCTGGAACCAAATCACTTTTCAAGCGAACCCATGGTATGAGAATTATTTTTGGTTTTTAGTGATTTTGTCTTTTGTTGTGTGGATGTTAGAAATAGCATTTCCTTGGCGTAAAAACCAAGCGATATTCAGAAAGGATTTTTGGTTGGATTTCTTCTTCATGTTCTTCAACTTTTACATCTTCAACCTCATTATCTTCTTAGCTTTCTCAAAGTTTGTCACCAAAGGGTTTTATGACATGAGTGGAGTGGATTTAACAAACACCTCAGTGTTTGACATGAGCGCTTTACCTTGGGGTGTTCAAATGCTTATTTTCTTTTTGGCAACCGACTTTATTCAATGGGTAACTCACGTGGCGCTTCACCGTTTTAACTTCTTATGGAGATTTCACAAGGTTCATCACTCAGTTGAACAAATGGGCTTTGCCGCTCATTTAAGATATCACTGGATGGAAACAATTTTCTATACTCCAATGAAGTTTATTGCCGTGATGTTTATTGGAGGGTTCGCGCCAGAGCAGGCTTTCATCATTTACTTCTTCACGATTGCAATTGGTCATATCAATCACGCCAATTTGAATATTTCTTACGGACCTTTAAAGTACATCTTGAACAATCCGAAAATGCATATTTGGCATCACGCCAAAGAATTACCGCATGAAAGAAGATACGGAGTCAACTTTGGTATTACGCTAAGTATCTGGGATTACATCTTTAAAAAGAACTACATCCCAGAATCTGGAAGAGACATTCCTCTCGGATTTAACGACATGGACAAGTATCCAAAAGGCTTTTTTGGCTTGATCTTATCTGGCTTCAGAAAGAAAAATTAGACTAGCTTTCTTTGCCCAAACTAGGTAGGTTGATACCTTGCTTTAGCAAGATAACACCCATCACTACTAACCAAATCACTTTAATGTGAAATACTGGTTTATAGATTTCAAAGTTTACTGGGATTCCCATGATAATTACTACAGCCGAAAGGCCAAGTAATATAGTGAACCATCCTAGCCACTTTGGTACAATTGTCCATTTTACGAATCCAGCTCCTAGCAGAACTAATCCAACTCCTGAGAATACTCTACCAAAACGGATAAAACATGTCACGTATTGATTTGTGTACAAGATGTCATCCATAAACTCTTGTATCTCAGTTGCTGATTTTCCAGCAGTTTGACCTACACCCCAAGCTCCATAATTATAATAATATGCCGCAGCAATTGCCAGGGTAAATGTTCCAATAATTAGGACTCCGGCGCCCGGAAGAACCAATACTCTGTATGGCCTCTTGGCGATAATAGAAACCAAGGCAAATAATGCAACTCCCATGGCCACCCAACCAAATATGTGAATACGATACATCCAAATGAATGTCCAAACTTTATCACTAATGGGCTCAAAATCTGAGGCTACAATGTATTCTCCTATGTGATGGGGAGCTAAAGCCCAACCAACCCATAATAGAAGTGCTGCTACTATGAAAGCCCACCCTGTGAACTTAGTTTCGAAATCCTTTTGTACGTTAATCATGTGCTGTATTTTTTGTTGCAAGCAACAAAAATAGACCCACCAAAATTGTTTAATGTGACCTTTGTCACATTAGGTCTAAACCATGATTAATTCAGAAAACTTATTGATTCACCACCTAAATTGATGATTTCACCATAATTATTCTGGTTTTCCGAAATAGTCACATTATATTGTTACCACTAAATTAAATACCATGAAAAAATTACTTTATACCCTTGCTCTAATCCTAACATCCTATTCAGGATTTAGTCAGTTAAATTTTGATGCTATTCCAGACGAAGCTTACAAAGAGATTCCGGAAATGAGCAAAAAGTTCAAAATTGAAGACAGTGGATTAAAGTGCGGAAGAGTAGTTTTTCAGTACTATCCTGAATACGAATTCAAAAAGTCAATTGCTTTTGGATCAGTATGTAGAGTTGTAATGGATCAAATTACTGGTCTTCAAAAAACTGATGACGGAACTTTTGCAATGGGTCGTCATCAAGTGAAAAGAAAAAGTGATGGTGTCGTTGTGATGGAAGAAGGTTGGAAATTTGTGAATGGTGGAGCCGCTTTCCCTGAAGGACAAGGAGACAGTAAACAAGTTGATCTCCCAATTTATATTGGACGCCCAATGTATTCAGGAACGTACATCATTGAAATGGAGATTAAAGACTTGTGCTCAGGTAATTCAACAAAAGCATCAGCAACTTTTGAAATAGGACCAAGTCCTTCAATTACCACCACTGCAAAAGGCGGAGCGTCTTTTTCAGAAATATTCTTATTCTCTGTGCCTCAAAGTACAATTGTGTTAGATGGCAAAGCTAGAGTTGGAAATTTCAAAATGTTATTTGATGAATTAGAAGGATTCACTTTAGAAGAAGGATATTACAGTATTGGATTAGAAATGATTTTGACTGATGTGAAAAGTGGTGAAGAATTACTGCACATTGAAGACGCTATTTCTGAAAACGGAGGAGCATTCAAAAAAGAAGGGCCATTCATGTTAGATCCTTATGCTGAACTTTCAAACCAAGTTTTAGGTACTGATATTAAATTCTACGTTAAAATTTGGGATAAGAAAGGCAAAGCAGAAGTTACTGGAACAACCACCTTTACAGTTGTAGAATAGATGAAGATTTTTTTACCAATTCTTGCTATATCCTTAGCAACCGTTTCTTGTGTTACCGATTCTTCGTCAGATGAATTTGAGATTCCTGAAATTCCAAATGGTGCTGACCACGATATGTCAAATGATTTGATTGATGGAATTTACTCTATAGACCAAACTTCAGAAGGCCTAAAGTGCGAAGACATTTATTTAACCCAAGGGGGTAAAAAAGTTGATGGCCATGCGGTATTTGGTGAACAGATCAGAATGAATTTCACCGAAATAAAGGGATTAGAATTCCCTGACGGACAATGTGAAGTTGACATGATGTTCTTATTCACAACCTTAGATGGTGACACTTTAGATTATTATCCTTTCGGAAGCATTCCGCCAATTATTGATTCAAACAAAGTTCAAACGCACCCAGAGCTAAGTACCTATTGTTTTGTTGTTTCCCCTACTTACTCAGGAAGCTCATATTACTTTACTTCTGGTTTAAAAGATGTGACTAATGGCCGCATAGTTTATGGAAAAACGAAGCTAACAGTAGCCCCAAATGAAAACATACACATAGATGCTGATGGTTTAAGCTGCAAAGAGGGATTTGTTTATGACCCAATTGACAACTTTTACGTGACCAACAATGTGATTACCAAAGGCCGAGATTATGACTTTGCAATACTGGGAGTGAGCGGATTCACTTTGAAAGGTGATTATGCCAATATCGGTATCAAACTAAAAATGAATGACCTTGAAAATCAAGATCCATTTGATAGTGGTGACCTTCTGTTAAGTAATAACGGACAAGTTAAGTTCACCGACATCAATGAATTACTTTCAATTGACTTTCAAGTAGCCGAAGAATTCAATCAAAATACCATTCATGTTGAAATCGAAGTTTGGGACAAAAACTCAGATGCAAAACTTTCTTATTGGTCAGATTTCATAATTGCTGCATCATAAATCGTATATTTCGGTTGTGAAATACGCATTCTATATTTCAATTCTAATACTACTTAGTTCTTGTAATCAAAGAGCTCAAGAAGATGATTTTGAAGAATTAGAAGACATCTATTCTGAAGATTTTCTTGACGAGATTGAAGTTT
Organism: uncultured Flavobacteriales bacterium; assembly: GCA_913054135.1. Classification (GTDB taxonomy): domain Bacteria; phylum Bacteroidota; class Bacteroidia; order Flavobacteriales_D; family Crocinitomicaceae; genus Paracrocinitomix. The sequence continues at coordinate 137,827 of CAJXJK010000010.1, read as the reverse complement.
TTGAAGACGATTATGAAGTTGAGATAATAGAGAATGGCCTTGACTGTGACTATATTTATTTGAGCGTCAATGATGTAATGATTGATGGACACTTGAAATATGGAGACGTCATTTATATGCATTTCGACCTTATAGAGGGCGTTACCTTATCTGAAGATTATAGTGAATATAACTTAGGTAGTTCTTACTTATTTACAACTCTTAAAGGAGACACTGTTGAATATTGGTCTTATGATGACATGGATTTATTCACTGAATATCACAATGAATATGATGACATTTATTTGAATAATTCAATTGAGGTTTCAGAGCCTTTAGAAGAGGGAGAATCTTATTATTTCTATTCATCATTTCGAGATGATGCCACAGGAAAAGAAATAATGGGAAAGGCACTAATTACCATTGACGAAAACCCTAACATTAACGCTAAAAATGATGGCCTAAAATGCTCTGTGGCATACGTTTGGGACAGAGACGAAGAAACTTATGTAACCGACAATGAAATTGAGATAGGCAAATACTACTACATGGGCGTTCACGGCTTAAGAGGATTTAAAACTCCAGGTGATATGGCCCACTATGGCGCCAGCTTATACATTGAAGATGAAAATGGAAACGTACTCGTTGAGGCCGAAGATTATATGATATCAGAGTCACCTAAATTAAAAAGTGAAATATTTAAAGAGGTAAATCTTGAATTCATTTTGTACGAATATTATGACATGGATGTGGTACATGTTACCGCGAATTTTTGGGATAAAAGAGGAGGAGGATCATTCTCTTTTCAATGTGACTTTAATGTAATCGAAGAACAGTACTCATTTGATTACGATTATTAAGAAGATATGACGAATAACGATATTTTTAAAAAACTAAGAGTTGCGCACAAATTCACAAATACAGATATCGTGAAAATATGCGCTCTTGTTGATTTCAAAGTTTCAGAAAGTGAGTTAGGTGCCTTTTTTAGAAAAGAAGGGCATCCAAAGTATAGAAATTGTGGAGATCAAATATTAAGGAATTTCTTAAATGGATTGGTTATTCACATGAGAGGACCAATGCCAGATAAGCGGCCACAAAGGGCGGCTGAAGGTAAAGACGATTAATTTTAAAAGACGGCACAGTATTTGTTATTTTTTTGTTAAAATTAGTAAAAACACCCCTTTTTATTGATCGCAAAATGATAGCAAAATTGTTTTTACAATGTTGACTTAATCATCTTGATTCAAAAATTGATTAGTGAATAATTGCAGAAGCAATGAAAAGGGATTGGCCGAATCATAGGCGGCCTTGTTAGATGGAGAAGCTCTTAATTGGGCTTCTCTTTTTTTGTTGCTTTTTATAATCTCTGCATTCAATAATTATGAAAACAACCTTCACGATATTAATCGGACTCTTTCAAACAATAGCAATTTCTCAAAAAGCGAATGTGCGATTTCAGTTTGTTGACCCTCAACCAACGAATAACTCCTCTATTTCTGGGGTTAAAATTAGTCAATACGGAGCTCCGGGTTTAGCAAAAGTCAAAAGAGACAGTATTTACTTTGAAGCCGATTTAATTCAAAACGTTGAAACAGTTGTAGTTTATGATTGGTCTGACATTAACAATTCATATAAAGCGAGTTATTCATTCACTCCTCTGAGTGATACGCTAATTAGTATAACTTTAAATGCTCCTCCTCCAGCAGGCCGTCCTAGAAGAAGAGTTGATTAGATGCAACCCTTTTATCTCGTTTCGCATCAACTAAGAAAAACAATTAATATGAAGTCTCTATTTTTCTGCTCAATCTTGCTAATCACCTTTGCTTCTTGCAAGAAAGTCGTTTGTGACGAAGGCCTATATAGTCGTGAAGAAATTTCTCAATCTGCACTTTACGGAGCTGGAGATGAAAATATTGACGAAAGTAATTTGGTAATCAAAACACAAAATGATTGGGATGATCTAATCCTAAAAATGGATGCTGTCAATGATGAATCTTCAAATTTCGCGACCATTGATATCGATTTCAGTACCCATATGGTAATCGCTTGCTTTGATGAGGCACAATCAACTGGCGGACACTCTTTAGAAATAGGAACAGTGCAGCATGACGGTAGTCAATTGAGTGTTCAAGTCATCAAAACAAGTGGCGAAGGCTTAGTCACTCAGGTTATCACACAACCTTATGAGATTATTGTAATTGACAGATGTGATGACAATGTGGTTTTTAATTAAAAACAAGAAAGGGTGCCATCAACGAAGACAGCACCCAAACCTGTTATGAGAAAACTCTATTGTTTAATAATCTTCACTTCAGTTTCACCGTTAGCTACCAGTATATAGGTACCTCTTTCCAATTCTGAAATGTCCAAGCTGTTTACGTTTGTGCCTTGTTTTACAATTCTTCCGTTTAAATCTGTCAAAAGTACATTTGATGAAACATTAAAGAATATTACATCTGCCGTCGGATTTGGATAAACTTTGAAGTCACTTCCAATCAATTGTTCTATTCCAACTGAATTAACGAAACTAAAGACTGCTGATTCAGTAAAGCAATTGTCAACATTTGTTACCGTTACCGTGTAGTCTCCGTCAACTGGTGGGGTAAAAGATTGGTTAACCTCACCTACAATAGGACCAGACATATCATTCCATTGATTGTCAGTTGCTGAAGAAGATTCGATAGTTTCACCATCTACTAACGTTATCACTGGCATGGCAGGATTTGCTGCTACTACAATCGTATCCACAAAAGTCAATTCATCTGAACCAGCTGGATTAGATACTGTTAATTTAACTTCATAAGAACCAGCCGTCATGTAGTCGATAGAAGGATTCTGATCAACAGATGTTGCAGGCGTTCCTCCTTCAAATTCCCAAGCGTAATCTAATACTTCTTCAGTACTCAAATCTGTGAATTCAACCGTACCGCTTTCACAAGTTTTAGTTGTATCCATTGAGAAGTCTGCAGTTGGAGTAAAGTACATATAGTGATCTGCTTTAAAAATTGAAACAGTACCACTCTCTTCATTCGATACAATCACAAGTGCCGTGTCGATAGGACTCTCGTCATCACTAACAAACAATATTCCTTCTGGAGCAAGATCTCCTGTTGGTGTTAAAATATCTCTTGTATTAATATATTGTACAAAAGAAGGATTATTTACATCAGAAATATTGTAAACCATTATTCCTCCAACTCTCTCTAGCGTAATAAAGGCATATGTGGTATCGTTAATTACCCCAGTTATTATTCCTTCTGGCTCAGGCCCTTTGTCGTCTGATCTATCTTTCAAATCAATATTATCATTACTACAATTGAAGATTTGACTAATGTTTGGGTCTGCAGCAATAATTTGCTCAAAATCATCTCCTGAATCCCAAACTTGAACTCCATTTTCATCCCAAATAGAGAAAGATCTAGATCCATAAACATAGATAGAATCGTAATCACCATCATTTCCAAAATCACCATCCGCCAAAGTCAACTTCACTCTACCTGCATTTTCATCAATTTTCAAAAACTCAGACATATCACCAAAAGAAGGGTCTAAAACGTATCCATCATCTTTTAATCGCTCTTCTTCAGAATATCCGTCATAGTCTCTAGCATCTCCTTCATTAGCTGTTACTAAATAAGTCATACCTCCAACTGTGAATGAAGCAATAGCGTCTGGCATATACATTCCATAAACTGGCCAATTTGCTATTAAAATTTCAGATGCATCATTAGATATATCTAAGGCATTTCCCTCTTGCGAGAAATCTTTTAATCCCATTGGATAGATGTCTGTAATTGTTGCGGTTTGTATGTCTAATTTTGCGATTGCATTATTTTCTTGAAGTGTTATCCAAGCCGTAGTTGAATTTTCATCCACAGTGATATATTCTGGCTCTAAATCTTCAGCTACAGTCGCTCCAGGTCCAAAAATTCTAACACCTGATGCTTTTAGAGTTGCCTCTTGTGAGTTGTAAGCAGTAAAATCTGCCGTAGACACAGTTGCTGATAATACACCATTTGAAACATCTATGATAGATACAGAACCCTCTGGATCAACTATGTAGTCATCATCTGGCTCACCTTCATTAGCAACGAGTAATGTCATATGATCTGGAGTGTAAGTTATCATGTCTGGATTAGCGCCCGCGATAACGTCATTGATATATGCTCCTGATCCATCTAAAAATACAACTGTACCGTTAGCTTGTGCATCCAATGCATTCGCCATGGCTAATACCACTGTGTCATTATATGCCACTATTGAATTGATATTACCATAAATAGATACATCAACCGAAGAAACTAATGTAGGATTTGATGGAATGGTTAAATCCAATATCTCTACTGTATTACCTGTTGAATTCGCTACAAAGAGTTTGTTCGTTGAAGGATCATAAGAAGAAATCTCAGCTGACCCTCCCAAAACAGGGTATGACGTTAAGTGCTGTAATTCAATTTGATCATTTGCAACCGGAGCTGCAAAGTCATCATCTTCTACAAATACAGATATGAATTTATCCGTTGCGAATACCGCATTAGCATTGCTTACAACTTTTATTCCGATATATTCAGTTCTTTCAACGTCCGAATCATCTGTCAAATTCACTGTCACTAATAAGGTCTCATCTGAAGTACCAGGAAAAGTTAAAGATAGAGGCATTGAATAGTCAACTCCATCTGTCGCTGTTGAACCAGATAAGATTTCGAAATCCACTGTAGTTGGAGTTCCGTTTGAATTGGTCAATGAAAAGCTTAGATCAACAGTTGAAGCAGTTTCGCTTACTACGTACTCTGCAGCATCTAAACTTACATTTGGTAAATCTATTACAGCTGAAATTTCAATATCGTCTATTGCAAACTCGTCTCTTGAACCACTACCAGATACATCAGCAGCTTCCCATCTAATGTAAAAGAAAGCGCCATCAGCGATAGTTAAACCTGAAATGGTTACACTCATATCGTTATCTACCCACTCTGGTAAAGCATCTGCAGTTTCAGTTGAAACGAAATCTAATGAAGCCTCAGGTGTATAAGTAACATCATCAGTTGACCATGAAAAATTCATTGAGTTTGCTCTAGCTTGATCATTTAAAACCCATAGAACATAATCGATATTAAACTCAGTAATATCTGCTCCCGAATTATTTTGAACTCTAAGTGTAACGGTACCTGGAGTGAAATCTCCTCCTGTAGGTTGAACACCAAAGGCAGAGTTTCCAGGCTCTACATCAAAAGCGTAAAAGCCACCGGATGTCTCCATACCGCTTGAGCTTAATTTCGCATAATCTCCTGAATTAGCCGTTGCGCCAAACGTGGTTGATCCGTCTGAGAGTCCAGTGCATTTCCAAGCATCTGAATCTAACTGTCCTGTTGCTGGGGCGGAATCAAAACCCGTACCATTGTAAACGCCTTCATTTACTCCAGATAAAGAGTTGTCAAAAGTGACTGTGACTGGTGTCTGATTCACAATATTGACTTGAGCAAAAGAAGATGAAACAGCTCCTAATAATAAAATAGATAATAGTGTTTTCATACTTTGTTTTTTTTCGTCAAAAGTATGCCCACATTTCTCGAAGGAGGTTATGTCTAAATTAAACATCTATTAATATGTTCTAAGTAATTTCACTTCAATGTTAGGATATAGTCTTTCCATCTTTAAATTTATACCAAGCAACAATCGAGAGAGGTTTTAAGGATTAAGAAAACAATAAAAAGTTGTAATGAAATCTCTAATCATCCAAAATTTCAGAAGACGGTTCTACCTCATCTTTCACAAAAAAGGTACTCACCAAAGCATATAAAATTGTAACAGGAACATAGATGGCCACTGTTCCCAGCATCAACCAATAGAGGTCAACAAAGTCCATTCCGAAACCGAACCTGAGTATTAAAAGTACAACACAGGTGAGGCCAAAAGAAAAGCCAGCACGCTTTATTCCGGTATTTAAGAACTTAAGTTTCAAGAGATCAATTTAGCTTTAATTACTAAACAATCCTAAACTTAAATGGTTCTCAAGACTCTATTTCTCCTCTGAAGAAGTCATACTTTTAATCCAAGCAAAGCCTCTTTTTATTGGTCGCTTTTCAGCCACCAAAATGAATATATATGCTAAAAGAAACATGAAGAAAGTAGCGGACACAAACCATAAAAACCATGCTATTGTCCATTGTAAAGCCACTTTGCATCTGTGATAAAAAGAGATGGTTTGAGCTGCTATAGTTTTCGTCTCAGCTAAGGCAAATTTCACAGTGCAAAACTCATTCGACTTATCAAAGTCACCTAAATTTACGCCTAAATTTTGAAGTTCTACTTCAATCTCTAAAATTCTGTTTTCAAGATTTACATATTCATCAATCTTGCCACCTTTTTCTTTGAATTCAATTAACGATTCATGCGTTTTTTCTAAAGAGGCTTTTCTTGCATTAAGTTCTAAGTAATCGTTCGTTTTGTCGTTTTTGATAATCTGTTTGAAATGGGTCACACCAACTTTAATCAATTGATTATATAAACTGTCAAAGTTTTCGGGCGGAACACCAACCTGCAATTGCAATTGTCTGTCTCCTTTATTTCCATATTTCTTCTCGTACTGAATGATACCATCAAAATCTTCGACTTGGCTTCTTACAAACTCTTCATCTTCATCAAACTTTCCCGTAGCAGCTTGCACCTCTGCGATTTTTTCATATTTCTGCTCTACTGATGTTGGTTCAAATGCCTGATCAGGTGCTTGAAAATCATAATCTAACTTATCCTTAGAAGTAGATAATCCTTTATCAAACTTGTCGGTTGCATAGTTTGACTTTCCGCTCTCGAAGTAGTCAAAATAAGGGGTCTCTTGATATCCTTTATCAGTTTCTAAAGTATATCCATAACCTAATCTGAAACAGAAAAAGAGAATGAATATTCCGATTAAAATTAAGACAAGATTCTTAAACTTTTTAGTGAGGACGCGATTCATGTTTTGGGGTTTTTCTTTGTAATGTATACAAAGAATGCAAACGAGTCAAAAAAGTAACATTCTTTAACAGAATGCAATCCATTAATAATCAAATCAAAAACTGCCAAACATCATATTCTAGGCGTTTCTATTCATGTACCTTTATAAGATGCAGGCAGAACAAAAATCATCTATTCATTTTTTAGGAGGAGCTGGAACAGTCACGGGTTCAAAAACCTTAATTGATAGTGGGACACAAAAAGTAATGATTGATTGCGGTCTTTTTCAAGGCTTGAAAGAATTGAGGCAATTGAATTGGGAAGATCTGCCAGTTGAAGCATCTAAAATTGATGCCGTAATTCTTACTCACGCTCATTTAGATCATTGCGGATATCTGCCTGCATTGGTGAAAGGCGGATTTAGAGGTAAGATTTATTGTACTCCAGCAACTGCTGAACTGGCTGAGATTATCCTTTTAGATAGCGCGAAAATTCAAGAAGAAGATGCCGATAGAGCAAACCGAAAAAAGTACAGCAGCCATTTGCACTGCAAGCCTCTTTATACGCAAGAACAAGCGAGAAAGACATTTGAATTATTTGACACCCACAATTATAATGAATGGGTAATCATTGATAACAGTGTTAAGTTTCAATTGCTGAATGCTGGTCACATTTTAGGATCAGCAATGATTGAAATTAAGGTGAATAAAAAGACCCTCCTTTTTTCTGGGGACATTGGTCGTAAAGACCCTATGCTATTATATCCACCTAAGAAAGTTCAGCATGCTGATTATGTCATTTTAGAATCGACATATGGTGATAGAACTCACAGCATTCTGGATGTAAAAGAAAAGCTGCTAGAAATCATTCTTGAAACAAATAGAAAAGGTGGAATTTTAATGATTCCTTCTTTTGCTGTTGAGCGAACACAAGAAATGATTTTCCTCCTGCACTTGCTAAAGGATGAAGACTTACTCCCTAATCATAAGATATATTTGGATTCGCCAATGGGTATTAAATCTACCTTAGTTTTTGATAAATACCCTGAGATGCAAGACATCTCGAAATACAATTCAGATCGTATGTATGATGTAGTAGAATATATTGAAACATACGAAGAATCGAAGGCAGTTGTTGCGGATAAAAAACCAAAAATCATCATAGCCGGAAGTGGAATGTTAGAAGGCGGAAGGATACTTCATTATTTGGCGAATCATGGTGGAGACCCCAAAAACACCATACTATTTGTAGGCTTTCAAGCTGCAGGAACAAGAGGGAGAGATTTAGTGAGAGGCAATAAGCAAATTAAGCTCTTTGGAAAGTACCACGAAATAAATGCCGAAATAAGATCTATATCATCCATGTCTGCTCACGCAGATAAAAATGAGATGTTAGATTGGTTGGGGAATCTAAAAGAAGAGCCAACCACTGTATTTTTAAATCATGGTGAACCACACCAAGCGAATTCATTCAGAGTTTTAATAGAAAGCAAGCTTGGATGGCATGTTGAGATTCCGAAAATTAATGAGGTGTTTGAGTTTTAAACCTTGACCCCAATCATACAAACATCATCCAATTGTTCAAAAGAGCCTTTCCAGTTTTCAAAGTTTTCATCTAGGGTTTTGAGCTGCTCTGACATTGGTAAATGGCTTATTCCCATCATTAAAGTTAGGAGTTGTTTTGCTTTGTATTTTTTACCTTTTTCGCCCCCAAACTGGTCTTGATATCCATCTGAAAACACGTAAATGATATCATCCTTTAGCAGTTTTAAAGTATGCGAAGTAAAAGGAGCAGATTTAAAAAACTTGCCCACCGGTTGTTTGTCACCTTTTGTAATCATCATTTCACCTTCTCTCAAAATCCATAACGGATTGTTGGCCCCTGCATATTTTAGTTCCGAGTCTTCAATAGAGCACAAGGCAATGTCCATACCATCTGAAATTTCATGATCTCCAGATTCTAATTCATCAGCAATTAGTTCTCTTGTTTTATTCAGAATATCTGCCGGATCAGATAAATTAAACTCCAGAATTGAACGGTTTAAAGCATTATTACAAATCACAGAAACCATTGCTCCCGGAACGCCATGCCCTGTGCAATCGGCAGCTGCAAAGTAGGTTTTTCCATGTTGTCTCTTAACCCAGTAAAAATCGCCGGCCACAATGTCTTTGGGTTTGTAAAGAACAAATGATTCTTTCAAATGCTCTTGGATAAAAGATGCCGGAGGTAAAATTGCCGATTGAATTCGTTTTGCGTAATTAATGGAATCTAGAATCTCAACATTCTTTTCTTCAGCAATCAATCTATGTTGCTCAGCAGATTCTCTCAATTTTTCAGATTCGTCTTTTTGAGCTGCAATTTCTAATTTTTGACGTCTTATCACTCGTAATCTATTGAATATGAATCCAATAAATAACACCAACATCCCTAACCCTAAGTAGAGATACAATTTCACCGATTTTTCGTGTGCTAACTTCTCATCTTTTAAATCAAGTTCAGCCTTAGCAACTTGTATCTCTTTTTCTCTTTCAATACTATCGCTTAGGGCTTGTTTCTCATACTTAATTTCGTAATTCAATCTGGTAATATCGTTCCTTTTGGTATCAGATTCAGTTTCTTCTTGTAGAGATCTCAATTTGTTTAAAGCTCTATAGGCGTTTTTATAGTCTCCTACCAAGGAATATGCCTCATTGAGGCATTCACAATTAAACATTTGAGGTCTCACATTTTGCATTTCATACGACTCCTCAAGTCCTTCTTCGCAAATTTTAATGGCAACATCAGGTTTACCTCGGGCAATACTGAGCTTTCCTATTTTTGATTTAAGCCAGCCTGTGTTCATTCCGTACTCAATCTTTATATCCAATGTCTTGTTGAAGTAATAATCTGCCGAATCAAATTCTTCAATATTTGCATAGACCTCTCCAATGGTACTATATGCATAGCTTGCTAGTTTCTCATTACCGATTGCATTTGCATAAAGCAAACTAAGGCGCTCATATTTAATGGCTTCATCATATTTTTCAATCCTAACGCTGTTATTTCCCAAATGATTATACCAATTAGAAAGCTGGAATGAATCTTTGGCTGCAATTGCTACTTCAAGTGCTTCCAAACAGTATTCTTTTGAAAGATCATGCTCCTGTTTTCTATAATAAATTTGGAATAGGGACTCACTTGCATTCATAGCCTTAGATAAAGAATCATGTTGGATGAAAATTTCTTTCGACCTAGATAATAAGGCCACGGCATTAAGTTCATCAAGTTGAGAATAACATATTTTTCCGCGATAATAAGTGGTGACCCCATCCCAATAAGAACCTTCAGTTGAAGACGGATGATCGTCAATTTCTTGAATTAAAGTGTTAGCTTCTTCGTAGTCAGCAATAGAGAGTGCCTTCTTAATAGAATCTTCTTTTAATTCAAAAGATTGACCAAAACTGTTTGAAAAAACAGTATGCATAAAGAATATTCCCAAGAGGGTAAAACGTTTCAAAAATTCGATTCTTTTGGCCGAAGATAACCAAATTTGAACTTAATTCTCTTACCCCTTCACCAAGTTCATTCTGGTATCACCTTCTTCGAGATCAGCAATGGTTCCTTGAGAATCAGATAATGAATCAAATGTTATATCTAAAGCCAATACCTCAGCTTTGATGTATTCGGCATTATTTTCAATGGCAGATTTTACAACCTCATTGGCATCAAAAGTCAATTTGATTTTATCCATCACCTCAAGACCTGAATCTTTTCTGAAATTCTGGATTCTGTTCACTAACTCTCTAGCGATTCCTTCAGACTTCAACTCTTCAGAGAGCGTTACATCAAGTGCAACAGTGATTCTTCCTTCAGAAGCCACTGTCCAACCCGGAATATCATCAGTCACAATATCAAAGTCAACTAAATCTAACTCAATGGCATTGCCTTCAATTTCACCTTTCCAACCTGCATTTGCTTCAACAGATGAGATTTCTTCACCTCCCCATTGATTCACCATGGCAGCAATTTGTTTCATTTGCTTGCCGTATTTAGGTCCGATTGTTTTGAAATTTGGCTTAATCTTTTTGCTGATTACACCTTCAGTATCTTCTAATAAATCAATCTCTTTGATGTTTACCTCAGATAAAATCAAATCAGAAACATCTTGTAATCTTCGTGCGAAATCTTTATCCAAAACAGGAACCATAATTCTTTGCAATGGCTGACGAACTTTGATTTTTTCTTTTGCTCTTAATCCTAATACCAATGATGATACTTTTTGAGCAATGTCCATCTTCTCTTCTAAATCTAAATCAATTTGCGACTCATCTGCTACTGGGAAATCTGCTAAGTGAACTGATTCAACTTCGTGACGACCACAAACAGAATTTAAATCCATAAATAATTGATCACTAAAGAAAGGAGCGATTGGCGAACTTAAAGTTGCCACTGTTTCTAAGCACTGATACAAAGTTTGATAAGCCGAAATTTTATCATCTGTGTAATCACCTTTCCAGAATCTTCTTCTACATAATCTCACATACCAGTTAGACATCTCATCTGTCACAAATCCTTGAATCAAACGACCCGCTTTTGTTGGTTCGTAATCTTCAAATGCACCTTCTACATCCTTAATCAATGAGTTCAGTTTAGATAGAATCCAACGATCAATCTCTGGTCTGTTTGCTACATCAGCTTCTTCATATTTGAAGCCATCAATGTTCGCATACAATGAGAAAAATGAATAGGTGTTGTAAAGTGTACCAAAAAACTTTCTTTGAACCTCAGTTATACCCTCTTCATCAAACTTTAAGTTGTCCCAAGGTTGTGCGTTGGTAATCATGTACCAACGAGTTGGGTCAGCCCCATAGTTTCCTAGGGTTTCAAAAGGATCCACGGCGTTTCCTAAACGTTTAGACATCTTTTGTCCGTTCTTATCAAGAACTAATCCGTTAGAAATTACATTCTTATATGAAACTGTATCAAATACCAGTGTTGCGATAGCGTGTTGTGTATAAAACCAACCTCTAGTTTGGTCTACTCCTTCAGCAATATAATCAGTCGGGAAAGCAGACGGTCCTTTTGGTTCCGTACCGTTCTTAAATGCCTCAACTCCGTTATCAATTAACTCTTTATTTTCAAAAGGATAATGTTGTTGTGCAAATGGAGCTGATCCTGAATCAAACCAAACATCAATTAAGTCTGCTTCTCTTTTTAAGGGTTGACCACTTGCCGATACTAAAGTGATATCATCTACATAGTTTTTATGCAAATCAATCTTAGCATAGTTTTCTTTTGACATGTCACCCGGAACAAAATCAGCCAATGGATTTGAATCCATCAAACCTGCGTCAACTGCTTTTTGAGCTTCAGTTTTTAATTGTTCTACAGATGAGATACAGATTTGCTCTGTTTTATCTTCTGATGTCCAAACCGGAATCGGAATTCCCCAATATCTTGAACGCGAAAGATTCCAATCATTGGCCGTCTCTAGCCAGTTTCCGAAACGTCCTTCACCAGTGGATTTTGGTTTCCAGTTAATCGTGTTATTCAACGCCACCATTCGCTCACGCTTATCAGTTACTTTGATAAACCAAGAATCAAGCGGGTAATATAAAATCGGCTTATCCGTTCTCCAGCAATGTGGGTATGAATGGACATACTTTTCAATATGAAAGGCCTTGTTTTCTATCTTCAATTTCAGAGTGATTCTTTCATCTACACTTAAGTAGCCTTTCAAATCAGCAATGATATCTTTTAAATTTTCTCTTTGCTTAGCTAATTCTGCTTCTTCTTCTCCATCTTCTAAATATTCAGCCTTCACATATTCTCTCCCTAATCCGAAAGTTGGATCAGCTAGTTCTTTTCTGAAACGACCTTGTAAATCCACTAAAGGAACAGCAGTGTCATTTTCATCTTTGATCATTAAAGGTGGAACTCCTGCAGCCTTAGCCACAAATGCATCATCTGCACCAAAAGTTGGTGCTGTATGCACTATTCCTGTACCATCTTCGGTTGTTACGAAGTCACCAGGTATCACAACAAATGCTTTATCAGCATCTTCATATGGCTGGCAATAATCTAATAATTGCTCGTATTTGATTCCTACTAAATCAGTACCTAAACACTCTCCGATAATAGCGTAAGGAACTTTCTTGTCACCTTTTGCATAAGTCATTGAAGCAGCATCTTCTGCTTGCTCAAACTTCTTTCCGAATTGTTTGCTCACCAAGTTTTTGGCGAGGACAACTTGAATTGGTTCATGTGTATATTGATTCCAAGTTTGAACTAAAACATATTCAATTTTTGGTCCTACAGTTAATGCTGTATTTGAAGGAAGCGTCCATGGAGTGGTCGTCCAAGCTAAAATGTGTAATTGTTCATCAATCGCATTTGAAAAAGGAGTTGATTCTCCTGCTCTTACTTTGAATTGAGCCACACAAGTGGTATCTGTCACATCTTGATAGCAACCAGGTTGGTTGATCTCATGAGAGCTCAAACCAGTTCCAGCTTTTGGAGAATATGGTTGGATAGTGTATCCCTTATACATCAAATCCTTCTCATAAATTTGGCCCAATAACCACCAAACCGACTCCATATATTTTGGATCATAAGTAATGTATGGATCTTCCATATCTACCCAATAACCCATCTTCACTGTTAAGTCATTCCACACATCTGTGTAGCGCATTACTGCTTCACGACAGGCTTTGTTGTAATCATCAACAGAAATTTTAGTTCCGATATCTTCTTTAGTGATTCCGAGTTCTTTCTCTACTTTCAACTCAACAGGTAAACCGTGAGTATCCCAACCAGCCTTACGCTTAACTTGGTATCCTTTCAATGTTTTATAACGGCAAAAAATATCTTTAATCGCACGAGCCATTACGTGGTGAATACCAGGTAATCCGTTTGCCGAAGGTGGTCCTTCGGTAAATACAAAGGCAGGATTTCCTTCACGGGTATCCATACTTTTTTGAAAGATGTTTTTGTCTTCCCAATCTTTTAGCACTTTTTCGGCTACGTTTGGTAAGTTCAGTCCTTGATATTCAGGATATTTATTGCTCATTGTAATCTCACTAAATTGAAGGGGCAAAATTAGTGATTATTTCCCGTACAAAAGCTTTGAAGCGCCATTAAACCATGATCAATGTGGTTTCATAGATTTAGTTTTCTGAGGATTTAACTGAGATGTATAGCTTGTCAAAATTCAGAACAATCACACTTCTTTGCAGGCATAGCAGCAATACTGCTTCATTGAACGCTATTCATATTTGTGTAAATCATTGTTAGAACTGACTATAGTCATTTAATCTTCATTGCTTTGAGTCTAACTTTGTCGGATAAAACCCATTAAAATGAAGCATTCTAAAGCTCTTATCAAATTTTTCTTTGGCCTATTTTTCATATTCCACTTTACGGCAGCATATTCTCAGTCGATTGCTGTTGGCGACATTTACACTAAAGGCGTAGAAATGACACCTAGCATTGCCGCCAAGCTAACTCGAATAGAATTAGTAAAGCTAGAGAAGTATGTCGTTTTAGATGAGTTTGACATGAGGTCAGCAATGAATGGTGACTCTTCATTCGTTGATTGTTACGGTAAAGAATGTCTTGTGAGACTCGGCAACAAACTGGAAGTTGACAAAATATTGTCGGGTAGCTTTGAAGTAGTTGGGAAAAAGATTGTGGTTACTTTAAAACTCATTGACGTACAATCTGGGACTTTGAAAATGACGAATTCAATTGAATTCGCAGATCAGTCATCTGAATTGTCTAGAATGGTAGAAATCACATTACGTGAAATGCACTCAATGCCCGTGAATATAGAAACGAAAAAGCGACTCGGATTTGAAGAAGAAATAATCACAGCAGCCAACATAGGAAGAATAAACAACTCTGGACCAAGGTTTGGTGTTTCTGCAGCTGCTCTGGGAGAAATGAATAAATTCTTTCAACGAAAAACATACAATGGCGGTCTTGACATTTATCCAATTGTGTCGAATATCGGATATCAATTCGAAGTTCAATATATCGGTACCGAAAATTTCTCTGCTCTCTTTGAAGTCATTCCAAACATTGGTGGAATGGAACAAGGACAATTCATACCATCAATAAGTTTTTTAAACGGGTTTAGAGTTGGGCAACAAGGTTGGGAGCTCGCATTTGGACCGGCCTTTGGTCTTAGAAAAGTTAAATCCGGCGTCTACCTATATCCTAATAGTGAACATGATGGAGAGTTCTATGATGAACAAGAATGGTTTAACAAAGAGTATGAAACTTGGTCTGCCAATCCTGAAAATGTAGATCAGACAACTGGACAATGGTTGCCTGGAAGAACATTTGAAGCGCCATCAGAGGATGAATTCTCTAACCATCTGCATAAGAATGGTATAACAGAATTCAATGCTAGCTGGGTAATGGGAATTGGAAGAACCTTTAGAAAAGGAGCTCTAAATGTACCTTTTAATATTTATTACTCAGGAAATAAATATGGCGGAATGATTGGAGCTTCAGTTGGATTCAATGTTGTTCGCTCAAAAACAAAAATCAACCAATAGAAAAAGAATTTCAAAAAATTAGATATGAAAAAATTACTTATTCTTTCACTTTTGGTCTTAACAACAGGCCTCTCATTCGGTCAGTCAATTGCTGTCGCAAATATTAATACTTATAAAGTATATGCTGACCCAGCATCAGCAGCCACTCTAGTTAGGTTAGAACTATTTAAGATTAGAAAATACTCTATTCTTGACCAATTTGATATGGCCGAAATTGCAAATCCTGATAAATATGATGACTGTTATGCAAAAGGTTGTTTACTGGAATTTGGCGAAGAGTTAAATGTCGATTTTGTCATCTCGGGAAGTATCGATAAGATATCTGATAAGATTGTGGTGAACCTCAAACTTATTGATGTGAATGCGAAAGAGGCAATTAAAACAGCCACACATGAATTTGCAAATCAAGAAGAAGAACTTCAACGAATGGTTGGCATAGTTGTAAAAAAATTACACGGGCTTCCATCAGATCAAGACCTTGTTAAAAGGCTATCCTTTAACAATGAGGTAATCACCTCTTCAAAATACTCGAGAGTTAATAATTCTGGCCCTAGAATTGGAATGGCCTATGCCTATGGTACCTTGGGAGAATATATGACACGAGCTGAAAATCAAGGCGGCGCAGATATTGTACCCATTGTCTCTGCGATTGGCTATCAATTTGAAGCTCAATATGTGGGAACAGAAAACTTCTCCGCGCTTTTTGAATTCATACCGCAATTTATTGGTCTTGAACAAGGTCAAATGATTCCTAGTTTAAGTATTTTGAACGGGTTCAGGTTCGGAAAAGCAGGATGGGAATTTGCATTTGGGCCAAGTTTTGGATTGACGAAAACATCAACGGGCTTCTTTGATTCAGAAGGGATTTATGGATCTAAAGATGCTTATTTCAGTGAAAATGATGCCGACTTCCCTTCAACAACATATTTAGAAGATGGCTATCGTCTCGAAGAGCACATAGACAAAAGAGGAGATACGAAATTTAGCACGAGATGGATCGTTGGTTTTGGACGAACTTTTAACTCGGGAGCACTTAATATTCCGGTAAACATCTTTCACTCATCTCAAAAGGGTGGCGGAATGATAGGTGTTAGTGTTGGATTCAATATTACCCGATCTAAGAAGAAAATATGAAACTATTGACCATACTATTATTGACAACTGTTTCCCTGCTAACTTCATGCAAGAAAGAACAAGAAGAGTTTGGCAGTAAAATAAGTTTACGCAGCCTGTCATATACTTCGGTAGAAATTTCTGCCACATGCTTCTTAACAGGTACTGAAGGATTATTTGAACGTGGTTTAAAATTCTCACAATCTCCAAAGAGCGAATCGCATTACTTTGACTATAATGAAACCACCATTAATGGCGGACAAGGTAATGGTTCGATTGTTGACACTTTTGCCAACCTGACTCCCAACACCACTTATTATTGTCATCCTTATGCATATCGCTCAGGACACTTATACAGGGGAGAAGAAATAAGTTTTACCCCCAACCTCATTTACAATGGAGCTCTCCAAATTGGTGACACTGGGCCAGCAAATGGGATGATTTTTTACGCAGACGGTCTAGGAGGCGGAAAAGAAGTAATCTACCTTTCATCATGGACTGGTGCTTGGGGCTGTGACTGGGTGGACATTCCGGGAACCCTCACAGATTTTGGCTCGGGAGCCGCAAACGGCACAATAATTGACTCATACTGCGGTAGCATAAATGCTGCTTCAAATGTAGTTGCTAATACTACGTACAACACATATACAGATTGGTATTTACCTTCTAAAGATGAGTTGGATTCAATATATACAAACGCATACCTCCCGGGATACCTGAACGTCCCAGCTCAAATGTATCACACCTCTTCTCAAATCAATATCCAACAAGCTTGGGCTATAGATTTCGCTGATGGGACAGCATTAGGCTTTGATAAGGCAATGGCGCCAGGGCCCAGCATCATAATGGTTCGAGACTTTTAATGGCAAATAATTTAGCAACAGAAGAATGAAAAATATAAGAAAGAAATCATTTATCTTAACTCTAGGAACTTTAATCATTTTAATGGTTTCTTGTGAAAAAGAGCAATTCGAATTTTCAAGCGTAATGACCATTCGAAATGTCACAGATACTTCGGTAGATGTCACAGCAACATTTTTTGTTTCGGGATCAGAAAATAGTTTTCAAAGAGGTTTTAAATATAAAGGCGGTCAATATAATTTTTATGTCACAGAAACTGTTGAAGGTAGAAGCAATGGAACAGTAGATGCTACCATCACAGGATTGGAAGCAGAGACGGAATATTCCATCTATCCATATGTATATAATGGCTCTGTTTTTCCAGGGGAAGAACAAACTTTTACGACTACTCCCCCACCTCCTCAAATTGGAAGCACAGGTCCTGGCGGAGGGCTAATATTTTACCTAGATGGTCAAGGCGGAGGAATGGAGGCGCTACCTGTAAACTGGACTACTGATTGGGGATGTCAAGATTCCATCATAACAGGTTTAGACACCACCTTTGGAGCTGGAGCAAACAATACAGCCCAAATTGTAGGTCAGTGTTTTCAACAAGAATGTGCGGCCCGTTATTGTGACACCTGCACAGCAGGAGGTTATTCTGATTGGTTCCTTCCTTCATTGGCCGAATTAAGAAGTGTCTATGTGAATATTGATCTTGGAGGTCATTATAACTTTTCAGGACAATACTTTTCATCAAATGAAGCATCACTTTCAAATGCCATGGGAATCGATTTCAATAGCGGCGCAACAGTTGATAATATGCTCAAAATCATGCCTGGGTACTCACTATTTCCTGTAAGGGAATTCTAAGTTAGAAGACAACTCAGTTTAGCTTGCCGTCTCTAAATTCTTTTTGATTGGATTGTAATCGTAATTGAAACCTCAAAAAGCGATAAGAAAATTCATTTTTGTGCCAGTTTAATGGCTGAAAGAACCTCTAATGTTCTGTAGGGTTTCTTTACAAAACCTAAAGGATTTGTTTTGATGGCTTTATCCAAGATATCTTGGTCTGAATAAGCTGATATGTAGACAAAAGGAATTCCTTGATTTGTCAATTCTTTACTATACTCTATACCATCAATTTCACCTTCAAGGTTAATATCTAAAAAAACTAGGGATATTTTATTCGACTGCAAAATTTCTCTAGCCGCTGGAACGCAATCTGCCAAGCCTATTACATTATGTTCTCCAATTTGTGAGATAATATGCTCTAGATGAACAGAAGTCATCATATTATCTTCTACTATTAAAACATTCATAATTTCTAATTCGGTCAAAAAAGTACCTTTAATTTATCAAATGAGAGCCTAATAACTTATTTAAATGAAAAAATAATTTAGATCACAGCTTGTCAATTGAAAGATAGACCAAATGAGGAAGGCCGTTATTACAGTCGAATTTTTCAGCCTTTTAAGATTTATCAACTTCATTTAGTTCTTAGCATCAATTTTGTGCGGCAATGAGCACTCATTGTTAAGCTGCTATTGAATCCGTTTCGCACAATTATTGACCAACATAAAATTCATAGCAATTGCTTATAATCTGAAGCTTTCGTGTACAAAAATTTAATATCTTCGAATCGTGAAGCTATTGTCAATTCTATCATTCATTTTTATCTGCTCAATTGGGTTTGCCCAGCCTTTTAGAGGAGAACATGGCCCTGAAAATGTGCCCGACAGCAGAGCTGCTGGTTGCACACCAGCCAATGCATCTACATTTTTAGAGTTCAACAATGTGAAAGCACTGATTCATACTGGTGGAAACTTATGGCAAATTTCTGGTCAAAACTTTTCTCAATATGAGGTGCCTAAAGGTTCAGGTATAATGGCGCTATTCACCTCAGCACTTTGGTTAGGTGGAGTTGACATTAATGGTCAGTTAAAAATTGCCGCCGTGCGTTACCGAAATGGTAATGACTATTGGGCAGGACCGCTCACTGAAACAGGTGAAGCCGAAATTATTCCGAGCGAATGTGAAAAGTATGACCGCCACTTTGTAGTGACTCAAGATGAAGTGAGAGAATTTGATGCTTGGTTCAAAATGGGCGAAGAAGATCAATTGAACGGAACCAGCTTACAAGCCGAGAATTACCCTGATTATGAAATTCCTGTATCCATAATGGAATGGCCAGCTCATGGCGATCCTTCACTTGGACAAAACTATTATTTGGCTCCTTTTTATGATAGAGATGAGGATGGTAACTACGTTCCTGAAAATGGTGATTATCCTTGGTATGACATTGAAAGAGAACTAGACTGCACTACCGACAGAACCGTTACTCTTTATGGTGATGAAACAGTTTGGTGGGTGATGAATGACAAAGGAAACATCCATACTGAAACGGCAGGAGATCCTTTGGGAATGGAAATTAGATGCCAGGCATTTGCTTTCGCAACTAATGATGAAATCAACAATATGACCTTCTACAACTATGAGTTGGTTAACCAATCTACTCAAACCTTGTATGATACTTATTTCGGAATTTTCATTGATGGTGCCTTGGGCGGACCCAATGATGATTATGTAGGATGTGATGTTAGCCGTGGGCTTGGATACACCTATAACGGAAATGCGGTAGACAATACTGACGGCGGATATTTGGGTTATGGAGCAAATCCTCCGGCATGTGGAATAGACTTTTTTGAAGGACCATACCAAGATGTGGACGGAAAAGATAATCCGCTAACTACCAATTATGCCGAAGCAATTTCAGAAAAAGGAGTGCCTTATGATGGATTGGGAATTGGATATGGTGACGGAGTGATTGATAATGAACGTATGGGAATGCGTAAATTCCTGTACTACAACAACCTAGGTGGTGGTGGAATTGCAGCACAAACTGATCCACAAACAGGGCAAGATTATTACAATTATTTAAGTGGGTATTGGAAAGACGGTACACCTTTCGTTTATGGTGGAACAGGTCATCCAGCATCTGTTGGTGCTGTTCCTACAGTGACTTCAAATTACATGTTTCCGGGTGAATCAGACCCTTTAGGATGGGGAACATCTGGTGTGACTCAACCAAATTGGACCGAACAAACTTCGGGTAACGTTCCTTTTGATAGAAGATTCGCTCAATCGTCTGGGCCGTTCACCTTACAACCAGGAGCTGTAAACAATATTACATACGGAGTAGCTTGGGCAAGAGCAATTTCAGGAGACCCTTTTGAATCAGTGAAAGCATTGAGAGTAGCAGATGACAAAGCACAAGCACTTTTTGATAATTGTTTCAAAGTTTTAGAAGGACCGCACGCTCCTGATATGTCTATTCAAGAGATGGAAAATGAATTGATCATTTCAATTTACAATGATCAAGCTTCGAACAATAAAGATGAAGATTACATTGAGTTTGACCCTTTTTTGGCGAATGTTGACTTAGATTCAAACTTTGATGCCAACTACAGGTTTCAAGGATATCAGGTTTATCAATTAGCTGATAAAACTGTAAGTCCGGCAGATTTAGATAATGTTGAATTGGCAAGATTAGTATTTCAGTGTGATGTGAAAGACAGCACTTCTAAACTTGTCAACTACGAGTTCAATGGTGATTTAGGAGTTCAAATTCCTACGATTAAAGTAGATGGTGGCAATGAAGGTATAAGACATTCTTTCTCAGTGACCGAAGATCAGTTTGCCACTGGTGACAGAACTTTAATCAACTTCAAAAGGTATTATTTTATGGCTGTTTCATATGCCCATAATGAGTACAAAACTTACGACCCTAATGACCCAGACGCCTTAGATGGCCAAAAGAAACCGTATCTCGCTTCTCGAAAAGCAGCTATTGGAGAAATCATTGCTTACGAAGGTATACCTCACAACCCATCTGTTGAAGAAGGCGGTACAACATTTGGCGCTAAGTATGGGGATGAAATTGCTTTAACTAAAATTGATGGCTGGGGCAATGGTGGACGTTGGACAGACCTATCAGCAGAGACAGAGGCAGCCATTTTAGCTAATGATTTTGTAAATGAAATCACTTATACAGCTGAAGCATCTCCAATTCAAATCAAGGTCATTGATCCTTTAAACATTCCGCCAGGAGAATTTGAAATTTCAATGGTACATGATGACAATGGCGAGTTAGAAGATGCCGATTGGTTTATGGTTAATCTCTCTACTCTCGATACTGTTTTCTCGAGAAATGGCATTAGGGCTCCTAACGAACAATTGATTCCTGAATGGGGAATTTCCGTATGGATAGAACAGTCACTTTATCAAAATACAAACGGACCTGAGACGCAATATTTTACCGATCCAATTGGAGGGAAATTAACTTTTGCCGACTCTTCAAAAGCATGGTTATCGGGAATTTATGATAGTGATGCCGATTATCCTACCAACTGGATTAGGTCAGGGATTAATAACCCTGATGACGAAATAAACAATGTGCCTTGTACACCTACAGGAACAATCTTTGACCCTTGTATGTATCGCGATCACAATGATGAGAATGAACTTTACGAAGAGATTTTAGACGGAATGGCTGCTCCATACAATTTAGTTGGACGCGACTTTTTAGGAATGCCAATTGGATTTCCGGATGAAGATTTAAATGATCAAACCACAAACTCAAGTTGGTTTACACAATTTAATCTGTCAAGAGTGAAAAGTGCTTTCCCATACATTCACGGAGTTGATTTGGTATTTACTGAAGATCAATCAAAATGGACCGAATGTGCTGTGATAGAAAACAACTGGAATAGTTCACAAACTATTGGCGGTTCATCCATCATGAAATTAAGAAAATCTCCTTCAAAGGATATTAATGGAACAGAGTCTTCAACTGAAGTTGGTAGAAGTTGGTTCCCGGGTTATGCCATTGACATTGAGACCGGTGAAAGACTGAATATTGCGTTCGCAGAGAACTCTTGGTTGGGCGGGTCGAATGGTCAAGACATGCTGTGGAACCCGACCTCAGAATTGATTGACAATATTGGTAATCCAATTTTTGGAGGAAGCCATTTCATTTACATTTTTGGTAATTCTCTTGAAGATGATAACACAATGCCTTATTATGATCATGCCGATTATTTGATTGATATGTTAGATGATTCTGACCCAGATAAAAACAGTAATTATTATAAAGTTTGGAAGAATTGCATGTGGGTTGTTGCCCCTATTTTAGAGAATAACAAAACTGTTTTAGAAACAGAGACGAGAATGCAATTACGAATTTCGCATCCATACCAAGAAGAAATATTCACTGGCCAAAATCAAGGTTTACCTTCATACAGATTCACGACTGATTCTTTATTCACAACGATCAATGTGCTGGATGAACAAACCGATAAATTAGACCTGATAAATGTGGTTCCGAACCCTTATTACGCCTACTCAGCTTACGAAAACAATCAAATTGACAACCGCGTCAAGTTTACTAATTTGCCTGAGAGATGTACTATCAAAATCTTCACTATGTCAGGTAGTTTGGTAAAAGTACTTTCAAAAGATAACGCAACTACCTTCCAAGATTGGACGCTTAAAAATGATAGGGGCATACCAATAGCAAGTGGTATTTATATCATCCATATTGATGTGCCGGGCGTTGGAGAACGGATCCTCAAATGGTATGGTGCTATGCGAACCGTTGACACCACTAATTTTTAGCATAATTAATTCAACCCAATGAAAAAATTATTACTCCTTTTTACTCTTATTGTTGGCACATATTCATTTGCACAAAAAATTCATATAGGTCCCGAAGTTGGGATGAATTTACTCAAAGTTGAAACCACAAATTTCGGAAGAGAATATCAACCAGGATGGTATGCTGGAGCAACATTTGAATATGACTTTTTTGATTGGATGTCTATTAAAAGTGGGGTCTTCTATTCACAAAAAAAACAATCCTCTGAAGCTTATGACACAGTGCCATTGGTGATTTTTGGATTTGATCCTCAAACTATTGGTCTAGGTGATATCGACTTCAATACTTATAGTAAAACTGAAAGCAGATATAACGAACACTTTGTTGAAATACCCTTGATGGCAAATTTCAAATGGGAAGGCATCAATGTAGGAATTGGCGGATACTGCTCGTATTTATTTAAGTCACGATTAAGCGAAATAGCTATAAGTCAGTCGCCATTTATGCAATTCATTGATTTAAGTACGCTTGATCCTTCGGGGCAATTGGGAGCCATTTTACCTGACCCATATCAAGAACTTATTACGGGAGTGAGCAACCCATCAATACTGAGACGATTTGACGCAGGATTCAAGACCAGCATAGGTTATCAGTACGATCAGGTTGGTTTTCATGCTGCCTACCAGTATGGTATGATGGATTATAGAACTTCTGACATTAGCTCACCAATTCAACGACACCAATTCTTTCAGTTTAGCGTGAACTATCTTTTCGGATTAGGAAAAGGCAAAGACAATCAGCCAAGAGTGGATTAATTCTTAATTACTCTTGTCACTTCTTTTCTCAATCCATCTTGAACAGTAATGAAATAGATTCCGTTTTGAAGGTATTCTAAATTCAACTCAGATTCAGATTCCTCAATTCGCTCAACCAATTTTCCTGAAGCATCTAAAATGCTAATTGTCGGATTATTAAATGAGGTCAAGTCTAGTATCAAAACATTTTGAAAAGGGTTAGGATAGGCATTAATACTTGCTTGATTGTCAACTTCGTTTATACTCAAAGTAGTCGGTTCTACATTGACCACAACATATCCGCTATCTCCTACTGCCCAAACAATAGAATCAGAATAGGTATCCATTGCATATACAGCATGATCTACATTCCAATAATTCCACGAATTTCCATCATTTTCAAAAATGACTCCTAAAACAAAGTTCCCAGCCGGAACTGCCGCCATATACCAGTGATCGTGATTTGAAACCACCATTTCGTAATAATCAGGATAGTAAAAAGTAGCAGTATTTATATCTGTTGCCCAAGTCAAGCCGGCATCAGTCGAGGTTAACATCCCAAATCCACTATTCCCAAGTCCTTCATATCCTGCAAAAGCTAAGGTGTCGTCAATAATTTTGACAGAAGTAATAGCTATCGTATCAGTTAAAGAAGATGGAATTGAATCCCAATTTACGCCACCATCAGTAGTTCTAAATATTCTTCCGTCTGAACTTGAAGCCAGACCGTAATTTGCGTTCAAAAAATCGATTTGACTTATGTATTCTCCTCCTCCCAATGAATTGTCATTCATAGTTGCTTGAGTTGTTGCTCCACCACCTGAAACGATTTCAACTAACTCACCTTCAAAGCACCCTGCACCACCTAAAAACCCATCATCTTCGGCAAAAAAGAAATTGCAACCTACGTAACAAAAGTTTCCTGAGACTGAAAGTGCAGTCCAATTGAGACCACCATCAGTTGTTTTATAATTGCCTCCGTAAGGGCCAACAGTCATGTATCCTACATTCTCATCAATAAAGTTTAAATCAAGAATATGTTCTCCTCCTCCAAAAATGGTAACTCCATTAAAGTCGATTTCAACCCAACTTTGACCACCATCAGTCGTTTTCAAAAGAAGAGAATCGTTCCCACCAATGTATCCCACATTAGTAGAAGGAAAATCTATAGTGTTCAACTTATTATCAACTGAAGTTGGAATTTCATACCAAGTTGTTTGAGCGTTCGCATACACAAAGGCAAAAGTAAGGGCGATAAATAACAGTGTTTTATACATGATAAATAATTTTAAACACAAAGTTAGATCAGTAGGCTAGACTTTCAAATGTACAATTCTTCTTTAAAGATGTATTTTCTGGAACTCAGAAGGCGAGATTCCGCTTTGTTTCTTGAAGAATTTTGAGAAGTGAGAAGGGTCATCAAAATTGAGGTCGTAGGCAACTTCTTTGGCAGACAAGCCCATATTGAGTAGCCTTTTAGACTCTAGAATAATTTGTTTGTAGATGATAATACTGGCCGAATAACCAGTTTTTGCAGACACAATTTCGTTCAGTTGTTTCTCTGAAATATTCAGAACAGCCGCATACTCTTTCACCTTCTTGATCTCTCTAAAGTTAGAATTGAGATATCTTCTAAATGAATCATAAGTCTTTTGATTTTTAGATTTGTCAACAGTCTGGCTAAGCGTTCGGATGCATTGGATACAAACTAAAGATAGATTGGCTTTAATAAACTCATTTTTTAAAACAGAGTCAGATTGAAAATCTTGCCAAATTGATTGAAATAATCCAAGCAATTGGGTTTGCACCTTTTTATCAAAAGTATAGACCGGGCTAAATTCAGTGACTTCATAGCAAATGTGATCAAACAAAAAATTAGAAATAAGGGCTTCTTTATCAAATACAGAGGTTTCGAATATCACAACAAAGCCGTTAGAGCCAGGTTTTCTTTTCATTTGATGCACTTGGCCGGGTGCCACAATTTGAATTGAAAAAGAATGATTTTCAAAGTCAACAAAGTCAATTTCATGTTGACCTCCTCCATTCTCAAAAAAGAAGAGCTCAAAATAATTGTGCCTGTGGTGTTCAGAAGTATTGTAATTCGTTCGTGCACCCAGTTCATTCACCTTTATATCAAAGGGACTTGAATCTTTAAGGTCATGAATTGGAATCATTCTTTAATTTGTTTTTGCTTGATGAAGATACGCATAAAAAAAGCAGGACCCTCACGAGTCCTGCCACAACAATTTTATTTCATTCTTTCTTATAAATTCTTTTTCGGCGGAACTCTAAACCCTAATTTTAATCCGATAATTGGTGTTGCGTAAAAGAATCCTCTTCCGCCCGACAGATCCCATCCAAGCGGACTAAAATCTTGTAGCTCTCCTGTCTCAACTTTGCTTGTAGCTGTCTTATTATATCTCAAACTGAGACCACCATAAAAGTCACATACGAAACGGTTCCATGATTTTTGAATTCCAAATTTTGTGTTAGCCTGAATTGAAAATCTGTTATATATTTTCTTTTGTGTTGTGAAGTAAGCAAAGTTCCCAAATCCATCACCTTCCATACCTATAGAGGCGTCATCCGAAATGATTAAATGTCTAAACGAAAACTCAGTTCCGATATATCTATTTGGTTTTTTAAAGGTGTAAAATCTGCTTTCAAATCTAAGTTTGTACCCATTCATCCAATTGAAACCATTTTGGCCCTCTCTTACAGTTGGTTGAAAAACTGATGGGATAAAGGCTGCGCCATATTGAAAGCTCATTCCTTGTTTCATTGTAGTTTCTATATCCACACCAAAAGTTGGAATCGCCGATAACACATCAAAAGGAGAAAATTTGAAATGCTTTTCCATTTGCCACAAAGGCACATCTTCTTTGAATACATTATATGTAACTGAATCTAGCTCAGTTCCAATTACAGCCTCTTCGGCCACTTCTTCGTTTACCTCTTGTCCGAATGCTATTGAAGCAATAAGACCTAAAATTAAAATTGTTGTTTTATACATGATATTGTTTTTTAAGTTTCTTTCACTCTTAAGTCGATCTTAAAATCGACCCCCCCTATCCAATCGAAAAAAAAATCAAAAAAAAACCGTCTCAGGAGAGCTGAGACGGTTTACAGTAGCTGAAAAACTAACTATTGTACTGTGATCACAGACTTTTCAATAATGTTTAAAGGGTCGGTTCCATCAAATTGGTGGATTCCGTCACGTCCTAATACAATCAATCCATCTTGAGATGAAATAACATCAAGCGCTTCAATATTCTCATAAGATTTGCTCAGAACAGGATTTGAAGGATTTGAAATATCAAACACTTTTAATCCTGAATAACCATCACATACATAAATGTAATTGCTTTGAGTTGCAGAAAATCCTAAACCGTAAGGATTAACTAATTCAAATTCTCCAATTAACTCAGGGTTATGAATATTACTTAAATCAATCACGTCTAGCTGACTTAGGTTTCCACCACATTCAGTTCCACCTCTTAATGTTGCTATGGCAATTTCTCCGTTTGCAACTACAGGGTCACATGTCGTTACGTGATCAAATTCTGAAACCTCAACAGGTCTAATAGGATCTGAAATATCAAGAATTCTTACTCCAGTATTAGAACCGATATATAACATTCCGTCTTGGTGAAAAACAGTCTCCATACCAACACTCATGGCCATAGACTCAGTTTGAGCAGGAGCATCAGGGTTTGATAAATCAAAGATGTTTAATGTTTTGTAATCAATTGTATATAGGTAACCATCTACAATTGTGAATTGTGCTAATGAACCTCCTACACCACCAACTTCTGCTGATTTATTTTGAATGATCGTTTCTGATTGGTCAGATTGATCAGGGTTCATTTCAATTTCTTCTTTCTCGCAAGCAATGATTGTGACACACAAAAATGCTGCAGCTAATGTTTTATAATACTTCTTCATAATTTCTATTTTTTATCTGAAACATTTAGGTTCAATTAATTTGGTTCTTTCCCAACCTACAACACTTCCTTTTGAAGCATCAACACATTCAAATGGACCAAACTCATCTGGGAATTGCTGAACAGGAAAAATAGATTCAATTCTGTTCACATATTCAGGAGCCGAAGGATTTGAAATATTTATCACAACCATGTCAGTGATATTATCGGCATATAGTCTTCCGTTACTAACAGAGAAATCCATATTGCCTGGAATCTCAATAAATGAAAGCTCAGTTGGATTCGTCACATTTGAATTATCATAAATATGAATCCCTTTTGCCTCATCATTTACCAATAAGAGATTATCGTAAGTGTAAATTCTACCCGGATTCTCTAAAGGCTCAGATTGCTTAAATGTCACATCTTGAGTATTCGTTTCAGTAGAATAGATTGGTTTCCATCCATCCACTTCCTTGTCTTCATGCTTGTCACAAGAAGCTAGAATTGTCACACTAGCAAGCGCGAGCAATATCATTGTTGTTTTTTTCATACTATCTTTTTTTGTTAATATTCACCCTTAAGTCGAAGGCTAAATTGAATACCCCTACTCCGCACGAAAAAGAATTGAGTTTTGTTAATCAACCTTAAAGTAATTTGTTACGTGAACTCATGTAAGAATATCTTTTTAGATTTGAGAGAATCCAGAAATGACAAAAAAGGAATACCAAATATTATTTGAGACGCATTATTCAAAAATGTGTAGATATGCTTTTGCCATTGTTCAAGATCATGATGAAGCAGAAGATGTTGTTCAAACTGTATTTGTTGATTTTTGGAAAAAAGAGGATAAAGAAAGTATCACGGCCAATTTTGAAAATTACCTCATCAGAGCGGTAAAATTCAAGTGCATTGATTTTCAAAGAAAATTAGTAGTGAAGAGAAAGTATGAAGCCGAAGCAATTCATGAGCAGTCTCATACTGAAGAGGTAGAAGATAATCAGGATGAAATGAAACAGTTATTACATAAGGCTATTTCTGAACTTCCTGAAAAAACCAAAGAAGTATTCATGATGTCTAAGCTAGACGGATTGAGTTATAAAGAAATTGCAGAGAGCTTAGAGATATCTCCAAAAACGGTAGAAAACCAAATGGGAAGGGCATTTAAGCATTTGAGAGAAAAGCTGAAAAAGAACCCGGCTTTAATGGCATTATTAATTTTTATCTTTTTTGGATAGGGGTATTTGATTTAGAAGACGACATTATAATAAATGACAGAGTTTGACGACATATTAGCAAAGCATTTTGCAGGCGAAGCAAGTCCAGAAGAAGAGCGACAAGTTCTTGACTGGAAAGCTGAAAATGAGGATGAATACAAGCTCATTGCATCTGCATGGGATGTTAGTTTAGAACCCAGCACCAAAAACTATGATGCTAAAACGGCTTGGAGCAAAATAGATGACCAAATTGAAGAAGAAACTGAGGGCAAAGTATTCAAACTAAACGGCTTTTGGAAAACTGCAATTGCTGCTTGCGTGACTGCCTTAATAGCAATAACTGCTTTTAATTTTTTTGGTGGTGATGGTATGATCACTGTTGCAAACGAAACTGCAGAAACAATGCAGGTTGATTTACCTGATGGTACTGAAATATATTTGGCATCAAATGCTGAGATCACATACCCTGAAGATTTTAATGAAAATAGAGATGTTGAATTGAGTGGTGAGGCATTTTTTGAAGTTCACAGAGACGAAGCACATCCATTTGTGATTACTACCAAGGCAGGTGAGATTGAAGTTCTAGGAACTGCATTTACAATTCAAGCTTCAAAAGATAGCACCACGGTTTTGGTTGAGCATGGTCTTGTTGCTCTAAGAAATAAAATTGTCGAGATTAAATTAAGACAAGGTGAGGCTGCAACAGCTAGTGCAAATGAAATTTCAAAAGTAACAGAGGTTGAAGCAAACTATTTCTCATGGAAAACAGGCGTTTTTGACTTTGAAGGAATAAGGTTAGAACAAGTCATTCAAGAACTAAACACTTTTCATGAAAAGCAAATTATGTTTGGTGCGAATAGTGAAGAGGCAAAGAATAAGCTGCTTACGGCACATTTTGAAGAGTTGAGTCATGAAGAAATTATTGAGATAATTGTTTTAACTTGCTCTGTGACTGCCGAAGAAAAGGATGGAATGGTAGTTATTAACTAGCTATGAGATTAGTACTCTTCTTTTTTGTCCAACTTGCGGTCTTCTCAATTTATGGCCAATCAAGCCTTGAGAAAAAGATTAGCGTCAATTTCGAGAATATCCCTTTAGAAAAATGCCTTCACAAAATTGAAAAAGAGGCCGATTTAACCTTCTCATACAACTCAAAAGAACTTCATGCTATTGATCGTCAAGTAAATCAAAAGTTTGAGACAAAAAGCATTTCTAGTATTCTTGATTATCTGTTCGGAGCGACTACCATCAAGTACAAATTAATCGGAGGTCAAATATCACTTTATAACTCCTTTGTTGAGAAAAAGGAATTTGTTTTAAGCGGATATATACGTGATGCTGAATCTAAAGAAGAGCTCATTGGGGCCAGACTTTACTTTCCCAATTTATCAATAGGATGTGTGACAAATACTTATGGTTATTTCGCTATTGAATTACCCAAAGGGCCAACGAACATTAAAATTTCATCAATTGGTATGACTACGATTCAAGAAGAAATAGACATAAATGCCGATCTCGTTTTAAACTTCAATCTTGACAAGAATAACTTAATGCTTGATGCCGTAGAGGTACTTGCCGATACCAGTAAATTTGCTGCCGCTCCTATTGATATTTCAACTACTGACCAAACCATTTTAACCAAAGAAGCTGTGATGAGGATTCCTGCCACGGCCGGTGAGATTGACATACTCAAATATGTGCAACAAATACCAGGGGTAACTCCTACTCAAAACGGAAGCGCATCTTATCAAGTTCGCGGTTCAGGGTCTGGAAACAACCTAATTCTTATTGATGAAATGCCTATTTATCACCCAACGCATATGCTCGGTGTATTCTCAATCGTAAATGTAGAAGCAGTGAAAACAGCAAACCTTTACAAAGATTTTATTCCACTCAAATTTGGAGGAAGGACATCTTCTGTGCTTCAAATTAATACGAATGAGGGTAACCTTGAGAAGGCCCATTTGAGTGGAGGATTCAGTCCGGCTAGTGGGCGAATTAATTTGGAAGGGCCATTCGTAAAGAACAAAGCATCTTATTATTTATCTATCAGAAAATCATTTTTTCCAAGAACTGCATTTGAATTATTTAGTCAGTCTGATTTCGTTATCCCAAATTACCATGACTTCAATGGTAAAATAAACATACACCTCAACTCAAATAATAGAATCTATTTTACGGGTTATTATGGTCGTGATAGAATCAGAAATAATGTGAATCTGTTTAAGTGGGGAAATGCTGCTGGATCATTTAGGTGGAATCACATTATCAATGCAAAGACTTTTACCAATTTGAGTTTTACTCACAGCCAGTTTGATTATGTAAACAGAGTTGACCCGGCACAATATTTCATATCCAATCAAGCGGAATCAATAAACGATACCATTGCAAATTTTGGACAGTCGGTTGCTCAAGACAAAATTCAATACCAGCTTACACATTACTATGACCCTTCTCTTAAAATTGAATATGGCGGAGACATTAATTGGATTCAAACCATCAAACCTTCTAAAGATTTCATTAGTCCTGATCTGTTTTTAGAACGAAGCGCCATTGAGGCAGGAGTGTACATTTCTGTAGATAAAAAGATTAATAAAAAACTCAGTATTAAGGGGGGATTGAGAACGCCGTTATCTTTTCATTTTGGTAAACAAGATACCGCCACCTACTTAAATTCAGATCTGTCATCTACCAATGTCATTTATCAAAAAAATAAGATCTATGATTTGTTTTTTAGTCTTGACCCACGAGCTCATTTATCCTATCATCCGAACAAAAAAAATGATTTTACTGCGAATATCGGCATCACCAGTCAACACACTCATTTGGTAAGTTATCTCAACAATTTTTTGCCCGTTCAAATTTGGACAACCTCCAATGCTTTCCTCAAACCCGAGAGAAATTATTCTACCTCTATTGGCTGGCTTCATAGAGAAAAAATAGTTGAAACATCCATTTCTGCATTTGCCAGATATATCAATAATGTGGTAGATTTTGCCGTGCCTGTTAGTACTTTTTCTCAAGAAATTGAAGGGAATCTTTTGTCCGGAAGATTGTTTGTTTACGGTTTTGAAAGTCAGCTAAAGTTTAATCCATCTGAAAAGTACTCTGCAACCATTGCGTATACGTATACGGTTACCAGTCAAAAGGTAATAGGAATCAATAATGACAACCCATATGTTGCAGATAATGATAGGCCTCATGCTTGGAGCTTCAGTCAATATTTCAACTTATCTCAAAAATGGAAGCTGGCTACGAACTACAACTTTCAATCGGGCCGAGCCATTACCTTGCCAACAGGACAGTATGTAATTGGTAATACAGCTTTTCCTTTATTACCTGAAGAACGAAATGCAGATAGATTAGAATATTTTTCACGTTTAGACTTTTCAGCAACCAGAAAACTGGGTATTAAAAAAGGTAAAAACCGTTGGGAAATTGTCTTGAACATCACCAACTTATTAGGAAGATATAATCCATCAATTGTTTACTTGGATGAAAATTCAGTTGGAGGGCCGCAACTAAGCTTAATAAGCAAAGATTACTCTCCTACAACAGTTATAATGAACTTCAACTTTAAATTTTGAAAAGCTCTATTTTATATATCGTCTTCTCTTTAATGATGCTTGCCTCTTGTAGCAAAGAAGAGATACTCGTCGTGAACGATTATGACAATGAACGCCTAATCATTGATGGGTTCTTGACTAGTGATTTAGAGACACAATCATTTAAAGTTAGCCTAGCCAATAATATTGGTGATAGCTCTATTTACCCAATGACGGATATTAGCGCAACCATAAGTGGTAATTCGCTCAGCTATGATTTCGAACTAGTTGACTCTAATTACATGCAATCACTCATTCCGTTTCAAGCAATACCAGGTTTAGTTTACACTATTGATTACTGCTACAAAGGAATATGCGGATCAAAAGACTTTTTAATACCGGCAGCCATTACTGCTGAATCTGCTTATTACGCTCAAATCCCTGTGAGTAATAACATTCTTTCATTGGATATTGATTTAACTCTGAGTTCAAATGTTGATCAATGGTGTCGTTTAGAGGTCTATCAATTAGATTCAGTATTAGCCGGCGATTCAATGTGGTCTCATCTACCTCATCCCGTTTATGATGTATTTGAAGTACGAAATTCTAGTTCAGAACACTATATAATTGAAGAGGTAATTCCGGATTTTGGAATTGGCCTAAGCAGCAGTACTTTCAAGATTTTTTGCTACTCTCTATCTTCAGAAACCGGAGAATATTTGAGCAGTTTAGATGTGTTTATGAATGGTGAGTTTACTGGAAGTCAATACCAAAATCCCCCAAATTATTTTGATGATGGCACCTTAGGTTTGTATTATGGTACAGTGGTAGACTCGGTTTATTTGCAGTATTAAATATCCCCTTTAGCCGGCCAATGATAACCTAACCTGATTCCTACAATTGGTGTTGCATATCCAAATTTATATCCGTCAGATAAGTCCCAATTAAATCGGTTCCAGGTTACCTGTGGAATACCGCCTTCAGGGAATTCAGTGTTAGTGAGAACATTGGTTCTTCTAAAACTTAATCCTGCAAAAACATCCATAATCATAGACTCTCCGAGCACTTTTTGAAAGCCCATTTTAATGTTGAAATGTGTATTAAACCTATGAATGAGTGCTTCTTCATTCATAAAGAATGCAAAATTGTTTCCATCCGGGTCTCCTTCCATTCCAACTCTAATATCATCTGAAATAATGAGATGTCTAAAAGCGACTTCACCTGACATGTATAGTTCTTCTCGATTAAACACAAAATAGCGACTTTCAAATCTAATCTTGTATCCATTCATCCAATTAAACTGCTCTTCATCACCACCCACTAAAAACTGCATGAATGATGGAATAAAAGCAGCACCATATTGAAAGTGCAGGCCAGGTTTCATTTTTGTTTCATAGTCTGCTCCTAAAGCCGAAACTGCAGAAAACACATCAAAAGGGGAGAATTTCAAATTCTTCTCCATTCGCCATAAGGGCACTGTCTCTTTAAATACATTGTACTCAAGAGAATCTTCAGGAGAAGAAAAATCCTCTTGCGCAAAAGATGCACAAGAGGACATTAAAAATATGATCAATAAATTCTTCAATTCTATTGAACTGGAATCACAGATTTTTCAACTAATTCAACTGGGTTGGTAGCATCATATTGATAGATACCTCCTCTAGTTAAAACAATTAAGTTATTGTCGGCATCAGAGATTACATCTAAAGCGTCAATATCTCCTTTTTCCATTACCATGTCAACATTCCAAGAATTTGTTGTTGAAATATCGAAAGCTTTTAAACCTGTATAACCATCACATACATAAAGAATGTTCGGGTCAACATTTGATAAACCTAATCCGTAAGGATTCATCAAAAACTGTTCTCCAGCTAATTGTGGATTGTCTAAGTCAGAAATATCAATGATATCTAATTGACTTAAAGATCCTCCACATTCAGTTCCACCTCTCAGTGTTGCAAATGCATAATTGTCATTTGCTACAACAGGGTCACATGATGTTACGTGCTCAAATTCACAAACTTCTTGTGGTGATCTTGGATCTGAAATGTCAAAAATGTGAACTCCGTCATTTGCACCAATGAACAATCTTCCGTTCTCGGCAAATACAGTTTCCATTCCAACTCCCATATCAATTGACTCAGTCATTGCAGGATTTTCTGCATCATCAAGTAAAAAGATATTCAGTGTTCTGTAATCAATAGTATACAAGTAATTGTCAACTATAGTGAATTGTGAAAGTGAACCTCCATAACCAGAACTAGCCTGATCTTTAGTTGTAGGCATTACTTGCACCTCTTCTTCGTTTGTTGTTACTTCTTCTTTTTCACAACTTGCTAAAGCTCCTAATACGAATGCTCCAGCGAATATTAATCTTAACTTTTTCATTGTCTTAATTTTTTATCTGAAACATTTAGGTTCTTCTAATTTCGTCTTTTCCCATCCTATTACGGTTCCTCTTGAAGCGTCTACACACTCAAATGGTCCGAAATCATCAGGAAATTGTTGAACTGGGAAGATATCCTTTATTCTATTTTTAAATACCGGCTGAGAAGCATCTGTTATGTCAACAATTACCATGTCGGTAATATTATCAGCATAAATCATGTTGTTTCTAACCGAAAAATCCATGTTACCAGGAATTTCAATAAAAGAAACCTCAGTTGGATTAGATTGATTTGAATTATCGTAAATGTGAATACCTTTTCCTTCATCATTTACCATAAGGTAATTTTCATATACATAAATCCTTCCTGGATTAACTAGTGGCTCTGATGACTTCATTTCAACAGTTTCAGTGTTGGCTTCAGTTGAATAGATGGGCTTCCATCCGTCAACTTGCTCCTTGTCTTTATCACAAGATACCATCACACCTGCTGTACAAAGTACCAAAAATGCAATTCCTGCTTTTTTCATAATTATCGTGATTGGGTGAATATTAATTAAACATTATTTTAACCGGTTCATTAAAGCTAACGAAAACTATGCCAAAATAGTGTGGCCGTTAAATAAATTTAACAAAAAATTAAATTATTCCCTACTGTTTATCAGTGTTTTAACTTTTTAGAATACCTTTTTTAGGGTATCATTTAGCTGATCGGAACGAGCATTGAAACGGTAGTTCCGTTCTCTGAAGACTCAAAATTCAGTTTTCCTGAAATGGTAGATATTCTACTTTTCATATTAATCAAACCATGACCCATATGTTGCGAATCTAGAGACATGCCTTTACCGTCATCTTCAATTAGGACGTGAAGATTGGTGCCTTGAGTATAAATTTGATAACTGACATTCTTAGCTTCGGCGTGCTTAATACAATTATTGATGGCTTCTTGAGAAATTCTGAAAACTGTTAATTCAATTTCACTATCAAATCTTTTTTCTCCTACATTCAGGTCATCAAACTCGTAGCTGATTTGTGACAAACTGAAGCTATCATTCAACATACCTTCAATCGCCTTTGAGATTCCGAATTCAGATATTGATTTTGGCATCATTTGATGAGAAATATCTCTCACTTCTGCTGTGCTTTTATCTAAGATATTGGTTAAGTCACTCAGCTTTTGTTTTGATTCAGGATTGCTGATTTCATTGGTTAGTGTGCTCCAAGCTAATTTGATTCCGCTCAGCTGTTGGCCAATTCCGTCATGCAAATCTTTTGATATTCTTCCGCGCTCATCTTCTTGCGCTTTGAAAACAGCTTTCAATCCTTTTTCTTTTTCAAGCTTTAAAGCAGCATTCTTTTCTTGAGCAGCAATACGCTTATTTCGTTGAATTAATAATAGGCCTCCTAATAGAATCAAAAACGCCAAGGCAGCAACAATAATGATGATGTTATTTCGGCTAGACACTTTTAAATCGGCCGTCTTTCTTTTAGCCGTTTCTTCAGCTTTTTCTCTTGCCAATCGCTCATTTTCTCTATCCTTTTTTTCAGTCTCATAAATAGTTTGTAATTCATTTACCTGATCGTTCAAATTAGATTCGTACTGTGATTTTTCAAGAGCATAAAACTGTGAGTAGTAATAGTGAACACTATCAGCATTTCCTCTATTAGCATGATACTTTGCCAACTTTTCATAGGCTCCTTTCTCCTTGTTTTCAAAGCCACTTTCAAGACTCAGCCTTAAGCCTCTATGCAAGAACTTAAACGCTCTTGAGTAACTCCCTTTTTCAGTATAAATCTCCCCCATTATAATTGTAGAAGAACAGATTCCGCGGGCGTCATTAAGACGAGTTCTAATTTCGAGTGCTTCTGAAACATAATTCTCAGCTTTGTTTAAATCACGTGTTACATAGAGAGTACCTAGGTTATTTAAAGTCACCGCCAAGTCGTTTTCAAAATCATTAGCTCGGTAAACCTTAATTGCCTGATCATAATGATAAATAGCCTGCAAAGTGTCTCCCATAAACATCTTCAGATTCGCCAAATTAGAGTGCGAACCAGCAATCCCGTATTTATCGTCAATATCGATTCTAATTTGAAGTGCTCTGTTATGCACCTCTTCAGCCTTGGGATAATTCTTCATTTTGAAGTGCACGTTTCCGATATTATTCAGGCAAAAACCAGCATTGGCTTTATTGTCAATTGATTCATAGTACTCTAGGGCTGCCATGTGGTTAATCATGGCATC
This sequence comes from uncultured Flavobacteriales bacterium, assembly GCA_913054135.1. GTDB lineage: Bacteria > Bacteroidota > Bacteroidia > Flavobacteriales_D > Crocinitomicaceae > Paracrocinitomix. The sequence continues at coordinate 100,650 of CAJXJK010000010.1, read as the reverse complement.
TTCTAGTTGAACCAAGTGCTCATAGATGATTCCGAGTTTGTTGTGAATTGCAGCAACACCTGCTGGATCATTTAACTCTTCACGAATTTCTTTGGCTTCTTCAAGCAATGTACTTGCTGTATCTAGACTTCCTTTATCTAAATAAATAATTGAAAGATCATTGAGGGATTTTCCTAAGCCAAATTTGTAATCAATTTTACGAGCCAAATTCACTGCCGCATGTCCATTTTTTAATGATTTTTTTTGATCAATAATCCTGTATTCCCAGCAAAGTTCAGATTGTGTCAGCACCTTAACTGTGTCGTGAGGGTTTGATGCCACTAAATTCTCTAAACTATCAATCACAGGGTTCATTTGCCCGAATGATAAGAGCGGTAGAAAGAAAGCGATTAAGAATCTCAGTTTCATAGCATTGCTTTAGAGAAACTAAGATAATTATTTGGTTGAATTACAGAATTACTCTAACCCTTCCTTCTAAAGTGTGATCCCATCCTACTTTTTCTCTTTTTTCATCATTATAACTGATGGTATATGTATATATATCTTTTACCGTCTGCCTACAGAGTAAGCCAAAAGATGCCGATTTGAAATTTAGTTCTGGTTAGTTTGAAACTTGAATTATTGATAAACTAGCGAACAGAGAATAACAATCTGGCCTCAAATACGATTTACATTAATTTGTGATGACTGAATGTTAAAACCAGAAGTCTTGAAATCTTTTATTTTCTTGACGCTTTGAAGCAGAACTTCTATAAAATTATCTTCATTTTTATCAATGTATTCAAATGCACCTCTGGAAACCATTTCAGCTGCCTTTGCAATTTTCTTTTGACCCGAAAAAGCAATCACTGCAATCGAAGAATTTAATCTATTGAGTTCCTTTAAATACATCAATCCATTTTTTTTGGAGGATTCAGCAATACTTCCGAAATAGTAATCTAAGATGACTAGATCAACGTCTAGCAAGAGATCTTGACTCAATTTTGTCGGATCAGTTTCAAAAATACATTCCGCTTTCAATCGTGTCTCTATCATTGATTGAATGAGATTACAAACAACCTTACTATCATCTATTACTAGTACTCGAAACTTTTTCATCTTATCATAGATTTATTTGCAAAATGATTTTTGATCGTAATTAGCGACCTTTTTCTAAACCTTGAGCAAGATTATTTTTCACTTGAGTTTTTTCTGTTTTACTTTCTTTTGAGGACTTATTTCATTCTTCATCACCCCTCACAGAGCTATGATCCACTTTACTTTTAAATAAGCGCTTTCTGGAACTTCTATTATCTCACTGAGATTTTGATTACAAATTACCATGCTCAGCTCTTGTATAATTTATGCAATCGTTAATTACTCTTTCAAGTTCATTAGGGCTATCGTCCACTCCCTTAAGCAAGTAATCGAACGCACCGTATTTATAGGAATCCACCACAATACCAATAATTGCTTGGCCTGAAAGCATAATACAGTTCACATCTGGATAGGTGCTTTTAATCTCTTTAAGTACATCTAAACCTTTTCCATCAGGCAAATTATGATCTAAAAAGACTATTGAAGGTTGTTGGTGGATTTCTTTTAAAAGTTCTTCTGACGCAGAAAACAATTGAACGTTTTCGTATCCCATCTCTTCTACCCTTGCCATAAACAAGTTTGCATAGAACAGATTGTCTTCGAGTATAAAAATTTTAAGATTTTTCATAATTATGATGCTTTTTGAAAGTTAGAATTGGATTGTTGACGAGACGTAGTTTCTATCGATAATTATGTCAGTATGCCCGTAAGCTGTCTTCCCCAAAACTTAAAATTTTCTTCTCAACGAACGAAGGATTTAAAATGAACATGTAGCTTTCACTATTGATATCTCCGAAACTTCCAATGGAATGGAGAATAAGAGCCTGTTCTTCTTTGAAAGCATTACCCGATAAACAGAAACCTAATCTTACAAAATCAGATGAAGTAGTTTCTTCAATCAAAGACTCTTTCGAGTTGCTTGGCAAATTAGAATCTATTTTGAAACTTGATTTTGATTTCCAAAACAAAGAGTCAAAGCTGTTTAATTTGCTGTAGGTTGAATTTTTCATGCTTTGAGTTTCCTTTTTTAACACCCAAATTATGCCAAAAGACTCAAGCACCTATTATTCAGACGGTTATCGTCAATTGTGAATCTAAAACAATTCCCAAAACGGGAATTATAATTCAATCTAGGACAGATAATCTCGAACTTCCTCTCTCAATTTCTTACAATCCAGAATAAACTTTGAGAGTAAACTCCAGTCTTCATCAAACTCTTTATTCTCGATTCTTCTGACATCAATACCGAGCTGCTCTGAACCTATATAGTCTATGGAGGGTTTGATTTTGTGTGCCAGGGCCACAATTTTCTTGTGATCAGTGATGTTTTCAAAAAGTTGAATTTGTTCTCCAGATTCCTCCAAAAATATTGAGAGCATCTTTCTGACAAAAGAAGCATTTCCTCGGCTCATTTTTTCTAATTTGCTAAGATCCAACAAAACTATATTTTTTTCAAGCTTTCTAAAATCTGTTTTGTTCAACTCAGTTATATTTTTCACAATTGCTTTCTTCAGTTCTAGTTCATCAAATGGCTTTGACACATGGTCATTCATTCCTGCCTTAAGGTATTTTTCTCTATCTCCTTTCACCGCATTTGCAGTTAAGGCAATGATAGGGATTTGTTTATTGAGTTGGCTTCTAATTTCAATAGTTGCATCAATCCCATTCATAACGGGCATTTGAATATCCATTAAAACGAGATCAAAAGAATTAGCCTCTATCTTTTGATAGGCTTCAAGACCATTGTTACAAATAGTCAATTTAGCTCCCCACTCTTCCATGAAACTTGAGGCAACAAATTGATTGACTTTATTATCTTCAACTAATAAGATGTGAACTTTGCTCCAATCAAAACCAATTAATTTCCCGAGATCTTTATCATCAACACTCGATTGAGCGCTTTCTAGGCTTAAAGAGAAATAAAAGGAGGAGCCTTTATGTTTCACGCTTCGAGCTTTCAGCTTACCTCCGTACAATTCTACAATGTTTTGAGCAATACTCAATCCCAAACCAGTTCCTCCATATACCCTTCCCGTACTCTGTTCTTCTTGTCTGAACTTCTGAAATATTGATTTAATTTTCTCTTTAGATATACCAATACCAGTATCTTTTACTTCAAAATAAATCTCTTGTTTATCAGTTTCGTTAATTATTAACTCAACTGTGCCAACTTCAGTAAACTTTAGAGCATTATTGACCAGGTTTAGGAGTACTTGACTCAATCGCAATCTATCAACAATGTAGTTAGATTTCGAATTAATATTAGAGCTGAATATTAACTCAATGCTCTTTTCTGTGGCATGATAAGATAAAGTTTGAATTACAGATTTACCAAGTTCGAACAATGATACATTCTCACTTTCTAGAGACATCTCACCCGCCTCAATTTTAGAGAAATCTAAAATATCATTCACCAAAGAAAGTAAATTTCCGGCGGAAGATTTAATCGTTTGAAGAAATTCAGACTGTTGATCATCTAAACTCGTTTTATCTAGAAGCTGAGAAAGACCTATCACCGCATTTAGAGGTGTTCTTATCTCATGACTCATATTTGCCAAAAACAGTTCCTTTGATTTTGAGGAAGCCTCGGCTAGCTCTTTGGATTTCTTCAGTTCAGTCTCGGCTAATTTTCTATTCGTTATATCTAGGTGAACGCCAATACTTCCCATTCTTGAGCCAAATTCATTAAAAAAAGGTGCTCCTGAAATTAAGACCCATATTACCTCACCATTTTTTTTCTTCAATTGAACTTCATATACCGAGGCCTCTCCGCGCTCTCTTAATTCATTTTGCCTTTGCATTACCTCTTGAGAGCTTTTTGTTAACAGTAGACTTTTTGGTGATTTCCCAATGAGTTCTTCATGTTCATAACCGGTTAATTGACAAAAACTTTCATAAACATTAGTAATCTTTTCATCTAAATCAACCTCTATCATTCCAAGCTCCATATTATCCAGGATTTGTCTGTATTTCTCTTCGCTTTTTCTTAACAGCTGATCAGACTTAACCCTATCTGTGATATTTCTTGCAATTCCTAATAAGCCTATAGTTATCCCATGACGCTTTATCAATTGAATATTTTGTCCCAACCAAAATCTAGCTCCACTCTTCGTTCTAATTTCGAACTCAAAATAAGTGGATTCCTTAACATTTAGAAGTTGACTCTCATAAAAACTAGTAATGACAGATTCAGAAGGCGTGATAACCAATTCTTTAAAACTCTTACCAATGAGCTCATCTTCAGAGAAATTTGTCAACTCTGTTGCAGCCTTGTTGACATAGGTAAATTCACCGGCCAAATTGACTTTATAAATAACGTCATTGGCTTCAGCCACCACTTTTTCAAATTGTGATTCAGATTCTTTAATTTGAGCAATTCGCTCTTCTAATTTTTTCTCCAAGACCTCATTCAAATTTTTCAAAGAAAGATTTGCTTCGTATAACTCTATAGCTTTTTCTTCAAGAATTTGCTCTGCTTGTTTACGGGCATTCTTTTCTCTTTCAAGCGCCTTTTTATAAATTTCTATGTTAACTGATTTATCCAATAAGTGTTACTTTCAATGTTACATGTTGCCCATTCTCTTCCTTTTCAACAATTTCAACTTTAATCTTTCTACCATAGTATTTAGACGCACCCTGGATAAGACCCACGGCAAAATCAGACATTGCTCTAATAGATTGATAAACCAACAAGAGTTCATTTTTACCTTCATTCATTGAAGCCCTAAAGCTTGGAAGTTCAGCATCTGGGTATAATTTAAGAACTTGGGGATGTATGTAATTATCAATAGACTCTAAAAAAGCAAACAACCCTTTGTCATTTAAAAATTGGGGATATCCTTTTGCTAAGATGCCAAAAAAATGTTCTCCATAAATCGTCAATAATTCTGGAACACTAATATTCTGGGTTTTTGACAGTACACTGACCATTTGAAACATTTCTTTGTGATCATAAGTCCCAATTGCAGTATAAGAACCAGCTGTTTCAAGGTCACATGTAGATATTACTTCTTCAACCGTTTCCAAACCGAATTTATCCTCAACTAATTCCAAAAACTCTGTAAATACTATTCCTTTCATAAGGTTACTTCTCCATTTTTTATCATTCTGTAAACTGTTGATTTTCCTACACTTAATGCGTTAGCAGCTTTTATCACATTTTTGTCATATTTGTCAAGGTAATATTGGACGATTTTAGCATTGAACTCTTTTAGACTTAAATTTTCTGTGAGCAAAACATCTAAAGATTGACTCGAAGCATAAAGATTTATATCACTATCATTAATAATATTAGTATCGGACATAACAACGGCTAATTCCAACAAAGCCTTTAGCTCTCTAACATTGCCCGGGTATTGATGCGCTAATAATTTGCGTTCTGCCTCTTTAGATAGCATTTTTTTCTCTACCTGATTCTCTTGACAAAAGTTAGAAATAAATTTTCGTGATAACAAAATAACATCATTACCTCTATCTCTTAATGGCGGGATATCAATCGGCATCCCAATAAGGCGGAAGTACAAATCTTGTCTAAAACGACCCTCATGTACCTCATCAGCTAAGTTTTTATGAGTAGCAGTGACCACTCTCAAGTTTACCTTAATTGGCTTATTAGAGCCAACCCTCGTAACCTCTCTTTCTTGCAACACCCGTAATAGTTTGGCTTGCATACTGGCGTCCATCTCTCCTATTTCATCTAAGAAGAGTGTCCCATTTTTTGCCTCTTCAAACTTTCCAATTCTTGTCACATTTGCACCGGTAAAAGCACCTTTTTCATGACCAAAGAGCTCACTTTCTATTAATTCACTTGGTATCGCGGCCACATTTACCGCTACAAACTTCCCTTTGTAATGAGACTCATAATGTATTGACTTTGCAACCACTTCTTTTCCTGTCCCAGTTTCTCCTGTGATACTAACCGTGATATCAGTTTTAACAGCCTTTTTAACAAGCTCAGCAATTTTTTTTATTCCAGGTGAATCCCCTATAAAATCGATTTTCTTTTTAAGATCAAATTTGATTTCCTTTCTGAGTTCTTTTACTTCTGAAAGCAGTTCAGACTTTTCTTTAATTTTCACAAGAGTTGACCAAATTCTTGTGGAGGTCTCATCATCTTTTAAGATGTAGTCATATGCCCCTAAATTCATTAATTCAATTGCAACCTTAATATCTTCTTGTCCTGATATTATTACTACCTCCGAATTGGGATTGGATGCCTTTGTTAATTTCAATAATCTTTCCCCTGTATCATCAGGCAAATTGAAATCTAGACAAACAACATCTGGTTTATGTACTAAGGCCTTTTCATAGCTTTTTCCATTATCGAAAATTTCAACTTGATTTTCTGGATTCATTTCAACATGATGCCTCAAAAATTCAGCATACCATTTATCATCTTCTACTATATATACCAGCATTTAATTCCCGTTTTGGGAATAAGATAAGCAATCTAGTCGTAACATTGTTCAGTTTTTATTATTTACTACAGAAACAGTTGCTGCAGCACAACTCAAAGGCAACACTAGCAAAATCCCAATTACCGGGATTAATAAAATAAGCATGAAAACGGTTCCGTTTCCAGTTGCTAATCCTCTGTGATTTTGAACCCATTTTACAGAGTCGCGATATTTATAATGTCTTTCTAAGGTGTAATCTAAATTCCCGAATCCGGCGAAATAAGCTCCGAAGAAAAAGATTAGAATAGTACAAAGGATATTGAAAACCGGAACCAAGCCAAGCAACATGAAAGGAACAGTAGCCAATATCTCTACTAAGAGATTTCTCACATTGATTCTAATACTCCTCACCAAACTGGTCATAAATCCAATCTCTGATTCTGTTTTTTGGCCTCTTAAATGGTCTTCAATCTTTTGAGAAATGGGTGTCATGAACGGACCTGAAAAAGCCATAACCACGTGCCTAAAAACAATGATTCCGAAAATCACTAGTAGGGCTCCGCCCATAAAATCTGCTATTGAACGAATGGTGTTTTCCCAAAACGAAAAAGGCCATATGTCGGCAATATATCCACCAATGAAAGGTGCTAATTCAATTGAACCCCATACAATCCCAGCCGCGACGAGCAAAGCAATGAGTGCCGGAACTAAAATAAATTTCCAAAGTCTTAATTGAGACAAAAGCTTAAAGCCTTCACCATAATCTGAAATAGCCGATTTGAAATCTGCAAAAAACATCTACCTATAAAGGAATGTTACCGTGCTTCTTTTTAGGAATATGAGCAACCTTGTTTTTCAACATATCAAATGCTCTGATCAATTTCTTTCTTGTCTCAGCTGGTTCAATCACCTCATCAACGAATCCGTGTTTGGCTGCATTGTATGGATTCGCAAAAAGCTCAGCATACTCAGCCTCTTTCTCTTTCCATTTCTCTTCAGAATTTGCTGCTTCTTTAATGTCTTTTCTAAAGATAATTTCGGCAGCTCCTTTTGCTCCCATTACTGCAATCTCTGCAGTTGGCCAAGCGTAATTCATGTCTGCTCCAATGTGTTTAGAGTTCATTACGTCATAAGCTCCACCGTATGCTTTACGAGTAATTACTGTCACTCTTGGCACTGTTGCTTCACAGAAAGCATATAATAGTTTTGCTCCATTGCTAATGATACCGTTCCATTCTTGATCAGTACCAGGTAAGAATCCTGGAACATCTTCAAGTACTAATAATGGAATATTAAAAGCATCACAAAAACGAACGAAACGTCCGGCTTTGTTTGATGATTGAATGTCTAAAACACCCGCTAAAAAGGCTGGTTGATTTGCGACAACTCCAATTGATTTACCTTCTAAAAAGGCAAAACCAACAACTATGTTCTCAGCAAAGTTCTCATGCACTTCATAAAAAGAATCTTTATCAACTAATGAGTTGATTACATCTTTAATATCATAAGGTTGATTAGGATTATCAGGGATAATTGAATTCAACTCTTCTCTTCTTTCATCTGCCGCAGTATATGGATACTTTGGTGATTCTTCTTCACAGTTTTGCGGTAGATATGACAACAACTTTTTCAAATCATTGATACATCTTAAATCATTTTCAACTGAGAAATGAGCAACACCAGATTTTTGTGAATGCGTTGAAGCACCTCCTAATTCTTCTGAAGTTACTTCTTCATGAGTTACCGTTTTTACAACATTTGGCCCGGTAACAAACATGAAAGACGAATCTTCAACCATGTAAATGAAATCAGTTAATGCTGGTGAGTAAACTGCACCACCGGCGCAAGGCCCCATGATAGCAGAAATTTGAGGTACAACTCCAGAAGCTAAAGTGTTCTTATAAAAGATATCTGCATATCCTCCCAATGAAACAACACCTTCTTGAATACGTGCTCCACCTGAATCATTTAATCCAATTAACGGAATTCCGTTTTGAAGAGAAAGATCCATTATTCTACAAATTTTCTTCGCATGAACCTCAGCAAGAGACCCTCCAAAAACTGTAAAGTCTTGAGAGAAAACATAAATAGGACGACCGTGAACTTTACCGTAACCAGTAATTACACCATCTCCTAAAAACTGTTGTTTTTCTAATCCAAAGTTGCTTGAACGGTGAGTGGTTAGCATCCCTATCTCTTCAAAAGAATCTTCATCTAACAAAAGATCAACTCTTTCACGGGCAGTTAATTTACCTTTTGAGTGTTGAGACTCAATTCGTTTCTCACCACCACCTTTTAAGGCTTCTTCTTTTTTACTGTTTAAGAGGTCTAATTTCTCGCTCATTCAATTGGATTTTAAGAGCTTTAAAGGTAACAACAATTTTGTAAAACCGCTAAATGTATGTGGCTTACCCAAATAGGAGAAAACAAAAAACCCTGACCTCAGCTAGGCCAAGGTCAGGGTAACAGATTGTTGGGTTTACAATTACTTTTCTAGAATCGTAAATTCTACTCTTCTATTCATTGATCTCCCGGTTTCTGTGGTATTGTCGGCCACAGGTTTTTCCATTCCGTAACCTTTGGCTACGAGACGTGCAGTATCAATACCTTCTTTCTTCAAGAATTCAAGAACTGCATTTGCTCTTTTTTGAGATAATGATTTGTTAAATCCTTTGTCTCCTACGTTATCAGTATGTCCTGAAAGTTCAATTTTTACTGTAGGATTCTCTTTTAAGAAATCAATCACACGATTTAACTCAGATTGAGATTCGTTTTTCAATTCGTCTTTTCCTGTTTCAAAGAAGATGTTGTTCAATCGTACAGTTGCGCCAACTTCAATAGGAATCAAGAATAAATCTCTTTTGATTTCTTTATACTCTCCAACATCAGTTAAATCAAGATTGTCAGATACACCAATGTAATTACCAGCACCTGCAGTGAAATCATAGTTTCTACCATAAGGCAATACAATTGTGTATTCTCCTGTTGCAGGATTTGTTCTAGCAACACCATAGTTTTTACCGTCAACAAGACCGTTATAAACGATTGATGCATCAACTGGTTCGTTCGTCTTCTTGTTTAAAACCTTACCTGAAATTAAAACTACAGGATCAGGCTGAACTTCTTCTTTCAGCTTAATTCTCACGATATCTTCTTTTCCCTTAGTATTGGTAGCAGAAGCCATGTATGCATATTTACCTGAGGCATCAATTGAATAATATGCATCCCAGTTTTCAGTATTAATATCAGATCCAAGATTTACAGGCTCAGACCATTTTGTCCAAGTATCATCTTCTCTTTTTGACATCCAAATATCATTGTCTCCTAAACCACCATCTCTATTTGAAGAGAAATAAAGTGTTTTACCATCAGACGCTAAGAAAGGTGAATGCTCATCTCCATCTCCATTAATAGTGCTTCCCAATTTAATTGGACGACTCCAATCAGATCCTTCAATTTGGTGTGTCACATATAAATCTTGTGAGTTGTCAGACGAACTTTCAGACATAGATAACAACATGTGTTTACCATCTTGTGTCCAGTACGCTCCAACATAAGCCCCTTTTGACATGTTTTCGTAGTTATCTACATTACATGCTTTTGGCTCAGACCATCCTGTTGCTGTTTTATTAATGATTGAGTATCCTTTTTTCAGATATTCACCCTTATCATTAAAGATTCCTTTTACCATCATTGAGTTACCGTCAGGACTTACCCCAGCAATCATATTATTTGAAAGTCTGTTGAATTTCTCTGGCATTCTTTTCGCTTGTGCATTCTCCATTCCGTTTGAAACGTCAGCCACCCAAACATCTTGAGAGTTCATTGAACCATTGTTGTTTTGAGGATGATCAGAACGGATGAAATAAAGTGTTTTACCATCAGGTGAAATAATTGGTAAAATTTCAGTGTAAGCAGTGTTAATATGTGGATCAACATTTGCAACCATTTCTGTTTCGAAATCAGTGTATTTAGTATCGTCAGATGTTTTACCAAATTTATAAATCGCTTGAACTTGAGCTCCGAAAGTTGATATAACCGAAGCATTGTCTTCATTAGTTGATGTTCCGTCAGCCCATCCATTTAAGTTGTCGCTAAGACCATTAAAATCATGTCTCGGAAAGTTAATTTGAGCGTAAGCTCTGATACCGAACATCAACGGAATCTTTTTGATAGGGTTAATGAAGATTTGTGCATTATAGCTCAATCCACCATTTATTCCTGACCCAACTTTTGTTTTACCATTTACATCCTTCACTGACCAAGAAGCAAAATTTGCGTGTGCTCCCCATCCGTGATTGAATAAAAACATTGATCCTGGAGTTCCATTTCCTTTTAGAAAATTCACACCAACTGTGTGTTGTCCAAATTTAATATCAGAAAATGCTGTGTTTTGATAATCTGTTTTTAGAGCTCTATTTTGATACATGATCTCAACAAAATTCATCTCTTTAGTTTTGAAACCAATAAAGGCAGAAGGCCCAATCAAGGTGTTTTCTGAAGATCCATCTCCGTATGCTTCAATTACATTGTTGAAACCTTTCATTCCCGACCAAGAATAATCGAATCCTAAACCAGCATAAGCTGGCGACCAGTTCTTTCTTTCAGGACCAAATGGACCTTTAGGACCGTCATATAATAACATTGAAAGCATGTTTGGTGATAGGTTATGATAAGTAGTTTTATCTACATGATAAAGCACTTCATATTGCCATTCATATTTTGAAGTATTCAGGAATTTAATGGCATCATCAACTGGCAATTCTTTTAACATGCCAGCAACAATGGCTCTTTTTGCAGAAGTTAATATTGCCACCAATTTTAACTCAGCCTCTTCGTTTCCTTCAGCATGTTGCTGCAATAAAAGTTGAATAATCAAAGCGCCTGTTTCCTGATTTGACTCGTTGGCAATTTTCACGACCTCGGCATCAGGAGCTAAAGTTTTATAGTGAGGTTTATACTTTGCGTGGAATTCTTCATAAGACATCTGTCCAAAAGAAATCATTGACAATAAAAGAAAGGATAGTATAAGCCCTCCCTTAAGACTTGAAATTTTTTTAACCGTTTTCATAATAAATCTGTTTTTTGGACAAATCTATTTTAGAAGGCATCTCATTTTTCTAGGGTAAATACCGTAAATGTCAATTTCAATAAAAAATTCCTTCGTTCGCTCCGAGATTAAAATAGAACTTAGTTTTCCTTATTTTCTGTCCCTCATGATACAAATACTGAGAACCATCATCAGCTTGCATAGGTATGTGACACGGATTTCTTGATATCCAGTTTTTTGGAATGAAATAGTGATCATGAACCATTCTGTTTTGAATCACATTTCTTACTCTTTCGGCATCAAAGCCAATATTAGCTTTCAAAGTTTGACCGAAGGGAACTATGTTGGTGGGTACCGCATATTCAACTTGCGCAGATAACATTCCTAAAGAATGATTACCAAAATTTACATTTCTATCATCCTTATAACCAAAGCGAGCTGGGAAATCTGTGTTCAATATCTTTTTGGATACTGAATAATCATCTGTCCATAAAGTTGAGTTCAAAGCAAACTTCCAATTCTGATAACGATACTCTAACAAAAAGGCTCCTGTTCTATATCTATCTCGCCAGCCATCTCCCCAACCGAATAGATCATTCTCGGTGGCGAACTTAAAATCTAACACATTCACAGAAAGTATTCCTCCCGCCTGAGTTGTTTTTTGCTGATCTACAAAAAGCAAATAAGAATATCCAACCGAATAATCTTGTAATAAATTATTTTCAGTCACCGATATAAACGGGCTACGAGCAGAATCTTTTCTTCCGAATCCTAGTTGCCCCCCTGCGCCTAACTGAAATTCAAATCCTTTCTTTTTAAGACTGTATGACTGCAAATTGTAATAGCCATTCATTGAAAGATTTGCTTGTGCGAAAGCATAATTATAGTAGCCTGCAGCATGTAATCCCACTCTGTTAGCGTGAGTGCCGAACGAAAAGCTCAAGCCAAACGAAACACCAAAAAAGGAGTCTATCGCTCGTGCTGAATTCACAGTGAGAAGCACCATCAAAAGAAATAAAATCTTTTTCATCTAAGCTTTACCTACAATTACAGGGCCGAAGATATAAAATAGTAACTTTGATTTTTTGAAACCTTTGGACTCAAATTTGTTATAAGTAAGGTATATAAAGAATACTAAACCAAATTGAAACAACTACTCGGCATATTATTCATCATGATTTCGTTCTTGTCTATTGGGCAAATTAAGCCTGATAAACAAAGACATAACTTCGGTGATTTGTATAAGGAGTCAACTGCTTATATTGACATCAACTTCACAAATACCTCTGAGAAACCACAGTATTTATTGACGGTTGAAAAACCAAGAGATGTTTATTACATCTATTCTTCAAAAAAAGTAATGCCTGATAGCACCATGACCATCAGGTTTAAAGTGAACAATAATATTAAAGGAAGATTTACTTATAATGTAGATGTTTATTTCTCAAATCCGAGAGCGGCAATTCCTATTCAATTGAACGGAAATGTAAAGCAAGCCGAGATGTCATCTTCTTTAACTGCTTGCCCTGATTTTAATAATACACCTTCTTCGTACATATCAACTTCATTTTTGGTGACCATTAAAGTTCTTGATTCATTGACAAGAGAGCCGCTTAAGAATTCTAAAATTTACTTAGTTGAAAACGGAGAATTAGTAGGTACGGCAATGACAAATTCAAGCGGAATTGTAAAAACAAAAATTCCATTGGGATACTATTACATTACAGCTCAAAGAGAACCTTATAAATCAAATTATCACGAAGGATATTTGAACTTTAAAAGAAACTATGTTGAGATTGAACTTCAAAAGCCTTATGTAGAAACACCACCTGAAGTGGTTGATGAGATTGTGCAAGATAATCCGCCTCAAATTCCGAATCCGCCAAATAATATAGAGGACGAAGATGAAGACGTTATTGTAATTGATCCGAATGTTCCTGACGAAGACGAGGATGAGGACGAAGATGTAATTGTGATTGACCCTAACGTGCCGGATGAAGATGAGGATGCAGAAGTTGTAGTTGTTGATCCACCAGAAGTACCGAAAGATGACCCTCCTGTAGACATCCCTTCAGTTGACCCTGTGCCTTTGGCTGAATTACCAGATACTGTTTTTACTGAGAGCTACTTTAAGTACAACAATATTACTTTCATTTTAGATGTTTCATCATCAATGAACGGAATGGGGAAAATGGATTTGATGAAAATGTCAATGATTGAATTGACGAACATATTGAGACCAAATGATATGGTATCTATGATCAAATACTCTTCAGAAGTTGAGACGATTTTAACGAATACCCATGGAGATCAAAAAGATGAAATTATTGAGGTGGTTCAAGATTTAAGAACCTTTGGAATGACAGCCGGTGGTAACGCCATTAAATCTGCCTATAAGTTGAATAAGAAATCATACATCCCTGACGGTAATAATCAAGTGATTATGATCACTGATGGAGTATTTAATAAAGGAGACAAAGATTACTTGAAGACAATTAGAAACTACTATAAATCAAAAGGTGTAAAGTTCTCGGTTGTTGGAATCAAAACTTCGGATTATATCACGAAACACATGAAGGATATTGTTGAGCAAGGTGGTGGTGATTTCATCAGAATATTAGATGTTGAAGATGCTCAGAACAAGTTGATTGAAGAAATCAAAAAGAACTCTTTCAAGTTCTCAGAAACGAAAGAAACTGAGTAATTCTATTATCGAACTGTAACCAATCTAAACCTTTTAGATTATATCTCTACAGAAAACGACTTCTGTGCAAAAGGGATTTAAGATGAAGAAGATTGGAGCGATTTTGTTAACCTTAATAGGTTTCTCAAGTTTTGGAATGGATGCAGATTGCAACTCAGCTATTGATTCATATACCGGAGACAATTCAGACAATAAGATGGAGCAGCTCTTTAGCTGTGGAGAAGGATCAGAATCTGGTTTTAATGGCTGGATGATTAATGGAATTTCAGATGCTGTTAATGTATATTTTGAGAATAAGCGCATTGAATTTTTCTCGCATCAAGCTAACAACTTTGACATCAGTTTCACGAAGCGTATTGATCAACTCATAGGATTCACAGACTTGAATATCTCTTTTGGCTTTAACGAAATGACCAATTGCGATTTAAATCATGCAACAGTTTATTTGTCAGAAGACGGAAAGCATTGGAACGCAATAAACGAGAATGCAAAGCATGGAGCGGTTACCAACTACTCAGAGAAAATGAATCTTCTTTATTTGAAACTAGTCACTAATGTTTCGTTTTATAATGAAGGGCGTTTTAGCTTAAATTCAGCCAAGGTTTATGGAGATTATACGTTAGGTAAATACAATCCGCCAGCTGAGTTTGGATTGGCAACAAAGGGGCCAGCTGCTAATCAAATGCGACAAATATTTCATGTGTTTAGTTTTGACAAACGAATTAACATTGAAACTAAGAATCAAGAAGAGTATAAGTTCGTTTTATACGATACCAAAGGTAGAATTATCAAGGAAGATGTTGGATTGGGGAGTAAGCGATTTGAAACACCTTATAAAGATGGTATTTACTTCGTAAGCATAATTCAAGACAACAAACTGATCATAACAAAAAAAGTAGCACTCTAGAGTGCTACTTTTAACTAATCAAATCAACTGAAAAAATATACTTAGAACAATGCTTTAAAAGCATCATATTTCTCCTTGTATAAAGCCTTTCCTGGACATCCTAAATCAGTAGCCCAGCTATGATAATTTTCAATTCTGTTATCAGGACTTGGATGTGTGCTCATAAACTCTGGTGGAGTTTGAGACCCTGAAGCCGCTATCTTCTCAAAGAATCCTGCACCACCATCAGCTGGCCAATCCGTTTCACATAAATATGCAACTGATTTTCTATCAGCTTCAGTTTCGTGAGATCTTGAGAACTTCAATCCAATTAAACCTGTAGTAATTTGACCTAATGCTGATTCATCACCAAGTACAGCACTTAATAGTACTTGAACACCCATGGTTTTTTGCATTTGTCTAATTGAATGTCTTAGATCAGCATGTGCCATTTCGTGACCCATAACTCCTGCTAATTGAGATTCATCATCTAAGTACTTAATGATTCCTGTATAGAAATAAATATAACCTCCGGGTGTACAAAATGCGTTTAGCGTTTCATCATCTTTGATGATTCTAACTTGCCATGCAAAGTCATCTTTGTGTTCAACTTTACCAGTGGCTAAAACCTTATCTCTGATGGCGTAAATATATCTGTAAGCCTCAACATTTGAAGCTGAATCTAATATTGGATATTCGGCAGGGTTACTTTCAATTTGGTGTGCAACTTGAGCACCCAATTCTATATCTTTTTCAACTGGGAAAACCGTGAATCCAGCATCTGGTTCATCATTTCCTCCTTTTCCTAATCCACAAGAAGCCAATAAGGCTACTGATAAGAATGACGGAATAATAACTTTTTTAAACATCTTGAGTTCTTTTTTATTTGACACAATAATACGTAGAGCAAATTGATTGCAAAACAATTTGTCGTTGAATCTCAAAAAAAAGTCGATTAGTGGTTAGATCCAGAGGTTGTTATAAACGCAGGTGTACATAATTAAACTGCCCACAAACATGCCAAGTAAAACTTCGTTACGGGTATGCACCTTTAAATACACTCTTGCTGCACCTACTACTCCTCCGATTAATATGAGCACAAAGACAATCCAAATTGGGCTCTCAATTTGACTCTGAAAATAAGCCAGAATTGTTGCTGCACTGCCAAACCAGGCTGCAGCATGTAAACTTATTTTCACATAATTATTGATAATAAAAGAAACTAAAAAAACGACCAAGATCCCAAATACGAATGACATAATAGCATCATGCTGAAGACTGGGGTCAAACTTTGTTCTCAAGGAGTAATAAGCAAATCCAAAATAAAAGGAGATAATCAAATATGGTAACCTTCTTTCTTCTCTTTGCACCATCTCAACGTTCTTTACAACTCTCGTCCAAACCATAATACCGAGGCTCAAAAGCGGAGCAGCAAACAATAATAATCCTAAAATGAAATAATACATTCTTTGATACTCCCATTCAAAATTACAAAGGGCATCATATTTTTTAAGACTGTTAGGAATTGTTTGGGCCTCAAAAAAGATTACCAACACGATAATTGGTAAAAAAATAGGGTGAAATAAGTAGGAAACGACCTTAGCTGCTGCTTTCATTGAACTAGAGTTCCTTTCTTAATCTGGCAACAGGAATGTTCAACTGTTCACGGTATTTAGCCACAGTTCTACGTGCAATGTTATAACCTTTCTCTTTCAACAAGTCGGTTAACTTTTGATCAGTTAGAGGCTTACGCTTCTCTTCAGCATCAATAGCATCTTCTAAAATTTTCTTCACCTCTCTTGTAGATACCTCTTCACCTGAAGAAGTTGAAAGAGACTCTGAAAAGAAATATTTCAATGACATTATCCCGTAAGGGGTTTGAATGTATTTAGAATTTGCAACACGTGAAATGGTTGAAATATCCATCTCAACAATGTCAGCAATGTCTTTCAAAATCATTGGTCTGAGGTTCGTCTCATCACCACTTAAGAAGTACTCTTTTTGATATTCGAGAATAGCCTTCATGGTAAACAGCAAAGTTTGCTGTCTTTGAAAAATAGCGTCAATAAACCACTTAGCTGAATCTAGTTTTTGCTTGACAAAGGTAAGCGCCTCTTTATCTGACTTTGAACTTTTAGCTCCTTCAGCATAATTACGCAACATTGTTTCGTAAGTTTTGCTCACCTTTAGTTGAGGTGCGTTTCGGCTATTCAATGCCAAGTTTAACTCTCCCTCCTCTTCAGTCAAAATGAAGTCAGGGATTATTTGTTGAATATTTTTTGAGTTCGTTGATTCTTTAAGAGAGTTTCCAGGCTTTGGATTCAACTTTGTAATCTCGCCAATGGCTTCTTTCAAATCTTCATCTGAAATTTCAAACTTAGATTTAATCTTGTCAAAGTGCTTTTTAGCAAACTCTTCAAAGCTTTTTTCTAATATCTTTTTTGCAGTATAAATTGCGATATCTCCGTGATGTCTTCTTTCTAATTGAAGCAATAAACATTCTCTTAGATCTCTCGCACCTACACCAGCTGGTTCAAAATCTTGTACCAAATAAAGAACATCTTCAACTTCTTCTTCAGTTGCCATTACGTTTGCTGTAAATGCAAGGTCGTCTACAATGGCTTCAATGTCTCTTCTTAAATATCCATCTTCATCAATGTTACCAATAATGTTGTCAGCAATTGCTCTTTCTTTATCGGTCATTTTTCTCAAGCCTAATTGGCTTTTAAGAATGTCATGAAAAGATGTACCACCTGATAAGGGAACTGATTTCTCGTCATCATCAGCCGAGTGATTTGAAACTGAAGTTTTGTATTGAGGAAGATCATCATCTAAATAATCATTGATGTCAAAATCCTCAACTGCCTCTGTTACTTCCCCTTCATCATAATCATCATCAAACTCATCTTTCTCCTCTTTCCCTTCTTCTAAAGCAGGGTTCTCTTCAATCTCTTCTTTAATTCTTGCCTCAAGCTCCATAGTCGGAACTTGTAACAACTTCATTAACTGAATTTGCTGTGGAGAGAGTTTCTGTAATAATTTATGACTTAAGGTTTGTTTTAACATCTTGTATTTCGTGTGTTACTCAAATATACAAAATTAATAGATGCAATTAAAGAGTGGCATAAAATTTGTTCAAAGTGCAAAAACTTGCTTTTTTTGTTCATATTTTCATCATTTTATTGACGATAATTTAATCTTTTTAGTAGGTTTGTATTGGTGGAAGAGAGAATTTATCAGATAGCATTAAGTGCGTTAAATGGTTTGGGGCCAGTAAAAGCGAGACTCCTATTAGAGGCGGTTGGGTCTTTGGAAGGTGTTTTCACTGAAAAGGAAGCTAGCTTGAGAAAACTTGAAGGTTTTGGATCATCAGTCATCAATGCCCTTGATCGGGAGAAGGCAATTGCACGAGCTAAACAAGAGATTGAATTCATTGAAGAAAATAATGTGCAGCTCTACTATTTTCAAGATCAGAACTTTCCACAAAAACTACGAGAGATAAATGATTGCCCAATTGTTTTATATGCTTTGGGTAAAGTTGATTTTAATCAAACCAATATCTCAATTGTAGGTATGCGTAAATCTACTTCATATGGTAAAAAAGTATGTGATCAACTCGTCGCAGATTTGGCTGCACATGAGGCTCAAATTATTAGTGGATTGGCTCATGGAATTGACAAAGTAGCTCATGAAGCTGCAATTCATAATGGACTAGCTACGATAGGAGTATTAGGTCATGGACTTGACACCATGTACCCAGCTGCTCACAGACCACTTGCAAAACGGATGTTAGAGAATGGAGGTATTGCTACTGAATTCATGTCAGGAGTTGTTGGAGAACCTGCAAACTTTCCCAAACGAAACAGAATTGTAGCTGGCTTGAGTGAGGCAACTGTTGTCATTGAAAGTTCTGAATCGGGAGGCTCATTGATTACTGCCAATTTAGCAAACGATTATAATCGAGAGGTTTTTGCAGTTCCCGGGCCGGTTGATCGCGAAACATCTAAAGGATGTAACAACCTTATTAAAAGAAATAGGGCCCATCTCATTAGCTCGGCAGATGATCTTGTTAAAGTATTAGATTGGGAGGAAAAAGATGATCAAAGCAAGCAACATGAAATGGACGCTTTGATTGCTGACCTTAATTCTGAAGAGCAAAAAATCATACAATTGATCAAGGCCAATGAGACAATTGATTTTGACAGTTTAGCTTTTGAGCTTAAGCTGAGTTCAGCAGAACTGAGCTTGCATATTTTTAATCTTGAGATGAAAGGACTGCTACAAACTCATGCCGGTAAAAGATATTCTTTGGCATAAAAAAACCCTGTTTTAAATGAATAAAACAGGGTTCGAATTTATTGTTATTACGTCATATGACATCAAAGATGACTAAGAAGGCAAACACAATTCCTGGAATCCAAAATAAAAGCCATAACAGCACGGACACTAATGTTAGCATAGTATCCCAACCTGTGTAGAGACCAACTGCCAACCATGGAAGAATAATCGCCAAAATCACTAACAAAATCATTGCAACCTCAGACATTCCTGAACCTGAAAGACCTTTTGACTTTCTCTCTTTTGAGATTTTCTTTTGAGCCTTAAGAGATTGCTTTAAATCTTTTTTCATCTCTTTAAGAGCATCTCTGAAATTGACTTTCTCTTTCTTAACGTCTGCTACTTCAGCTTCGTCAATGATTTCATTCGAAGCTTCGTCTTCAATAAAAATTCCAGTCTCTTGTTCGATCAAGCCCTCAGCACTTGAACCTTGAAGTTCTTGTCCAAAAGAGAATGAACTTAAAAGCAGTGCTATAGCACTAAACAATGTTAATTTAATCTTCATATCTATTTCAATTTAAAGTCCTAATAATACTTCAATTGGGTCTTTCCCACCAAAAATCATTTGCTCAGGATTCTCCAACATTTGTTTCACTTTGTATAAAAAGCTAACTGATTCTTTACCATCAATGATTCTGTGATCATATGAAAGCGCAACATACATAATTGGTCTTACCACGATATCTCCATCTACAACTACCGGACGCTCAACAATATTGTGCATTCCTAAAATTGCAGATTGTGGAGGATTGATAATAGGCGTAGACAACATAGATCCGAATACACCACCATTAGTAATTGTGAAAGTTCCACCAGTCATCTCATCAGGTGTTAATTCACCATCTCTAGCTCTGATAGCCAATCTTTTAATTTCTCTTTCAATTTCTGCCAAGCTCATTTGCTCTGCGTTTCTTACAACCGGCACCATAAGTCCTTTTGGAGAAGAAACCGCAATAGCGATATCAGCATAATCGTGCATGATCATTTCTTTACCATCAATCATTGCATTAACTGCAGGGAATTGATTCAATGCCTCAGTCACAGCTTTTGTAAAGAAAGACATAAATCCTAAACCTATATCATGATGCTCTCCGAAAGTCTTTTTGTACTTCTTTCTGATGTCCATGATTGGCTTCATGTCAACTTCATTGAATGTAGTTAACATAGCTGTTTCATTTTTCACAGCAACTAAACGCTCAGCAACTTTACGTCTAAGCATTGACATTTTCTTTGGTGCAGTATCTCTAGTTCCTCCCCATCCTGCAGCACTTGCAGTTGAGAATCCGCCAGCCATAGCTGCAACAACATCTTGTTTTGTAATTCTTCCGTCTTTACCGGTTCCGTTAACTTGACCTGCTCCAACTCCATTTTCTGCCATTAATTTGGCAGCAGCTGGTGAAGGGTGACCTGTCGCATGACTCTTTTTAGCCGGCGCTTCTTTTACAGGGTTCGGATTTGGTTTAGCTTCTTCTTTAGCTGGTGCAGCTTCAACTGCTGCCACAACTGGCGCAGCATCAGTAGATACAAAATCAGCTGGTTTTTCAGCAGATGTATCAATATGACAAACTACTGCTCCAACAGCAACTGCATCTCCCTCTTCAGCTTTCAAGGTAATTGTACCTGAAGCTTCAGCTGGTAACTCTAAAGTTGCTTTATCAGAATCGACTTCTGCTATTGCTTGATCTTTTTCAACGTAATCGCCGTCAGCTACAAGCCACATTGCGATTTCTACTTCTGAAATTGACTCTCCCGGTGACGGGACTTTCATCTCTAATACAGACATTTTATCTTCTTTTTTTAATTCTTATTTAGATGCAATCTTTGCAAACAGATTGTCAAATAATTCACCTAGTCTTCTTTTATGTGTCGCGCTTGATCCAGCTGCCGGAGCAGAAGATGAAGGACGTGCAACAATATCTAAATTCTTACCTCTCATGGTCATTGCCATGTATCTCCAAGGCCCCATGTTCTCAGGCTCTTCTTGTGCCCAGAAAATGTTCTTTGCTCCTTTATAAGAAGCAAGTACTTCGTCCACTTGTTTTTGAGGGAACGGATACATTTGTTCAATTCTTACGAATGCAGCATTCTTAACTCCTCTAGCTTCAGCCTCAGCTTTAGCATCATAATAGAACTTACCTGAACATAATACAACTGTATCAATTCCAGTCTTTTTAACATCATCATCCAATACTTCTTGGAATCCGTTTGCCGCTAAATCTTCAACTGTAGATGTTGCTTTTGGATGTCTCAATAAGTTCTTAGGAGAGAATACAACCAATGGTTTTCTAAACTCTCTATGAAGTTGCCTTCTTAATAAGTGGAAGTGATTTGCCGGTGTCGTTGGATTACAAATTTGCCAGTTCAAGTCGGCACACATTTGTAAAAATCTTTCAATTCTTGCAGATGAGTGTTCTCCACCCATTCCTTCATATCCATGAGGAAGTAGCATTACCAACCCTGATTGAACAAACCATTTATCTTCTCCTGAAGAGATGAATTGGTCAACCATAATTTGAGCTCCGTTATAGAAATCTCCAAATTGCGCTTCCCAAATTGTTAAAGTTTTTGGAGTTGCTAATGAGTAACCGTATTCAAATCCTAACACCCCATACTCAGACAATAATGAATTGTAGATGTGGAATTTAGCTTGGTCATCATCTAATAGATTCAATGTCACAATCTCTTGTTCATCATCTTCAGTTTTAACAACAGCATGACGGTGAGAGAATGTTCCTCTTTCAACATCTTGTCCTGAAATTCTAACTGGGAATCCTTCATCCAATAATGAAGCGTATGCCATCATCTCAGCCATACCCCAGTCTAATCTATTAGACTCAAGCATTTCAAGACGATCATTCAATAATTTTTTAATCTTTCTAAAGTACTTCAGATCTGCTGGAAGTGTAGCTAATTTAGCTCCTAGGTCTTTAGCTTTACCCACAGAAACAGAAGTAATTGGAGACTTATCAAAATCTTCTTTTTTACCATGTCTGAAACCTTGCCAAGTTTCATCTAAGAAATTAAGCACTACTGCTTTCTCTTGTTTTTTGGATGACTCATAAGCCTTGTCTAAAAGTGCCATGTGGTCATCTTCAACCTTTTTCCCTTCTTCTGCAGTTAACACACCTTCAGTCATTAATTGACTCAAGTAAATTTGTCTTGGATTCGCGTGCTTAGCAATTGCCTTGTATAATTTAGGCTGCGTAAACTTAGGCTCATCACCTTCGTTATGCCCATACTTTCTATATCCTAAAAGATCAATGAAAACATCTCTGTTGAACTTTTGTCTGTATTGAACAGCAATGCTCATAGTTTGAACAACCGCCTCAACATCATCTCCATTTACGTGGAATACTGGACACAAGGTTGTTTTACCAACATCAGTGCAGTAAGTAGATGATCTTGCATCTTTATAGTTTGTGGTAAATCCAACTTGGTTGTTTACTACAATATGAATTGTTCCTCCTGTTCTATACCCATCAAGTTGTGCCATTTGAACAACTTCATAAACCACACCTTGACCTGCAACAGCAGCATCTCCGTGAATAGCAACAGGAATAATTGCGCTTTCGTCTTCTAAATAATTATCAATTTTCGCTCTTGCGATACCTTGAACAACCGGGTCAACCGCTTCAAGGTGAGATGGATTTGGAGCCAAAGTTAAATGAACTTTGTTTCCGCTTAATGTATCTACATCAGTTGAGAATCCTAAGTGATATTTCACATCACCATCAAATGATTCATCACTATCAAATTGTTTTCCGTCAAATTCACAGAAGATAGATTGGTGATCTTTCTCAAAGATATTTACCAATGTGCTTAAACGACCTCTATGTGCCATTCCCATCACAACTTCCTTAACACCTAACTCAGCTGCCTTTTGAATTACTACATCTAATGCAGGAATCAAAGCTTCACCACCTTCAATTGAGAATCTCTTTTGCCCAACATATTTCTTAGCTAAGAATTGCTCGAAGATTGTTGCTGAAGAAATCTTTGAAAAGATGTGTTTCTTTTCATCATTTGAAAAGGTTGGTCTGTTCTTTAACTCAATACGATCTTTAAACCATTGAACTCTTTCTGGTTCACGCATATACGTGTACTCAATACCTATTGACTGACAATAAGTTAGTTCAAGGTGATCAATGATTTGTTTTAAAGTTGCAGGGCCTATTCCGATTTCTTCTCCTGCCGCAAAAGTGGCGTTCAAGTCAGCTTGCTCTAATCCGAAATTTTCGATAGCAAGTGTTGGAGCGTATTGTCTTCTTTCTCTTACAGGGTTTGTTCTTGTGAACAAATGACCTCTTGAACGATAACCGTCAATCAAGTTTAAAACTTTAAACTCTTTCTGAAAATTCTCAGGAATTCCACCATTTTCAAAGTCAGTTTTCGCAAAGTCAACTCCTTCAAAAAATCGGGCCCATTGAATATCAACTGATTCTGGGTTCGCTACGTATTTTTGATACAGATCTTCAATAGCGTTTACATCACTATTTCCGATATATGTGAATTTATCCATGGTCTTTTTAGGTTTCTACCAGTCTATACAAATCTAAAAATTATATGAACACGAATGACCTAAATATGGGGAATAAATCAGCTTATGAATATTGGCTTTTCAAATAAACTTTCTGAGCTTCTCTTTGAATTATCAAAAAGGACAATTTTTCAAAATCATCTTGAGCAGATAAAGCATTCAAAAAATCGTGCTCTTTGAGGTCAACTTTATAAACAAATTGCTGCAACTCAGAATCATTTAATTCTTTCAATAATTCCTTTAAATGATCTTCGAGCTGAGGGTAAATATCAAGTTCGAAATCAAGGAGGACTTCAGATTTTAGTGTTACTAAACCCGCCAAGTCTTTGTGTATTTGTTGAATGGTCAACAACACAAACTGCTCTTCAGAAAATAAATTCCGAAGCTTGTCAAAAGAGAATTGAGGCAACAACTTAATTGCCCCTTATGAGTGTGACATTTCCTTGCCCTTCAAATTCATCTCCGTTTTCGGCGACTCCTTCGTAGGTATAAAAATATACTCCGTCTTGACAATCAGAACCATTCTTATCGGTTCCATCCCAAGAGTCAGTAATATTATCAAGTTCATCCATCACTACTCCCCATCTATTCACAATAACACAATGAAATTCGGCTACGGCCTGTGATTTATCATAAAAAGTAAAAACATCATTTTCTCCTCCTCCGTTAGGAGTGAACACATTTGGCGGCACAAACTGTAGCGGATCAAAGACCAGAATTTCTTTACAAGTCGTATCTGAACATCCATTCTTATTTAAGGCTACAAGACAGACATTATACAATCCTCCGTCTGCATAAGAAGTATCAATTGGATCATTAACATCATGAGAAATTTGCCATCCAAAACCAGGATTTGAAGCGTCATAATTTAAATTCCAAAAGAAGGTCGTATCTGCATTTGGGTTGTTCGGATTGAAGTAATAAAGTGATTGATTGTCAAATACAACATCTACTACTGCTGTACCCTCACAAACTCCTGCAGTCAAGAATTGAGCTGAAGTTGGGTCAAAGATTGCTTCAGGACTTAGTGAATCTAAAACAATTGTGTCTCGGAGTTCACATCCATTATCATCTAAAACTAAAATGGCATAACTGCCAGGGTTCAAACCACCCCAAGTTGAATTGTTTGAAGATGTTTCATTAGCCCAATCATCCCATAGATACGTGTAGTCTGGTGTTCCTCCATTGGCAGCAACATAAACCACTCCGTTTCCGTTTTGGTAATTGAATACTCTACAGAAAGCAGGATCGTAGCCAAGCTCTGTAAATTCCATTGCAGTTGGCTGTGTTATTGTAAAATTGAACACTTCCGAACATCCATTTTCATCATTAATTGTTAAGATATAGTCTTGTGCTGTTAAGCCAATTGCCGTATCTGCTCCAAGACCAGTAGGATTTCCTAAATCTGGATTCCAAAAATAAGAGATTTGATCGTAGTCACCCGTGTAATTGTAAACTGTGTCAGCAATTGCGACACCAGTCGCAAATCCATAACATAGTGGATTCGTCAAGTCTAAATCAACATTCATTTGACCCGGATCTACCAGAAGAACTGAGTCTTCAACAAAGCATCCATTTTGATCAGTTATTTCGGCATAATACCATCCTTCAACTAATTGATTTGCTGTATTAGAGTTTCCTGAATTTAATTGAGTTGGAACAGCATCAGTAATTAAGAAGTTGTTTCCTCCATTACCTCCAACTGAGTTAATGGTTACCGAACCGTCATTGAACCCGAAACAAGTTGGATCGTTATAATTGAAATCAAGCGTGAGTTCGTCTGGCTCAAATATTTGAAATGGAGTTGACCAAGTACATCCTTCTTGATCTGTTACAGTAACTACCCATTGTCCACCAAATAAGTCATCAACATCTGATTCTCCGCCTACCGCAACATTTGGAATCGTTAAGTGATTACCAGTTGTGTGATCCCATGTTACATCAAATGGAGGTAATAATCCACCTGCCAATGTATTGATATAAGCTCCACCATCATTGGTACCGAAGCAGGTAACATCTCTTAGAGAATCTAATACAAATACTGCCGTAACAGCATTCGCACCCAAACCAACTGTAATAGCTGTGTCGGTGAGACAACCTGCGTCATCAACAACCGTTAGCAGGTAAGTTTGACCATCAAGGCCTCCGAAACTTCCATTATTTTGAGGTCCTATTGTATTTCCACCTCCAACTAAAGTATATGTCCATGTTGGGTCATCTGGCAACACATCAATTGAACCAGGTGTAAATCCAACTTGGCCTGGACAATCAGTTGCGTCTACAATATTAATATTTGTAATGTTCACATTTCCTATTTCTACCTTGACCGAGTCAATTATATCATGACAGACATCAGACAATTCATAGTAATACCAGGTTTCAACTGCTGGATTTACAGTGTAAGTTGGTAAGGTATCAGCTACGCCACCTGGCGTCCATTGCATAGTGAATTCGCCAGTTGTGCCAACCGGAGTCGCAACAATGGTCGCATCTTCACCAGGACAAATTGTAAATGTATTTTGGTTGAAATTCACGGTCGGCTCTGGAGGTGGTACTTGCGCCCATGCCGAAGAAATGATGTTTTGATTAAACTCACATTCTAAAACCGTGTTTCCTTGAGCCTCTAAAGAATCAATATCCCAAGTGTCTGGAATTTGCGAGCCTGGAGTTCCTGAATACATTCCGTTATCATTCAAGACAATTGTAATGTCCCCTGAAGTTGCACCTCCTAAATCTGAAATATCTACCCCAAATACGTAAGTCTCACACTGACCTTGGACAATATTCAGATTATACAATTCGGTTTGTAAATAGACAGCAGTTGGATCAACCGTTGGGTCACCATCATAAAATGAGATTGGAACAATTTGCGATAAATCAGCACCACCTGAATTACAAATTTCCATATCGAAATACACACTATCACAACCCGTATATGTTGTTGTATTCTGAGTGAAGGAACTGTAAACCAAATTAATTTTAGAACCTAAAAAGGTGATATTCATGATTCGCTCATAAGCCACCTCATCATTACTTAAGTGCACTCTAAGAATGTCTGGCGGAACTATTTCAAAGTTGATTCGCTCATCTGTATTAGGTAATTGACCATAAATTCCTGTTGTAGTAATATCAACTAAGGGATCAATTGGTACATTTTGCCAAGCATAAATTTGTTGCTGAGTAGTGGTGGTAAGAGTCGCGAAATAACCAGTGGTTTCTAGAAGATCAAAATTCACTTCAGAGAAGGCATACATTTGATTATCATTATTAATTGAAGACAGACCAACTGCAGGCGCAAGAAGGTTAGTTTGATGCCAAAGACCATTTGCTCTCATTTCTAAGAATGCTCTTTTCGATCCCGCAGGAATTGTAAAATCAACAAATCCGTCAACAGATGTTCCGTTATTTAAACCAGTTGGATCCCAACCAATGTCAAAAGGTGAGCTGTAAGCATTATCTGTAATGAAGAAAGAAGATGTATATGGTTGATTAGCGTACTTTAAAAACTCTATGTAGTACATTTCATTGTAATCATTGCCAAATTCTCCCTCTCGTGTCAAAGTTATTTGATCACCAATAACTTCAATGATCATATCGGCCACAGTAATTTGTTGTGGAGGAGTCGCATTACCTGCAAAGTCTCCCGAAAGAGTCGCATTCGCAGTTATAAGTTGACCTGATGTCATATCATAATCATCAAATGTGAAAGTGGAATTGGCTTCAGGTAAGTTACCGCCATTGACAGTTAAAACTCCTGAAGCAGTCATTGTATTTAGGTCACAAACGATATATTTTAAATCTAAAGTCTCTTCTCTTAAATCACTCACTAATACACCATTTGTACCGTATCTATCTTGGTTAATACCGAATGATCTAATTAAAATTACATCTGGGTCATTAGGTGCTGGAATCATATCAATTGTTGTTGAATTTGTTCCTGCTGCCAGATAGGCTGGATATTGAGTTGGATTAGCGCCATCAATTCTTTGCAAAGATTGAGTAGCAAAATTTCCATAATTCACTGTATAGTATGCTATGTCAACATCTGGTCTTGTACAACCAACAACTAAGTTTGTTCCAACTTCATTGAAAGACATTTCAAAATCTGTTATTTCACCAAAGTCCCAACCAACTGTTGTATAAGTGTCAGTTGTTGCGGCAGACAAAGGTTGATCAACCCAAGAGAATCTTTTATTCTCATTATTATTCATGAAGTATTCAACCCATCCTGAAGATATTCCTAGATCAAGATCAATTTCTACTCTACCCCACACAACTCTTTCTTCACCCCAGTTCAGATCATTGTACCCTGTATTATTATCTACTGCTCCTTGCTGATAAACCCCTTGAATAATTAAGGATAATTTTTCAGTATTTGCAGGAATTGGAATATTCACATCAGCTGTTTGATTAGCCGCTTTGAATCCGCTTTCGGTTCCAGTAATATCTGGATAATATCCTATAGGTAAACATGCCCCTGGCACAGCAAAGGCTGGGCAATCAGGACTCGATAAACAGTCAGGGTCAAGACAGTCAATTAGACCGTCTCCGTCATCATCAATACCGTTATTACAATCTTCTTGAGACCACGCAAAAGCAGAGGTAAATAGAAGGATAAAAAAGAGAGAAAATTTATTCATGGTAATTAGGTTGTGTAATTGAAACGCAAGCTTAAAAAGAATAGTTGCACGACACCTAATATAGCTAAAAACAAAAAAGGCGTCTCGTTTGAATCGAGACGCCTTTCATTTTAAATCTATTTTATCAATTTCCGTTAAATATATTTACAGTTCCTTGACCTTCAAATGTTTCTCCGTTTTCGGCCTCACCTTCATAAGTATAGAAGTAAGTACCATCATTACAAGTAGAACCGTTCTTATCTGAACCATCCCACTGATCGGTAATCGCAGACATTTCATGAACGACTACTCCCCATCTGTTAACGATAACACATGAGAAGTTAACAACTGCTTGAGCTCTATAATCAAAAGTAAAGAAGTCGTTATCACCATCACCATTTGGTGTAAATGTATTAACCGGCATAAAGCCAAGAGGATCAAATACCAATATCTCTTTACATGTCGTATCCGAACATCCGTTTTTGTTGAGAGCGACTAAACAAACATTGTACAGTCCGCCATCAGCATATGAAGTATCAAAAACTTCAGCTACATCATGTGAAATTTGCCAACCTAAACTTGGGTTAGTAGCGTCATAATTTAGATTCCAGAAGAATGTTGTATCAGCATTTGGATTATTAGGGTTTGCATAATTCAATGATTGATTTGTAAACGTCACATCAACCACTGCCGTTCCTTCACATACTCCAGAAGTTAAGAACTGAGGAGAAGCTGGATCATAAATCGCTTCAGGGTTTAATGAGTCAAGACTAACCGTGTCTACTAATAAACATCCGTTATCATCAAACACTTGTATTTGATATTCTCCTGGATTGAGTCCACCCCAAGTTGAATTGTTTGAGTACGTCTCACCTAATATGTTAAACCACTCATATGTGAAGTTTCCTGTTCCGCCTGTTGCCGCAGCATACACAACACCATTTCCGTTTTGGTAATCAAACACTCTACAATAAGCAGGCTCAGTTCCTAACTGAGAGAACTCCATTTGAGCTGGTTGAGTAATGGTGAAATTAAATACCTCTGAACAACCATTTTGATCATTGATGGTTAGGATGTAATCTTGTGCAGTTAATCCAACAGCTGTATCAGCTCCAATTCCATTATCATTGCCCATTGCAGGATTCCAGAAATAAGCCACTTGATCATACGATCCTGTATAATTATAAACTGTATCTGCGATAGCAACTCCTGTTGCGTAACCGTAACATAATGGCAT
Source organism: uncultured Flavobacteriales bacterium (assembly GCA_913054135.1). Lineage (GTDB taxonomy): Bacteria > Bacteroidota > Bacteroidia > Flavobacteriales_D > Crocinitomicaceae > Paracrocinitomix. The sequence goes on along the minus strand of CAJXJK010000010.1, from coordinate 70,806 downwards.
TGTTAAATCTAAATCTACATTGATTTGACCTGGGTCTTCAAGTAAAATAGAGTCTTCAACAAAACATCCATTTTGATCAGTTATTTCGGCATAATACCATCCTTCAACTAATTGATTTGCTGTATTAGAGTTTCCTGAATTCAACTGAGTTGGAACGGCATCTGTAATTAGGAAATTATTTCCTCCGTTACCTCCAACTGAATTAATGGTAACTGAACCGTCATTAAATCCAAAACAAGTTGGATCGTTATAATTGAAGTCTAGTGTTAATTCGTCTGGCTCAAATATTTGGAATGGTGTTGACCAAGTACATCCTTCTTGATCTGTTACAGTAACTACCCATTGGCCACCAAACAAATCATCAACATCTGATTCTCCGCCAACTGCTACATTAGGTATTGTTAAATGGTTACCAGTTGTGTGATCCCATGTTACATCAAATGGGGGTAATAATCCACCTGCCAATGTATTGATATAAGCACCACCATCATTCGTTCCAAAGCAGGTAACATCTCTGACCGAGTCAAGCACAAATACTGCAGTAACCGCATTTGCACCCAAACCAACTGTAACTGCTGTATCAGTTGCACATCCAGCAGCATCAACTATAGTAAGTAAGTAGGTTTGACCATCCAAGCCTCCGAAACTACCATTGTTTTGTGGTCCGAATGTATTTCCTCCTCCGACTAAGGTATATGTCCATGTTGGGTCATCTGGTAATACGTCAATTGAACCAGGCGTGAACCCTACCTGACCAGGACAGTCAGTGGCATCTACAATATTAATCGCAGTTAAGTCTACGTTACCAATTTCTACTTTTACCGAGTCAATTATATCATGACAGACGTCTGACAACTCATAATAATACCAAGTTTCAACTGGTGGATTAACAGTAATTGTATTCAAAGTATCTGCAACACCTCCAGGTGTCCATTGCATTGAAAACTCACCAGTTGTTCCAGCGGGGGTAGCCACAATAGTAGCGTCCTCACCCGGACAAATTGTAAATGTATTTTGGTTAAAGTTTACGGTTGGCTCAGGCGGCTCAACTAAAGCCCACGGAGCTGAAATAATATTTTGGGTGAACTCACATTCAAGAACTGGATTACCTTGATCAAATAAGGAATCTATATCCCAAGTATCAGGAATTTGAGAGCCAGGCACTCCAGAGTACATTCCGTTATCATTCAATACAATTGTAATATCTCCTGAAGTTGCTCCTCCTAAAGAATCAATATTTACTCCGAATGTGAATGTTTCACATTGACCTTGAACAATATTCAAATTGTACATTTCAGTTTGTAAGTAAATTGCAGTAGGATCAACAGTTGGGTCTCCATCATAAAACGAGATTGGCACTTGTTGATTCAAATCTGCTCCACCTGAATTACAAATTTCCATATCAAAATAAACACTATCACATCCTGTAAATGTGGCGTTTTGATCAAAACTACTGTACACCAAGTTAATCTTAGAACCTAAGAATGTAATTTGCATGATTCTCTCAAATGCCAGTTTATCATTTTGAAGGTGTACTCTGAAAATGTCTGGAGGAACGATTTCAAAATTTATTCGCTCATCAGTATTAGAAGGCTGTCCATAAATCCCTTGAGTTGTAATATCAACTAAAGGATCAATGTCAATGTTTTGCCAAGCATAAATCTGTTGATTGGTTGAAGTTGTTAAGGTCACATAATAACCTGTAGTTTGTTCTAAATCAAAATTCACCTCTGTGAAAGAATACATTTGATTATCATTTGTTCTGCTTGAAGCTACCGTGGTTGGTCCAACTAAGTTTAAAGAAGAGTAAAGACCATTTGCTCTACACTCTAAGTAAGCTCTTTTTGCACCAGCTGGGATTGTGAAATCTACAAATCCTGAAACACCAACTCCATTGTTAATTCCTCCTGGATCGAAACCGATATCTTGAGGAGAGCTATAAGCGTTTTCAGTAATGAAGAAAGAAGAGGTATAAGGTTGATTTGAATATTTCAAAAACTCAACATAATACATTTCGTTATAATCATCTCCGAATACATTTGAACGCGTCAGAACCAATTGATTTCCAACAACTTCTATTGTCATGTCACCAATTGCTATTTGGCCAGGTGGAGTTATGTTACCCACAAAATCTCCAGACAAGGTTGCATTCGTCACAATAGACTGGCCAGAAGTAAGGTCGTAGTCTTCAAAAGTAAATGTTGAACCAAAGTTCGGTTGATTACCAGCATTAATAGCCAATGCTCCTGAAGCCGTCATATTAGTAAGGTCACAAACAATATATTTAATTGACAAAGTCTCTTCTCTCGTAGTTCCAACCAAAACCCCATTCGTTCCATACCTGTTTTGGTTAATTCCAATACCTCTTAAGATTATGTAATCAGCATTATCAGGTGCTGGCTGCATGTCAATGGTTTGAGAATAAGTACCGGCGTCAAAGTATGCTGGATATTGTGTTGGATCTGCTCCATCAATTCTGGTTAAAGATTCAGTGTTAAAGTTTCCGTAGTTGATTGTGAAATAAGAGATGTCAACATCTGGTCGGCTACATCCAACTATAAAATTAGAACCTACATGATCAAAAGACATTTCAAAGTCAGTTAGTTCGGCAAAATCATGACCCACTGTTGTATAGGTGTCTGTCATGTTAGGACCCAAGTCTTCGTCTACCCATGAAAATCTCTTGTTTTCGTGATTGTTTACGAAATATTCAACCCAACCTGAAGAAGTATTGCCTACCAAGTCAACCTCAACTCTACCCCAAACAATTCTTTCTTCTCCAAAATTCACATCATTCGTACCTGTGAGATTCTCAGTTACTCCTTGCTGATAAACTCCTTGAATAATTAATGAAAGACGTTCTGAGTTTGCCGGAATTGGAATTGTTACATCTGCCGTTTGATTGGCAGCTTTAAAACCACTTTCTGTACCTGTAATATCTGGATAATAACCAATTGGCAAACATGCCCCTGGCACACCAAAAGCAGGACAATCAGGACTAGAAAGGCAATCAGGATCAAGACAGTCAATCAAACCATCATTATCGTCATCAATACCATTATCACAAATCTCTTGCGCTCCCGAAATGGCAGCAAATGAGAATGCAAACAATAAGGCGTAAAACTTCTTGTTAAGTAAATTTTGGAGTGGATTCTTCATAATAAGTTTTCTACAATTCAAATTGAAAACGTCTCTAAACTCAAAAAAGTTGCAGCATAGTAGTTCTCAATCAAGACAATAAATATAAAGAATTTGAGGGCAGATTTTTCGAATTATTCATTTTTCACAGATAATCATCAAAACGTGATAAAAAATAAAATCATTTTATGAAATCCATTTACATCAAACAAAGCTGCTATTTTCGTTGAAAATTAAGTGATGATTAAAGTTTTCAAATTTGGTGGAGCCTCTGTAAAAGATGCTGATGCGGTTAGAAATGTTGCAAGTATTATTGATTTGTATCCTAAAGACAAATTGGTAATTATCATTTCAGCAATGGGAAAAACTACCAACGCACTTGAGGTTATTCTTGATTCGTATTGGAAACAAGAAGGAAATTGTGATGAGCTTATTTTAGAGTTGAGACAATTCCATAATGACATCATTGACGAGCTCTTTGGCGATCAAAACGAAAAAATAAATCAGGAGCTAGATTTGATTTTCAAGAAGCTATCTGACAAATGTTCTAAAAAAGCTTCAGAGAATTACCACTTTGAATATGATCAGATCGTTTCATTGGGAGAAGTAATTTCAACAACCATTGTTTCTTCATTTTTGACTTCAAAAAAAGTTAGAAATGAATGGATGGACGCTAGAGAACTCGTAGTAACAAACGACAAATGGCGAGAGGCCAAAATTGATTGGGATAACAGCTGTTCAAAAATTCAAAAAAAGGCAAAAGACAGTTTCGCAGACAACCAAAGAATCTTAATTTCACAAGGGTTTATTGGGCATACCACTAAAGGGTTTACGACTACCTTGGGAAGAGAAGGCTCTGACTTTTCAGCCTCAATATTCGCCTATGCACTTGATGCCGAAGATGTGACTATTTGGAAAGATGTACCGGGAATGCTAAATGCCGACCCCAAGTGGTTTGACAATACAGTATTAATTGAGAAAATATCATTTAGAGAAGCCATTGAACTTGCTTATTTTGGTGCTTCGGTTATTCACCCAAGAACCATCCAACCTCTGAAAAGAAAGAACATTCCCTTAAACATTAAATCATTCTTAAACCCAAGTTCAACAGGCACGGTTATTCAACAATCTGAAGAAAATGATAGCAATATCCCTTCTTTCATATTTAAGATGGACCAAATATTGGTGTCACTTTCGCCAAAGGATTTCTCATTTATTATTGAAGAAAACCTTGAAGAGATATTCGCTTATTTGAATCAAGAAGGAATCAGGATGAACATCATGCAGAATTCAGCAGTAAGCTTCTCTTTTTGCACAGATTTAAAACGTATCGATATTCAAAAATTCATTAGTCACTTTGACCAAGAATACATTGTTAAATACAATGAGCCTTTAGAGCTGGTGACCATCCGACATTATGATACACCAACCCTTGAAAGAGTGACTGTCGGTAAACAAATAATTCTTGAACAAAAGAGCAGACAAACGGCTCGAATGGTTATGCTAAATATTTGAGTATATTTAAATCGTTTAAGCCTTGTATAATCTAGCTTTCAGGTAGAATAATTTGATTATCACGGTCATAATTACTAATTTAGCTCTCGCATTTATTATGCGTACCTAATAAAACTACTATGTTAAAACCTAAATTCAGAGCAATTTTATTGCTGGTATTTCTCTTTGCGACCACAATTTCCTTTGGTCAAGAAAAAGCTCCCCTTAAGCAATTTGAATACAACATTAGTCTCAATAAACTTAAAACAGAAGCTCAGGCTGAACAGATTAAAGATGCTGTTTCATTATTGCCGGGCGTAAAGGACTGCGAGCTCATATTAATAGAATACAATTTACATTTTGAATGTTCGAATCATGACATGACTGCAAATCAAGTTATGGATAAAGTGAAAACGGTTATCCTTCAAAATGGGTCTGAAATAGTAAAAATCAAAAGAACTGAAATCAATGAATAAGTCAATAAAAAATTTGAGCTTATTAACTTTGTTTTTAGGTTCTTCAATCATGTCTTCTGCTCAAGGAGACGAATGTGCTGACGCGCTTGTTATCACACCAACTTTAACGCAGTGTACTCTTCAAGCTGGATCTTCAGGTAACGGGACGCAAAGTATGCCGACTTGTTCAGGAGGAGGAAATGCAGATGATGATGTATGGTATTCTTTCGTAGCCAATAGTACTGAAATGGATATTACTGTTTCACCTACTGTAGGATATGATGCGGTAATTCAATTATTCAGTGGGGCATGTGGTACGCTAACTAGCATTCAGTGTCAAGACGTTAATGGTCTTAACGGACTTGAAGTACTACAGGCAACTGGATTAACAATAAGCAATACTTATTACTATAGAGTATATCATTATGGTGTTGGTTCAGGAACTTCAACCTTTCAAACATGTGTGACAGGTTTAGCTCCTTCAACAAACAATACGCCTTGTGCTGCATATGCATTACCTGAGGTGACGCCATCTTGTAATTATTTAACGTTCACGAATGCAGGATCTGCCGGATCAACTGTTCCTTCACCTTCTGGTTGTGGAGGTTCTTCTCCGTTTCAAGGAGGGTATGCCGGAGGAGACGTTTGGTTTTCAGTTGTAGTTCCTGCAAGTGGTGAGCTTGATATTCATACTGCAGAGCTTGATTTTGGAGATGGAGCCATGGCTTTATATTCAGGAAGTTGTGCTTCACCAGTTCTTGTTGCTTGTGATGATGATGGTGAGCCAGGTGACGGAATTTTGATGCCACATATTTATGAAACTGGATTAGTACCAGGAGCAACAATGTGGATAAGAGTTTGGGAATATGGAAACAATAATAATGGAGAATTTAGCCTTTGTGTAACATCTCCTGACAATGACGACTGCGTTAATGCTCAACAGATTTGTGATTTAAATGGATATGGTGGTGTGACTTCAAGTGCTTACACTGTTGATTCGCCAGATAACATGTGTGGAATTGGAGATCCTTTACTTCCTACTCCTGGATGTGTTTTCGGAACTGGATATACTGGTTTTTCGCCCGTACAATTAGACAACAATTCATGGCTTCAGTTCACTGCTGGCGCAACTACTGCTGAATTATTTGTTGAGATTTCTTCTTGTCAAAATGGAAACGGAATGCAAATGCAGATATTCGAGGGTACTAACTGTACGAACTTTGTTCCTGTATCCAACTTCTTAGAAACAAGTACTTCACAAACTGTTTTGGCAACTGGTCTTACGATCGGAAACACTTACTATATAGTAGTTGACGGCTTTGCAGGTGACATTTGTTCGTATACAATTACTGCAACATCAGGAGTTCAAGTTGTTGAAGCGGTTGCTTTAGATGAATTTATTTGTGATGGAAGTTCAACTGACATTGAAGCAATGATTACAGGAACTGGTTCTTATACTTATAGTTGGACTTCTGACCCTGTTGGCTTTACTTCAACTTCGGCAACCAACACAGTTAATCCAACTCAAAACACAGAATACATTGTTGAGGTTCAAGGATATTGTGGAACAACTACTTCGGCATCAGTGTATGTGACAGTTAATGATAACCCAACAGCAAATGCTGGAGCGAATCAAACAATTTGTGACAATGAGTCTGCTAATATTAATGCAACTGCCAATGGCGGAGGCGGAGGTTACTCATATAGCTGGGACATTCCGGCAGCAGGAGCTTCACAAACTGTTTCACCCAATTCAAATACGACTTATAATGTAACTGTGACTGACGCAAACGGATGTCAAGATACTGACGGTGTTCTTATTAATGTAGACCCATCACCTACCGCTAGTGCAGGTTTAGACCAAGAAATCTGTAACGGACAATCAGCTAACTTATCTGGTTCTGGTGGAGGAAGCTACTCATGGAGTTCAGGAGGATCGGCTGCAATTGAAAGTGTGAGTCCAACTGCAAATACAACTTATACTCTTACAGTAACAAATGGATTTTCATGTACCGATACTGATGATGTTCTTGTCACAGTAAATGCATTACCGAATGCTTTTGCGGGTAATGACATTACCGTATGTAATGGAGGAACTGCTTCGATCACTGGTTCAGGTGGGTCAACTTATTTATGGGATGGTGGTTTAGGTGCTGGAGCTTCTCATACTATTACAAACATTACTGTTCCTGTTACCTATACGGTAACGGTAACTGATCTTAATATGTGTCAGGCAACTGATGACATCTTCATTGATGTAGGATCTGCTTTAACTCCTGACGCGGGTGCAGACACTGATCTTTGTGCAGGTGAATCACATACCTTAAATGCATCAGGTGGTGTTAATTATGCTTGGGATCAAGGCTTAGGTGCTGGATCTTCTCAATCAATTACGCCAGCTTCAACTACGACTTACACAGTGAACGTTGATGATGGTGCAGGTTGCTCAGGTTCTGCCTCCGTAACAATTACTGTGAACGCAAACCCAACAGCTGATGCCGGAACTGATATTACTATTTGTGAAGGAGAAACTGCAAACTTAGCTGCAAGTGGTGGAACATCTTACGATTGGGATAATGGATTAGGAAATGGACAAAATCAAAATGTCACTCCTGCCTCAACTACAACTTATATCGTTACTGTATCAGATGCAAATCTTTGTACAGATACTGATGACATAGTTGTAACAGTAAATCCAAATCCTACAATTTTAGCAAGTGCAGATCAAACTATTTGTGAAGGTGAATCGGCTGATATTACAGCAAACGGAACCGGAGTTACAAATTATGATTGGTCAGACGATCAATCAAACACTTATACAGGACAAAACCAATCGGTTAGCCCAACATTAACGACTACTTTCTATATTACGGGAACCAATGCTAACAACTGTTCTGCAATTGATTCGTTACAAATTAATGTGAATCCTACTCCACAAATTGATACATCTAGCATTGCCATTACAGATGGTAACTGTGTAAATGGTGGTGGGACTATTTCAGGTATTACTGTAATCGGAGTTCCTAATTATTCTTACTTATGGAATGATGGATTAAATAATGTGGGTAACACGGCATCAGTTGGTGATTTGTTACCTGGTGACTACACTTTAACGGTAACTGACGGAAACGGATGTATTAATTCAATCTTAGTAAATGTTGACTTCTCAGATTTATCGAGTGTAGCTGCAAACAATGATTCGGTTTCTACTTTCCCAAATGTGGCAGTTGTAACAAACGCCTATTTGAATGATACTGGTGATGTCTCAACAATTAGCATTATTGATGATCCTCAAAACGGAACAGCAGACTATTTAGGAGGAGGAGAATTTGAGTACACACCAAATCTCGGATTCTTAGGTCTTGACAGTTTAGTTTACGAAATCTGTGATCCTGTTTGTGTAACACAGTGTGAGAGAGCAACAATTTACTTCACTGTTGAAGGCGCATTAGATGTAATCATTCCGAACGGTTTCACACCAAATGGAGATGGATTTAATGACTTCTTTGTTATTGTAAACATTGAGCAATACCCTGATAATGCAATTGTGATTTTCAATAGATGGGGTGATCAAGTTTATGCAGCCGAACCCTACCAAAGTGAATGGGACGGAAACTCTGCTGGCGCTAAAATGAAAATTACCGGAGACAATGTGGTAGACGGAACATATTTCTTTGTTCTTGATTTAGGAAACGGAGATGATCCGATAAACGGATTTGTTGACTTAAGAAGAAAATAAGAAACCAATTAAAATTAGAAAGATGAAAAAGTATCTAGCAATCATTGCCTTTTTAGTTGGGTTTAACGGTATTTCTCAAAACCAATTTCACATTGGTCAATATGCAATTCACCAGCCATTTATCAACCCGGCTTCAATAGGGACCTTTGATGAAATCAATATGGCCTTGGTATACAAAAACCAATGGGTAAAATTTGAAGGAGCTCCGCATTTAGGAGGCTTCAACTACAACATGCCGGTGGGCAAACAACACAAAAACTTCATTGGTGTAAATGCAATTATGGATAAAATTGGCGTGAACACTTCTACTGAAGTTTCAGGTTCATATGCATACAAAATTACAACTGGTGAAAACAGTCGTTTAATCTTTGGTCTATCTGCATCATTGAATTTAATTCAAGCTGACTTGGCAAACATTACTGCAATTGATGCAAATGATCCATTATATACGGCAAACAGCCCGACTTTTGCCTTGCCGAACTTTAAATTTGGATCATACTTTTACAGAAACAACTTCTATGTTGGATTCGTTATGCCAAACATTCTTGAAAACAGAGTGGTTGAGTTAAATGGAATTCCTGACGGAGAATTTGGATTCAATGCAGCCAATTTGCACTACTATTTACATGGTGGATACAGATGGAGAATTAAAGATAAGCATAACGTCATCTTCTCTTCATTGATTAAGCAAGTTGCAGGAGCACCTCTTCAAATTGACTTTAACATCAATACTATGTTTAAGGATAGATTTGGATTAGGGTTATCATATAGAACTAGTAATGAATTGATGGCTAACGTACAAATGTATGTTGTACCTCAGCTACTCATCTCATATGGTTATGAGTATGGATTCTCAGCTTTAAATGATTTTTATAGCGGAACGCATGAAGTGATGATGATTTATAGAATCAACTCTACAAATCCGACAATTGCTTTCCCAAGATTGTAACTAGTCTTTCTTAATCTTAATCTCTACCCTTCGGTTGTTTTGACGACCGATTTCAGTATCGTTTGTATCAATAGGACGCTTATGGCCATAGCCTTTGTAAGATAATCTGTCTTGAGGAATACCGTGTTCAACTAAGAACTTGAATACGGTCTTGGCTCTGTTAGTAGATAAATTTTTATTCACTTTATCCTCGCCGCTATTATCTGTATGCCCTTGAATTTCAAAATGAAGATTATTGTTTGTCACAAGGATGTCAATCATTCTTCTCAACTCCAATTCTGACTCACCTCTTAAAGTTGATTTTCCTTCATCAAAAAAGATGTTATTAAGAGCTATCGTCTGTCCTTTCTCCATAGGGACCATGAACAGATTGATTGTCGTGTCTGAATAAGCTGCAAGAGTACTTAAGTCAATGTTCTCTGAAACTGGGATATAACCTTCAGCCTCTGCTCTGAATCCGAAGTTTTTACCAGCTGGTAATACGATCTTAAATCCATCCCAACCGTAAGAATGAGCGATACCTTCACGTTCTTGTGAACTTAAATTTTCGTACTCAACCATGGCATCAATTGGCTCATTTGTTTTCTTATCTACCACTTTTCCTTTTACTATTAATACTGGTTCAGGCTTAACGTCTTTAGGTACTCTAATTCTGTAGATATCTCCTTTTCCATATCCTGATTCTTGAGAAGAAACTAGATAAGCCAAATCTCCTTCAGCTGGCATCACGAAATAAGCATCCCATTTCTCAGTATTCACTTCTGGCCCCAAATTTTTAGGAGTCGTCCATTCTGTCCAGCTTTCATCTTTTCTTGTAGAAACAAAGATGTCAGAACTTCCATAACCAGGATGTCCATAAGAAGAGAAGTAAATTGTTTTATTATCAGGTGCTAAGAAAGGTGAGAAATCAGTCATGAATGAATTCAAGGTGTTTCCCATATTAAGTGGTTTCGTCCAAGTACTATCTCCCTGTAAAAAGCTAATGTATAAATCTTTGTCTCCATGCGATTCACCATCATCAATTGACATTAAAAGTTTCGTTCCGTCAGCCGTTAAAAAGTAATTAACGTACTTATCATTGTTAACAAAGTCTCTTACAGTTTGAGTAACAGGATGACCCCAATTTCCATTTTTCTTATGAGCTAAAGAAACGCCTGCATATCCAACTCCGCCATCTTCTTTATAAGTGTTTCCGAGCAAAGCTTTATTGCCATCAGGTGTAATTGAGATTACAAAGTTGTGACCTGCATTGTTTAATGGTTGGCCTGGGTGTACTGCTTGTTTCCACTCATCATTAATTGAATCATATTCTGAAATCCAAATATCAGTCATGTCAGGAGCAAAATTTTGCGGATCGTTTTTTCGGTTAAAATAAAGGTGGTGACCATCTGCAGTAATGAATGGACTCTTCTCTTCATTCTTAGTATTAATATTGGTACCCAAGTTTTCTCTAACGTATCCGTTTTCAGGATCATCAATTAAATTAATGACTCTTTTCTTGTATTTCATATTCAAAAAGTCAATTTCAACCTTCATCATATCATCAAACTTAAATCCTGTCAATTCTCCCACTAAAGGAACACTTTCTTGAGAGTGAAATAATTTTCCGTTAATGTAAAAACCGACAACACCATCAGTTTGAGACACCTTCAAAATGTTTCTTTCACCCATGCCGTTTATCGCGCCAAACAACTTCCACTCTACAATACCAGTTCTCTCTCCATCAATTTTGCAATAGATTTTTCCATAACCATTTGATGTCACTACAAAGGCATAATAATCATCCCAGTCGTATCTACCAAGCATCAATCCGTAGCCGTTATTATCTACTCCACTAATTTGGGTAAAGCTTGCCTCTACCATATAATCATGATGTGGGTTAACAGTTAACTCTCTCCAAAAACCACAGGCAGCATCTTCTTTTTGATCTACAATGAATTTTCCATCTTTTACTATCGACGATCTTTCGTCATTATCTTCTTCTAACCAACCACGGTCATTATTGTTAAAGTCTTCATTGATAATAGTATATCCTTGTGCGTTAACACTTAAAGAAGTAAGGCCTAAAATGAATAAGGCTAAAATATTTTTCATTGCAGTGATTTTGTACAAAGATATTGAAATGTATATTTCTATTCGAAATTTTAACAGAACTTAGAATTCAAGCCGTATTTTTGTTACTCATGTTTGAACATCTCAAAGATAAAATCAGTGCTATTCCTCATTCTCCTGGAGTTTATCAATACTATGATAAAACAGGCAAGATAATCTATGTAGGTAAAGCAAAGAATTTGAGAAAAAGAGTAGCGTCTTACTTCACAAAATCTCAAGATAATGGTAAAACATTATTGCTTGTAAAGCGAATTGTAGACATCAAATATTTGGTAGTAGACACTGAGATGGATGCACTTTTGTTGGAGAACAACTTGATAAAAAAATACCAACCTAAGTATAACATCCAACTTAAAGATGACAAAACTTACCCTTGGATATGTATCAAGAATGAAGCTTTTCCGAGATTGTTTAAAACGAGAAGAGTCGTTAAGGATGGCTCTAAATATTACGGTCCTTATGCATCTGTGAAAATGTTGTACACTTTGATGGACTTGATTAAAGAAGTGTATCCACTGCGAACATGTAATCTTAATTTATCCGCCGAAGCAATCGCAAAAAAAGACTACAAAGTTTGTCTTGAATATCATATTGGCAATTGTAAAGGGCCTTGCATAGGAGAAGAAACTGAAGAAGAGTATAACCGATACATGGATGAAATTAAAAACATCCTGAAAGGAAATATCAGCACAGTTATTAAAGCCCTTAAAAAATGGATGACAGAGTTGTCTGATGACATGAAGTACGAAGAGGCTCAAGATATAAAAGAGAAGATTCGGTCTTTAGAAGGTTATTATTCAAAATCAGCAATTGTGAGTCCTACTATTCATAATGTTGATGTGATGACATTGGTTGAAGATGACAAGTTCGCTTATGTGAATTATCTCAAAATGAATAATGGTGCTATCATACATGGTTATACTGTTGAGGTGAAAAAGAAATTAGATGAAACCCCTGAACAAATTATACCCATTGTACTCACAGAAATGCGTGAACGATTCGGTAATGAAGGGAAAGAAATTATTACGGAGGCGGATGTTGCAGACGACTTGCCCGCCTTCAAAGTAACCAACCCTCAAAGAGGAGATAAAAAAGCTTTGCTTGAATTGTCACTGCGTAACGCAAAGTTCTATATGCTTGAAAAGCATAAGCAAGAAAAGGTTAAAAATCCTGACCGAAATCTTGAGAGAATCATGGAGACCATGAAAAAGGATTTAAGGTTGAAAGAATGGCCAACTCATATTGAGTGTTTTGATAATTCAAATTTTCAGGGAACAAATGCCGTGGCAGCTTGCGTGGTTTTTAAGAATGGAAAACCTTCAAAAAGAGATTACCGACACTTCAATATTAAAACGGTAACAGGGCCAGATGACTTTGCTTCAATGGAAGAGGTTGTTTACAGAAGATATAAAAGGCTCAAAGAAGAGAACCAACCATTACCGCAAGTTGTGATTATTGATGGTGGAAAAGGTCAGCTAAGTTCAGCCTTAAAGAGTATTGATAAATTAGGCCTGAGAGGTAAAATCACCTTCGTTGGGATAGCTAAAAAATTAGAAGAAATATACTTTCCTGGCGATTCGGTTCCAATTTATATTGACAAAAGATCTGAGTCATTAAAAATTATTCAGCATTTAAGAAACGAAGCTCACCGTTTCGGAATCACCCATCACAGAGATAAAAGAAGTAAGAATGCTCTTACTAATGAGCTCACCAGTATTCCCGGAATTGGAGAGAAGAGCTTTGAAGACTTAATTAAAACTTTCAAATCGGTAAAGCGATTAAAAGAAGCTGACCCTGAGCAAATTGAAAAGGTTGTTGGGCAAGCAAAAGCCAAAATATTGTTAAACTATTTTGAAAAGAATTAGGCTGTAACTAATTTGAGGGCTGTTAGTTATAGATTGCAACCAAAACCCTCAAACATGATTTCTTTCTCAAAATTCCTGACGTTTTCTTTCCTTAGTATTTCATTAATTCTTAGCTCTTGCGGCGGAAGATCTGGAAGATGTTATGCCTATAGCGGTTCAACCGGATGGTCATATGGAGGTGGATCAAGTAGCGGAAATTCTTCATATTACGTCAATCCTCATACCCCAACAAAAAGAGTGGTTCCTTATTCACATTTGGGAGAGGCAGATGTAATGTCTAACTTGGAATACTCAGGCAGTGATTCTATTGATGTTAGTCAACAACAAATATATTACCCTTTAACTGCAGGTAAAAAATCTGCGCCTGAGGTAGCATCACAATATGAACGTTATGAGTCATATGCCGAAAACGAATGGGTAAAAACTTTAGATGAAATTCAAAGCACATTTGGAATTGATGTAGACAATGGTTCATACACGAATTTCAGACGATTTATCAATCGCAATCAATTGCCTCCAAAAGATGCAATCAGAATTGAAGAATGGTTGAACTTTTTCAATTACGAACTTGAAGCACCAGAAGTAGCTGATGAACATCCACTTAAAATCACGACTGAAATAAGTCCTTGCCCATGGAATCCCGAAGATGAACTCGTGATGATCAAACTGAAGGGTAAAGAAGTGCCTAAAACTGATTTACCTTCTTCAAATTTGGTGTTCTTAATAGATGTAAGTGGATCAATGGGAGGAAAAAACAAACTTGATCTGGTTAAAAAATCAATCTACGAACTCACCGACAATTTAAGATCAAATGATAGAATTAGCATTGTCACTTACGCTTCAAATTCAAAAGTGATATTAGATCCAACTTCTGGAGATCAAAAAGACAAAATAAAAAAGGCAGTTGATGATTTAGTAGCCGGTGGTTCAACCTCTGGTTCTGACGGAATTCAAACGGCATATAAACTAGCTGAACAATATAAAATTGATGGTGGTAACAATAGAATCATTGTGGCTTCTGATGGTGATTGGAATGTTGGAATAACGAACAAAGACAAATTGGTTGACTTCATCTCTGAAAAGAAGAAGTCGGGCATATTTTTAAGCGTTCTAGGATTTGGAATGGGTAACTTAAATGATGCCATGATGGAGCAGTTGGCCGATAATGGTAATGGTAATTACGGCTATATTGACCAAGAGAAAGAAGCCAAAAGATTATTTGATTCTGAATTTGCTGGCACCATGTTTACTATTGCTAAGGATGTGAAATTACAGCTCACTTTTGATGAGAGTCAAGTCGATCAATATAGATTGATTGGTTACGAAAACAGAGTGCTTGAAAACTGGCAATTTTCAGATGATTCAATTGATGCTGGTGATTTGGGATATGGTCATAATGTGATTGCATTTTATCAGGTAAAGCGAAAAGAAAATACTGATGGTTCTTTAGGAAAAATAGATTTTAGATATAAAGATGTGGATTCAGAGTCAAGCGTTTTGTTAAGTCAAAAAATTGATGGAAAGGCAGATAAATCTTCTTCTGATTTCAAATTTGCTTCTTGTGTAATTGAATTTGGATTATGCTTAAGAGAAAGTGAATACAGAGATAAAGCATTGATGGAAAAAGCCATTCAAAGAGGAAAAGAAAATCTGGGTCCAGAGTCAGATGAGCTCGGTCATGAAAAAAGAGTTGAATTTGTTGGATTAATGGAACGTGCTTATCAAATGTGGACCGGCTATGTAATTGATAATACGATTCAAGACTTTGAAGAGGAAGAAGAAATTCAAAAGACTCCAATTGTTGAAGATACTGCTAGCGTTAATCAACCACCAAGCTTTGCGGTTAAGATGTTCCCAAATCCTGCTCAAGACTTCACTAATATTCAACTTTCATCTCAACTGCAAGAAGAATGGTCAATTCAAATCTTTAATTTAAATGGACAATTGGTTCAGGTAGAGCACTATCAAAACAGTCCTCAAGAAAGGGTAGATGTGTCAAATCTTAAACCTGGAACTTATATCGTTAAGGTGTACGGAGGCGGCTATAACTTTGACTACATGAAGTTGGTAAAGCAGTAATTTGTTTTAACTTGCGTTAAACGCAAAGACCTTTTGGGTGATGTAATATTCAATTATTAGATCGGCATCAGATCATTGATATTTGTGAGGTAAAACAAATAAAATGAAATACGTAGTTATCCTCTTTTCTCTTTTGTTCCTCACCGGATGCGCTAGCTCCAACTTCAATAAACAGAAATTCACGAATCTCAAACATCAATCTAGCTATCCAGAGAATGTTGAAGATTCTGACAATGTCAATAATCAATCTGACAATCTTTTGACGGATAACTTCTCTGAGTCAGAAAACAATGATGAAATTGAAATAAACTCTACTGATGAAGTTGAGGAAGTCTATGAACCCGAAAAAGTATTGCTAGACGACAAAGAAGAGTTCATTAGTACTCTAAAAAGTCAAATTGAGGCCGGAACAAAAATCATTATTCTGGGAAAAGATGAACGCTTTGAACTTATGAACCCTGAGCTTGATGAAAGCAAAGGTGAACTCAAAGGTAAATTACGCAACTGTGCCAATGAGCCCGTTGATATGGAAGACCTAAGGATTAGAGTGGATGAGGTCACTAAAGATGAAGCCCTCAATACGACAATAAAATATCAAGATGTCAAAAAAATTAAAGGAGGTAAAAAGTTCATAGCTGATTTAAGCGAAAGTGATAAAAATGAAGACCACGCTTCATTTAAAGAAGTAAGACAAATATTAATAGAAGACTTAGCCGAAAATCCTGAGCATCCGGTTCATAAATCTGAACAATATGTCAAATCAAAAAATCTATTTTTAATAGGGCTTTGTATTTTTCTACCCATCATTGCGGTCCTCGCCTTACTTGCGTTTGTTGATGTAGCCTTTCTTTTTGTGGCAATTATTCCTGCAATAATAGGTTTCATAGTTTTGTCTGCATCAATAGTGAACTCTCGTCAATATTTTATTGAGTGCAGAAAAAAAGGGATAAAACCAACTGATGCGGCTGACATCATTAGAGGTTTCTCTTACTTAGGATTGTTTCTTTTCTCTGCAGTCCTGTTATTCGGTCCTGCAATTTTAGTACTGCTCATCTCAAATGGAATCGCTAAAAAGAGGTATAAAACAAAGTACGGGACAGAGAGTTAGGAACATAACCGCAAATTTCGTAACTTTCCTAAACCGTGTTAGATTCATTAACTCCCTGTTTGGCAAGCTTTTTGCACAGATTGAGTTAACCAAAAAATTACGAATTATGAAACGATCGCTACTTTTCTTATCCGCACTTATTATTGCTGGATCATTTACTTCATGTAAAAAATACGATAACAAAGAGGTTTACGCCAATGTACCTGTGTATATGGACTATGACGCTTTTAGAACTTCATTTTATTATGAAGCCGAAGCAGTTCCTGTTGAACACCCAGGTAACATCTACATTCACAATCAATATATTTTTGTTGTTGATGAAGATAAAGGTATTCACATCTTAGATAATCACGATAAAACAAATCCTTACTTTTTAGGATTTATGAATATTCCGGGTGCTACTCAAGTGTCAGTTGACGGGACAACTTTATATGCTAATAGCTTTATTGATTTAGTAACTATTGATATCTCAAATATCAATGATCCTAAAATGATAAACAGAGATGAGGATGTGTTTACTTACTCAACTCCTATTTCAAATGACGAATATCCAATAGCAGACATCTACAAAGATAGAGGTGTTGTTGTTGACTGGAATATTGAAATGACTAAAGACGTTTCTGGATTTGGAGCGAAATGGTTTGTTTCTGATTGTGAAGAATGTGAGCAAACTGAAATGCAAACTAAATCTTCGGCTTCAGTGAGAGTTAATTTGGCTGGATCAAGAAGTAAAATGGCAATCATCAATAATCACTTATATGTGTTAGATCAAGATGAATTGAAATCTTTCAACATCTCTAACCAAACTGACCCTGTATTTGCGCAAAGTCAAAACACTTGGTCTGATCCTGAAACATTATTCCCTGACGGAGAATTCTTATACGTAGGAACTACAACCGGAATGAAAATTTTTGACGCAGGTGCTAACCCTGAGCGTCCAAATGAAACTGGTGAAGTTGAACATGTTGAGTCTTGTGACCCAGTTGTTGTTCAAGGAGATTACGCTTATGTAACTCTAAGATCTGGTTCAGAATGTGGTGGAGTTGAAAATGAATTACAAGTAATTGATGTATCTAAAAAATGGTGGCCTAAGTTGAAAAGACAATACGATATGTCTGATCCGCATGGTTTAGCTGTTGAAGGAGATTTACTTTTTATCTGTGATGGAAATTCAGGATTAAAAGTTTACGATAACTCTGACCCACTTGATTGCGGAGACAATTTATTATACAATTTCCCTGCTATTCAAACTTCAGATTTGATCTTAAATAACGGAACTGCTATTATGATCGCAGAAGAGGGCGTGTATCAATATGATTACACTAACCCAAGCAACCTGCACATGATAAGTCTGCTTTATTTCTAATAAGGCAATTATTGGCAAAGAAAGGCTTTCATCTCTTGATGAAGGCCTTTTTTATTTCTAGACCTCAGCATTTATAGGCGTTCTCTTTTAAAATCGTATTTTCGTAGAAATTAATCGTTCATGTTGCAATCAATGACAGGTTTCGGAAAAGCTACCGGAACATTTAAAAACAAGAAAATTACAGTTGAGATAAAATCGCTCAATAGTAAAAATCTTGACCTTTATATCCGAATGCTTCCTCAATATAAAGAGCATGAAATCTCATTGCGAAAATATATCGCAGAGCAGTTAGATAGAGGTAAAATTGAGTGCAACATTAATGTGGAGACTAATGGCGAATCAAAGTCATACTCTATCAACAAAGAATTAGCAGGAAGGTATTATTCACAAATTGTAGACCTAGGGCATCACCTTGAAATTAAGACTGATGACGTAATGGCAACAATTCTTAAAATGCCAGATATTTTCTCATCTGAAACTGAAGAAGAAGATCCTGAAGAATGGAGCTACATCTTCTCTTTAGTAAAAGAAGCAACTAAGAATCATTTAGAATTTAGGGGTCAAGAAGGGTCAGGATTATATGACGAATTCAAAACGAGAATAACCAATATCTCTAATGCATTTGAACAAGTACCGCAATACGAGAAAGCAAGAATTGATAGTATTAAAAGCCGTATTGAAAACAACCTAGAAGAATTCGTAGGTGGGGCTAAAGTTGACAAAAACAGATTTGAGCAAGAGCTCATTTACTACATAGAGAAAATTGATATTGCTGAAGAAAAGCAAAGACTAGGAAAGCATCTTGAATATTTCATTGAAATCATGGATGCACCAAAATCTCAAGGAAAAAAATTAGGTTTCATATCTCAAGAAATTGGAAGAGAAATTAATACACTAGGTTCAAAATCATATCATCCTGAAATGCAAAAATTGGTGGTTGAAATGAAAGATGAATTAGAGAAAATTAAAGAACAAGTGTTGAACACCTTGTAAGCGATAATGAGTCAAAGTTTTGAAATAAAAGGAAAGTGTCTAATTTTTTCAGCTCCATCTGGTGCTGGTAAAACGACATTGGTTCATTACCTCTTAAGAAACATGGATGAGCTTGAATTCTCCATTTCGGCGGCCAGCAGAGAACCAAGAGGAAGAGAAGTAGATGGTGAAGACTATCACTTTTTATCGGTTGATGAATTTAAAAGCAGAATTGAAGCTGATGCCTTCGTAGAATGGGAAGAAGTATACACTGATATGTTTTACGGAACCTTAAAATCTGAAGTTGAAAAAGCTTGGAGCAAAGGAAAAACGGTTGTGTTTGATGTAGACGCCGAAGGCGGAATCAACTTGAAAAACATCTTTAGAAATCACGCACTTTCAATTTTTGTAAAGCCTCCATCTTTGTTCGTTTTAGAGCAGAGATTGAGAGACAGAAGAACTGAAACTGAAAATAGCATTCAAAAAAGGCTAGGTAAAGCTCAGGGGGAATTAGACAAAGCTGAAAAGTTTGACTACATCTTATTAAATGACAATCTTGAAAAGGCTTGTCATGAAGCCAAAGATTTGGTAACTCAATTCATTAATGGATGAAAAAGGTAGGATTGTTTTTTGGCTCATTTAATCCTATTCACATTGGACATTTGATCCTAGGGAACTACATGGCTGACAATTCTGATTTGGATGAAGTTTGGTTCGTAGTTTCACCACATAATCCACACAAAAAAAAGGCTAATTTATTAGATGATCATCACCGTTTGTCAATGGTTAGAATTGCGGTTGAAGACAATAATAAACTCAAGGCTTCAGATGTAGAATTTGATTTACCGAAACCATCATATACCGTTTTTACACTTCAAAAATTAAAAGAGGACCATCCTGATAAAGAGTTCGTTCTCATCATGGGGGAAGATAATTTACGCAGTTTTCATAAATGGAAGAATCACGAATATATTTTGAAGAACCATGAAATCTATGTCTATCCAAGAGTAGAGACTATTCAAGAAAAACAAGCCGAAACAACTTCAGAAAACGAATTGGAAAAGCACGACAGCATCAAGGTTTTGAAGGATGTGCCCATGATGAAGATTTCATCTAGCTATATTCGAAAAGCCGTGAAAGAAGGTAAGGATGTAAAGTATTTATTGTCTGAAGCCGTATTCAAGTATTTAGACGAAATGAATTATTATAAATGAGCACACTCTTCGAAATAAAAGCTTTGCACATCATTTTTGTGGTCACTTGGTTCGCAGGTCTGTTCTACATTGTTCGCTTGTTTGTTTACCAAGCTGAGGCGAAAGAACGTCCCCAAAACGAACAAGACATCTTGATTCCGCAATATCAATTAATGGCAAAAAGGCTTTGGTATGGTATCACCTGGCCGTCAATGATACTAGCGACAACTTTTGGTACTTGGATGATTATTGACCAACCCGCATTATTGACTAGACCTTGGATGCATATCAAACTATCATTCGTTGCAGGACTCATCATCTACCATTTCATTTGCCATGCCTTTTTCAAAAAACTGCAGTCAAACTCTGATACACGAACAGGAAATTTTTATCGAATTTGGAATGAAGTTGCAACTCTTTTTTTGGTAGCAATTGTCTTCTTAGTGATTCTCAAAGAAAATGGAAATTGGTGGTTAGGAACAATCTGTTTTATCCTATTCGGGTTTGCATTAATGCTTGCGATCAAAATCTACAAGAGACTCAGGGAGAAGAAATAGGTTTACTCTACTGCCAAATAAACTAGTGATGTTCCTTTGATGTTTTTGAGCCCTTTGAAATAAGGATCATTCTCATAATACTCATTCAAAGCTTGAATCACTTCTCGCCATCCGTAGTCATGCCAAATCAATAATCCTTTACCATCTCTCAATAGCTTTCTTGAGTTAGCAGTATCTGACAATACGTATTCGTAAGTATGCGCTCCGTCAATAAAAACAACATCCATTTGAGATGCGTATTTAGAGTAATCAAACTTGGCTGAATCAGTATAAATTTGAGTAATTCTACTTTCAGTATCTGTGCCAATAAATCGAGATCCAGATATATCCTTCTTAATAAACGAATGATCTGCTTTCTTAATTCTAAACGAAGTTGAATGCAACTCTTCGGGTGGCAAATCAATTGTTACGACTTTTGCTTCGGGTGCATTGAGCGCCATATTCAAAGTAGTTCGTCCGTCAAAGGTTCCGATTTCAAATATGCCTTTTGGTTGATGAAACTTGACAAGTTTGGCAATGCATCTTAGCTCCTCTTCTGAAACATTTCCGTCAGCATGCACAACCTCTGATAAGATTGGTTCTGAGTCGTCCGTCGCTTCTTCAATGGTAATAGTTGGCAACAACATTTCAGGATCAACAATTCCTTTAGAGTGTTTATGCTCAGCAACTGAACTTCTAAATTTTCCTTTGGTTACTAGATAACCTAATCGCTTTAACCAATATCCCATCTGTTTGATTTTGAACATAAAGATAAGAGAATTGTCTTGCAAATTCTTCTAAGCACTGAACAAGATTGGATTGGCTTAACTCTCTTCTTTTTGCAATATTTCTATTGCTTCAACTAAACGATTAATCTCTGCAGGAAGGGTTCCATTATATACGCCTCGTATTCTGCGTTTACCGTCAATTAAAAAGAAATTTTCTGTATGCAAAAACTCTGAAGAGTCCTTTTGCAGTCCTAAGCGTTTCTCAGCAAAATAAGAGGTTCTGGCCAAATCATAAATTTTCTCTTTCTCACCCGTTAAAAAGCGCCATTTATCGTAATCAGCTCCCTTAAGATCCGCGTATTCACTCAACTTATCTACATCATCAACCCAAGGCATCACTGAATGAGACAATAACATTACATCCTTTTTGTCAATTATTGCATCTTGTACCGTACTCATGTTTGAAGTCATTTTAGGACAAATCCCGCCACATGTCGTGAACATAAAATTGGCGACATATATTTTGCCTTCAACACTTGATTCATCAAACACCTCACCTTTCTGATCTAAAAACGAAAAGTCCCCAATTGTATGTATTTCGTCAAAACCTGCGTCTGTTTTGTAAACCCATTCAGGCGTCAAATCTGCCGTATTAAAAAAAGGCAAAACCTCATCCTCAATAACAGTATCAGTCATCTCTTCATTTGGGACTTCTTCTGCACAACCTAGGAACAAAAAAAGTAGCACTATTATACTATTCAGCCTCAATAACTGAATAGCAATCCTGCCTTCCAACAATGCCATATCTTTTACCATTTTTAAAAGTATAATTAGAGATCAACTTTCCTTCTGAATTCCAACTTTTTTGATTTCCATCTTCTCGACCATCTGTGTAATATTTGGCCTCTGCCATTACTCCATTTTGATGCCATGAAAGTTGTTCTCCTTCTTTCAAATCAAGATGACTTGAGCCTTCATATTTAATTTGCCCATTACTCCACCATGATTGTTGATTGCCTTCTTTTTTTCCCTTGAGATAATTATTCTCCCAGCAGATTTGGCCGTTTGCATACCACTTTTGAGAAAGACCATTTTCTTGTCCATCCAAATAAACAATCCGCAATTCAAGCTCACCATTCTCAAAGGTATCGAGAACTGCACCCGTGAATGGTTCTTCATTATGGTAGAAAACTCCATAATCTTGAACAAAAGTGTTATCAAGGTAAAACTCTTTTACACTAGCTGATGTTTCATCAGCTTTTACTTCTCCCTCTTCCGAAGAACAAGAAATCAGGCCCACTAAAAGAAATAGAAAGTAAAATTTGATCATTAGTTAACGGTACCAGGTGTTCCCCAATAACCATCTCCATTTATCCAAGGAGCATCATCTGTGCAATGATAGTGATATACGCCATCAGGAAAATCAGAAGTAGCAGAATTGTGACCGTGATAAGCATCTAAGTCACTATTCGTCATGGTAACACCATTACACTTCGGTCCATAAACAAAGAAACCATCTAACAGAACTCCGATTAATGCATCATCTCCATTTTGACTTGTCAACCAAGCTGGCTCAATATGATAATGATACTGTCCGTTTGTTGGAGAAGGGTGTCCACTATATTGATCAGTATTATCAAATTCTAAGTCATCTAGTAATTGCTGAGCTCCATTGTATTGGCTATAAAATACAACTCCGTTAATTGCAACACCAATTGGTCCTCCTCCTGTAGCTTCATGACTTGAATTTTCAGCCGCATTGACAGGAACTGTAAATGTAATATTCTGTGCTTGAATGTCTGGGTCTTCCGCTTGTCCCATCAAACTTATTTCAGTTGAAAAATTAGTGTTGGTTCCGTCATATGGTGCGTATAAAGCATGTCCTGTCGGGTAAAATGGTGAAACGTGATCAGGTTCATCAGTGGTTTTAATGATGATGTTTCCTCCATCCACAT
The DNA here is from genome assembly GCA_913054135.1 of uncultured Flavobacteriales bacterium. Taxonomy (GTDB): domain Bacteria; phylum Bacteroidota; class Bacteroidia; order Flavobacteriales_D; family Crocinitomicaceae; genus Paracrocinitomix. The sequence continues at coordinate 47,117 of CAJXJK010000010.1, read as the reverse complement.
AGATATCAGTTATGTTGTAAAATTTATCATAACCAGTTGGTAAAGATCCAGCATCATAAGTACATGAGCCATCATCTTCTTTTGCTTTTTCGCTATAATTTGATGCATTAGCGTCTGTGCAACCCTCTTTTTTACAAGATGTTGCAGTAAAAAGAACTAAGCCTGACAAAAGTATAGAGTAGTTAAATAGTTTGAATTTCATTATGAATAGATTTTGAGATTGAGATTGTATGACCACAAAATAATGAAAAGGTTTAATGCAACACAATTTCTATTGATATAAGCTTCAAATAATACTTAACCAGCAGCACACAAAAAACTGTTCAAAAAAACATGGGCTTTAAACTAAGGCGGGCACAACATTCTCTACTTTTATAGGTTAAACCTTATTGGACACCTCGAGAGCCTCGGTGTCCATTATGAAAAGAAACTGATTGAAAAACGCTAGGCGACTGAGGCCCTCGAAGTCCCGGCATATTATATAAAAGAACAAATGAATAACATTTTAACAGAACAAGACGGACATATCTTAACGATTACGATCAATCGTCCGAACCAGCTAAACGCTTTAAATAAAGAAACAATTTCTGAATTAAATCAGGCGCTTTCGGCTGCAAACAATGATTCAAATGTTGGAGTAGTAATTCTTACAGGATCTGGAGAAAAAGCATTTGTTGCAGGAGCAGACATCAAAGAGTTTGCTGATTTTTCAGTTGAAAAAGGAAAAGAATTAAGTGCTGTTGGGCACGACTTATTATTCAACTTTATTGAAAAAATGACCACTCCGGTAATAGCTGCCGTTAATGGTTTCGCATTAGGAGGTGGATTAGAATTAGCTATGTGTGCTCACATCAGAGTCGCTTCAGATAACTCTCGTTTAGGTTTACCAGAAGTTTCTTTGGGAGTAATTCCAGGATATGGTGGAACACAAAGACTGGCTCAACTAGTTGGAAGAGGAAAAGCAATGGAAATGGTAACAACTGCCGGAATGATTTCAGCTGAAGACGCGAAATTTTGGGGCCTTGTTAATCATGTTGTTCCTCAAGCTGAATTAATGGATTTAGCGAACAAAATAGCCGGTAAGATTTTAAAGAATTCTCCAAACGCAATTGGAGCCGCAATTACAGCAATAAATGCAAATTATGTTGACGGAGTAAACGGAATGCAAACTGAAATTGAAGAATTTGGAAAATGTTTTGGTACTCCAGAATTTATTGAAGGAACAACAGCATTTGTTGAAAAGAGAAAAGCAGAGTTTAGAAAATAAGGTTCTCGATATAATTTTTGGTTTTATCGAGTGTTCGACTTTGTTGAACATATCGAGATGACCCAAAAATCACTCGAACAAACCTTTCGACTGAAGTCAAACGACTATGAGTGTAATTAAGAAACTAGCAGGCCAAACAGCCATTTATGGAGTCTCCTCAATTTTGGGAAGACTGCTTAATTATTTGCTTGTTCCGCTTCACACACATAAAACTCTTGGTTTTGACAAAGCTGACTATGGAGTAATCTCTGAGTTTTATGCCTATGTCGCCTTCTTCATAGTTTTGCTGACATTCGGTTTAGAAACTACATTTTTCAGGTTTTTAAATAAATCAGACGATAAAGAGAAAACGTTCAATCAAGCCGCTTCAATCGTAATGACATTGAGCGGATTGTTTCTGATTCTTGTTGTGATTTTCGCCCAGTCAATTGCAGATTGGATGGGATATCCGGATTTCAAAAACTATGTGATTTGGTTTGGAGCAATACTTGCCGTTGACGCCACAACATCTTTATTCTTAGCCAAACTTAGAGCCGAAGATAAGCCTAAGAAATTTGCACTGATTCAATTAAGTTCAATAGGAGCAAATATCATTCTAAACCTCATCTTAATTCTAGGCTTTTGGGATAAGCAACATCCCGAATTATCAATGGGAATTGGTTTTATTTTCTTAGCCAACTTGATCGCAAGTTTTGTCAAACCTCTCATGCTTTACAAAGAGATTTCTGCTTTCAAATTTATCTTGGATAGAGCTTTAGCAAAAGCCATGCTCATATTTGCCCTTCCATTAGCGATAGCCGGTTTTGCAGGAATCGTTAACGAAACAGTTGATCGGATATTAATTAAGAGATTGATGATGGGGGATGGCTCAGCTGAAGAACTCAAGTTTGCCCAAGAACATGTCGGTATTTACTCGGCAAACTATAAACTTTCAATACTCATTACCCTATTCATTCAAGCTTTCAGATATGCGGCTGAACCCTTCTTTTTTGCTCAGGAAAAGAGTGAGGATAAAGACAAGGTTTATTCAAAAGTGATGACCTATTTTATCGCCATTGTTTGTTTGATGTTTTTAGTGATTGCCCTAAACTTAGATCTATTTAAATGGTTCATACCCAACACAGATTTTCATGAAGGTTTGAAGGTGGTGCCTATCTTACTTCTTGCAAATATTTGCCTAGGGATTTATTATAATCAATCTATCTGGTACAAGCTTGCCGACAAAACAAAATTTGGCGCCTACATTGCTATCGGAGGTGCACTCTTAACTTTAGGGTTGAACTTCGCTCTGATTCCAATTATGGGCTACATGGGTGCGGCCTGGACAACACTTTCCGTCTATTTTGCAATGATGGTGGCTTCTCACATCCTAGGACAAAAGTACTACCCTATTAAATACAACCTCAGAAAGGCCGGACTCTATATAGTCTCTTCGCTCGTTCTTTTTTCAATCGGATACTTCATTGATTTCGGATCTATTCTCGTGAATACAATTATATCTTCTATTCTCATCTTAATATTCCTAGGGCTCTTCATGATGATGGAACGACCATTGAAGTTGTTGAAGAAAAGTCAATCTAGCGAATAACACTCCTTTCGTTCCAACAATCTAAATGTATCGAATCTCCCATATTTAAGCCCTGGTCAAATACTTCACCAACAGTTGGAGCCATGTTCAAATACTTAGCAGTCGAAACATCGATTCCCAAAGCTTTGGCCTTTTTGTAATAATCATTTGCCAACCAATAATTGGCCTTACGTTCAAAGGTTGAATTACCGCATACATTCGCCGTAACTGCAATACAATCACCACATATTTTCATAGCCGAAGCTCTGTTTTTGCCCTCGACAAGCTTAGCATATTTAAAGGCTTTCTTGTATTCTTTTGCTCCGTAATACGACATTGCAAGCTTAAATATCCAGATATCAATTACAGAAGTATCTTGGGTGTTTTCAAGCGCTTTTTCATAATATTCAATCGCAATTCCAAAGCGACCCAATCTGTAATTAGTAGCAGCATAATCTGAATATCCATAAGCGTTCGGGAACTCTTCTAACATTTTCAAGAGTACTCTTGAATACAAATCAGATTCTATTTGCCCACAAGCTTCTAGTAAATCTCTATTTCTTTCGAGCTGACTTTTGAGTACTGTTTTGTTTTGAGAATATTCTTCATGTAAATCCAATATCTGCTCTAAAGCCAAGGCGTTTTTGGGTGCGTACTTCATTAAATTAACCTTCATTCGCATATCTACTCCCCAATAATCAGTTGAGTCTTCTGAGCTCTCCATTCCTTTATGACAAATTTTTGACAACTCACAATAAACAGACAAGGCTTCATCATCTGAAACCCCAAAATGACCTTCAATTTTGCCCGTTCTCTTTTTTGATAGTAACCATCTGTTGTACAATTCAATGGTTGAAGGCCTGGGTAATTCACCTCCCAATATCATAGGGCGCATTAATGTATCCACCAACTCAGCTTTACTGTATTGTTCTCTGCCCATCAAGAATGAGGCATAATCATACCCCCACATGTCTGCTTCAACATATTCACGTCCTTCTTCATAAATCCAATTGACAGTGTCCATATTAGCATTCAATGATAGGGTGTCTATCTTTTCAATCTTCTTATAAAGTTGCAAGTAAATCACCCGCCCATTTTTAAACAATTTATAATCTAATTGATCACAAAGTGCACAAGTCTCTCTGGCTTTCACCCAAAACGTTCGTGCATCTTCATACATCCCTTGACGGAGATATTGATAGTAAAGGCTCTTATATTTTTTACAATCTTCTAAAGTGTCTAGCTCTTGCGAATAGGAAAATCCTCCCCACAAAAGAGCTAATAATAAAACATAGACTTTCATAATTCATGTATTTTTTGCGATACATTTATAGCATCAAAGCCTTTGCCATAAGCCTTAGACCTGTATAATTTTGGATGATTTCATAACTAAAATTCAACTGTGAACATCTCATCACATTTTTTAGCTGCCAAGCCTTTTATTTCAGTAATTTTGGTAGTCAACAAACAAGCTAAATGAAGATTGAATTAATCAACAAATCAAAACACGCGATTCCGCAGTACGAAACACCTTTGTCGGCCGGAGTAGATTTGCGTGCTAACATTGATGAAGCCATTACTTTAAAACCATTGCAAAGATCCCTAGTTAAAACAGGACTTTTCATGGCTATTCCGGCAGGATATGAAGCCCAAGTGAGACCAAGATCAGGACTTGCATTTAAAAAGGGAATCACTGTTCTCAATTCACCAGGAACAATTGATGCTGATTATAGAGGAGAGGTTGGGGTAATACTTGTCAACTTATCTGATGAAGATTTTGTAGTTGAAGATGGCGAACGAATTGCTCAGTTAGTTGTAGCTAAATGTGAGCAGGCCGAATTTATTGAAACTTCTGAATTGTCTGAAACCGAAAGAGGTGAAGGCGGATTTGGAAGTACAGGAGTTAAATAACGAAGAATGCGTTTTTCGTGTTCCGTTTTTCAATTTTGATGTGATACAAATAAACTGATATTGCGAAAAGTCCCGCGAAGCGAGGATGTACGAAAAACGAAGCACGAAAAGTCCCGCGAAGCGAGGACGCACGAAAAACGAAAAGAATATGAAAATAATAGTACCCATGGCGGGAAGAGGATCTAGATTGAGACCTCATACCTTAACCGTTCCTAAACCGCTTGTACCGGTTGGTGGAAAACCTATCGTTCATAGATTAGTTGAAGACATTGCTAAAACATCTACCGAAAAAGTAACTGAAATAGGATTCATTATTGGAGATTTTGGAGCTGAAGTGGAAGCAGAATTGAAAGAAGTAGCAGCATCACTTGGCGCAAAAGGAAACATCTACTATCAAGACGAAGCCCTTGGAACAGCCCATGCTGTTTTATGTGCACAAGAAATGCTTGACGGACCGGTAGTAGTTGCATTTGCGGATACTTTATTTAGAGCAGATTTTACTATGGACCCTAATGTTGATGGTGTTCTTTGGGTAAAACAAATTGAGGATCCTTCAGCTTTTGGAGTTGTAAAACTAGATGCAGAAGGGACAATAACAGACTTTGTTGAGAAACCGAAAGAATTCGTTTCTGATCTTGCAATGATTGGTATTTACTATATCAAAGATGGAGCAGGTTTAAGAACCGAATTGCAATATCTAATTGATAATAACATCATGAAAGGTGGTGAATATCAATTACCTGACGGATTTAGAAGATTAACTGAAAAAGGAACCAAGTTCAAACCGGGAGAAGTTACTGAATGGCTTGATTGTGGTAATAAAGTAGTTACGGTACATACTAATCAAAGAGTTTTAGAATTTGATAAAGACACTAAATTAGTTTCTGACTCGGCCAAAATAGAGAATTCAGTTGTCATACCCCCTTGTTTTATTGGGGATGGCGCAGTAATTGCAAACTCTGTAATAGGACCTCATGTGTCGGTTGGTGCAAATACTTCGGTAACCAATTCGGTAATTGTGAATTCTAACATACAAAAGGATGCAACAATCCAAAATGCAAACATCAAAGATTCAATGATAGGTAACCACGCTAACGTATTAAGTTCAGCAAGAGATATCAGTATTGGAGACTATACAACTATAGATTAAATTGACAAAAAGACTCACATATCTACTCTTAGCCTTAACTCTCGTTTCGGGCACGTTTTTGACTTCTTGCAAAGGAGGAAAAGACTTGAAAGAAAAAGAGCTGAAACATGCTGTTGAAGATGAATACAAGAAGAACTTTCATCTCGGTATTCTTGAGAAAATGAGAGGTAATTATGATTTAGCTGAGGGACATTTTGAAAAGTGCTTGAGCATAAACCAATCTAGTGATGCTGCCCATTATGCCTTATCTGATTTGCATCAAATGATGGGACATCCTGATAAAGAATTATCTCACGCACAAGCGGCTTACGAAATTGATAATGAGAACAAATGGTACATCATTAAGTTGGGTGAGCTTTACTACAACAAGGGAGATTATCACAAAAGTGCCGACTTCTTATCAAAAATCATTGAAGATGAAAAGAACCTAGATATCAAGTTTAGATATGCCGAAAGCTTGATTCATTCAAATCAATTCAAAAAAGCCATTGCAATGCTTGATGAAATAGAAGTGGAAACAGGTAAATCTCCTAACCTGAGCTTAACGAAACATGATCTATACCTGCAGCTAAAAGATGAAGAATCAGCTGCAAATGAGCTTCAGTCTTTAATTGATGACAGCCCAAACAATATTGAAAATAGATTAGTAATTGCTGATTACTTTCTTAAAACAAATCAAAAAGACAAAGCCGAGAAAGCTTTAAAAGATATTTTAATCACACATCCAAAATCAGGTGAGGCTTTATTGATGATGGCAGATATCAAATTGCGAGATAGTGATTTAGAAAGTTCATTTGAATACTTAGAAAAAGGATTTGCCGAAGATGACGTTATTATGAGTCGTAAAATCGCCCTCATTCAAGGTCTAGAACCATACGCATTCAATGAAAATGAAGATGCGGCTCAAATTAAAACTGGGCTTGAAAAACTGTATTCAATAATCTATGATGAAGACCTTAAAAATGACACCATGCATTATGCTTACGGCATATTTTTAAGAGAATCTGGTGAACAAAGAAAAGCGGCTAAACAATTCAAAATTGTGACGGATATAAATCCAGGAAACTATAACAGCTGGCGACAACTATTATTCATTAACTACCAATTAGAAGATTACGAAGAAATGAGAGTTTATGGCGAAAAGGCAATAGATGTTTACCCCTCACAACCTGAAGTATACTTACTGACAGGAATCGGAGCCAGAGAAACAGGAAAGTTTGAGACGGCTGAAGAATGGCTATTTCTTGGTAAAGATTTGGTAGTAAATGACGACCCATTAAAAGCAGAGTTTTTTCATCAAATGGGTAAGAACTCAGCTATGTCAAAAGATTTTGATCAAGCCTTTAAAAGCTTTGATGAAGCACAAAAGCTAGATCCTTACAATGGTAATTTATATGCTTCTAAAGCAAACACTCAACTGGAAACTGGGGATAAAGATGGTGCAATTAAAACCTTAGAAAATGCCTTGGCTGAATCTCCAACAAATTCTTACTTATTGGATGCAATGGGCACGATTCACTTTAAATCTGAAGGATTTGAAAGCGCTAAAAAGTACTTTGAAAATGCACTCATTTATGAAAAAGACCCAATGTTCATTGAGCATTTAGGTGACGCCCTTTTCAAATTAGGAGAAACTGAAAAAAGCTTTGAAAAATGGCAAGAAGCCAAAAATGCCGGACGAGATACTAAACTTCTTAATAAGAAATTGACAGATAAAACTTACTATGCTGAATAGAATAGCCATACCTACCCTTTTTGCCATTTTTTTGTTGATTGGCTGTAAAACTGGAAAAGTTGGCGGAACTGCTGATTGCCCCAAGAAAGATGCAGATGAATTAGTGAATCTCTTGAAATCAAAGAGTGAAACAAATTACACTTTTTACTATTCAAAAATTTCATGTCAGGTTAAGGACAGCAAAAAATCTCAATCATTCAAAACAACTTTGAAAATGAGGCCTGATTCAGCCTTTTCAGGGGTGCTCAAAGTAGCTGGAATTGTTGGTGCAGCTTATTTGGCAGATCAAGATACAGTAGCATTCACCAATAAACTCACTAAGTGTTATTCTAAGAATACCTTCAAGTCATTTTCTGATCAATTCGGAATTGCTTTAGATTATAAATTATTGCAAGATATGATTCTGGGTAAACCGTTTGGCCTAACAGATTCTACTGAACTTTATCCGCACAAAAATGAAAACTATTACGTGCTTGCATCTCATGATAAAAAGATGATGAAGAAGTTAGTTGAGAAAAATTTGTCAGACGAAGAGGCAGCTGAAATATTCATACAATACAAGTTGGATTGTGGCACTTTAGCACTGGCACAAATTGAAATTAATGCGCCATCTATGCTTACACACATTGTCATTGACTATACTGAACGTCAAGAAGTTGATGGCTCTGACTTTCCGAAAGAGACGAAGATTAAAATTTTGAATCCAATGGATTCTACTTTCATCAATTTAGATTACGGCACTCCGAAACTCAACGACCCTAAAACAATCAAACTTAATATTCCTGATTCATACAGTGAATGCAAAAAGTGAAAGGCTCAAAGATCATATTGATTTGTTTACTGCTGTTTTCTGGCTATTCATTTGCGCAGCAAAAAGAATCAGACCGCTTAAAAAAGAAACAGCAAGAACTTGCCAAGAAAATTGATTTCACTGAAAAATTATTACAAAGCACAAAACAAGATCAAGACAATTTAGCTGCCAATTTGGGTTTAATTGAGCGTAAAATTGAATACAGACAAGACCTTCTAAATACCATTGAGCAGCAACTAGCTAATCTTGATTCAGATATTAATGAGATGTCAAAGGCAGTGGTATCTCTTGAACTTCTTATTGAACAACAAAAAGAACAATATCGCAGGATGATTCGCCAGGCCTATAAAATGCGTGATGAAAACGCCTCTTTGGTATTCATTCTCTCTTCAGAGTCTTTTAATCAGGCGAATAAAAGAATGGAATATATCAATCAGCTCAAGAAATATAGAGAAGACCAGATATTGAAAATTCAGAAGAACATTGAAACGCTCAGCATTAATTTAAAAGAACTTGAAAACAAAAGAATTGAAAAGCAAGATTTAGCCAGTAGTAAAGTTTCAGAACAAAAGAATTACGTTAGAGATCGTGAGAAACAAAAGTCAACCATTCAGAATTTGCAAGGTAAAGAGCAACAATTAAAGCAAGAATTGGCACAACAAAGAAAGAAATCTCAAGAAATTCAAGCAGCCATTAATGCCGCCATCAATAAAGAAATATTAGCTGAACGAAAAAAGAATAACTCAAAACCACCTTCGGTAGCTGACACCAAAGAAGTTGAACTTAACAACAAAGGCTTTGAGGCGAACAAAGGGCGCTTGCCATGGCCAGTTAAAAAAGGAGAGATTACAAAAGGATTCGGGAAGCAACCTCATCCCGTTCATGTGAACGTTTTTACTCAAAATAATGGCGTAGATATAACTACCGTGAAACAATCAACTGTGAGAGCAGTGTATGAGGGTGATGTGACTTCTGTCATTGTAATTCCGGGTGCTGGAAAAGCCGTAATCATTAAACATGGTAATTATAGAACCATCTATTCTAATCTTCAAGAAACCTATGTTAAGGCAGGAGATCACGTGGTAGCTAAGAAAGAAATTGGCTCACTACTCATAAATTCATCTGGAACTTCTGACGTCCACTTTGAGATCAGAAAAATCACCACAGATGGACGAATTTCGAATATCAACCCCACTTACTGGTTGTATAAGTAATATCAAGACTTATTGATTTCTTTCAATCATAATTTTTGAATCATCATGCAGAACATCCTCCTCTAATTGATAAATAGAGCTCTCTCCTTTCAAATCAAAATTGACATACCAAGTTTGTTCTGATAGAGTAGGATTTCCTTCAGCGTTAGTTGCCGGCGTCCAAGGCGAAGACTTTCTAAAAATGGCCTCAGCCTTGTCTTCAAAGATTCTACGAGATTTACCGTTACTTGAATACTTAAACTGCGACAATTTCAATCCTTCAGCATCTTTTAAAATAAAACAATTTGATGCTAGCTCCATTATTTTCCCGTCAGCAGTCACCAAGAAATTTACTTTCACGGTACCAGCAAGACCTTTATCTCGTGGAGTTCTTGGATAGCGCATTTCTTTTTTAAAGAATTCTTTCATCTTTAGTAATCCTCCAGGATAAGTTGCTTTTCTATTTTTGGCAACACTGTGTACTGGCGTCTGAGAAAGATCTTTTTCGTCCTTTTCATTATTGTTCACTGCATTCACGTCATTAGCAGTCACGAAGGGAACCATAGTGTTCACATTATCATTTCTGTCAATGTTCTTGTCAACAGAAATATTTCCGCCATCACTGCGGTCGGTAACTTCATGATCAACATTTGCGTCAATCACCTCTTCTTCCAATTCTGAATCTAGCCCATCTTCCATTGCAAATGAAATGATATCACCTGTATCAGATGCAAACTCTTCAACTGAATTCTCAGCAAGAAACTCTTCGGATGAATCAACAGGCAAATCTTCTGATTGATAATTGTCGTAAATGAAGTATCCACCTACTCCAACTACCGCTACTACTAGAGCTGTTATAGCCCATTGCGCAATGCCCCAGCCGGCGGCTCCTGCGGCGCCACCTGCAGCTCCTAATCCAGCAACTGAATTAATTTCAGCCATTAAAGCTTGACGATTTACTGTTTGAATTAATAGTTGTTGGTCTTTCACCAAAGATTGCAACTTAGGATCAGCAGCAATTTCAGCCTTAAAAGAAGCCGCATTTTCTGCGGTCATTTTGCCTCCCAAATATTGGTCTATTTGTTCTAATGTTTCTAGTTCTGATCTCATGTCTGTGGTAAACTTTGTTTGGCTAACTGTATGGCTTTCTCCATACACTTGTACTTTTGTGTCTTTGCTGAATTCACTGAAGAAAACTCTAGTTTTTTAGCAATGTCTGTCATACTCTCCTTTTTAAAATAAAAGAGTTCAAATATCTTTTTACACTTCTCTGTAACTTGATTTAAGACCTTCTCTAAAACTTGCATTTTTTCCTCTTTCTCCTCGTTATATCCAATCTCATCTGCGGTTAAAATCAAAGTGTCTTTCCATTCCAATTCTGGACTTCTATGTCTTTTTCTAAGTTCGTTTTTCCATAAAAAACGGTTGATTCCATATAAAAAAGTAGAAAGTTTCGCCGTTAATTTAAAATCTGGTTTGTTTACCTTCTCGATAAGAAGAATAAGGCTGTCATGAAATAGATGACGAGCGATTTCTTCGTCTCCACCAGACGATAAGATATTCACCTTAATTTTCGGAAACTCCTTATACAACTCTTTAAGCGCGGCCTCTCTGTGCCCCGATTTTAAAGCTGATATTATTTCGTTATCTGTCATTACTTGGGAAGTTTGTACCTCTTTATGTCATCCTTTTAAAAAGGTAACCCCATTAATCGAAAATTATTTTTTAAGATACTGATTTAAACCGAGAAGTAAGTGGTCAGGAAGATAAAGTAAACTAGCTCTTCTTAACGCAATCTACCTTTCTTGAAATGTAGACCTTTGCATGATGAGGCTTATTATACGATACCTCATAAGTATATGTTTGCAGGCCTGCAATTCTTTTAGGACTATCTAAGACGTCAATTTGATGCGCAATTCCTCTTTGAACAATAAAACCATTGTGCTCAAATTTTATTTTGCCGAAATAATCTTGAGAAGGATAATCATGTTTGTAAGTCACATCAACAGGAATCCATCCATAGTTTTGAAGATAGAAATCTGCCCAAACATGCAAACCACCATCTGGTCTAAAACCCATTAGGTGTCTAGCAGGAATACCTTGCATTCTTAAAAGTGTGATAAAAACAGAACTTAAGTTGCCACAATCACCTTTACGATTCAATAAGGTATAATTCAAAGTTTTGAAGCCAGACTCTCGTTCACCATACTCAAACCTACTTGCCACAAATAAATAACATCTTTCGGCATAATCTAAAATGTCACTGCTTTCGTTCATGATAGCCTGAGAGATATCAAAAAGATAAGGTTGCTCAATATCTATAAACGGCTTGCTTGAACTTGTGTACAACATAACATTTGGGTCACAAGGGTCATATTCATAAAGACTGTCAATCTTATCAAAATCAACTTCAACGTCATAAGTTTCTAGTTCAAACGCATTGTGAAAAGTCGCTTTTTTACCAAACAGCTTTTTTCTCCCTAGAGGGATATTATAGTAAATGCAAGAATCTCCTACCCTTCCTAAAGGCGCCAGTTTAGCGGTTTCATCCACCTTCGATTTCTTACAATTTTGATACTCGTTAGATTTTAAATAGGCCAAAAACAAATTGGTTTCAGAATCACCCATGCCCCAATGTTCAACTGTTGTTTTAATACTAATCTCATATGACTGCATATTGGTCTTTTGAAGAATATCATTTCCAAAAGAAAGCACAGAGCAAAAGAAAGCAAGGATTAGTATGATGGGTTTCATATTTTCAATTTAATGGATAAGCTATATACATCAGTTCTAAAAAACTTGAAGTGTACATAACATTGATTCAAAAGGAACCTAAATTCCATAAAAACTAATTTATGACAACAATCAGTTGACTTAAATAGGTTTAACGAAGCTTCTTAATTATATTTGGGCTTCAACGCTTAAACAAAAGTTATGACTAAAAATATTTTATTGTGTGGTAGTTTAATCCTAGCTTCATTGGGTGCTCAAGCTCAATGTGCTCCGGACGTAACGGCACCGACAGCAATTTGTCAAGACATTACAGTTTATTTAGATGGAACAGGAAATGTTACCGTTCCAGCAACATCAGTTGATAATGCTTCTACTGATTTTTGTGCTCTAGCGAGCGTATATTTTGCGAAACCAATAAAACTTGTGATTACAGCTGTAAATAGTGATCAGGTTTGGACTTCTGACCCAGATGGATCGAATATGACGGTATTATATAGCTCTTTTATCGGTCAATCTGAAGGTCCGGTAGGAATAGAATTTGAACCTACAAATGAGCAAATTTATGTTCCTGGTGGAAACGAGTGGGAAATAATGACAGCAGATGCCTTTGGAGGTGGAGGTAATGCTACACTGCCTAATGCAAGTGGAATGTGTTGTGAACATCACGATTTAGACATAGACGCGGCTAATAATAGAATGTTTTTCACTGCCAGTGGAGGTGGACTTTATAGTGGTAACCTTGATGGTACAGGAACTGCCCTTCAAATTTATGATAACTCTGGTCAAATAACAGGCGTTGAATATGATGCAATAAATGATAAAGTAATCATCTGCGATTTAGGAAATAATGAAATCGTATCAATGAATCCTGACGGAACTGGTGCAGTTGTTTTATATGATAATGCTGATGGTGTTTCAGGTCCTAGACAAGTTGCAATAGACCCCGCAACAAATAGAGTTTGGTGGACAAACAGAGATACGGATGAAATTTATGACGGAACTCTTGATGGATTAGCTACTGCTAATGTAACATGGAGTGGCCAATCTGGGATATATGGTATTCACTTTGATCCAATAACGAATGGTCTTCTTTGGGTAACTTTTGGGGCTAATGACGAAGTACATTCAGGGGCGTCAGATGGGTCTGGGGTAGTTACTACTTTAATCTCTGGTTCATATGGTGGATTCAGAGATGTGACAATTGCAGGATCAACAACACCTGCTCTTTCTCTTGATTTTGATTGCAATGATCTTGGTGCTAATATTGTAGATCTTGTAGCTCTAGATGTTGCAGGTAATTCGGATACGTGTTCAGCAACTATAACAGTTTTAGATACCATTTCTCCAATTGCCAATTGCCAAGATGGAATCGTGGAAATTGACCAAAATGGCAATGGAATTATATTTGAAAACCTAGTTTTTTATTCAACTGTTCAATCGGGTAGTATTTCTTCGATTACTCAAGATGGAAATTCTCCAACAACAGTTTTCCCAAGTACAGGATCGCATGCGATTGGTATGGACTATGAAGCTGGAGAAATCTTTTTCGGTGGTGGACAATCACAAAACATAAAAAAAGGTGATCTTCAAAGTGGATTGCTCTCTAACTTAGGAAATTCAAGCACATTTAACTCAACTCATGATGTTGCTGTTGACGCCACAAATAACAGGTACTTTTTCACAAGTTCTTATGATGGTGTTTATGCAGCCGATTTAAATGGTATTGCACCAGCTGTTCAAATTGCAACTTCAAACAATGCAATTAGAGGGGTAGCGTATGATCCAATAGGTGACAAAGTTTATTACGTAGACAATAGTGATGAAGTTTTTTCTGTAAACCCTGATGGAACAGGAGGCACACTAATATATGATAACGCAGATGGTCTTTCTGATCCAAGACAAATTGATATTGATCCTGCCAACAATAGATTATGGGTAACCAATTATGGAAATGACGAAATACTTATGGGAAGTTTAGATGGAGTCGCTACTTTAACAGCTATATACTCTGGTGAAAATAGCCCTTTCGGAATTGACTATGAACCAAATTCGGAGATGCTGTTTTGGGCTAACACTAGTGGTGAAGTTAGAAAGGCTTTAGGTGACGGTACCGGAACACCAATTAGTATTGCTACTGGAATTGGTGGCTTAAGAGGTGTTTTAGCTGTGAATGGTGTTGGTAATGCTATAACTGATAATGGTTCAACTGATAACTGTGGTTCTTTAACAGCAACTACTGTCCCAGCTACCTTTGACTGTTCTGATATAGGTTCAACAATTGCTGTGACCACAACATTTACTGATGAATCTGGAAATTCTTCTTCTTGCGTTTCTAACGTAACCGTTGAAGATAACATTCCACCAGTTATTGACTGTTTAGCAGATATCTCTGTGACAACAAATACTGCTGGTTGTGCTGCTATAGTGACATGGACAACTCCTACAGCAACAGATAACTGTGGTGCTGTAATAATGGTATCATCACACAATTCAGGCGATACCTTCCCATTAGGAACTACAACTGTGACTTATTCTGCAACTGACGGATCAAGTAATGGTTCTGTATGTACATTTGATGTAATTGTAACATCTGATTTAGCGGTTGCTGCTACACAAGTTGATGTGCTTTGCTTTGGGGACACTACAGGGTCAATAGACATTACAGTCACTGGAGGTACCGCTCCTTACACCTATGATTGGGACAATGACGGAACGGGTGATTTTGATGACACTGAAGATTTAATAAACATTGGTGCTGGAACCTATATTGGACAATTAATGGATGATAATGGTTGTACTGATGGCGGAACAGTCACTATTAACGAACCGGCTACTGCTATAGACGCGACAATATTAACTCAAACTGATGTGACTTGCGGAGGAACTGATGGTGCGATAGACATTCAAACGACTGGGGGTACTGGGGCATATACATTTGACTGGGACAATGATGGAACGGGTGATTTTGATGACACAGAAGACTTAGCTGGCCTAGACATTGGAGATTTTGAGTTGATTGTTCAAGATGCGAATATGTGTCCTGACACAGTTAATGTCACTTTAGTAAATATCGGCGCAGCAACTGTAACAGGAGTTAGTGTAGACCCAACTTGTAATGGGGGTGCTGACGGAACCATAGATGTAACTGTTACTGGTGGGACTGCACCCTATACTTACGATTGGGACACAGACGGAACTGGAGATTTTGATGATAATGAAGACTTGATTGCCTTAAGTGCTGGAACTTACAATGTATCAGTAATGGATGCTGGAGGATGTATTACTTTATTGGCAGTGACGCTTACTGATCCTGCTGGAATGACTTTAAGCTCTGTAATTACTCATGAGCTGGCTGGGAGTGATGGAGAAATTGATTTAACGGTTTCTGGTGGAACATCTCCATACACATATGATTGGGATAATGACGGAACAGGAGACACTGATGATACTGAAGATTTAACAGGATTAATTGCTGGAACTTATACAGTTGAAGTTGCTGATGCCAATGGATGTACTGAAACACTTGTTGTTACTGTGAATTCACAATTATCAATTGCTGATGCTGACTTTTCATACAGTGTTTATCCTAATCCGACTAACGGAATGGTAACAATTGATATTGAAGGAAACCCACTTAATGCAAGCATTAATATCCTTTCATTAGATGGTAAATTAATTCAATCAACTTCTGTTAATCAAGAAAAAATTAAACTTGATTTGAATGGACTTTCGAAAGGAATTTACATTATTGAATTGACAGGAAATGATTACAAAATTCCTACAAGAATAATCTTGCAATAAACAAAAAGCTTATTTACAAAAAGGGTCTGCCAAATGGTAGACCCTTTTTTTATGGACTAAAATGTCATTTGTTTATCTTTTCACAATCTACTCTAAATGAGTAAAGTGTCATTCTTATTATTTCATAAGTCACATAAAATCCATAAATTGGGGGTATGAAAACGACTATTGTATTTTTGTTTGTTGCCCTATTGAGTGTGAGCTCTTACTCTCAAGAAACCCTTAAAGAAGGTGATCCCTTGATCGGAACTTGGGCATACGTTGGAGATTTAGAAGATGCTCCTGTCTTTTTAGCAGATGAAAAATTGAGCCGTATAGAATTTGTGGCTGGTGAAAATAAGTCAACAATCATTTTAGGAACTTATTACGATTACAACCACTTTCAACCAAGTGACCAGTTCATTGCTACCAAATCAGATGACGGAATCACAGCTTCAAGCATTTCAGGAAGTGGAGCCTTGACAAAAAACGAAATCAAAACAATTGAAATCAAGTGCGTTTTTGACCCAGCAACAGACGCCCTATTTGTAACCAAAGGTGATCACAGATTAATTTTCATGAGAAAGTAATTCTCTCAAATCTTTGACACCTCTTATTTCCTTTCTTAACACCCTTATTTTTTGATGACTTTCAGTGATTAACACTGTTTAAATTCTGAGAACGCAGGGCATCTTCGTAACCCTCAAATAGCTCACTTTTCATGACTGAGTTCGCGATTGAAATCTTTCAATAAATTGATGGGGGCAAGAAAAATCACCTCCTATAATTTATTTACAACCGTTAATAAATCTCCTTATCGTTATGTGTGCATAATTTATTTAGTTTGTATTAAATCCCTTTGTCATGAATAGAATTCTAATCCTCATTGCAGTTTTTACATCTTTAAATGCAGCTGCACAAAATGTACATAAATGCTATACACATGAAGCTATGCTTCATCAAGAAGAATTGACTCCTGGTTATTTAAACTCGGTTGAAGAGTCTTTTCAAAGAGCAAAAACATCTGTAAGTACAGATCGATCAACGGTATATACGATTCCGGTAGTAGTTCATATAGTGTACAATGATGCTTCGGAGAATTTAGATGACAGTGTCGTTTTCAATCAAATTGACATTTTAAACGAATCTTTCAGAAGAACAAATGCCGATACCGTTAACATGAGAGATGATTACACCACCATTGTTGGTGATTCATATATTCAATTTCAATTAGCACAAATTGACCCAAGCGGACAACCTACAACAGGAATTACAAGAACCAATACCACTCAAACATCATTCTTAGGTGTTGGCGGCAGTCCGGCAGAAGGAGTTAAAAGTGACGCCGACGGCGGAATTGACCCTTGGGATCAATCACGATATTTAAATATCTGGGTTTGTAATATGCAGCTTTTTAGTACTCCATTTTTGTTAGGATATGCGAGTCCACCAAATAATTTACCGAACTGGCCTCCAGGTTCAGCAGATAACTTAAGTGATGGTGTTGTGATAGAATTTGAAGCTTTTGGTTCTAATAACCCTAATACTTTAGATTTAGGTGGTGGACCGGTAGATGTTGAAGGTAAAACTTGTGTTCACGAAGTAGGTCACTACTTAGGATTAAGACATATTTGGGGAGATGGCGATTGCACTGAAGAAGACGGGATTGATGACACGCCAAATGCTGATGACCAATCAAATCAAGATTGCGATACCACAAAAAACACTTGTACCGATAACATTACAACTTTAGGAGATCTGCCTGATATGGTTGAAAACTACATGGATTATTCGGCAGAGACATGTCAAAACTCATTTACTCTTGGTCAAGTTGACTTAATGAGAGGAGTTCTTGAAAACGAGAGAATCGATTTAATTAGCGGCAATCCTGCTAGCATATCAGATGTTGGTGAATTTGAATTTAATGTATATCCGAATCCATCAAACGGAACAATCGTTATTGGGAACATTCCAAACGAAAGTGCTTACTTGAGAATCTTTACTGAAAGTGGTAAACTAGTCAAAGAAATGACAATCAATTCTCAGCAAAAAATTGAAGGCTTACCGTCAGGATTGTACTTCGTGCAGCTTTCTAATGAAGCTGCTACAATTACGAAAAAGCTAGTAGTACTTTAGATTTTAACTAAAAAATCTTCGGTCTTTCTTCTTACTTTTTTATTTGAAGCATTTGGGCAGTCATCTGCTCTAAAACCAATTGGTAATACCAATACTGAAGCTAAATTTTGCTTTTCTAAATCAAGGATTTCGTCATACTCTTCAGGCAAAAAGCCCTCCATAGGACATGAATCAATCCCCATTATCGCACATGCAGTTAAGAGGTTCCCTAAAGCGATATAGCACTGCTTATTCATCCAGATTTCTTGATCTTCTTCTGATTTTGTAAGAATAGAATTTGCCATCATATTCTTGAATCCGTCCAACTTTTCAATTTCGGTTCCTCTAACCTCAGCTACCCTTGAAATATAATCTTCAAAGTGAGATAAATCAATATCACGTTCACGGCAAATGACTAACAAATGAGATGCATCTGCCACTTGTCTTTGACCAAAAGAACAGTTCACCAGTTTTTCTCTCAACTCCTTGTCTTCAACCAAGACGAATTTCATCAATTGCGCACCATATGAAGTTGCTGTCAATCTTCCTGCCTCAATAATCTCATCAACTTGAAGTTGAGAAAGTACTTTGTTAGGATTAAATTTCTTGCAGGCGTAACGCTTATTTAGAGATGATATCAAGTCCATTTTAATAAAATTTAAAAAACAAAGATAAGCCAGAAGTCCCGATATTATTCATTTAAAACGTTTTTGTTACTTTTTCTTTAAAAATTAATTTTGGCGTAAAACCTATGTTTAATTGAATTATATTTGTTTCCATTCAAAAATTAAAGCTCATGGCAGAGTTAACAAGATATTCAGATAAAGATTTACAAGAGTTTCGTGATATTATCGATAAGAAATTGATTGAAGCGAAAGAAGATTTAAAATTATTAAAGGGACAATTAGATCACAGTGACGATCACGGAACTGATGATACTGGACGTTCATTTAATATGATGGAAGATGGTTCAGAGACAATGTCTCGTGAAGAAATGGCACAGCTTGCAGTAAGACAAGAAAAGTTTATTGTGAACTTGAGTAATGCGCTCATCAGAATTGAAAACAAAACGTACGGAATTTGTCGTGTGACTGGTAAATTAATCCAGAAACAAAGATTAAAATTAGTGCCTCATGCTACTTTAAGTATTGAAGCTAAAAACGCCCAAGGGTAATTAGCTTTGGGAAAAAAAGTCATTCTCCTCATAGTTGGAATTCTAATTCTAGACCAAATTGTCAAAGTATTAGTGAAAACGCAGTTTGCACCTCATGAACAAATGAGTGTTGTAGACGGCTTTTTTCAACTTTATTATATTGAGAATAGAGGAATGGCCTTCGGAACCACTCTTGGTTCGGGTGCTTTAGCAAAATATGCGCTCACCATTTTCAGGATACTTGCCATAGTTGGTATTGGCTTTTACATCAAAAAATTACTCAAAGAGAAAGATGTCACTTTGGGAATGGTTTTGTCTGTTGGATTAATATTCGCGGGTGCTGCCGGCAACCTAATTGACGGCATGTTCTACGACTTTATTTGGCCTTTAGATCCTGATATCGCCTGGAACTGGGCTCTTGACGGAAATAATCAATGGGTGACTGATGCTACTGGAAATCCTCAATTGAGACCCAATGGATTTTTATTAGGAAGCGTAGTTGACATGTTTCAATTTACGGCTACCTGGCCTAGCTGGATGCCGTTTGGATTAGGTGGTCAAGAAATCTTTGCAGCTATTTGGAATGTCGCAGACTTTGCGATTTCTCTCGGGGTAGGATTGGTTATTCTGAATTATAAGAAGTTCTTTAAAAAGCCCACTCCTGAAGCGGCATTAGCTGCGCACGAAGAACAATTGATGTATGGTGAAAAAGGAGCTGCAGAAAGCTCTGAAGAAACTACTTCAGCAAACGATCAAGAAGAATAATAACGGCTTCTTCACTTGCCGACTCAGGCACATGTATTCTATCAGTTAATCCTAAAGAATTAAAGTGATTTTTAGAAGTTTCACCCAATACAATAAAGGTTGTATTTCTAACTTCATTTTGTATTAAATAGCCATCAATGTTTGAAGGAGAAGAAAGGATTGCAACATCAACTTCATGAATTTCACTGGCTTCAAGAGCCGTTTCATAAACAACTTTTTGAATGCAGTCGTTCATCTTGTTCAATCCGACAATACTCTTTTTAGATAACTGACTTTGCGGAAACAATACTGAATCTTTTGGAGATATAGAGTTAAAAAATTCTTCTCCAATTTCAGCAGGATTTTTTGACGTATCTCCAACAAAATTTGCCTCCATACCCAATCGCTTGAGTCGGCTATTTGTGCCTTCACCGTAAACGCCAATTTTCGGAGCCAATAAAGGATAATGTTTAAAGTAAATATCTAAGCCGTTAGGTGAAGAGAAAAATACCCAATCAGTAGCCGGAATTTCTACACCAACTACAGGGTCAATTCTAATGAACGGAAGTTCAATCAGAGAATGTCCTTTTTCTTGAGCCCAAATTCGCAAAGGCGAATCCGTTTTCAAATTTCGAGAAACCAATATGTTTTTCTCGCTACTCATATTTTAAGTCGTGTACTATCGTATCTACTAAATTTTTTGGGTCAGCTGATTTAAACGAATTCACCTCAGCTACTCCGTCCTTATTGTTCGCATAACTTGTATAGACGACAAAGTCACCTTCAGATTTTACGCAATACACTCCTAAAGGTAATTGGCATCCGCCATCCATTCCTTTTAAAACCAATCTCTCCACTTCAATTTGCTTCGCAACTTCATCATTATGTAAGATGCTCAATGCCGCCTTAACATCATTGTCTCCTTCTCTAATCTGTAAGCCCAAAACACCTTGAGCTGGTGCCGGAACAAATGCAGTTGGAATCAACTCAACTACCTTCAAATCAGAAAGATCTAATTCTAATCTTTTCAAACCAGCAGCTGCTAAAACGATTCCGTCATATCCTCCATCTCTCAATTTATTCACTCTTGTAGGTACATTACCTCTCAAATCTTTCAATTCAATATCTGGTCGTAATCTTCTCAATTGAGTTTGACGTCTCGCGCTTGACGTACCAATCACAGCACCTTCTTTAATATCTAACACATTGATTTCTGAAACGGCGTTCTTATTGATCAGTAAAACATCTGCAGGGTTTTCTCGGTATGAGACTGCTCCAATTGTTAATCCGTCAGGTGAAGATGTTTCTAGGTCTTTGTGAGAATGAACAGCCAAATCAACTTCATTGTTTAGTAAGCTCTCTTCAATTTCTTTGGTGAAGAATCCCTTGCCTTCAATTTTATCAAAGCTTACATCTTGAATTTTATCACCTCTTGTAATGATGATCTTAATCTCAACTTCATGACCAGCCTTGGTTAATTCATCTTTTACGAAATTGGCTTGCCACAAGGCAAGGTCACTTCCTCTTGATCCGATTCTAATCTTCATTGTGTTCAATTTCGTTTTTTGCAATCATGTTTTTTGCCATGATCATTGGTACACTGACGTATTTCTTTTCCATATAATCTAGAATCTTATCTACCACCTCTCTCGAATCATCATCTAAAGCATCTAGCTCTTTACTAAAAACCTCTTCAATGGCTTTTTTCTTAATCTCTTTAACACGCTCAGGAATTTCGCGCATTTTAATTTCTACTTGGCGCATTTTGAAGATTTGCTTAAACTCTTCAACCGCTTCGTATATAATTTGTCGAACCTTAATGAGTTCTTTTTTTCTTTCCTTGATATTACTCTCTGAAATTGTTTTCAGATGCTCAACAGAGATGTGGTCAACTTCAAAATCATTCTTCACTTCTTTGCTCAAATCAGCTGGCACTGCCAAATCGATTACAATCTTATTGTCAGTTTCACCTGCCAATAAAGCTTTATAAATCGAAGGCGTAATAACAGAATTCTTGGCGGCGGTACAACACACTAATAAATCAAATCCTTCAGTAAAGTTTGGCATTTCATCTAAAGTCAAAGCCTTACCTTTTACCAAATTTGCTAACAATTCTGCTCGCTCTAATGATCGATTAAAAACTGTAAAATTTGTGAAGCCGTGTTTCAATAAAAAACGGCCCATATTCGTATTGGTCACTCCTGCCCCAACAAACAATATTCTTGCATCAGCACTTAAATCTCTCGTCTTTAACTCATGATATGCCAATGAAACAACAGATACAGGCTTTGTTGCAATGTTCGTTTCAGAATAAACCTTTTTTGCAGTTTGCACCACTTGTCTCATGACTATTCTTATCGTGTCACCAGAAAGTTTGAGTTTTCTTGAAAGATCAAAGGCATCTTTCATTTGCGTAATAATTTCCCTTTCACCAATTACCATTGAATCAAGAGAAGATGCTACTTCTATTAGGTGATTCACAGCATTAATGCCATTCCATAACTTACAATTCTCAACCAGTAAGCTCAGGTGTTTCTGATCCCAGTCTTCATTGAATTCATTTAAGAAGTGCGTAATAAAACTGTCATTAAGCTCTGAGGTTGAAACAAAAATGAACTCTACCCTGTTACAAGTAGAAACATACATTAGCTCGTCTAAATTTAGCTGAGACTTGAGGTGCTCCATTTTAGATTGGATTTGATCATCTTCAAGATGAAATTTTCCTATCTCTTCAACACCTATGGTGTGGTGCGTGAATGCTATGACATTAAACCGTTTCAAAACAATTGGGTTGCAAAAATCGTCAATCTCTTTTCTGCTTTTGTCACAGTAATGTCATGAAAATAAAAGTGTTCTCAAACAGCTGAAAATCAGGACCAATTATTACTGTTAACTCAAAATTACCGTTAAATAAATAAACATGTCTATTCAATCGATTATATGCTCATTAATATCATTTCTGTCAATCAAATCAAATTGTTTGTCTTAGATTGAAAGAAGAATAAGTAGTAATTCATGTTCTAAAAACATCTTGAAGCCCAACTAAAGATGAAAGAACAACCCAATTTTTATATATGTCTAACAAAGCGTCTAATAGTTTACATGAGCTGATCAAAAGCTTAAACAAGAGTGAGAAAAGGTATTTCAAAGTGTTCTCATCAAGACATACCATTGGTGAAGAGAATTCTTACATCAAACTCTTTGATTTTTTAGACAAAATGGATGAGTATGACGAAGAAGATGTCTTTGCAAAATTCAAAGGGCAAGCATTGCTAAACAAATTCTCTATTACGAAGGCTAGATTATATGCCAACATTCTTAAAAGCCTAGACACATTTCATTCTACTTCTTCAATTGACGCACAAATATTTAGATCAATACACAGTGCTGAGATTCTTTACAACAAAGGTTTATACAAGCAATCGGAGAAGATTCTGCACTCAGCTGAAAAGCAAGCGCGTAAACATGAAAACTACAACTTGCTTTTGGAGATTAAAGAGAAGCAAAAGAAACTAATTGAGAACGACCTTTACACTGAAGTTAAGGCCACTGAGATCACGAAAATGTTTGATGAGGAAAAAGAAGTGGTTGACGAAATTGCTCGTCATCATCAACTTTGGAATATCAAAAGCTTGTTGTTTCAAGAGATCAATAAAAACGGAAAAGTTAGAGATGAAGAAGACACTCTAAAGCTTCACGATTTGGTAGAGCAAGTGAAGGAGATTGATATCAATAAAGCCGGAACAAAAAACAAATACCTTTTTCATCATATTCAAAGTGCCTATTACTTCTCAGTGAATGACTTATCTCTATCTCATTATCACTTAGCAGCAATTACAGATCTCTTTGAAGAGAATGCAGTAATGATGAAATCGCAACCAAATTTGTACTTCTCTTCATTAACCAACTTCATTTACATATCAACGAAATTAAAGAAGTATGACTTGGCTCAAGAAAACCTGAGCAAGTTAAAAGCTCTTTCTAACCCAGGCAAAAACATTGACTTGGATATAAAATATTTCTCTAGTACTTATAGCCTTGAGCTTTCATTGTTAGCCGAAAAAGGCGACTTTAAAGCAGCTTTAGATTTAGTACCACAAATTGAAGAAGGCTATAGATTATACGAAGGTCACATAAGTAGCCTGCGCAAGGCATATATTGACTTTCAAGTGGGAGTTATTTACCTGAGTTTAGGAGACTACAACCAGGCATTAAGCTGGATGAATAAAATTTTAAACGAGGCTAAGATTGATCAAAAGAAAGACATCTTTTGCTTTGCTCAATTGATTAACCTCATCTTACACTTTGAGTTGAATAACAGTCGTTTTTTACCTTACGCTATTACCTCAACTAAGCGTTATTTGAAGAACAGAAATCGTATTTACAAGTTTGAAGAAATCTTCTTGAAGCTGATCACGCAAATCTCTAAAACAACTAATGTATTTGACATTCAAGAAAAGCTGGAGCCAATTGAGGCCGAGCTTGCTAAGCTGAAGAAAGACCCGAAAGAGCAAATAGTATTCGAATACTTTGACTTTCACAATTGGGTGAAAAGTAAGTTGAAGCAAAAGTCATTTGCTGAATTGAAACAAGAGGAATTGAGGGTTGCTTAAGGTTGGTTCTCCTTCTAATTTTTAGAATCTTCTTGATCATTCAGACCTTCATCACACTCCAATATTTCAAAGAAGCAAGAATGCAAGTTTACTTGATCAACTGAACATGACCTTCTAATTCTGTCAAGTTTCCGCTTCGCAGATCTGTATATATTAATCGCCAAATGTAAACGCCATCTTCAGCAATAACCCCTTGAGATGAACCATCCCAGAAAGAATTCCATTCTTTCGACTTATGGATGAGTTCTCCCCAGCGATTGTAAATCTGTAATTCATAAACTTGATCTTGATAAAGAACGGGTTGAAATACATTATTCATTGCGTCTCCGTTTGGTGTGAAACTATTAGGAACCATAACATCCAGAACAGGAATAATCTTTAGGGCATTATAAGCAACATCAGAGCAACCAAACTCATTGTAAACAATTTGCCATGGAACCAGAACACCAGTTTGATTTTGATAAGTATAAATTGAATAATCGTCGGCAGTTGAATTTCCATCAGAATAGAAAATTTGTGAACTAATGGCATCAGTTGACATATTGATAAATTCAAATTCAGGATTGAACTCTATTTGTTCATCTGGCTCAATTGAAAAAGCTGCCGTTGGTCTGGGATGAACCATTATTAAATTGGGCCTTACCATTGTCAGAGTGTCGATACAGCCCGAAGTCGTCCAAGTGGTTAAACTTACATCATAAACTCCAGGATCGAGATATGTGTGGAACGGATGCAAATCAAAGGAAGAACTTCCATCACCAAAATCCCAATATGAAAACATTTCAGTGCTCGATTCAGAGAAATTTGAAAACTGTAATTCATATGGTATACATCTTAATTCATCTGGAGCTCCAAAATTAATGGTGGAAGGCGAAGCAACAAACACTTCTTCACTTTGGGAGGCATCACACTCTTCATAATTTATGGTTAAAGTGATTTCTTTAATTCCACTACTAGAGTAAATTATCCCTTGTGGATTCTGAATGTTTGAGCTCGAGGGATTTGCATCTGTTCCAAAATCCCATTGAAATGCGGTTCCTGAAGCTGGGAAAACACCCTCGCCTACGAAATCAAAACTATTAGAACTCACACATTGCGGTTCAGGAGCTAAAAAAGATGCCTCAATTTCTTCATAGATTGTAATATCAGCATAAGTTGTGTCGGTACACGCCGCTCCTGGATTTGCGACCAGCATGACAGTATAAGTGCCCGGCGCAGGATAAGTATAGCTTGGTAATAGTCCAATTGCTACATCATCATCAGTGTCTTCTACTCCAAAATCCCATTCATAAACTGATGTGCCATATGAAAGATTATCAAATTGAATGTCGAGCCCTTGACAATACGATTCAAAATAACTCATGTCTTCCTGAGCGGGCAAAATAGCTTCTGGGCCGCATTGACTAAAAGTAATATTATCAATGGCCAAGTCATTCCCATATCCGCCATCTGCATTATTCATTAAAGACAAGATCACTGATGTTTGTCCAGCCCCAGTCGTGAACAAAAATCCATATGTTTCCCATTGTCCGGTAGAAGAAATGTCGCCAGTATTATAATTATCAGAACCATCTATCAAAAAAGAAACATTGGGTTTAATATGATCATTATCTCCCGCAAGATTATAAATGTCACATGAAAAAACATATGTTGAATTCTCACATAAACCATCTACTTCATATTCATAAAATAATCCGGCTTCATAACTGGCATTGACGACCATCATATATCCATTTGGATCAGAACTATTATCCTGAGGCAAATGCCAATTCCATCCAAAACTCCATACGCTAATGTCATTTGTAATGCAGTAAAAACCATCATCTGGTGGAGGACTTGTTGTATATCCGTATCCTGGTGCAATTCCAGGGTCGGTTTGAAGAATATTGCTTGTTCCTGAACCAAAATCTCCTTCAGGAAATAAATTTGGACCGTTAGGGCCAGGGCAAAGTTGAGCCAACGAAATTGAACTTATTAATACTGAAAAGATTAGGATCAGAACTTTCATCACTTCATCAAAAGTACATGCCCTTGAACCTCAACTGGAACTTCTGTTTTGAAATCTGTATAGATAACTTTCCATATATAGACGTCATCCTTAACAAGAACGCCTTGGTATTTTCCATCCCAATTAGCATTCCATTCTTTTGACTTATGGATGAGTTCTCCCCAGCGATTATAAATCTGTAATTCATAAACCTGATCTTGATAAAGAACCGGTTGAAATACTCCATTATAGCTGTCACCATTTGGTGTAAAAGCATTAGGCACCATAATCGGAATAATTGGTGTCACGGTTAATTGAGCCTGAGCTCTGTCAGAACATCCGTGCTCATTATAAACTATTTGCCAAGGGTGATAAACTCCAGGTTCATTGTAAAAATGCCAAGTCGTATCTTGACTGGATGTTGTTCCGTCTCCGAAATTATACCAGCTCTCTACTCCATCAAATGATTCATCTTCAAAAAAGAAATTGGCTTCATACTCATTTTGCTCATTAGGTGATACTACAAAGCCAGCAGTTGGTCTTGGAAATACTTCAATCAAGTTTGGCCTTGTCATAGTTAGTGTATCAATACAACCAGTTTCAGTCCAAATGGTTAAAGAAACCGTATAGGTGCCTACCTCATCATAAACATGTGTTGGATGCGTTTCAGTAGATGTTGTTCCATCTCCTAAATTCCAAAGTGAAATGATTGGCGTAGCTGCTTGTGATAAATTCACGAACTCAGCTGTATAAGGCACACATCTTAATTCATCAGCAATTCCGAAATTAATTGTTGGCGGACCAGCAACCTGGACCATTTCACTAACCTGTGTCACACATTGATCAAACATCACTTTGAACTTCACATTATGCCAGCCTGGGCTTTGAAAAACAATATCTGTTGGGTCTTGATCTGTGGAGGTACCAGGAACTGCATTATCAAATGTCCATTCAAATGTGGAGCCAACGGCCGGGAAGGTTCCTTCCCCTTCAAAATCATACGAATTGCCAATCACACATTGCACGGGAGGAACTTCAAAACTAGCCTCAATTTCATTATTCACAATATAAGTTCCTATAGCAGTATCAGTACAGGGCCATCCCGGATTCACAATCATCATTACCTCATAAGTTCCAGGTCCTGGATAAGTATATGATGGTGCAAACTCAGCTGAGATATCAGAATTGATTCCGTCAACACCAAAGTCCCAAAGATAATTTTCACCACCCCAGCTTTCATTTTCAAAATCAATGGTTAAACCTTGACAAAAAGAAACGAAAGTATTGAGTTCATTTTGAGGAGTAATTTCAGCCTCAAGCTCCACTTCACAATTCATTACTCTAAACAAAAAGTCTCTTTTATTCACTCCAATTAGAACGCCGTTTCTGTATTCTGAGACACAAACTCCCACAGCAAATAATCCTGGTTGGCCCGGTTCAGCAATCATTAATCCTGTATTAGCGTCAAGAGAAATTGTACCTGTTATAAACGGATTAGTCGCAGATGCGCCACCAGCCCAAACTACATCAGCATAAGGTGGTGCAGATGCAGGATTCGGCGCAGGAGCAAATGATGTTCCGCCTTGAAAAGGAGTACATAAGCTGTATTCTAAAACATCTCCGTCAGGGTCAGTTGCTGAATGATCAAAAACCAACTCAGTGTTCGCACATAAAAGTAGCGGTGGGAAATTATTATATCTCGGACTATTATTATCAATAGTAGGTGGGATGTCAATTGTCAATGTTAAACCTTGATCACCCGGATCAGTTAAGTTCGTTACGTTTGGTCCTCTGCAACATCTTTGATAAGATAAAGTATAGCCATTAGCCGAAGGTGGTAATGTTATCGTTTTTTGATAGATGGCCTCTTCAACACAAATATCTGAAGGAATAGTCACACAAGGATTTGAGAATGCTGGTGGCAATACATTTGAACCAGGAAAAGGAATTGTAAAATTGTCAATTTGATTTCCGCTACCATCAAATACGGTTATCGGAAGGTTGGCATCATACTCAGCTCCATCAGAAAGGCAATCTCTATAAAGTTTTACGGTTACGCGATATTGACTCACTCCAAGCTGGTCATAATAGATCTCTCCGCCCACAATATGAGAGGCAGAAGCACCAAAATGCATTAGTAATGCAATTGCTATGACTAGAATTCGTGACAATGGTTAACAAATTTACTCAAAAAGCCCTCAAAGTCAAGAGATTAATGATGAAGTGTTGTTCTCATCTATTAAACGCAAAAAGTGGGCCAAAAGTTTACTATTTAGAAAACAAATCCGAGTCCGAAAGAAAAACGCCATTCATCCAAAAAAACTGGATATGAGTTTGTTTTATGCTTTCCGAAAATATATCGGGTTTCAGCAAAGAGAAAAAAGAGCTTTTCTCCATAATAAGTAAACCCCGCAGCAGGCGATCCCACTGGGTTAATTGCCTTTTTATATTCTAGCTCTTGAGTGGCCTCATTCCAGCTGCCATACTCTGATGATTGTGTTAAAGCAATTCCGGGTTGAAAGCCAACATAAGGTTGAAATGCCTTATCTGAAAAATGATAAAATGCACCAAAATAAAGTTGATGGTTCATGTTAAATCTTGGTCTGTCACCTTTATTTCCTAGAAAATAATAACCATCACCCCGTACATGAATCCTGTCCTTCAAAAAACCAAGGTAGCCGTGCAGCTGAATGCTTTGCGTATTCTCAGTTAAAAAACCTGGAGCAAAAGAAAGTGCGGCATTAAGTTTCCAATCTTTTTCTTGGCTGAATGAATTCAAGCTGAATAGAAGGATTGTTATTGTAAGTAATCTACTTTTTACCATAAGTCAGCAATTTTAAAGTTCATACTTGCAGTTATCAAAATGTGACCTTCTAAACCTACTTCAGTGGCACCTGTGTGATGATTGGTTTCTAAATAATATCCAGCACCAGTTTGTTGAACTTCATAATCAAGATGATTTCCTAAATGCAACATGTATTGCGCCGATAAGCTTAAGTCAAATCTGTCAGTCAAATAAAAATGTGACCCCAAACCTCCTTGGATTGCAGAACTCCAACGAGTCACGACATCAGCCGTTCGATCTAAATAAGGTGTACTCAAGGGTGTCACTTTCGCAAAATCAAAACAATGACCTGCAATTGCATAAGGAATAATTCTACCAGTTCTTGTTGGGTAAAACATCACCGACCAACCAATGTGAGCATTGTTTCTAGTTCCAGCTCCACTCAAGTCAATTGTAATCCAATCGGCAAACCATTCTGTATTCAAGTAATCAAAAATTTGCCATCTCATTTGACCTCCAACTCCTAATCCAGGAGTTCTATCATGTCCAAATAAACTTGTTGTCGTTCTCATTCCGGCAGAAAACTGGCCCTTTTGAACAAATGAAATCGGCTCTAGTGTGTCTTCTTGTGCTTGGCTACCCAAGCTGAATAGCGAAACACAAATAATGGTTAAAACTGTTCTTTTCATATTAAATAAACTTTTGCGTGCTGAGTTTATTGCTTTTAAAGGTAGAGAATTTTAGCAAGAAGTGCTCCACTTAATCGTTTAGACTATAAAAAAATGAAGATAAATCATTAGATTAGAAGGAACTAAAAAATTAATCAAGATGAGTAATATTCAAAACTCTTATGACATGATTGAGGCATGTATAAGAAAACTTGGTATTGATCCGACTACAACAAGAGGACAAAATGCTGGACAATGGTCGCTTATGAAAGGGAGTGCAAAGGTTTACATTGATTGCTGGATGATTGAAAGCGAAGGCAGAGCGTATTTTCAGGTAATGAGCCCGGTAATGCAAGTTCCAGCTGACAAAAAGGAATCTTTTTATTTTGATTTACTATCGTTCAATGACCGCTTATATTCATGTGCCTTTGCATTGTTTAAGGATTGGGCTTGGATTAAAATGATTAGAGAGTGTGAAGGACTTGACGAAGATGCAGCCTTTGCAATTATCACAAGAGTTGGTCATTACGCCGATCAATATGACGACATGCTTAAGCAACATTATGAAGCAAGCGCAAGTGTAGAAACTGCAGATGCCAATGGCGCAGGCAGGTAAAAAAATGCAAGACTTCAAATTTGAGTCTTATGTAGAACTTTTTGATTCATTGCCAGCAAATGAGCAGCTCATTGTTCAAACTTTGAAAGAGATTATTGAAGACACTATACCGGATGTCAAGTTTAAGCTGAGTTGGAATATTCCAGCCTTTTATAAGAAGCGAAGCATTTGCTATATATGGCCAGGCAGTGTTGCTTGGGGTGAAATGACTTCTGAGGGAGTGCAATTTGGATTTAGTCATGCGAACAAGATGACACCTAATAAGTACTTGAATAAAGGAAATAGAAAGCAGGTATATTATAAAACCTTTAATACCATTGAAGAAGTTGAAAGAGATTTAGATATTCTTGTTTCTTTACTACAAGAAGCGAATGAAATTGATGGATTATAATCTAGATCCTTTTGTAAAAAAGCGGGAGCTCCTCAACCTAACCGTTATTTCAGAGCTCCCTATAAATCAGCAGATCCCTCTGCCCATGAAAAAGGTTATGGGTCAAATTTATCTTGAGTTTTTATCTCATTCTAATGAATCTTTACGAATGGTCAATTTCAATTGGTTTATTGATAAACGGTGAGCTCTTGTTTGGATAAATGGCAATTTCATTGGATAAGGAACAAAACATAGCAGTTAACTGTTAATTTTGCAGAAGCAATTAATGACATGAAACAGAATTTCAGCAGAGCATATCTTAGATTTTCATGGGTTACCTTGGCCTTTATTTATTTGGTAATCATTGCTGGATCTGTGGTTAGAACTTCAGGTTCAGGGATGGGATGCCCTGACTGGCCAAAGTGTTTTGATCAATATATTCCCCCTACCTCAGCTGATCAATTACCAGTTGATTACAAAGACACTTACAGAGAATATAGAATTAAAAAGGTTGAAAAGTTCGCCAAATTCTTGACTTCAATCGGATTCAGTGAAACTGCTGAACAATTAAAGAATGACGATAGTCTTTTAATTGAACAAGACTTCAATGCTCGCAAAACTTGGGTTGAATACGGCAACAGGCTTGTCGGTTTCATTGCGGGTAACATGGTTTTAATTCTGTTTGTTTGGACAGTTATCAGGTATAGAAAGAAAAGAGCTCTTCTCATTTTAACTTTTGTCAATCTAATTTTAATGGGAATTGAAGGTTGGTTTGGTTCGATTGTAGTTGCAACCAATTTGGTTCCGTGGACGATTACACTTCATATGTTTTTAGCTCTGGTAATTGTCGGAATTCACATTAAAATTATCAGAATAATTAAGGATAAATCTTATTCATTTCAGTTACCCAAGAGCTTTAAATATCTTTTTTACTTTACTCTTGCACTGACTTTTATTCAAATCATTTTGGGCGCTCAAGTGAGACAAGAAATTGACTTTATGGTCAAGGACATGGTAGACAGATCATCTTGGATCTCCCAAATGGAAGGTGATTTTCTTTTTCACAGATCATTTTCTTGGGTATTACTTGCCGCCAACGTAGGTTTACTTTATTTGAATCATAAATCAAAATATGGTATCCCAACGATTAAAATAATTGTAGGCTTAATATTAATTGAATTCATCACAGGCGTTTTATTTTCATATGCCAATATGCCTGCCTTCACTCAGCCAGTTCATTTGCTGACGGCATCAGTTTTACTGGGGTTTCAGTACTACACTCTGGGCTATTTCAAGCACAAAAGAGAAAGTCTAATTCGTTAACACTTTGAGTGTT
Organism: uncultured Flavobacteriales bacterium; assembly: GCA_913054135.1. Taxonomy (GTDB): domain Bacteria; phylum Bacteroidota; class Bacteroidia; order Flavobacteriales_D; family Crocinitomicaceae; genus Paracrocinitomix. The sequence continues at coordinate 14,583 of CAJXJK010000010.1, read as the reverse complement.
TTTTTCAGATTCAATAATTTTTTGATAAAAAAACGACACTTTGAGCTGTCCAATGAAAAATTGGACTTAAATTTGCGTCTGCTTTTAGCGAAACATTACGATACATGCTTCTAAAAAAAATCATCCTGAGAAACTCTGAGCCATTCGAATCTGCGATAGCTGATTGGTGCAACAAAAATAAAGTTGTAGTTGAAGTTTTTGACGGTAAAGAAAGTTTGTATGATGTTGTTTCTGCCTTAGTTATCATGCATTCAGATCATAATATTTCAAGGGAGAATAAAGACTTAAGAGATGCTATGGATAAGCATCACAAACCAACTCAAGAGATTGACATTAACGGTACTATGAATGCTTCAATTTCTTCATTGAGATTTTGGATTGAAAACAATAACCCAGAGGCAATTTTAATGGTCGGAGATCCTAAGCTAATTGAGAACACTAGATTTGAAGAATACTTCAAAAACTTAGAGGCTCATTTAAACTAAAAAGGCGACACCATAAGTATCGCCCTTTCCTAATCAATTTTCTTTTTTTATGCACCTGGCTGTTGATACACCCATTTGTCATTTTCCCATTTGTAATACATTGAGAGATGGCCAAATGCAGTAACAATTGCAGCTTGAGTTTTCTCATCCGTTTGTTCAGTTTGCATGATCTTATCCATGTTCATAGATTTTGATGCAGCAGCTGATCCCGCAGCTGAGCCTGCCGCTCTCACAGCTTGTCCTCCAACTCCACCAACAAGGCCACCAAGTGCCCCAGAGGCCATACTAATTCCTGTACTAACGACAGCAGCTTTTCCGGCTTGCTTCATTGCATTTTTCATTATTTCATCTTGGTCGGGAGTTACTACCGCCATTGTCTCTAAAGGTGTTGTTTGACCTTCAGCTTGAAACTTTAATTTGATCATCATTCCGTCTTGTTCTTGCGAAACGATTAATGATTTTATGTTTTCCCAAGTAGGTTCCATAGTTTTAGTTTTTATTATTCTTTAATACTGTGAATCATTACATCTGCTGATCCTTTGGTTCCGTCTTCTGGAAGATACAAAACTTCTGACAAAGAACTTACAGTCATGGTTGATCCAATTGTGACTCCGTCAGATCTATATTTGTTCATTTAGCTCTTCTGATATTTAACATTTAGAATCCATATTATATGCTAGATAAAATTGCATTTTCTAAAGAATCCACTTTGCTATTCCCTTGCGCAAAACCAATCGAAATAGAGATTAGAGCGCATAAAAAAAGGTATGTTTTCAACTGAAACATACCTTAAATATAGTTTTTTGTTTGAGCTTACTTAATCTCTAACATCTCAACTTCAAAAATGAGGTGAGAATTTGCAGGGATTCCTGGTCTTGCATTAGGTCCATAAGCCATCCAATAAGGAATAATCAATTTGATTTTTCCACCTGGAGAAGCCAATGGTATACCTTCATCCCATCCTTTAATCACTCTTCCTACTCCTATTGGAGTTTCAAATGGTGCGTCTCTATCTCTTGAAGAATCAAATTTTTCGCCATTTGTCAATGTTCCTGTATAATGAACAACAACAGTTTGACCATTTGAAGGATGCACGCCATTTCCTTCTTTCTCTATGATATACATTAAGCCAGATTTCGTTTGCTTAGCATCAGGATAATCGGCGATCATCTCATCTTTAAACTCTTTCGCAATTCTCTTCGTTTCCTCTTCCATGTTTTTAACACTCAATAATTCAAGGTCAAAAACTAATGTAGCATTAGGTGGAATAACTCCTTTTCCTTGAGCTCCAAACCCAAGCCAATGCGGCATAATTATTTTCATTTCTCCACCTGCCTTCATCAACGCAATTCCTTCTTCCCAACCTGGCATAACAGGTTGAACCTTATAAGCAAACTTGAAGGCCTCTCCTCTATCATGAGATGATTCAAACTTCTTGCCGTCAGGTAAGAAACCTGTATAATGTAATTCAACCTGATCTCCCTTAACTGGTTTAGCTCCGTCTCCAACTTTTGTGTGGATATACAAAAGACCAGATTCTGTTTGTTCAGCATTCGGATAAGTCGCAGAATTTTCTTCTTTGAACTTCTTATTTCTAGCAAGTTTCTCTGCTTTTACTTTCTCATTAAATTCTTCCAATTCTGCAGCAAATACTTTGGACGCCTTAAACTTCTTTGCAGCTTTTCCGATTCGCAAAATCTCTACACTTTCCATCACATCATCCTTCTCAATTTTATTTACAACATCAATTCCTTCAACTACTTTTCCAAAAACAGAGTGTTTTCCATTTAACCAAGGAGTTGATTTGTGTGTAATGAAGAATTGTGAACCATTTGTATTAGGTCCAGAATTAGCCATTGATAAAATACCAGGTCCTTCGTGAATTAGAGTAGTGTCAAATTCATCTGGGAAAAAGTATCCAGGGTTCCCAGATCCATTACCCAAAGGGTCACCACCTTGAATCATAAAATCACTAATTACTCTGTGAAATTTTAATCCATCAAAAAATGGTTCGTCAATTTCAATTGTATCAACTTCTTGTTTTCCTTCAGCTAGAGCAATAAAATTTGCACAAGTCATAGGAGCTTTTTCAAACTCAAGGTCAACCACAACTTTTCCCTTAGAAGTATTAAAGACAGCATAAATCCCGTCTGACAATTTATCTTGAGCTAAAACAGCCACACTCGCAAATAAGGCGAGTAACATAAATATTTTCTTCATTTCAATTTATTTGATAACAAATATAACAATTTACATGCCGCGACTTAATTGACTGCTCAACTTAAAGCTTTTCTAATTGTTAAATATGTAAATTTGAACATGATTTTCATCACAGGTGCAACAGGGCTCTTAGGTTCTCACGTAATTTATGACCTTCTTACAAAAGGAGAAGAAGTGAGAGCATTGAGAAGAGCCACTTCAAGCATGCATCATGTAAAATCAATCTTCAATCATTATAATCCAAAAAATGGCGTGGCCATGTTTGAAAGCATTGAATGGATTGAAGGTGATGTTCTAGATATCACTTCATTGAGTGATGGGATGATAGGTTGCAAATCGGTTTATCACTGTGCAGCAATGGTTTCTTTTGCTAAAAGGGATTTCAAGAAGATGATGAAAATTAATAAGCATGGTACTGCCAATGTTGTTAATTGTTGTTTGGCCGAAGGAATTGATGAATTAATTTACGTTTCGTCAACTGCAGCAATCGGGAGAAATCCTAACAAAGAATTTTATACTGAAGATAACAAATGGGTGAATAGCAGTGATAATTCTAATTATGCCGTGACAAAATATTCAGCCGAACTTGAGGTCTGGAGAGGGGTTGAAGAAGGCTTGAATTGTGTAATTGTCAATCCATGTGTAATCTTAGGACCTGGAAATTGGAACGAAAGTTCATTGAGTATTTTCAAAGTCGTTAAAAAAGGATTGAAATTTTATACTCCCGGAATGAACGCTTTTGTTGGAGTAAAAGATGTTTCAAAAGCCATGATCTTATTGGCTGAAAACAAAATTTACAATGAGCGTTTTTTAGTGACATCTGAGAATTTATACTTCAAAGATTTATTTCAAATGATCGCTAAAGAATTTAAAGTGAAACCACCTTCAATTTTAGTGAAAAAATGGATGGCAGGCCTGGCATGGAGGATTGAAGGCTTTCTTCATTTTCTGTTCAGAAAGAAACAAAACATAACCAAAGAAACAGCAAAAAGCTCAATGAAGATCACCAAATATTCGAGCCAAAAATTAATCGACAAAATTGACTTTGAATTCACACCAATTGACAACATCATTTCTGAATCTGTTCATTTTTTCAAGAACCATTATTGAACTAGTTTTATCGTTTAAATTTTGTCTACTCATCACTTAACTTCTTTATTTTAATCGATATAGAGCAACCAATTAACAAATTTAGCGTCTAATATACCAACCAAGTACTTATTTTGTATAGTACTGAAACCTATGAAAAACCTAATTCTCGCGGTATTTTGCTTACTATCGGTCTCAACTGGCTATGCGCAGCTGGATGTAAAGCACTATATACCACCTCTTTACGGACGTACAAATGTTCAGAATCACTACTTGATTTTGAGTACACCATCTACAGCTCCTGTTGACGTTGATGTTAAAAATGGACAAGGGACAATTATTTATTCGGTTACAATTACTGATGTTGCTCCTTCAACATACCTTCTAGGTACAGGTTATGCCGCTCCGGGAATGATTAACACTGCAGAATTAAACACTGTGAACCCGACTGATGGATTTATCATTGATGCCACAGCTCCAATTTATGCGAACTTAAGACATTCACAAACTTATCAAGGTTTAAGCCTAAACTCAAAAGGTGCCAGTACCGGGCTGGGAACAAGATTTAGATCTGGCCATATTTTTAACAATACCGGAATTCCTTATGTGAAAGCAAGTGAAATTTCAGTGATGGCTTCTGAAGATAATACTACAGTGACTTTTTCTGATTTCAAGCCGAATGTGATTTTTAGAGGTACACCTGTAACGGCGGGCACCTCTGACGATATCGTAGTGGTTTTGAATGCGGGAGAATCATACACAATTGCTGCTTGGTTGGATGAGCCTGGAGCAACAGGAAACATTAATGACGTAAACGGATCACTCATTACTTCTGACAAACCGATCGCATGTAATACTGGGTCTTGGCTTGGAGGCGCACATGGTAACTGGAGAGACATTGGTGTTGATCAAATTGTGCCTTCAAACTTAACAGGTACTGAATACATTTTTTTAGAAGGAAACGGAAACGCAAATACCGAGCGACCGTTAATTGTCGCTGATGTTGACAATACAGATATTTTCGTGAACGGAAACCCTGTAGCCGTAGCAAATATAAATGCTGGTGAATACGTCTATCTTCCGCAAACAGCATACTCTGCGAATGACAATATTTATATAGAAACATCACAGCCAGTATTCATGTACCAGTCTCTTTCTGGAACAAGTCCGGCCGCTACAAGTTTGAATTTTATTCCGCCCTTAAGATGTAACGGATTTAAAAAAGTAGTTATCCCTTCAATTAATTTAATCGGAGTGCCAACAGTGAGCATCACTGCCAGAGCAAACGCAAGTGTATGGGTTAACGGATCTGCTACACCATTGACTGGCGGACTCACAGTACCTGGAAATAGCTGCTGGTTGACCTATAAAATTCCGGGCGGAACTGGAGATTTTGTAGTAGAATCTGACAGTATAATTAATGTAGCATTATTGACTCTTCAAGGGCCAAGGGGATCAGCCGGTTACTTTACCGGATTTTCACAATTTGTTCAAGTTGATCAAGGGGACACTACATCATTTATAGTTTGTGAAAGTGAATCAAGTACCTTCACGACCTACTCAATTGAAGGTCCTTACATAGATGTTTCAGCCGAGTTTCATGATCCATCTTTAGGAGGAATGGTGACCATTGATGGCTTCAATGCCGACTCTCTATTCTTTACTTATACCAGAGATCTTACCACAACCGGGCCTGATACTTTAGACCTCACTGTTTGCAAAATCTTGGATTGCTGTGGAGCTGCTCCCGATACCATCTGCGAAATGTCCACATTAGTGTTCACGAACATTCAAGATATTGAAATAGGTGTTGGCGACTCGATTTCAGCCTGCGCCGATACAGCAGACATTGCACTACCAAATCTTCTAATCGGAACATCCGATCCTGGAGGATATTGGGAAGATACAGACAACTCTGGAGCCTTATTTGGAGACTCAATTGCAGTTAGTTCATTATTGCCAGGAGTTTATCATTACACTTACTTCATTGAGGGCGGAAGTGTCTGTATAGATTCTACAATTGTAACAGTTAACGTGCAGCCAATGACAACCTCTGAGTGTTGTTCTATTGATCCAGATTTTATTTTGGCCGACCCAACATGTTTTGGCTTAACTGATGGTTCTATTTTGATTACAGATATTTACGCTACAGATTATAGTATTGATGGAGGAACATCAAGTCAAGCAACCGGCAGTTTTAATACTATTGGAGCTAGCAACTATGACGTGCAATTAAGTTTTGGTCCTGATTGTATATTCGACACGACCATTGTCTTGAATCAACCTGATTTGCTAGATGCCACATTCACTATCGACTCTGTTAGTTGTAATGGTTTATGTGATGGGCAAATTCAAGCAAACACAACAGGAGGAACCATTCCCTATAATTATTCATTAGGTGGCGCTCCAAGTCAAGTTTCTGACACATATTCAGGGCTTTGTACAGGAGCGGCTGTAATAACGATTACAGATGTCAATAATTGTCAGGCAGTATTTCCGAACACTATTTTTGAGCCAGACGTACTTCAATTAGTTCAAATATCATTAACAAATGAAACTTGTTCGTTAGACAATGGTGAAATAGAAGTTGATGCAATTGGCGGAACAGCACCATTTTCATATTCACTTAATGCTGCTCCGGGACAGGCCTCAGGATTATTCTCAAATTTAGATCAAGGTAACTATACAATTGATGTAACTGACGCAAACGGATGCACAGCATCCATTGTACTTGATATTATTGACGAACCTTCACCAGATCCATTCGTTGATGTTTTAAATGATGTTACCTGTTTTGGTGGACTTAATGGTTCGGTTATTATTGGAGTAAATTTCGGAACTGCACCTTTAGAATATAGTTTAAATGCTGGGCCAAATCAACCGTCAAACAGCTTCCCTTCAGTTGGGGCAGGCAACCATACAGTTGTGGTCACGGATGCAAATGGCTGCACTGGTTCAGTTGATTTCGTGATAGACCAACCAACAGTTTTATCATACAATACTACTGTTTCAAATGCCAGTTGTTTTGACATTTGTGACGGAGAAATCGATATTGTGGCGAGTGGTGCAAATCCCCCTTATGAGTACAGTGACGATAACGGAGTTACCTTTTCATTATTTCCAACCTTGACAGGTTTGTGTGATGGTAACATCAGTGTAGTGGTTAAAGATGCAAATGGTTGTTTGGCAAATTCAGTTGAAGTAATCACCGAGCCAACAGCATTGTCATCTGTCCAAGGAACTGTTGATCCTTTATGTCATCAAACTCCTGGAGGTGAGATCTCATTTGCTCCGTCCGGCGGAACTCCAGCATATCAATTCAGTGTTGATAATGGAACAGCATTTACAGGAGCTTCTCCAATTACTGGCCTTATGGCGGGGGATTATAATGTCGTGATTCAAGACGACAATGGTTGCGAATTCACAGAGCTGATTTCTATTATTGACCCACCACCATTTGACTTTACATTTGTTGCGAATAACCCGTCAAATTGTGGAGCCAATGATGGATCTTTTGAAATCATTGCAAGTGGTGGTCTAGCACCATATGTGTATTCGATTGATGGAGGTATAACAACTCAAGTTGGGAATGGCTTCTTCGGTTCATTGTTTTCAGGATTATACAATCTAGTGGTTGAAGATGATAATGGCTGCTTTGATTCTACTTTCTCGGCATTATCTGATAATATAATGACCACTCAAATTGATTTTCAATTTCCTGCTACTTGTTTCAACTCATGTAATGGTGGTGCCCAAATATCACAAACTAACGGTACTCCTCCATTCAACTACTCAATAAATACAGGAGGTTCTCAGGGTAATGGATCTTTCTTTGGGCTATGTGCGGGACAGCATTATGTTACTGTTGTGGATAATGGTCTTTGCGTTAGCATCCAAGAAATTAATATTACTCAACCTGATTCTGTTATTTTCGACAACACCCTCACAAACATTACTTGCCCTGATGGAGCAGATGGTGAAATTAATTTTTCAAATATTACTGGTGGAGACGGAAACTATACTTACTCAATAGACGGCGGAATCAATTTCTTTGCGACAACAACATTTACAGGACTCACATCAGGAGATTATGACTTGGTAGTGCAAGACGGAGTTGGATGTTTGGGTGCAATTCAAGTGACCCTTGTTGAGCCTGCGCCTTGGTCTGCACTAATCAACCCAAGCAATTTGGCCTGCAACGGAGACGGAACTGGTTTCATACAAATTGGGGCTAATGGCGCAACTGCACCTTATGAATATACTTTAGTCGCAACTAACACTACTGGAGTATTTTTGAATTTGGATGCGGGAGTGCATAACATTGCAGTAACTGATGATTTAGGATGTACTTTCGATACCACGCAAACACTAACTGAACCATTAGTATTAGACATGGTGAATGCAATAGTCAACACTCAATGTTTTGGATCTGACGAAGGATCAATTACTGTTGCACCCTCAGGAGGAACACCTCCTTATATCTACTCTAGTGACGGAGGTATAACTCAGCAATCATCTAACATTTTGACAGATCTAATTGCCGGATGTTATGATGTTTATTTAGAAGATGATAATGGTTGTAATCTGACTATTAATGAATGTGTAAATGAACCAACTGAACTCAGTATGGATATTGTGACATCTGTTGCAACTTGTGGTAACAACAATGCCGACCTTTCAATTGTTGCAGCCAACGGAACACCAACCTATGACTATAGTATAGATGGAGGCTCAACCTTCCAAGCATCAAATAACTTTGTAGGATTAGCTCCGGGAGATTATGATTTAGTGCTACAGGACAATAACCTTTGTCAAATTGATTCTACCGTAACGATACTGGCCGACCCTGAGCCACAAATAGATAATGTTGCCTTCACAAATCCATTATGTTTTGGTGGAAATGAAGGTACTATTACTGTTACTTCTTCAGGTGGAGTTGGGGTTCATATGTATGCAATCAATGGATCTCCGGCTTTCCAAGTTTCAAATAATTTTACTGGTCTTACTGACGGTTCTTATGTTGTCTTCCTTCAAGATGGAAATGGATGTATCACAAGTTCTATGGTTGATTTAACTGAGCCTGATCAAATTGTAATTCTCTCAACTCCTCAAGATCTTCTTTGCTTTGAAGATTTAAGTGGTGAGATTTCGCTATCTGCGACAGGTGGAACGATTCCGTTTGAATTTAGTATTGATAATGGTGTCACATCTCAAGGTGTAGGTGAATTTAACGGTCTTTCGGCAGGAGCCTATGATATTATGGTAACTGATGCCAATGGTTGTCAAATGACAATGATTCAGAATATCACTGAGCCTGATGTGTTAGCTTTCGATCCTTTCGTTATTCAAGACGCCAGTTGTTATGGATTATGTGATGGTGTAATTACTCCAAACGTTATTGGAGGTCCAATTGGAGGTACTTATAGCTACTCATGGAGTGGCGGAATTGCAGGAAACTCTGATGCAGTTGCTACGAATGTATGTGACGGCACCTATTCATTAATTGTGACTGACGACAATAACTGTACACTTGATTCATTGAATTTTGTGGTGAATGAACCAATTGAAGCTAACATTGATAGCGTTCTTGCTCAAGGTGTAAGCTGTTTTGGAGATTCAGACGGAATTGTAGATATCTATAGTGCGAATGCAGGATTCTATTCTTTAAATGGTGGACCATTTACAGCAAATACAAATTATACGGGCCTACCTTCTGATACTTATTGGGCCTATGTTCAAGATGCTAATGGTTGTCCTGGCGATAGTATGCAAGTATTTGTTCCGACCCCACAACCTATGCAAGCCTTTGTAACACCAGACACTTACATCTGTTTGGGTGACTCTGTCTACTTTTCTGTTGTTGCAACCGGAGGTACACAGCCTTATATTTTTGACATAAATAATGGGCAGTCAACTGATGAATTGATATTTGAACCTATTTTGGTGGACACTATTTTTTATGCTACTGTGACAGATGCAAATGGATGTATGGTTCAATCAGACACAATGGTTGTTGATGTCGCTCCAGCTCCTGTATTGATTACTTCGAACGATACAATTATTTGTCCAAATGAACCGCTAATACTTTCTTCTTTAGCTACTGATCAATTAGAAGATTACAGCTACTTATGGAATACCGGCGATACAATCCCATATATTTATCCTTCTCCAGGAACATCCACGACATTCTACATTGATGTTACTGATGAATGTAATCTCACAACATCTGACACTATTCATGTAAGTATATTCCCTGACCCAATTATTACTCTTACACCAGGTGTAACTGGTGGATGCCCTCCTTTCCAAGTGAACTATACAATTGGAGTTAATTTGGCTGAAATTGGTTCTGATTTATTCTGGGATACGTCTTATGGAGTAATTGATTCTGCGACTTTCAATAATCTGTACATTACTTATTCTGACCCTGGATTTGGGAATATTAACTTGAATTTCACTTCAGCAAATGGATGTCCTGTTGATACTTCATTCATTAATCCAATTCAAATATTCGGATTACCTGAAGCCAACTTTACGGTCAGTCCATCCGACTTAACAATTTATGATACGGAAGTAGACTTGATTAATAACTCAACTAATTATACTATGAGCCAATGGTTTTTGTTAGGCGATACAGTTACTACAAATGATGCAACAATGAGTCTCATCAACTTGCCAACTGAAAGTGCAATTACCGTTTGTTTGGTTGCTGAAAATGATTATGGATGTACAGATACCACTTGTGGACCAATTGAAATAAGCAATGAATTATTCTTATTCGTTCCGAACACTATCATATTAGATGGTTATTCAGACAATACCATTTTCAAACCAGTGGCGAACTACTTCCACCCTGATTGGTATCAACTATACATCTTCAATAGATGGGGCGAACTCATTTTTCAGACAGAAGACTTAGAACAAGGATGGGATGGAACTTATCAAGATGTTATTGTACAAGATGGTGTCTATGTTTGGAAAATCATTGGAGCTCCACTTGATAATGAGGCCGACCTCAAAGAATACCATGGTCACGTTACAGTGATTAAGTAGTTATCTTTTTTTGTAGACCGGAACAGCCGAACAAGGCTCACCGAACATCAAACTCTTCACAACTGGTAAAAGTTTCGCCGTGAATTCAACGTATGCCTGATTAGGTTCAGGAATATCTGAGCAACCCTTCACCATAACTCGCTTGTCTGTTAGATCGGATACATCCCAATTTGCAATAGCTTCAAAAAACAATTGTTTGTCTGCGTCTTTTTTCGAACCGAAAACTACTTTTTTAGGATCCTTTAGTTCGGCGGTCACCAACATAAAGGCCCAGGCAGGAACTATTGCATCAGCCGAACAGAAGACGCACACTACTTGATCTGAATAAGAATCCCAATCATGTTCTTTAACCCAAGCGCGAAAATCAGATTCTTTCAATACTAACTCATTCCATAATTGATCTTTTAAATCAATTTCTTTGATTTCACCCTTAAAGAGGAAATCTTTCAAATCAATTTGTTCAATTTGGGCTTTAGCTACTTTATTTACAATTTCATCAGACATCTATGATGCAAAGTTATGATAAAAAGAAATACCTCTCAGGGGATGAGAGGTATCTTACATGAAAAAATCTACCAGCAAAAATGCCGATTAAGAAACTCGATAGCCCGTTGGCTTTAATCGTTGGATCAAAGTTAGGTGGATTGAGTTCTAGAGATGTTAACTGAATGTTGTTATTAGGTCATTTAAATTAGAAGTTCTTTGACCTTGACTATCTTTGCACTTAGAATGAGATTTGACGACTATAGAATATCAGACCAACTGAAGGATAACCTTCATAACATGGGGTTCAAAAGACCCACTGATATTCAATTCAAATGTATCCCACATATTCAAAAAGGGGAAGACCTATTGGCAATTGCCCAAACAGGTACCGGAAAAACGGCGGCTTTTGCTATTCCTATTATCGATAAACTACAATTCGCCAAGAAAAAAACGAAAGAAACTGTACCAAGGGTTATTGTAATGGTTCCAACTAGAGAATTGGCAATACAAATAACTGAAGTGTTTCATTCTTTATGTCGAAACACAAGAATAAGAACTCAGTGTATCTACGGCGGAGTTGAACAAGATGATCAAATTGACGCACTTATAAGAGGTGTAGACATTATTGTCACAACCCCGGGAAGAATGTTTGATTTGGCAAGTCAAGGTTTTCTGAAAATGGATAAGATTCAAACATTAATTCTTGATGAGGCTGACCACATGTTAGACCTCGGTTTTTATAAAGACATTGAAGATTTGATAAAGTATCTTCCAAAAAATAGACAAACACTATTCTTTTCTGCGACTATTGATAAGAAGATTAAGAAACTAGCTTATTCTCTTGTTCGTAATGCCATTAGAATTCAAATATCTCCTAAAGACCCTGTTTCAAAAAATGTTGCACACTCAGTGGCATTTGTTGAAATGGATGACAAGCGATTTTTTCTAGAACGTTTGATCAAAGAGAATGAGGACTTAAAGTTTTTGGTTTTTGTTAGAACAAAAGTTAGAGCTGAAAGAGTAAAGGCTGCAATGGCGAGAGTTGCCGTTTCAAGCGATACTATTCATGGAGATAAGGAACAAAGAGAACGTGAAGATGTGCTTGCTAACTTTAAAAAGGGTAACAATAAAATTCTAATCGCTACTGACGTCACTGCGAGAGGGATCGATATTCCGAATATTGATTTTGTGGTGAATTATGACCTTCCTGAATTAGCAGAGAATTATGTTCATAGAGTTGGACGAACAGGGCGAGGAAGAGATCGTGGAAAGGCACTTGCATTTTGTGCAAAGGAAGAAAAAGAATTGCTAGAAGCGATTGAAAACTATATTTCTGTTCCTGTAGAAAGAGCAATCGTAGACAAAGGTGAATATAAAGAGACCATACAATACACAGATGATGGCTCAAATGATTGGCAAAAGCTTATCGACTCTAACGAAGAGGAGAAAAAGAAGAAACGTAAAAAGAAAAAACGTTAGCTAGCGCTCGTAACAATTTGTTCACTTCTCTTAACATTTTGATATTCAATAGAATTGATTAGAATAACATAGGTGACATACATTTGGATTGAAAATTAAACTATCCAGAATGATTGTTGGACCAATTGTTAAAGGTGCTACTCAATTTGCACATAAACAGAATACAAAAAATCTTGAATCGGAAAGCCATCAAGCAATTCAACAAAGAGTTCTCAAAGATATTCTGAGCTACTCCAAACAAACTGAATTCGGTAAAGATCACAACTTTCAAAATTTTTATAAATCGAATCAATTAGAGAATTATTTCGCTAAAAGCGTTCCGATTTTTCAGTACGATTACATGTACAAAAAGTACTGGCACAAAACGTTAAATGGAGTTTCAGACGTTTCTTGGCCTGGAAAAATTTCCAACTTTGCACTAACATCAGGAACCACTAATGCATCAAGTAAAAGAATTCCGGTTTCTGACGAGATGGTCAAAAGTATTCGTAAAACATGCATGAGACAGTTAAGCTCTTTGAGTGAATTAAAACTTCCTGTCTCTTTCTTCGAAAAAGAGGTGTTATTCGTAGGTGGAAGTACCAACCTAACGAAAGTGAATACTCAATTTGAAGGCGATCTATCAGGAATATTAACTGGCAAGGTTCCGTCATGGCTTAACCCATTTACAAAACCATCTAAGAAGATCAGGGCCATTGCTGATTGGGATGAAAAACTGAATCGCATTGTTGATATGGCACCTAAGTGGGACATTGGGATTATTTGTGGAGTGCCTTCATGGGTTCAAATTCTAATTAACAAAATCCTTGATCGGTACCAGCTAAATTCTATATTCGAAATTTGGCCTAACATACGTTTTTACATTCATGGTGGAGTTCAATTTGACCCATACATCAACTCCTTTAATCGTTTGTTCAATGAGAAAGTCATCTATCTTGACACCTACTTGGCTTCTGAAGGATTTTTTGGATATCAATCAAGCACATCAACTCAGCTTAAATTGAACATTAAAGATGGAACGTATTATGAATTCATCCCTTTCAATTTGGATCATTTCGATAAGGATGGAAACCTTCGGGAATATAATTCAGCACTGACCATCTCAGAGGTGAAAGAAAACACGACCTACGCACTTCTTATTACAACTAATAGTGGTGCTTTTAGATATTTACTAGGCGATACCATTCAATTTACAAACTTAAAAGACCTCTCTTTTAAAATTACCGGCAGAACCAAGCACTTCTTAAGCCTTTGCGGAGAACATCTTTCAGTTGACAATATGACTGAAGCCATATCCTCGATTGCATATGAGAAAAATTTGCGAATAGACGAATTTGCAGTTGTTGGCGGCACATTCGAAGACGGGAATTTCTACCACAAATGGTATATCGCGAGCAACTCTCCAATAAATTCGGTAAGTCTAAAACATGAGCTTGATGAAAAGCTCTGTGAGTTAAATGCAGACTACAAAGTAGAACGACTATTTACACTCAAATTGATGGAGATTGAAGTTCTTCCTACTTCTGTATTCTATGACTTTCTAAAACTAATAGACAAGTACGGATCACAACATAAGTTTCCAAGAGTATTAAAAGGACAACTAGCCCTTGATTGGGAAAGGTATATTGCTATTATAGAAGAAGAAAATGCAAAAATGGCCGTGAAATGGCAAAGCGAGATCAAAAAAAAGGAAAGCTAAAATCGCTTTCCTTTTTGTCTTATTTCAATACTGTCACGTGACCTCGTTCTTTATATCTCTTATCAGACATTG